>NZ_FNBH01000011.1 GCF_900102265.1 Epilithonimonas hungarica | reverse complement strand
ATGTACGTCTTCAAACCAACTTAGACATTTTAGTTTAAATCCTTAAGGAGGATTTTCGGTTTATAAACTTACTAATTTTTGTTGGTTATACATTTGTCTTCTTTTTAGGATGGATTCCGCTTTTGTTTGCTTTCTTTTTTTCAAAATCTGTTCTGATCTTCCGAAGAACATATCCGCGGGAGTGAGGTTATTTATCGACTCATGATAGCGCTTGTTATTGTAGTTTTCTACAAACTTCTCCAGTGCTTGGATGAGTTCCTCGGGGTGATAAAAATGATTTAGTTTCACTACGTTTTTCATCGTTCTGTGATAACGCTCGATCTTGCCCCGGGTCTGCGGATGCATCGGTTTTCCGTGAACCTGTTTCATTCTTAAATCGTCTTTCAGATAGCTTTTCAACTCATTGGAGACGTAGCAGGAACCGTTGTCCGAGAGCAGTTTCGGTTTGACTTTGGTCTTTAATTTCGCTTTTTTAATGGCTGTGTCCACCGTTCGTTTCACATCTTCGGCTTTCATTGAGTCGCATAGCTCCCAGTGAATGATGTAGCGGCTGTAATCGTCCAAAATCGTGCTCAGATAGTACCATCCCCAGCCAATGATCTTAAAATAAGTAAAATCTGTTTGCCACATTTGATGCACAAATTCCGTTTTGTCTTTGAACTCATTTGCTGCCGAAAGAAGAAAATGATTCGGTGCCGGGATTAAGTCTCTTTGCTTCAAAATCCGGTAAACACTAGATTCTGAAATAAAAATACCTTGCTCATCGGTAATTTTGTAGGCCAGTTCCCTTGCAGATAATTCGGTGTGTTCCAAAGCGATCTCTACCACCAAATCTTTCTGTCTTTCAGGAATGCTGTTCCATTGCCTATGGTTTGTTCTTCTCGTAGTTTTCAAGCCATCATAACCGTATTCGAGGTAGCTTTGATACCATTTGTAAAAGCTGCTTCTTGCAATTCCAAAACTTTCCAAGGTTCGTTTCACGCCGAGTTCACTTGTGGTTACCGTTTGAATGATCTCGTATTTCTCAGCTGCGGATAATCTCATATATTTTCTGTATTTATCGATTAATCCAGCCTGTCTAAACTTTTTTTACAATGTCATAACGAACGACCAGATCAGCTACAATCTCTTTCAAACGTGCGTTTTCCTTCTTCAGATCTGATACTTCATCACTCGTAGCCTCGCGAGCGAGATCTCCATTGAGACGCTTCTTTCCTGCTTCCATAAACTCCTTGTTCCAGGCATAAAACTGCGACTGTGCAATATTATGATTCCTGCAAAGTTCGGCTACGGAAGTCTCCGCTCGAAGACCTTCCATCACGATTAAAATCTTTTGCTCTGCAGTGAATATTCTGCGGGTGTTCTGCCGAATATCTTTTACGAATTTCTCTGTCGGTTTCTTTTTCGGTGCTGCCATAATTAAAATTACTCTTTTTATGAAAACACTCCTTAACTTTTTAATATCTAATGTCCACTTTTCGCTGACGATTTACA
>NZ_FNBH01000004.1 GCF_900102265.1 Epilithonimonas hungarica | reverse complement strand
GCAGCATTCATACCGTACATAACATTTGTTGCTACTTCCCCCAACTTCTTAGTTTCCCACTCCTCCGTAAATTCAGGAAATCTCAAATTGGGAACCTTAGTTCCAAATCTATCTGGGGGATAAAGTGTCCTTAATTGCTTTCCTTTGAGATTTTAAAAAATTAAATTATAATGAATGAACAAAAACAACTCTCAGAAGTTATCGATCTATGGAAAATAGACAAAAAACAGTATGTGAAAAAGTCGAGTTTCTCAGCTTATACGCTATTAATTGAAAATCATCTACTACCTAATTTCGGAAACAAAATTGCGATTGAGGAAGCTGATGTTCAAAGCTTTGTTTTTCAAAAATTGGAAACGGGTTTAAGTCATAAAACAATTAAGGATATTCTAATTGTTCTGAAAATGATTTTAAAATTCGGAGCTAAAAACAAATGGTTGAAATATACCCCTTTTGATATTCAGTTTCCTACTGAACGAGAAAAACACAATATTGAAGTGCTTACCAAGACTGATCAGAAAAAAATAATGAACTACATACAAGAGCATTTTACATTTAGGAATTTAGGTGTATATATATGTTTAAGTGCAGGAATGCGTATTGGGGAAGTATGTGCATTAACTTGGGAAGATATTGATACCGATAACGGAATTATCAGTGTTAACAGAACCATTCAGCGGATTTATGTTATAGAAGATGGAATTCGTAAAACAGAATTGATTCTGGACACACCTAAAACCAAAAATTCTATTCGTGAAATTCCGATAAGTAAAGACCTATTACGGATATTGAAACCTTTTAAAAAGATAGTCAATCCATCATTCTTTGTATTGACAAACGATGCTAAACCTACTGAGCCAAGAACCTACAGAAGCTATTACAAAAATTTAATGAAAGAATTAAAAATGCCTGAACTTAAATTTCACGGGTTAAGACATAGTTTCGCAACCCGATGTATTGAAAGTAATTGCGATTATAAAACGGTAAGTGTACTATTAGGGCATTCCAACATCAGCACCACGTTAAATCTTTATGTACATCCTAATATGGAACAAAAGAAGAAAGCTATTGAGCAAATGTTTAAGGCATTAAGGTAGTTAAGAGTTGATAATTATGAGTTATGAGTACATTTTTTGCTATATTTGTTCAGTACGAAAGTTAGTGTCATAGCTCATAATTTCTAATTTATAAATGCATCAAGAACTGCCTAAATTCCATGAAACTTTTAATCCGATTCTGGACATTCTATCAAATGGAGAAATAATTCATACAAGGGTGATGCAAAAGAGGGTGATTGAAAAGTATTACGCTCATCTACCCAAAGAACTTCTTGAAGAAACTACAAAATCTGGAGAGAACTTAATCAATAATAGAATTGCTTGGGGAAAATCTTATCTTAAGAAAGGTGGATATATTCATTATCCCTCAAGAGGAAATGTACAAATTACGGAAAAAGGGGTTGCTCAGAAAACACATTTAAGTTTAAATAACTTAGAGCAGGAAAGTTCTTTGATGGATTTTTATCAAACTGAAAATGATAAAAAATCAACAGAAATAAAGAAAATATCGAATGCTTCTCCGCAGGATTTAATTGATGAAGGCTTTAGCCAAATTGAGAGAGAAACAAAGAACGAGCTTCTTGAAAAGCTGAAAGAGATCGATCCTTATTATTTTGAAAAAGTTATTTTGATTCTGTTAAAGAAAATGGGATACGGAGATTTTATTGAAACTACAAAATCTTCTGATGGAGGAATTGACGGAGTTATAAATGAAGATAAACTTGGATTGGATAAAATCTATATTCAGGCAAAAAGATTTACAGAAAATAAAGTCCGTGAAAAAGACATAAGAAATTTCATTGGGGCAATGAGCGGTGATACCAACAAAGGTGTTTTTGTGACGACTTCTTTATTTGATAAAGGTGCAGAAGAAAAGGCTAAAAATGCACATCACAAAATCATCTTGATAGATGGTAATAAGTTAGTTGATTTAATGCATGAATATAATGTTGGTGTACAAATAAAAGCAACTTATGAAGTAAAACATTTAGACGAAGATTTCTTTGTAGAGCAATAATCCTACGAAACCTAATACTGAGTAATGAGCAAACAGTCCGAACAAATTTTAGAAGAGCAACTTGTTACCCAATTACAAAAATTGGGATATAAATACGCTTTTATTGCTGATGAAAAAGCTTTGCTGGCAAACCTGAAAACACAATTAGAAAAGCACAATCATATACAATTTAGCGATAGTGAATTTGAAAAAGTACTAAACATTCTCAATAAAGGATCTGTCTTTGAAAAAGCAAAAATACTTCGTGAGAAAAAGCACCATATCCTTCGGGATAATGGTGATAACCTCTATTTTGAATTTCTCAATGTAGAACATTGGTGTCAGAACGAATATCAAGTGACCAATCAAATCACGCAAGAAGGGAAATATGAAAACCGTTATGATGTAACCTTACTGGTGAATGGGTTGCCTTTGGTGCAAATCGAGCTGAAGCGAAGAGGCTTGGAAATGAAAGAAGCATTCAACCAAATCAACCGCTATCAAAAACATAGCTTTGGTGCTGGAAAAGGATTGTTTCATTTTGTACAGTTATTCGTAATCAGTAACGGTGTAAACACCAAATATTTCAGTAATTTCGGTTCACACAAACAGGAATTTTTGCAGACATTCCATTGGACAGACGAACAAAATAATCCATTAAATAATATTTTAAATGGCTTTACCGATTCTTTTTTGGAACCTTGTCATATCAGTAAAATGATCTGTAAATACATCGTTCTGAATGAAACCGATAAACGTCTGATGGTACTTCGCCCATACCAATATTATGCGGTAGAAAGTATTATCAAAAAGGTAAAAGAAAACGAAATACTGAATGGCTATAATATCGAAAAAAATGGCTACATCTGGCATACAACTGGAAGTGGTAAAACCTTAACTAGTTTCAAAGCCAGTCAGATTCTATCCAAAATTCCAGCTATCAAAAAAGTGGTTTTTGTGGTAGATAGAAAAGATTTGGATTATCAAACCAACCAAGAGTATGATAAATTTAGTAAGGGCTCGGTAAGTTCTGCTACTAATACGGATGACCTTATTCGTAAATTAAACGACCCGAATGTTCGCATCATCGTTACCACCATTCAAAAGCTAAATAATGCAATTTCAGGTAGAAACTTATCAAAAATGAAATCCATTCAGCAAGAAAGGATGGTTTTTATCTTTGACGAATGCCATCGTTCGCAATTTGGTGATACCCACAAAAACATCGTCAATTATTTTACCAATATTCAACTATTTGGCTTTACAGGTACACCTATTTTGGCAGAGAATGCAGATGGAGAAAAAACAACAGCTAGTTTGTTTGGAAAATGTCTGCACAAATATGTAATTACAGATGCTATACGTGACGAGAATGTATTGAAGTTTTCGGTAGAATATATTCAGACTTTCAAACAGAAAGAGCATATCATTGATTTAAAAGTAGAGCAAATTAACGAAACGGAAGTTTTTGAAGCGCCTGAACGAAAGGAAGCCATTGTAGATTACATCATTCAATACCACGATCAGAAAACGCAAAACAGGAAATTTTGTGCAATGATGTGTGTACATGATATTGATTCGGTCATTCAATACTATGAAATTTTCAAGCGTAAAAAACAAGAGGGACAGCACGATTTAAAAATAGCAACTATTTTTAGTTTTGCTCAGAACGAAGAGGAAATGGAAGATGCTATTTATTCCCACTTAGGAATGGTTGCCGAACCACAAGCAGCATACGGATACAAGCCTCATCGTAGAGAATTATTAGAAACTTATGTGGAAGACTTTAATGAACTATTTGGAGAGAAACAGAACGTAAAAGATACCGAAGGATTTTACAATTATTACAATGCGGTAGCCAAAAAATCAAAGCAAAACGAGACAGATATTTTATTGGTAGCCAATATGTTTTTGACAGGATTCGATAGTAAGTATTTAAACACCTTATACGTTGATAAAAATCTGAAATATCATGGATTGATACAAGCATTTAGCCGTACAAATCGTATCTTGGATAAGAATAAAACACAGGGAAATATTGTATGTTTCCGAAACCTTAAAGACAAGACAGACGAAGCCATCGCTTTATTTAGCAATAAAGAAGCAATTGACGAGATTATTGTAGAACCATACGAAGCGTATGTAGAAAAGTTCAATGAAGCCGCACAGAAACTATTAGAAATCGTTCCGCAAGTAGTATCTGTTGATGGCTTATATTCGGAAGAAGATCAGCTACAATTTATTTTGGCTTTCCGTGCCATGATGCGTTTGCACAAGAAAATGAGCCACTACACAGAATTTACTTGGGATGATTTACAGATGGAAGAACAGCTTTTTGCAGATTACACCAGTAAATATTTGGATTTAAAGGAAAGACTTGATCCTACTGACCCGTCTAAAAAAGCGTCTATTCTCAATGATATAGATTTTGAATTGGAATTGATAAGGCGTGATACGATCAATGTAACTTACATACTTCAGTTATTGATTAAATTCAAGTCGAAACATAGTGCAAAAGACAAAGAAAGTATTGAAAAAGACATATTCAATTTACTGAACACCGAAGTATCATTAAGAAGCAAAAGGGAATTAATTGAAAAATTTATTCAGGAAAGTTTACCACATATTGAAGATACGGATACCATTCCTGAGGAGTTTGAAAAATTCTGGACTGTAGAGCAAGAAAAGGCTCTTCAGGAACTAGTCAATACAGAAAATCTTTCCGAAGAAAAAACAGAAAGACTTATAGAGAATTATTTGTTTACAGAACGTGAACCTTTGCGAAAAGAAATTTTAGATTTACGGAAAGAAGGAAGACCAAGTGTATTAAAATCTAAGGAAATCGGAGATCGTATTCTAAATAAAATCATAGGTTTCGTAGATACTTTTGTTAATGGAATATCAGGAAATTAATGTTTTATTCTAGTAGGTATTAATAAGAATCAAAAATATTTAAGAGTGATAAATATAAGGATAGGTTTTAATTTTCCTATCCTTATATTTTTGTATATTTGCCTTGAGCTAACGGAAGTACGTTGAAAAGCAAAGCAGTAAGCACCGTTACCAAATCGTTACCTGACTTTTTTGATAATCTTTATAAAAGCTTAGTATTCAACCGATATAGCTTTTTCCTGAAAACTTTAAAATAGGAATCTCAACAAAACTATCGTTAAACCACTGGATGATCAAAGGTTCTTTTGCATCGGCAATGGTTTCGGTGGTTACTGCTTTTCCGCTTCCGTAATTCAGTTCTGAGAAAGGGTTTTTGTTGACATTCAGAACAATGACCAATCGACTTCCTTTCTGTAGCTGCTTGCTGATCAGGTGAATATTCTCAAAAGTGATAGTTTCTTTTTTACCAGGAATTAATAATTGTCTTTTAGTATTGTCCCTGGTATAACTTGCCCTTCCGATATAGTAAGAAAGGTGAAAATATTTTCCTTCGGGTGTGAGTTCGTAAAGAGTTAGCCCCAGATCTACGTCTTTTTTGTTGATGCTCAGTTTTATATTTCCGAGAAATGATCCGTTCACAATCATAGCATCCAAAGGTTCACTTGTAAAAACATAACCATTACCGGCTACACTTTCCCGAATAATGGGATCGGGATAATAATCATTATTGCTGCTTGTACGGTCTGCAAGATCTACTTTCTGAATTAAATATTTATTGGGTTCAGGTTTATTTTGGCTCAGCAAATATCCGTTATCTCTGATTTTAACAGAACTTAAATAAAATTTCAAATAACTGTTATGCATCGCCTCCAATGAAGCGGCACTTCGCCATTCATCTGTTCCCATAACCTGATAATTAATCTTATCTTTCAGAAAAGCTGGTTTTTCTGCATCTTTGAGAATATAATCTAACCATTGATAAGTGTATTCCTTGATTGGAAATAATGCGTTTTTACTAACTGTATATCCGTTGATCACTTCCTGCCCTCCCATTTGTGTTCCGAAATGGCCGTAAGGACCAATCACCAGATAAGTCGGTGTCTGGGGACTGTATTTATTGAGCTCGCGCAAGTAGTAAATCCCTGAATTCTGGGAATCATTGTAATAACCATCGAATGCTAAGACAGGAATATTAATCTTGGCAAAATCTTTTTTATACGGAGCCATATTTTGCCAATATGTATCAAATGCAGGATGACTAATCCAACGTTGAAAAAGTCGATTCGGTGTACCATCAATACTATCCATTTTATTATAGGCTGCTCCGGTTTCCCACCATTTGAACATCATATCCCGAAATCTCTTTCTGTCATCACCCGTCTTGTTATCCAGATATTTGTTATTGCCAACATAAAAAGACCATTCATAATTGGGATTGATAAAGATATTATTTTCCATAGGAAGTCCCATTCCGGGGCGATTGGCAACATAAGGGACAATCGTTTTCAGTGCAGGATGAAGATTTTTAGCTGCCGCCCATTGTGTGAAGCCATTGTAGCTTCCTCCGTACATTCCTATTTTACCATTACACCATGGCTGCCTGCTGATCCAGTCGATAACATCATAAGCATCTTTTCCGTCAGTTTCATACGGATAGATTTCAGATTTGCTGAAGCGCTTCCCCCTTGTATAGGCCATAACACCAACATATCCTCTATCTGCAGCTTCTTTAAGCGACTGCATATCCCGTCCCTGATCCCGCACATAGATTGTAAATTGTAACACTACAGGTCTCGGAACACTATCATTTTTTTTGCGCACGACCATTGCAGAGATCTCTGCACCATCTCTTGTACGGATCATCACACTATCCTGAATATTGTATATACTTTCCTTTTCCTGTTGGCTGCCCCATAATGTTTGTTGGGCCTGTATTGAAAAGAATGACAGCCATACAAGAGTAAAAGCCAACATCATTTTATTTAACATATTTATTTTTTTGAGTTGAAAATCTATTAACAGTTTACAGATTGCTATTTAATTTTCATTTTATTCCGACACCTGTTACTTCAAAGTTTTTTTTATGTTGTTCAGAAAATCAAATACAGGAAAAGCATCCCCCTGATTGGTCAATGCAATGATAGTATTGCCGTTTTTCAGATCTCTCCAGAACAGGCTTCTGAAACCCGCCAATCCACCCGTATGTTGGGCAATCATCGTCCCGGCAGCTCTCTCGATAAACCAGCCTGAACCATATTCAGAATGGGTACCGTCTTCCAAAATGGGTTTCTCATACAGTAATTTGGTGCTTTCTTCTGATAATAATTGATTGTTTCTTAAAGCTCTGTCAAATTTATAAAGGTCTTCTGCCGTAGCATAAATGCCTCCGTCTCCTGTCGTAAGAATATAATAATCATCCATTTTTTTATCCTTGTTATACCCTATAGCTTTATCGGAAATGACTGTATTTGATTCATAAACTGTGGTATGGTTCATTTGCAGAGAGTTGAAAATATTTTCTTTCAAAAATTGGGCATAGGTCATACCGGAAATCTTTTCGATAATTAAAGACAGGATAATGTAACCAGAATTGCTATATTGAAATTTAGTTCCGGGTTTGAAAGCTAATCCATCCTGATTTTGAAGCCAATGGATAACATCATTATTAGTCAAACCTTTTTGAGTGAGCTTATTTTCATAATCCCTTATTCCTGAGGTGTGATTCAGCAATTGCTTTATGGTAATATGTTGGGCGTAGGCAGGAAGATTATCAACAAAATTTACGGCATTATTATCGAATGAAAGAAGTCCTTTTTCCACCAGTTGAAAAATGGCAATGGCAGTGAAAGATTTACTTAATGAGGCGATATAAAACGGGGTTTCTTTTTTCAGTACCGTTTTGTTATGTAAATCCCGATAGCCAAAAACAGTATCCACAATGACTTTATCATTTTGAGCAATCAATATGCTTCCATTGAATTTTCCTTTTCGGTAATAGTTTTTAATCACTTCAGCTGGAGTTTGACTCGTAGTCTGGCATCCCATTAATATTAAAAAGAAAATGAAATAAAAATGTCTCATATTATATAAATCTTTTATTTTATTGTTGATAGATTCATAAATTCGGTTTAAGGCTTTGTACAATATGTATGATATCTGGCTTCATTTTATTTTGTCCTATCGATAGTTTCCACATACCCATCATCCCAATACATTTTAATAGTGTTACATATATCGTTGCTGTCAGTTATAAACTCTACTTGATAATCAGTGTCTATCTGGAATAAATTAGCTGTTATGGCTATTGCTTTTCTTGGTTCATTACTTTTTTGATTGGTGTCCCTAAACATCAGCTGATTGCCCGAAAGCGTAACTTCAAACTCCGAAAATTGTCCTGTAAACCTGGTTGCCTCTGTTACATTGATAACTACTGCCGACGATTTTGATTTATTAAAATTGATCTGCCAATTGATTTTCCTTTTCTCATTTTCATCTTTTTCGGTCAATAGCTTTTGATTCAGGAAGTGATTTTGAGCAGTCAAAATACAATTGTTGTCTTCTGTTTTAATGTCAGGAATTACACCAACGCCCTCCCAATCAGTTTTTGTAGTCACATTTTCTCCGCGTAAATAGGGAATAAATGCTACAAAGCCATTCCCTATGCCGAAACTTCTTGTTGCATGGGCACCGCCTCGTGATGTATTGCCAATGATAACAGCCTTTTTTATACTTTGTAAAGTATAGGCAAAACTTTCGGCTGCTGAAAAGGTTCTGTTGCTGATTAGTATGTACAGAGGCATTTTTAGTTTTAAGCCGTTTGTTATTTCCTTTTTATTTTCAACATAAGAATCTGTCCATTTATTTTCGATTCTGTTATAGGTTTTCCCTGTGTACGTTTTTACAGGAAAAAAGTAACTTAGGATTTCTTCTGACATTTTACCATTACCTCCGAAATTATTTCTTAAATCAATGATCAATCCGTCAGTATGGGAAATAAACTGCATTGCTGAATGTACTGTTTTTCTTGTAGAAGGACTGGGAATAGCAAAGTTTGTAAATTCAATATAGCCCATATTTGAAGGTAGAATTTCTAACTTTTTAAAATAGAAATTTTGTTTTTCATCTTTTTTAATTTGGTCTGCTAAAATTGCATTTGAACCTTTTTTATTATCAAGGAATTTTATAATGTCTTTTTCTAATCGGGGATTATATTCAATTCGCAAATGATTGTCTTTGTTTACAGAGCGAAGTGTTTTTTGAATCTCATTGGCGAATTGGTTTGGGTCTGTGATAGAACTAAATATATTGTTTTGAGTTTGTTGCTTCAAAAAGTCTGACATCACTTTTGCCTTATCAGGGAAAACATAGTTATTGGTCAGCGAATTACAAATGCTGTTTACAACTTCTATTTTTGTTAAACTGTCAATCTTTGGCTGCTCATTATTTTGAGCAAAAAAAAGTTGTCCAATAAAAATGAATAAGCCCATCAAAATGTTTTTCTGTATCATTTACTGTCCGTTTTTAAAATCATTGATGGCTTTCTGAGCTTAGATTAATCATGCTGTTTTTTGTAAACATATTCATGTCTTTTAATCCATGTAGTTTCTCCGGAAAAAAGGACATCTTTCTGTGTGGAGAACGACGTATTGCCTAATATGTAAGTCTGTCTTATGGTTGCTTTCTTGCCATCATTTCCATCCTTGCCTTCTTTTTCGGTGATGATTCTCATATTGCCTTTAGGAAGTTTTGTCCTGGAAACTAGCTTTTCTTTACCAATGTATTGTCCATCTTTTGAAATGGTAATGGTATCGGTTTTATTAGCACTTTTTTCTTTGGGGTAAGTATGTACGAAAAGAAACTCATTGGTATTGGGAATTCTTTTTATCTCAAGTTCCGCAGACATCGTGTAAGGTTTTCCAGAGCTGTAATCCAGATAGGTTAATTGTCCTGTCCAGTTTCCTTCAACCTTCATAAAATCATTGATTAGCCGATTCGATTTTTTCTGAGCCTGGGTCAATGTTGCTATTAACAAGCAGAAACCAATAATTAGAATGTTTTTTAATTGTTTCATATTAATTTTTTTGATTAATTAATTTTACTTATATAAATCTTTCAACATTTTATCGCCTCAGAATAGGAAATAGGTTCTGTGATTTTTAGTTTATAATTAAGACAATTATCATTTCAGAACTATTACATTTCTGATTTTATAATATTAGGCTTTATCGCATATGTCTGAAATCAGTTACTTTTTATTAATTAATTGAATAGCATAATCCATTTCCACATCTTCCTTATTGATCCAATTTTCGAATGTAGTTGCTGTTTCGTGATTCGGTATCGTACCCCGGCCAAAGTTTTTATTCAGGTCGACCGCATTGGTGTATTTCTGTAAAGGTATACTAATGACAAGCCCGGTTGGAATTGTAGCCTTGCTCAACATCCCGCTTGTATTGCCTTGATAACCCCCGCCTGTCTCCTGCCCGACCACTACAGCTTTTTTGTTGTATGACATCACAGCCGTAAAATCAGCACAGGATGAAAGGCACAGACCGTTGGTTAAAAGATAGCTATTCCCCCTAAAATTCATTTTGGCAGGTTCCTGTGGTTCGTAGTAATCGAACTCTTTTGTGATCCAGGATTTTTTCCAGAGATACAGTCCGTTATTTTCTTCAGGTTTCTTGTAGAACATCTTGTTGACGCCCTTAATTTCTTTCGCGACAGCTTCTGTAACTTCGATCTTATCCCAGTATCTGAATGTCTTGTCAAAAAAGAAGGATGACAGCAAAGCCGCATTATCATCCGTTCCTCCTGTATTGTCCCGTACATCAATGATAAGATTCTTAATATTCTGCTGTTGTAAGGTCTGGAATACTTCCTTGATAAATTTCTTAAAATTCTGCCCGCTTTGCTTTATGGCTGTATCGGCAAAGGAATGAATTTTTAAAATAGCAATTCCATTTTTCACCTCGAACTCTAGTGGCAAATTATAATTCTTCTCAAGCCGTTCCAAGGAAGGAAACACACCTTTGGAAGCACCATTTAACTCGAAGGTTTGTTCAATGCCTTCTAATTTCAAAACCACTTTAAAAACTTGGGGCGCATCTATTATTTCCTGATACCAAAATGGAAACCTGTAATTCAGCAAGAGGATTTTTTCTGTTTGGTTATATCCGTTTGATGGAATAGCATCGAGCAATTTATTTAATATCACTGAAATTGGAGTTTCATTAATTGAAACCACTTCCCCACCTATCTGAATATTTTTGTTGTCTGAGTAATTTTTTGAAACCAGTACTTTATGAGTTTTAGCGTCTACAAAAAGTTCCAGCGGAAGTAGGTTATTGGAAGTATTAAGATAAGTTTTAGATTCTTCCGGCAGCTCAATTCCGGTGTGGAGGCATCCGATCTTAGCAAACAAAGGTTTCAGCTTCCTGTAATATTGGAGTTGGGTTAAAGAATCCTGAATGCTCTGTCGAGTGGAATCAATCAACAATCCAAATTTTTCTTTATCAGTATATCTGTAGAATCCGGGATGTTTTTTACTGATCTCGTCCATTAATCCTGTCGTCCATTGACGTAAGCTATCCGCCGGATACTTCCGATCAGGTTTAAGCGCCTTTGTCTGTCCAAAGACGTTCAGCGTTGAACTTATCCATATTATAATTATTAATACCGTTTTGATAGAATAATTTTCTTGTTTTGATAGATCGGTCATTGTCATACTCTATAAGATGATTGAAGCGTAATACTATCTTAGATATTTATTAATTTTTCTGCTTTTCCAGAAGTCCTTCCAGCACTTTTTTTCCATTTTTGTTATCGGGATTCAGTTCGATTGATTTCCGATACATTTTGATGGCTTCTTCTTTTTGTCCGTTGACCAAGAGTGCTTCGGCATAACTATCATAGGCATTCCAGCTGTTGGGGAACAGATCAGCATTCGTTTTGAATGTTTCAATAGCTTGTTTATAGAAATGTTTCTCAGGCAAATGATAAGGATTGTTACTTCCAATAAAATCATATCCGAGAGCATTCATTTCATTCTCACTCAGATAGTAATTAAGCGAATCTTTTTTTATGCTTTCCAAAATCTCTCTCGCTTCTGTTGCCCCTTTGTTATATAAAATATTTCCATAGATCTTGGCAATGCTTTTTTTGGGCGTATCCACTTTTTTGCCGTTTAGAAGCATCATGACCTTCGTAGCGTTTTCGTGGGCATTGAAATGAGCATTATCAAATAGGATAACAGTTTGATGTCTGTTGACGTTTCTAAGGATATTGGAACTCAAGCCCATTGCAGCTCCGCTGTGATACACCAGCTTTCCCATCGTAGAGTCTTTTTCAATTTCCCAGCCCAATCCGAACTCATCGGGATTATTTTTACCGCTATTTAATTTTACAGGGACAAATGCTTCTTCCAAGGTTTTTTGTTTTAGCAAAGTGTTATCGTAGAGTGCTTTGTCAAACTTCCATAGATCCTGAATGGTACTTACATAATCGGCAAATCCTCTAAAGCCATAGGAATGCCAGTATTCTTTCACATAAGGGATTGAATTGGATTTTGTAGGGATATCATCATACAAATGAAGATAGACATGGGGAAATGTAAAATTTTTTATTTCGGCTCTGTTGAACTGCTCCGGTAAAGGGAAAAGCACTGTTTCTTTCATGCCCGCAGGTTGAAGAATATTTTTTTTGATATAGTTTTCATAGGTTTTTCCCGATACTTTTTCCACGATAAGGGCCAGCACAAGGTAGTTGATATTATCATAATTCCCTTTTTCTCCCGGTCGGTAAACAAGTGGTTGTTTGTTTGCAACAACTCCGGGAAGAAAATCTTTGTTGGTGAAAACTTTATCAGGTCTTTCTTTTTTCTCTTTGTCAAAAAAAGCATTATAAGGCGGAAGCCCAGAGGTATGTGAAAGTAGATGTCTGATCGTTATTTCAGGATAAGGAAACTCCGGTAGATATTTTGTAACAGGGTCTGTTATTTTCAGCAAGCCTTTTTCCTTTAGCTGTAGAATAGCCGTTGCCGTAAATATTTTTGAGATACTGGCAATGGGAAAGGTAATGCCGGGCGTGTTTGGCGCTTTGGTTACGTGATCTGAAAACCCGAAAGATCTTTCATACACAATCTTATTGTTATCAACGACTAAAACATTGCCACTGAATTGTTGGTTTTCAACCAATGCATTGAAATAATCATCGATTATCTTTTCTTTTGATTGCCCGAAAGTTTTTACCAATAACAAAAGAAGAATGCTGGTTAAAAGCAGCTTTTTGTTCATATCCATAGTATTTTGTATTATTGTATATCTTGATATTTTTTGTAAGAATCATAGCGAATAAGAAAGCCTATCCAAATTGCAAGCAGGATAACAATTAAGATCAATTCTGTCTGATGAAGGCCATTTCTGAAAAAATTATTCAGCGAATGCACGCCTGTTACTGCAAAAAGCGAATGGGTTTTATCGTAGACTTTTCCTATTCCCCAGGTTCCTGCGACAATAATTCCGAAGAAAACCAGATTCTGTAAGCTCATCTCGAAATTCAGATGCCAGATAAACCAAAGAACTGCAATAATGAGAATCGAATAGATCTTGGGAAGAGGACTTAAATGTTCCTGGAGAAATCCCCGCCATCCGATCTCTTCCAAAAGACCATATAACAATACTGTAAACATTAAAATTATGGGAAAACTACCATTTTGAAAATAGTATACGAGAGATATTAAAACAGCCGGCAATATCCAGTAAACCGCAAACGGAACAAAAATATCCTTATAAGATCCCTTTAAAGAAATAGTGTTTGGGATTTTGAAAAAAACGAATACAACCAATGCCGCTACTGTTGGCCCCACACCCCTGATCAGAATCTTTAAATATTCATTATCAATAATACTTGGCAGCTCTGTTTTTACAGCCAAAAACCTAAACAAAGCAGCTATTGCATAAAATACAATGATGGCTGCAATATTAATTTTACTTTTCATAGATAGCATTTTATTACAATTCAAATCTATAAGAAAGGATTGACATTAAAATTGACTTTGGGTAAGTTCTGTTATATCCGTTTATTTGAAAACAGGGACCTCAACAAAGCTGCTGTTAAACCACTCATTATCAATGGTTATCCAACTTAAGCACAATCGATAACCTGCTTTGTTTACTTGTCAGCTATTCTTCTTCTGATACGGCTAAGACTTTCGGCAGTCAGGCCCAGGTAAGAAGCTATCACTTTGAGCGGCGTTCTCTGGAAGATCTCTGGCCGTTCTGTAATAAGTCCTATATAACGTTCTTCCGGGCTTTTCGTTAATAGATTGATCTGTTCACTTTGTTTCCTGATATATAGGATCTCCGAAATAGCTTTACCAATTCGAAGACCTGTTTCATTTGCAGAATAAAGCATATTGAGATCCTTATGATGGATAGACCATAGAATTGTATCCTCCAATGCCTCTGTTTTGATAACTGTTGGCCTCTGATTCAAAAATGAAAGATAATCGCTCATAAAATTATGCTCATAAAGTAGATTAATACACACATCTTTATTACCGTTCCACACAAAAAGGGCCACAGAACCTTTAACAATAATATTGAGATATTTTTCTACAGAATTGTAATCCTTTATGATTTCAGATCTAAAAAAATGACGAACCTGAATTTTTTCGGAAAACCGTTCCCAAATACTGATATCTGCATTATAATAAGGGTCAAATATTTTCTTGACATCTTGAGGCGATGGATTATTCATACTTTAAAGATCTGGCATCAATATTTTATTAAAATACAAAAATATAAAAGCAAAAAGGAAGTATTATATTATTCTTTCCTTCTGTAGATAGATATATTACAAGTATATTTTAAAATTATGTTGAAAATTTGATAAAAAAATAACGATGCAATTCTGCCTAATTATATATAAAAGTATTTTAAGAATTACCCCTTAAACAGCCAAAAGGCGCCACTCTTGAACCAGTGGCGCCTTTTTGTTTATTATTTAGGGTTATAATATTCCCTGTTTTAGGTACTTTTATATAAAGAGTCCTGGGAAAAAATAATGTATTTTTATATTGATTTCTCAGAACTAAATTAGTTTTTTTAGCTATTTATTGATAATCAATTTACTACTGAAATTAACACCGATCCCATCACCACTTATCAAGTAAGTACCGCTTGGAAGGCCTGCAGTATTTACCGGCTGGTTGGCATCAGGGTCGATCATCTGTTCATCTATTTTCCTTCCTGATAAATCAAATATTGACACTCTAAGTTTACCCAGTATCTTCACTGCATTTGTTTTGATGAAAACTTCTTTATTTGCCGGATTTGGATACAATGTAATTTTCTTACCGACAGATACATCAGCAGTTCCGAGCGAACATTCTGAAGGAACAGTGAAATCTTCTATCTGGTCCGATATAGCATTTGGCAATATTCCTCTGGTAAGGCCTGTTTTGGCATTAAATCCTAAACCTCTTCTTGCAAATGTCTCCCAGATCATACATTTGTTCTCACCATTGTTCAGATTGGCATCAGCCGCCAGGACAGCATCTCTTCCACTCACAAAATTCGGATAACAACCTTGTATCTTCATTGCTTCCATTACAAGTTTTACTACTTTTCCGCTTCCTGAGTCCGGATTATTGGCTATATCATTGGAAAAGCCATACTTCTCAGCGAATTTCCAGTGCAGATCCCAAAGCATTGTTGCCCAGATAAAGCCTACTCCGTGGACATCTACTGCCAAGCCACTTCCCGTATCAATATATTTACCATTCGTATCCCCATAGGTATAGTCGTTGATTGAAAAATCAGTCGAATATTTTGCAGGTCTTATGCCTGCTCCGTCTGCCTTTTGATTGGCAACAAACGATCCTGTAGACCTTGGCTGAGCTGCTGTTGCATCAGCCTTATTGGTTACCATCAAAGCGAAAAAGTCCGACCAGCCTTCTCCCATTTGTTCATTGGCATAAGCAGTATTTAGGCAGCTGTAGCCATTTCCTATACTTCTTGTAGATATTCCGTGGGTATATTCGTGGGCGATAACGCCATTATCCAGACTACCGTCAATATCGAAAGTGTTATATTTTAAATTGACATTGACAGTTGTTCCATTTTCTATTTTGGACTTTATCAGTTCCCCTTCCTCGTTATCAATCAATATTCCCGGTATAGTTACAGTACCATCCGTTCCGCTCATATTAATAATGGTTTGCGATGGCGTAGGATTATATATGATCACACCTTTTGCACCTTTATCCTGTGCTTTTTTGAATTTAACATCAAAATTGCAGGTTCCTCTTTGAATAAGCGCTATTTTCCCGGTAAGATCTGTATTGGTAAGATTGGTACATCCATCTGCAGGTGCTGCTATTGCAACATCAGCAGTGAGCGGCGAGTTTACTGGAAAAGCACCTCCAAAATCAACATTGTATCCTGATTCGGGTTTTCTTCCGACCAGATCACTTGGCGCATTATAGCTTAACAAATAGCCATAACGCCAGAGATACATCTGCATTCTTGGCGAAAAGCCATCCTGAGGTGTCGCAAAGTTGGCGTTGTTCAACGAAGCGCCATCTCTGGATTCCGACAAAACAGGGTCAAAATCCGTGAATGGCTCCCCTTTTCCAAAATTGTTTGACTGAAAGTTGCGTCCGGCCTCGTCAAATCCATAACGGTAAAAAATGTCATGCATCTTATTGGTGACATAAAACAGATTGGTAATGGATGCATCTGTATAGGAATTTACCGGCATGTTTAGATCCAGAGGAAAATCAAATAATTTTTGTGAACCTCCATTGGCACTTGCTCCGAAAGCATTGGAACCATTCAGGTCGGTATAGGCATAGGCATTATTTCCGCGTGTGATATTGTAAGATTCGTCACCGTCATTTTGCCAGCCCAGAGGAGAAGCATCCAGAAACCAGGGATTGGTCTCCAGAGTTCGCTGTCCGAAATTGGGAGACTCTACAGGGAAAGCATAAACACGATACGAAGCGTTGTCAACAAGAGAAGAATAATTATTTGATTTTTCAGAAATTGTTTCATTTCCAGACCTATGCGGCACCAAGTCTAACTGATGTTCAGTAGAATATTTATGGTCATGGAATTGGCACGATACAGTCAGGTTTGTTTTTTCAATGACTTTTCCTGTATTGGCGTCTACAATAATATCCCAATAGTTATTCGTTCCCTTCTCGAAGAAGTTTAGAGCATAAGATAGCTGAAGATCGCCCTTTTCTGTTGGAAAATATACCAATTTGGAAACCACTGTATTACTTTTCCTTCCTTCAAAAGTATAGTCGCTGAGATCACCATTGAGTTTTTCAGAAGATA
This sequence comes from Epilithonimonas hungarica, assembly GCF_900102265.1. GTDB lineage: Bacteria > Bacteroidota > Bacteroidia > Flavobacteriales > Weeksellaceae > Epilithonimonas > Epilithonimonas hungarica. The sequence continues at coordinate 388,455 of NZ_FNBH01000004.1, read as the reverse complement.
AAACAGAAGAAAAATCTTTTCTGATATCAAATGAAGGTCTGGTCACAGATACATTTTCCGGAACCGACATAAAATTGTCAGAGATGTACTTTACGGAACTTTCACGAATCAATACGGACGATATAGCCCCATAGATCGGCACACCTTTGTACGTCTGCTGGATATTGGTTATGGTTCCTTCAGAACTCTTTCTCTGAGATGTGTGTATAATGTCAAAAGTCTTCCCAAATGTAGTTTTTCCAGCTGCAAGATATTGTTCAATAATATCTCTGTCATTGCTTTGAGCATTTGTATAATTACCAGCCATCAATGCTATTGCCGCCGTTGTAACTCTAATTGTATTTTGTATATTTAATTTCATTAGATATATACTTAATTTTTAATGATTTTTTGCGATGATGTCACACCAGCAGAATCCATTATTTTAATAATATAATTGCCTACAGGCAGATGACTGATATCCACCATTCTTGTATTTTTGTATCCGGCAACTATTTGCCCTGCTGTATTGAAAACGCTGACCTCTTTTACCTCATTTTGCAGATACAGATAATTTGAAGCAGGATTTGGATAAACCGATGGCTTCACAATATTTCGAACTTCGTTACTTGCCAATATAATGCTGCAGTCCGTAGCATATACCGCAGTAGCATCTTTTTGCCAAAGCGCTTGTGATGAACTATACTCAACATCATCTACCTGTATGCATTTCAGGTTTGGGCTATTAATAGCAAAAAAACCGATTGCATTTGCATTATTACCGTTTTTGATGTTGATAAATTTCATCTTTTGATTTTCAACAGCGTTGACGTATATAAGAGCATTGTTTTTAGATGCATTTACTTCAGTAAGCTGTGAGTAGCTGGCATAGAAAAACTGGAGCATTGTATGCGGCGTCAGGTCAATTGCAGTAATTCCTGTTCCATCCATAACAAACGATCTCAGAAATTTAAGCTTACTGATGTCAATAGATGTTATAGGATTATTCTGAATCATAAAGGTATCCAATAATGTATTATTCGACACATCGAGCTGCTGAATTGCGTTAACGCCCAGGTGGAGATAAGTCAGCCTGGTATTTTTACTAAGATCTAAGGACGTAAGATGATTGGCGCCCAGGTTCAATTCTGCAAGCCTTGGATTATGTGTTACATCAATGCTTGATAAATTGTTGGATGCCAGAAAAAGATTTGTAAGCATTGGACATTGACTTAAATCAATAGTATCGATACTATTGATCATTAGACTGGCATACTGCAAGTTAGGATGCTGCCCCAATAGAACCTGAGTCAATGCCACATTGTTTTTAATGTCCATGTTTACAAGCTTGTTGTTCATTCTAAGGTCTAGACTTCCAATATTTGATCCTTCAACAAATAATTGTGTCAGTTGCTTATTGTTTGAAAGATTAACATTGCTGACCGGCGATTTATTAAATGTAAGTGATGATATATTTTTAAAATACTCTATTCCTGTAACATTGTTGATCTTTTGAGTAATCGTTAAATCTCCAGTGTATGCCTCCGCCTCACTCACTTGTATTTCACCGTCATTGTTAGCATCTATATTGGTATATAGCAGCAGGTATTCCAGAAAGTTTTCATCAGGAAAGTTAATGGTCTGAGCACCTAGTTTTGCCATGCTGCCACTAATCAGAAGCAAAAATATTAGTATTGATCTTTTCATTATTTTACAATTATCTTATTTGTATTAACAGTACCCTCAATAGTCTTTGTAACAAGAATGTAATTGCCTTTTGGTACGTTTAGCTGTAATTTACCATTCACGATATTGCCGTCTTTCTTTATAAGGCTTCCATTCAGATCATACAGTTCGTATGAACCTTTCTCAAAACCAGTAAAGAATAATTCACCGCTGGTAGGATTGGGATAAAGGCCAATCTCTTTCTTGTTGTAATTTTCAACGTTAAGTGTGGGCAGGTCTATTTTATACAGCTCCTGTCCTTGCGATACACTGAGTTTTGCAGAAAGGTAAAGCGCTCCGTTATACTCTTCCATTTTACCAAGAACAAAGTTGGTGTAGCCTGGCTTTAGTTCCAATGTCAATTTTGTTCCGTCCGCCGTACCGTCGCTTTCCCATAGTCTCGCTTCTCCCGACCCGTCACTTGCTAAAAAGTAAAGCTTTCCGTTAAGTTCTGTAAGATTGTTCGGGTTGGATGCATTTGATCCGGGATTTACGTCCTTTACCAGCACAGTACCCTCCTCTGTTCCATCTGTCATCCACAACTCATTCCCATTGGTGCCATTGTTAGCAGCAAAAAACACTTTGTTCCCAACCTGTTTGAAGCTACCTGGAAACGAGCTTGATGTACCTGCATTGATATTCTTGACCTGCACTGTTCCCTCTGCTGTTCCGTCAGTCTTCCAAAGCTCAAATCCTGATGTATTAGAGCCCGCTGTAAAAAACAATGTATTATAAGCGCTGCTGTAAAAGAAATTCTGAGGATTCGCAGTACTATTTGGATTGATGACCTTTAAAAGTGATACGGTAGTTCCGTCATAAACGTACAATTGTAAATTGTTTGTGGCTGACGATGCAGATGCACCAGTAATGATCTTTCCATTCACAGCTCCCATCTGCCCGTTGACCACAACAGGTGTATCGATCTCAGTTATTGAACCTTGATAGAAATAAGCTAATTTGCTGTTTTGCCTAAAAAAGATCTTTCCTTCAGCCAACAAAAAATTAGAAGCTGTCCCCATTCCCGGTGATACTATTGTAGCTCCCGCAGTACTGTCATAAGAGTATAGACCGGTAACTCCTAATAAAGTCTTAAAGTAGAGCTTATCATCGTAATTAAGCAAAGATATCGGCAGAGAGCTTGCGGTCCCAGGATTGATATCTGCAACAATTTCTGTACCTCCGGAAGTTCCATCTGTCGCCCAGAGCTCTGTACCATAATTGGGGTTATTGGCATTGAAATAGAGTTTTCCATTGTACTTGGTAAATTCTGCAGGTGTGGAAGGGTTTGCGCCCGGATTTATATCTTTCAGTAATGTAATGCTTTGTGCGCCTAATGCATTGGCTATAAAAAGAGTAAATACTATTTTCTTCATAAGGATGTTTTTTAATTATTGTACAATGACCTTGTTGGATGCGTTAACCTTCTTGTCATCAGAAGTGATTTTCAGAATATAGTTTCCTGGTTTTGAGTTTAGGTTGATTTTATTATCATTGAATTTCCCAGCTTTGACCAGACGACCTGTCGTATCAAGCAATTCAAATGAACCTGAAGATACATTGCTGATTCTAATCTCTCCTTTGGAAGGATTTGGGTAGATGACCGGCTTTTTAGTTGCATCTGCAGAGACCGAAAGTGTTTCTGAGCCAAGGTTGACCTTGTAAAGTTCAATACCTGCCTGATCTGTATTTGTGATCCTAGCTGCAACATACAAATTATCATTATATACGATCATACCGAATGCCGTTGCTAAAGACGCAACTAGTTTTGTCCCATTCTCGGTACCGTCTGTTTCCCAAAGCTGTCTGGCACCTCCTGTATTGCTCATAAGAAAATACAGCTTATTGCCATAGACAACCATTTTTTCCGGAAAGGAGCTTGATGTACCTGGAAACAAATCTTTTACAAGACTAGTACCTTGTTCTGTACCGTCCGTCACCCACAATTCAGTACCTGTGGTGGAACCATCCGATGCAGAAAAATATACTTTGCCGTTGTACTCTATGAAATTGTTGGGGCTTGAGCCTGCTGTCGCACTAAAGGTATTGATATCTTTAACCAATTTTGTCCCCGACTCGGTTCCATCTGTCATCCAAAGCTCCTGACCCTCACCACCATTGGCGCTAAAAAAGGTTTTACCCAGAGATGCGCTGTAATAGAAATTTTGAGGATATGCAGTAGCATTTGTATTGATATTTTTTAAGAGATCGAATGATGCCCCATTAAAATTAAATAGCTGATACCAGGTAGGATTGGCTGCAGTCTTATATTGTGCATTGGCAATCAGTTGTGTGCCAACGGTTCCGATCATCATGACCGTAGTGTTATCATCTGCAATGACAGCTTGTGAGTTTTCATCCAGATAAAACATTCTCTGTGTATTAGGTGTTACAGCAGTGTTGTTGGCTTTGAAATACAACTTATTTCCAACTTTAGTAAAATACGTTGCAAACTTTGCAGTAGAAGATACAGTTTGCAGGCCTTCTGTCGCATTGTACGAAAGAAGAAGTCCCGATGTATTGGTACCGTTCACACTCATACTACCTGTAAAATAAATTTTGTCATTGAAGGCAAATAGATTACTAGGTGCGGAAGAGCTAGTACCCGGATAGATATCCATTACCAGCTTTGTTCCGTCTTCTGTGCCATCGCTCTCCCAAAGTTCGGTTCCTATTGATGATCCGGTGGGACTGTACGTAGCATTGAAATATAGTTTCCCGTTTAGAATCGCAAAATTAGAAGGTGACGAATTTGATGTACCAGGATTAATATCCTTCACCAATGTAAAAGTTGTCTGTGCTGAAAGCAGCCCGCCTAAAAGAATTGCCAAAAAGTTGATTTTTCTCATATTGATAATTATTATTTAACCTTAATTAACTTATTAAAAATGATTTCAGAAAAAATTATCTATAATTTAATTTACTTTATAGATTTTTTATCTTATTAATTTAAAGTTCTAAATTATCAATATTGAAGTAATTAAAACAGAAGTATCCTGTCACATTTACGAAAATTACATAAAAATGAAAGTGTAAAATAATATGTAATCCGTTGTTTCATTTATATTTACATTTGAATTTTTATAATTTTCTACATTATCGCCTTTTTTCGTAAGTAATGATGAAAAAACATTAGAAATATTGAGAATAGTATAAGTAATATTAAAAATACAACCACATTTCGCATTAAACTTTTATTACTTTCTTCAGAAAAATTTTGGTTTTCATTTTTGACCAAACGTGAAATGATCTGATTCTGAGATTTTGAGATCTGCATCAGATTTTCATTATATCTTTCAAAGTAATAAAGATATGATTTCGAATCTCTCTTCAGGTAACTGCTCTGTGCCTTTAACTTGAAAAAAAAACCTGTAAGCTCTGAGTCATACGAACTGAATTCCTTTACGTTGATGGTTTGTAATACCTTATCTGCTTTATCCACCTCGTTTCTCTTGAGATAAATATCAGCCAGGCCTACCGATGCAAAATATTTGTTGTACCCAATTCCGGGATTGTTGCTCTTTAGAATCATCTGATAGATACTTTCAGCTTCTCCAGAATGTCCAAGCGATTCAAGACAGACTGCTTTTTGAATATCGATCAGGAGCTTGTTCGTTGTTACTACATCTTCGGATGGTAGCTTGTTATAAACATCGAGAGCTTTATCAAAATATTTGACCGCAAACTCGCAATTCAGTTCATTTTTAAATACAATTCCCTTGACGTTATAAACATTTCCTTTAATGAATAAGAGATCTTTAGGAAGATCTATTGCATTGATAAGATTTTCTGCCTCATCAAGATTTTTCTTCGCTTCATTGTTCATATTGAGCTGCTGGTACTGATTTCCCAGCATCGAAAGAAAACGTATCTGGTTTATTTTATCGTTTTTTTCCTTAGACAAACTGATACCTTTGACGCAGTTGTTGATCACCTGGCTGATATCTCCCAGAACCATCTGAGCGTTCACAAGCCTAGAAAGTGCTGTTATTTTCTCATTGTAATTTCTTGCATCGAGAAACGCCTTCTCAGATATCCTGGCCGATTTTTCAGGATTGCTGAAAATCAAATCAGCGGCGCCTTCGGTCTGGTGGTCTTTTCCTGAAGGTTGCGCACTCACAGCGAGCCCGACAAATAGAAACAATATGTTAAACAATCTCATCATTCGTTGAATGTTTGAAGAAACTCTGTTGGTGATAGGTCCATTCGATTTTTAAATATCTTTGTGAAAAGACTGTGTGAGGAAAAACCGCATTCGTCTGCCAGATAACTGACCTTATATTTTCTATATTCCGGGTCCTGTCTGATTTTCTCAACAATATAATCTACTCTGAGGTTATTGATGTACGTATTGAAGTTTGAGTTTTTATGATTATTTACAATCTCTGAAAGATAGTTGGGATTGGTGTCAAACTGTTGCGCCAACATTTTTAATGAAACATTTTTCTGGATATACTTCTGCTTATTCTCAAATTCTTCAAGTTTTTTCAAAATCCTTTTTTCTGTCTTGTCCGGTATTACAAAGTTTTTAGCATCTGTTTCAACCACAGATTCTTCCGCTTTCTTTTTCTTACTTCTATACAAAAAGTAAACAACGGCTAATCCACAGATAAAAGCGAGAAAGATCGTAATGTAGATCTTTCTGAACAAATACTTCTGTGACTTCAGCTTTTCATCATTCACTTTGTTGATATGGTTGACAAGCATTGCCCTGGCTACAGCTCTTTTTGCATTTTGCTCTTCTACTATTGTAAAGTAAAATCTATTGATATGATCTAAATTACTAAAATCTCCTACCCTGGCTGAAGATGTTGCAAGATTTCTATAAAAATCGGCCTTAAGATTCATATTGGAAATATCTTTAGCAGAATCCCGGTATTTTTCCAAAAGATCGAATGCTGCCAGAGCATTATTTTGCTTCAAATAAATTTTTGAAAAATAATTGTCAATCAGCATTGCGTAATAAATTCCCGGATCCGATTTCTTAAATAAGGACAAGGCCGAGTCCAAAGCGATCTTTGATTCGGGGTCATCATTTCCCAATGTCTCTGCAAGCCAAAGATTGGACTGAATCGATCCTACGACGTTGTTTGTTCTTTTATAGTTTTTTATAGCAGATCTCAGAATAGCTGCCCGATCGGCCAACGTAAAAATTTCAAAGCTTGTTTTATCAAGTGCCAGGTCTGTAAAAGCAGTAGCTTTGGCAAACTTGGTATGATTCAAATTGTTTCTTACATTATCAACTTCACCTGTCAGACCAAGCATTTGACAGACCTGCCCGTAAAGACATTGATACTGGAAAAACAATTCCGAACCTTTGTCCTTTTTCGCAGAATTCTCCAGCAAAAACATATTATTCAAGCCCTCTTCATACTTCCCTTTTAGAAGCAGAAACTTTATATTGAGAATTTGAGCATCACTTGGTGATATTTTAGAATAATATTTGATCAGGTCTTCTACATTATGGTTTTCGTACTGCATCTTATCAAGAATTTCCTCCCTAAGGATGCCCACATCGTTTTTTGTCTGTGATGCACAAAAAACATAGAAAAAGAAACACAGTAACCGCAAAATGCGGTGTGCACTGAAAAACATTCTTATCTTCTTAATTCTGTCCATCATATTGATTCACAAAAATAAGTAATTAATTTATTATTTTTTTCTGTGTTACAATGATGCTAAGAATGTTTTCTTGGAGAATGTATTGAAATGTTATTTGAATGAGAGCTTGTAAGCCGTTTTAACAAATCATTTAAAGAGTATTACATATAGCTAAAAATTGGTCATGGAATATTTTAGTATTTAAAATAGAAAGAGTCTTAAAAGACTCTTTCTACATTGTACCCATTAATATAAATGCAAGTAATGAGCGTTATTTTATTATTAGTTTTGTAACCAGTTTTGCCTGTTTGCCACCGGAAGATCTTACTTTTAATATATATGTGCCGCTTGTACGATCAATAACGATCTTATTATTATTAAAGATACCGCTTTGAACAAGTTTACCAGATAAATCAAATAGCTCGAAGTTCCCCTCGCTGATATTTGAAACAAATACATTTCCGGTCGTTGGATTAGGATAAACTAGCGTTTTTGCATTCGATTCAGAGATATTTAAAGTCCCTGTTGGCAAATTGACCTGATAGAGCTCTACTCCAACGGTATCCGTACTTCCGATTCTTCCGGAAAAATATAATTTATCATTGTAAGTGATAAAACTTGATACCGAGGCCACTGATGCCAGTGCTTTAGTTCCCTCTTCTGTGCCGTCGGTTTCCCAGAGTTGCTTTACGTTGGAAGCATTAGTCGCAAAGAAATACAATTTATCTTTATAGACAACCATTTTCTCAGGGAACGATCCAGCAGTTCCCGGTGCTATATCTTTTAGCATTTTAGTACCTTGTTCTGTACCATCTGTTACCCAAAGCTCTGAACCGCTTGTAATCCCGTCAGATGCTGAAAAATAGACCTTACCATTATACTCCGTAAAGTTGATAGGACCAGAACCTGAAGTACCGCTAGAAACATTAATATCTTTAACAATAGTCGTTCCGGCTTCTGTCCCATCCGTCATCCAAGGTTCTGCCCCGTTGCCTCCGTTGGCATTAAAAAATGTTTTACCCAGCGCTGCACTGTACGTAAAATACTGCGGATAGGACGATGTGGAAGGGTTTATTGCCTTAATAAGATTTGATGTTGAACCATCAAAGCCAAAGAGTTGTGTTAAAAATGGGCTGGATGCATTGGCGAATTGTGCATTTGCAATGACCTTGTTCCCTACGAAACCTATGGTATTAACATTAAGGTTATCATCAGCGATCACTGGCTGAGCACCGCCCTCAATAAAGTATAATCTTTGGGTATTTGGTGTTACCGATGTGTTGGTCGACTTAAAATAAAGCCGGTCGCCAACTTTGGTAAAGCTGGTGCTGTATTTTGGCACAGTTGATACGGTTTGTACACCATTGGTCTCATCGTAGGAAAGCAGAAGTCCTGAAACATTAGAACCGTTAACAACGTTCGAACCACTGAAATAAATCTTGTTATTGAAAACAAATAATGCTGCAGGCGACGATGAAGAGTTTCCGGGAATAATATCTGCTACCAGTTTGGTTCCGGCCTCTGTCCCGTCACTTTCCCATAATTCATTACCAATTGAAGCTCCATCAACTAATGAACTGGCCGAAAAATAAAGCTTGCCATTGTAAATGGTTAGATTGGATGGCGATGATCCCACTGCACCGGGATAGATATCCTTTACCAATGTAAAAGTTGTTTGCGCAGTTACTAAGCCGCTTAATAAAATAATAAAATAGTTAATTTTTCTCATGCTGTTTAATTTATTTTTATGATAATTCTAGTGAGTGTCCGAAGATAGATCAGGTCTTGCTGGCATCTAAATTATAAAGACCTACAGCATTTCTAAACAACATCACTAACAGAATCAAGAAAGATTCTGTAATTTTGACAATCATAAAAACAACTACAACAATCTGTCACACAATTAATTACACATTATCAACTTAAACAATCATATCTTTAAATAGAAACCTGTCCTAACAGTTGTTTGAATGAATATTTTCAATAAAAAATTGCGGTTTCAAAAGAAAAACATAATTTTATCATTCAATTAATAAACCAGTGAAGAAACTGATTGTTTTTCTTTTTAACTTTTGTATTCTTTTTGTTTTTGGCAAACCCATTGACCAGGAAAAAAAACAGCTTTTTCAGAAGGCTGGATTTGAGATGACTCTTGCACCCGAAAAGGCTTCAGAAGTTTTAGACTATCTTGAAAAAAACTTTATGTTAAACTCTGAAGAACAACAGAAATTGGATTATCTCAGAATCAAATCATCGTTTTTTCAAAATAATCTAACAGATGCGCTAAAGAAGATCTCATCCTCTGATGAAAATCTCTCGCCGGATATTATTGTACTGAAACAAAGTATTCTATATTATCTTCGAATTTACTATGACTCCGAATTTATAAAAGCTTCGCAAGACAAGGATATACTCTTTTCTAAGGAAATAATGACTTTTCTTAATCGGTTGAATCAAAGTAGACCAGTGGAAAGTAAACAAGAACTTTCCAATATTTTGATAAAGGCACAATCCTGCAACCTTATGATAGCAAGAGAAAGCTTGCTTTACCTGATGGGTTTTCTTGCAGATCATGACAAGGATCCTACTGACAGTTTTTTTCTTACAAATATTTATAATCTGTATAAAAATGACCTTCAATTCAAAATTGTATATGCTAATTATTTGATCAATAATAATAAACTGGAGGCTGCAAAAAAGATGATCTCTGAGCTTCCTAAAGAATCTCTTGAACAAACGACCAATCTTAACCTGAAATATTGCTATTATGATATAATGGCAAAATTATATGCCAAAACGCAGGCTTACGATAATTATAAGGAAACTGTTGAAAAGAAAGATCTATTGTTAAAAGCACTTAATCAAACCCGATTTTCAGCAAAAAACAAATGGTTTAACATTTTAGAAGATAATTTTAGGACCGAACAGGAATCTCTACTGAAAAACCGAAAAAAAATATTATTCTCAATCATTGGCATTTCAACGCTGATCATAATATTGATTGTGATAAGATTCTTTCAAATCAATTCCCAGGTCAAAGAATATCAAAACTTTATACTCAGGATCAATTTGCTGAAGGAAAAAAAAGCACCTCAGCAACAGGCGATCTCTGAAAAGACAGAGAATATACTGTTGAAAAAACTGGATGATTTTGAGAATACTGAGGATTACATAAAAACGGATATCTCTCTCCAAAGCCTTGCTAAAAAACTGGAAACCAATACCAAATATTTATCCGAAACTATTAATACGCACAAACAAAAGAACTTCAATGCCTACATTAATGAATTAAGGATCAATTACATTATCAACAAGCTTAAGGATAAGCCCATCTACAGAAGTTATAAAATCAAATATCTGGCCGAAGAAAGCGGTTTCTCAACACATAGCGCCTTTACAGCAGTTTTTAAAACGGTTACAGGAATGTCGCCTGCCAACTATATTCAATTATTAAAACAGAAAGAAGAATGAGGAATTGGATTTTAATAATATTATTTTTTTTGGGAACTCTTGCCGGAGCAAACGGGCGGAAGAATGAGGACATTTTGAAGAAGGCCGAGAAGCTGATGCTTGTTGACCCAAAAGAATCATTTGAACTTGCCAAAAAGGCCTATAACAGTAATATGTTGAATCACCAGGACAAGCTGCAAGCTCTCTTTATACTGACCAATACGTCAAATCTTTTGCAAAATCCCCTTGATGTTGTCAGATATGGAAATGACGCTTTGAAGATTGCTGACAATAAAAATGACGTTGTAACCAAGATAAAAATTTTAGGCATCCTTGGGAATACTTATCAATTTTTGCAGCTTAATGAGAAGACAAGGATCTATCTGGACCAGGCAGAACTGCTATTGTCTTCACCGAAAATTTCCGACTCTCTGAATCTAGTTAAAGGAAATATTTTTTATCTGAAAGGAATGAATTACTTCTACAGCTTGGATAGCGACATTGCCTTTTCTTACTTCAACAAGGCAATCAATCAATATGTCAATTCAAAAAATCCTTTGGCAGAGATCAATATCAAGTTAGCTTACCTCAACAGGGCTTATGCACTGATACAACAAAAAAAGCTTAATGAGGCTTCAGAAAGTTTAAAACTCGCCAGTATCAACCCCAATGAGTCATCACGCCCGTATCCACCGCAATTTATAGAACTACAAGAATCGTTCATTGCACTGGGACAGGCAAATATCCTTTCTCTTGAAGGAAAACCGGGACCTTCAAATGAAATACTTTTTGATATATTGGAAAAAAGAAAGAATGCTCCTGCAAGAGACGATATAGAAAATGAGGTTTTTAAGTTACTTTCAGAAAATTTCCTACAGCTGAATGATATTAAGAAACACGATTATTATGAGCAAATTTTTTTGATGAATGTAGAACAAAGTAATCGCGATGCAGCAAAGTGGGTCAATAAGTTAATACTTCAAGAAAATAGTCAAAACGAAGAAGAAAAGAAATATACCGATCAAAAATATATCACAATCATATCATTGACCTCAGTGCTTTTAGGTTCTATAATTATCTTTTTGCTAGTAAAATTGAATAAGATCAATAAAAAAAGAAGCTTATTAAAAAACAAGGTCTCAGAAAATATATAATTCTGAAAATCAAACAAATAAATCCCAAAATAAGCTATCAAAATCATAAATCTTCTATAATACAGTTATCCTTTTTCTTGTTTCTTATTCAATTGAAGGGTATTTTCGTACACATTAAATTTGAACTGAAATGAAGAAATTTTACCTTTTGACTGCAGCATTTTTCTCCTTTATAAATGCCGGTATTAGTGCTCAAAGTTGTGGCACTTTCAGCAGTTTTCCCTTCAAAGAGACTTTTGAGGCCGACAGCTCAAGCCGAAATTGCTGGACCAAGCAAGTGATTGGCGGGGGCAATGCATCCTATGACGGCTGGATCTACAAGAAAGGTTCTGCTGGTGGCGTGGATTACAATATCGTCAATGCACACTCAGGACAGTTAAATGCTTGTACGCAGGCTGCCTTTAACTCTGGCGATGCTAAAATAAGACTGATCAGTCCAACGATGGATATCACTGCACTGCAGACACCTACCCTATCTTTTTTCATGGGACAGGAAGCTTGGGGAATCTATCAGAACATGCTGAATGTTTATTACCGTGTTTCACCGACTGCCGAATGGAAATTGCTCAAAAATTATTTTTCTAACGTTCCAGATTGGAAACAGCAAGTTTTGAATCTACCTGAAAAATCTGCAGAACTACAGGTATGTTTTGAAGGGATCATTAAATTTGGACGATCCAATGTTTTGGATGATGTTGTTATAGGCAATAGTGATAGTGTAGAAAATTATCCGTCAGCCTGTGCACCATCCACACCCAGCAACAATTTTGAAACAGGCACAGGGGATCTGAAACTTCTGTATATCGCCAATGACTTTAATGTTGCTGCACACACAAATCTCACATTGACAAACATTATCCTAAATACCATTGACAAAGGCGGCATTGAATCTTTTGATCTGTTTCTGATGAAAAGTGGTCCGGATGGATTGCCTTTGGATATCGTAGCCGGCTATCAGACGGTAACGCCTAATACAGTAACAGATCTGAACGAGAGAGAAGGATTTACATTCAGAAAAAATACATTTGACCTACCGGAACCAGTAGTCATTGAAGGTGGTGCCGTAGGCGCGAGATACTGGCTGGTTGTAAAAGCAGTCAATAAGGATGAGGCAAACGCTTCCTTTATCGAGGCAACTTCAATTAGAAACAGTGGAAAAGAAGCATATTACAGTAATGACGGGACCATTTGGAGACAAACCAATGGCGGTCTGGATGGCGTATTTACATTAATAGGAACCTGTACGGAAACCAATCCGGTAGATAACTACTGTACACCAAAATTTAATTTTTCAATGCCTATTGACAGAGTAAGGTTGGGCACAATTGATAATACATCCGATAGTGAAGTTGCCTATGAAAATTTTTCCAGTATCAAATCTGATGTTGAGAGAGGCAAAAGCTATCCTTTGCAGATTGACGGGCAGACTTATGACAGTACATCAATACAAGCTATTACAGTATTTGTTGACTGGAACCAAAATGGCTATTTAGGTGATGCTGGGGAAATATATAATATCGGAAAAATCAGAGAGTCTAATGGCAACACTATTACATATCAGCTTCCAATACCTTTGACCGCTGATCTTGGAAACACAAGAATTAGAATAATTTCTGAAGTTACAGATTACGCAACGAATGCCTGCAACGTATTTTATCAGGGTCAGGCCGAAGATTACACATTAAATGTTCTAAAAGAAAATCTTGCAGTCTCTGATGTCAACAAAGAAAGTAAAACAACTGTTATTTATCCTAATCCGACCAGACACTCGATAACACTTAAAAATTCATCAGTGATGACCAAAGCAGAGATCTTTGATGCAAATGGTCGCTTGCTATTAGAATCAGCAGCTACTCAAATTGATGTGTCAGAACTTGTATCAGGTGTTTATTTTATTAAGATGACCTATCAGAATGGAAATACTGAGACACAGAAATTGATCAAACAATAAACTTCATAAATTATTTTTTATTAATTGGTGTCCTGACTGAAAAGTCAGGGCATCGATTTAAATAACTACTACAATGAAAAAACTTTACTTTCTATCACTAATGATGTACGCTTCATCATTATTCTCCCAAGCTACAACACCACCTTATTCACAGGACTTCACTACTTTTCCTTTAACTAATTGGTATATTGGCTATGCCTTTAACGCCAATGTTGGGAATGGACCAACCAATACCTCTTCTAGCTATTGGCAGCAGAAAGCCTTTTTGAATAATACTTCTGTAAACGACCAATCATTACGAGTTAATATGTATACCGCTAACATCTCTTATTGGGCGGTCACCAACGCTTTTGATCTTTCTGGTGATGATTACCAGATCACATTTGACTGTGGTACAACCGATGGGCCTTTCACAACCAATCCTTCCGGTCCGGCACCTCAGATCGAAGCTGGCGACAAATTCAAAGTACTGGTAACGTCTGATAACGGAAGCACCTGGCAAGAACTTAGAAACTGGGATAATCCGAACATTACAATTTCTAATTCAAGGAATACCTTTACAATCGATGTCTCAGCTTATAAAGGAAATAATGTCAAGTTTGCTTTTTATGCCTCTGATGGAACAGTTTTCAATGCATTGGCCAGCTACTGTATTTTTGTAGACAATTTTAAAGTTCAATCTAAGACTGTTATGTCTGTTGACGAATCAAAAGGTTATAAATTGAATATTTATCCTAATCCTACTACTGATAAAATTGCCGTTAATACGGATAAAGCTATTAAATCAATGGAACTGTTCGATTTTACAGGAAAAAAAATCAAAGTATCATCAATTAATGAAATGGACCTATCAAAAGTGCCTACCGGAAGTTACCTTTTAAAAATGATATTTAGTGACGAAACATCTGTGACCAAGAAGGTTGTCAAAAAATAAATATAATAGTACAAGAAGGTTAGTCCGTAAGAAAATGAACTGACAAAGAAGAAATTTGTAATTCTTTTTAATCTGGCAAATTCGTATCTCAAAAGATTTGTTGGTTAGATTCCTGTATTGGGTATAAAATTCAAATGGCGCCAACTGTCTTTAGTTGGCGCCATTTATTGATTTTTATTAATATAGATCTGCGATTATTCTTCTCTTTTAATATGGCGTTTCAGCTTTATTATAAATTAAACCTTCACTTTTAAGCTCGTACCAAAAATCTTTAGGTATATTAGTATTTAAGGATTCCATATTTTTAATAACTTGCTCGGAATGGCTTGCCCCTGGGATAATAGATACAAATTCTTTTGCAGAGAGTACAAAATGGATTGCTGCATCTATTATAGAGATTCCATGATCTCGAGCAATCTCCGTGATCCTGTCTCTTTTTTGTGTCATCCCCTTTGGGATAACATCTTTATAATTATAACGGTCCCGCCCTGCTATAAACCCTGAATTATAACCAGCTCCAGATACCAGTTTCACTCCTGCTTTGCTAACAGCAGGGAGCAATCTGTCCACAGCATCTTCATGCTCAAGAATCGAATACTGTGTTGCCGAAAGACATATATCAGGATCGGCAGAATCGAGACAATCTAAAATAGGCTCAATTTTATTGACACCCATCCCCCAAGCTTTGATAACGCCTTGATCCCTTAATTCGGAAAGCACCTTAAAAGCACCTTGTCTGGCTTGTTTGAGAAAATATGGATAACGATCTCCTACCTGATCTTCCGACAGATCATGGACATAAATGATATCAATGGATTCAAGTCCTGTTCTTCGCAAACTGTCTTCGATGGATCTTTTCACACCATCTCCAGTATAGTCATGCTTAAAATCAAAATTCAATGGATTTTTCCACATCGTTGGTGGCACTTCCGCTGTCGACACTTCTTTGAATAAACGCCCAACTTTGGTTGAAAAAACAAATTCAGACCTTTTCTTATCGGCAAGGAAATCTCCAAATCTTCGTTCACTTTTCGTCAATCCATACCAAGGAGAAGTGTCAAAATACCTGATCCCAGCGTCCCATGCTGTTTTCAGAATTTCATAAGATCGTTCATCGGATATATCATTAAATGCTGTTCCTATAGCCACACCTCCTATTCCTAATTGGTGTTGCTCTTGTAAAATATTGTGACTCATTGCTGTAATTCGTTTTAAGTGTTTGATCTAACTGTTCTTTTGATTTCTCATATTTGTCTTCACAACAAAGAACAGAAGGGAAATCCCCAAGCCTGCTAAGAAGGCCGTCTTTGTTTTTTTGGATGGTACAGGCAAGATAGTATCGCCATAAATACGATGAGGATAACCAGAAGGTTTTAAAACATTTCCTTCATCTCCGGAAGTATCGTTTGATTTCATCATCAGCCGCATTCCTGCTGAAGCCGTGTTGATAATTAGCTTAGGGAAGGTCTTATAAAGTGTTACCAAAGCTTTGGATCTCAAATCTGGAAATAGGTCTTTCTGAGGATATTTTGCAAGTTGTAATATCTTAGCAGCAGTATCTCGTGGATCTGAAGCAAATGGTGGAATCTTGAAATCCAGACCAGAGTATTTTGCTGAATGCATATTACCGGTCGATCGTTGTATCTGGGGGTATAGATTGGCAATATGTATATTAGGGAAATCCGAAATTTCACCATGAAGACATTCCATCATACCACGGATGCCAAATTTTGTCGAAGAATAAATCGCACTATAAGGAGCAGGCATAAATCCACCTATGGATACATTGTTGATCAATATACCTTCTTCCTGCTTTTTAAATATCGGTAATACACTATAAGCACCATGCATATAGCCAAAGAGGTTGGTCTTTATAACCTGCTCATGAACATCCATCGGTATTTCTTCAAATCGGCCACTTGCCATAACGCCTGCATTATTGACCCAAAAGTCAATTCTTCCAAAGGCATCTAAAGCTTCTCGCGTCAGATGTTGAACATCTCCATATTTGGAAACATCTGTAGGAACTGCTATGGCTTTAGCTTCAAGATCTCCACACAAGCGAAGTGTTTCATCAAGAGCTTCTTTACCACGCGCCGCTAATACTAACTGGCATCCTTCTAATGCAAAAGCTTCTGTGATAGCTCGTCCTATTCCACTGCTTGCTCCTGTGATGACTACTGTTTTTCCCTTGAGACTTTTGTCTTGTAATATTTGTTTCATATTGTGGTATTTTATAATTAGAAATCAGGTAACAGCAAACCACTATCGCACCAAATTATTATCAAAACAAAATTTAACATGAAAACAATTATAATTCAATTAAATATAAACCAGAAAGAGATTCTTACGAATCTCTTTCTGGTTTATATTTTAAAAGTAAGATGACTTGAATGATAGTAGTAAAAAAAACATTACTTGATCTAAGAATCTTATAGTTTTTGCCTGAATCAATAAAATGACCATCCCTCTATACTGAATTTTTTTCCATATAATTGATATTCAAAAATAGATAGAACATCTTCAGCATAATAAGTACTCACTTTTTATTAAATAATTCATTGATAACATCTCTCCTATAATCAAATATATAATCAAGGGTCCGTCTGATAAGAATGAAATTAATAAAATCACCAAAGATCCCAAATGGCACTTCATACCGAAGAATATCCCGCATCAATACGCCATCATTAGAAGGTATAAACTCATGGTAGTGGCTCCAAAACTTATAGGGTCCCCTTAATTGATAATCTATGAAGCTTTGATGGGACCTATATCCTCTGATCTCGCTTTTCCATTTGAGTTTTATATGAAATAATGGCCGCACCGTGTAATCTATTTTCAAACCTTCATAGATCTTGTCATTTTGAAGGTTTGAAACGATTCGAAAATCCATCTCAGGAGGTGAAATGCGAGGAAGATTATAAGGTGATGAGAAAAATTGCCACGCTTCATCCAAACTGCATTCTAAAAACTGTTCCCTCAAAAGTTGATAAACCATTAAACATTTTTTGATATTAGCCTTTTCAACAAATATACCACTTGTATTTTTTGGAAATTGAAATTTCGATTATCTTTCATTCTTATTTCAATTCTCCTACAAAATACTGCTATGATTTCATTATAAAAAAAATAAGAGAGCAATTAATTGCTCTCTGTTTGAAGTTCTCTTCCTGTCAGCATAAAAATGAAGATATTGACACTGACTATAATTTTCAATCTGAGTTTTGGAAGGTTTAATATTATTTTGCTTTAGAATTCAAATTAGTATCAGCAAGTTTAGTCAAAGACCCATCACATTGTTTTTCTTCTTCCAGTGTTGCCAGGAGATTTTTTAGAGACGCTTTTTCATTTAGCACCTTTGCGAAAGCTGCCAACGTTCCATATGTTGCTATTTCATAATGTTCAACCTTTTGAGCTGCTGCAATGATCCCAGCATCTCTTACAGTTCCCGGTTCTGTTTCTTGTATTATACTATTAGCTTCATCTAATAATCCCTGCATTGCATCGCATTTTTTAGCTTGCGCTTTTTTACCAATAGATTCAAAACACTCTTCCAATCGGCTTACATGTTCTTCAGTTTCTATCAAATGCTGAGCGATGGCATTTTTTAATTTCTCATCTGTTGCATTTTTCTGCATCTTTGGTAAGGCTTTTACAAGTGCTTTTTCAGCCCAGTAGATATCTTTAAGACCGTCCTCAAAAAGATCTTTCAAATCCTTCGCAGCATCTTTTTTTGCCGGAGTTTTTCTAACTGCACTCTTTTTTGCTGTGGTTTGTGTTGTAGTTGCCATAATTTTACTTTTTAAATATTAATATTTTGAATTTGATTTTTAGCCATTTATAATTAATCCGCCATTAGGATGGATGACTTGTCCGGTTATTTGTGCAGCGGCCTCTGTTGCGAGAAATAAAAAACTGCCAGCAATTTCTTCTTCGGTCGCATTTCTTTCTAAAGGAGGTTTGTTAGGGTCTTCTTCTTTTTCGTTGAAAGTTTCTTTAGTCAACGGTGTTGCAACAGGACCAGGTGCAACAGCATTCACACGAATACCTTTGGGCTTTGCCTGTAATGCGAGCGATCTTGTGAATGAAACAATTGCCCCCTTGGTTGCACTGTAATCCAAAAGTTGATCATGCCCCTGATAAGCAGTTGCAGAAGTCGTATTGATGATACAATCCCCCATTTTGAGATAAGGAAATGCAGCCTTGGTAAGTAAGATCATTCCAATGATATTGGCATTAAACGTTTCCCGGATCTGCTCCTCCTGTAGATCTGCAATGTTATCACAAGGAAATTGAACTCCCGCATTGTTGATCAAAATATCCAATTTCCCAAATTCTGATACAACTTGATTTACCGTAGCCTTACAGAATTGAAAATTGTTGACATCTCCAGAAAATATAATAGCTTTTCTACCTAGCTTCTCAATTTCACCTTTGGTGTCTTGGGCATCCTTATCATTACTGTGGTAAATAATCGCAACATCTGCACCGTACCTGGCAAGTAAGATCGCGACAGCCCTTCCAATACCACTATCAGCCCCAGAAATCAAAACTGATCTATCTTGTAATTGTAAATTTGTATATGCCATACTCTAAACCGTCATTTGTAAATGATCTCTTTTCACTTCACATCTAAGACAGCCAACAACATATTCCACAAAATAGTTTTGGGCATCTATTGCTTTTGTCATCGGATGCAATTCTATTTTATCACTTCTTACGATCGTTCCTTTATAAGAAATACAGTAGTAAGCATAGATCTCCCCATTGGACTCTTCTACAGGAGTTGCATATCCCGTTGTGGCAATTCCCCATTCTGTATTAAAAAGTTGTGCGACATTTACAGCCATCTGCTCACTGATATTTCTTGATACGCAGTTGGTAGACTTGGCCTCAGAGTGGTCGATATTCAATAGATTTACTTTTTCCTCTAAGGTATATGCTGTTAAACCACCTTTGAAAAATTTTTCCGCTTGGGGAATTTGAGAAAAAGCCATCTGCAGCGACCCTGATGTCACACTTTCGGCAATAGAGACAGTTTCTCCTCTTCTGAGAAGATGCTGACCGATCTTATTCAATGTCAAGTTAGAAGATTCCATAATATTGTAATTTGAAGTAGCTGAAAAAGAATTATTTATATGAGTCTTATCAAACAATTCTTTTGCCAAAATCAATTTGTCTTCAAACCACATAATCAAATATTAACTTAGTATTTTATGATTACAATCACAATATGAAACTTAATAAAGAATCAAAAAAACTCGACTTATCATAATTAAATTAGTTGATTTAATAGAACATCATAATCGTCAATGGATTCTAATCTGACTCCTGTATCCAGATGTACCGTACATCCTCTATTTGAAGAACCAGGACTGATATAGACAATATGATCAATATTGACCATTAAAAAATTTTGTTTAGAAGTATATACTTTGATGAACATATGAAATTTTATTTTTTTGAATCTGTATGAGAATCGATTATCATTCGCAGAGGCTGATCTTTTGTGATGTAAGCATTCATCCAATTGAAAAAGGTTGTCAGTTTATTTCTAAAATTAATTAATGACATCAAATGCACCAGCACCCAGATTACCCAGGCAGGAAAACCGTTGAGATGTTTGAGAGGGCCATTCAGATCAGCCACAGCTTTATTTCTTCTGATAATTGCCATAGAGCCTTTATCATTATATTCGAATTGTATGGGAGCTTTACCTTTCATTTTAGCGATCATATTTTTTGCAAGGAGTTTTGCCTGCTGTATGGCCACTTGTGCCAACTGGGGATGTCCCTCAGGAAATTTGGGATCGCTTGTCATCAATGCAGTATCACCTATCGCATAAACATTTTTTGTTCCTAATACCTCATTGTAAGCATCGACCAATAGTCGATTCCCTTTTCCATAAGATTCCGGTTTAAGACCATTAAATCTCTGTGCTGTGACCCCTGCAGTCCAAAGCAGATTAGAACTGGATATCTTTGAGCCATCCGCAAGATAGACCGTATTGTCTTTAAAGTCTTGCACATTATGTCCCAATCTGATGATCACCCCGTTATTCTGTAATGACTTCAAAGCGTAGGCTTGCGAATTCTTACTCATGGGAGCCAGAAGCTTCGGAAGACCGTCAACAAGGTAGATCTCAAAAGCAAGTCCTTTAAGTTCTGGATAATCCTTAAAAAGAATATCTTTCTTTAGTTCGGTGAGCATACCTGCTATCTCAACACCGGTAGGCCCTCCACCTGCAACGACAAAAGTCGTCAACTGATCTCTCAGATCTTTGTCAGTGGTTCTGGAAGCCTCTTCTATCCTTTTAAGCCATGTATTCTTCAAATATATAGCATCCGTAATGGTTTTCATAGGAAGCGCATGTCGACGTATACTATCAATGCCAAAGTAATTAGTTACTGTTCCGGTTGCAATGACTATTTTATCATAACTGATATTTCCTGTACTTAATATCGCAGTATTATTCTCTGTATCAATCTCAATAAGTTCACCCATGATAAATGAAAAATTGGCATAGCCACGAAAATGTTTTCGGAAAGGATAAGTGATATTGGAAACATCCAGATAACCTGTTGCAACCTGATATAACAAAGGGGGAAAAAAATTGTAATTATTTTTATCTACCAGAATGATATGAGATTCAAGATCTGCGTTCAGTAATCGTTCTGCAAGCTCTACGCCGGCAAAACCGCCGCCAACAATTATAATATTCTGATTTTTCATAAGTTATATTTTAATTACCCATAAAAAGCATAACCACAATCAAGCCATAAATTCATCTTATTTATCCTTATTAAATGGTATAAATTTTGAAAACTAACAAAATACATTCATAATTCTGACGAAAGAGAAGCATTTAGGAACTACACTCTTTATGAAAAGAATACTTTCACTAATCTTAATTTATAAAAAATGGAAACTCAGGAAAATATAAATACCCTCAATGATCTTCTTCATGTTGTTTACGACAGATTAAAGGGATTTGAACAAGTTGAAGGGAAGGTATGGGAAGTAGACGCCGATTTAAAAAGGTCATATGAGGATATTACATCACAAAGTAAGATAATGAAGAATGAACTGATCGATTTAATTTCTGAAAAAGGTGGTAAGGCGCAAGATAATCCGAGTCTTTCCGGAACACTTCATCGTACATGGATCGATATTAAAAATGGTTTTACCGTAGATAGCTTACAAAGATTGACACTGAACGATGTTCTATTTGGAGAGAAAGCAGCCATCCAAATTTATCAGGAAGCCTTAGATAGTGGAACACTAGATCAAGGCAGCCGAAGCATAGTCTCTGAGCAGCTAAAGAAAATTAAAGACTCAGCTCACTATTTCCAGGGTGTTTTGGATAATTACAAGTCTAATTGAGAAAATAAAACAGCTATTTTGAATATTATTCTATAATTCGCCATAGCAATTTTACAAAGCTTATCGTATGTTAAAAATAGGAGACCATGTCAAATGGAGGTTTCAAAACGGAGAAACTCATGGCATCATTATAAAAATACACACCTCAGATTTCACCTTCATGAACCGCCAGAGACGAGCCTCGGAAACAGAACCTCAATATGAAGTAATGAGTGAAAAGACAGGTAAGACAGCAGCCCATAAAGCTTCTGCTTTGAAGAAGATCTAAACATGAAAAAAAGCAACTCTAAGAGCTGCTTTCTGTTTATTTCTTATTGTAAGCTACACGCCAGACAATGCCACTTACATCATCGGCCACCAGCAAAGAACCATCAGCAATCTGAAGCACTCCAACTGGTCGCCCATAAACATCTCCCTTAGCTTCATCTGCTATAAATCCTGTTAAAAATGGCTGGTAGGGTCCAGTCGCTTTACCATTTTTGAAAGGTACATAAGCAACCTGATAACCCACTAGCGAAGAACGATTCCAAGAACCATGCTGGCCAATGAATGCTCCGTTTTTATATGACTCCGGAAATTGATTTCCCGTATAAAAAGTCAATCCCAACGATGCTGTATGACTTCCAAGCGGAACATCGGGAACGATTGTCTTTGCTACCAGATCAGGCTTCTCCCCTTTTCTTCTGGGATCCTCATTTTTACCGAAATAAGCATAAGGCCAGCCATAGAATGCATCTTGTTTTACGCTGGTCAGATAATCCGGAACCAGTTCATCCCCAAGTTCATCCCGTTCGTTTACAACAGTCCACAATTGACCTGTAACAGGATTCCAGCTCATACCCACAGGATTTCTCAAACCTGCTGCAAAAATCTTTTCCCCGCTTCCGTCCAGATTTATCTCCAGGATATTGGCTCGTCGAACTTCATTTTCCATTCCATTTTCTCCAACGTTGCTCCCTGACCCTACAGAGATATAAATTTTTGACTGGTCTTTATTGGTAATTAAATTCCTTGTCCAGTGGTTATTGTAACCTCCAGCCGGGAGACTGACGATCTTTTTTCCTGGTTCTGTTATTTTTGTTTCTCCGACCTTGTAAGGGTAAACATATAATCCATCGGTATTGGCAACATAAAACTTATCTTTTATGATAAGCATTCCATAAGGCTGGTTCAGGTTAGATAAAAATACGGATGAAGATTCCGGAATGCCGTCTTTGTTTGCATCACGATAAAGGATAATCCTGTTGGCGGACCTACCTCCAACCTCAGCATCACTTTTTCCACTTATATCATTTATGATCTTATCTTTGGCAGAACGCTCAGAATTGGAAAGAACTACAAATATATCTCCATTCTCTGCCTGGATCATATTCCGAGGACTCTTAATTCCATCGGCAAATCGAGTGACAGTAAAACCTTCCGGTGCAATTGGAGTTTTGTCTTTTGGCCATCCAATGACATTGCTGAACTTATTTTTAGCACCCTTCTCATCTGGTGCCGGCAATTTCAATGTATCGGTCTGGGTGATTGCTTCTACATTTTCCTGCCGATTCGTTTTATTGTCATTCTGCTTGCAGCTGAAAAATAACAGCGCCGTAATTGGTAAGAGATAATTTTTCATAAGTTTATATTTATAAAGGATTTGATGTAAACTTAGAATTTACAAACACTATTCCTTAGAAATAAATCTATATTACGAATCCTTAATAACCTTGTCTTTTAATTTAAAAATCCATCTGTACACCCAGTATAAAATTCCTTTTGGCCGAAGGATTATAATAACGTTGTCCAAATGCATTGATATCAAATCCTAAAACATAGTCTGTATTATAAATATTTTGGATTTGTAAGAATAGATCCAGTTTTGTTTTATCCATTGCCAAAGGAAATCGGAATTGGATATTCCCAATTAAATTTGATTCCGAATAAACAGAATTCGCATCATCTAAAGGCATTCCTGAAGTATAAAAATGAGAATAATCTACCGAAAGTTTTTTGAAAAAAGTAAAATCCAACAAACTGTTTATTGTGGTTCTTGGAACTCCGGTTAGGTCGTTTCCTGAAAAATTATTTTCATTTTGCTGATAATTTTTAAACTTAAAATCATAGAAACTTCCGGAAAATCTGAATTTGAAACTGCTGAAAAAATCATTTTTGAGATTAAAATTTTTAGATTCCAACAAAATCTCAAAGCCTTTCTGTACCGTTTCTCCAGCATTGACAAAGTACTCCTGCCCTGCATCGTTTTGACGTCTGACTATCGCGTCTTTCATACGAAAATCAAAATAAGATGCTTCAATAAAAAAGATATTACGCCATTGTTTTCTAATACCTACTTCTTTATTCCAACCGTGTTCCGGACTCAATGCATTATTAAATTCTTGATCAGAAGCACGGATCTCTTCGTTAGTGGGTGCCGAATTTCCTTTACCCAATTTGGCAAGAACAGAAAATCCATCTCCAAATAAATAATTTACACCAAAATTAGGAAGCCACTGGTTTTTAAAGCTTACTGACCCTTTTTCATGTGTTGGATAATATCTCGAATAATCAAACGAATTTGAGTTAAGACTGACAGAAATATCCGTAAACAGTTGTTCTGCAATATTTAAACTTTGCGATAAAAAATAGAATCCTGACGTATTTTTAATCTGATCAAAGTTTTGAGAATCACCTTTGATTCCGCTGTTGTTATCATAATTTCTGACATCAATATCATTAACACCTCCTTCAAAACCCAAGCGATAGGATAATGATACTTTATCCCATATTTTTTTATAGTTAAAATGAGTTCTCAGAGCGAAGTTGCTCTCATAGCGATTTTCATAGTTGGTAATGAATGGATTCTTAAAGTCGACATAAGACCCCTGAACCATTATGAAATGTGAAAAATCTGGAGTGAAGTCAAAATCATTGGATAGTCCAGCCAATACCATTTTATTACGAATACCAGCATCCTGCTCTTTAGCTCCAGGTGCCGTTGCAGTAGGTGGTCTTGCCTGCTTAGGATCTTGTTCCATCTGTCCCAATGTCAATCCGCCTGGCGTTTGATAATCCAAATCGGAATACATCAGCATTGCTTTTACAATACCTTGATCAGAATACTGGAAGTCATCTTTGACAAAAAACTGTTTTCTTTTCATCCGAGACTGCTCACGGTACGAATCTGTCTGGTAATAGTTTTGAAATACTTCAAAAAAATGTTTCCCAAAAGTTTTTGAAAAATTGAGACTCTCGCTGAATGTTCCATAACTTCCTATCGAAAGACCAGCTTTTAGCTCATCCTGTTCTCTCGTTTTTAAAATAACCGTGCCTCCAGTAACTGATCCGTAATCACCACTTTCCGGACCTTTGAATAATTCTATCCTGTCGATTAACAGCGGTGAAATCACATTAAAATAAGTATTACCCGAAGCATCTGATAGTATAAAATCGTCTAAATAAACTTTGACATTCCTGACCCCAAATGGCGAGCGTAATGTGCTTCCCCTGAGTGATAGCCTGTAACTTCCCGGTGAACGCTCTTCCATTCTTACTCCTGCTATTTGATTTACAGATTCCAATAATCTTTCTGGTAAATTTTGCAAAAGCAAATCTTTTGAAACAATGCCCACTGATTTCGTAGAAGAAATAAAATCACTTGGTTTTTTATATGCATCAATATGGACTTCGGAAATTAGGTTGGTGGAGTCTTTTTGTTGAGAGAAAGCCCAGCCACAAATAATAGTAGAAATGAAGAGATACAATTTTGCCATTTTTTAACAATACAAAAACTGTACTTTTTTATTAGCCTTTCTTATTTAAATTCTAGAATATACTGAGTTATATATAAAAGCTTTATTTTTTTAGACTCTATAATGGGTAGATATTAAGAACAATCACAAAAGAATACCGTACAAGTTAAGGCAATAAGCAATCAGTAAATTTTGAGGGGAGAATATCGATTCCTCTAAACCAAAGCTATAAGAGAATTCTAAGAACTTTACAAAGAATACTTTTGTCAAAACCATTTTTCTATATAATTTCATCATTTATTACTACTTTGTATTGCATAGTATTAATAAATAAATATATCTTTGCATAAAATCACACCATTATGCAAAGACTATTTTTATTATGTTTTATTATTTTGTTTTCAGTAAGATCGAATGCCCAGGAGCTGAATCGAAAAATTGACAGTCTCATCCAATCTGAATTCAAAGAGCCCAATGGACCGGGCGGTGTTTTCCTTATCGCAAAAAAAGGTAAACCTATTTATGAAAAAGCTTTCGGAATGGGCAATCTTGAATTGGATTCAAAACTGAATACAGGCAGTGTATTTCAAATCGGTTCTATGACCAAACAGTTCACGGCAATTGCCATTCTGATGTTGGAAGAACAAGGAAAATTAAAAGTAGATTATCCCATTTCCAAATATATCCCTTCTTATCCCAACGGTGATAAGATCACTATTCATCATCTTTTGACCCATACTTCCGGTATCAGGGATTTTACAAAAATGAAAACCTTGCAGGACATTGCTCAAAAAGAAATGACACCGCAACAGATGGTCGATTTCTTTAAAAATGAACCTGCAGATTTTGCCCCGGGAGAAAAATTCGAATATAACAATTCAGGATATGTAGTCCTAGGTTATATCATTGAGCTGGCATCTGGAGAAAAATACGAAGATCTTATCAAGAAGAATATATTTGACAAAGCCGGAATGGCGAATTCTTATTATGCCAGTGATAGGAAGATCATCAAGAACAGGGCATTTGGTTACCATAAAAAAAGTTCGGGCTACGTTAATAAAACGATCATCAATTTCAGTGTTCCTTTTTCTTCAGGTTCATTGATGTCAACTTTGGACGATATGCTCAAATGGCAGAATGCCTTAAATCAAAATCTATTATTAAGTCCGAAAGAAGAGGCTAAAGCTTTTACCAAGTACAAGCTTAATAACGGTCAGGAAATAGAATATGGCTATGGATGGCACCTGAAAAACATCAACGGAACCCCGACCCGTGAGCACGGCGGCAGTATTTTCGGATTCAAATCTATGGCGGTTTATATCCCGAGTGAGGATATTTATGTATTGGGATTCAGCAATTGTGACTGCAACTCTCCTACCCAACTTGTAAAGGATATGGGTAAAATGGTTCTTGAAGACCTTAAAACTAAATAAATCCATCTTACATTATTCAAATTTTAAAAATGGTTCTTAATCTCACAAAATCCAAAAACATATCTATTATGAAAAATCTTAAGACAAATTATTCTTTTATCTGTTTTCTTTTCGTTATATTTTGTATCCAAAATATGGTGGCACAAACTAAAGTCAATATCAAAAATGATAAAAATAACTCGATTGACAGCCTTATCGAAAAGAAAATGGACCAGACAGGAATCGTTGGGATCGGAGCCGCCATTATCATAGACAAAAAACTGGCTTGGACAAAAGGATACGGCTTTGCAGACAGAGAAAACAAAATTCCTTTTTCACCTACAACCATTATGAATATTGCCTCCATAAGCAAAACTTTCACGGGATTCTGCATTATGAAAGCGGTAGAGGAAGGAAAGGTCGATCTGGATGAAGACATCAACCATTATTTGCCTTTCAAAATTATCAATCCTAATTTTCCGGATGAAAAAATTACCTTGAGACATTTGGCCACCCATACTTCCGGCTTGGCAGATCGTTATCCTTTTTATACGGATAGTACTTATTTTTATAACGGTCAGAGGCCTGAACCACTCGGTGATTTTTTAAAAAACTATTTTGTAAAAGGCGGTAAACATTATGATAAGAATAATTTTCTAAATTCCAGACCAGGCACAAATCGCGACTATTCCAATATAGGAGCAGGTCTTGCAGGCTATATCATTGAGTTGAGAACCGGTAAAAAACTCGATGAGTACAGTAAAAAGTATATTTTCAAGCCTTTAAAGATGAAAAATTCAGGTTGGAATCTATCTGAGATCAACTTAAAAAAACACTCCAAAGCTTATCAAAAGGAAGACGGTAATATAAAGTCAATACCGCTTTATGAAGGCATAACTTATCCAGATGGCGGCGTGCGGACTTCTGTAGATGAACTTTCAAGATTTTTCATCACCCTGCTGGATGATGGAAAATACAACAACACAAGATTACTGAAAAAAGAACTGGCAAAAGAGATGGTCCGTTTTCAGTTCACGGAATCTAATAAGCCTGAAAATGTCAAGCCGGATAAGCTTAATTCAGGAATTTTCTGGGCAACAAAAATGGGCGGCAAAAGGATTGGGCATAATGGTTCTGATGCAGGCGTAAGGACATTCATGCTTTCTGATTTAAACAAAGAAATAGCCGTCATTGTATTTTTCAATACTTCATTAAGTGAAGCCGATGAAAATAAATTTTTCGAGGTCTATGAGGATCTTTACAACTATGCTTCAGAACTAAAGATCAAAAAATAGCATATACAGACCGGAAAATCGAGAGGTATTATCAAATAAAGATTTTTCCACACTATATTGAAATTAAATCCTAAGAACTTGAATGCAGAATAGCAGTAACGGACATATCTTTAGGATGAATATTTAATAATAGCTGCAAGTTCTATATCAATCTTTAAATGGATATTCATCATATACCCTGTTGATGAGCTCATCAGAATGAATATTTCGTAAAAAAATAGGAGAATGAAAACGATCCAGTTTGTTGAGAATACGGATCAGATCCATTTTTTCCTTATGGTCAAGATCTCCCGAAACAATATTGGTAGCCTGGCGAATTTTATCCATTTGTTTTTCCAAGGCCGACAATCCTCTTTCAGAAATACGTATCAATTTACTACGTTTATCCAAATCTGAATTTGTCTGTTCAATAAATCCCTGACGTAAGAGCCTAGCAATGATAAGCATACCGACAGGTTTATCATGGATATTCCTTTTGATAAGTGCCATTTTGCTCATTTCACCAAAAGCCTTTAGATTGATCAGATAAATAAAATCTTCCTGAGTAGAAAATTCAGAATCTGAGATCGCAGACTTTGAATACGTTTTTGCATATCGGTTCAGATGGACTAGTAAAGTACTTATAGCGCTTTCCGGAGATCTTCCATTCTCTTTGCCTTCCCAATAAGGATCTTCATCAGCAATTTCATGTTCTTTTCTATACTGGTTACACACCCAGGACCTAAAACCGTCAATAGTTGATGGATAGTGCCCCTGAACTGTTTTGTTATCCGACTCAAATTTCTCAAGAAGCGTCAGACAATCTTTGACAAGTGTGAAATTCATTTTATTCAAATAGTATACAAATATACCTAATTCACCGAGAATTTAAATTTTGCCAACAAATAAATAATCCGATAATCATCTATCTTTTGTTTTGGTTATTATTTTAAAGAAATAAATATTCAATAAAAACTGGCTATAGCCATAAACGGCATCTTCAACAGGAATAGTGATCATTCTAATTCCTAAAATTTCTTCAGGATCGTAATTAACGACCGGCGAGGGAATTACTGAACCTGTGAGGATTCCATTTACCGCGAAAAATCCCGGCATCAAAACCAGATAGACAAAATTTGCTTTTCCTATCCATTGTTTTTTAGCAATGAAATGTAGATAGCAAAGTACGAACACAGTGACAATCACAGTCAGCAAAGTATATATTTTGTGATAATAAAGAAGGCCTATAACACTGAGAATAATAACAGATGTAAATACAATAAGGTTATTAAAAGCACCTGTCCAGTCCAGATCAAAAAATTTCTCCAGACAATAATAAGTAAATACACAGGCAAAAGGAATACAATAAAAAAACATCCATTCTTCAATGGGAAGTCCCGCGAATTTAAAACCTAAAGTATAATCAAGGTCAAACCACCATACCCCGATTCCTGTGAACCAAATATCCCATATAATAAAAGGAATGGCCACGATGGTGGATGAAATCATAAACTTTCCGAAAAGCTTGTTAAACTGTATCCTTCTGTCAAAAGAAGCTAAAAAGCATATAATGACAGTGAAAAAATTTATCAGTATGTAAGTATAGGCCATCATCTTCTATTGAAGTACATTTTAAAATATTTAAACGGCACCCACAAAAAGCCAAAGCATTCTCCTTCTTCTTTCCCCAGATGTTTGTGATGTTGTTTATGGGCACGTCTTATAGCAAGAAAATAGGGATTTTTTGTTTTTGCAAATATCTTTGCCCTCTGATGGATAAAAATATCATGTACAAAGAAATAGGCCATTCCGTAAAGGCTTATTCCAAGCCCGATAAAAAACCAATAGCTGAAATCCTGCCTTACTCCGAGATATAATAATGCGATGGCAGGACTTGCAAAAATGAAAAAAAACAGATCATTCCGCTCAAGTTTACCGTCGTTGCTATGATCATGGTGATCCCGATGAAAAATCCATAGAAAACCATGCATGATATATTTATGAATCAGCCACGTAACTGCTTCCATAGAAATAAAAACGCACAAAACAATCAAAAAACCCATCTTAACTATGCTTACTGTTAAAAAGATCATTCAAAACCCTGTATCTAAAATCAAAGATATTTTTCAGTTTCTTTTTTACAAACAGCTGATGAGCAATGCGACCTAAAAACCCCAACGGAAGCTCATAATCTACAGTATCTTTTATGAGCACCCCTTTATCATTTGGAATGAACTCATGAAAATGATTCCAATACTTATATGGACCTTCTTTCTGAAAGTCGGTAAAACTTTTATGCTCTTCTACATTTCTGATAATGGTTTTCCAGCCCATTGGGATTCCCAATACGGGAGAAACTTTATAATCTATTTCCATTCCTTCAAAAATGGGCTTGTCATCAATATCTGAAAGAACCACAAAATTCATATTGGCAGGAGTTATCTTAGATAAATTATGGGGTGATGAAAAAAACTTCCATGCTGACTCAATAGTGCAATCCAGTTGCTGTTCTCTATATAATTTGTACATCATTTCATTTGTAATATTTATATGTCTATAAATGTTTTAACATAGCCCAATCATCATAAATAAGCAGATTTATATCTAATATAGCTTTTAAATGCAACTAATAATTTCTGTGAATTGGCAATCCTGATCCTTTGCTGCAAAATATGATGGGAACTTGTTCTCTTTATTTTTTCAAACAATGACAGATAATATCTGTAGGCCAGATAAACGCCAAACAAGGAAGAGCCCGGCAACCTCTTGATTCCCTTTAATGCTTCTCCAAACTCTTCTTCGATCTCTTTTTCGATACTAGCCTTTATCGAATTGTCAAAGACCGACATATTCAGACCCGGGAAATACGTTCTACCTAATATCTGGTAATCATCTTTCAGGTCCCGTAAAAAATTAACTTTCTGAAAGGCGGAACCGAGTTTCATCGCAAAAGGCTTGAGTTCCTTAAACTGCTGTTTGTTTCCCCCGGTGAATATATACAGACACATAAGACCTACAACTTCTGCCGAACCATAGATGTATTCGTCATAAAGAGCTGAACTATACTCTATCTTCCGGAGATCCATTTCCATACTGTGCAAAAACTGATCGATAAGCTGGATATCAATTTCATATTGACGAATGGTTTCCTGAAAAGAATGTAAAATGGGGTTGAGAGATATTCCGTCTTCGAGTGCATCATAGGTCTCTGCCCTTAATCTTTTCAAAAGTTTTTCCTTGTTGTAACCATGAAAACTATCAACGATCTCATCTGCCAGACGAACGTATCCATAAATGGCATAGATCGCAGGTCTGATGGAAGGCTTCAAAGCCATTATTCCCAATGAAAAACTTGTGCTGTATTTCTGGGTCGTGTACTTACTGATCTCGTAAGACAATTCATCAAACAATTTTTTCATATTATTTTATTTTTAGTTTACTAACTTCAGTTGCTACAATTTTTCCGGAAATAATTGACGGTGGCACCCCCGGGCCAGGAACAGTTAACTGTCCTGTATAAAAAAGATTCCTGATCTTTTTATTTCTTATTTTAGGTTTTAAAACTGCTGTTTGTGATAATATATTCGCTAATCCGTAAGCATTTCCCTCATAAGCATTGTAATCTGAAATAAAATCACTTACACAATAGCTTTTTTTATATTCTATCCTGGAAATAAGATCATTCTCTCCTGTATGATTCTCAATTCTCTTAAGCATTTCCTTCAGATACTTTTCCCTTACAGATTCTTCATCGTTTATTCCAGACGCAAGAGGAAGCAGCAAAAACAGATTTTCACAATTTTCCGGAGCAACACCAGAATCTGTTTTTGAAGGACAGCAGGAATAAAAGAGGGGTTGCTCCGGCCATCTCTTATCTCTGTAAATACTATCTATATGATCATCCAGGTTATTTTCAAAAAATAAGGTATGGTGTTTTAAATGTTGGATCTTTCCCTTGATTCCCAAATAATAAATTAAACATGAAGGAGCAAAGGTCTTGGATTTCCAGTATGCATTGTCATAGTTCCTTAGAGATTCAGGTATTAATGTTTCCGTATGGTGGTAATCTGATGAAGCGATCACTACATCAAATTCATGATCTTCTCCATCCACACTTATTGAAGTGATCTTTCCGTTTTGTGTATTTAGTTTCTGTACCTCATGACCAAAATGGAAAGTCACACCCTGCTTCTCTGCAACCTCTTTCATTGCCCAAACGAGCTGGTAAAAACCTCCCAAAGGGTATTTCGTCCCCAAGACATATCCTCCATAATTCATTAGACTGTAAAGGGCAGGAATATTCTGGGGAGCGGCCCCCAGGAAGATCACCGGAAACTCCATCAGCGATCTTAGTTTCGAATCTGAAAAATAACTGGATACATATTTTCGGAAATTACTCAGCAGGTCTAATTTGAGTGCACTTACTGCTATTTTTGGGGAAGCAAATTCCAGCCAGTTGTGGCAGGGTTTTGTCACAAAATCCTTCATTCCTACCTCATATTTGAATTTTGCAGACTGCATAAATTTATCATACTTCTTGGCTGATCCGGGTTCTATTTTTTCGAATAACTCACGGATGGCCTCATTTTTCTCGGGAACCGAAACCTTCTCTTCTGAAAAGACCATCTCAAACTGAGGGTCCAATGAAACCAACTCATAGAAATCAGAGACGTTGCAATCAAAATCACGAAAAAAACCTTCGATGATATCAGGCATCCAATACCAGCTGGGACCCATATCAAAAATGTAACCTTCCGGGGTCCTAAATTGTCTTGCACGCCCTCCAGGTTGATCGTGCCTTTCAAATACATGCACCTCATTTCCTGACTTTGCAGCATAAGCGGCTGCAGAAAGTCCGGAAAATCCAGATCCTATCACAGCAATTCTTTTTCTTAATTTTCCATTACCCATTTTTGACCTATTTAATAGTTTTCTACGGTACTTTCAAACTTGCTAGTTTAGCTTTTCATAAGCCTTATCCAGAAGATCCGTCGCATCGAGATCCGTTCTATAAACCGAATAATGAAACTCATCCAATTTGGAAAGGATACCTATAAGAATCATTTGTTCAGGATGGGTAAGGTTGGCTGTCACCACTTTGGAAGCCTTACGGATCTCATTCATATGTTTATCAAGAATATCAAGGCCTTTCTTGGTTATCTGGATAAGTTTTATTCTTTTATCTTTATCAGAAACAGTCTGCTCAACCCAGCCATTATTTATTAATCGATTGATCACAAGCATACCTGCTGGTTTTTCATGTACATTATGTCTTATCAGATCCATCTTTGACATCGACCCCAATGAATTCAGGCTAATGAGATAGATAAAATCATCCTGACTGCTAAACATTGAATTAACCACAATGGACCTGGAATATGATTTAGCATATCGTACTATTCTCACAAGCAGCGTATTGATAACACTTTCAGAACTTCTTCCAGATTTCTTGCCTATCCAAGTCGAATCTTCTAGCTCAGAATTATCTCTGAAGCAAGTATTCATCCATTTTGTAAACCCATGAATATCATTGCTGTATAAAGCCTTACTTTCATTTTGTTCCATAAATTGCCGGACAAGTTCCACAACTGCTTTTATAAGATCAAAATTCATTTTAGATTATTTAGATTACAAATATACTAAATAAACACAATTAAAGATTATAAATAAACCAAATAAATACTTTTTATTGTCTTATAATTTTATAAAAACATTATGTAATGATTTTGGTCTACCTCCATAAGAAAATGAACATTTAATAGAATTTAGAAAGTTATTTAGACCTAAGAAATTCAACAAAGGTCAGATTTACAGCGGATTGACTTTCTTAATTAGGCTGGACGATCACAAGTGCTTGCCGAATCTCTTTTTGTACAGATCTGAGCCGGAACTTTTACAATTATCATCACTTTAACTCATACTATATTAGGAAATTGGCATATGGATATTTCAGGGAAAAATTATCTTATTAAAATTTGAAAAAAAAGACTGCAATTCAAAACTACAGCCTTTTTTTTATCTGATAAATTGATCTTTACGCAACAGAAACCCCGAAGAGATGCCCGATCAAAGCCGTAATGCCCATCGCCACGGTTCCCCAAAAGCAAATTCTCAGTACAGCAATTCCCATTTTTGAGCCACCTGTTTTTGCTGAAATTGCTCCCAAGATCATTAAGAACACAATTGAAAATCCATACTGGAAATACACCATTTGCTTGATTGGCGCTAAAAGTGAAACCGCCAAAGGAAGCAACGCTCCCAAACCAAAAGATGCAAATGAAGCCATCGCCGCCAGCAAAGGTTTTGCCTGTGTGATTTCATTAATTCCCAATTCATCGTGAGCGTGAGCCATCAAAGCATCATGCGCCGTGAGTTCAGTGGCAACTTGCAAAGCCGTTTCCTTGCTCACACCCCTCCTTTCATAGATTTTTGCCAACTCCTGCAATTCTATTTCAGGCATTTCTTCAAGTTCGTGTTTTTCTCTGGCCAGATCTGCTTTTTCCGTGTCTCCCTGGGAACTCACAGAAACATATTCGCCTGCAGCCATTGACATTGCACCGGCAATCATTCCGGCCAAAGCGGCGAGAATTATTGTATTTCTTTCCGGCGAAGCAGCTGCAACACCAATAACGATACTCGTCGTTGATAACAAGCCATCATTCGCTCCTAAAACCGCTGCACGAAGCCATCCTACTCTATTGATGTAATGTTTTTCTAATTGATGATGCATACGTTTTCCATTTAAAAAAATGACTTGTCAAATAATATTCAACAAGTCAGCTATTAAAAATTTATTTGAATCTTAAATTTAACGAAATAATATCAGAAGTCATCCCGACAGATTTCGTATAATGTCCGTACCTGATCTCGAGCATATTTAACCTTTCAACTCCGAATAGACCATTTTTAGGATTAAATCTGATTCCAGCTCCGTAAAAATTACTGTTGAATTTAGACAGATCATAATTGCTGGTGTAATAATCGTCGAAAGCAGTGTGCTGTTGGTAAGGCGCAAAATATTTCGCCGCACTTTGTGAATAATACCTGTAAAAAGGCGTCACAGAAACAAACGGCGAGATTTTCACAGGCGTTTCCAGGCTGATCGTATTAGATCTCAAACCCCAATCATCCGTATAATATCGGTAATAAGCCCTTACAATGAACTTATCGCCTAAGAAATAATTCGCCCTTACTCCTACCGGAAGTTTAAACCTTGTATCTGGTAAGGTTTCCTGATGAACGGAGCTATCATTGAAATAAACCCTGTGGAAAGGCAAACTTAAATAACCAGTTTGTTGGACAGCATCTGTAAGAAATTCTACTTGAAAGTTTTGGTTGATAATTTGAGAATATGCCAAAGACAAAGCATAGGTATTTCTTCCGCTAGTTCCTTCGTTTGCTGCAGTTCGCAATTCGATGGGAGCGATTAATTTCACCTGATCAAAATAGGCTTGGAATTTTGCGGTAAACTCTCCCATTCTATTGGGTGTTTTTTTCGCAAAACCAATATTGGCACTGTAAGATTGATAATCAAACTCTGAAGAAGCAGAAACTCCAGCCAAAATCGTCGTTCCTTTGCTTTCGTTTTCTCTGCTCCAACTTAGCGCAGGATAGATCCTTGTATCGGCGTGAGAAGCGGAGGAATTAGCTTTCAGATCGATCATATCCGAAGAGGCGGAAGTATAATGATCGATCCCAACACTGAAGCCGAACTTGTTTTTTCTTTCTTTCTTATCATATTTTACCAAAGTGATATCAATTGAATTCGAGATATCATTCAGCTTTTCCGAGCCTGTTCCTCCGGTTACGGCCGAGTTATTTCCATCCTGCTTATAATAACTTGAAACCAGATTGGCTTCATCCAGTGTTAGTTTTTTAGGTTGTTCGTTGCTTGTGTTTTCCTGGGCTTTTGCGTTGAAAATTCCCAAAAGAGCAATGACACTTACTATAATTTTTTTCATGTTTTAAATCAAAATTAAATGATACTACTCCTTATTTTAGTTACAACCACAACCACCTCCAACTTTTCCGGCATTCGCTCCGGAAGAGCCTTCCCGGTATGACTGAAAACTCAGCTCCGTTTTTTCTATGGTTCTGTTTCCCAGCGCCATCTCGGCATCGTTCAGTTTATTTTTTTCATATTCTTTTACGGTTGTACAAGATTGTACAGAGACAACGATCGCAAAAAAACACACCGCTATTTTTATTTTAATTCTACTATTTCTTTTCATTTTAAATTGATGTTTTGAGATGAATAAATCTTATTCTGATCGTCGATGATCACGCATTCTAAATGATTGATTTGATCCACCATATTTAGTGCAGCATCGATTCCCATGATGCTTACGGGAGTGGCCATTGCATCGGCTATTTCTGCATTCGGACAAAAAACAGTGACACTTTTCACGCCCGAAACCGGCATTCCTGTCTTTGGATTGATGGTATGGGAGTATTTTTTACCGTTGATCACGACAAATTTTTCATAATTTCCGGAAGTTGCAACCGCCATATCTGTAATATTCATGTAAGAAAATGGCTGTTTCGAGTGGTCCGGATCCGCAATCCCGATCGTCCAGGGTTTTCCATCGGCTTGATTTCCCCAAGTCGTTAAATCTCCGGAAGCATTCACAATCCCAGAAACAACACCTCTTTGCTGAAGAAGCCTTTTCGCCATTTCTGCAGCGTAACCCTTACCGATACCTCCGAAACCAATGCGCATTCCTTGTTCTTTCAGAAATACAGTTTGGTTTGCCGGATCCAAAATAATGTTCTGATAATTAACCAATTTCAAATGGTCTTTGATCAATTCCGGATCTGGAAGTTGCTGCATTTCACGGTCAAAATTCCAAAAACTTTTATCGATACCTCCATAAGAAATATCAAAATATCCATCGGTAATTTTGCTGATCCTGATGCTTCTTTCAATTAAATCAAAAATTTCTGCATCCACTTTTACAGGTTGTATTCCTGCATTTCGGTTGATAAGATTGGTTTGACTTCCATCATTAAAGGTTGTTAAAAGTCTTTCAATTCTGCGTATCTCGTCAATCGCAGCATCGATGTGACGATTTGCAGATATTTCGTCTCTATCAACAACGGTAATTTCAAAAGCATTCCCCATTAATTTTTGAGGTCTTTTGAATTCTCTCAACATATAAGTTTATTGTTTTTGAGTTTCTTTGATTTCTCTGATCTCTTTGCTGAACGCCAAAGCATCACCGGGAATAAGACCTTCCCAAGTTTTGAGAACTTTCCCTTCAGCATTTAATAAAAGCGTGTAGGGAAAAATTCCCTTTTGGTTATACTGATCGGCAAGTGAAGCATTTTCTTTTTTGAGTTCGGCAGAAAGCTGATTTTTTTTATTTCTCGGAAAATCCGCATTGAGATATACAATGACATTTTCGGTTTCCAGTTTCTTAAAATCTTCAGTTTCAATAATGTTCTTATGAAGTTTGATGCACGGGATACACCAGTCTGAACCAGAAAAGTTGAGAAGAATAAGTTCTTTATTCTCTAATGCTGTTTTTTTTGCTGTTTCCCACTTGTTTTGAGCGTGAAAAACGACTGAAAACACAACCAAAAACAGGGTTGAAAATATTGTTTTCATAGGATTTAAATGAAATTTTGTTTGACGGAACGCAGTTTTTAAATTACAAAAAACTGTTTTAAACATAGTTATGAAAACAAAATTTTTGGTGGTTCCCAGACCGAACCAGCGAATCCCTTATAGCAAAAGTCTTCATCTTTGGACGGAATTTTATGTGATCGGGATTCTTTGAAGTTATTATTCTTAGATTCAAAAATAAATCCTGAACTAAGGGTAAAAATCAAGGTCAATGTATTGGAATGGACAATGAACGGAAGCTTTCTGTCCTTACCATAATCTCCGTCTTTTGCAGGATGATCGTAATGTGTTTTAAGAAAAGCGACCAAAGGCATTTCCGGATTGAGTGCTTTATGCTCAAAATAATGTTCAACTAAAACAGGAATTTTTAAAAGCTGATACAATTCGGTTGTAGAAACCAAATATAAAGTAAGAAACACTATGGAAATCAACTTTTTCACCATTCAAATTTAAACAATGTTTTGTTAAGAACGGTTTTAAATAAGTTTATATAGATTATTAGCTCAACAAAGCATAATACAATGCCAAAACAAAGATCAAGTCTTATCAGGATCAATTCCTGTTTTTTAAAAGTATCCATCCGGTAACTGTTCTATCAGGCAAGACCATGATATACCAATAACTTGCGGTTGGCAAACTTCTTCCATTAAATTTTCCGTCCCAAATAAAACTTTCTGTACTTTCCTGTTCATAGACCAAAACTCCGTTTCTATCATATATTTTGAGATTGGAAGGT
Source organism: Epilithonimonas hungarica (assembly GCF_900102265.1). GTDB lineage: Bacteria > Bacteroidota > Bacteroidia > Flavobacteriales > Weeksellaceae > Epilithonimonas > Epilithonimonas hungarica. Next base: position 349,497 of record NZ_FNBH01000004.1, on the reverse strand, counting down.
ACATTTTTAAAAACATCCAGATTTCTGAATGACCATCTGTCGTTTAAATTATCCTCATTCGGTGTTATCACATTCATAACTTTTACGGACAAACCATCTTTGCTATCACCCAAGCATTCAGAATCTTCATACCTGACATAAAAAGTAACAAGACCCGGTGGCAAGTTTTCAAAAACATTGGAGTCTTGCCAATTCGTACCATCAATAGAATAAACAATTTTCCTGCTTCCAGTAGCAATCACCTGATAAGAGGTAAAAGACAGTCCGATCAATTGCGTGATAACAGGAAGCTCATAGGGTTTCACTTCAAAATAGTCTGTATGACTGCAAGTATTACCACTCTGAATGGTAAGCGAGTAAATCCCTTCCGTCTTTATATTGTCTATATATTTTTCTTTTGATATGATTTCTCCTGCAGGGTTTTTCCAGATGTATTCTCTAGGATCCAGAAAGGATAGATCTGGTTCTATCCTGATTCCCACACCAGGACAAAAATAATAGTCTTCCAGCTCAAACACAGGTGCTTTTTTCAAACGGATATTGATCTTAACCAATGCGGGACAAGCCCCAGAACCGGTCTCCTCTACTTTTACAAAGATGACAGGTGGATGTAAGCGATTATCATATTGATAAGCCGAAGGTGTCGTTATCTTATTAGTGTCCGCATTAAGGTCATTCAATGTCGGATAATAGGAATAGATAGCTGTTGGTTTATATATCTGATCTTGAAATTGGGTAATATCAATGGTTTCCTTTCCATCATTGGCATCATCACACTGTTCAAGCGTAAAAGTATCGTTATCTACAGAAAGTGCTGTGCCTAATATGAAATCTATTGTAGAAGGTAAAGTGAAACATCCCGCGATGTTTTCTACCAGAACATAGATCCTGCTTGGAAAAGGTTTATGTGAAAATCTTTCCGGATCTTGGATAGGTCTGTCTGCAGCAACATCAGCCAAAGTAAGATAAAATCTAAAATTATTTTCCGGGGCCGTCTCACTCACCATATTTTCTGTAAATTCTGGTAATAATAAATTAACTTCAGGAGTTCCGTCTATATTACTATCGCAAACCTTAATGGTAGAAGGAATCGCTTTTGGCGGGAAATAAGTTTTTAAAACAATTGGTGCGACGGAAAAACACTGCGAATTCTTTGACTGGAACCTTGCCCAATAAGTAACGGTATTATAATAGGTCGTTTGAAGATTGTTTATTTTCAAAACACCTTCGTTTGCATCTTCTTGGGTCGCATGGTAAGTAATTTCTATATCAGTAATCACATCAGTATTTTGTGTTGGCAGATACATTTTCTCTATGGCGTCATTCAGATCGTATGTTTCACCATAATCATAGCCTTTATCACATTTTGAAATAATCCCGGATTGAAGAATGACAGCCGGAAGAAAACTAAAATTAAGGGCAATCTTTGCCACGGCGAAACAAGCCCCTTTGGCAACCCTTACATATACATCAGTATCTTGGCTTATCTTGAAAGCTTTCGGGTCTGCTATTCTATTCCCTAATACACCTGTATTAGAATTATAACTTTGATAGTAAGTATAATTAAATTGCTCCGTTCCTGAATATATTTCCTTTTGAAATTGTGTAAGATCTACCGGTTCGGAACCATCATTGTTATTATCACACATCAACCCAAGATCCGCAGCTAAAAAGTCTTTTGTAAGAATTGGACTCGCTACGAGTGTAAGTGAAACCGGATAAACCCTGAAACAGTTTCCATTATCTGCAGCCATGTCTAATCGGACATATATGACAGACGATCCGCTAGAATTATCAAGCTGATAGGTTGTTATGGCGCCAGTATTTGCATTTGCCAATGCAGGATCTGGAAAATAACTGACCTTCACAGGTTGACCTGCGGCAACAGCACTATTCAAGCTGTTTAAAATAACGTTCTCTACTCCATCATTCCTGAAATCACAAATATTCTGATTTGATGCAGTAAAAGGATTTCGCAGTTCTATTGTAATTTTCTTGACTGTAAAACAGCCATCAGCATTTTCGAAACGAACGAAATAAGTATACACCACCAGATTACCATCTTTTGTGAGAATTTGATTTGGTGGTACAGATGCGGCTTCATTTGGTATCGTTGCATCAGTCTGGGTCACATAAAAACTTACCTTTGTGATTTTAGATATGGGCGTAATAAGCATCTCAGGATAAAGTGTATTCAGGTCCACCGCAAAATCTTCCTTACCATCAAAACAGTATAGTTTTTTGATATCAGTAGCTTCTATCTTCTCGAGGAAGGTAATGTTCATATTTATAATTCCGATTGTGTAGCAACCACTTTGATTGGTCACTCTTGCATAGACAGTATACCTCCCTCCTTTTATATTGCTTATTCCGGCACCACCTTGTTCTGCCGCTGAAAGTGTGTTGTAGTATCTAACATTTACTGTGGGATCTGTTGTGATCAAGGGCGTGACCATAGTATTCCAATTGAAAAGTTCCGTATTATCTGCATTATTATCACATAATGTATAACTAAAACTTACAGGGCTGTTTATTACTGGCGCACTTCCTCCGCTTTGGCCATACGTCACATCAATATCATCGCTCATCGTGAAACTTTTCGTACAGACCAAATAATCAAGGGTCACAGTGTATTTTTCATTTTTAGTCGGGCAGGCATCGATTGTGGCTGTATTCCCGACAATTTGACCAGATGAGTTTTTCCAAACTATATTGGGTTGCACCTCAGCACCTGCAGGTCTAAATTTCCAACCCTCGTTGCCAGACTGCCATACAACAGCATTCCTTCCGGATGGAGACAACCCGTCGTTCCCTTCTGCATTCATTATACCAATAAGTGATTCTTTGAATTTTGCAGTTCCACAAGGCAGAGGTTTATTTTCCACTATGACATCTATTTCATTAGAAAACTCAGACAATACAATTTGAAAAGTAGAAGTATCTGTACAACCTGTAATCCTCGCTTTATAGAAACTAATGACAAATTTTCTACAAGGTGCGGTTCCCATAACGCTATAATAGATATCTCCTTCTCCTGTTTTGGAAAAGATCAGATCTTGCATTACTCCAAATATGGAATTTTTTGGAAGAAGAGCACTTGGATTAGCTTCCAATATATTCGGGTTACTGGCCAAGCCTGCTTGTTTTGTATCAAAAGTGATAAATCCATTTGTACTGACCACCAGCTTATCATATGTTTCGCCATAAAAACAAAAATTAAAGGGAAGAGGAATGATATCCGAAAAAGTATCGTCGGTGTCTGCATTCAGAGGCGTTCCTTGGTTGAAAGGAATAGCTGGAGCGTAGTTTTGTGGCTCGACTTGATATGAAGTGGTAAGAAACGTTGCTGGGATATTATTAACCGTTAATCCTATACATGCACCAGTTCCGCAACTCAGTTGTGTTGATGTATTGCCAAAAATATCAGTAGCAGTAACATTAGAACAGGTTTGCGAATAAAGAAATTGACTATAGATCAATGTGATCAGTACTATTAAATTTCTCATATCCGAAGATTTAATTGATTAGCAACTCAACAAACACCACAGTCATAATTATAAAATATTTAAATATCAGCATTAATATTTAAATATAAATACACAAATCATATTTATTTTTATACAGATATTATACCATAGTACTTCCTGGCTCTGACAATCCTAGAATATCTAGAAATACTTGCCCAACAAAGTGTTTTAAAGAAATTATGCAAAAGATTATAAATCTCTCAAAGCCAGACTGGAATTCTGATATAGATATAGTTATCACACAACAAATCTGTATGAGGAAGAATTAAAAATGAATCATAAACCGAACCTTACGCATTATAATGGTTTCGGGTTTGAGGATTCTGTTTTCTAAATTCACGTTGGTGTAAGTAAAGGGAAACAGCTGCGTAAAGTCAAACATAAGAATGGATAACGGCCGGTAACGATATCAAGTTTGATAACATTCCTTTCCTAATGCTGAAATAATCGTGATCTTTAAAGATCAGATAACATCATAATCATTGAGAGTCATTATAAAATGATGGTCAATTACATTTCGCGAGATCTCACATAATTTCATCAATTCTTCATTGCTATAGTTCTCGAAACTAAAATCATCAGGAACATCGACTGTATATTCTGCTATTTTTTCTGTATCAATAAGGTCAATTGCCATCAGGTCATTAAGCGAGCTGAGGATACTTTTTTCTCCCAGAAAAGGCATTTCCCGGCTAATGGAATCTTTAAATTTATATAGCTTAATTGTTTTCATTTCGCCATTTCTTTTTCAAAAGTAAAAAGCTGCATTCTTATAGATGTAAGATATTGCTTTAGGTCTTTAGGTGTAATATATTTCTCATTTTGCGACATAAACAAAGGGGTCTCATTTAAAAGAAAATATAATTCCGGATATAATGTCTGGATTTTGACTGTTACCTCAAAGATCTTTTTTGTAAGATCTTGTAAATTATCGATCGATTTCATACTAATTAATATGACACATACAATTATTTTCAAATAAAAAAGGACAGGGACTTAAAAGCTCCTGCCCCTTTTTCTACCAAAACTCTTAAAACATATGTACTATTTCTCGAATTTTGATAAGATCATTATGAAAACTGAGTGTTATTAAGGATCTAATAACTTTCTCACGGTTTTTGCATAGTTTATTTCTATTCAAAGATGGTTCATTATCTAGGTGAAAATGCTACATATTTCTAAAATAGATTTGCATAAATCACACTTTTTACAAATCCTCTAGGTTTTTCAAGCGTTTTTGCTTTAGTTGTTTATAAAATGAGGGAGAAAGTCCTGTTATTTTTTTAAACTGGTTTGAAAGATGCGCAACGCTGCTGTAATTGAGTTTATACGAGATTTCGGTAAGATTGAGCTCATCATACAGAAGCAATTCTTTTACCTTTTCCACCTTATTGATAATGATAAAATGCTGTAAGGTCATTCCCTTCACTTCGGAGAATGTATTGGCAAGGTAAGTGTAATCATAGCCGAGCTTTTCACTGATATAATCTGAAAAATTTTCTTTTGGAAGAGATTCGGAATAATGGATCATTTCCGTGACCGCATTTTTTATTTTCTCGATCAGAATGTTCTTTTTGTCATCCAATAATTCAAGTCCGGTTTTGAGGAGGTTTTCTTTTAACAACTTTCGCTGTTCATTGGTAATATCATCCAATATCTCCACCAAACCAAGGTCTACCAGCGCATTCTTGATGCCCAGTTTTTCCAGTTCCTGATGAACGACCATTTTGCAGCGCAGACTTACCATATATTTTATATACAACTTCATGACCCTGTACTGTATTTAAGCCCGTCAATCAAAATATTGACAGCCACTCTTCCAAAGTTAGTCCTTTAAATTTTAATAACTATGATTTATGTAACAAATTGAAAGACTATTACAAAGCTTTCCTTTTTTTATAAGTGATCTTTACATACAATAAAAAATATTTCAAATGTCAAAAGAAAAGGAAACGAACAAAAAAACAGATAAAACACCTCCAGCAAAATCACTAAAAGAGAAACGGGAGGACAAACAAAACAAAAGGAAAGACAAAGAAAATGAAAGTCGCAACGCAACAACCTAAATGGTAGAGATAAAAAAAGAAGGAATCATACTCAGAAAAACCGACCTGAGTTTTGAAAACGACGGGGTTTTGAATCCGGCAATCATTAAGGAAAATGGCAAAATACACCTATTTTACCGTGCTGTTGCAAAAGGTAATTTTTCAACTGTCGGACATTGTGTATTGTCAGATCCGCTTACAGTAGAAAAACGGTCAGACTCACCAATCATAGTTCCAGAATCCGAGTATGAAAAACACGGCGTAGAAGATCCCCGAATTGTTAAGATAGATGACCTCTTTTACCTTACTTATACAAGTTACGACGGCATCAATGCGTTAGGAACATTAACAACCTCCAAAGACCTCAGGTCATGGAAGAATAAAGGAATTATTGTTCCGAAAATTTCTTATGAAGAGTTTAAGACCTTATCGGAATCAGAAGGTTTAATACCTGAAAAATATAAAAGATACAATCAGTTCCAGATCAGTCATATAAACAGCTATCCTATTTTTTTATGGGATAAAAATTTGATCTTTTTCCCAAGAAAAATAAACGACAAATTTTATTTTCTTCACAGAATAAGACCAGAAATTCAGATCGCAAGTACAAAAAATATCGAAGATCTGAATTCTGATTTCTGGCAGGATTACTTTTTACATTTTAAAGACCATATTCTCTTATCACCGAAATATGACCACGAATCAGGTTATATTGGAGGTGGATGTCCGCCAATAGAAACAGAATACGGCTGGCTTATGATCTACCACGGTGTCTACGATACCGTTAACGGATATGTTTACAACGCCTGTGCGGCTTTATTGGACCTCGGAAATCCGGAGAAGGAAACTTCCAGGCTTCCTTATCCGCTTTTCAGACCGGAAGAAGAATGGGAACTGAAAGGTGAAGTCAACAATGTCTGTTTCCCGACAGGAACCATTATAGAAAATGACAGACTATATATCTATTATGGAGCCGCAGACGAAAGGATTGCTGTTGCATCACTCAGTATTTCAAAGTTATTGAAAGAGCTGATGATGTACGCCGTATAACGATGATCCAGTAGGAATTATCCGATTAAAATTAAAGTAAAATATGAATAAAAATATTAATTCAGATGTGGAGGACAAAGCAATTAGACAATCTTATAATGGACAAAAACACAAAACCAATAATAAAACCGAGATTATCTTTGTAAGTACTTTTCCTCCAAAGGTCTGCGGAATTGCAACTTATACTCAGGATCTCATAAGATCTCTTCATTCGAAATTCGGAGAATCATTCAAAGCAATTATTTGTCCGATGGAAACAGAAGAGGAAAATTATGAATATCAAGAATATACCGAGTATAAATTAAATATCTCAGATGCCGTTTCCTATCTGGAATTAGCTGCGAAGATCAACAAAAATGATGCGATCGATTTGGTGATGCTCCAGCATGAATTCGGCTTTTTTAATGAAACCAGAAATGGTTTGTATCTTTTTCTCAAGAATTTAAAAAAAGATGTTATTATCACTTTTCACACCGTTTTGCCAAAGCCGGATAAAGAGCTGAAGGAAAAAGTGAAAGAAATCGCCGATTTTGCAAGATCTCTCGTTGTAATGACAAGTATTTCTGCAGACATTCTTTCAAATGATTATGAAATCTCTTCCGATAAAATCACAGTGATACCTCACGGAACACACCTTTTGCCTTTTACAGACAAAATTGCGCTGAAGGAAAAATATGATCTTAAAGACAAAAAGGTCCTTTCGACATTTGGTTTATTAGGTTCCGGAAAAAATATTGAAACCACACTGAAAGCCTTACCAGCGATCATTGCTAAAAACCCTGATGTTATTTTTCTAATTCTTGGCAAAACACATCCCGCAATAGTAAGGCTCGAAGGCGAGAAATATCGTGATTTTTTGGAAGATCTCACTTGTAAACTTCATCTGGAAAACAATATCCGCTTTATCAATGATTATTTGCCACTTCCAGAATTACTAGAATATCTGCAGCTTACCGACGTTTATCTTTTCACTTCAAAAGACAGAAACCAGGCAGTGAGCGGAACATTTTCCTATGCGATCAGTAGCGGATGCGCCATTGTTTCTACTCCGATCCCACATGCTTTGGAAGTTTTAAAGGAAGATACCGGAATTATTATTGATTTTGAAGCTCCGGGGCAGTTGTCTGTTGCAGTAAACACATTGTTAGAAAATGAAAGCAAACGGGAGGAACTACGTCAGAAATCATTGGAAAAAATGGCTCCGACAGCTTGGGAAAATTCATCTATTTTACACGCTTTGCTATTTCAGGAATTTGGAAATAATAAAACAGAACTCAATTATAATCTACCGGAAATCAATCTTGACCATATCCAAAATATGACGACAGACTTCGGGATGATCCAGTTTTCAAAGATCAGCAAGCCGGATATCAATTCAGGTTACACACTGGATGATAATGCACGGGCGATGATCGCTATTTGCAGGCATTTTCAGATCAATGAAAAAAAATCAGATCTGCAGTTGATCTCAATTTATTTAAACTTTATCAAATTTTGCCAACAAAAAGACGGCAGTTTTTTGAATTATGTTGATGACCATAAACAGTTCACTCAGCAGAATTATGAGACCAATCTGGATGATTCCAATGGCAGAGCAATATGGGCTTTAGGCTATTTAATGTCTTTAAAAGAAATTTTGCCTCAGGAATTTTCTGAGACTGCGGAGGAAATCATCCAAAAAAATCTTATCTGGGCGGAAAAAATCCACTCAACAAGAGCAATGGCTTTTATTGTAAAAGGATTGCATTACCAAAACTCGGGGAAAAACCTTCCATTATTAAAAGAATTAGCGGATCGTTTGGTGAAAATGTATCAACACGAAGCAAAAGACGATTGGCATTGGTTTGAAAGTTATCTGACCTATGGAAACAGCTTAATACCGGAAGCTTTACTCTGTGCGTGGATTTCGACTAAAGATGAGATTTACAAACAGATTGCCGAGGAGTCTTTCCAGTTTTTACTGTCTAAAATTATGATTGACGGTAATATAAAAGTGATTTCCAATAAAGGCTGGCTGCAAAAAGAAAACACTGAAAACGATCTTCCAATTGGAGGAGAACAGCCTATTGATGTTACTTATACAATTTTGGCACTGGAAAAATTTCATACAGTTTTTAATGATAAAAGATATTTAGAAATGATGAAGAATTCATTCAATTGGTTTCTGGGAAAAAATCATTTGGATCAGATTGTTTACAATCCCGCAACGGGAGGTTGTTATGATGGTATCGAAGAGAAAAATGTAAACCTTAACCAAGGTGCAGAATCTACGATCAGTTATCTGATGGCAAGGCTTTGTTTTGATAAATAACTTCAAAAAACAATCAAAAAAAACTTATATAAAAAGCTGAATACGCTTTGCAAGACGACCAACTACAATAGGTCTTCCGGTACAGAAATATTGTTCTTTTTTATAAAATCAAGGAGGCCATTATATTTGGCCTCATAATCATGATCACTTCCACCACACTGATGAGAGATACTGCAAATGTCTGAAGGCTTTATATCTAAAATAGCCGACACTTTGGTAAGAATATCAAGATTGATCTTAACTTTGGAATTTTCAATATCTGAATAGGATTTTTGGGAAATCCCCATTTCAAAAGCCATATACTCCTGGGTATAATCCTTATCCCTTCTTATTTTTCTGATGTTTTCGCCACACAGTCTCATTGATTAGGTTTTTAGTAGGTTTTAGTATAATTTAGAAGTAAATCCATTAGTACTACACAAAGCTACAAAATACCTTTGTCAAAACATAAAAACTGTACTATGATATTTATTTCTATAGCCAATGCTCTTGTAAAAGGCATTTTTATGAAATAAGATCATCCTCTACTCAAAGCGTAATTATGGTGACACAAAAATTTCATTATGACAATAATATTGTCAGAGCATTTCTCTATGCAACTATTACATTTGGAATCATTGGTTTTATTCTGGGACTTACAGCTGCATTAATGCTTTTTTATCCTGAATTACCAGAATTTTTATTCGGCACGGATGACACCACTATCCAGAGTTTAAGAAGCGGTAATATTCAAGGATTGATCAATTCCCAGGGCGCGATGGGTTTTGGTAGGATCAGAATGTTGCATACCAGTGCCGTTATCTTTGCATTTGTCTGTAATTCTTTTTTCTGCGGTGCTTATTACAGTATGCAGCGACTTTTGAAAACCAGAATGTATAGCGACACACTTTCCTGGATCCATTTCTGGACTTGGCAGCTTATGATTATTGCTGTAGTTATCACATTTTTGATGGGGATCAACACTTCTAAAGAATATGCCGAACACGAATGGCCAATTGACATTCTAATCACTTTGTCGTGGGTTATTTTCGGAATCAATATGTTCGGAACAATCCTAAAACGGAGAGTACGACATCTTTACGTTGCAATTTGGTTTTATATTGGAACCTGGATCGCTGTTGCGATGCTTCATATCTTCAATAATTTAGAAGTTCCGCTATCTTTCACAGGATGGAAGTCATACTCAGCTTACGCTGGGGTCAAAGATGCTCTGGTACAATGGTGGTATGGTCATAATGCAGTTGCATTTGTATTGACTACTCCAGTTTTAGGGCTGATGTATTACTTTTTGCCAAAGGCGGCAAACCGTCCTGTATTTTCTTATAAATTATCGATCATCCATTTTTGGTCTTTGATTTTTGTTTATTTGTGGGCCGGACCACATCATCTTCAATATACTGCTTTGCCAGCTTGGGCCCAAGCAGTGGGAACAGGATTCTCTATTATGTTGATCGCTCCATCGTGGGGAGGAATGCTGAACGGGCTCTTGACCCTGAGAGGTGCTTGGGACAAAGTAAGAGAAGAACCTATTCTCAAATTCTTTGTAGTCGCCGTTACCTGTTATGGTATGGCAACTTTCGAAGGCCCACTTCTGGCAACTAAATCTTTGAATAAAATAGGTCATTATACAGATTGGGTGATTGGTCACGTTCACTTAGGTGCGCTTGGCTGGAATGGCTTTATGGCATTCGGTGTTGTTTATTATTTGGTTCCGGCCATGTGGAAAACTGAGATCTGGTCCAAAAAACTCGCCAACTGGCATTTCTGGCTGGGAACTTTAGGAATTATTTTCTATGCTGTGCCGATGTATCTCGCAGGATTTACTCAGGGATTAATGTGGAAACAATTCAATCCAGACGGAACATTGGTTTACAAAAACTGGCTGGATACTGTTACCGCTATTCTACCCTATTTCAAAATGAGATTTCTAGGCGGATTGTTCTATCTTGGTGGTGCCATTTTAATGGTGATCAATGTTTATAAAACCATTAGAATTGGTTCGTTTCAAAAGAATGTACCGGCAGAAGCCCCTGCATTAGCTAATGTCGGCAAATCCAGAAAACAAGGCGAAGGAATTCATCTTTGGCTTGAAAGAACACCTCATTTATTATCAATTCTAGCATTTGTTGCGATTGCGATTGGCGGAATTGTGGAAATTGTCCCAACCCTTACCCTACAAAGCAATGTACCGCAGATATCAGCAGTAAAACCATATTCGCCTCTTGAATTGGAAGGCCGGGATCTCTATATACGCGAGGGCTGCAACTCCTGCCACTCTCAGATGATCAGACCTTTCCGTGATGAGGTGATGCGTTTTGATGGTAAAAACGGGCAGTATTCGAAGGCTGGAGAATTTGTCTATGACAGACCATTTTTATGGGGATCTAAAAGAACGGGGCCTGATCTGCATCGTGAAGGTCAAAGGAATCCAGACTCCTGGCATTTCAAACATATGTATAATCCAAGAATTACTTCAGCAGGGTCTATTATGCCACGCTTCCCTTGGTTGATCACCAATAAACTGGACCGGTCCAAAATGGTAGATAAATTAAAATTGATGAAAAATAATTTTGACATCCCATACACAAAGACTGAAATAGATTCTGCTGATCAGTGGGCAGATAATCAATCCCAGGCCATCGTTAAAAGGATCTTTTCTGAAGCCGCCGATTTGAAAGATCAAACGGAACAAGAGAAGAAGGCAAAAGGAGATGCCTTTATCCCATTGGAACAGAGAGAGATCATCGCTTTGATAGCTTATCTGCAAAGATTGGGAACCGATATCAAAACAACAGAGGTAAAAACTGCAAGTATAAAGTAATTAATCCTGAAATTTTTAACCGACATGAAAACGAGAACTCCAATATCGATATACATTACCGTAGCTGTCATTTCAATTTTTATAGCTTTCGAGATGTCCGGCGATCCGGGCTATCTGAAGACTCCGCTTTTCTGGGGAATCCTTGTGATCATTTCTATCCTTTTGTTGATCATGGATTCTATAGGAGATCTGGTGGAGAACGCCAATTTTCAACTTTTAACTGACGATGAAAAGAAGGAATACTTAAAAGAAAAATCGATACCCTATTTTCAGAAACTCTGGAATTCGGCTTTCAAAAAACAATCGGCGAAAGAAGAGAAAGAGATTCTTATCGACCATGGTTTCGATGGGATCACAGAACTGGATAATGCATTACCAAAATGGTGGCTTGGACTGTTTTATTTTACAATCATATCCTGTGCTATATATTTGGTTGCCTTTGCGTTTACAGATTATGCCCATCCAGATATAGAATACCAGGATGAAACCAAATTTCAGCTTGCTTCAATCAAAGACTATGAAAAAATAGCACCTGCAATAAGCTTGGAGACAGCAAATTACAATGCAGATAACATTACCGAAGGCGAGCAGATATTCAAGACCAACTGCGTGTCATGCCATTCAGAATCCGGAAGAGGTGGAATCGGTCCGAATCTTACTGATAACAAATGGATCAATATCAAACAAAAAAGTCTTTTCAAAAATGTTTTCTGGATGCTTGAAAACGGTTCACCCAATAATCCGACAATGCGACCATTTATTAAAGACGGAATCATTACAGGAAGAGATGCTGAGAAAGTAGCTGCCTACATTTATCACATTAATCAGGAAAAATCCCCAATCACAGAAGCTCAAGGCGGTGCTGCGCCACAAGGTGAAGAGGCACATTGGGTAGAATAATTAAAGCTAATGAAATATTGATGTTTTCCATGAATCTATGCTACATATACATCATGCTGCACAGAATCATAATTATACCATTAGCTTCCAATCTTTGGATGATATTATATAAGTCAAAAAGCCGTAATTCCGGAATAAAATAATATTCATCATTTTTATTTTGTGCTTTTAGCTTGGTTTTATATGATTTTTAGAGGGTATTAATACAATAAAAACCAACAAGAAAATCTGTATGATAATGACACCAAAAGCAATTACCTGAATCTGAAAAGCATCATTTGAAACACGTTTGGCGTTTTCTCTGTCTTGTTTAACTCTTTCTTTCAAAACTTTTTTTTCGCACTCGTCGATATCGGTCCGGTCTTCTATTTTGTGGATAGCATCCATCGCATACCATTCGTTTTTGTTGACTGGAATATCAAGTGAACTCATTTTGATCACAATCAAATAGCAACAGATAATTATCGTGATGACGGAAAGCGAAATAGCAATTATTTTTTTCATTTTTACAGTTTAATTTTATCCGTAACAACCAAAATTTATGTTTTTTCATTCTTCCATCTTTGGAAGTTCCAATGACGATGATGGATTTATTTTTCAATAATTTTTTTCTTGCTTGGAGTAATTGTTTAACTATTAATTCTTTGCAATCATTAGAATAGATCAAAGTATGATCATCAATAACATAAGTTCTGACCTTTGGATTTTTGTTGACGATCAACCTTTCATCTACATTCTTATATTTTATTTCCACCAAATCCAATTCTACATAAAATTTTCCATTTTTTTCAAAGATATTCTCAACATAAGCATTGATTTCAGGAATATCTTCGCCTAAAATAATCTTGTTCTGCTCCTCATTATCACTTTTAGTTTTAACCTCAGCAGATTGCTTTTTAGGGTGATTATTTTCTGCGGCTTTATCACAACTGAATAAGATAAGAGCTGTTGTAAAAATTAAAAATATTGTTTTGTATCTCATCCGTGTTTTTGTTAAGGTTAAATTTAATTTTCAATCTTTAAACTCAGCGCCCGACATAAAAGCCAACGACAACAAAATGTAAATAAACATTATAAATAAAATAGGCATCATCAAAGCAAACGAAATCAAAGTAATTTTGATGTTATATCTTTCCCTCATTATTTTCTTTACCAAATAATCTGTTCCGAACCAAGCAATCGATAAAAGAGGAATGAATAAAATCAAAAAAAGAATCGTCATAGTTTAATTAAATTTCTCGTTTCCCATCAATTTCCTGAAATGTAGAAAACAAACCAGCGTACAAGCCAAATGTGGTAAAACCAAACTACCAGAAAATTTTGCAATACTTTTTATGGCTTCAAAACTGTTTCCGTTTTCTATCATATCACCGATAATCATACCCGAAAAAGTCAACAGCGGAATCAATGAATAGGTCAACAAAGACAAGAACCAATTGTTCCTGATCTTCTTAAAAAGATTCAGGAAAATAGTCACAGAAGATAAGGTCAAAAAGAAAACAAATTTTAAAGAATAAATAAAAGAAATGCCCGTAATGATTGCCATCCACCATTCATTGGAATCATCATCGAGCCCTAATAGTTGAATCAATAAAAACCTTGAAACCAAAAAACTGACTATCAAAATGATCAGCCAAGTTATCGTGAAATATCCGGTCAGTTTTCCCATTAATTCGATTATTAATTAACAATTTCAAAATAATTATCTAAGGCTTAGAAACAGGAATAAAAGCCAATCCCGTCACTTTATAACCTTGGATTGTGGTGTTCCATTTTGGCATCTCTTTGATTTTTGCAATCAGGGCTTTTTCCGTTTCGCTGTTTAATGAAAGCAATGACAGATTCTGCAAAGTCGCAGTTCCGTTTTCGTCTATTTCCAGCGTGAGGACAAGATCTTTTGTAGCCAATTCTTTTTTCAGGATTGGAGCGATATTTTTCTCAACCCATTTATTCAGTTCGGCATCACCACCGACAAATTCCGGGTGAATCGGTTTGTTATTTTTAAATTTCGGAGGCAAATCTGCAGGATAATCTTTCAAACCAACTTCTTTTTTCACAAGTACCAATTTACCTTTTGCATCAGGCGTATAAACGTAATGGTCTAAAGTCGGCGTTTCCTTGGTCTGATTAAATTCTATAAAATGAATCTCAGAATCATTCTTTCTGTAAATCCCTAAAAACGTTTCCTTATCCTTCTTTTTATCAAAAACCCGGGCGATGTGTTCCAATTTATCTCCTTTGGAATCGATGATTTGATATCTGGTTACTTCCAAATCTTTTTCGCTGGAATCCGTATCATAGATTTTAAAATCAGCATTTTTTAGTTTGATTTCTTCCCTTAGATTTTGGGCGTTAATATTTAGGCTGAAAAATATTAAGATAAATAGTTGCAAATAGTTTCTCATCATTTGTGTTTTATATCAAATTTAATACTAATCTAAATTTTATAATCGTAATATTGACAATTCGTGTTTGGAAATTATTATTCTTTGTAAAAAACTTCCGATTCGTCTTTGGATTCTCCCCAACCTGTCCAATAATCTCTGATGACCAATTTGTGTCCGTCATAAGATTCTATCTTTCGCACCCAGTTTCTTGGCGGACAACCTTTTTCAATATTTTTGGTAAAAGTGGTAACGAAAGTGTGTTCATCAATCCATTTCAGGCGCATCGTGTCCGGGTCCATCGGGAACATTTCGTTTGTCCAGCTTATCGTTTCATCATCTATAAATTCGAATCCCGCATAATCTGCACCTTCAAGAATATATTTACCTTTCAACACTTTAGAAAAATCTGTATTTTTATTTTCGGTTTTGGTTTCATCTTTTGTTTGGATGCGGTCCGATTGATTTTTGGTTACAGGAATATTTTCAGACTTTGATTTATTTTGATAAAAATCTTTACCTAAAAATCCTAAAGCAAAGAAGACAATCGCTGTCAAAAGAATGGTTAAGATTGGTTTTGATTTCATTGGATTTAGTTTTTAATCAAGTTTTTTCAGTTCTACCAAGCCAAAATGCAGCCAAACACCGAAAAATCCGGTTTTGGTAAAGAACGTTCCTTCCTTCTGGAAATCTACTGTTGTATTTGGTTTTGTCTGACAAATGAAAAAATGGCCGCCATCAATACAGCTTATTTTCTCTTCCTGATAAAGCTTTGTCCAGCCAAATTGCTCATATTCGTTATCATCATCCTCAAGATTAAAAATAAATCTGCGGATTACCAAAGCATCTTTCCTTTCATCTTTTTTGGAAGTAACAATCCATCTTTTTAAATCCGATTCAAATCTTGCAGGAACATCTTCCGATTTTACATCTTTAGTTTTTGCGATGAATAAAGTATCTAAAGCCTTTTTATCATCCTTTGGATACACTTCATAGCTTCCGCTCCAGATATCGTTCTGAGATTGGTTTTGAGCTTTGAACAGAAATGAAAAACCCAATAAAATAAAGGTCAGTAATATGTTTCTCATTTGTTTTTTTTTTAATTCGATAAATTAAGAAATAGATAAGAGCCAGAATAGCCGAAAAAACCAAAATCACCATCGTAAGAAGCTGAAAAAATGCCTTAGCAAAATCCTGACTTTCAGCATCGCAAAATAAACCATATCGCCCCAAATATCAATTCCTTTTTGACCTTCGTACATCGTTTCGTCACAAGCGCAATATTCCGGAACTACAACTCCAAGATAGAATAACAAAATCGGAATGCCAATGAAGAGCAAAAGTGCTACGATTGCTTTTAGGATCTTGATCTTTTCAATTCGCTTCATTCTTATTTATAAAAAATTTGTAATTAAATATGAAAATCACAATGACAGACATTATCAAAATCGGGAAAAAACCTTGGTTTAATGTTGCATGAATTTCTTCCTCAAAAAGATATGTGCTCCAGGAAGATTCCCTTTCCACAAAATCCGAATAATCGATAAAAAACCACCAAAATGATAGTAACAAAAATTCCAGAATGAGTTTTAAATAAAGATTCTTGATTCTTGAAATCAACATAAAAAACAAGCTAAAAAAAACAGCCGAAAACAAAGAAACAAACAACGTATCCAAAGCAAAACTACAATCTAAACAACTGCTGGAAAGCTTGTCTGACAAATAACCCATCGCCCAATAGACCTGCAAGTAAGTTCCTGCAAAAATCACAAGAAAATAAAAGGAGAACTTTTTTAGGAAAAAAATCAGTTTTTGCATCAAAAAATATTTTGAATTAAAACTTGGTCAGCCAAATAAACAACAAGATCGCCCACTGAGCACCAATTGTAATCCAAATCATATTGCGGCTTGGTTCTGAAATATTTTTCAGCGTTTGGATGGTTTTTACTTTGATGATGTCGTAGAAATTGAGGTTTTCCTGAGTAAAATCAATGTCATCCATTTTCACTTTTTTCATTCCGAAAACAATGATTTTCCTCAGCCATTTGTTCTCAGATTTATCTTTTCTGATGGCCTGGATGATTTTCAGCTTATTCATAGAATAATCGCCTGTGTTTCGTAAAACGTTGGGTTGTTTCGCCTGGAATTTGTTTAAGACCCTGTCCAAAATCGGAATGATGAGACTTTCCGATTTATCTGTAATGACCTTGTTTGTGATTTTGGAAATGATATACTGATTCCCAAACAGAAAGAAAACGTACGGACTTGCAAGACAGGTCAAATACCACAAAACAGAGCCGACAGGCCTAGCGAAAAACATCATCAGCAAAAACGGAATCGCGCTTGCGTGTGCAGAATGTCCTGCATCAATCCCTTTTATCAGGATTGTAAACTCGAGGATGATAACGATGACGGTGGAGAGAGCTCCTAAGATGTTTATTTTGAGAAAACTGGATGCTGCAGAAGCAGATAATTTGGCAATGTACTTTAAGTTTTCGTTCATTTGGTTTGTGTTTTTTATTTCAAATCAAATATAAAAATTTTAGATCTAGTAAAACAAAATGCACAAGCAACATTGGTTAGCTCTGCACTTGTCAAATTAAATTCATATCATTTTATTTTTCTTACCAATTTTAATCAGTTTAAAATCAGTACAGCAATTTTTAGATTTGTGCATTTTTTTAATGGCATCATATTTTTTGATAGAATCTAAAATAAAGCAAAATTTAAAATTAACGTTAGTCATTTACAATCCGCTGGGAATGAATTGTAATTCGTTGGTTTTAGCTTAGAAACCGATTATGGAATTTAGTTTTATTTCCATTTCTCAATCCATTTCTTTTCCCCGTCAGTAAGGATTTCAGCATTGGGCTGATAATTCGGATTTGGGATATACCAATCCATTTTTTTGTAAAACTGATTCAAATCCTGATTCTGAAAAACATAACCGCGTCTTGCAAAAGGCAGGTTCTTTAATACTTTTCTTTGAAAATCATTTTTCGGCTGAACGATTTTGTCTTCCTGATAATACGAAAAAGGAATATACTCCAAGTCCTGAATTCCTAAATAGTTTTGAGCATACAAAAACAAATCGCCGTTGACTTTGAAATTCTTCTTTTGAAAAATAATATTCCCTTTCTGCAAATGGAATTTCAAAGCATCGTTTTCGACAAAAGCATTTTTACTTCCTTTGATATCTTCGGTTTTTCCGATGCCGTTAATCAGCCATTCATCCGAAGTTTTAAAGAAGGTTTTGTTGATGGAAAATGTCTCAAATTCTCCGTTATCAATGATCAATGTAAAATCGTCAATCTGTTTGTTTGCCCAACGATTAGCGGCAGTTAGCACATATTCAAAATCGTAATTGTAATCTATGGAACCAGACAAATCATAATTATAGGTATGTTTCACAATGTTAAGTCCTTTTTTGAAATTGGCCTCAAAATGATAGACATAAAAGAAATCGACATAATTCCCACTTTTATTCCCATCGAATTTTGTCATATCCAAAGACTTTATCGTTCCATTTTTATTGTACAATGAGTCGGAAACATACGCCACATCATATTTCAGAATAGAATTATTGAGTTCCACCGTGAAATCCCTCATGTACGGATGTTTCCCGTTTTTTGGCGATCCATCTACGTCTCCTTCCGGCGAAAATGCCTCGAAACCGACCGTTATTTTTTTGTCTTCTTTTGGATTGAAAAACTCATAATAAACCGTAACTTCTATAAATTGATTTCTGATTTTTTTAAGAGTTAAAATTTCCTTTCTGACCGTAATATCCGTCTCATTGATTGGAATCAGTTGATTGCCTTTTGCGAAAAATGCGCCATCATTCGCAAACACAGAATAGCCTGAAAGCATCAATAATATTAGAAGTATATGTTTTTTCATAAGTTTTTATTTTTCCATTTTTTGTGTTTGATATTTTTAGAATTTATTCCAGAAAGACAAAATCTCCGGAACTTACATTTCCAAAAATCTGGTTTTGAAATTCTTTTTTGATGACATACAGATAACTTTGATAATGCGGATTTTTTTCTCCGCCAATCTTCAAAGTGCTTTTTTCATCATCGAAAACCACACAATATCTTATGATCCTGTCTTTCAGTTGCCAAGTGTAAATGTCAAAATCCTGTCCTACAAATTCGCTTTTGGTGTTCTTTGAGTTTCCGTATTTTTTGTTGAGTTTGGAAACGAAATCTTCCGTTTTACCTTTATCCGTTTCGCCAGCGACTGCATTGATGAGCATTAATTTTCCATCCATATTCGTTACAAAATTGATGGCGTTGAACTCAAAATCATCAAAATTGGCAAGAACATCGCGAGTGGAAAAACTTCGCTGCCTGTATTCAATTCTTACAGGCTTTTCACTTCCAATAAATTCGCCATCAGAAACAGTGTCAACCTCGATCATTTCCGACTTGACCTTGTAATAACCAGCATATTCTTTACTTTTGGTTTCTTTCGGAAGAAGTGTGGAAATTTTGGTATTGAAATCGAAATTTTCCAATTGTAAAGATTCCTCAGAAAGTGATTTTGCCCCAGATTTGTCTTGTCCATCACAGGACAGAACAAATGGCGAAATTGTAAGTATTAGTAATAGTTTTTTCATAATTGTAACTAATAACTGATGTTTAAAATAATTGGGGGAAAATATTCCTGCTATAAAAAAGTCCTGAAAATTTCAGGACCAAGTATTGAATTTATTTTTTTCCAGCAGCTTGCATAGGATTTATTTTTCCAGTGGAGGCACCTCTTGCAGCATTTTTCTGTTTCTGTTTGAAAACCTGAAACTTGCTCTGTGTTTCTGTAGAAGTTGCAGTCCAAAGATTGTTGGAGGTATCAATATCAGCTGTTTCTCTCATAGGATCTAATTGAACAGATTTTAATTTTTTATCAAAATAATAAGTTTTAGAGGCTTTTTGTTCATTGTGTCTCCAAATCTGAACATTAATTTTGTCATTCAGTTTAGAACCATCTTCAAAGGTAAATTCAAGAATAATTGGCATTACCAACCCGCCTTTGTTTGAAAAATCGATCTGATAAGCTGTTACATTGCCATCTTTTGTAACGTCTTTGCTGGATACTTTTTCAAGATTTGCTGTCGTCATAGAATATTCTTTGGAAGTATCTACTTTCTCTTGTCCACGGTCATATCTGTAATAGAAATCCTGAACCTCTTTATCACCGTCAACATAGAATTTAATCGATCGATTCTCCTTGTTTCTTATTTTAGAAATATCTTCAAATTCGTTAAGTGCAGGTTTATCGACAGTATATTTTACATCTTCTGATTTTGGGGTTCCATCAAAATCCGGCGTTGCTACTGTTACTTTATCTATAGAAATATCAACAGGGTCTGTTCCATAAAACCATCCTCTCCAAAACCAATCAAGATCTTCTCCACTGGCATCCTCCATCGTTCTGAAAAGATCTGCAGGCTCCGGGTGGCGAAACGCCCATCTTTTCGCATAGGTTTTGAAAGCTTTATCAAATAACTCTCTTCCCATAATGGTTTCACGAAGGATATTGAGTCCCGTCGCCGGTTTAGAATAAGCATTCGGTCCAAACTTTGCGATGTTTTCAGAATTGGACATGATCGGTTCCAATTCATCTTTCGGAAGTTTCATATAATCTACGATCGTCCAGGCCGGACCACGTTTTGAAGGAAATTTGTTATCCCATTTTTCCTCTGTCAGATATTCAACAAAAGTATTGAGACCTTCATCCATCCAACTCCATTGTCTTTCATCCGAGTTGATGATCATCGGAAAAAAATTGTGTCCCACCTCGTGAATGACTACGCCTAACATTCCGTTTTTGATGGCTTCAGAGTAAGTTCCGTCTTTTTCTGTTCGTCCGTAATTGAAGCAGATCATTGGATATTCCATTCCATTGGAAGCTTCTACAGATTGCGCTACAGGATATGGATAAGGAATCGTAAATTCTGAATACGTTTTGATCGTATGAGCAACTGCTTTTGTAGAGAATTTTCTATACAATCCGTAAGCTTCTTTTCCGTAGAGGCTCATGGCCATTACTTTGTTATTGTTTTCAGGAATCGTAACTCTCATTCCGTCCCAAATAAATTTTCTTGAAGATGTCCAAGCGAAATCACGAACGTCATTGGCTTCAAAAATCCAGGTCTTTCTTTGTTTTGAGTGTTTTTTTTCTGCTTTTTTAGCTTCGTCTAATGTTACAATTTCTACCGGTTCATTAGAGTTTTCAGCTTTTCTGTATCTCGCTAATTGTTCTGATGAAAGAACTTGCTCATAGTTTTTACATTCACCCGTTCCACCGACAACGTGGTCAGCAGGAACATTCATTTTTACCTTATAGTTCCCAAATACTAAAGCAAACTCACCTCTTCCCGTGAACTGATGATTCTGCCAGCCGTGAAAATCGCTGTAGACACACATTCTTGGAAACCATTGTGTGATTGTGTAAAGGTCGTTACCATCTTCCGGAAAGTTTTCATAACCACCTCTACCGCCCATTTCAATACGATTCGGGATGTTATAATTCCAGTTGATCTTTAGGACAAACTTTTCTCCTTTTTTTAATGCTTTGGGAAGGTCGATCCGCATCATTGTCTTATTAACAACATATTTCAGAGGTGTCCCGTTAGCATCGGTTACTTTTTCCAAATTGACGCCATAGCCATTATCTGAAATCGGTAATTCGGTTGGTTTTAAGTTTTCTACAATCTCTCTTTTTGGTAATGTCGATGAAAAAGGATAATCAGCATTCTTAACAGACGATTGTTCATTCTCATCCAGCTGAAGCCAGAGATAATCCAGATCATCTGGAGAGTTGTTATAATAAGTAATGGTTTCTGAGCCTCTCAGATTTCTTTTATCTTCATCCAGATATGCCTCAATATCATAATCTGCCCGTTGCTGCCAATAGGCTTGACCTGGTGCGCCGGAAGCTGTTCTATAAATATTTGGAGTTGGAAGTATCGTTCCGAGCTGTTCGAATTTGTTACCGTGATTGCTTCCCGGATTATTTTGGATATTCTGTGCTGACAGAACAGCAGAGCAGAACAAAAGTCCTAAAACTTTTAGCTTCATTTTTCAAAGAATTAGATGATAATTTCCTACAAGTAATCAAATGTAAGAAATTGTTACGAATAAGATAAAAATTCTATATTTTATTTTCCGAATTACTGTTCATCTAGAAATACCGGCTATCTTCCCGGAAAGTGGAATCTTCGCAGCCCGAGCTGAGTGGAGCTCATCCGCCAGAGGCGGATAGCGGGAACGGAGCGCGGAAATTGCTGCCCAAATAAAATATAACAATTATTAAAAAGGAATTCTTTCCAAAGCCATTTTCAGGGATAGTGCAAAAACCCCTGAAGAAACAAACAAAATCCAATCTTTTCTATTAACTCGAAATATCTTTAGCAGAATAAAAAGAAGAATTAATATTACTGCGACCAAAATGATCTGCCCCAATTCTAAACCAATATTAAATCCTAAAAGCGGAACAAAAATGCTCTGTTCCTTCGCAATCATCATTCTTGCTGTATTTGCGAAACCCATCCCGTGGATCAAACCGAAGATCATCGCCAGATAGTAGTTCATCTGCATCAGACTTTTTTGCTTGTTTTTCATCAATATGTTATCTAATGAAGTGATAACGATCGTCAAGGGAATCAGAAACTCGATCCAGTTTCCCGGAACTCTCAAAACATTAAGAGTGCTGAGTGCTAATGTTACAGAATGTCCAATCGTAAAGGCAGTGACAAGGATCAGAATCTTTTTGAGATCATTATAAGAATAAACCGCGATCAAAGCTAAAATAAACAGCTGGTGGTCCAGCGCATCTAGTGAAATAATGTGTTCCCAGCCCAATTTCAGGTAAAGAATAAAATCCTGCATCCTATCATTTTTAAAAAGATTCACGAAAATAATGATTAATTTCGATTTAAAATTTCCAAACCAATGAAGAAAGTTCTGTCCATAATATTTGCCTTCTCTTTTATCTTTGCTTTTATATCCTTCAAACCACATCCCTATCATGTTGGTTCCATGGAGTTCAACTACAATCAAAAATCAAGGACATTTGAAATTACCGGACGTTTTTTTATGGATGACCTGGAAAATGCGATCAATAAAAAATATGGTAAAAATCTCCATTTTCAAGATATCAAATATGAAAAGGAAATGCAGGAAAATCTGAAAAACTATGCATCCGAATACCTAAAACTTAAAGTCAACAATCAATTTGTAAAAGTGAATTTTGTCGGCTACCAAGAGGATAAAGAAAGTGTCGATATTTTTTTGGAATCAGAAGGTGTATCTAACCCCAAAAAAGTGGAAACCGCTGTAAGCTTTTTATATAATCTTTTTGATGACCAAATGAATATCATCCATATCATCGTCAATAGTCAACGCAAAAGTGAAAAACTGACCTATCCCGATCGCTATCTGTATCAGGAATTTTAAAAATGTCTATTTTGATTCTGTAATTAATATACCGACAGTGCAGGATAATTATCATTTGTGATTATTTTAGATTGCGATTATTAATTTTAAATCAATAAAATGAGTTTGATCAATCACAAAATAAAAGTCCTTGTCCTTATTGCTTTGAGTTCCGGAGTATTCTTCGTTTCTGCACAAACAAAAATGGCAGCTAAAATAGAAGCTTCAAGATCTCAATCAGGAAAAGTCGTTCCCACAAATCTGAAATGGTCGGAAAGAATGATGCTTTCCGAGATGCACCGTTTCCCGGAAGCTTGGATGCTGGATTTCAGCAAAAGTCCAAAATGGACCTATCCTTCTGCCATTGTTCTAGACGGAGCCGAAAAACTCTATGCTAAAACAGGAAAGAAAGAATATTATGATTATATCAGCGACTTTGGAGAAAAACTGATTAAAGATGACGGAACTATTCTTACCTATGAGTTGGAAAAATACAACATCGACCTTCTCAATAGTGGAAACGTATTGCTTTATCTCTACGAAAAAGAGAAAAAAGACAAATATCTGAAAGCGCTTCAAACCTTACGTCTACAAATCGATGGACAGCCAAGAACCAAAGAAGGCTCTTTCTGGCACAAAAAAAT
The DNA here is from genome assembly GCF_900102265.1 of Epilithonimonas hungarica. Lineage (GTDB taxonomy): Bacteria > Bacteroidota > Bacteroidia > Flavobacteriales > Weeksellaceae > Epilithonimonas > Epilithonimonas hungarica. The sequence continues at coordinate 325,377 of NZ_FNBH01000004.1, read as the reverse complement.
CTATCCATATCAGGTTTGGTTGGACGGGCTTTATATGGGAATGCCCTTCTATACACATTATACAAAAGATTTTACAAAAGGAACAGATGCTCAAAAAGCATATGATGATATTGTTTTTCAGTTTGATTCTGTTCAGAAAAATCTCTTGGACAAAAAAACAGGACTACTTTATCACGCTTGGGATGAGAGCAAACAACAAGCTTGGGCAAACAAAGAGACCGGACTTTCTCCCAATTTTTGGGGCAGAGCAATGGGATGGTACGGGATGGCAATGGTCGATGTTTTGGATTATCTTCCTGAGAATCATCCCGGTAGAGCAAGATTGATTTCTTACATCAAGTCATTTTCAGATGCCATCATCAAAGTTCAGGACAAAAAATCCGGGCTTTGGTATCAGGTTTTGGATAAACCTCTGGAAAAAGGTAATTATGAGGAAGCAACCGCTTCGGCGATGTTTGTCTACACCATTATAAAGTCCGTGAACGAAGGATATCTGCCACAATCTTACAAAGCTGCAGCTAAAAAAGGTTACGACGGCATTATCAAAAACCTGATCTCTGTGGATGAAAACGGCGTTATAAATCTCAATAAATGCTGTGCTGTAGCCGGTTTAGGCGGAAAACCTTACAGAGATGGATCTTATGAGTATTACATCAACGAACAGATCCGTTCCAACGATGCCAAAGGGACTGGTCCATTCATCCTCGCAAGTATAGAATTTGAGAAATAGTCGATATTTTATTTAAATTAGGGCAGCTTTATCCGTCTTCCACTCCCGCTTTTTTGTTCCGCTTCGCTCCACAAAAAGAGCTCTGTTCAAGCCGGGCTGCGAATGATTCAATGTTAAAACAATTCAAAAATGAATAAAAAACTTTCCATCATATTTCTGTTTCTTTCATTAATGATATGGGCTCAGAAACCAACATTATTTTTAATTGGCGATTCTACAATGTCCAACAAAGACAATCCTGACAAAAATCCCGAACACGGCTGGGGACAGGTTTTGCCACAGTTTTTTACATCAGGAATCGAGATCCAAAACCTCGCGATGAATGGCAGAAGTTCCAAAAGTTTCCGCACAGAAGGACGTTGGGACAAAATAGAAAAGCAGTTGAAAAAAGGTGATTTTGTCATTATTCAATTCGGACATAACGATCAAAAGCTGAAAGACTCCACAAAATTCACCAATCCTTACACACAATACAGAGCCAATCTGGAAAGATATGTCAATGAAACCAGAGCCAAAGGCGCAACACCGATTTTGATGACATCCATCACAAGGAGAAATTTCAATGAAAATGGTGTTCTAATAGACACGCACAAAGAATATTCATTAGTGGTAAAATTGGTGGCGGATGCTATGAAAGTTTCTTTCGTTGATATGCAATTATTAACGGAGCAAATGGAAATTTCTGCAGGTCCAGAAAAATCAAAGCTTCTCCATCTTCATTTTAAAGCAGGTGAAAATCCTTATTACAACAAAGACAAAGCGGATGACACACACCTGTCAAGATTTGGTGCAGAATCCGTTGCAAAGCTCGCTGTCAAGGCGTTGAAACCTTTGAATATAGGTTTGGAAAAATACATTAAATAATTTTTTATTTTAATTAAATGAGAATAAAAAAATTCGGATTACTCTTTTTGATTTTATTTGTAAACTCAATTTTTGGTCAGGAAAAAATTACGCTCTGGCCAAAAGGTCAAATGCCCAATTCCAAAGGACTACCATTAAAAACCGAAGAAAAAGATGGCCGAATTGTACAGATAAAAGAACCTGAATTGTTTTCCTTCTTACCACCAAAGGAAGACAGAAAACCAATGGCTGTAATCATTATTCCGGGTGGTGGTTACTACAAACTTACATATGACCTGAACGGATTTCAGATTGCAAAATGGTTTAACACTTTAGGAATTTCAGCTTTTGTTTTGAATTACAGATTACCAATTTCTCCCGATGTGAAGCAAAGAGAAATTGCACCTTTACAAGATATTCAAGTAGCGATAAAATATCTTAGAAAAAATGCTGTTCAATATGGGATTTCTCCAGACCAGATCGGTGTGATAGGAACTTCCGCAGGTGGACATCTAGCTGCATCAGTGAGTAACATTACCACGGATTACACGGAACTGAAAGACGATTGGACATCCATTTCTACAATTCCAAATTTTGCCATTTTGGTTTCGCCTGTCATCGATCTGGGAGAATTCGCGCACATTGGAAGCCGTAACAGTTTGCTTGGCGAAAATGCCTCTAAAGAAAAGATCGCCGAATATTCTATGCAGAATCGTGTGACAGATAGAACGCCACCAACCATTCTTTTTCACGCACAAAATGATAAAACTGTCCCCGTGATGAACAGTCTTCTGTATTATCAGGTAATGACAAAAAATAAAGTTAAAGGCGCTTTATTTATTTTCCCGGAAGGCGAACATAAAATCGGAATTACAAATAAATCGGAACTGACGGACAATTGGAAAAAACTCTGTTCTGATTGGCTTAAGACTTTATTCCAAAACAAATAATCTTATAACCGACAGTGCAGGATAATTTTTCTTCGCATTAATATTAGTTTGCAATACAAGAAATTGTTTTAAAATTTGAATCTAAATCTTTATGAAAAAATATATTCTAATTCTATTCGCTTTGGTTTTGTCAGTTTCAGTATCGGCACAATACAAACCGTGGACTTCCGCAAAACAGCCTTTAAAAGAAATCAAAGCGTTAAAAAAGCAAATCAAAAAGCCTGAATTCAGAAAAGTTGATTACCTGATTACCGATTTCGGAGCTGTAGGTGACGGAAAAACGAAAAATACCGAAGCTTTCAAAAAAGCCATAGAAAAATGTAATGCAGAAGGCGGCGGAAGAGTTGTTGTTCCAAACGGAGTTTTCTTAACGGGAGCAATTTATTTAAAATCTAATGTTAATCTTCATTTGAGCGACGGTTCTACAATTTTGTTCAGTCAGGACAGCAACGACTACCCTATTGTTTTCACGCGTTGGGAAGGAATGGAATGTATGAATTATTCATCTCTGATTTACGCGTACGAAGAAGAAAATATCGCCATTACCGGAAAAGGAACGTTAGATGGAAATTCAGATTTAGACAACTGGTGGTTCTGGTGTGGTGCTACAAAATATGGATATAATGAAACTCGTCCGGGAAGACAAAATCCTGCCCGTGCGAAACTTCACGAATATATGGCGCAGAGAAAACCTGCAAGAGAAAGAATTTTTGGTGATGGATGGTATTTAAGACCAAATTTCGTTCAGCCTTACAAGTCGAAAAACTTTTATATGGCAGATGTTTTGGTTAAAAACTCTCCAATGTGGAATCTAAACCCGGTTTTGTGTGAAAACGTTTTGATTGAAAGAGTAAAAGTCATCAGCCACGGGCCAAACAACGACGGTTTCGACCCTGAAGCCTGTAAAAATGTTTGGATTAAAGATTCATATTTTGACACAGGAGACGACTGTATTGCCATCAAATCTGGAAGAGACGAAGACGGAAGAGACATCGGAAGACCTGCCGAAAACCATATCATCGAAAACTGCGAAATGAAAGATGGTCACGGCGGAGTTGTTATCGGAAGTGAAATTGCAGGCGGCGCTAAAAGCATTTACGCTATCGGAAACGTGATGGACAGCAAGAATCTTGACCGAGCTTTAAGAATTAAAACCAGCTCAAGCCGTGGCGGAACAATCGAAAACGTATTTTTCTACAACACAAAAGTGGGTGCTTACAAAGAAGCGGCAGTGCGTTTCAATATGCATTATGAAAAGCCCGGAAATCACATTCCGACCATCAGAAATATATGGGTTGAGAATTTAACGGTCGATAAAGGTGGAAAATATGCTGTATTCTCTGATGCTTATGAATCTTCTCCGGTAACTGATTTCACGATGATTAACGCAAAAATGACCGGCGTTCAGATTCCTTACAAAGTGGATTATCTGAAAAATGTGACTTTAAAAAATGTAACCGTTAACGGGCAGCCATTAACCGAGTTAAAACCATAAAATGCGAAGAAAAACCATTTTCGCCGGACTGCTAGTTTTGTCGGTATTCTCACTTTCTTATTCCCAGTCGAAACATTGGCAGAATAACGAGCGTGAACTGCATTACAAAGAAGACAAAGGCGATTTTTTATTGGTCAACGGAAAGTACAGATTCAATCGGGCTTTGTATGGCGATAACCGTGCGTCGAGAGTTGAAGCGGGAGATTTGCCGGAATTTGCTTTGTATCTTCCGGGAATGGGCGGAAATCTTCAATTCGTCATTCAAAAAGGAAATTCGATTAAAAAATTAATTCAGGCTGATAAAATTGAAACCCGTTACCGACCTGGTTCGATGTTGTATGAAATCAAAGACCCGATTTTAGGAAGCGGAACTTTGAAACTGACTGTTTTAGCACAGGCTAAAGAAGAGGGTTTAGTTTTAAAAATGGAAACTGTAAATGTAGATTCTTCAACAAAAATCTTTGCAATTTTTGGCGGTGCGAGCGGAACGACTTTCAGCAGAAACGGCGACATCGGCGCAGACCCAGAATCCGGATTTTATCTGTTGCCTGAATATTGTCTGATTAATGAATATAAAACTAGTAAAAATCATTTTCAATTAAATTATTTAAACAGGAAAAAAGAAACTCAAACCGTTAACGGAAGTTTTTCAAATATTAATTCTCTTCAATTGACCGATGCAAAAACTTTAGAAAAACTTGCTGAGTTTACTCAAAATAAAAACGAAAAATATCCAATTGTTTACGCTTCGTATTCTTCACAAAAACAACCGGTTTATATTCAGGTTGCCAAAGGAAAATCAGAAAAAAACTTTTCGGATGAAGAGTTGAAAAACATATTTAATGAAGCTGAAAAATCCCGTTTAACATTAACCAATAGAATTCAGTTAAAAACTCCCGATGCAGATTTAAATAATTTCGGAGCTAATTTGGCAGTTGCAGCCGATGGAATTTGGGAAAGTCCAACCTTCCTTCACGGCGCCGTTGCTTGGAGAATGCGACTGAATGCGTGGCGAGGCGCTTACACAGCTGATGCGTTGAACTGGCACGACCGAGCAAAAGAACATTTTGAAAGTTATGCCATTTCACAGGTTTTAAAACCAGATTCTGCGCCTGTAGAAATGGATACTTTGCTTCATTTGGCGAGAAGTGCGGAAAAAATGGGAACTTCCGTTTTTTCCAGCGGATATATTTCCAGAAATCCGAATGACAATACAAAACCGCATCATTATGATATGAATCTGGTATTTTTTGACCAGATGTTTTCGCATTTCAATTACACGGGAGACAAAGAATTTCTGAAAAAAATGTGGCCGACAATGGTTCGTCATATGGATTGGGAAAAACGAAATTTCAAGCGTGGAGATTTGTACGATGCGTATGCAACGATTTGGGCGAGCGATGCGTTACAATATTCGGGTGGAAAAGTGACGCACACTTCAGCGTATAATTACAGAGCCAACCGTGAAATGGCGAAACTGGCGAAAATCATTGGTGAAAATCCTCAACCTTACGAACAGGAAGCTGATGCGATTTTGAAGGCAATGAAAAACCAGCTTTGGCTAAAAGATAAAGGTTACTTTGCTGAGTACAAAGATGCTTTGGGCAATCAAATCGTTCACGATAAACCGGGAATTTGGTCGATTTATCACGTTTCAGATGCATTTATTTTAAATGAATTTGAAGATTACCAAAACTTACAGTACATCAATCATCATACACCTAAGATTCCGGTGACGGTAAATGGTGCACAAAATAAAGATTATTACACTTTATCAACCACAAACTGGCAGCCTTACGACTGGTCGATTAACAATGTGGCTTTGGCAGAAAATTTACAAACCGCTCTAGCATACTGGCAAGCCGGAAGAAGTGAGGATGCGTATCAACTTTGGAAGGGGAATCTGGTTGAGTCAATGTATTACGGCATCAGTCCTGGGAATTTCGAACAGCTTTCTCATTACGATGCGTTTCGTGGCGAATTGTACCGGGATTTTGCCGACCCGATTGGTGTGGCTTCACGAACTTTGACAGAAGGGCTTTTTGGGGTTTATCCGAATTTATTAGAATATAAGATTCGCATCAAACCAGGATTTCCAAAAGACTGGAATTCTGCCGAACTGAAACTTCCAGATTGGGACTATCAGTTTAAAAGAAATTCTAAAAAAACGGAATATATTTTCACTTCAAAATATCAAAATCTTGTAGCGTTGGAAATGCAGATTCCTGTGAATTATTCCAACATCAAATCGGTGAAAGTGAATGGAAAAAATGTGGATTGGAAAATTAAACCGAATTCTATTTTACAGCCAATTGTTCAGTTTGAAACGCCGACAGGAAAAGATTTTAAGATTGAAATCAATTATTCAGGAGAAGAATTAAAAAACGAACAAACCGACTACGTTAATTATATATCGGAAAGTCTTCAGTTAAATTTTGATTCAAAAAAGAAAATCAAAAACATCTACGACCCACAAGGTTTGATTAAAAATTCCCCTCCTCCGGAGGGGTGGATTCGACCGAAGGGCGAAGACGGGGTGGTCAACCACAAGTTTGAACTTAACCAGCAGGAAAGAAAAGGAACTTTTTTCGTTCAGGTCGAGCAAAACGGAACAAGTTGGTGGCAACCTGTGAATGTGGATATCCGTTTTCCTTTGGAGACAAAATGGGCGAATAAAAAACTTCAGATTCAATCAAAATCTACAAATCAAATTAATGGAAAGCTGAATATTAATGGTTTAAATAAAACTTTCACTATTCAAAAAAATCAAAGTACAACCATTGAAATTCCTTCAAATTATTTAAGTAAAGGAACCAATTCTATTGAGCTTGAATACAACGGAATTAAACAAAATATTGAAATCACAGATTGGGAAATTGAAAACCAAGGTCAATTCAACAACATTTCTTTAGCTTCAAAATACAATGAAAAAGTGACTGAGATTTTCAATCAAAAATACCTTTCACCAAGACCGGAAGTTCCGACTTTACAGCTTCCGTGGCAGGGAATCGGAAACTGGTGTTATCCGTTAATCACCGCTCAAATTGATGACAGCGGATTGATGAATAAAAGAAAAAACGGCAAAATTGAGTTTCTCGGAGTTCCATTTTTAATTGATAAAATAGATAAAAATATCGCGTTTGTAAGTCAGTGGGATAATTATTCTGATTCTCTTGAAATTCCTGTTTCAGGGAAAGGAAAGAAAATCTATTTTCTGATGGCTGGTTCTACGAATCCTATGCAATCTCAGATTGTGAATGGAAAAATTACGGTTCAATATGTTGATGGTTCAACGACAGAATTGGAACTGAAAAACCCAACGAATTGGTGGCCGATTGAGCAGGATTTATTTGATGATAATTTTGCTTTTGAAATTCCGGATGACAAAATTCCGTATCGTGTGAAATTGAAAACCGGAGAATTGTACAAAGGTGGAAATTTGAGCAAATATTCAAGCATCAAAGGATTTACAGACCGTCAGGTTGATGGTGGCTCAGCAACAATTCTGGACTTGCCGATTGACGCGAATAAAGAATTAAAGTCGATAAAACTCACAGCCGTGAGCAATGATGTCGTGATTGGAATGATGAGTGCTACAGTTTTAAAATAGAATGCAATGCCACGAATGCACAAATATAAAGTGTATGCTTATAAAAATATTCGTGCATTCGTGGCAGATAATATAGAAATATTAGTGAGAAAGACTTCGGCAAGCTCAGTCCGACAGCAGTGTAAAACATTTAGTATTAGGATTTTCAGGCTGAGCTTGTCGAAGCCTAAGTTGTAAGTTTAAAGAATAAATAAAGATAAAATGAAAAAAATTACAATATATCTCGGGATTTTCCTGATGGGATTCTCTTCACTGAATGCCCAGAAAATCGACCGCAAAAAAGTCGTTCAGCGACATAATGTAGTTAACATAAAAGCCGATACACTTTCTACTTTAACCGTAGGAAACGGGAAATTTGCCTACACCGTTGATATTACCGGAATGCAGTCGTTTCCCGAATATTATAAAAATGGAGTTTCTCTCGGAACTCAGTCTGAATGGGGCTGGAATAGTTTTCCGAATACCAAAAATTACAAGTTTGAAGAAACTTTAAAACCTTATGATTTCAATAACGATGGAAGAAAAGCGTTGTACAGTGTCCAACTGAAAGAACCTGAACGCAATAAAGGTGCTGTTGAATATTTCCGTGTGAACCAACATCGTTTGCAATTGGGAAATATCGGGATTGAATTGACTAAAAAAGATGGTCAGAAAGCGAAAATTTCAGATTTAACCAACATCAATCAGAAAATTGATTTATGGACAGGAATTATCACGAGCGAGTTTTCACTGGAAGGAACTCCGGTAAAAGTCTGGACTGCTTCTTTCCAAAATTCAGATAAAATCGGAATTAAAATTGAATCTGATTTAATTTCAAAAAATAAATTAAAAGTTTTTGCACGCTACCCTTCTCCGACCGGACAGTTTTTGGATGATGCCGCTTTTTACGGAAATGAAAATGACCATTCTTCGAAAATCGTTTCTTCACAATCTACTCAAGGATTGATTCAGCACAAGTTGCAGAGTACAGATTATTATACACAATTTAATTTTACGGACGGAAAACTTCGTGAAGCAGGAAAACATTATTTTGTTTACGAACCCTCTTCTAAAAACAAAACAATTGAATTGAGCGTTGAGTTTTCGGCTAAAAACCCGAAATCTAATAGAACTTTATTCGCTGATGCTGAAAAAGAAAGCAGTTCAGGCTGGAAAAACTTCTGGGAAAGCGGTGCAGCCGTTGATTTTGAAGGAAGTACAGACCCAAGAGCCAACGAATTGGAAAGAAGAGTTGTCTTGTCAGAATATTTAACCAAAGTTCAGTGCGGAGGAAGTAATCCTCCTCAGGAAACGGGGTTGACTTTCAATAGCTGGTACGGAAAACCGCATACAGAAATGCATTGGTGGCACGGTGTTCACTTCGCTTTGTGGGGAAGACCGGAGATTTTGGAAAAACAACTCGATTATTATTTCAGGTCATTTGACAAAGCTAAAAAATTAGCAGAAAGACAAGGTTACAAAGGCGTTCGTTGGATTAAAATGTCGGATAACGAAGGAAACGAAAGTCCGTCTTCTGTCGCTGCATTTTTGATTTGGGAGCAGCCACACATTATCTATATGACCGAACTTTTGTACCGAAACAGCAAGGATAAAAAAGTTTTGGAAAAATACAAAAATATGATTTTTGCGACTGCTGATTTTATGGCTGATTTTGCGACGTATGACAAAGAGAAAAACCGTTATAATCTAGGAAAAGGTGTAATTCCAGCTCAGGAAGTTTTCCCTGCGAAAGATACTTATAACCCTACTTATGAAGTTGCGTATTGGGATTGGGCGCTGAAAACTGCTCAACTTTGGAAAGAAAGATTAGGTGAAACGAGAGATAAAAAATGGGATGATGTCATTTCTAAATTAGCTCCGCTTCCGGTTCAGGATGGGGTTTATTTGTCGACAGAATCGGCGAAAGATTCTTTCACCTTTCCAAAATGGATGACCGACCACCCTGCCGTTTTAGGCGCATTGGGAATGGTTCCTGAATCTCCAAAACTGGATAAAAAAATTATGAAAAACACTTTGGATATCGTTTGGGAAAGATGGAACTGGGAACACACTTGGGGATGGGATTTCCCGATGACAGCGATGAACGCAGCAAGACTCGGACTTCCGGACAAAGCTTTGGATGCATTATTTATGAACATCCAGACTAATACTTATCTGAAAAACGGACATAATTTCCAAGATAAAAGGCTTAGAATTTATCTTCCTGGAAATGGTGGAGTTTTGACCACCGTTGCGATGATGTTGGAAGGTTGGGACAGTTCAACCGGACAATTTCCCGGTTTTCCGAAAGATGGTTCTTGGAAAATAAAAGCGGAAGGTTTCAAAAAGATGCCTTAAAAATAACTCTCATCTTATTTTTATTCACAGGTTTGTCTAATTCGACAGACCTTTTTTTATTGAATTTTTGAATACAGCATAGTGCAGGATGATTATGGGTTCACAAGATTCTAAATTGATGAAGTCATTTTAAAAAGAAGAAATTGAGATAAAATTGGATTTTATTTTTCTATGCAAATCATAATTTTTATCATTATCAAATCAGAAAACAGTGTTTTGTAAAATTTAAAAAATATGAAAATAAAATTTTCATTATATTGCAAATCAAACAATTATAATTAAACAAGCAATTAAATAAAATCATTAATCAGTTATTTCAAATTTTTGTAATTTGTGTTCAGTAATTGATTCTTTTTAAAATCGATCTTTATTAACTTGAAATGATATATTCCCGAATTATGATGGCAGAAACATTTGAAATCAATATTAATGAACACTCCAGAGTTCCAAAATATAAGCAAATTGTAGATTCTATCCTCAATGGGATTGATAATGGAGAAATCAAAATTGGTGAAAAAATCCCATCCATCAATGAACTCAGCGAGTCTTGTTTTCTCTCCAGAGACACGGTTGAAAAAGCTTACAAAGAGCTCAGGAAAAGACAGATCATAGAATCTGTCAAGGGAAAAGGTTATTATATTTCCAGAATTAATAAACATGATAGTATCAATATTTTTTTCCTGATCAATAAGCCGAGTACTTACAAAATGATGATTTACGATTATTTCGTACAATCTATCGGAACTAAGGGAAATGTTGAAATGTATATCTATCACTGCGACGAAACACTTTTCATCAATGCTCTCAAAAAAAATATTGGCGCTTTTGATTATTATGTGATAATGCCGCATTTTCGGGATGAGCAATCCAAACATACGAGTTCTACACAGCAGGTTATTGACATTATCGAAAAGATCCCGAAGAACAAACTCTTGATGTTGGACAACACGAAACCTAATATTTCGGGAGAATATGGGACGATTTTCCAGGATTTTGAAAATGACATCTATGAGGCTCTGGAAGAAGGATTGGATAAAATCAAGAAATACGAAAAACTCATCTTGGTTTATCCTTCAAAAGCAGCTCATCCCTACCCCTTGCGTATTGTGCATGGTTTTGAAAAATTCTGCAGGGATTTTAAATTAGATTACGAAATTCTTGACGAAATCTATCCCGATATGGAACTTCAGGACAAAGATATTTTCATTACAATCCTTGAGCGTGATCTGGTGAATCTGGTTAAGCAGATCAGACAGAAAAATTTGAAACTGGGGGAAGACATCGGAATCATTTCTTACAATGAGACACCTTTGAAAGAACTATTGGGAATTACTGTGATCACCACCGACTTCAAAGCAATGGGAGAATCTGCAGCTTATATGATTCTCAAAAATAAAAAAGAGTCTGTGAATAATGTCTTTAAATTTATTCAGAGAGATTCTTTGTAATTAGAAATACTTCTGCAATAATTAAATGAAAAAGATATAATATTAGTTATTAGTTACTTAAGACCTCCGAAACCAAATTGAATTTCGGAATTGCAACATCAAAAGTTTCGTGATTAGCATTTTCAAAAATATAAAAACCTTCCATATTTCCAACACCGGATTTTACAATCACATTAGAAAAATAACTAAATTTTTCACCACTTTCAATGACAGGAGTCAGTCCAATGACACCAGCACCTTCAACCTCGGTAAAACCAAATCCTAAATCATAGATCATCCATTTTCTAGAAAGTAATTTCACAGGATTATCACTCAGATTTTGGATTTCAATATTATAACGGAAAACATAGCGATTTTCTGAAGGATAGCTATTATGATTATCATATTCTGTCGTCACACTGACTTTGATTTCTGATGTAATTTTTGAGACCATTTTTATTAGATTTAGATTAAGAAATACAAATATCCCGCCGAACTTTTGATTCAAAAATAAGATTTTGGTTAAATCTTTGATCCAATTTTTATTTAGATTTTATTCAATCGGTTAATTTTCCTTAAATTTGTGAATCTAATAAAAAGAAAGTAAAAAAAGAAATGAATTCCTACAAGAACCCATTGGAAGAACGCTATTCCAGTGAAGAAATGCTGTTTAATTTCTCGCACAACAACAAGTTCCAGAACTGGAGAAAACTTTGGATCGCCCTTGCTGAGATCGAAAAAGACCTTGGTCTTGAAATCACAGACGAGCAAATTGCTGAACTAAAAGCGAATGCAGAAAATATCGATTACGGAAAAGCTGCCGAATATGAGAAAAAATTCCGTCACGATGTGATGGCTCACGTTCACGCTTACGGTGACGTTGCGCCTTCTGCAAAAGGAATTATCCACTTGGGAGCAACTTCGGCGTTTGTAGGAGACAATACAGATTTGATTCAGATCCGTGACGGGCTTTTAATTTTAAAGAAAAAGTTGGTCAATGTGATGAAAAATCTTTCGGATTTTGCTATTCAATATAAAGATTTACCGACTTTAGGATTTACGCACTTCCAACCGGCTCAGCTAACGACTGTTGGAAAAAGAGCGACTCTTTGGTTACAAAGTTTGGTTCTTGACATCGAAGAGCTTGATTTTTTCTTAGAAACATTAAGATTTAGGGGCGTAAAAGGAACTACGGGAACTGCAGCAAGTTTCCTTGAGCTTTTCAACGGAGATTATTCTAAGGTGAAGCATTTAGATAAAGAATTATCAAAAAGATTCGGTTTTGAGAAAGTTTTCGGCGTTTCCGGTCAGACTTATGACAGAAAAATTGATGCTAAAGTGGTTGCTTTATTAGGAAATATCGCCCAATCTGCACATAAATTCACAAACGATTTACGTCTTCTTCAGAATCTTAAAGAAATTGAAGAACCATTCGAGAAAAACCAGATCGGTTCATCGGCAATGGCTTACAAGCGTAACCCAATGAGAAGCGAAAGAATAGGAGCTCTAGCAAAATACGTAATGTCCTTAACGACAAGTTCTGCAATGGTCGCCTCAACTCAGTGGTTTGAAAGAACTTTAGATGATTCTGCAAACAAGAGATTGACGATTCCTCAGGCGTTTTTAGCGGTTGATGCGATCCTATTGATCTGGAACAACATCATGAATGGAATTGTGGTTTATCCGAACAGAATCAACAAGCATATTATGGAGGAACTTCCTTTCATGGCGACAGAATATATCATCATGGAAGAGGTAAAAGCCGGTGGCGATCGTCAGGAAATCCACGAAGTGATCAGAGTCCACTCGATGGAAGCTTCCAAAAAAGTCAAAGAAGAAGGTAAAGAAAATGACCTTATCGAAAGAATCTTAAATGACGATTCTTTAAAACTCGATAAATCAAAATTAAAAGAGGTTCTCGACCCTAAAAATTTCATCGGTTTTGCGCCAATTCAGACTGAAGAATTCATAGCCAATGAAGTTCAGCCGATTATTGATGCCAACAAAGATTTGATAGGATTGGAGGCTGACCTTAAAGTATAATCAATGTGCAGTCCTTTGGGCTGCATTTTCTATAGTATAATAAAAACTATGACAAAAACAATTATTACGGTTTTATTGATCTTAACCTGTATCATTTCAAAAGCTCAGGACAGGGTTAATTTTACAGAAAAATTCAAAAAAGAGAATCAGGGACAATATAAAATCGAAATCAATGAGGTTAAGGAATTAATCCATATTATGGCAGCCATTACCAGATCCGGGTTGGAGAACGATGATATGATACAGCAGCAGGGACAATATTATAAAAATGTTCTAACCCATTTCAAACCTTATGAAAATGAAAAGATCATCAAAACGTTTGATTCTTTGATGGTGGCATCAATTTACAATTACATTTTTCTTACGGGAAATGGTATTTCTTATGATTTCAAAGGAAACAAATTGGTTAAAAACGAAATTTTTGATTTTCCTGCAACCGGCGTTTCTGGCATTAAAATCACTGAAAACCCAATCACAACTTACAAAAAAGAAATTGAAGATTTTGCGGTAAAGTCCAAGTTCAGAGAATTTTATAAAAAACAAAAACCGTATTATTCACAGATTATATCCGATTACGATAAAAAGGCAAATCTTGGTAAACAATGGAAATGGCTGGAGAAAAATTTTAAAACCAAAATCAACAGCTACATCATTTTCTGTTCACCGCTCATTAATAGTTTGAATTATACAGGAGATTTTGACAACAACAATTTCAAACTGATCTATATGGTTTTACCACCGCTCGATAACTTTGAAAAGCTTTCGGAGCTTCAAAATGAGCTGTTCAATACAAGAGTGATGTTTACTGAGATTGACCACAATTATGTAAAAGCACCAAGTATCGCGAACAAAGAAGCTATTGATCAATATTTTAAAGACAGAACAATCTGGACAGACGAAAATACGGAAGGTATTTCTGCATATCCAGATCCGGTAAAAGTATTTGATGAATATATGACGTACGGGGTTTTTGTTTTGTTCTGTGAGGACAATTATGACCAGAAAAGTTTCCTTGAAACCAAGCAAAGCGTCATCAAGCTTATGAAAGACAGAGGTTTTCCGAAAATGCAGGAATTCACCGACAAACTGCTGAAAGTTCGTGCAAAAAACCGTGATAAGAAAATTGATGATTGGTATCCAGAATTTTTAAAACAATTCGCTGAATAAAAAATAAATCTAATAAAATCCTGAACTTCGGTTCCTGAATCTAATAAAAAATGAACAAAAGAATTTTCGTAGAAAAAAGAGGAATTTTCGATGTAGAAAGTCCAAAGATTTTTGATGAAGTAAAAGCGGTGGTCCCATCTGTGCAAAGCGTAAAAGTATACAACATTTACGATATTTTTGGGTTAAATGATGGTGAATTCGAAAAGGTTGTCAACAGCACTTTCGTAGACCCTGTTACTGATATTTTAATTGAAGAAAATCCGGCAAAGGGAACTTATTTCGCATTAGAATTTTTACCCGGACAATACGACCAGCGTGCAGATTCTGCACAACAATGTATCGCTTTATTAACTGAAAATGAGAAGTCTAAAGTAAGAAGCGGAAAATTAATAGAGTTCGAAGGAGTTTCTGAATCTGATTTAGCAAAAATCAAAGACCTTTTAATCAACAAGGTTGAATCTCAGGAAAAAGATTTGTCAAGTTTAAATATTCCTGCGGAAGAAACACCGTCAAAAGTGATAGTTCATGAAAATTTTAATTCATTTAATTCGGATGAATTAGAGCAATTTTATAATTCTCACGGTTTTGCATTAGGGTTGGATGATTTGAAATTCATTCAGGAATATTTTAAATCTGAACAAAGAAATCCTACAGAAACTGAACTTAAAGTTTTAGACACCTATTGGAGTGACCATTGCCGTCACACAACATTTGAAACAGAATTGTCAAATATTGAATTCGAAGGACAGTTTAAACATACATTGGAAACGATTTTCAATGATTATATCGAAAAAAGAAAATTCCTAGGGCGTGAATTGAAACCAATTTCTTTAATGGATTTGGCAACAGTTTGCGGAAGATATTTCCATAAAACAGGCAACTTGGAGAACTTGGTGGTCTCTGATGAAATCAATGCCTGTACCATCCAAATTGAAGCCGAATATGATGGTAAAAAGGAACCTTGGTATTTATTATTTAAAAACGAAACACACAATCACCCGACAGAAATCGAACCTTTTGGTGGTGCTTCCACCTGTTTAGGTGGTGCGATCAGAGATCCCTTGTCCGGACGTTCTTACGTTTTCCAGGCGATGAGATTGACGGGTGCTGCTGATGTTTTGGAGCCGGTTGATAAAACATTGCCGGGTAAATTACCTCAAAAAACAATCACAAAACAAGCCGCAAACGGATATTCTTCTTACGGTAACCAAATCGGTTTAGCGACTACAATGGTTTCTGAGATCTATGATGAAGGCTATAAAGCCAAAAGAATGGAAGTTGGTTTCGTTGCCGGAGCTGTTCCTGTGGATTGGGTAAGACGTGAAAAACCTGAAGCGGGTGATTCTATCATCATTTTAGGTGGTGCAACGGGTCGTGACGGTGTTGGTGGAGCAAGTGGAAGTTCAAAAGAACAGGACGAAACTTCAATTCACACGATGAGTTCAGAGGTTCAGAAAGGAAATGCGGTTGAAGAACGTAAAATCCAGAGATTATTCAGAAATCCTGAAGTGACGAGATTAATTAAAAAATCTAATGACTTCGGAGCTGGAGGTGTTTCTGTTGCAATTGGCGAAATCGCTGATTCTTTGGAAGTTAATTTAGATGTTCTGCCTTTAAAATACGAAGGTTTGAACGGAACCGAGCTTGCTATTTCTGAATCTCAGGAAAGAATGGCGGTTGTGGTTGAACCAAAAGATAAAGAACAGTTCATCAAATTCTGTGAAGCTGAAAATATTGTGGCTGTTGAAGTTGCAAAAGTGACAGATTCAGGAAGAATGCAGATGTTCTGGAAAGGCGATAAAATTGTTGATCTTTCAAGAGCATTTTTAGATACGAACGGTTGTTCAAAAAGTCAGGAAGTTAAAATTACTCATCTTAATAAATTGAAAGACAAGACTTTAGAATTCAATAAAGAGAATTTCCTAAAAATATTAAGTGATAAAAATGTTGCTTCTCAAAAAGGTTTGTTGGAAATGTTCGATTCTTCTATCGGTGCGACTACGGTTGCGATGCCTTTAGGTGGAAAATATCAGCAGACTTTGATGGAAGGAAGCGTTCAGACATTACCTATCATCGGGGCAAAAAATATTGAAACAGTTTCTTTGGCGAGTTGGGGATTTGATGCAGAAATTTCTAAACAGAATTCTTTGCTGGGGTCTTCTTATGCAGTAGTTGAAAGTGTTGCGAAAATCGTTGCGATGGGTGGCGATTATAAAAATATCAGGTTCAGTTTCCAGGAATATTTTGAGAAATTAGGTCAGAATCCTGAGAAATGGGGCAAGCCTTTAGCTTCTCTTTTAGGAGCTTACGATGCTCAGATTAATTTTGGTTTAGCGGCAATCGGAGGTAAAGATTCGATGAGTGGAACGTATCAGGATCTGAATGTTCCGCCAACGTTGATTTCTTTCGCTTGTGCTAATGGGGAAAAGAAAAACATCATCTCTCCGGAATTTAAACGGGCAGGAAATAAACTGTATTTCTTCAATCATATTCCACAGGAAAACGGGCTTCCAAACTATGAGAGTTTGAAGGTTATTTTTGAATTAATTTTCGAAAATATCAAAGGCGGAAAAATAGTTTCTGTAAAAACAGTGAAAGAAGGTGGGGTTGCTGTTGCTCTAGCGAAAATGAGCTTCGGAAACAGATTGGGTGCTGAAATTAATATTGCAGATGATAATGTTTTACTTACTAAGAATATTGGAAGTTTAATCATAGAATCAACTGAAGAACTAAGTTCTGTTAATCTTCAATTAATCGGTGAGGTTGAAAATTTAAATGTTTTGAAAATCAATAATTTGAGTTTTGAAATTGAAAAATTACTTAAGGTAAACACTGAAACTTTTGAGAATCTTTTCCCAACCGTTGAAAAAGAAAAATTAACGGTTGAAATTGATGAAAAATTCAACTCAATCAATCCAAGAAACATCATTATTAAAAAACACGGAATTGCAAAGCCAAGAGTTTTCGCTCCGGTCTTTCCAGGAACAAACTGCGAGTATGATACACTGAATGCATTCCAAAAAGAAGGCGCAATTGTAAGCAGTTTGCCTTTGATCAATATCAACCATCAGTTGCTTGATGAAAGCATTGACGCATGGGTTGAAGAAATTAAACAGTCGCAAATTTTAGCATTCTCCGGAGGGTTTTCTGCGGGTGACGAACCGGATGGTTCTGCTAAGTTTATCGTGAATGTTTTGAAGAATGAAAAGATGCGAAATGCTGTTCACGAATTGCTCGACAGAGATGGAATGGTCATCGGAATCTGCAACGGCTTCCAGGCTTTGGTGAAGTCAGGATTGTTGCCTTACGGAAGAATCAAAGATCTGGACGAAAATTCTCCGACCTTAGCTCACAACGCGATCAGAAGACATATTTCTCAGATGGTGAATGTAAGAGTTGTAAATGACGAATCGCCTTGGCTGAAAGGAATGAAGAATCAGGTTTTTACCATTCCGATTTCCCACGGTGAAGGCCGTTTTATGGCTTCGGAAGCAGAAATCCAGAAGTTGTATGAGAATGGACAGATTGCTACTCAATATTTAGATTTAGATGGAAACATCGCTCACGGAATGCCATTCAATCCAAATAATTCATTGTTTGGAATTGAAGGAGTTACGAGTCCGGACGGAAAAATATTTGGTAGAATGGGACATCCTGAACGTTTTGCAGAAGGTTTGTTTAAAAATATTCCAACTGCGAATTATCACAATATCTTTAAAAATGGAGTTGAGTATTTTAAATAAGCTTTAAGTTTAGTTAGTCAGATAACAATAAAAGGAAAATGACCGCTATTGATGGCGGTCATTTTTTTTAGACAAATTGCAACATTATTTATAATCCTGCATCTTAATAATAGTAAACCATCAAAAACTATTCTATGAAATTCAAACTATTATTAAGCCTATTTGCAATCATCAGTTCCATTGCAATATTTTCACAATCGTATAAAATCATCTACGACTTCAAATGGAAAACCGAACAACAATCAAAAGATTATAATTCTGAGTTAACTGTTCTTTTAAAAAATGATGAGAATTCTTATTTCGAATCTTTGGCAAAATTTAAATATGATTCCATAAAAACCAAGCTGGTGGATGAAGGAAGCAGAAGTTTTCCAAGTCCAAAGCTACAATGGAAATTACAGAATTTGATTCATAAGGATTTGAAATCTCAAACTACAATTACTGAAGAGAATTTTTTCGATAAAGTTTATTTGACAACTTATACTTGCAAACCAATTTGGAAGATTCAACAGGACAAAAGTAAGTTATTTAATTATAACGTTCAGAAAGCGGAAACGAATTTTGGAGGGAGAAAATGGATTGCGTGGTTCACGAATGAAATCCCAATTAGCGATGGACCTTATAAGTTTTTTGGACTACCAGGACTTATTCTTAAAATATCCGATTCGGAAGAAAATTTTATTTTCGAAATTAAAGGACTTACCAAAGAACAATATAATATCGAAGGACGTAATGCTTACGATTCCAAAGTCAACCTCACTCCTAAAAAATGGGAAGCATTTTGGAGCAAATATCAAAAAGACCCATCGATGATTTTTGCTAATCTCAATTCTCCAAATAATACTTTCACTTATGTCTATCACGGCTTAAGTGTAGACAGTAAAGAAGCCAAAGAGATCTACAACAAAACGGAAAAAGAAAAAATCGATATTTTTAAAATCCCAATTGAAACCAAACCGTGTGAACAATAATTAAAAAAATCAGAAAAAAATATAAAAAGCTGCAACATTTGGAATTGGTTTGCGTCTATTATATAGAACCATAAAAAAACGAATAACTTTTTGAAGACAACAACAGAAAATATCAGTGATAAAGAATTGTTGGAACGATGCAGTTTCGGAGACAATTCGGGGTATTCTCTACTCTATCATCGTTATTCTAAGGCTGTTTTCAATTCCATCTATCGTATCGTCAATGATAGAGAAGATTCGGAAGATATTCTTCAGGAGGTTTTCTTGAAAGCATTTTCTGAAATCAAATCTCTGAAAAATGTAGAAAGTTTTGGAGGTTGGATCAAGCGAATTGCTATCAATCAATCGCTTAATTATCTTCGGAAAAATAAAATCTATTTTACAGAAATTGAAGATGATAAAATATTGGACATAGAAGATGACGAGTTGGAAGCAAAGTTAGCTATGGAATCTCGAGTAAAAGAACTTCAAAATATTATTGCAGAATTTCCTTTGCAGACCAGAACGATTGTCAATCTTTTTCTGTTCGAGGAAATGCCACAGGAAGAAATAGCAAAAATTTTAAATATCCCGCACGGAACCGTAAGAAGTTATTACCATCGTGCTAAAAAGAAAATTTTTGAAAAATTAAACCCAAAACAACACAATGAAAGATTCGCTTAAAAAATATATCAATGACCACAGAGATGAATTTGACAATCTCGAAGTTCCTGACGAAATGTTTGACAAAATAATGTCCAAGCTGGATAGTTCTACTCCATCTGTTAGTAAAACACGTCCGCTATTTCCATTGAAAACTTGGGCAATCGCTGCTTCCGTTACGATTATTTTAAGTTTTGGAATCTTTAATTTGTGGTCAGAAAAAGAAATCGATAAAACTGTTATTGCAACGAAGCAAACTCCGAAAAAAGAAGATGAAAATCTCGTTGAAACATTAATTCCTAAAAAAGAATCAGAAACAGAGACTAAAATACGAAAAAATAACGCAAAAGTTCTTGCTAATAACAGTTCTGATTCTCCAAAACAATCAATTGGTAATCAAAATTTTGTTCCTAATTATAATACTGAAGACGAAGATCATTCTGATAAAGCCAACGCCATAGAATTGATGAATAATGAATTTTCTGCAAGTTCCAGATTGCAAGGGATAGCTTTGGTAAAGAGTTTTTCTGAGTATGATTCAAAAATAATTGATTTCCTCTCTGAAAAAGCCATCTCCGACGAAAACACGAATGTAAGATTGGCCGCAGTTTCAGCCTTAGAAATACAAAAGCAAAATCCTGCTATAACAAATAGAATTCAACAGATTTTCATTCAGCAGAATGACCCGATGGTACAGAAAGAACTCATCTCCTTTTTGGCTGAAAAACAAACCTCAGAACTTAGCGCTGAAGTTAACACGAAACTTTTGGCGCTCGCCCAAGACCCTACAACAGTAGCTTTTGTGAAAGATGAAGCCTACGCTGTTCTAATGAAATATTAAAAGCTTTTATATAAATAACTCATTAATTATTGACAAATTACATACAATGAAATCGCCATAATTAGGAACGCAAATATCTATAAAGATTCAGCGATAACATATGGCAAATAAAAACAATAAAAAATTACATATGAAAAACATATATTTGATTATGTTCGCTTTGATGACAGTTTCCTTCCAAGCGCAGGAAAATTCAACTCAAACAACTACAACAAAAGAAAATCCGAAGACATACAAAGTCATTAAAAACAAAGGAAAACTACTCATCAATCTTGGAAAAGTAACGGTAGAAGGCTACAAAGGAAATGAGATCATTTTCTCTTTGGAAGATAAAACCCCTAAGGAGGACAAACGTGCAGAAGGACTTCAGTCAATCAATGCTTTAGGACTTATAGACAACACGGGACTCGGAATCAATGTTTCTGAAAAAGATGGCATTTTGGAAGTTAATCCGTTGAAAAAAATCTCATCTCCATCCATAAAAATATTGGTTCCTGAAACTGTTATTGTTTCCTTTAAACATCAATCCCAATATGGAGAAAATGTTGTTTTCAGGAATATGCAAAATGAGATTGAAATTGCTGCAACTTACAACGATGTTCAATTAGAAAATATTACGGGACCTGCAACTGTAAAATCTATCTATGGAGATGTGGAAGCAATTTTCAGCCAGAATGTGAAAGGTCCTTTATCCATTATTTCGGTTTATGGACACACGGATGTTAGTCTTCCAAAATCAGTAAAAGCAAACCTGAAAGCAACAACTTCGTATGGCGAGATCTACATTTCTCCGGATTTTAAAATTGATATTGAAAAGAAAGACGACATGATCCGTTTTGGTGATGAACTCATCGGAAAAGTAAACGGCGGCGGAACGAATATAGAAGTTCGTTCAGATCATAGTAAAATTTATCTGAGAGCAAAATGAAAAGTCTGATAATTTTTGTAATGACTTTCGTTTTCGGAGTGATTACAGCACAAAAACCAATCAATAAAAACTTTCCCACAACCAAAAATCAGAACATATCTTTGAAATTCGATTATCCTCAATTGATCAAGATCAGCACTTGGGACAAAGACGAAGTTCAGATCTCGGGAATTGTCAACATCAATGACAATGAAAACAATGAAGCGTTTCAAATCAAAGAATCAAAAGAAGGCAATTCTCTTGTTATCGAAGGAAATGTTTCCGGAATAGACAATCTTCCGCATAGAATCACGGTTCATAAGGGAAATGAGAAACTAACTTTCAAAACCAAAGAAGATTATCAGCAATATTGTAAAGCAAACAATGCGACATTCAACACGATGTCCAACGGAGTGGATATCAATATTGAATTGGAAATAAAAGTTCCGAAATCTCTTAAAACTCAAATTGAAGCCAAATATGGATTGGTAGAAGTTAAAAATTTTGGTGGAGAAATCAGTGTGAATGCAACTTATGGAGGAATTGATGCTACGATTTTGGAGAAAAATACAGGAAAACTTTCTGCTGAAACCTATTACGGACAAATTTATTCCAATTTAGAAACCAAATTTGCCGGAAAAGATTCGGATGATTTTCATACCTTAGTGACTACAACGTTTGGAAACGGGCCACAATATAGTCTTGAATCCAAATACGGAAATATCTATCTAAGGAAATAATTAAATGAAAAACGAAATCAATAATAAAAAAATGACTGTCATCAATGGCGGTCATTTTTCAGATTTAAAAGGTTTTTACAACGAAGTTTCTGAACTTTTTATGAAAGATGAAGATTGGAAAGTCGGGACTTTGGATGGTTTTGATGACATTCTTTACGGTGTTGATTCCGATATTATCTGGAAAGATTCTCATAAATCGAGAGAAGATTTGGGTTTTGATTTGACTAAGGAATTTTATGATAATAAAATCAGGCAAGGAAAACCATTTAATGTCAAATTAATCCAACAAAAACTGGATGATTTGATTGATGGAAAAGGACAAACCTTATTTGAGATCTTGATTGAAATTATAGGATCGCACAAGAATATCATTCTCATTTTAAAATAATTAACAGCCATATAAAATGCTTTCGAATTTGAAAGCATTTTTTTTAGCACAGTCTTTGAATTAATCATAAAAATGTAAGTTTATGATTGCGGGAAATATAACAACAGTGGTGCTGAAAATATTAAAATGGTTAGGAATTACGATGGCTTCTATCCTATTTCTAATGTTCATTATTCCGATTCTTTTTCCGGGAACGATTTCTCAGCAGGTAAAGATATTCGCTAATAAACATCTTGCAGGAGAATTGGATTACAAGAAAACACACCTTACATTTTTTCGTCATTTCCCATCATTAACGGTTTCTGTGGACGATTTTCTACTCAAAGGTTCCAAACCGTTTGAACAGGATACACTTTTAGCCGCTAAAGAAGTTGCGGTTGGAATCAATCTTAAGAATTTGATTTTTGACCAGGAAATCAAAATCGATGAGATCTATGTGAACGACGCCACTGCCAATGTTTTCGTCAATTCCAAAGGTCAGGCGAATTATAATGTTTACGTTTCCAAACCTTCCGAGAAACCAAAAGATACAACAGAAGCTGGTGCATCAATCAAATTAGATTTAATTAAGTTAAAGAACTGGAATATCAAATACAATGACCACACAGCAAACGTTTTGGTTAATGCAAAAGGACTTAATTACACAGGAAAAGGCGGCTTGAGTGAAGATATTTTCGATTTGGAAACCGATTTGGATATCGATAAAGTCGATTTTGCCTTGAACAGAATCTGGTACGCACAACAGAAAACGCTTCACGCCGATTTGATCACGAGAATCAACACCAATGCCTTGACTTTTGTTTTGAGAAAGAATGAGTTGAGAATCAATGAACTTCCTTTGAAATTCACAGGATTTGTGAGTATTCTGAAGGATGGATATAATCTGAATATCAATGCGGCCTCGGAAAAAACGACGATTAAAGATATGTTGTCCGTTCTTCCTCCTCAGTATTTATCTTGGGTGAAGGATACCAAAATTGAAGGCAACAGTGATTTATTCTTTAGTTTAAAAGGGAGATTCAGCGAGCCGAAAAACCAGAAACCCGATTTGAAAGCCAGTCTGAAAGTTGGTAACGGTTTTGTTTCTAACAGCAATGCGCCGGTTCCGATGAACAATCTGAATATGGATCTGAATATCGATTTACCTTCATTGGATACCAACAAACTCCTACTCGATTTGAGAAATCTGAGTTTTGACCTAGGAAAAAACAATAAGTTCCGAGCGGTTGTGAGAACGCAGGGAATGGACGAGATGAAAATCAATGCCAACATCAAAGGCGGAATTGATTTGACCACTTTAGATTCAGCGCTTGGATTGAAAGATATTGAGCTGAAAGGTCTTATGAATACGGATATTCAATCGAACGGAATTTTCAGCCTTGATAAAAAATTATTCCCGAAAACAAAAGGTTATCTGAATCTGAAAAACGGCTGGCTGAAAACCAAATATTATCCAAATGCCATTCAGAACATCAATATTTTAGCGAATATTTATAATACAGATGGAACTTTCAAAAGTCTGGGTGTAAAACTCGATCCGTTCAAATTTGATTTTGAAGGCAATCCCGTCTTTGTGAATGCAGACCTTCAAAACTTCGAGGATTTGCTGTACAAGGTCAGAGCAAAAGGCGTTTTGAACATTGGCCGAATCTATCAGGTTTTCAAGAAAGAAGGATTTGATGTCAGCGGTTTGATAATGGCGGATTTATCTTTGAATGGCCGTCAAAGTTACGCAACCACCGGACAATACAGCAGGCTTGATAACCGAGGAAACTTGATCTTAAAAAATATCAAAGCCACAACCGAATATCTTCCGAAATCATTCTTCATAAAAGAAGGAAACTTCGAATTTGAAAATGAAAAAATGTGGTTTAGAAAATTCTTTGCAACTTATGGTAAATCAGATTTTGCTCTGAATGGATATTTGCTGAACACCATCAACTATTTCATCGAAAGAAAAGGAACATTGCACGGAAGATTTCATTTGAAATCCAATTATATTTTGATTGATGAATTTATGGCGCTGAAAGAAGGCGACAACAAAGACAAATCACTGGCCGTGGAATATGCGAAAGAAGAAAATCCGAAAAGCAGCGGTGTCGTGATTGTTCCTAAAAACCTGGATGTTTCATTGGAAGCGAATGCGAAAAAAGTAGAATTTAAAGGGCTTGGACTGAATAACCTTGTTGGATTGGCTTCTGTCAACAAAGGCGAAGTTTACCTTAAAAATACAACTTTCGATATTATCGGTAGTCGAATGGGAATAGATGCGAGATATCAGAACGAATCGCCAATTACAGCCAATTACGATGTTGCTTTGAAGGTTGATAACTTCGATGTCCAGAGAGCTTACAAAGAAATTGATATGGTGCGTGAAATGGCGACAGCTGCCAAAGATGTGAAAGGAATTGTTTCCCTGGATTACAAATTGAAAGGTGATTTCGATGCGAATATGAAACCGATTTATCCATCTCTGGAAGGGGGCGGAAATGTCAATCTCAGAGACGTGGAAGTCAAAAACCTGAAAATGCTTTCAGCTGTTGGAAATGACATTGGTGCGAATGCCTTTAATAATCCAGATATGAAAGGCGTTGACATCAAAACGAACATCAAAAACAATTTGATTCACGTTGCCCCGTTTACTTTCAAAGTATCAGTTTTAAGACCATCGATTAGCGGAACGTCCAGTTTCAACGGTTTACTCGATTTCCGAATCCGAGTTGGTCTGCCACCTGGTGGATGGATTGGTTTCCCTGTTGTAGTTACTGGTACGCACGAAAAACCAAAAATCAAGATCTTCAGCAAAACCGGACAGGGCATTCTCGAAGCTTTGTATAATACCAAATCCAACAAAGTCATCCGAGAAGAAAAACGGGATGAGAAAAAATCCAGAGCGCAACAAAGAAAAGACAAACGTGCGCAGAAAAAGAAAGCAGAGAATGCAGAGAAGCAGGTAATTAAGGATGTGAAAGAGAAATAAAGTGAAAGCTCCATTGTCTGGAGCTTTTTTTATTGCTGGTGCGAATGCCTCGCTCGTATCTTTTGTGTAGATACAAGCAAGATGCTTGCGCTTGCGTTAATTATTTCTATTTAAATAATCACCAGATATCGCGGATTTGTAATCCGTGACTTATGCATCATAAAATTAATATTAATCCCCACATCATTGTAAAAAATAAAAATCATTTCATTAAAAAACGACCGTTCCCAAACCAAACAACTTTGACAGAAGTCTCCCACAATTCGTGGGAAACAAAACGACTTTTACTTTTGTCACAAAACGAGGGTTTTCAGATCAAAGTAAAAGTCGTTTGGTCGCAAAACCCTCGTTTTCTAACCTCCGCCAAAGTTGTGCAGGTCTCAAAACGGCTTGCGGAGCATTTATGACGTTTTTCAGAAAATGAATTATTTGTTAACAATCTATTTTGGTAATTCAGGAAAAGCTTTATTTTTAGGCAAAACAAAAACAATGTCATACTATCCATTAACAAGCATACCAGATTATTATTCAATAGACTCTTTATTGACCGAAGAACACAAGCTTATCCGCGATTCTGTAAGAAGTTGGGTAGAAAGTTTTGTGATGCCGAAAATCGATGAAGCAGCACAAAACCACACTGATATTCCAGGATTGATGAAAGAATTGGGAAATATCGGGGCACTTGGTCCATATATTCCTGAAGAATACGGCGGTCCCGGACTTGACCAAATCTCCTACGGCTTGATCATGCAGGAATTGGAAAGAGGTGATTCGGCGGTTCGTTCTGCGGCTTCTGTTCAGTCTTCCTTGGTAATGTTCCCTATTTTCGAGTACGGTTCCGAGGAGCAAAAAAGAAAATACCTTCCGAAGCTGGCTTCCGGTGATATGATTGGATGTTTTGGTTTGACAGAGCCTAATCACGGTTCCGATCCATCATCAATGGAATCCAAATTCACAGACCAAGGCGACCATTATCTTTTGAATGGTGCAAAAATGTGGATCACCAACTCTCCTATTGCAGACATTGCCGTAGTTTGGGCAAAAGGCGAAGATGGAAAGGTAAGAGGAATGATTCTGGAACGAGGAATGGAAGGTTTCACAACGCCAACGACGCATAACAAATGGAGCTTGAGAGCTTCCAAAACCGGGGAATTGGTTTTCAATAATGTGAAAGTTCCGAAAGAAAATCTACTTCCAAATGTAGAAGGTTTGAAAGGACCTTTGTCTTGCCTTAACTCAGCGAGATATGGGATTTCGTGGGGTGTCATTGGTGCCGCAATTGATTGTTATTGTACCGCTGTTCAATATACCAAAGAGAGAAAACAATTCGGAAAACCGATTGCTTCCTTCCAGCTTCAGCAAAAGAAATTAGCTGAGTTTTTGACTGAAATTACCAAAGCGCAACTGCTTTGCCTTCAATTAGGAAATCTTAAAAATGCGCATAAAGCGTCGCCTGCACAAATCTCTATGGCGAAAAGAAACAATGTCAAAATGGCAATCGATATCGCCAGAGAATCGCGTCAAATGCTTGGCGGAATGGGCATCATGGGAGAATTCCCGATGATGCGTCACGCTGCCAATCTGGAATCTGTGATCACTTACGAAGGGACGCACGACATCCATCTGTTGATCACCGGGATGGATATTACAGGCATCAATGCCTTTGGATAAGACCAAATCGATCTTATATATTTTTAACAAAAACCTGCGGAATATTTTTGCAGGTTTTTTCGTTCAGATTATAAACCACAAAAGCAACAAAAGACCTATTCTCTGCTTTTGTGACTTTTGTGGTAAAAAAAACTTAATATGAAAAAATACTTCGTAATTCTTTTCTTTGTTTCCGTCACAATTCTTGGGCAGAATTTCCAATCCAAACTTTCCAATGCAGCCATTAATTTAACTAAAGACAAAGTAGTTTATGACCCGACTTATTTCGTTTTGAAATACCCGAATGGCGATGTTCCTGCAGGAAAAGGTGTTTGTACAGATGTTGTCATCAGAGCTTACAGAGCATTGGGGATTGATTTGCAGAAAGAAGTTCATGAAGACATGGCGAAGAATTTTTCCAAATATCCAAAAAAATGGGGACTGAAAAGGCCAGATACCAATATCGACCATAGACGAGTTCCAAATCTGGGGGTTTTCTTTTCGAGGTTCGGGAAGGTGAAACCTATTACCAATGATGCGAAAGATTATGTTCCGGGTGATATTGTGACCTGGGATTTGCCAAAAAATCTGACACATATTGGAATTGTTGTCAATAAAAGATCAGCGGATGGTAAACGTTATTTGATCTCCCATAACATTGGCGCAGGACAAGTTTTGGAAGATTGTCTTTTCAGTTGGACGATTACAGGACATTACTTTTATCAACGATAATCGATGGATGATAAGTGATAAGTGAAAAACTTTTGTGACTTTTGTGGTTTAAAATCGTTATGGCTAAATTTTTTCAAATATTATTTCTGAGTTTCTGTTTGGTTATTCAGGCTCAAAACCTTAAAATCATTCAAAAACCGATAGATTATTCTAAGGAAAGAATGAAGCTGAGTCTGGATTATATGAAAGAACATCACAATCTGGTTCAGAAAACCCCGAATATCACACCGAAGATCATTGTTCTGCATTATACCGCCGGCGGAACGATTGAATCCAATTTTAAATATTTCAATAATTTATATTTAGAAAACCAAAGAGCAACACTCAAAAAACAAAGTTCATTGAATGTTTCTGCTCATTTTTTGGTTGACAGAGACGGAACAGTTTATCAATTGATTGCCCCAGAACTATTTGCCAGACACACGATCGGACTTAATTATTGCGCCATCGGCATAGAAAATATAGGCAGCAAATCTCAGCCTTTGACCGACAAACAAGTTGAAGCCAACGCAGAATTGGTCAAATATCTTGCGAAGAAGTATCCGATTGAATATCTCATCGGACATTCGGAATATGGTGTTTTCAGGAATTCTAAACTTTGGAAAGAAACGGATTCCAGCTATTTTACGGGCAAGGAAGACCCAGGTGCAGAGTTTATGAAGAAAGTACGAGGAAAATTGACTGATTTGAAGTTAAAAAATCAACCTTAACTCTTCTCAAGTATAAATTTTAAACGGTATTTTGTCATTCCGTAGGAATCTCTAGATTCCTACGGAATGACAAAATTATGTTTTAGATACTTGTCAAACCTACCAACTCGCTTTCTCTTTTTCTTCAAAAGGAATCTCAGGGTTCAGGATTTCAAAAATCAAGTTTCTGATAGAATCTTCTACTTCATTATCTTCAATATCAATGAAATTGAGGTTTTGCGGACCATTGTTGACTTCTGCAAAAGACCAGATCGCAGTTTCTACATTTTCCGGTTTGATATCAAGAGAATTGGTGATGCAGAATTTATAAATTGAAAGTTGTAAAGCTTGTTTGTAATCGTCTCGAAAAAATAATTCCGGGAGTTTTTCTTCTTTATTTTTTCCTAGATTAATGGTCAGATTTTTTGGTTTTGCTGTTTTGTAATCAATGACTCTGGTGATTCCGTCCAATCTGTCTATTCTGTCGATAAAACCATAAAAAATGATTTTATCGTTTCGATTTTCATCTAGGAAAAAATCACAGTTGATCTCTTTTTCCAAATCCAAAATCTCCAAAGCCGAACCATTTTTCACCAACTCCAAATCATATTCCACAATATTGCGGACTACCCTTTTGGCAATTTCTTTGTGGATGTAATTCATTCCCCGTTCATAGAATTCCTGTTGATGTTTCAGCTTTTCAATGGCAAAATCAATTGCCAAATCTGTTTGTTGAAGTAAGCTTTCTAAATCATTAACCGATAATATTTTACCTTTAATTGGTTCGTGTAAAAATTGCAGAGCGTAATGAACCAGATTTCCATAATTTCTTTGCGAAAGCTCTTCTTCAATTTCGTTGGTCTCTCTGGTTTTGAGAAGATTATTAAGGTAGAAATCAATCGGGTTATAAAGATAGGTCACGAGATGTGAAGGGGAAACACGCTTTTTCCATTCGTTTAAGAGTCGTATTACTTCATCATTTTTCTCAATTTTCATTAGCTCCTGAGCAATTGGCTCAGAGGAATTTTCGATAATGATATGTTCTATATGATGCGGACTTTCCATTTCCAATTGTGTGATAAAACGGCTTTTTTCGCCCGTGTTAACGCCTGAACTCAAAGCATTGTAAAGCAAATGAACATTTTCCGAATTCTGAATCAATCGGTAAAAATGATAAGCATAAATACTGTCATTTTCCAGGAAGGTATTCAGTCCAAAATTCTTGCGGACATCAAACGGAATGTAAGTATTCTGAGTATTTCCTAGAGGTAATTTCCCTTCGTTAACTGACAATAACATGATATTCTTGAAGTTCAAAAGACGTGTTTCCAAAAGTCCCATGATCTGGAACCCTGCCAATGGTTCACCCACAAAATCAATACTTTCCGAATTGACCAATTGATTGATCAAAACTTCCAGCGTTTCTATTTTGACATCAATCTGATAAGGCAGTAATTGGTTTTTGATGATTTTGAAAACGTTCTCAAACAACGCAATATTTTCATACTGAATATCATCCAGTTCTTTGAATTTGAGTTCGTAGCAAAACTTAATCAGCAAATCCAAAAAAGTCTGATAGTTTTCCGGTTTTTGAAGAAGTTGGAAATAACTTAAGTTTCCAAGCAGTTCTGCCAGCAGATTTTTTGAAATGTAAACAATGTTTCTTTCCTCTATTGATGCAATAAAATCCCTGATAACTTCGGAGTCCTTTTCGTCATTTGGCAATTCTTCCAAGATTGGCAAAACATCGGCGTAATAGTAACTCGACGACTTTTTCTCCTGCTGTTTCTGAAGATAGAAAAGCTTCTTGACCGCATTACTAAACGAGAGATTCTTCAATGGAAATCCCATTGTGATGTTCACACTTTCCACAACATTCAGACTGTCTAAAACCGCTGGTAAAAGATTCTCATCCAACAAAACCAAAGCTGTTTCTGACCATTCATTTTTAGGGATTTTTTTCAGGATCTGGGGTAAGAATTTTGCCTGAACGATGTTTCCTGAAACTTCGTAAGTTTTGATATTTTTTGGTTGATTGAACTGATTTTCAATCCATTTGAAATCCCTGCTATCATTGAATTCTTTCCATTTCAAAGTTTCTCTCAGAAATTTTCCGGATTCCTGCCTTTCGTCATCGATGTAATATTGGTCGGCTTGGAAATACGTTTCTGCTTTGTTCCATTGCAAAAGCTGTCTTACCAAATGCTCTTCCACTCTGGACAACGCATTGAATCCGCAGAACACAAATTGGCGATTGGTTTGTCTGGCAAAGTTCTCAATCTTGGAAAAAGCTTCCTGATAAAGCATTCCGGAAGTGGCGAGATTTTCCTTTTCAAGTTCTGACTTCAGAAGGGGAAGAAACTCGTTCATCTTCCGCCAGAAATTGAGGTTTCGTTTTCTTGGATTGTCACCATCTCCAAGATCTTCGCCCCAATTTTTGATGCGCTCTTCGTCCAGCATCCAAAGCAGGATTTTCTGGTCGTCATCTGAGAATTTCATCATATCGTCCCAATCTTTCTGCAAAGTCGGGAACCATTTCAGAAAACCTGAAAAATCTTCGGAGGGATCAATTTTATTATAAATCCTAAATGCAAACAACCAAAGTGCGATTCCTTTGATTTCTATATTTTCAGAAAGTTCTGCGATGAGTTCATCTATTGTGACAAAGTTGGGTAAAAGTCCTTGATATTGCTTTTCCTGCAGAATCCTCTTGATAAAAACCATTGGTCTTTTTCCGGGCAGAACAATATCCAGCTCAGAAATGTCCTGGTGGTTTTCTAATAATTCTGAAATGATTTTCTGAAGAAACTGCATAAAAAAGCCTTTAAAAACTTAAAGGCTCAATTTAATTATTTTTGTTGGATTTACTTAATGTTTCAGTCTATTTTCTCGCTAATCAATTTGATTTTGCAGATTCACGTTAAGATCCTTATGGAATGACAAATCTTGTTTTTTTGTCTGATGTTCGATTAGAAGACAAAGTTTATAGCCCCGATTGCAACGGTTACCCCACAGCACGCTTTGGGAAAAGCCCGGGCGCGAGGAGTATGAGTGGAAAGCGGGATCAAGCTCCTAGATCTACTCTACTACTACTTTCTTCTCAAGGAAAGTATTGGTGCCAGCTGTATCTTTCCCTGTCCAGAATTTGAATGTGTAAGTTCCTGTCTTCGTAGGTTTAAAATTAACCCTGCTACCATCTACATAAGTTCCGTCTCCGCAAACATCGTTTGTTTTGTAGGCAAAATTAGCGACCGTTCTGACAGAATCGTTGGTATATTGATAATCGTAGCTGTAAATTCCTTCGCAAGCTTTCGTAAATGTGGAATACAGCTTCATCTCCTGTGTAACGCCAAGCGCCATTGTATCCATCGGAATCTGGACACTGTCAATCTTGGATGCATAAACATTCGTGATCTCTGTGTAATCGTCGTTGTCTTTACAAGACACAACCAATGCTGAAAACAAGGTCAACATTGATAAAATAAATACATTCTTCATAATCGTTTCTTTTATTTAGTTATTAAAATTACCCTTTGATAGGTAAACCACTTTTTTTGTATCAAAAAATTCGCCTTCGAAATAATTTTTAAGACTGAAAATCTCGCATCTTAATCCGGCAAGTTCCTCTGCTAAATCGCCACCTTTGAGATAAAGAATGCCGTTATGCTTTGGATTGAATTGTTCTTTTTCAAATTTTCCCCTTAACCAAGTTAAAAACACCGGCATTTGTGTAACAGCTCTGCTGACGACAAAATGGAACTTTTCTTTCAACTGTTCCGCTCTCATATGATGAGCTGTAACATTTTTCAGGCCAAGGCTTTCGGCTACTCCTTTCACTACTGTGATTTTTTTCCCGATGCTATCTACCAGGGTGAACTGTACATTTGGGAATAAAATGGCCAATGGAATGCCAGGAAAGCCACCTCCTGTTCCGATATCCAAAACCTTGGTCCTGTCTGCAAATTCCATTACCTTTGCTATTCCCAAAGAGTGGAGAATATGTTTTTCATAAAGACTATCTGTGTCTTTTCTGGAAATGACATTGATCTTCTCATTCCAGTCTTTGTAAAGAACTTCTAATTCTGCAAATTGATTTTTTTGCTCGCTGGTAATTTCCGGGAAATATTTTAAAATTAATTCTAAAGACATAAGGCGAAATTATGAAAAGATTTGAATATTCTGTTCATATAAAATAAAAAATCACCGAGGCTGATCAGATCATACCCCAGTGATTTGAAAGTTATATATGTAAATTGTGTTATCTCAAGACTTTTTTGGTAACCACTTTGTTACCCGATCTTACTTTGATGATATACATCCCTTCTGCAAGGTTTGTTTTGTTTATCATTACTTCTTTCTTAGCATTTTGGGTTTTGAACAACAACCTTCCGGCCAAGTCATAAAGATCAACTTCATCAATATTATCATCCGACCTCACAACGAAATTCTGATTGTCTTTTGTGACAATGATACCTTTTAATATATCATCGTTAGTTCCAAGTGTTACGGACGACCTGTAAACAATCTCGAATCTATCTTCATACTGTCCAGAATTGGTGTAGAAAATATAAGGCCCATCGGTTACGTTAACAATTTTATTCAGAGATTTGTCTTTCAAATATACTGACTGGGCATCTTTGAATATCCCGTCTCTATCAGTCAAAGAAATCGTGTAGTTCCCTGAAACTGCAGCTTTGAATCCAACCTTTGTAATATCATCTAAGTTGAAAGTAGGATCTTTTGATTGTATAGCCAGTTTATGGCTGTCCAAAATACTCCAGAAAGAGTCACTTCCTATTGCCAACAAGTCTGCATCGTAATCTATATCAAAAGCATTCGTAGCATTATTAATATATCCAATTAAAATTTCGTTGTTTACATCTGTTGGTGATTTGAACTCCAACCAGAATCTATTTTTCTGAGCTCCTCTGTTATAATAATTCGCAATATCAGGAGTTCTCATCGCATTCGTAAAGTTAAGCGGTTGACCTTTGCCTGCTTCTTTTGCCTGAATTATAAAACCTTGTCCTACAGCAATGTTCCCATTTGGTTTTCTATTGTTATATCCAAAATATGTTGCCGAAGCACCACCTGTAGAATTCAGGATCGCATAATTGTTTCCACTGTAATTAGTGCTTTGCTGGGACGTGATCTGCCCATCGTTATTGGTCCAGAAATAGGCTGTACCATTTACCTTAGTTTTGTTGTGCTCATAGAAATCATCAAAGCTAATATTGGATGGATATGGATTTCCTACCATATTATAACCTTTTGCCGCACCACTCCATCTCAAATTATATGAATTGATATCTCCATTTTGTGGTGTTCCGACAAATTGGAATTGGGATGGCGCTGTGGTAACAGTAACATTATCCGGGAAGCTATTTTTACCACGTATCGCATAACCTCTTGCAGGCAAGAAAGTGGATGAAGAGTTTAGAGCGATATTCTCCGCAGTAATCGATGTCACAAAATAGTCAGTAGCTTCATTGTAAATATAAAATCTATTCCAGGGCGTTCCTGTCCCAGTGCCTCCATTAGCTTGATTATAACCATCTGAAAACTGGTAAAGATTCTGTCCGGAAACTGGCGATGACCAATAATTATAGCCCATTTTTGGTATGATCGCTTGTTTTTTCACAGTGATGTTGCCCGTGTTAGCCGCTGCTCCATTTTGCAATAGATTGCCATTGTTTTCAATCACAAACCCTGTAGCAGAAGCATTGTTCAGAATTTGTCCATTTACAGTGACATATCCTCCGGTATTGATAGTAAGGGTTCCTCCTGTATTTACAGTAAGATTGCTACTTACAAAATTACCATAAGTGGTTGTGTCATAACCTGTATCAATGATTGCATTTTTTGTAGCATTAGGCGTTCCATTGCTCCAGTGTGGATCAGCTGGATTTAGCCATATTGTATCATTTGAAGTATTAACTAAATTATAATATATCCCTCCAATCTCAGGACCCAATCCTCCAGTGATAAACTGCATTTTATATTGAACGTAGTAGCTATTATAAAGATATAATCTAATATAAACTTTTTCGTCTGGTGCTAATTTGAATCCATTATCGAATGAGAAGTTCTGTGCAGTGTAAGCAGTAGGAACATTACCTGTAGCCATAACTACTACACCACTTGAAAAATCTGCTGTTTTGGAGTATCTTATTTCATACTTCGAGTTATTCGTCCCACTTGCATAATAATCAAATGTTTTTGGCTCAATAGTTTTATTTGTGCTGTTATTCTCTAGTACAAACTGGATATATCTTGATGAATTGAAATTTGTATTGTCCTGCCCACTCTGAGTTTCCACATAAAAAACTTTAGGGTTGGTCTCTCCTCCTACTGTTATTCCTGTACCACCATTACCCGTAACTGTTGTAGAAGTTATAAATGATTGGAACGAAGTTGCCGTAAAATTAGTATTATCCCATCTGATAAGTGGTGCAGTAACATTCGGTCCATTATTGATAATTACCGTTGCAGAATTGGAAACACCATATTCATTCGTAATAAAATATGTGAAAGCATCTGCACCAATGTAGTCTTTGGCAGGAACATAATTGATACTTTTATCAGCATTAAGTGTTGCGCTTCCGTGCGATGGCTGGGTAAATGTCAAAGAATTGATCTTATTACTGTAATCATCATTGATCAATACATTGATATCAATATCATTATTAACAATATTTGCCACAGTATCATCATATGCTATTGGTGCCGTTGAACTGAATTCAACATTTCCGAAAAATGCAGG
Organism: Epilithonimonas hungarica; assembly: GCF_900102265.1. Lineage (GTDB taxonomy): Bacteria > Bacteroidota > Bacteroidia > Flavobacteriales > Weeksellaceae > Epilithonimonas > Epilithonimonas hungarica. The sequence goes on along the minus strand of NZ_FNBH01000004.1, from coordinate 289,729 downwards.
ACCAATATTATCTCCATTCTTTAAAAGGATCTGAAAGGCATTCCAGGTATTATAAACATAAACTCTCAGATATACAACCTGTCCGTCTGTCGCGATCGGTTTTGAGAAATTGGTCAGAGAGATCGTATTTGGACCAGTTCCTGTAACCATAGTTTCCGGCAAAACATTAAAAAATGTTGTAAAGCTACTACTAAGAGAATAATCTATTTTGATTTTAGCATCTCCTCCTTGTGACATACACAAGAAATTGAACTCAGACAAATTCAGTTTATAACCATTTTTCGGACTGATCGTGAACTGGATATATTTTGACTTATCTACCGTCACCGCATTTTTATCTGGCCAACCGCTAGTCTGAAAAGCATTATAGCCACTGATACTGATATTTGAAACGTATGACTGGTTTACTGTAGATGTTATATTCCCAACGTTGATATGTGTATTATAAACACTGGCTGTAAAATTGGAATTATTCCATCTTGTCAAAGGCGTATTTACATTTTCTATGACACTGATGCTGGCAGTAGCCTCATTTGACAAACCAGTAGAATTACTTGCTCTGTATTTAAAGGAATCGGTTCCGGTATATCCTGTTTCCGGCTTATATGTTACACTTGTGGTTCCATTTACTGTTAATGTTCCGTGTGCAGGCTGTTGGGTGACAGTTACTCCATTGATGGCCAACACCGAGGTATCATTACTTAAAACATTGAAGTCCGATTCGTTATTTTTGTAAGCAGTAAAGGAATCATTATTTGCAACCGGTACAGCTGTCATTACATTGATACTTACAGTAGCCTCATTTGATGAACCTGTCGCATTCACAGCTTTGTATTTGAAAGAATCTGTACCATCATAACCTGTTGATGGTACGTAGGTTATATTTGTAATTCCGTTTGCTGTTACAGTTCCGTGCGCAGGTTGTTGGGTTATTGTAATACCCGTGATGGCCGAACCTGAAGTATCATTGGACAATACATCCAGATTCGTACTGGTATTTTTATACACAGAATAAGAATCATTGTTTGCAACCGGTACAGTCGCCTGTTCTTCGGTCAACTTCAAAGTATTGGCCTTGATTCTCCAACCGCCATTCCAATTATTTCCAGATGAATAGAAACGTACGATAAGTGTTTGGGTACCCGTCAGTGTTACATTTAAGGGAATGTTTTTAACTGGATTGGCAGCAATAGGTTCATTATTCACCAATATCGTAGAACCTACACTATACATATAGGCATAATCATCGATACTGCTGTTGTTTGGTGCAACATAATATCTTATGGTATAATGTGTAGGTCCGGGATTCAGCTTTTCCTGCTCAAAAGCCAGATTCGAAATTTTTACCTGATTCCCATTAGAAGAGCTTACTGAAAATCCAAAATAGCGGTAATGTACTACATCGCCATTATTCCATCCTGTCACGGTCATTCCTTGAGAATTATAGGAAACTGGATTTTGGCTTGTGCCGACAGCTGTTGCAATTACTTTACCAGCAGAATAACTTACACTTCCGTCAGAAGTCAATGCCCATCTTACAAGATCGGTCTGCGCATTCAGTAAAAAATAAGATATTATAAATAATAAAGAAAGGTGTTTTTTTATCATCTCTGTATTAATAAATTTTCGGGATGCAAAATTAAAATTCTATTTTGTGTTATACAATTAACATTTGGTAAGAAATTTGATTCAAACTATCTTGATTTAATTTGATGAATCTAGCAGTTAGCACTAATCAAATACCATCAAAATAGTCTCAAATAATATTTTTTACAATTATTTATTTTCCAAATATTTTGCAATATTATTAATAATAACACAAGAAGAAACTATCCTATCAGTTAGTTTGTATTTAAAAAGAAAAAACTATCCTTTGGGATAGTCTTTGTATGGGCAATGTTGTAGGTATTTATACGGTACTCATTCAGTATTTATATGCTAACTTCTGATTTTCTTGAAAAGATCCTTCCTGTCTTTCAGCTCTAACAAGCTATAAATATTTTTAATATGATATTTTACCGTACTCTCTGTAATGAAAAGTTTTTCTGCAATTTCTTTATTCGACAATCCGTCAATCATCAATTTTAAAAGATCTTTTTGCCTCTCTGTTAGCTTTTTTACATCAATCGGAGACAAATATTGATCTATAGAATCGTCATTATAATCGGGATTATTCTGAGAATAATAATTTAGCTCCCGATTCACCAACTCCAGCTCTTTTTTGATCATGAATTTATCTTTCTTCAGATTCTTGGTTTTCCTGTAAAAAGCAAACACCAAAAATCCAGCTACCATAACCACAACAACAAGTACAACAATAACCCCAAAAAGATCAGACTCCTCATGCTTCAATTGCTCCTTCTCTACGTACGCTTTATCTATCATGTGCATTTCAGCAACTTTGGTCTCCAGATCGTCCATTTTTCTAAGTGTATCCAGCAAAGCCCCAATGGAATAAGCATCATCAAGACGTCCATTCAATTTGTATACCTTCTCCATTTCAGAAGCAGAATAAATCTTATACTTCAGTATATTACAACTTTCCGCAACTTTCATGCTTTCCGCATAAATATTCTCTGCTTTCCTTACATCCTTCTTCAAACCATATAATTCGATCATTTTTCCAAAAACCACAGGTGTATTACAAGTACTAACCCCTTTCATTATTTTCAAAGCCTCATTATACTTTAACTCTGCCTCTTCCAGTTTTTTATCCTTCAGAAATAAAAACCCTTCCTGCATCAGAATATAAGCATCGTCCTCCGGATGAGCATTAATATATTTCTGAGCTGCAATATGAGCCATGGCTTCTTTACATTTATCATATTGATTGAAATCAAAATAAACAAAAGCATATTCATAATCCAGCTTCATCCTCAACAAATTATCTTTCGGCAAAGTCTTTGCGATAGTTTCGGATCGATTGAGATAATCCAGACACATCATATGATCATTGACACTGCGATAGGTTGTGGCAATATAAAAAAGAATGTTAGCTTCTTCTTCCTTCGTCAAATTATCAGAAAGTAAATAATCTGCAAGCTTCTTCTGGGACAGCTTATGATTACCCTCTCTGTTATACCTAATGACCTCCTGTTCTATCCGCTCCAGGTCAAGTCCCTCAGCACCAAGGAATCCACAGAAGAAGAACGTTAAGAATATTAAAACAAAATAATGGACAGATCTATAATTCATTTGTGTAAATCGTGTTTTTTACTTAAAAACGAATTTTTTTAACGCTGGCAAAACCCTTAAAAATTCATCCACAAAAATAACTAATTATTAGTATAATATTCTTATACATATTATATTTTTATAATTTCTAACGTAATTTCAATCAAAAATAATTTAATTTAACAAATGTTTGTTAAAAATTCTTCTTTATAAACAACCTTGACCAAAGCAAAACATTGGGTTTCTTAATAAAACATCAGGTTTTTTATTAATTTTTCCAATTGAATTTTAATGTATATCATCGCTTTTTTTGGCTAAAAAAATTATATTTGTCCTTAAATCTAATTTATAATATAGTTTCATGAGTAAAATTTCGGATAGACTGAATAGACTGAGTTATTCTCAGACTTTCGTGATGAGCAACAAAGCACGCGATATGAAGGCGGCAGGAATCGATGTAATAAGTTTAACCTTGGGAGAACCAGATTTCGATGTCCCACAAAAGATAAAGCAAGCTGCTTTTGATGCTATTAATGAAAATTACAGCCACTATTCTCCTGTCCCTGGATTTTTAGAGCTCAGACAAGCTATTTCTGCAAAACTGAAAAGAGATAACGACCTCGACTATAAACCAACACAGATCTGTGTTTCAAATGGCGCAAAACAATCAATAATCAACGTTCTATTGGCAATTATCAATGATGGAGACGAAGTGATCCTTCCGGCACCTTATTGGGTAAGCTATGATGAGATGGTAAAAGTTGTTGGCGGGACTTCTGTTTTTATTGAAACTTCCATTGAAACTGAATTCAAAATTACAGCTGAGCAATTGGAAAAGGCAATTACACCAAAAACGAAGGCTTTGCTTTACAGCTCTCCCTGCAATCCTTCCGGAAGTTATTATACAAAAGAAGAGTTGGAAGCTATCGCAAACGTGATGGCAAAATATCCCGATATCACGATCATCTCTGATGAGATCTATGAATTCATCAATTATGGGGGAAAACACATTTCAATTGCAAGTTTTCCACAAGTTTATGAACAAACTGCGGTTATCAATGGAATGAGTAAAGCTTTCGCAATGACAGGTTGGAGAATTGGATATTCTGCTTGTCCAGCTTGGTTGGCAAGCGCTTGTGACAAAGTCCAGGGACAAATGACCAGCGGTGCCAACACAGTTGCCCAAAGAGCTTCTATCGCTGCTTTGCAAATGGATCCATCCGAATTGCAATATATGATCACCGAATTCCACAAAAGACGCGATCTGGTCTTCGAATTGATGAAAGACATCAAAGGCTTCAAATGTAATCTTCCAAAAAGTGCATTTTACTTCTTCCCTGATATTTCTTATTACTTAGGAAAAACTTTGAATGGGACTGAGATCAAAAATGCAGACGATTTTGCAATGTTCCTTTTGGAAAATGCCCACGTTGGTTGTGTAGGCGGTGTAAGCTTTGGAAGCCCGGAATGCATCCGTTTCTCTTATGCTGCTTCTGAGACAGAATTGAGAGAAGCAATGAGAAGAATCAAAAATTGTTTAGACCAATTTTGATTCTAATCAATTATAAAATCAAAGCATCACTTTTCAGTGATGTTTTTTTATTTTCAAAAATTTAAGTTTTCTGATTTTGCTCATTTTATTTGTTAATTTATTGTTTGAAATTTGAATAAAATCTTAAGTAATACTCGATTTAAAATAATCATTTGAGGCTTAATACCTTGATATAACACTGTTAATTTCAAGTCTTTTGTTTTGATAGATTTTATAAATCGATTTTTAATATTCAATTCACGAAATCTTTGTAATTTCGCTTCTGTTAATTTTAAACAATTTAAAACTTAAATATTATGTCATTAGTAGGTAAATTATTCCCAAGTGTTGCGATTGATGCAATGAGCGAAATGGGTGACGATCTTAAGATCAATGTGTTTGAAGAAGCTGTAAACAATGCACAGAAAGTAATTTTGTTCTGGTATCCAAAAGATTTCACTTTTGTCTGCCCTACAGAACTGCATGCTTTTCAGGAAGCTTTACCAGAATTTCAAAAAAGAAATACAGTTGTAATTGGTGCATCTTGTGACACCAACGAAGTTCACTTCGCATGGTTGAACACACCAAAAGACAATGGAGGAATCGAAGGTGTAACTTACCCGATCCTTGCAGATACACACAGACAATTGGCAAACATCCTTGGTATTGTAGATCAGGATCTGGATTATGATGAAGAAGGAAATGAAGTTTATACAGGTTCTAATGTAACTTACAGAGCAACATATTTGATAGACGAAACAGGAAAGATCTTCCACGAGTCTGTAAATGATATGCCACTTGGAAGAAATGTGAAAGAATATCTTAGATTGATCGATGCCTATTCTCACGTTCAGAAACATGGAGAAGTTTGTCCTGCAAACTGGGAAGAAGGTAAAGAGGCAATGAACGCCAACAGAACTGGTGTTGCAGAATACTTCAGCAAAAACTAAAATTTTTAATCTAACAATTTAGCAATGTATCAGTGTAACAATTTGTTCAATCAATTGTTACATTGCTACACTGTTACATTATAAAAATTGAAATTATGTACATAGAACTAACAGAAGATAACTTACAACAGATCGTAAGTGAAAATGACAAGGTAGTAGTTCAATATGGCGCAACTTGGTGCGGAAACTGCAGAATCATGAAACCAAAATTCAAGAAATTGGCTTCAGAAAATGATGCAATCCCTTTCTATTATGTTGATGCCGAAAAATTACCGGAAAGCAGAAAACTAGCTACAGTTGACAACTTGCCAACGTTTGCCGTGTTCCAGGGTGGAGCTTTGAAAAATCAGGTTCAGACCAATCAAGCGGAAAGCCTTAACAATCTTTTCAACGATATCAAATAATTGAATTGATATGAAATCGCCATTAATCAAAGTTATAAAAAAGACCAATGAAAATAAGGCGATAACATATGGCAATAAAAAACAATAGAAAAGACATATGAAGTTACCAATCATAAGACAGTTTTATCAAAACCAAACGCCAGAAAATCTAGAAGCAACTTTGGAAGTTTTGGAAAGTTTTTCAGAATTCCGAAATGTTTCTGAAGAAGACCTGAACGTTACCGGGGAACTGATCACAAACATTTGCGGAGCTTTGGAAGTCCACGCAAATGTAAATAACGGAATGAGCGAAAAAGACGCTTTGAATTCCTTCGCTCAAAAAGTAATGGGCTCAATAGACAAATAAACAGTTTATTTTTATTAAAAAGGCTTTGGAAGGAGATTTCTAAAGCCTTTTTTCTTTATTTTTGGATAAATCAAAAACTATGAAAGATTTTATTGCAGCACTTCCAAAAGCTGAATTACATTTACATATCGAGGGAAGTTTTGAACCAGAATTGATGTTCGAAATTGCCCAAAGAAACCAAATCGAGATTCCATATAAAACCATCGATGAAGTCAAGAAAGCTTATCAGTTCTCTTGTCTTCAAGATTTTTTGGACATCTATTATGCCGGAGCCGGCGTTTTGATTCAAGAGAAAGATTTCTATGATCTGGCAATGGCTTACTATCAGAAATGTTATGAAAATAATGTGATCCATACAGAGATAATGTTTGACCCACAAACCCATACGGAAAGAGGAATCGCTTTCGAAACCGTTATTAATGGATTACAAAAGGCAAGATTGGATGCGAAAGAAAAATGGGGAATCAATTCTCTTTTCATCATGAGCTATCTACGACATCTTTCCGAAGAATCAGCTTTTGAAACTTTGAAGCAATCACTTCCGTACAAAGACCTGATAACTTCTGTTGGTCTGGATTCTTCTGAAATGGGAAATCCTCCAGCAAAATTCAAAAATGTATTTGAGGCTTCTGTAAAAGAAGGCTACATTCCAGTGGCTCATGCCGGAGAAGAAGGTCCCGCTGAATACATTTGGGAAGCCATCGATATTCTTAAAGTTGCAAGAATTGACCATGGAAACAGATGTCTGGAAGATGAGAATCTGGTTCAGGAGATTGTGAAAAGAAATCTAGCATTAACAGTTTGCCCACTTTCTAATCTTGAGTTGAGAAATACAGATGTAATGACCAATCATCCATTGAAAAGACTCTTGGACAGAGACATCAAAGCAACGGTCAATTCTGATGACCCAGCCTATTTTGGAGGTTATATGAATGCTAACTTCCAAGCCGTTCAGGAAGCTCTGGATCTTTCTAAGGAAGATATTATCACATTGGTCAAAAACTCTTTCAACTACTCTTTTGCGACTGATGAACAGAAGAAATATTATCTTGAAAAAGTGTATGAAGCGGTTGCTGATTTTAATTAATCACTTTTAAGCGCAATATTTTCATTCCACAGGAATCTCAGTATATTTAATTTAACCTGAATTCGGGATAAGGAATTTATTTAAATAATTGTATATCAAATACAAATGCATTATCAATAGCCTCGGGCTTTAGCCCGATGTAAAGATTGTAATTCAAAACGGCTTCAGCCGAAATTTATGATAAGTTTTAGCTAAAGCTAATCTTCTTTTCAATCTTTAAAATGGGCTAAAGCCCATTTCTATTGATATTATAAAACTTCTCTTATCCCGAATTCAGGTTAATTTATAAGGAATGATAATTAATAAAACTAAACCCTAGCTATTAGAATATGAAACGGATGTTCTTTTTGTTTTTTGCAATAGCATCATTAATGGTTTTTTCTCAAAAGAAAACTAATGATACCGTTAACTGTAGTTTTAGAGAAAATAAAAGCTTAGTTTGTCCAATTTGTAAAAGTGATAAAAAGGTTTTACCTATATTTTATGGATTAACAACAGGAAGATTTATGAAGAAAAATAAAAAGAAATATTATTTCGGGGGTTGTGAACTTACTGGCTGTGACCCTAAATATTATTGTAAAACTGATAATTATAAATTTTAGTATTTTTTTAATTCTTAAGAATCATCAAACTCCTTTTATGATTTTGGAAACCATAATGCTCATAGAGTTTTTTAGCTTTGTCATTGTGATTTTCTATTTCCAGAAGCACAACTTTGTAGTTATTCTCCACCGAATAATCTTTCACAAATTCCAAAGCCTTTTTACCAAGAGATTTCCCTTGATATTCTGGTTTCACAAACAATTCGTCTAAAAATAAAATCTCTCCACCAAACTCAAAGCTAAAATATTTAGTAAGAATAATATAACCAGCAATTTGTTCCTCAAAAACAATTTTGAAGCATTCACCATAATTATCACTATTGATGAATCTCACAAAATTATCAGTCGTTATTTTTTCATCAAACGGATAAAGGTCAATCGCATAGAAATCTTTCATCATTTGACACAACTCCGGAATATCGGAGGTATTTGCCTTTAAAATTTCGTGATTCATTTTTTCTTTTTTTCTCGCCAAAGCCACGGTGCAATCGGATTTTTATCTTGCCAGAGTCCCACTCTATTTTTTCGGGCTTCGTTTTCCAGTTTTGCATAGTCGGCATCTTTGGAATATTTTACATAATGCCAGGCCATTCCTAGCTTCAGCATTTGTTTATTCACATTTTGACCTTTATCGTTTATGACAACTGCGATCAACCGTTTATATCGGTCGTATTTTTCCGCTTTTATCGTAACCATTTTTCCAAAACAAAGATCGGATAAAGCCTTTTTGGCGTTGTTACCAAAAGGTTGGGTTCCTCTTTTCTCAGGAGAATCGATGTGAGCGAGACGGATTTTGATTGGCATTTTCTTGTAAAGAATTTCCATCGTATCGCCGTCCGTTATCCCGATGACTTTAGCAGAAAATGTTTTATGACCGAGGTTTTCTTTTAATTGATTTTGTCCGAAACTGAAAATTGAAAAGAGAATTAATAATAAAAATCTATTCAAAATATTAGATCTCAAATTTTTTCTTCGCCAATTCTTTTCTTACTCGGCTCAGACTCTCTGGTGTGATCCCAAGATACGAAGCAACCATCCATTGCGGCGCGCGCAGCATCAGGTTGGGATATTTTTTAAGAAATTCCAAGTAGCGTTCTTCAGCAGTTGTACTGATCAGTGCATTCACACGATTTTGAAGATTCTTGATATGATTGAACATCAATCTTTGGTTCTTCTCAGCAACTTCTGGATATTCTTTAGCAAGATGTTCAAAAAAACCATCCCTTGTAATAACAATCGTACTCTCTTCAATTGCCTCGATATAAAATCTGGATTTTTCGTTCAGTAACTGGCTGGTCGTATCAGAAATGATCCAACCTTCTGGTGCGAATTGGATCACGTGCTCTTTTCCAGCCTTATCAATAGAATACATTCTCAATAGTCCTTTTTCAACAAAAAAAGTTGAATCAGAAACCTCTCCTTCCCTCAGTATAATTTCATTTTTTTTGACTTCTCTTACTTCATAAAAAGAAGAACAGAATTCAATACTATTAATAGGAACGCCTAATATTTGAGAGAGATGATTACTAAAGTTTTGATGAACCATAATAAAATAACGGAAAAATCTTTAAAAAATTAAATTAAACTGTTTCCAAATCGATGCTCTGATGAGACGCATTGTGAATCACTTTTCCCTTCTCCAGCACAATTAACTGCGGACTTTGATGAGTAACATCAAACCTAGATTCTATTTCATTGGAAATTGGTCGATTGGCTAACAAATCTAAGAAATAATAAGCATAATCTTTGTCAGAATCCTGCATTTGTTTCTCAAAATTCTTTAGTACGGTTTTACTGATGAAACAACGTGTAGAATGTTTGAAAATCAAGACTTTTTGCTGTGAAGATCTCTCAACAGCAGAGTCTAGGTCTTTTTCTGATTCCAATTTTTTCCAAAGACTTCTTCCCTGGTCCTGCTCTTCTTTTTTACCAAATAATTGATTTAAAAATCCCATAAAATCGATTTGAGTAAAATTATGATTTTCCTGTCGAACTAGAAAACAAATATTATTTTTTATTCACCACAAAAGTCATAAAATTACTTTTTTAATCTCTCACAGGTTTCACTAATCTAACTGATGATTGAAATTAAAATAAATTTCAGTGATATTTTCTTTTGTGTGTTTTTGTGGTTTCAAAATTCTATTGATGATGATGAAAAAGATGTCCACCTAAAGCCAATGCAATTCCACAAACAACAAGGATGATCTTTGTCCAATCCATCTTGTGATTCTTATTACTTTCGAAAATAATAACCGATGAGATATGAAGAAAAATTCCGCCAACAACAGCCAAGAAATAAATTTTCAAATTCTCATCAAAATATTTTCCAAGTAACATTCCCAAAGGCGAGGCCAAAGCAAAGACCAAAACAATCAGCCAGAATTTGGTAGAGAAATTTTTGCTGTGAGCCAGGAAACTTCCCAAAACAAATGAAATAGGAATGTTATGGAACAAAATTCCCAAAAGATAAGGTGACAAGGTCTCTTTCTCGTGTGACAAAGGAATTCCTTCTATAAAAGCGTGAACAAAAAGTCCAATGATCAAGGCAACAGGAATGATAGAATGTTCGTCTGAATGATGATGAAGATGTCCGTGTTCAAAGCCTTTTGTAAGACTTTCCAGCAACATCTGGATCAAAACACCCAGAATCACAAAGATCCCGATATTATGATCTTCTGAATGATAAACTTCCGGAAAAACTTCATTTAAGCAAATCGTTATCAGAAAACCGGCACTTAGAATGAGAAGATTTTTTGCGAATTGCTGTTTACTCCCAAAATATTTTCCGAGAAAAACACCAATCAAAACACTTAATATCAGTAGAAGTATGATCATTTTAAAACTTGATTCTTATTTCTTTCTAAACAAATTAATACATCTTTGGGAATTCTTTTCATCAAAATCATTCAGTTGATAATCGCCCCAACGCTTGATTAATTCAAAACCGAATTCTTTTGCAAAGTTCAGGATTTTCTCCGGAGAAGTCAGTTTTACACGCTCAAAAAAATGATGTTTTTTATCATCCGCCTCGAAATCTATTTCTTTCATAATATATTCGCCTTCAATATGTTTTTTGATACTGAAAACGATATTTTCCCTTTCGATAGACATTTGTGGCGTGATCACTTTTCTTACATATTCTGCATTCAGGAAGTCGAGAACAAAATAACCGTCGTCTTTCAAAACCTCGGAAACAGAACGGAAAACACTTTTGTCTTCTTCTTCTGTTTCGAAATATCCAAAGCTTGTGAAAAGATTGAAAACCGCATCGACAGCTTCATTCTCTATCTTATTTCTCATATCGTGAACTCGGAACTTCAACGATTCGGATTCGAATTGTTTATCAAAATTGATACTTTGTTCCGACAAGTCCAAACCGAGAACATCATAACCTAATTTGTTGAGATAAATCGAATGTCTGCCTTTTCCACAGGCCAGATCAATTATTTTGGAGTTTTTTTCTAGTTTCAGAAAATCAGTCAAGAGATTAAGAAAATCCTCGGCTTCCTTGTAATCGTGATTTTTGTAGAGAATATGATAATATGGTGTATCAAACCATTCTTCGAACCATTGCATCTTGCAAAAATAGTGATTTTTGGCTGACCGTTGATAGTTGTTTGTTGATGGTTTTTATAAGTTATGATAATTTCTATCAACTATAAACTAACAACCAATAACTAAAATCCATATTTTTGCGCTATGAATACAGATAATCTGCAAATACAAATCAAAACCTTCTTCGGACTAGAACAGGTTTTGGCTGAGGAAGTTAAGAAATTGGGAGGTAAAAATGTTGAAGCTAAAAACCGTGCGGTAACTTGCGAAGGCGACCTTGGTTTTCTTTATAAACTCAATTATTCCTGCAGAACAGCTCTTAAAATTTTGGTTCCGATAATGGAATTCAAAGCTTTTAACGAGAGTAAATTCTATGACAAACTATTCAAATTTGAGTGGGACCAGTTTTTGGAAAAACATCAGTCTTTCGCAATTGACGCGACTGTAAATTCCGAGAGGTTCAATCATTCTCAGTTTATGACCTTGAAAATGAAAGATGCAATTGTCGATTATTTTCAGGAAAAATATAAAATCAGACCGAGTGTAAATAAGGATAATCCGGACATCAAATTTCATCTTCATATTGACAGAGAATTAGTTTCGATTTCTCTTGACAGCTCCGGTGATGCACTTTTCAAACGTGGTTACAGAAAAGAACAAACGGTTGCACCAATTAACGAAGTTCTTGCAAGTGGAATGCTACAACTCGCCGGTTGGGACGGAAAAGGAAACTTCCTTGACCCCATGTGCGGTTCCGGAACATTATTGATTGAAGCGGCGATGATCGCAATGGATTTACCGGCTCAGACTTTTCGAAGAAATTTTGCTTTTCAGAATTGGAAAAATTATGATTCAGAATTATTCAAAACCATCAAAGAAGTACGCTTGAATCGTGTGAAAGAATTCACTGGGAAAATTGTTGGTTATGATATCAATTACGATGCTTTGGACGCTGCGAGAACTAACATCGAATCGGCTGAAATGGAAGATATCATCGAAGTAAAAAAACAAAACTTCTTCGATTCTGAAAAAGATATGTTTCCATTGTTAATGGTTTTCAATCCGCCTTATGATGAAAGGATTTCTATTAATGACGATGATTTCTACAAAAAGATCGGTGATACTTTCAAACAACATTATCCAAATACTTTAGCTTGGCTGATTTCTGCTGACTTAGATGCGCCTAAGAAAATTGGGCTCAGACCTTCAAGAAAAATCAAGTTATTCAACGGAAAATTGGAAACAAGATTCTTACAATATGAGATGTATGATGGTTCTAAGAAAGGGAAATATATAAATAAAGAAGAATGATCTGGGATTTGATCGAATTATTTTTTGATTTTTTAAGTCTCCTTTCTTCCGATGGAATTGGGAAAAAGGATAATGATAAAGAAGCTAGAAAGCATTTCAAAAGTTTAAAATGACAACAATATCCATCATCATCGCAATCTTCAACAGAAAAGACGAATTATTCGAACTTCTGAATTCACTATCACGTCAAACGGATAAGAATTTTGAAGTGATTGTCGTGGACGATGGTTCTATCATTAAGCTTCTCCCAACGGTTGAATTATTTCAAGAACAATTGGATATTCAGTTTTTCAGAAAAGACAATTCCGGACCCGGACTGAGTCGAAATTACGGAGCCAAACGGGCAAAAAATGATTGGCTTGTTTTTGTAGATTCTGATGTGATCGTAGAGACAGATTACATCGAAAATATCAAAAAAAGTCTCACGGAAAATCCAACAGATGCTTTTGGTGGAGCCGATAAAGCGCATAAAGGTTTCAATCTGATGCAGAAAGCAATCTCCTATTCTATGACCTCGGTTTTTACAACCGGCGGAATCCGTGGAAATAAAAATGCAGTTACGAAATTTCAGCCGAGAAGTTTCAATATGGGTGTCAATAAAGAAATTTTCCTGAAGGTCGGCGGTTTCTCTGAAATGAGAATTGGTGAAGACCCGGATTTATCGATGACGCTTTGGGAAAATGGCTACACCACAAAATTCTATGATAATATCGGTGTTTATCACAAACGAAGAACCGATTTTGGAAAATTCTCAAAACAGGTTTACCAATTCGGTTGTGCGCGACCAATTCTTAATCAAAGACATCCAAAATATGTAAAGCCGACATTTTGGTTTCCAAGCTTATTTTTGCTGGGATATTTGGTAGGAATTATTCATTATTTTGTTTGGGGGAATGGATTGATTCTCGCCTTGTATGGACTTTATACGTTTCTGGTACTCTTCCACGCTTTAATGGTTACGAGAAATATAAGCATTGCCGGAATGGCAATCATTTCTACTTATATCCAGATGTTCTCTTACGGCTACGGTTTTCTGAAGTCTTGGCTTCTTCTTAATATCTTGAAGCAAACCCCAAAAGAAGCATTTCCGAAGCATTTTCATTGATTTAATTAACATTTAATTATTAGTCGTAAAAACAATTGCTTGAAATATTTTTTGTAAATTTTGCTATCATTAAATTTATAATACCATGTCAAAAAATATTGCTGACCAATTTGTCGAAATCCTTGTTAAAACAGGAATAAAACGCATATATGCTGTCACTGGTGACAGCCTTAATTTTTTAAATGATGCTATAAAACGTGAAGGTTCTATCAGATGGATCCATGTAAGACACGAGGAAGTTGGTGCATTTGCGGCAGCTGCAGAGGCAGAGTTGGAAGGTCTTGCTGTTTGTGCAGGAAGTTCCGGTCCTGGTCACGTTCACCTCATCAACGGACTTTATGAAGCCAACAGAGGTAATGTTCCAGTTCTAGCGATTGCATCCACTTGCGAAAGTTCGGAATTTGGAACATCTTATTTTCAGGAAACCAATACGATCAAATTATTTGATGACTGTTCTGTTTATAATCAAATAGCAAATACGCCAGAACAAGCACCCAGAATGTTACAAGCCGCTTTACAACATGCCATTTCTCAAAAAGGCGTGGCAGTTTTAGGAATGCCCGGCGATCTTTTTGAAGCCAGGTCTGTGGAAAATATCAGTTCTGACCTCGTTTTTAAAACCAATCCAAGAATTATTCCCGCAGAAGAAGAGATCAATTGGATCGCTAATCATCTTAATTCAGGAAAAAAAGTGGCGATCTATTGTGGAATTGGCGCTTCCGAGGCTCATGAAGAAGTTATTGCCCTGGCAGAAAAACTGAAAGCGCCGATCGGATATTCTTTCCGGGGGAAGATGGGAATCCAGTACAATAATCCTTACGAAGTTGGGATGACTGGACTCCTAGGCTTACCTTCTGCTTTCAAAGCGATGCACGAGGCTGATATTATTTTATTACTCGGAACCGATTTTCCTTACGTGAAATTTATGCCTGTCGATAAAGTAATCATTCAAATCGATGAGAAACCTGAACGCTTGGGACGAAGAGCACAATTGACAAGAGGTTTTGCCGGAAAAATAAAAGATTCATTGACAAGTCTTTTGCCTCTAATTAAAATTAATGATGACAGACATTTTCTTGATAATCAATTAGAATTCTATCAAAAGGTAAAAAACAACCTTAGATCGTACGTTGACGATAAGGGCAAAGAGAATCATATTTCCCCAGAGTTTGTTGCAGAAACAGTAAATCTGAAGGCCGATAGAGATACGATATTTACAGTAGACACCGGAATGTGCTGCGTTTGGGGAGCAAGATATCTGGAAGCGACTGGCGAGAGAAAACTTCTTGGATCCTTTAGTCACGGAACAATGGCGAATGCTATGCCAATGGCT
The DNA here is from genome assembly GCF_900102265.1 of Epilithonimonas hungarica. Lineage (GTDB taxonomy): Bacteria > Bacteroidota > Bacteroidia > Flavobacteriales > Weeksellaceae > Epilithonimonas > Epilithonimonas hungarica. The sequence continues at coordinate 274,328 of NZ_FNBH01000004.1, read as the reverse complement.
ATTGGGGCACAATTATCCAATCCGGACAAACAAGTTATTGCGCTTTGTGGAGACGGTGGACTGTCTATGTTATTAGGTGATATTGCAACTATTAAACAATATGACCTTCCTATAAAAATAATTGTTTTCAACAACCGCTCTCTCGGAATGGTAAAACTGGAAATGGAAGTGAACGGAATTCCGGACAACGAAACCGATATGGTGAATCCAGATTTTGGATTATTGGCTCATGCTTTCGGAATCAAAGGAATCAATGTAACTGACCCGCAAAAAGTGGAAGAAGCGATTGATGAGGCTTTACAAACTAAAGGTTCTGTCCTCGTGAATATTTTCACAGATCCAAATGCATTGGCAATGCCGCCAAAAGTTGGTTGGGAACAGATGAAAGGAATGGGCATTGCGATGACCAGAATGATGCTGGACGGCAATTTCAAAGAAGTGGCAGATACAATCTCGAGCAACTACAAGCACATCAAAGAAGTATTATAAAGCAAAAAGCTCCATTTTTCTGATCGGGCTTTTGACTTTGCAAAATAAAAAAGCTTCACGTAATGTGAAGCTTTTAGAAAATAATATATATAACCTTAGTTTCGAGAAACTATTTTAGAGAAATCATTCTGCTGAAACTATCGCCATCTTTTTCAACGTTGATGATATAAGTTTCAGGATTTGCAGGATTCAAATCGAAAGTCAAATCGATCGATCCATTTTTTGCAACGTTATTTTTACTGTAATAAGTGTTGTTTGCTGTATCGAAGACAGAAACTTTCACATCGCCGATCACGTTGGACATTTGTAACTTAACTACGTTTTTGTTGATGATGTATTCTGGTTTAGAAATCGCAGAGACAGGAGATTTTTCCATGGTAACATTTTCACCATCAACTACAATTTTATATTTTTCAATTTTAGCCTCAGATTCTGCAACCAGGAAGTAAGTTCCGGAAGCAATTCCGCTCATATTGTAGGATTTCTCAACATTATCATTTTTAAGTGTTTCAGAAAAAATTTCGTTTCTGTCACTATTATAAACGTATAGGGAAACGTTTTTCGCATTCGAAACTTCGAAATGTAAAGTTTTCTGACTAACTTCACCAATAGCTACAGAAAAATCTTTATCCTTAGCCATCATACTTGTAGAGATGAATATACTTGCTACAAGAAAACCAAATTTTAATATACCTTTCATAATAATTTCTTTTTAATTGTTTTACTATGCAAATGTATAATGGATAAGTCTTAAATAATACAATACAATTTTCATTTATATGTGCTATATTAACATTAACTAAATATTAATTAATAAAATAAGGTAATTTAAAACATATTCAATAACTTTGTATTATGAAGCATTACAATCCTGTTCTAGAGTCCGTAAGTCCCGATATCGGTAGCAGTTTTACTTGTTTAAGATATTCTAGGAATGAAAATATCAAGACCAATTTCTGGCATTATCATCCCGAGATTGAATTGATATTTGTCTTTGGAGGTTCGGGCAAGAGGCAGATCGGGAGCAACATTTCTTACTTCACAGACGGTGATTTGATTCTCATCGGAAGCAATCTTCCGCATTGTGGGATGACGAATGAAAATACCAAAAACGAATATGAAGTTGTGATACAGTTTTCAATGGATTTTCTGGGTCCGCAATTTTGGAAAGCACCGGAAATGATACGAATTTCATCATTATTGGAAAAAGCAAAAAGCGGGATTGTCTATGGCGAGCGCGTGAAAAAAGCTTTGAAGTCAAGAATCGATGCTTTGACAGAAGCTTCATCCTTGACCAAATTGATGATCCTGGTTGAGATCCTTGACGAACTTTCTCAAACGCAAGACTATAAAATCATGAATGCTTCAAAATATTACCTGCAGACCCAAAAAGAAGACAATGACCGGATCAGCGTGATTTTCAATTATGTGAAAGACAACTTCAAGGAGCAGATCGCTTTGGAAACGGTTGCAGAATTATCCAATATGACAGTCCCTTCTTTTTGTAGATATTTCAAGAAAATCACGAATAAAACGTTCACTCAATTTGTGAATGAATATAGAATCACACATTCCTTAAAACTTTTGGCAGAACAACCGATGAGTATTACGGAAGTCTGTTTTGACAGTGGATTCAATAATTTTAGTTACTTCAATAAGACCTTTAAAGAATACACAAAAAAAAGCCCTTCCCAGTACAGAAAGGAATTCAGTAATGTGATTGCCTGATACCAATACAAAAGTCTATTGCATATGTTTTTTATCATTCTTCAGAAATTTTTATAAAAAAAACATATCAAAGTATCAAAAATATTCTCTAATTTTAATTCAATATTAATTATTTCTGAATGAAAACACTTTTACTCGTAAGACATTCCAAGAGTGATTGGCCAGAAGATATCGAAGACTTTGATCGTCCTTTGACTGATTTGGGTATAATAAATGCTACAAAAATGGGCAATTATTTAAAAGAAAGATCAGTAGATATCGAGTCATTTATATCGAGTCCTGCGAAACGTGCCCTTCATACTTGTGAATTATTTTCCAAAGTTTTTCAAAGATCCTATTCAACAGATGCAACATTATATAATCCAAGAGAAGCTAATTTCGAAAATTTAATATACGGTTTAGATGATTCCATCAATTCCGTTGCATTATTTTCGCATAATAACGGAATCTCAAATTTTGCAAACTCCCTAACAGACGAGATTGTGAATCTTCCAACATCCGGAGTGGTAGGCTACGAAATAGACTGCGATAGTTGGAGTGATTTCGAAATGGCAAAAAAACGGTTTCTCTTTTTTTATTCTCCGAAAAATTTTAATCAATAATTTCAAATAAAAAAACTCCCAAATATCTGGGAGTTTTGTTTTTATTATTTATTTTTATAATTCTAAAGCTTTCTGATAAGCATTTTCCAGACCATCAATATTTTTTCCTCCTGCTGTTGCGAAGCCCGGATTTCCGCCGCCACCGCCTTGGATTTCTCTAGCCAGATCTTTTACAATCGTTCCGGCCTGATAACTAGAAGCCAAATCATCGGAAACACCAACCGTAATCATTGGTTTTCCGTCATTGTCAGATAGGATGACCGTTACCGAAGTCGGGATCTCTCTTTTTAACTGGAATACAATGTCTTTTACAGAACCTGCGTCAAGAGAAGTTTTCTTCACTAAAAGTTGCTTGTCGCCTTTGTGCTTATAAGCGTTTTTCCAGTCGCCGATTTCACCTTTTGCTTTCTCTTTTTTGAACGCTTCCACTTCAGATTTCAGTGAAGTATTTTCTTCGATTAATTTCTCAATAGATTTTACAATATCTTTTGATTTCAACAGTTGGGAAAGTTCTGTAATCTGTTTTTCAAGATTTTTGAAATATTCAGCAGATTTATCTCCGGAAATTGCTTCGATCCTTCTGATTCCTGCTGCAGCAGAACTTTCGGAAACGATCTTGAAATGACCGATCTCACTGGTATTTTTTACATGGGTTCCACCACAAAGTTCCATTGACGTCCCAAACTGAATCATTCTCACATTGTCGCCGTACTTTTCGCCAAACAGAGCCATCGCTCCTCTATCAAGAGCTTCCTGGATCGGAATGCTTCTGAATTCCTGTAACGCAATACTTTCCTTGATTTTGGCATTCACTTTATCTTCAACCAGCTTCAATTCTTCATCTGTCATTTTACTGAAATGAGAGAAATCGAAACGAAGATAATCGGGACCAACGTAAGAACCTTTTTGCTCCACGTGAGTTCCCAAAACGTCTCTCAAAGCCTCGTGCAACAAATGTGTTACAGAGTGATTGGCTTGGGAATTTTTTCTGTCGGCTGCATTGACTTTAGCATAGAAAATAGCGCCTGCATCTTTCGGAAGTCCATTGATCAAAGAAATAATCAATCCGTTTTCTTTTTTAGTTTCTAAAACTTCAAAGCTTTCGGTTGCATTTTCAAGTGTTCCTTTATCACCTATTTGTCCACCACCTTCCGGATAGAAAGGAGATTCGCTCAACACGACCTGATAAAATTCGCCGTCTTTATTTTCTACTTTTCTGTATCTTGTAATGTAAGTTTCTGACTCGATTTTGTCGTATCCAACAAAGTTTTCCGGCTTTTCTTCCAAAGTTACCCAATCATAAACTTTCTGTGCAGAATCTGCTTTTGAACGTTGTTTTTGTTTATTTAAAGCCTGTTCAAATCCTGTTTCGTCAATAGTTAAACCTTTTTCTTCCGCAATAATCCTTGTTAAATCATCAGGAAAACCGTACGTATCGTACAATTCAAAAACTTCTTCTGTTGGCAATACTTTTTTACCTTCATAAATGGTCTGCTGAATTAATTTTTCAACTCTGATTAATCCTGTCTCAATGGTTCTAAGGAAAGATTCTTCCTCACTTTTAATTACTTCAGTAACCAAAGTTCCCTGTTTCTCCAATTCTGGGAAGAATTTCCCCATCTGTTCCTGAAGAACACCCACCAACTGATAAAGGAAAGGCTCTTTTCTGTCCAAAAATCTGTAAGCATAAGAGATTCCTCTTCTTAAAATTCTTCTGATAACGTAACCAGCTCCCCCGTTGGAAGGTAATTGTCCGTCAGCAATAGCAAAAGAAACAGCTCTGATGTGGTCCACCACTACACGTATTGCGATGTCTTTTTCATCTGTTAAAATTCCTGTATATTTTTTTCCTGAAAGTTCCTCAACTTTAGCAATTAAAGGCGTGAAAACATCTGTATCGTAATTGGATTCTTTCTGTTGTAAAGCCATACAAAGACGTTCAAATCCCATTCCGGTATCGATGTGTTTTGCAGGAAGATTTTCCAGAGTACCGTCTGCTTTTCTGTTGAACTGCATAAAAACAAGATTCCAGATTTCCACAACCTGAGGATGGTCATTATTCACTAATTCAAGTCCGGAAACTTTCGCTTTTTCTTCTTCACTTCTCAGGTCAACATGAATCTCGGAACAAGGTCCGCAAGGTCCGCTTGCGCCCATTTCCCAGAAATTGTCCTTCTTGTTTCCGTTGATGATTCTGTCTTCAGAAATGTATTCTTTCCAGTAGTTGTAAGCTTCGTTGTCCCTTTCCAGATTTTCTTTTTCGTCGCCTTCAAAAATAGTTACGTAAAGATTTTCTTTAGGAATTCCGTAAACTTCCGTCAACAATTCCCAAGCCCACGAGATCGCTTCTTTTTTGAAATAATCACCAAAAGACCAGTTACCCAACATCTCAAACATTGTATGATGATACGTATCACGCCCAACGTCGTCCAGATCATTATGCTTCCCGGAAACTCTCAAACATTTTTGAGTATCGGCAATTCTTGATGCTTTAGGTTCTTTGTATCCTAAAAAATAATCTTTGAACTGCGTCATTCCGGAGTTGGAAAACATCAGCGTCGGGTCATCTTTCAGAACAATTGGCGCAGAAGGAACAATCAAATGTTCTTTGCTTTTGAAAAAATCTAAAAATTGCTGTCTTATCTCTTGTGAAGTCATAATTTAATTTTGCTTGTTTGAAGCTTTTTGTGGTTGGCAAATTTAATGAAATTATGTGATTTTGAGAATGTTTTTCTATGTCTAAAATTGAAATTTATGGCAAATCCGCGGCCGGGATAGTAAGGGCGCGAGTGAAACGAGCGGTCTTGTCAGAAATTTTTAATTTTTGACAAGACGAAACCCCTGAATAGCCCAAGATGTCCGCTCGAAATATATTATTTATAATGTTGAAAAATCCCGAAATCCGAAGGTGTCCAAAGCGCCGCTTTTTGTCCTGCGACTTTCAAACCGTTATTTGCCCAAGTATTGCAAGTGTAAGTGAAATTGTAGCTGCCTTTTGCATCATAAAAAGCATCGTTATTCCCATAAACGGCATCCGTTTTTATCAGAATATATCTTCCGGAAGCATCTTTATCAAATCTATCATCTATGAATTTTATAAGATTCTGATATTGCTTTTCCGTCAGCATCATTTTTTTACAATCATCTCCTACTTTCATTTGTTTGTAATAAGTGCAGTGCATCGCAGAATCGCTTAGCCAAAAAGCAGCTTCGAAAGCCGTTGAAAATTTGAGGTCAGCCCAGGTTGGTGTGTCAAGATAGAAACCTTTATCACCCCAACCGAAAGAGATATAATTGAAATCCGTCTGTTTCCCTCTTATATTTTCGAATGGTAATTTCTCACTCCAATCAACATATTTTGTTTTGACAGGAAGCACCAAATCTGTGTGTACACCATTGGTCAAGATGAACAATTCTATTGTTTTTGGTTCGTTAGTTTTTTCAGCCTTTACAGGAATATAAGGAATCAATAATCCCAAAATGATATACAAAAAAACGACTCCAATAATGAAGCCGGTTATTTTTATGATTATTAGCAGCATTTTTTTCATTCGGTTGTTTTTACGAATCGTAGAGAACAATAAAGATAATAAAATTTTTGAAGCAAAATAGATATGTTAATTTTTTTTAATTTTTCTTGGATTTATGGAAATTTATTTTGAAATTTAATAACGAAAAATCATTAATATATGCCGAAAAAACGCCAATCCAACAAAAGATTAAAAATTAGAGTAAAAGTTGCACCGAAGAGAGTTCAAAAGAGAAAATAACTCGATAAACGGGATTTTATTCTGACAAGAAATCGAGATTCCGTTTTAGTCCTGCAAACTTTGTCCGTTTAACTGCGGATTTTTTGAAAACCGAGGAAAAAACTTCTTGGGTAATGTCTTTCCACTCTTGTTTTGTGAAATTTTTAAGTTGAGAATTCGGCTGAAATTTCTCTTCCAAAGTAGGAGTCGAAAAACGATTCCAAGGACAAACATCCTGGCAGACATCGCATCCGAACATCCAATCGTCCATTTTGTCTTTGAAAAAGTCAGGAATCTGGTCTTTCAGCTCGATGGTTGCATAAGAGATGCACTTGCTTCCGTCGATGATCTTATCAGAAATGATCGCTTGAGTCGGACACGCATCGATACATTTGGTACAGCTTCCGCAATGGTCTGTAACAGGAGAATCTTCGACCAGATCCAAATCACAGATAATCTCAGCCAGAAAATAAAAAGAACCGTATTTTTTGGTGATCAGATTAGAATTTTTCCCAACCCAGCCAATTCCGGATTTCTTAGCCCAAGCCTTTTCCAAAACCGGCGCCGAATCTACAAAAACACGGCATGAGAACTCTCCTATTTCTTCCTGAAGTTCTGCAACCAGCGTTCTCAGTTTTTCTTTGATAACATCATGATAATCTTCTCCGTAAGCATATTTTGCCAATTTGAAATTATCGTTCTGAAGTTTTTCCTCCGGAAAATAATTATAACTCAAAGAAATCACAGATCTAGAACCTTCAACAAGCAATCTCGGGTCAAGACGTTTATCGAAATGGTTTTCCATGTATTTCATCTCGCCGTGATGATTGTTTCTCAACCAATTTTCGAGATGGGAAGCTTCTTCCTCCAAAAAATCTGCCTTTGAAATCCCACACGACTGAAACCCAAATGCAGAAGCTTTGGTTTTGATAAGTTGCGTGTGTCTTTCTTTAGGATTCATAAATATTTTGCGAAATTAAGACATTTAATCAATTTCGTTCAGAATTCATTTCTAAGGCTAAGGATTTTGTATGGAAATTTGAAATTTATATTGTAGTTTTGTTATAATTAAAACAGTAAAAATTTAAATTTATGGCAATAGAAGACGTATTGAGAGCGGGAAATTATCATCTGATCGATGTTCGTGAACCTTTGGAGCTGGAAATGGATGGAAGTATCGCAGAAGCTAACAATATTCCTTTGGGCGATATCGAAGCTCACATCGATGAAATCAGAGCTTTGGATGGAAATGTAATATTCTTCTGCAGATCTGGGAACCGTTCCGGAAAAGCTACAGATTTTTACAGATCTCAAGGATTTGAAAACGTTTACAACGGTGGTGGTTATAATGACCTTAGTCAGACTTTGGAAAATCTTTAAGATTAACTTTATAAAAAAGCAAAAGCGGGAATTGTTCCCGCCTTTTTAGTTTTTACCCCTTGATAGAAGCCACATTACTAAACCGATAACACCGACTACGAGGATAATTCCCCACCACATTCCGGCTTTAAAGATAGTTTCCACTGCTTCGCAGCTTGTTAATAATCCTAACATTAGGAATAATGGAATAATATTGATATATTTTCTCATAATTTATTTATTTGTGCTGAAAATTCAAAACTTAAGCCAAATTGATATTTTTTTGACAAAAATTGAAATTCCGATTTTCTTTTTAAATAAATTATTAAAAAATGAAACCACTGAAATTCAGTGGTCATTGGATCATGCTTTTATCGTTTTCTTAACTTTATTTTTATTCGTCCTTTCTTCTATCTTGTTTACGATATATCCGATAACAAAAGGCGCAATCCAGGTCAATGCCATTCTTAACAATCTTGATTTCATATCTTTAAATTTTTAAGATAATTACAAGAAATGCGCCATTTTGATACTCTCCTATCTTTGACAATAATTACCTTGAAGAAATTTTAAACCTTAATATCACATCAAGTTTAGAACAGAACCAAAACCAATCACTTATCTTTGCCGTAAATTAGTTTTATGTCATTTGAATCGTTGGGATTATCACACAATATTATCCGCTCTGTTAAAAAATTGGGCTACTTAAAACCTTTCCCTATCCAGGAGCAGGCCGTTCCGGTTATTTTGAAGGGCAAAGACCTTATGGGAATTGCACAGACAGGTTCGGGAAAAACGGCTTGTTTTATAATGCCTATTTTAGAAAAACTACAAAACACGGAAGTTAAGAAGGACCGTAACGTACAGGTTTTGATATTGGTTCCTACAAGAGAATTGGCGATACAGATCGATGAAGTTTTCAGAGCATTTACAGATAATCTGAAGCGTGATATCCGTACAATGGCTGTTTATGGCGGTGTTTCTATCAATCCACAGATGAAAGGACTATTCGGTGTGGAAGTTCTTATTGCAACGCCCGGTCGTTTACTGGATCTGATCGACCATAATGCATTGAGCATTTCCGGAATTCAGCATTTGGTGATCGATGAAGCCGATAAAATGTTTCAGTTAGGTTTTGGTGAAGAAATGAATAATCTCTTTGCGATGATGCCCGTTGCAAAACAGACGACTTTATTTTCTGCGACTTTAAATGATAAAGTTACTGAGATGAAAGAACGTCTTTCCATCAATCCTACAATTATTGAGATCAAAAAAGAAGAGGTTGAAATCGATAATATCGAGCAATTGGCCTATCACGTTTCTCCCGAAAACAAAGGTCCGTTTCTAAGATACCTGATCAAAGAAAAGAAAGTTGAAAAAGCATTGATTTTCGTTTCTTCTACAAGGTCTGCAGATAATCTGGTTGAAAAGCTGAAGAAAAATAAAATAAAAGCAGTTGCCATTCACAGCCAGAAATCGCAGGGTGCACGAAGAAATAATCTGGAAGAATTTAAAGTCAACGGGGCACAAATTCTAGTGGCCACAGATCTGATCGGCCGTGGAATCCACATTGGATCCTTGCCCTGTGTCATCAATTACGAATTGCCTCGTTCGCCTTTGGATTACATCCACAGAATAGGAAGAACTGGCCGTGCAGGCGAAAAAGGAACTGCCATTTCGATTTTAACGGATGATGAACTTCAACATTTCCGGGTGATTCAAAAGAAAATGGGCAAAAAAGTGACATTACAAAGAACAGAGGATATTAATTTACATGGTTATTAATTTTCAGATTGATCAGAAGTATAATTTTCACTGGCCAGCTTCAGGCTTTTAGCAATTCTTTGTTTTAATTTTCTAGGGGTCAGAACTTTGATAAACTCTCCCATTCCAAGAATCATTCTCTCTAATTCGAAGTTCAGCTGAACACAGATTTTGAAAGTCGTTCCACTTTCATCTTCCTTGATGATCTCCTGGGAATGATGAAAAGGTTTGGTTTTCACATAAGGTGCATGTTTCTGTGCGATGAAAAAAATTACATTCTGCGGCCGTTGCGTTTCGGAAACTGTTGCGCCAATCACTTCACCAAAATATCTGTCCGCATTGAAATCTTTATCAATATATTCGATTTTATCTTCAATTGTGATTTCCTCCATTCTGTCTAAGGCGAGATTCATGATCTTATTTTTATGCCAACAAATCAAAAACCAACGGTTATTATATTCTTTCAATAATTGTGGATGAACGATGTACTGATTGGATTCTCTGGCTTTGAAACTTTTGTAAAGGATCTTCAGAACCTTTTTGTTCAGAATATTTTCGTAGAGAATATCAATATGTTCAAGACCTTTCAACTGTTCATTTTTATCAAGATGAATGATTGATTTTTGATTGGTCGATTGAATCGAATCTTCCAATTTCTGAATCACTCCATTCATTTCCTTGAACATCGAAAAATCCTTGAATTGTTTCAGAATCTGAACTGCGTTATTCATGGCCTTCAAATCATTTTCATTGACGGAAATATTATGAATACTGTAATCCGGGTCGCTGTAACGATAAAATCTTCTTTCGTAAACTTCAATTGGCGCTTCGTAACCAAACTTCTCACTTCGCATGTTCTGCAAATCCAACTGAATTGTCCTTTTGCTCACAAAAGATTCTTTGCCTTCAAATTCAAATAAAGCTTCGGAACATTCGTCAATCAAATCTTCGAGTGTATATTTTTTATACTTATTCTTCAGACATTTGTCAAGTGTTTTGTAGCGGATTAATGCGTTTTTATTTGATGACATTGTTGTTCGGTTTTAGTTATACACAAAGGCACATTTTGTCATTCCGTAGGAATCTCTACAAAATTCTCATTATTAATCGTTTAGATTCCTTCGGAATGAAAAAGCATATGGAAAGTCTATATATATTATTTTTTTATCAAAGCCTCTCCTTCAAACAAAATTCCATCCCAGCCAAACTCGATAAAGTTTCTGATATTCTGATGATCAACTCCTTCAGGATTTTTTAAAACATCTGTTCTATAAAAATCACCGAATAAAGCTAAAGTCTCATCTTTCGAAAGTTGATTCAATTTCGCAAAACTGAAAACTTTGCAAGAACCATTATTTTGATTAGCTTCATTAACTATATTTCCATTCGTGAATTTCGTTGGCGTGAAATCATAATTGTCATCAATAAAAGCAATCACGTCTTTAAAATCAATTGTTTCCTGAGAATTTTTCAGTTGTTCTAAAATCATTTTAATAAAATTTTATCAAAAATATTTAAAATAATTTTTCTACGCAAAAAGATTGCGTACTTATGTAATTACTTTGCATCAACAATTCGACGCAGTAGCTCAGTTGGTAGAGCAACAACTACTTTTCGCTTTGGGCAAAAAAAGTTCCTAAGCTGTGTGTCACAGGTTCGATTCCTGTCTGCGTCACCAATCGATAAAGAAAGTTCCTATACAATTTCTTTTAAAAATGATACTTTCCATCGATATTAAAGCAAACGAAGTTCCTATATTTGGTAAATTACTTCCCGCTTTTTTTTAACAAAACAATAGGTAAAAGGAGTTCCTATAAATTTCCAAATTACTCCTCACTTATATGTAAAAAATTATGAAAACACTACAATTATTCAATGCAGTTATTGCAAAAGAATCGAATGAAAAAGCATTTGTTTCCGATTTAGGAATCGTAATTGAGCCTAATGCAGTTTGGGCTAAAAACCAAATTTTAAATTTTTATGCTAAAGAAAAATTAAGTTCTGAAGCTCTGAATTCAACATTTCATAAATCGTGGTCAAAAATCAAAAAATCATCTCGGTTCGAATTACTTTTGGATCAGATTAAACATTATTTTTCTACTTATGGAAGTAATTTTCAAGATGAAATGTATATTCCGAATGAAGTGTTGGAAGTGCCTGAAAACAAACTGACATTTAAAATCATTAAAGCTTATTCTAAAGAAGAATTAACGAAAAAAGCCTTAGAATTATTACAATCAGGAATCGCTTTGAAAGAAGAAACAATTGATGATTTGTTATTTGTTTTAACCAAAGAATTAAATTATCAATTTATGGGAGATGAAACCGTTAAAAACAAAGAAGCAGTTGTGAAAATTGCAGATTTGTTTGAAATTTATCCAAAAAACCCAACTGAATTTTTGCGATATATTGTTTTCAAAGCGACTGACTCAACTTTATTAATTAAAAATAACGAAGTGTTAGAAGCTATAAAATCAACAAAATATAATCCTACAAAAGCTTTTGAGACATTCGGATTGGAAAAACTAGCAACTATTTTTAATCGTTTCAAACCTATATTTTTAGCTTTTAAGGACAAAAACCCAACGATAATCAACAAAATAAGCAAATTATCAAAAACACTTCATCAGCCATTGATAAGTAATCCGTTGAATGATGTTACCAATTCTCTCTTATCTGAAAATGAGAAACATTGGTTGGATAACGCTACACCTTTTGCATTGTTCAAAGCACTTTCAGCTTGTTATTCGAGAATGAATGGGCAAAACGCGTTTGTTTATAGAATACGAAATGGAAAGTCTTGGGTGAAAAAAAACAAAAGCAAAGATGAAGTTTGGAGCAATTATTATTTCATTTTAGAATATATGAAAACTCGTTTCAATCTTTCTGGAAAACGAATTTTCATTCCAAAAGATATTGACTATGCATTACCAACTTCCGAGAAAATGTTTGTTGGAAATATACCAACCGGAACCCGTTTTTATGCTAAAAAAATGGCAGTCGGAATTTATTGGGAAAACAAATGGGGAGCTAATGATTTGGATCTTTCAGGTTTAAATATAGGTGGAAAAATTGGATGGAATGCTCAGTATAACCAAAACGAAGGTAATTTGATGTATTCAGGCGATATTACTGATGCGCCAAATGGAGCCACCGAATATTTGTATGCCAACAGAGGCTTATCATTTCCAACATTAGTAATTTGTAATGTGTTTGGAGGTTCTTCAGAGGCTGGTTACAAAATAGTAATAGGAAAAGGTGATGAGATAGATTATAATTATATGATGAATCCGAATAATTTATTATTAGAAGCCAAATGCACTTCGGTTCAACGTCAAAATATTTTAGGAATTTTGATTCCAAATGACGCAACACAATGTTTTGTAATTTTGAATTTTGGAGCTGGTCATTCTCACGTTTCTGGAAATTCTGAAATTTCTACTTTGGCAACGCAGGCATTATATCAGCAATGGTCAAATCCGTTAATTTTTAATGAATTGATAGTTGAACTTGGAGCCGTTTTAGTAGATAAAAAAGAAGATTCTGACTTCGACTTTTCATTAAACAAATTAGAAAAAGATAGTTTCACAAAGATTTTTTATAAATAAATTCTAAAAATAATTTTAGTTAGGATTAAAGCTTAACACTTAAAATTAACTCCTCAAATAATTTTGAGGAGTTTTTTTCACCTATTTGTAACAAATCAAAAACAATCACAACAAATTAATTGATATATCAATAATTGATAAATCATTTTAAATTTAAACCTATGGAAAAATTAGATTCAATCATATTTTACAACATCGATAAAGCGATTAGAGCTTACAGAAATTACGCACAGAGACAACTCAAAGAAAACGGTTTCAACATCACGATTGACCAATGGCTCATCATAAAAGCGATTCTCGAAAATCCGGAAATCACACAAAACGAAATCGGAAATCTGGTTTTCAAAGACAATGCATCAGTCACGAGAATTATCGAATTATTAGTAAAATCAGAATTCATATCCCGAGAAGTTCACCCCAATGACCGTAGAAAAACCAATCTGAAAGTTAACAAATCAGGAAAAGAAATCATCGAAAAAGTTCAGAACCTCATCGAGAATAACAGAAGCGTAGCCTTAGAAAATGTTTCAAAAACCGAACTCGAAATAATGAACATCGCCCTACTCAAAATATCAGAAAACTGTATCAACACCAAAAAATAAAAGTTCAATCATAAAAAAATAACACAATGACCAGAATATTTTTAGCCATACTAATTTGGACAGTGTCTTTTTTCACAACATTGTTTGCACAGTCCAGCCAGAATTTTTCCTTGTCGGGAGCGATTGATTCCGGCAATGCGAATCAGATAGAAATCAATCTATTCAATTCAGAAAACAAATTGGTAAAAACAGAAGTTGCAGACCAAAACGGGAAATTCAGTTTTAATGATTTGATTTCAGGGAATTACAATCTCAAAATCAATAAAAGCGGAACAGAAGTTTATCAATCACAAGTTTCTGTCAATGGAGACATCACACTTCCTTCGATTTCACTCAATGAAAAAGCTATTGAAGCCGTGACAATTACCAAAGCAAAACCTTACATCGAGCGACAAGACGGAAAAATGATTCTGAATGTAGAAAACAGCATCGCCTCCACCGGAAATTCAGCCTTCGAAGTGTTGGAAAAAGCGCCAGGCGTGAATATCGACAGCAACGACAATATCAGTATGCGTGGCAAAGCAAATCTGCTCGTCCAAATTGACGGAAAAAACACACCGATGACAGGAACCGACCTCGCCAATTACCTCAGAGGAATCCCGTCTTCCTCGGTTGAAAAAATCGAATTCATTACCAATCCGTCTTCAAAATACGATGCATCCGGAACTTCTATCATCAACATCAGACTCAAAAAAGACCAGAGAAAAGGCACCAACGGCAGTCTTTCCACATCTCTCGGAACCGGAAAATATGTGAAGAACAACAACAGTTTCAGCATCAATCACCGGAACAAAAAAGTGAATCTTTTTGCCAACTACAGCTTTGCTTATAGAGAATTCTTCAACAAATTGACTTTGGACAGAAACTTCTACGAAAACGGAACGTTCCAAAACGCCTATGTCCAAAACAATTTCCTGAAAATGAATTTCCGTAATCACATCGCAAAAGTCGGAATGGATTATTACGCCAACGATAAGAATGTTTTAGGATTTTCAGTTGGTCTTGTGAGCAATAGATTCGACCCGACGAGCAATAATGACACTCAGATTCTGAATCAAAATTACCAGCCAGACGGAACTTTCAACACCAAAAGCAACAACCGCGACCATTGGAAAAATGCATCTTTGAACTTCAATCACAAATACAAAATCGATTCGCTGGGTTCAGAACTCACGACAGATTTGGATTATATCAATTATGCCAACACATCGCTTCAAAACTTCAATACAAGAAATTTTGATAATGATGGAAACCTTTCTCCGTCAAGTCCAGATAACCCAAATCCATACATTTTAAAAGGCGATTTGGACGGAAACCTCAATATTTATTCCTTAAAATCAGACCTTACCAAAGTCTTCAAAAAGAATTGGAAATTGGAAACAGGACTTAAAACGAGTTTTGTAAAAGCGGACAACGACCTTCAGTTTTTTGATGCCAGTTCCGGAACTTCCATCATTGATAATTCTAAGACCAACCATTTCATTTACGAGGAAAACATCAATGCCGTTTATGGAAACGTGATTAAGAATTGGGAAAAATTCAAGGTCAATTTTGGTCTCAGAATGGAAAACACCAACGTGACGGGAAATCAGCTCACAACCAACCAAATCAACAAAAAGAACTACACACAGTTATTTCCAAGTGCCGTTTTTTCTTATGATGTGGATGACAAAAACAGCGTAGAACTCAACTTCAGCAGAAGAATTACCAGACCGAATTACCGTCAGCTCAACCCTTTCAAATTCTATCTGGACCCGACAACCTACCAAGCCGGAAATCCCAATCTCGACCCGCAGACCACAATGAGTTATGAGTTCACGTACAGTTTGAGCAACAAGTATTTTGCGACCTTGAGCTACAGCAAAACCAACAAAAACATCACGGATGTCCTGATGCCGATTATCGAGGACGGAAAAACAGTGGTGGTACAAACCAACGAGAATCTCAGTTCCGCTTCTTATTACGGACTCAACCTGATTACGCCTGTAAAAGTGACCAAATGGTGGGAGATGAACAACAGTGCCAATTTCTATTACGGTAGTTACACCGGCAATATTTCCAACACCAATATCAAGAATCAAGGGAACTTCACATTTGACCTCAACAGCATCAATTCTTTCAAAATCGGAAATGGTTTTTCGGCAGAACTTTCAGGAAACTACAAAGCCAAAGAAGTTTACGCCTATATGTACCTGAAACCGATGTGGTCTGTAAACATCGGTGCTCAGAAGAAATTCAAGAACAATAGTACGCTCAAGTTCTCTTTCAACGACATCTTCTTCAAGAGCAATCCGGAAGCTAAAAACATCTATTCCGGCTATGTGGAAAACTTCATCGTGAGAAGAGACACCAGAGTGGCAACGCTTTCCTACACCTATAACTTCGGTTCAGGAAAATCCGGACAAGCGAGGAAAACTGGTGGGGCTGATGATTTGAAGCAGAGGGCTGGGAATGGGTAATTGCATTGCGAGGACTCCACACTGTCATTGCGAGCGTGAGCGAAGCAATCTCAACTTTGCACACATCCTCTTTGTCATTCCGGAGGAATCTAAACATAGTAGTTTACAGTTTCTATATAAATTTTTTGTGAAGAAATCATATATTTATAAAAAATTAAATAATCATGTGGGTTGCAAAAAATCAAAATTGGAATTTTTCACATACTGACTTATCGAAGTACTTTATAGAAAAAATTAAACAAAGAGTAGATCATCAGGAAGTAATATCAAAAAAACACAGAACAACAAATGGATATACACTGGTCTACGAGATTAGAGAAGTATCAAGACAATCAATAAAAAGAACAAAATCGATTAATCGATTAATTAGTCTTTTAAAAGAGGCAAAATCACCTGTAATTTCTTCTAGCATTGTTAATGATTATATTCTAAATAAATATTTTCCTGACATTGTTGAATTTTACAAAAAAATTCAAATTGATAAATTAAAAGATGATAGTTCTAGACTTTTTAGTCTATATAATCATGCTATTATTCAGTGCAAACAAATTGAAAATAGCTACTTTTTGAACATTTATGAAGAATTAAAATTAATAGATTTAAGTTCCAGCAAATTTAATAGGGTGTCTGACAAAATGGATATTCTAATTGATAGTTTGATTCCTCACATTTTAAATATAGGATATTCTACTACTAGTGTCAGTAACATATCATTCAAATATATATCAAAAAATAGAGGTGGCTTAAAAACACATTTGAGAATTGCAAACTTTTTCAATGGAAATAAACAGGATTATGTTTTCCTACTAATTTCAAAAAAAGAAAGCTTTGAAATTGAAACAATAAAAAAATATCTTGATGAAAATAGTATAGTCTATAAATCAACTTCTTCACAAGAATTAATTAATAGATTTTATTCTGACCGGAAAATTGAAGAGTATGAAGATGCACTAGAAATACATTGTAATACATTAGATCCTCATAATTATATCAGGAATTTGTATGAAATGTGTCTAAAATTCTATGTAATATCAAAAGATAGAATGGATCTCTCACCTCTCAATGATTTTTTTGATAGGATTTACTGGAGATTAAAGGGAGAATATAAATTTCAGATCTCAAATTTCATTTTAGATCCAATTAATGTTTCAAAGAGAAAAAGTTCATTACTCGAAACTTTAAATAAGATTTCTACATGTTACGGCTTAAATCTACCAGAAAATTCAAACCTACCTTACATTCCACAAATAAGTGATAGCTTATATTATTATAATCTTGCATTAGGATCCAAATCTATTGAAAATTCTCTCTCATTATTATGGACATCACTCGAAACCTTATTGCCATACAGGATGAAAGAAAATGATATTTCCAGTATTCAACATTTTGTCGCAAAATCTTTATCTACGGGATCAATTGGAAGAGAATTAACTGCATTTGCAATGAGATATGTTGAAGCAAACTGGAACAATAATAATCTTGATAGTTTGGGTATTTACACAAATGTCTTTAATATAAATTCTATTGGATTAAAAGATTATTTTGATTTTTTAGCTAAAAGATATGATCAAACTAACGACCCTTATAATGTTTTAAAAGCAAATTCAAATCTTTTATGTAAAAAATTTGTACAGTTAAATAATAAATTTAATTCGGAAGCTAGTGTCAAATTTTGGCTTGATAAAGTAGAAGCTTCATCTGAATCGATTTCTTACCAATTAGACCGAATATATCTGCACCGTAATCAGATTGTTCATAGTGGTAAATTCATTAGCGAATATTCTAATTTGTGGAGTCATTTAGAATGGTATGTAGGAAAATTACTTTCTTTTTGTGTTATTAATTATCTGTTATTGGAAGATAAAAGTAAATTTTCAAAAGAAGATATTTTTTATGATTTAGAAGCTAATTCAGAAAATATTATTAATATTTTAAAACTTAATTCTGATAAAAAAATTTCTGAAATGGATACTCATTTTAAAACAATATTTAAGCACTCTTGGCAATTTTTTTAAAATTTATATAGCATAATCCATGCTAGCGCAAGCGTCAGATTGTACTTACAACAAAATTGAACCCTAGCCTCCCGCTAGGGTTTCCCATTCCCTATTTAACATAATATTACACAATTCACAATTAATCACCAAATAAATTGTCATATTCATAATAAATAATATATTTGGAGAAATAATTATAAAACACAATACTATGTCTTCAACATCAGAAGTAGGACACGCTAAAAACGTAGCCAACCTACAAAAACTCACAGAGCAAGTTTCCGTTTACACACTTTACAACCCTCCAGTAGCAAGTTTGTCGGTCGCTAATCTCCAAACCCTCTACACCACTGCCGTTGCAAAACTCAGCGAAGTAGAAGAAAAACGAAACGCCAACAAAAACGCCATCGCCCTGCGTCAAACCGCTTTCGAAAACCTAAAACCAACATCCACAAGAATTATCAATCTCTTAGACATTTTAGGTCTGCCAGAAGGAACGCTCAATCAGGCAAAAACTTTAAACCGCACAATCCAAGGCACCAATAAGAAACCAAAAACTACACCCTCTCCTTTGGAGGGGGAAGGGGGAGGAATTTCCACTTCCCGTCAATCCTATACCCAGCAGGCAGAGAATTTCGGCATTCTTTTACAGTTATTGACAACCATTCCTGCTTACACACCTAATGAGGACGATTTAAAATTAAACAATCTCACTTCTTATCACGCATCACTGGTGAGCGCTACCCAACCAGTAAACCAGACCGAAGCAGAACTTAACGTTAAGTTGATTGAAAGAGACCAGATTTTCTACACAGATGGCACCGGACTCTACTCCATCGCCCTAAATGTCAAAAAATACGTCAAGGGCTTGTATGGTGCCACTTCACCAGAATATTTTAATGTTTCATCTATAGAGTTCGTCAACCGAAAATAAAATAGATTTTTAATAAAAGAACCTGAATTCGGGATAAGAGAAGTTTTATAATATCAATAGGAATGGGCTTTAGCCCATTTTAAAGATTGAAAAAGAAGATTAGCTTTAGCTAAAACTTATCATAAATTTCGGCTGAAGCCGATTTTGAATTACAATCTTTACATCGGGCTAAAGCCCGACGCTATTGATAGTGCATTTGTATTTGATATACAATTATTTAAATAAATCTCTTATCCCGAATTCACGTTAAAAGAATATTATAACAGGATGATTTAATATTCTTTCAATGTAAAGTTACATTCTCGCGATGTAACTTTATTTTTTTGCAATGTCATTTTATATTGGCACGATGTAAATTAATATTACAGCAATGTAGAATTAGAATCTTACGTTGTAAAAATATATTCTCGTATTGTAGAATCTAATTCTCCGGATGTAAAATCATCTTGTGGCGTGGTAAAACTATATTCTCACATCGTGACTGAATATTCTCACAATGTAAAACAATTTCTCAACACCCACGACCGCTCCATCGGAGCAACCTGTTAATAGAACCCGACCCAGCCAACAAAAACGTGCCGTAGGTACGCCACCACCCCGTCATCCTGCGGCTCTCGAAGGATAATAAATAAAAAATTCCATAAAAAAATCCCCCGAAAACTCGGGGGATTCAATATATATAAGAACTGATCTTAAGCTTCATTCAAAGGTTTATGTTCTCCTGGTTGGTCTTTTCCTTCAGGATTTACGTTTCCTTCCGGTCTCGCTGGTCTGTCAGGTCTGTTTTGCCCTTCCGGTCTTGGACCTCTTTGCTCACCTTCTTTCTTCTCTGGTCTTGGTGGTCTTGGCAACAAAACTTTTCTGGAAAGTTTCATTTTCTTACGGTCATCATAACCCATAAATTTCACCTCTACTTCGTCACCTTCTTTGTAAGGCACTTTATCAAGACGCGACCATTCGATCTCAGAAATGTGAAGTAATCCTTCAGTACCCTTAGCGATCGCTACGAAAGCTCCGAAATCCATAACCTTCACCACTTTACCTTTATAAACTTCACCTACAACCGGTACGAAAGTAATTTCGTTGATCTTCGCAATCGCTTCATTGATCTTCTCTCTGCTGACACCGGAAATCTCGATTCTTCCGATCTCTCCAACTTCTTCGATAGCAATAACCGTATCGGTATCTTTCTGCATCTGCTGAATGATCTTTCCACCAGGTCCGATTACAGCACCTATGAAATCTTTAGGGATTTCCATCATCACCATTTTCGGAGCATGTGGTTTCACATCAGCTCTTGGCTCGGCAATCGTTTCCGTGATTTTATTTAGGATATGAAGTCTTCCTTCTTTTGCCTGCAAAAGCGCTTTCTCCATAATATCCATAGAAAGTCCCTGGATTTTGATGTCCATCTGGCAAGCGGTGATCCCGTCTGCCGTTCCGGTCACTTTGAAGTCCATATCACCCAAGTGGTCTTCGTCTCCAAGAATGTCGGAAAGCACAGTATATTTCCCTGTTTTCACATCGGTCACCAATCCCATTGCAATCCCGGAAACCGGCTTGTGAATCTGAACACCAGCATCCATCAATGCCAAAGTTCCGGCACAAACAGTTGCCATAGAGGACGAACCATTTGATTCAAGAATATCAGAAACGATACGGATCGTGTAAGGGTTTTCTTCAGGTATCATATTGGCCAAAGCTCTTTGAGCTAAGTTACCGTGACCAACTTCTCTTCTTGAAGTTCCTCTCAAAGGACGAGCTTCACCGGTTGAGAATGGAGGGAAGTTATAATGTAAGAAAAATCTCTCGTCATAATTTACCATTACGCTATCCACCATGTTCGCATCTTTTACCGAACCAAGAGTTACGGCAGTCAAAGATTGAGTTTCACCCCTTGTGAAGATAGCAGAACCGTGTGCTCCCGGCAGATAATCGATTTCTGACCAGATCGGACGAATCGTTTGTGGGTCACGACCATCAAGTCGGATCTTATCATTCAGGATCATTTGACGCATCGCTTCTTTTTCCACATCGTGGTAATATACTTTTACGAAAGGAGTCACTCTCTCCAACTCTTCTGCATCATCAACATATTGAGCTAAAAATTCATCACGTACCGCTTTGAATTTCTCACCTCTTTCTTCTTTACTGGAAGGTGTTTTTGCAACTTCGTAAACTTTATCATAAGTTTCTTTCCACACTTTTTCACGGATGGCTTCATCGTGATTTTCGTGGTTGTATTCTCTTTTAGGAAAAGATCTTCCAACTTTAGCAGCCAATCTTTCCTGAGCCTCTACTTGTTTTTTGATTTCTTCGTGAGCAAAAGTGATCGCTTCAAGCATCTCTGCTTCAGTGATCTCTTTCATTTCTCCTTCCACCATTACGATAGAATCCTTAGTCGCTCCAACCATAATATCAAGGTCAGAATTTTTAAGATCGGCATAATTAGGATTGATAGATAATTTACCATCGATTCTTACGACTCTTACTTCAGACATTGGCCCGTTGAAGGGAATATCGGTAATTGCGATTGCCGAAGATGCCGCAAGACCTGCTAAATCATCCGGAATCGACTCTCCGTCATAAGAAATCAATGAGATCATCACCTGAACTTCCGCATGGAAATCTTCTGGGAACAAAGGTCTCAAAACTCTGTCTACCAAACGCATCGTTAAGATTTCTTGGTCTGAAGGACGAGCTTCTCTTCTGAAAAAGTTTCCGGGGATTTTACCGCCTGCATAGAATTTTTCTCTGTAATCTACCGTAAGTGGTAGAAAATCTACGCCAGGATTGGCTTCTTTGTTGGCTACAACCGTTGCTAAAAGCATTGTTCCGCCCATTTTTACTACAACAGATCCGTCAGCTTGTTTTGCCAGCTTCCCTGTTTCGATTGTGATTTCTCTGCCATCTGCAAGAGTAATCAGCTCTGTAATTGCTTGAGGTACACTCATAAAATTGTTTTGTTGCACTCCGTATTGAGTGCTTTTAATTAATGTATTTCGTCTAAAATTTGGTGCAAATTTAATGTATTTATTTGAATATCATTAATAGGTATCAAAACAAGTATTTTTAAACGGTGCGAAGTACGATTTGTATTACAAATTATCTCCTGGTAATTCTTAGTAAAAGAATGATAACAAGTACAACCGAAAACACAGATCCCAAAACAGCAACCAAAGACATTTCCCCAATCCTTGGGCCGGATTCTGAAACAAAAACAATTGCCGTTGCAATGATATTCGCTCCCAAGACCATCGCCAAGATCAGATTGACAATACTAGACCTGATCAGTTGATTGGTCTTTTCAATATTTTTGATCTCACTGGAAACAGTAAACTTATTATCGTCCAGTTTCTGTAAGACCGAACGCAATTCTTTTGGGATCTCATCGACGTTATCTGTGAAATTTATGATTTTGTCCATTCCATTTTTCAGTAGTTTCCTTGGACTTACTTTTCTTGTCAGGATCTTTTTCGTAAAAGGATGAAGACTTTTTACAATATCCAGATCAGGATTAATACTTCTTCCAACACCTTCTATCAAGCCAATTCCTTTGAAAAGAAGATAAAAATAATCGGGCATATAGATTCGATTATCCTTTAAAACATCTTTCATTTTATTGATGATGATATGCGGATCAATGTCCTTGAGTGAAGTATTGTGAACGAAATTCAAAACCTCTTCTACGTCATTTTCGAATTTTCTTTCATCCGGGATCTCATAACTGACCGCCATCTTTTTGAGAGACCTCACAATTTTATTAGAATTTTTCGCTACAAAAGCAACGATAAGACTTTCAAGGACCTCCTTATCATTTGGCTGAATTTTCCCGACCGCCCCAAAATCTATAAAGACCACTTTTCCATCTTTTCTCACCAAAATATTTCCCGCATGCGGATCGGCGTGGAAGAATCCGTAGTCCAAGATCTGGGAAACGAAAAGCCTTAAACCAACTTCAGAAATTTTGATTGGATCAATGTTATGTTTTAAAAGTTCGGTTTTGTCTGTGACTTTGATCCCGTCAATATACTCCATACAAAGGACATTATTATTGGAAAATTCGTCATAGACAATTGGAACATAGGTTTCCTTGTTATTTTTAAAATTCAAGGCAAACTGCTTGATATTATTTCTTTCGTTAACCAATGAAACTTCTTCCAGCAAAGACCTTTCGAAGGTAGCAATGGCTTGTTTCAAATTTAATTTAGAGGCGATCTCAGAATAGGTTGAGATCAATTTGACCAGATCTTTGATAAGCAATAGATCATCTTCGATAACACTCAGGACATCCGGTTTTTTAACTTTAAGAATAACATCTTCTCCGGTAACTAGCTTAGCTTTATAAACTTGTGCAATGGATGCGGTTGCCAAAGGTTTTGAAATGATCTCCGAAAAATGTTCCTTAACTGAAATATTGAATTCATTTTCAAGGATCTCCTCTACATCCATATCAACAACTTCTACACGATCCTGAAGTTTCTGAAGCTCCTGAATCAGTTCCGGCGGAAGCAGGTCCTCACGGTTGCTAAATGTCTGTCCAAGTTTCACAAAAGTTGGACCCAATTCTTCTAAAACCAATCGGATTCTTTCATAAACGGTTCCTTTTGAAATGATCTCGTCAGATGGTGTAGAATTTTCTTCCGGCTTTTTACCCATTCTGGCGATCATATCTCTGAATCCATATTTGCTTAGGACAGATATTAATTTGGCAGACCGTTTAAGTTTTCGCTGTTGTTTATCAAACATAGATCATAAAAATAAAGGCGTTACAAAGTAACTCCAAAAATTATTCCTACATATTTCAAATATTAGAATCTCTTCTTTTTAGGATTAAGGAAAGTAGGAAACACCATTACTTCCGGTCCGAATTTTTGCGCAATTCTTTCTTCAAGATTCACCAATTCACTTTCCATAAACTGGTCACGAACATCATCATTGTCAAATAACAGAAAGAGGTTGGTGTTCTTACCTTCATTCAGCATTTCAGAATGAACTTCTGACAGTATATATTTTTCTACATCAATGAGATTTTCCACCATTTGATGCAGATCATTTTCTACATAGATATCCCACTCTTCTATTCTATCTTCTGTCGTGTGGAATGTAACGCTAAGGATGCTCATATTTTTTATTTTTTTATGATTAATGTTGATAAATTCAGAATGCAAAAATCGGTTTTTTTTTGTAAATTAGCCCGTTATAAAAAACAGAAAAACTCAACAGGTCAGAATCTAATGTAGATTTCTGATTTACAATAAATTAAAAATATTTATGCATAAGGAAGGAGAAAGGTTAATACCAATCAACATTGTTGACGAAATGAGAACCTCCTATATCGATTATTCGATGTCGGTAATTGTATCAAGAGCTTTACCAGATGTAAGAGACGGACTGAAACCCGTACACAGACGTGTTCTTTACGGTATGTATGGCCTCAATGTATTTTCTAACAGAAAACATTTGAAATCCGCGAGAATCGTTGGAGACGTTTTAGGTAAATATCACCCACACGGCGACAGCTCGGTTTATGATGCAATGGTAAGGATGGCGCAACCATGGAGTTTGCGTTACGAACAAGTTGATGGACAGGGAAATTTTGGGTCAATGGATGGCGATCCGCCGGCAGCAATGCGTTACACGGAAGCAAGACTAAAAAAAATATCTGATGAGATCCTTGCCGACCTTGATAAAGATACCGTTGATTTTCAAAATAACTTTGACGACTCTTTGCAAGAACCTACCGTTCTGCCTACCAGAGTCCCAAACCTTTTGGTAAACGGAACCTCCGGAATTGCTGTTGGTATGGCGACCAATATGGCGCCCCATAATTTATCTGAAAGTATAGATGCAATATGCGCTTATATCGATGACAAAGAAATTACGATCGATGAATTGATGAAGCATATCATCGCGCCAGACTTCCCTACGGGCGGAATCATATATGGTTACGATGGTGTTCGTGATGCTTTCCATACAGGAAGAGGGCGTATTGTTCTAAGAGCAAAAGTTGGTTTCGAAGAAATTGGAAACAGAAATGCGATCATCGTAACAGAAGTTCCTTATCAAGTGAACAAGGCAGAAATGATCGCCAGAACTGCCGAATTGGTAAAAGACGAAAAACTTCCTGGAATCTATGAGATCCGTGACGAATCTGACAGAAACGGATTAAGAGTCGTTTATGAATTAAAGAATGATGCGATACCAAATGTCGTATTGAATCTTTTATATAAATATACCTCTCTACAAACTTCTTTTTCAGTGAATAACATTGCACTAGTCAAAGGAAGACCGGAGCAGTTGAACTTGAAGAACCTTATTCATCATTTCGTAGACCACCGTCACGAAGTGATCGTAAGAAGAACAGAATACGAACTAAGAAAAGCCAAAGAAAGAGCCCACATTCTCGAAGGCTTTATGAAAGTGATCGGAACGCAGGATTCTCTTGACAGAGCGATTGCAATCATCCGTCACAGTGAAAACCCTGCTGCTGCAAAAGAAGGATTAATTACGGAATTTGAACTTTCCGAGATCCAGGCCCAGGCAATTCTAGATCTTCGTTTGGCTCGTCTTACGGGAATGGAATTGGACAAGATCCGTGCGGAGTATGAAGAGATCATGGCCTTGATAAAAGACCTGGAAGATATTCTTACAAACGAACCAAGACGTTACCAGATCATCAAAGATGAACTTCTTGAGATCAAAGAAAAATATGGTGATGAGAGACGTTCAGAAATCGACTATTCTGGTGGAGAGTTCTCTATTGAGGATATCATCCCGGACGAAAAAGTAGTTCTTACGATTTCTCACGCAGGCTATATCAAAAGAACGCTTCTTTCAGAATATAAGGTACAATCCAGAGGTGGTGTAGGAAACAGAGCCGCAACTACAAGAGATGAAGATTTCTTAGAATATATCGTAACGGCAACCAACCACGAATACCTTTTATTCTTCACAGAAAAAGGAAAATGTTTCTGGCTGAGAGTTTTCGAAGTTCCGGAAGGTTCCAAAACAGCAAAAGGAAGAGCTGTTCAAAACCTGATCAACATCGAACCTGATGATAAGATCAAGGCTTACATCAGAACAAAAGACCTTAAAAATCAGGAATACATCAACCAGATGAATGTTGTGATGATCACCAAAAACGGGACCATCAAAAAAACTTCATTAGAAGCTTATTCAAGACCAAGAACAAACGGTGTCAATGCCATTGAGATTCGTGACAATGATGCATTATTAGGCGCAAGATTGACAGACGGAAATTCTGAGATCATGATAGCTACTAAAAATGGAAAATGTATCCGTTTCCCTGAGGAAAAGGCAAGAGCAGTTGGTAGAAGCTCAATTGGCGTAAGAGGTATTTCCCTTGAAGACAACGATGAAGTAATCGGAATGATTGTTGTTAACGATTTGGAAAATGATACTGTTCTAGTAGTTTCTGAAAGAGGTTATGGTAAGAGAACGGCGGTTGAAGACTACCGAGTGACAAACCGTGGAGGAAAAGGTGTGATTACGCTTAACATTACCGAAAAAACTGGAAACCTGATCGCTATTCAAAGCGTAACAGACGAAGATGGATTAATGATCATCAACAAATCCGGTGTTGCCATCCGAATGAATATGAACGAGATGCGTGTGATGGGTAGAAACACTCAGGGTGTGAAGGTCATCAACCTTAAAACTAAGGACGAAATCGCAGCTATCGCCAAAGTTGAAATGGATAGAGATGTAGAAGATGAAAATGAAGAAGGCCTTGAAAATGATGACAATAACACTGAAACAACAGTAGATCAATCTCAAGCAGAAGAAAATCCGGGAAATCCTGAAAATGAAAATACCGAAGAATCTTCTGATAATGATAACGAATAAAAAATAAAAATTAACATATGAAAAGATTAATTTTAAGTTTAGCAGTTTTATCTGTAGCATTAGTATCTGCCCAGAAAAAAGAAATCGCTAATGCTGTAAAAGCAGTTGATTCAGGTGATCTTTCAACTGCTAATTCAGAAATATCAAAAGCAGAAGGTATTTTTGGTGATAAAACCTATTTGTTGGAACCTTCCGTTCTTGAGCAATATTATTATGCAAAAGGATTTTCATTACTTAAATCCGGAAAAAACACAGAAGGAGCGGAATATCTTGCAAAAATTTCATCTTTAGGCAAGGAGCAAATTTTCACAGGAAAAGATGCCGAAAAGAATAAAGTTTATTTCATAGGAAAAGAATCTGCAGATAAATTCGGCGCCGGTCTCTCTTTGAAACAGGAAAAATACTCGCCTGCCCTGGGAGACAAATTAAGACAGGCTATCGATCCTCTTTTGAGAAAAGCGAATCAAACAGCAACAACAAGTTACAATGAGAAAAAATTTGATGTTGCCGGAGACAAATTTGCTGAAACTTATTACTTGTTCAAAGCTGCAGGTGAAGACAACAAAAATCTTTTGTATTATGCAGGAGTAGCTTATGCCCAAACTCCGGATAAAAAAGCACAATCTATAGAAATCCTTGAGTCTTTGATCAAATCAGGCTATACAGGTGTAGAAACTATTTATACTGCAAAGAACAAAGCTGGAGAGAAGGAAACTCTTGACAAAGCCGCATTTGATCTATATAAAAAGACACCGGATGGCGCTGGTTATTCTGATTTCAAAACAGAAACAACACCTAGCAAGCAAGAAGAACTTTATGATGTGACAGCATCATTATTATTTGAACAACAGAAATATGATGAGGCGGCAGCCATTGCAACTGAAGGTCTTAAAAAATTTCCTGCAAATAAAAGCCTTGCCCAAACGCAAAGCAATTCTTACTTCAAATCCGGGAAAACAGATCAGTTTGTAAGCAACCTAAAGGCTAAAATAGCTAGCAATCCAAATGATAAAGAGAGCCTTTACAACCTTGGAGTAATGCTTAGCAAGGATCCTAGCAAACAAGCAGAAACAGAATCCACTTTCAAGAAATTGATAGAAATAGATCCTAAATATCCGGATGCACTTAACAATCTTGTTTTTGCCATCATTGGAGAAGATGAAGCAGCAATCAACTCTTATAGAGATTTGAAAAAGGCTGGTAAAATCGATGAGGCAAACAAAGTTCTGGAGCAAAGAAGAGCAAGATTCCAAAAAGCACTTCCTTATGCAGAAAAGCTTTATGAACAAAATCCTAGCAACAAAGAAGTAGTAAGCCTTCTGAAAGGAATGTACATGACCACACAAAACACAGCTAAGTATAACGAATTCAAAGCTAAAGAAACAGCATTAAAATAAATTTCACAGAAGCCTTTGGGCTTCTTTTTTTATTTTTCCTATGCTAATTAAAATGATATATTTACAAATAATTTTATAAAATTCTATATATGAAATTTTTTATCGACACAGCCAATCTGGACCAGATCAGAGAAGCACAAGATCTTGGAATTCTAGACGGCGTTACTACCAATCCTTCCCTAATGGCAAAAGAAGGAATCTCAGGAAAAGAAGCTATCAATCAACATTATGTTGATATCTGTAATATTTCTGACGGCGATGTTTCTGCAGAGGTTCTTTCTACAACTTACGAGGAAATGATCAAAGAAGGCGATGAATTGGCAGCCCTTCACGAAAGAATCGTGGTAAAGATCCCAATGATCAAGGATGGTGTAAAAGCCCTTAAATATTTTTCTGACAAAGGAATCAAAACCAACTGCACGCTTATTTTCTCAGCAGGACAAGCATTGTTAGCGGCAAAAGCCGGCGCAACTTATGTTTCTCCGTTCCTAGGAAGATTGGATGATATTTCTGTTGATGGCCTTAATTTGATTGAAGAGATCAGAACCATTTACGACAATTATATGTTTGATACAGAAATTCTTGCCGCATCTATCAGAAGCCCTATGCACATCATCAATTGTGCTAAGATCGGAGCGGACGTGATCACATCCCCTCTCCCATCAATACTTAATCTACTTAAGCATCCACTTACAGACTCCGGGTTAGCCCAGTTTGTAGCAGATTCTAAAAAATTAGGATAAACGCTTAATATTATAAAAAACAAAAAACCGGACTTCAAAAATTCCGGTTTTTTGTTTTTTTATAATGTTTTTGAATTAAGCGAAAAGCGTTTCTTTCAGAAGATAGAGATTCAAAATGATAATAATCCCACTGATTGTCCAAGCCAAAACTTTGAGCCACATTTTATTGGCAAACTCACCCATTTTGACCCTGCTTCCAGTGAACATCACAAGTGGAACAACCGCAAAACTCAATTGCATGGACAGAATAACCTGACTGAAAACCAATAAATCCGCAGTTCCTTTTTCACCATAAAGGATTGAAATAATTAATGCTGGTATAATAGCAATTAGTCTAGTGATCAATCTTCGAACCCAAGGTTTTAGTCTGATATTCAGAAAGCCTTCCATTACGATCTGACCAGCCAAAGTTCCTGTCAAAGTAGAATTCTGTCCAGAAGCCAGCAATGCAATTCCAAAGAAAACACTCGCCAAAGTAGTTCCCAAAAGCGGTGTTAACAACATATAGGCATCGTTGATATCAGCGACATCTTTATTTCCAGAAGTATGGAAAGTGGCCGCAGAAATGATCAAAATCGCAGCATTAATGAAAAAGGCTAACATCAAAGAAAGACTACTGTCCCAACTTGCAAACTTCAAAGCTTCTTTTTTACCTTCTTTTGTTCTTGGATAATTTCGGGTCTGCACGATACTACTGTGCAGATAAAGATTATGAGGCATCACGGTAGCCCCCAAAATCCCTATTGCAATATAAAGCATTGATGGATTCGTTATGATCTCTTTCTTTGGAATCAATCCTTCCAAAAGTGGAAAAATATTCGGTTTGCTGAGAATGATCTCATAAAGGAAAGATGCAAAAATCACAAATATCAATCCTCCAACAATACTCTCTATATATCTAAAACCTCTGGATTGTAAGAATAGAATCAGAAAAACGTCTATTACCGTAATCACAACTCCAACGCTCAACGGAATCCCGAATAATAGATTAAGTGCAATTGCTGAACCAATAACCTCTGCCAGATCACAGGCTGCAATTGCAATCTCACAAAAGATCCAAAGAACAAAATTAATACTCGGGTGAAAATGATCTTTGCAAGCCTGCGCCAGATCCCGCTCGGCAACAACGCCCAATTTAACAGACAAATGCTGCAGAACAATCGCAAATAGATTCGATATTAAAATTACGGATAAAAGAGTATATCCAAACTGTGCTCCTCCAGCAATATCTGTCGCCCAGTTTCCGGGATCCATATAACCAACAGCAACTAGTAACCCTGGCCCTACATAAGCCATAAATTTTTTCCAAGAACTTGCATTTTCCGGAACATTGATACTGGAAAAAACTTCTTGAAGGGAGTTCGAACTTTTACCTTTTCTCCAGCCTTTATTGATATCAGAATTATTCAAATAAGTTTCATTGTTAGATTAGACTAACAAATTTAACAATACTTTTCTTAACCCGCAATAAGACAATAAAAAAACTGCCAAATATCGGCAGTTTATATTAATTCGAAATTATAATTTTCACTTTGTAAATCTTACAGCTGTTTTTCTGTCAGATTCTCTTTCTTTATCGGTTGCTTCAGCAGGAACTTTGGCAAATTTGGAACCATAGCCTTCCGCTTCCAAAACCTGTGGGGAATTAAGCGAAGACTTTACAACGTTAGCTCTTTCCCCTGACAATTTCAAATTTACAGTTTCGTCACCTTTTTTATCTGTATAAGCTCCTATTCTTATTTTAGCATCTGGAAACTCTGCAAGAATTAATTTAAGATTATCCAATTGAACTTGGGACTCTGGTGTCAAAACTGCTTTACCGAATTCGAAATTAAGATTATCAAAATTAAACCATTTTTCTTTAAGCTGAGCTTCTGTTGCATTTTTGTATTCATCAGATTTAAGGAAATTAACGATCTGGTCTTCTATTCCACCTTTGTAAGCCTGTAAAGTTTTTCCACTTGGCAACGTTACAACCAAAGTTTCCCTAGTCGTGCCCACCGTATTTCCAGCAGAATTGGTAGAATCAACTACAATTGTGGTAGAATCAACGGTTGTAGCAACTGGTGCAGGCTCTGCCTTTTTATTACATTGTTTCCAGAAAAACCATCCTAAAAGCAACAATAAAAGTAATGGCAATAACCATTTCCAGATACTTCCTCCAGAGTCATTATGAGAAACAATTTCGTGAGTTGTTCCACTTCTCGTTACATCAATTTTTGGAGTTTCTGTTACCACAGGCTCTTCCGTGATAGGTGTTACTGGATTTACATCAGCAATGGGTGTTTGTAAGGGTTCAGGAACTACATTTATTGCTTCTGCGTCCATTGTTCCAAACCAATTCCCCAAACCTAAAGATGCAAAACTAAATCCTGCTGGTAATATGGAAGATAAGAATCCTTTTTGCTCGCCCAACAGATTTCCGAAAGATGAAACATCCAGGTTGTGATCCACAGCATATTTCCCTAAAGTTCCAGCAGTTGCTCCAGTAACAAGATTTAATAGCGAATTTGTAGATTCATTTTTAATTCCAGCATAAGAAGAAACCGAATTTGTGATAGCAGCAAGCTTATCTCCATCTCCGAAAATCAAACTCAAGATCTTGGAAATCACAGAATCCGTTCCATTCAAATTCTGTAAAAGATTAGAAAGAACCCCAGAAGAGGATGCTTCCTTTACGGTGCTGAAAAGTTCTGATTGCGTATTGTTATTAGCAAAACCTCCAATGACGGCAGGCAATAAAGCTGAAATAGCTTTTGAAATCCCTGACTCACTTTCCCCAAGTTGAGTAGCTGTTTGGGAAACCGTTTCCGGTCCCAATTGACCTTTGATCAGGTCGACTAAGTTGATTGACATAATAGTTTATTTTTTGTGATTGATATTTGTAATATTACCAAATATTAATCCACATCATTTCATTATTAATAATTTTAATAAAACTTTAACAGAATGATATTTAACTTTCTATGACTATTTTAAATAAACATTATTAATAATAACGAAAAATCCGAAGAAAATCTCCGGATTTAAAGTATTAATAAAATTAAGTTTAATAAGCTTTTGCAAACACAACTCTTTGTTTGGATGGCTTTCCAGATATCAAAGATACACCATCTTCCAATTCATTATTCAAAGGAATACATCTGATAGTTGCCTTTGTTTCCTGCTTGATCTGCTCTTCTTCTTCCTCGGTTCCGTCCCAATGGGCAAGGATAAAACCTCCTTTTTCTTCCAAAACTTTTTTGAATTCCTCGTAAGAATCAACTTTCGTAATATTTTCTTCTCTGTAGGTCAAAGCTTTGGTATAAATATCTTTTTGGATCGTTTGAAGCAATTCTTCGATATAATTCTCCAACCCATCAATTGAAACAGACTCTTTTGTCAGATTATCGCGTCTTGCCAATTCAACTGTTCTATTTTCTAGATCTCTTGGTCCCATTGCAATTCTCAACGGAACACCCTTCAATTCATATTCGGCAAATTTCCAACCTGGCTTGTTCTGGGTATCATTATCAAATTTCACAGAAATTCCTTTTGCTCTCAATTTAGCTTGGATATCCAAAGCCACATCACTGATTTGAGCCAATTGCTCCTCTCCTTTGAAAATTGGAACGATCACAACCTGGATTGGTGCCAAAGTTGGCGGCAAAACCAAACCTAAATCATCTGAGTGGGTCATGATCAATGCTCCCATCAATCTTGTAGATGTTCCCCAAGATGTTCCCCAGGCATGCTCTATTT
Source organism: Epilithonimonas hungarica (assembly GCF_900102265.1). Lineage (GTDB taxonomy): Bacteria > Bacteroidota > Bacteroidia > Flavobacteriales > Weeksellaceae > Epilithonimonas > Epilithonimonas hungarica. Next base: position 241,287 of record NZ_FNBH01000004.1, on the reverse strand, counting down.
TACCTTCTTTTGTAGTAAATTTCACATCGAAAGCTTTTCCAAAATTCTGACCAAGGAAATGCGACGTTCCAGCCTGTAATGCTTTTCCGTCTTGCATCATAGCTTCTATACAGTATGTCTCATCCGCCCCGGCGAATCTTTCTGAAGGCGATTTGATGCCTCTGATAACCGGAATTGCCATGAAGTCTTCTGCAAATTTTGCATAAACTTCAATCATTTTTTCAGTTTCTTCTATTGCCTCATCTTTTGTAGCATGAGCAGTATGCCCTTCTTGCCAAAGGAATTCGGCAGTTCTAAGGAATAATCTTGTTCTCATTTCCCATCTTACAACATTCGCCCATTGATTGATCAAAATCGGCAGATCCCTATATGATTGGATCCAGTTTTTATAAGTATTCCAAATAATTGCTTCAGAAGTTGGGCGTACGATCAGCTCTTCTTCCAATTTTGCTTCAGGATCTACAATTAGCTTGCCCGGATTGTTTGGATCAGTTTTCAGTCTGTAATGTGTGACCACAGCACATTCTTTGGCAAAACCTTCTGCATTTTTTTCTTCAGCTTCAAACAGGCTTTTGGGAACAAAAAGAGGGAAATAAGCGTTCTGATGTCCAGTTTCTTTGAACTTTTTGTCCATTTCGTCACGCATTTTTTCCCAAATTGCGTAACCATAAGGTTTGATAACCATACATCCTCTCACGCCAGAATTCTCTGCTAAATCTGCTTTAACAACCAATTCATTATACCATTTGCTATAATCTTCTGCTCTTGATGTTAATTTTGCCATAAATTTTTTTGATATGATTTTAACTTTTTTAACTTTTCTTAATCTAAATAAAAAGCCTAATTTTACACGTATTTAAACAATTTAAATGGTATAAAATTTGGTTTCGTTTAAGAAATGCAAATATAGGAAACTTAATACTTCTCATAAAATGAAAAATATCAACAATACAAGCTTAATCAATTTCATCAAATCAAAAGGTTTGATATTGATTTCCAGCAGCTTTCTTTTGACTTCTTGTGTAATTTATACCGGGGGTTATTCAGAAACCGATGGTGTATATTATGACCCGAACAAAGATTCTCTTCCTGCGGGTTCATATTCTGGTAATTATGGTAACCAAGTTGATGATTATTATAACTATCAAGATACTTACCCAAGTCTTTATGACAACAATCAACAAAACATTCAGGAGCAACAAAATAGATATAGCCTAAGCAGCGATTCTGACTGGGGAACTTTCACAGGATCAGAAACCAACTATACCAGTTTTAATAATTGGGGCTGGGGCGGAGGTTTCGGCTGGGGTGGCTGGGGCTATCCTAACTATGGCTGGGGCTGGAACGGCGGCTTCAATTCTTTTGGCTGGGGCATGGGCTTCGGTTGGGGATGGGGAAGCTCATTCTATTCACCTTGGGGCTGGGGAGGTTTTTATGATCCATTCTGGGGATATGGCTATGGTGGCTGGGGAGGCTATTATGGCGGATTCTACGGTTATCCATATTATGGAAATGGCTATTATAGACCTGTATACCACAGATCTGGGGCTAATGGCAGCAGATTAAGTGGAATGATACCTCAAGGTAGAAATAACGGACTTAGAGGAATAAACAGTACCGGCGGATTAAGAACGCCTCAACGTATTGCGGGAATTAATAACGGAAGTATTAGAAATAACAACAATATTAGAATTCCTAATAATGCCGGAAGTGGAAGAAATCCAAATATTATCAACAATGGGGGCGTAAGACAATACCCAAACAATGGGGGAATAAGAAATTCTTATCCTAATAATGGCGGAACCAGAAATCCTTCCAATTACCCTAACAACAGCAACATAAGAACTCAACAAAACAACGGAGGTTTCAGAAATGATTCTTATAACGCACCTACAAGATCAGGAGGTAACTCAGGAGGCTTCAATTCTGGAGGTGGAATGAGATCTGGTGGTTCTTCTGGAGGCGGTGGAATGAGATCCGGTGGTGGCGGAAGAAGATAATCATTGATTTTAAAATATAATATTTCATATTAAAATGATAAAAAAGACTTTATTACTGTTAAGCATCCCTATTTCTGTTGTTTATTTCAAGGCTCAGGATGTATCGGTGATTACAAATACTGTTGATGTTTATTCGGGAAATCCAATTAATGGAACTGCCAAATATAATTCGATGGCAGGATCGATGGGAGCTTTAGGAGGTGATATTTCCTCGGCAAGCGTAAACCCTGCCGGCATTGGGGTTTTTATTGCTAGCGATGTCAATCTCACTCTTGGAATCAATAGTAATAAAAATAAGACAACTTTTGGTGGTAATTCATCAAATTATACGATCAACAAAACAGACCTTAACAATAGTGGTGGTGTATTAACAATAAATCTTGGTGATACAAACTCTAAGTGGAAATTTGTCAACATCGGAATCAATTATTCTACACAATCTATAGATAATTATGTAGAATCTCAAGGGAACCAGAATATTCAAATTGCAAGTACTCCAACTGAAACCATCAATTCTTCAAATTACACATTAGCAGGACATTGGTACGATAGATACGGTGATATTTCCAAAACCAGTTTTACTGTTGGTGCCAATTATGACAACAGATTATATTTTGGTGTAGGGCTTAATTTCCATAATTCTTATATCAATCAATACGATTCTGCCAACTTTGGAAATGGAAATAGTTCAATAAGATTTGATAAACAATTTACAGATTTCGAAGAAAAAGCCGATGGGTTTTCAGCCAATATTGGAGTTATTGCAAAACTAAGCAATCAGTTCAGAGTAGGTGCTGCGATAGAAACACCTACTTGGTGGAATATGGATAGATATTACAACGAATATTATCTTAATGATAACTATTATGACAGATTCTATGAAGATAGAAAACTATCCACACCTATGAAAGCAAGCATCAGTGCTGCTTTTGTTCCGAGTAAGAACTTTGCATTGAATGTAGACTTCATCCAGGGAATTACAAAACCAAAATATAAAGAATACGGAGATGCTGAAGCTGAGCTCAATGATTTCTTCAAAGAGACCTATAAGAGCTCATCAGAAGTCAGAGTTGGTGCAGAATACAGAATTATGGATTTTCGTCTAAGAGGTGGATATGCTTACCAGGGAAATAGTTTTGATAATATGTCAACGCTTAGCTATAATGATAATGGCAGTACTTCCAATCAATCCTATTCCAATCTTTTTGTTGGTAAAAGAAATATCATCGGTGCTGGTATCGGTTATGATTTCAAAGCTTTCTATATAGATGCTTCTTATCAGAATATAACATCAACATATTCTAGTCCATTTCTGTTTGGTAAACTAATAACTACACCTGAAGGAACATATTCTTCCGGCTATTATTCTCCAAATGGGACAGAATTGTTAAGTAACGCAGAAGCTGTCTCAAAAGTTAAAAGTACCAGAAGTAATTTCTTTGTTACACTGGGTTGGAAATTCTAACATCCCCAATATTTATAAAAAAATCCTACAAATTAACTTTTGTGGGATTTTTATTTTTGATTCATTTCTTCCGCCTCTTCCATCAGTTTGAGATAAGTAATATACCTGGTCTCTTCTATCTCTCCGGTTTCCAGACTTTCTATAACCGCACATTTTGGTTCGTTGATGTGCATACAATTATGATATTTGCAATCTCTGCCTTTTTGGAAAATCTCTGGAAAATAATGCTGAATCTCCTCTTTCTCAACATCTATCATCGCAAATTCCCTGACTCCCGGCGTATCGATAACCGAACCGCCAAAATCCCAAAAATGCATCTGAGCAAATGTTGTGGTATGCTTTCCCTTCAGTACAGATTCTGATATCTCACCTGTTCTGATATGTAAATCCGGTTGCAAAGCATTCACCAATGTTGATTTACCGCAGCCGGAATGTCCGAAGAAAACAGACGTTTTATCTTGAATTCTATCAATTAAAAAATTAAGATTGAGCTTTGTGTAAGAAGAAATGTTCAACGTATCGTAACCGATATTCTGATACATTGCTTCTATGTTTTCTACGATCTCCCTTTCTTCATCATTCAAAGTATCCATTTTATTGAATAATATCAAAGGTGAAATATTATATGCTTCACAGCAAGCCAAAAACCGATCAAGAAAACCTAAAGAAGTTTCAGGAAATTTCAAAGTATAGATGAAACAGGCAATATCTACATTAGAAGCGATGATATGCGCTTCCTTGGAAAGATTTACTGATTTTCTGATGAGATAATTTCTTCTCGGAAAAATCTTGGTAATCCAAGCAACATCATCTTGTTCCAAAGAAAATTCCACCTCGTCGCCTACTGCCAATGGGTTGGTAAGCCGCGTTTTTATTAATTTGAATTTTCCGCGGATCCTGGCCTCAAAAATTTGTTTTGTTTCAAATTCCAAAACCTGATACCAGCTTCCTGTGGATTTGATGATGATTCCTTTCAAACAGTAGAATTTTAGTGTTTGGCAAATTTAGAAATTTAAAATTAGCATCTACAAAAAAGAAGCTAATAATTAGCTTCTTTTTTCTCATTAGAAAGATCATTTATCAATCATAATATGATTTTGGACCTCGATACTTTCTTCATGGATCGCCTTGAAGACTTTTTCTATGAATTCTTGCGACATTCCTGTTTCAAAAGCTTTCTGAGTAGCATATTCTGTGATTATCTTCCAACGTTCCGGTTGAAAAATAGCAATGTTATTCTCTTTTTTAAGTTTTCCTATTTTTTCAGAAACCTTCATTCTTTGAGATAAAAGTTCAATCAACTGGAAATCCATATCACTGATCAGCGTTCTGTGTTTTCCCATCTCATCTTCGTATCCTGAAATATCAGAGTTACGAACTTGGAGATTATTAATCATTTCAGCCAAAACTTCAGGCGTGATCTGCTGGGCAGCATCACTCCAGGCGTTATCCGGATCACAGTGGCTTTCTATGATAGCACCTTGGTAACCAACATTAAATGCCTCCTGGGCAACGCCCGCCAAACCAGTTCTGTTTCCGCAAATATGTGAAGGATCAATGAATAATGGGATATTTGGAAATTGATTTTTAAAATCCAAAGCAATTTGCCAGTTCGGGATATTTCGGTATTTGGTTTTTTGATAAGTTGAGAAACCTCTGTGAATTGCGCCTATATTTTCCACACCTTGACCTAATAGCCTTTCCAAGGCACCAATCCAAAGTGCCAGATCTGGGTTCACTGGATTTTTAACCAAAACTGGCTTATTTGTACCTCTTAAAGCTTGGGCAATTTCCTGAACTGTAAATGGATTAACCGTAGAACGAGCACCTATCCAAAGAATATCAACATCCGCTTCCAATGCCGCAAAAACATGGTGTGCATTCGCAACTTCGGTTGCTGTTTTGAATCCGAATTCTTCTTTTACTTTTTTCAGCCAATTAAGGCCTATCACGCCTACTCCTTCGAAACCATTCGGTTTTGTTCTCGGTTTCCAGATTCCTGCGCGGAAAGCAGAGATCTCTGCATTACTTTCTTTCAGTCTTTTTGCCGTCTCCAACATTTGAGATTCACTTTCAGCGCTACAAGGTCCTGCGATAATCATTGGATTTGCAAAATCTTGGATCCAATCGTTCTTCAATTCATTAAGGTTCATATTTCTAATTTTATATATTTTAAATTAATTCAATAGTATATCTGTTATAAATCTTGATTTATAATTCTTTTCCAAAAAAATAACGTTTAAAGTTTTAAATGAGTCACGGAAAATTGAATATTTCCGTAGTTTTTTGAGAAAGAAATTTAGTTAGCCAAACCAATAAAATCGGTAATAGTTTCTGAAATTTCTGTGATAAGTTCCAAAAAAGCTAAACGATCCGTCCCAATAAAAGACAGATGCTGTAGTTGCGAAATATGGAAATTTGCTCGATTCCATTCTTGTAAATCCTTTACTAAAAGGATATTTAGCTTGTTTGATTAATATTAGTTCTCCTTTATCGGAGAAATCTTGAACAAATATATAAATTAATGTGAAACTACAAGTCATTAAATTTATAAATCTTTAAGATCAATTTTATAAAGCACTTAAAAAAACAAAAAAGCAGGGAAGTCCCCTGCTCTAATAAATTTAATTCAACATTTGCATCTTCTTAGAATCTGACTGTGTTTTAAGCTTATAAGAAAATAATTTAATATTAATTGGAGATTTTATAAATATAGACATTCACCTTGGCATTGGTCAAAACCCCTAAATTAGCTGGTAAAACTCCTGAAGTATTAACGGCAAATGTAATCGTATCTCCAACACCAAGCTGCACCAAAGAATTGAGAGAGGTTGATGTAACAGGAAGTGCAGCAAGTGTAAGAGTAAGAACTAAAGGCACATCTATAGCAACCCTTACCGCATCAAAAAGTTTCTCATCCCACACCACATTATTCTTTAATATTCCTAATTTCTTACCTCCCAATATTTCTATATCTACACCAGAAGCTAATTGGAATTCGTAGTTAATTGCATATATCCCTGCTTGGGGAGCCGTATATACGCCACTGTTGAACAAAGCCGTATTTCCTAATTTGGTATCGGTTGCTCCCGTTAAATTGATCTTATACCAAGAACCTCCGATTGCTAGATTCAAAAGTGACCAAGAGCCGCTTTTTGAAGCATAATACGCATTAGCATTACCGGTTACCAAAATATCAGAATTAATTTCTTTTATTTCATAGTCTCCGGTTGTAGTCGTCTTATCTCTTACCAAAAAAGTATGATTGCTACTTACTGAAGGTATATTGGTCACATCCCGAATTTTCAGATTTCCATTGATGTCCAATGTAGCTTTGGGATCACTTGTATTAATCCCTACTTGTGCAAATATGATATTCGATAATAATGAAATCACGAATATGCGAATTCTATTTTCCATGTCATATGAGTTAAAAAGTTATTTTAAAGGCAAAAAATAAAGTCTCTATAGTTGTTAAATCGGATCACAGAACTTAAATATTCCGGGACTCATTGGTTCTTTATTATAATTGGTATTTTTATCTGTTGATTTTTTAGTTATATCATAAAAATCATCAGATATGATTATAACTCGTTTTTACCATTGGTGCCCATTCTTAGGAGGTGGATCTCCAGGCAATGGCTGGTTTGCGAGATCCAAACTATCTGGTGCTTGTATACTATCATTAGTTCTTTGAAAAACAGAACTGTTTTCTGACATGTTGCTGTTTTCTGCTGGAAGGTCAACATCATTTTCTCTACAAGAGTGCATTGTGACCATAACTATTAAAATTGAAATTGTTGAGATAATCTTATTCATAATTTTAGATTTAAAGGTTATCCCGGCCGGTTTATATTAGAATTCTGACACCGAATTTAGGTGACAATATGCAAGCATAAAAACCATCGTTGTGCTTATTTAGGAATAAGCACGCATTAATTAATATGATTGACAATACTTAATCAATTGATTTATATGTAAATAAATACAGCAATTATTTTATTTTATTTAAAGAAATGAAAAACCTTTCTTCCGTTTTTTTAGCATAATTTTAGTTAGTTTAATACAGAAAATTAATCCCCATAAACACTCGACAAGATGAAAAAAGTTTGTTTTTTAATAACATGCTTCTTTTTTGGGATATACTATTCTCAAAAAGAAGAATTCAGTAATTACTACAATATCAAAAAGAATTATGAAAATTATCCGGAAAATGATGTTCGAGCTTTCAAATACCTCAATAATTACATATATCTTGCAAAAAAAGAAAACAACAATAAACAATTGGCACAAGGCTACGAAGATGCTGTATTTTATTCCTCTTCAGAAAAGCAGAAATTAATATATGCCGACAGCACGATCATGGCAAGTCTATTGACCAAGAACAATGATCTGATCAGTGATGCTTATCTTGGGAAGGGGGTCATCTATTATTTCAATTATAAAAAATACAAACCTGCACTTGAGGAATATCTAAAAGCTTATCAATACTCCAAAGACTCAAAGGATGATTATCTGAAAAATGAGATTCTCTATCATCTTGGAGTTGTGAAGAGCCATCTGGGATATTATGATTCTGCATTGGCACACTTTCAAAAAGCGAATAGTTTTTTCTTTAAAAAATTACAGGAAAAAGCTCACCCTAATATAATCTTTAACAACAAAAAAGGATATTACAACACCTTGCACAGAATAATAGTATGTCAAAGAAATCTGAAAAGATATAATTCTGTTGATTCCCTAATAATAACGGGTTTGCTGCGAACAAAGAATGACAGAGATTTTTCTCAGGAATATGGATATTTCTTAAAAGAAAAAGGAATTTCGGAATTTCGGAAGAAAGACTATCAAAGTGCATTGGCTTCATTAAAAAAATCCTTACCTCCAATTGTGAAGATCAATGATTTTGCATGGGCAACAGTAGATTATTTTTATATCGGCAAGTCATATTTAGCTATTAATAAACCTCAGAAAGCATTACTTTATTTTCAAAAAGTAGATTCTGTTTTCAACAAACATAATTTTATTCTTCCGGAATTAAGAGAGAACTACGAATTACTTATTTATCATTATAAAAATGAAAAAAATAACTCAAAAGAATTATATTACACCAAACAACTCCTGAGAGCAGACCAGCTTATTTCAAAAGATTTCGCATACCTTTCTTCAACTATCCACAAAGAGTATGACACAAAAACATTACTTGATGAAAAGGAAAAATTAGAAAAAGTGACCTCCTGGGGAATACAGATCATTGCAGGATTGATCATATTAGCAATTAGCCTTGTAACATGTATTATAATAAGACTCAAAAACGAGCAGAAAATCAAGTTGAACTATAAGATCCTAGAGGAAAAGATTATCAATTATTCATATCTGCCATCTACACGATCTATTACAAAAATAAAAGATGAGGACAAATCCGTATTAAATGAAACAATGGTAAACAACATCCTTAAAAAATTACAAAGTTTTGAGGAAAGGCACGGTTTTATTGAGTACGGGCTGACTATCAATAAACTAGCAAATAAATTAAATACCAATTCAACTTATCTTTCGCAAATAATCAATGAATATAAAGGTGTTAATTTCAACAGGTACCTCGGAGAACTTCGCATTAACTATATTACCAATAAGTTATATAATGACAAGGTTTTTCTCAACTACAAAATAGAAACTTTAGCCGAGAAATGTGGTATTGCTTCTAGAACCAATTTTTCTAATCTCTTTATGGAGATCAATGGAATAAGACCTACTGACTTTATTAAAAAAAGACAACAGGATATGAAAATAAATTGCAGGAATTTCCCAAAATTTAATAAGATTCAGCTTATGTCAAATCAAACCTCATCAAGTCGTCTAAATCTTTCAAAAGAGGATTGATCTCTACAAATTTTTCGAATATTTTCCGTTTGGTCATCACTTCTTTTTTAATAGACAGATCCGTTTGATATTCTATTTCAATCTTGAAGTTGTTGACCTTGTGTTTGAAATGGTTAAAGAATTCGGGGCTTAATCTGTCAAACTCTCCTTTTGCTGTTTCGGAAGAATATTTGACAGTGATCTGATGTTCGTCTGATTTTTCTAATTTAAAAGTATTGATTGCATTATACGCCAAAGTATTGGTTTTAGCAATATTCTTTAGAAAAATCCCCCATTCTCTATCAATGTCCGTTTGTGAAAAATGATTGGAAGGAAGATTCTCATCTTTAACTTCCGCAAATTTGTCCTTTTCTATCTCTTCTTTCTTTTCTAAAGCTGCTTTTATACTGAATTTGGAACCAGAATTAGTTTTAGCAATCGGCTCAGAAGCTTTTTGAATCACCTTCTTTGGTTCTTCAAAAATAGATTTTGCAGGCTCTGGTTTTGGCTCAGCCTGAACTTTTGTTTCGGTAGAAACAGGTTTATTATCGGAAATTAAATTAGCTTCAAGAAGCGGGGCTAATATTAAGAACTTTTTTTTTTAGCTTCCAAACCTGCAGTGAGACTTGATAATTGCATCAATGCAATCTCAACAGTCAATCTTGGATTTTTGGAATTTTTATAATTGATGTCAGCAAAATTACAAATCTCGATTCCGTCAATCAATTGTTGAGCTGACCATTTTTGAGATTGTTCAGCGAATTTGGATTTCGTTCTTTCACCAACTTCAATCAAGTTCAAAGTTTTAGGATTCTGGGCCATCATAAGGTCGCGGAAATGATTCCCTAATCCAGCAATGAAAATATGTGGGTCAAATCCTTTTTTAACAATTTCATCAAAAGTCGTTAAAACACCAGGAATATCGTTTTCTTTTGCTAAATCGACAATTTTCAGATATTGGTCATAATCCAAAATATTGAGAACTTCTGCAGCTTTTTCTAGAGTAATATTCTTTTGAGAAAATGTGCTCAACCTATCAAAAATTGATAAAGCATCTCTCAATGCGCCATCAGCTTTTTGGGCAATTAAGTACAACGCATCATCTTCGTAGGTGATACTTTCCTTTTCAGCAATTTTTCTAAGATGCTCCTGAATATCTTCTATCGTGATTCTTTTGAAATCATAGATTTGACATCTGGAAAGAATTGTTGGAATGATTTTGTGTTTCTCAGTCGTCGCAAGGATGAAGATTGCATGTGCCGGCGGTTCTTCCAAAGTTTTCAGGAAAGCATTGAAAGCAGCCTGAGACAACATATGAACCTCATCGATAATATAAACTTTATATTTTCCGACCTGAGGCGCAAACCTAACCTGGTCTATCAATTCTCTGATGTCATCCACAGAGTTGTTGGAAGCCGCATCTAATTCATAAATGTTAAATGCAAATCCATCATCATCCGCAGCGCCGGATTTTTCATTGATCTTTCTCGCTAAGATTCTGGCACAAGTGGTTTTACCCACACCTCTTGGTCCGCAGAAAAGCAATGCCTGGGCAAGTTGGCTTTCGTCGATAGCGTGTTCCAAAGTATCGGTAACGTGAGATTGTCCAACAACAGTGTCAAACTCTTGCGGACGGTACTTGCGTGCAGATACGATGAAATTTTCCATTGCTCAAAAGTAAGGATTAATTGTGAATTTTGGAAATGGTTTTTGTTTTTGTGAGAATATTTTTTGAACGCAAAGTCCGCAAAGATTTTATTAATTATTGAAAATATTTTAAAGTTCCCAAAGGCGTAAAACTCAACAAAGAATGTAAGAATTATTCATCTTCATCTAAAAAATCAAGTTCGTCATCACTCTGAATATGGTCTGGAGAAATTCCCACCGGATTAAACAAACCCCAATTGTCAACAGTGTAGTGTTTTGGATTAAATCCAGAAATCCAATCAATAAATAAAAGTCTGAATTCTTCAATTAAGTTTCTCACTAACCTATAATATTTCGAATCAGAAAAACCAAAATGTTCCAAAGTATTTCCTCCAACAAAAATATCTCTTGCTGCTTTTCTGATGATTGTAGCATTCTCCATTTTAATATCATAAAGCTTCACAGCTTCAGCTCCGCAAATTTTGGCTTGAATTAGCATAATATCTCCAAGTAAATTCCCTTTGATGCTCTGCAAATATTCATTATCTTCTGGAAACAAACTTGTAATAGTTTCAAGGACATTAAAAATTTCTTGAGATTTTTTATAAATCGGTAATTCAAAGCATTCCATAAAATTAAATTTTGAAATTAAATATAATAAAAAAGAGAGCAAAATTGCTCTCTTTAAATATCTTGATTGTAATCTCTTACAATTCTAAAGCTTTTCTTTCGTCTCCATCCATTAGGAATTCTACCGGATTGTCAATCGCTTCTTTCACAGCAACCAAGAAACCTACAGATTCTTTACCATCGATGATTCTGTGGTCATAAGACATTGCAACATACATCATTGGTCTGATAACAACTTGTCCGTCAACCGCAACTGGTCTTTGGATAATGTTGTGCATTCCCAAGATTGCAGATTGAGGAGGATTGATAATCGGCGTTGACATCATAGAACCGAAAGTTCCACCATTTGTAATAGTGAAAGTACCACCAGTCATTTCGTCAACAGTGATTTTTCCATCTCTAACTTTAGTTGCCAAATCTTTGATGTTAGCTTCAACACCTCTAAGAGTCATATTTTCTGCATTTCTAAGAACAGGAACCATCAAACCTTTTGGTCCGGAAACTGCGATAGAAATATCTGCAAAGTCGTAATTGATTTTGAAATCACCGTCGATAGAAGCATTTACGTCCGGATAAAGTTTCAATGCTCTCGTTACAGCTTTCGTAAAGAAAGACATAAATCCAAGTCCAATCCCGTGTTTTGCAGCGAATTCTTCTTTGTATTGTTTTCTGATTCTGAAGATTTCTGACATATCAACCTCGTTGAAAGTTGTCAACATCGCCGTTTCATTTTTAACAGAAACCAATCTTGCAGCAATCTTTCTTCTAAGAACTGAAAGTTTTGTAGTTGTTTGAGCTCTGTTTCCACCAGCTGGTGCACTTCCCATTGCAGGAACAGAAGCTGTTACAGCATCATCTTTTGTGATTCTGCCATCTCTACCTGTACCAGTTACCTGGCTTGGAGCAATTCCTTTCTCGTCGAGGATTTTTTTAGCAGCAGGAGAAGGTGTTTGAGCAGCATAAGTTTCAACTTTTGGAGTTTCTGCTTTTACCGGAGCAGGCTCTTCTTTTTTAACTTCCGTTTTTGGTTCTTCTTTTGGTGTTTCAGCTGGAGCAGCGCTTCCTGCAGGTTTTGCAGCATCCATATCGATAAGACAAACCACCTGACCAACTTGTACCACTTCTCCTTCTTCTGCTTTCAAAGTAATGATTCCACTTTGCTCAGCAGGAAGTTCCAAAGTTGCCTTATCAGAATCTACTTCTGCAATCGGCTGGTCTTTTTCTACGTAATCACCGTCTTGGACTAACCACGTTGCAATTTCAACTTCTGTGATTGATTCTCCCGGTGAAGGAACTTTCATTTCTAATATTGACATACTAATAATTGTTTTTAATTTCAGAACAGCCGAAACTGTTATTCTTAGTTTATTAATTTTATTAAGCCGTTACGGGTCTTTTTGCAGGTTCATCATTACACTGAAAAACCGAATTGATAATTTTGGTCTGGTTTTTCTCAAACATCTTGTGACTTCCTGGCGCTGGTGTTCCACTTGCAACCGGAGAAATAATCTGAATACCTGTATCTCTGAAGTTTCTGAGAATGAAGCTCCAGGCACCCATATTTTCAGGTTCTTCCTGAGCCCAGATCAATTCTTTCTTGTTTTTATATTTATCAAAGATTGAATTGATTTTTTCAAAATCCAATGGATAAACCTGCTCTAATCTTACCAAAGCTACTTTATCATCATTGATTTCTTCTTTTTTAGCTAATAGATCATAATATAATTTACCTGTACAAAGTACCACTCTTTCAACTTTTGCAGCATCAGCAGTCGGGTCATCCAAAACTGGCTGGAAGCTACCGTTTGCAAGGTCTTCCAATGGAGAAACTACTTTCGGATGTCTCAATAGAGATTTCGGTGTCATAATAACCAATGGTTTTCTGAATCCGAATTTCATCTGTCTTCTCAACAAGTGGAAATAGTTGGCAGGAGAAGTAATGTTTGCAACAATGATATTTTCATTAGCACAAAGTGTCAAGAACCTCTCAAGTCTAGCAGAAGAATGCTCTGCACCTTGCCCTTCCGAACCGTGAGGCAACATCATTACCAATCCGTTTTGGATCTTCCATTTTTCTTCGGCAGCAACCAAATATTGGTCAACAATGATTTGAGCTCCATTGGTAAAATCACCAAATTGAGCTTCCCAAATTGTCAATGTTTTAGGTGCAGCCATAGCATAACCATAGTCATAGCCTAAAACTCCATATTCTGACAAGTGAGAATTGTAAACATCAAATCTCTGCTCGTTAACGTGACGAAGCGGAATGTATTCTTCCTCTGTATCTTCTGTTTTCACAACAGCGTGACGGTGAGAGAATGTTCCTCTTTCTACATCTTCTCCGGAAATTCTTACATTGTAACCTTCGGTCAAAAGTGTTGCATAAGCTAACAACTCTCCTACTGCCCAATCCAAAGAATTATTTTCTACCATCTTGACTCTATTCTCGAAAAGACGGGTAATTTTATTAATGAATTTCTTATCTCCGGGAAGCGTAGAAATCTTGATTGCTAATTCTTTTAATTTTTCTAAATCGTATTTCGTATCAACATCAGATTGTGCAACGGCACCTTTACCTCCAATTGGGAAATCTGTCCAGTCATCTTTCATAAAGATGTCCATCGTATTCCTTTCGATTTCTTTGGAAGCATCAAAGTTTTCATCAAGCAGAGCTTTGAACTCCTGCTCCATTTTCTTCAAAACCTCATCAGAAACTACATTTTCCTTGATTAAAAGGTCTTTATAGATCTCTCTTGGATTCGGGTGTTTTGAAATTAATTTATAAAGATTTGGTTGTGTAAATCTTGGCTCATCACCTTCGTTGTGACCATATTTTCTATAACCTAAAAGGTCGATATATACATCCTTACCAAATTTAGCACGGAAATCTGCGGCAAATCTAATCGCATGAACCACAGCTTCTACATCATCTGCATTAATGTGCATCACCGGAGAATCCGTTACTTTTGCAATATCTGTACAATAAACAGAAGACCTAGCATCCATATAATTGGTTGTGAAAGAAACCTGATTGTTTACAACAATGTGAACTGTTCCACCTGTTCTGTAACCTTCAAGATTCATCATCTGAGCAATCTCATAAACGATACCTTGCCCAGCAATTGCACCATCACCGTGAATCACAATTGGCAAAACTTTGGAATAATCGTCTCTGTAAGTATTGTCAACTTTTGCTCTGCAGATTCCTTCTACAAGCGCTGCAACAGTTTCTAAGTGTGATGGATTCGGAGTTAAATTAATTCTTACTTCTTCTCCGTTTGCAGTTGTGATTTTCTTGGAAGAACCCAAGTGATATTTAACATCTCCAGAGAAAACATCCTCTTCGAATTCTTTCCCTTCAAATTCTGAGAAAATCTGTTTGTAAGACTTCTGGAAAATATTGGTCAGAACATTCAGACGTCCTCTGTGAGCCATACCAAGAACAACCTCATCAACACCTAATTGTGAAGAACGGGTAATCAATTGGTCTAGTGCAGGAATCAAAGATTCTCCACCTTCCAGCGAGAAACGTTTTTGACCAACAAATTTTGTATGAAGGTAATTTTCAAAGGCAACTGCCTGATTCAGTTTGAAAAGGATTTCTGTTTTTTCCTGAGCAGAAAGATTTGGATGGTTTTCGTTGACGTTCACCCATTCCATGATCCATTTTTTCTCTTCTACATTCTGGATATGCATATACTCCACACCGATAGAATCACAATAAATGTTCTGAAGATGTGTAATGATCTCTTGCAAAGTTGCAGGACCTGGCATCCCGGTTTGTGTCGCAGAATTGAATTTTTTATTAAGATCGTCCTTAGACAATCCGAAATTTTCTATATCAAGTGTTGGAAAGTAATGTCTTCTTTCTCTTACAGGATTGGTTTTTGTAAAAAGGTGTCCTCTCGAGCGATAAGCTTCAATCAGATTTACAACTTTGAATTCTTTTGTGATATCTTCTGAAACCGCGTTGTTTGTAACAGCTTGCTGAGCATATTGAACAGGTGCAGAACCAGTAGATGCTGCTGTAACCTCTGTATCTTCGCTATAATTTTCTAAAGCGAAATCGAAACCTTGAAAAAATGCTTTCCAAGAAGGTTCGAGAGCATCCGGGTATTTTTTGTACTGCTCGTACATATCATCAATTAACTGAGCATGTACGGCATTTAGAAATGAAAATTTATCCATTATTACAGATTATCTGTTAAAATTTTAATTTTAAATAATTGCCAACAAAATTACTAAATTTTTGTTGATCAGCATTAAATGTAATGATTTATTGCGATAAATATACGTGATATTTATCAGATTCATCTATCGGAAAACTGGCAAGGATAGTTTAAGCTTTACGTCTTGATTTTCAGTTGGATCTTCAAGAAACTCTTCTATAAGAAGCCCGTTTCTCAAGGTGTCTTTTTTTGCCTGTTTTAACAGTTGCTGTATATTTTTGACCCTATTGTTATAATTTCCTTGGTAATACATCACATAGACCTTGGAAGCATTCACGGTTTGAAAATTGAAATTATTATCGCTTACGGCAACTCTTTTTGGCAATGGGACACCATAGAAGTAGGAAACCTCCTTATCTTTTAGATTGGAAGGATTTATAAGCAATACGGGCGCACCGAATTCATCATCTTTTTTACCAAGATCAGACCGCACAAAATTCAGAACCTTACCATGATTCATAATGACGTTTTTGAAAAGTATATCTTTTGTGTTCCTTGTACTCACATTAACGCCTAATAGCAATCCCCCTTCTCTATTTTCGATCATCAGGCTATCATACTTCACAGATGCCAGCTTCTGATCTTTATCTACTTTGTTCCCTAATAACTGATAAAGATTTTTCATGCTTTTATCAATATTCTCAACAAAAAAATCTTCGGCAACTAAGTTCAGAGACCTTTCAAGATAGCTTCTTTTGGGAGTTTGCACATTCCAAAGCATTCTGGTCTTATTACCTGTCGCTGTAAATTTGACGTCTATCAAATAAGGATTATCATTCTCCCCATCGAAAAGCTGATAACGAAGCGTACGATTGGGGTTGGAATAACGAATAAAAAAATCGCCAAATTCTCCATTATCCTTGTCAGAATATTTCATTGCACTTCCAATTCCTTCATAAGGTGTAAAATAGGTAAAATTCAGATCTTTCTTTCCTGTGAAATAATCATTCCACGTGGTAAAATTCTGAAGATTGTTGAACTGAGGAAAAACTTTATCCACAGGATAATCTATCTCTGATTGATGGGTGAAATTTTTACTCTCATCCACAAAATTCATAGAAATAGAATAGATACCGAACAGACAAAAGGATATAATGATTATAAATTTGAAAAGACGCATTGTAAAATATTGGATTTAGAAAGGATAGCCAATCGCAAAGTTAACGGTAGGCTGCAACGGTTTTATTTTATTGATCACCCACCGGCTTCCTTCCGGTTTATTAGGATCATGCACTTTATAAGCCATGTCCAATCTAAGATTAACATAGGCAATATTGATTCTCAATCCAAAACCACTCCCGATTCCCATTTGACTAATAAATTTTCTGAACTTGAACTGATCGCCAAATCCATTATCCTTAAGTCCCCAAATATTACCTGCATCTGTAAAAACTGCTGCTTCGAACATATCAGTAAGTGGAAGGCGATACTCTATACTGGTTGTGAGTTTCACATTGTCCATAGCATAAGAACGTACTCTTTCATCCAATTGGGAATCGGCAGGCCCCAATCCTCCGAAAGCAACCCAAGCCCTGATATCATAAGCACCACCATTGAAATATGACCTGACAAAAGGCATGGAAGAAGAATTCCCATATGGAATCCCAATCCCTACAAACTGACGAAATGCCAATGTGTGAGGCTTAGCTCTATCATTAAAGAAGCTGAAATATTTTTTGAAATCAAGGTCAAATTTTATAAACTGCGAAAACGGGATCTTGAAAATTGTTTTAGAATTACCCGAAACCACTCCATCCTCGTGTTCCCTACGAGAAAGAAGGTTAAGCGTATTTCCCGCAAATTCTACTTTTCCACTAAAAAACATCGGATTTGTGTAGTCTTTTTTCCCTATTTCGTTATATGTAAAATTATAGATGATTGAAGAAATGATAACATCCTGAGTTTGTCTGTCCTTATTGATCAATGATTGTCTGAAAGCATTGATTATATCTTGATTCTCTGAAGAAATAGATGACAAAAATGCCTGGTCATTAATGATCATTTTAGAGATCTGGTCATAAGAATAGTTATTTGTATTTACATCTGGATGGACATCTTCATACCAACCAAAAACAGCCTGCCTGATAACATCTTCCGCAGGGAAATAATCATAATATTTATCTTTGTTCTGTGTCAAACTCAGCTGTGTATTGAAAAGTGTCAATTTATGCTGAATCCTTCCATTATCCACATTGGCAAAGTAATTAAGCCCTGCATTGAAGTTGATCCTGCCCAATCCGATATTATTTTGCACAGAGGCTCCCAGATTTACACTCGTTATCGGGGAATATTTTTTTGGGACCCATTTATAATATTTCCTGAATGGAACCAACAATCTCGGAAACTGAAGAGATGTTTGAGCAGATAATTCGTAGGCATTGAAAAACGCATCCGGGTTTTTA
The DNA here is from genome assembly GCF_900102265.1 of Epilithonimonas hungarica. GTDB lineage: Bacteria > Bacteroidota > Bacteroidia > Flavobacteriales > Weeksellaceae > Epilithonimonas > Epilithonimonas hungarica. The sequence goes on along the minus strand of NZ_FNBH01000004.1, from coordinate 223,052 downwards.
GGATCTTTTGTTGTTCCTATGATACCGGAAAAACTTGTCGTCAGGTTTTCCGCCCCACCAAATATATTCCTGGATGTAAGATCGACAGATGGTGAAAAACCGAAATTCAGGATTTGAGAATAATGCAGATCAGTGGCAATATTGAACTCATATTTTCGTAATGGACTTAAAACATATTCCACATCTATAATACTATCTGACCCTTTTCTAAAATCGTCGGAAGCTTTCAGTATAGTAAAATTATTCATTGCAATGAGATTCTTTCTGGTAAGATCCAAATTGGTCTGTTTATAGACCTCGCCAGGTTTTAAAATAATTGGCAACCATAGAGAATTCACAGAATACGCTGTATCTTTCCTCAAAATATTGATCCCTCTCAAACTATCCTTCAAAGGAAGCTTGTTGACATCATTGATATTCCTTGCCACTGCAACTGTAATTTTACCAATTGTCGATTTTCTGTAGGGTGTATTAAGAGAATCTCTAATGATATTCATCACAACCGGAACATTTTTTCTACCATGCAAAGAATCTGCAACAAAATAGATATCCTGATTATCATTGTTGAATTTATAGTACCCCTCCTCTTTCATTTGATTATTGATTCTGGTGATCTCCTTTTCAAGAACACTTTCATCCAGGATCTGTCCTTTTTTAACGAAACTTTTATGGAATTGGAATTCATACAGACCTCTGATATTCTGATCTGGTATATTATAAAAATAATCCTTGATATAAGTAGGATCTTTATGAGTAATGATATAGCTGACCTCCGCTTTTTTACCTGCAGAATCTTTTTTCACATTGGTTTTAACTTCCGCATCCCAATATCCTTTGTTGATCAGCTTATTATTAATACTCTTAGCACTTTGTTTTGTTTTAGCATCGCTATATATAACGGGAGCCTCTCCAACCGTATGAAAAAATCGATTCCAAAAAAGGTTTCGTCCCACAAATTCCGGATGTTCGTATTTTCTGAAAAGAGAATCTCTGAGTTTCTGATTTCTCATCTCACTCGGATAGGTCATATATTCTTTCAGGATGGTATCATACTTAGGATTAGCCTTATTATAGAGAATCAATCCCAGAGGTACGGCAAACAGAGTTTTTTTATTGGGTTTTTGGGCAACTAGATCCGGGATCTCATCCGAAAGTAATTGTCCATCGGTATATTCGAATTTGTTCTTTGTAAGCAGATACTCTCCATCGGGTACTTTTTTTGTCACATTACAGGCATACAAAAACACACTTAAAATTGTGGAATAATAAAATATATGATACTTTTGAAAATATTTGTTGATATGCTTACGGCTCATACTATAAAGACTATACAATCTCTGGACAAAAAGAAATACAGGCAAAAATACAATTTGTTTTTAGTTGAAGGTAATAAAATCATAAAAGAACTACCAGATTCTGATTATGAAATTGAAAATCTGTACTCCGTAAATCCTGAAAATTTATCTTTTAAAACGGAAGAAATCGAAAAAATCTTGCCCAACGAGCTAAAAAAAATAAGTTTTCTTCAACATCCGAAAGATTCTGTCGCGGTTTGTAAGATCCCAGAGAATAAAATATTAAAAGACGTTTCCATTCAATTGATATTAGACGGCATTCAGGACCCGGGAAATCTTGGAACGATCATAAGGCTGGCGGACTGGTTCGGGATAGAACAGATCATTTGCAGCAACGATACAGTAGATGTTTATAACCCAAAAGTCATACAAGCAACGATGGGATCCTTTCTAAGGGTAAATGTTTGCTACACAGATCTGGAAGAATATCTATCAACATATCAATATCCGACCCTGGGGACGGATATGAATGGGGAAAACATATATAAAATCGAATTTCCGGAAAAATTCTCATTGATATTTGGGAATGAAGGAAACGGACTGCGAGCTTCTACAGAAAATCTTATTTCAAAAATGATCACAATCCCAAGATTCGGGAAAAATCAATCCACGGAAAGTTTGAACGTATCCATGTCCGCCGGAATCATCCTAGGAGAGATTTTTTCTAAAAAATAAACTGCCCTCTGCTCTACATTAATAAATTTCAGATCAGTTTCTCGAGGCTAGAGGCTGTTTTATTCTTTTGATAGTCATCTAGCTTTTTTCTGATAAATCGCAGGGCATAGGGTGCAACATATACCAATGCCAAACCAATTACTTTTCTTTTCCAATTTTTATTCATCACACTTTTTTTCGCAAAATTACCTACCAAAGATACAACACCCATTTTTATTGTATTCTCCAGCAATCCTGATTGTAAACTATCATTGGCCAAACCAAGAATATTTTTTTTAGAAGCAGATTCTTTGATCCCGGAAGATATTTCCCTCATAATATTCTGAGTATCGAGAGCGAGAGAAGTATCACCATCCTCATCTTTTGTTTCTTTCAAGAACTTGTCTGTAAAACCATGGGTCAAAACTCCCAGACTTTCTTTCTTACTTTTGAAAGTAATAATATCTTCGAGTTCTCCGATCTCGTGTTTCAGGAGTTTTTTCTGATTTCTAAGCTCTTCCAGATTATTGTAGTTGGTTGCCATAATTTTAATGTTTTAAAAATTCTATTACCTGATTTGCTATAGATGTCACAATTTTTTTCTTCAAGAAAATAACGATCAACATCAATAGAAAATAAAATCCGGCAACAATCAAAAATCCATACGCAACATTACCTAAAGACTGCCCAATAAGAAACGCAATTCCAAAATTGAAAAGAATGATAAAGAACGAAAATGCGATCAATACAATAGAAAGAAATGCGATGATGCCAGCAGACAATGAAGATTTCTCTGTAAACTGCAACTTGAGAAGGTCCAATCGCTTGGTTGTATAATCTTTTATAATATCAATCATAAGACTCTTGTTAAATATAAAATTACACTTTTATTTACAAAAAAAGGAACTTAGAAACTAAATTCCTTTTTTTATAGCTATTTGATAAGTTATTATTTCAAACCATCCAATTCGGTCTCTACATCTTTTACAACATCAGAAGTTTTTGAAACGATCTGATCTTTGTACTTATCATAACTGTCTTTCACGGTTGAAGCTACATTTTGAGCCGTTTCTTTGAAAGTTGAAGATAAAGATTGGTACTTGTCCTTTACATTGTGGGAAACTTCCGAGTATTTATCTTTTACTTTTTCAGATTTTTTGCCATATTCGTCTACAGCTTTATCTTTTAGGTCATTTGCCTTATCTCTGATTTTTTTTCTGGTTTCCTTACCTTCTTCTGGCGCATAAAGCAATCCTAGAACTACGCCTGTAGCTGCTCCTGCTAGCAATGCAGCTAATATTGCTGCTGAATTTGATTTTTTTGACATTATTTATAATTTTTAGTTAATTTAAAATTTCGATTTGATAATTCTAAATTTACAACTAAAATGCCAAAGAAAAAATAAACTTCTTAAAATTTTGTTAAAACTTTTTGATATAGGACAAAATCAGCTCTATCGTTTCTTCTCTATTGATATTTGTATTGTCTATAAGAATGGCATCATCAGCCTGTTTAAGGGGAGAGACCTCTCTTTCACTGTCAATTTTGTCTCTTGAGATGAGATTTTTCTTTACTGTTTCAATATCGGTTTTTTCGCCTGCCAATTCCAATTCCAGAAAACGTCTTCTGGCACGTTCATCCTGACTTGCTGTCATAAAAAATTTGTAATCGGCATTTGGAAGGACAACTGTACCGATATCTCTTCCATCCATGATTACACCACCTTTTTTAGCAATGTCCCGTTGGGTTTTCAGTAGAAAATTTCTCACAGCAGCCTCTTTTGCTACCTGGCTTACATTGTCCGAAACCTGTGGGAATCTGATCTCCTTATTAATATTCTTCCCATTAAGGAACAATTGGAGTTCGCCATCAACGTTCTGAAATTCAAGGTTGATCTTTGGAAGACTGGCAATCAATCTTTCCATATCTACATTTTTATTTTCATCTGTACAATTCTGAATAGCAAAATAGGTCACACCTCTATAAAGTGCACCTGTATCCATATGAATAAGACCCAATTTTTTTGCAATGATCTTAGAAATAGAACTTTTCCCTGTAGATGAAAATCCGTCTATTGCGATTACCGGCTTTTTTGTCATGCTGCAAAATTAAAAAATTTTGACATCTCGACATTAAAGAATTTGTTTGACCTAGAAATTTAATTCTTTAAATACTGACCCTCAATACTTTCTCTAGAATCTTTCTTTATCTCCTATTTCCTCCAAGTTCTACAAGATCCATCGTAAGACCAAGCATATTGACATTAGAAGCATTGTGATAACGCATATGAGAATAGTCGAACCTGAAAGAAGAGATCTTGATGCTGAATCCAGCAGATAATCCTGTAAAATTTCTCTGGTCCAGAACAGCCAAATCCCCTCCTCTTTTCACATTGTAACCGACCCTAATATTAAAAGCCTGACCAGGAAACAACTCTGCTCCCAAAGACAAATGGTCTAAAACTTTTCTACCGAATTTTGTAGGCTGTCCATTGATATCGGTATCCGGAGAAATATTGAACTCCTGCAGATCGTGGGCTGTAATGGTAAAAGCAGCAGGAAACTCATTCAAGATCTTAGTATAACCAAGGTCTACACGGAAAGGTAGCCTTTCTCTTACACCATTATAAGGCCTGATCTGATAACCGAAATTACGAAAAACCAGGGCCAGTGTTTCATTTGTCTTATCAAAATAATAGGTAACTCCGGCATTAGCTGTAATGGCAGAAGATGAATAAGTATCGATCTTGGAGGTCACATAATTTACATTCATCCCGATTGTCCAATCATCTTCAAATTGATAAGCATAACCCAATCCTACAGATGCATCCATTGCAGAGAAATCACCATTGATATTAGAACTTTCATCGGTCCTGGGCATAGAACCATAATCCATATATCTTGCATTGAATGAGACCAAATGGCCATATTCCAAATCACGGACATAGCTAATGCTCCCAATCTTTGTATCTGCGAGATAAGAAGCATAGTTTACAGATAACATTTTATCCATTTCCAGGTTCATCAAAGCTGGATTGGCAGCTGTAAAGTTCACATCATAATCCCGAACAGATATAGCATCTCCCAAAACGGCTTGTCTCGGAGAAATCGGAATATTAAGGAACTGGTAAACGGTGGTTCCTGTCTGGGAAAAAACCACTTTGAAAATTATGAGAAAAAAAATGGAGTAAAACTTCTTCAACACTATGTCTTGGCTTTGCAAAAATAATCTATTTTGATACTAATCAAAATTTTTACACTACTATCTTTTTCATTAACGTAATTCTTTTGCTTTCATTATATTTGCACAGTCAAAATTTAAAATAAATTTGAATTTGCCTGATAAGAGGCATTCGACCTGATAAACTAAGAAAAGTAACAACAAAATAATGAAATATAAAAGAATCCTTCTGAAACTAAGTGGTGAAGCACTTATGGGAGAACGCCAATATGGTATTGACAATGATAGACTGAAAGAATATGCAGTAGAGATCAAAAAAGTAGTCGATAAGGGTTGCGAAGTTGCAATCGTAATTGGAGGCGGTAATATTTTCAGAGGATTGGCCGGTGCTGCAAAAGGCATGGACAGAGTCCAGGGAGATTATATGGGAATGCTTGCAACAGTGATCAACGGAATGGCGCTACAAGGTGCTTTGGAAGATGCCGGGATCATTACAAGATTGCAATCTGCCATAGAAATGGACAAAGTTGCCGAACCTTTCATCAAAAGAAAAGCGGTCCGCCATCTTGAAAAAGGAAGGGTCGTGATCTTTGGAGCAGGAACAGGTAATCCATATTTCACTACAGATACAGCGGCCACCCTTAGAGCAATCGAAATAGATGCAGATGTTATCCTAAAAGGAACAAGAGTGGACGGGATCTATGACAGTGATCCTGAGAAAAATGCAGATGCGGTGAAATTCAACAGCTTGTCATTTGATGAAGTGTTTGAGAAAAACCTTAAAGTAATGGATATGACAGCCTTTACCTTAAGTCATGAAAACAAGTTGCCAATTATCGTCTTTGATATGAACAAAGAAGGTAATCTGGAAAAACTTGTGGACGGCGAAATTATCGGAACACTTGTCAATGTATAAAAAGTCAGAGGTCAGAAGTCAGAAGTCGGAAATATTCCAAATTTGAATTTTAAATCTCGAACTTTGAACTAAATAAATGTGTCAATTATCAAATTTTAAATATACAATGGAAGAATTAGAACTCATTGTAGCATCGGTAAAGCAAGAGATGGATGCTGCAATCAAGCATTTGGAACACGCTTTTCAAAAGATCAGGGCCGGACGTGCCTCCACATCTATGGTTCAGGATGTAATGGTAGAATATTACGGGGCTCCGACTCCACTTAGTCAGGTTGCGAACGTGTCTGTAGTAGATGCAATGACGCTTTCTATCCAACCTTGGGACAGAACAGCTCTTGGTGCCATCGGAAAAGGAATAGTGAACTCAAACCTTGGATTTGCACCGTCTAACAATGGTGATGTGATCATCATTAATGTTCCTCCTTTGACGGAAGAAAGAAGACGTGAATTGGCAAGACAAGCAAAAGGCGAAACCGACCAGACAAAGGTGACCATCAGAAACGCAAGGCAGGAAGGTAACAAAGAACTAAAAAGACTGGATGGCGTAGCAGAAGACCTTATAAAAGGGGTTGAAAAAGATATCCAAGACCTTACAGATGCTTATGTGAAAAAAGCTGACGAACATCTGAAAGTAAAAGAAGCTGAGATCTTAAAGGTTTAATTCTATAGATTTTACATTAAAAAGTATAGGCCTCCAATTTAAAATTGTGAGGTCTCTTTTTGGGTAGAAAAAAAATTATTACAAACTAAAAAGGATGAGCAAACGCCCATCCTTTTGTTTTTTTTTAAAATTGATTATCATTTAGTTTCCACTACAGAGCTTTTCAGCCAATTGCTATGGAACTTACAGTCTTTATATTTGTTATCAATGGAAATAAAAATGGAAGGTATCTTATTATTCACCCATTTTTCCACAATTTCATTTTTCTTCTTGTTTAGAGCCATATCCTTGATTCTTTCGTAGTCAGTAGATAACTCTAATTGGTGTGCATCTATGATATCATTTACCTGAATGATAGTGATCATTTTTCTTTTCTGAGAATCTTCTTGCTGGAATGGATCTGTAATATCACCTTTTTTAAGGCCAGCGATCTGATAAGAGATCGTAGGGTCTAATCCTAATTTTTCCAATTTATCCGATCCATCGCTATTATTAGCGATAACACCTGCACTGAATTTGTTGCTCTTATCATCTGAGAATTTATAAGCTGCATCTTTGAAGCTGATTTTTTTATCCATGATCAATGTCCTGATGCTATCTAATTCTTTTTTAGCAGCCGTAAGTTCTTCTGCATTCGGTGTACTTTTTATCAGAATATGTCTGGCATCATACTTTTTACCATTTCTCTTTACCAATTGAATCAAGTGATAACCAAACTCAGACTCTACAGGATCTGATAAATCGCCTTCCTGAAGATTAAGGGCAGCAGCTTCGAACGGCTTTACCATCTGGCCTGTATTGATATTCTTATAAAGGCCTCCAACAGCGGCAGAACCTTCATCCTCAGAATAAATTCTTGCCATATTCTCAAAGGTCTCTCCACCTTTTATATCCTGCTTGATCTTATTCAGTTTGTCAATGATCTCTTTTTTATGGGCATCAGTTAATTTCGGATAGATACTGATCTTAGAAAGTGATACCTCATCCTTCACATTCGGAAGTTGGAATTTGAATTGATTATAAAAATCTGTCACTTCATTAGGCGTCACATCCGCTTTATCCGTAATACGTCCGTACTTTGCCTGCCCGTAATAATTATCTGCATCGATCTTCTCGATCGCGTTTTTCATCTCATAGCTGGTTCTGAATTTATACGCCGCCAGCATTGCTTTCTCATCTGGGAACTGTCCCAAGATCTGGGTATACTTATTACCTGCCATTTCTTTTATAGCAGCAGACCTGTTTTCTATAAGCGTATCCTTTTTTGCTTCATAGATCAGCAATTTGTTATTCAGGATACTTTCCATAAAATCACATTTATCCCCGACATTGGCGCCTTGCTGTTTAGCATAGTTCGCTTGATCCTCTATGTCAGATTCCAGAACGATCTCGTCACCAATTACGGCTGCGATACCATCTATAAGCTGACCTTTTTGTAATTGTGCAGACAATTTTCCACTAAAAAGGAAAACAAATACCGACAATAAAAAAAGACATTTAGTGTATTTTGACATTATTATTGTTTATTAAGGTGCAAAATTAGAATTATCAGCCAATTTTGCTCTATTTTTAATTATAATTATTTCTTAAAATTTTTATTCAGTTCTTGCATAAAAGCAGGCTGAATTTCAACTTTTGTTTTTTTACGTTGATCCGCGATGGTTTTTTGGAGTAATTTTTCAGTAACAGCATCATCCATTTCCGGCTCTGCTTCTGCTTGGGTCATCTGTTGCTCCGGCAAAAGCTCATCGATGGTAACAATTACATCCCTCTCTCCAATTTTGGTAAGGAATGTCCCTTTTTTGAATGGTACATTATGTTTTTTGAAAATATCAGCTGATTCTTGGACTTTTCCCTCCTCAAAATGAACCAAGACCTGATTTTTATCGTTTACCAGATCTTTATATTTTGTTTTGAGTGCTTCCCATTTTTTAGGATCCTTTAGCTCTTTCTCTACATCCTTTACCAGTTTGGGATCAGAAACAACCGCTACTCTGGAAACAGCTCTCTTTTCCCAAACAAACTTGGATTTGTTCTCATTATAATACTGGGTATAAAGTTGAGGATTATTCTTGACCTCATTCTTAAGGTATTCTGAGAAGATATATTCTGAGTAAAGATTTTTCTTCAGTTCATCCAATTCAGGTTTTATCTCTGGTAGATCTTCAAAACTTCTGGCATAATTCCCTAGCACATACTGCATGGCCTGGTAGCTTACAAGGTCCGACCATTGATTGCTTGGCATCTGTTCAAGGTTCTTGTACTGGGAATCTATTGCTTTTTTCAGGTCCTCATAGGTTACTTTGTTTTTTCCGTAAGTGAAAAGAACTTCTTTTGGGTCTTTTGGATTCAAATAGTTCTGGTAGGATTTTTTGATCTCCGCAAGATTTGCTGTTTCTGTATATTTATTCTGAGTTTTTAGCCAGTCTGTCAATTTTTCTGTCATCTCCTCCCCATAACTGGTCGATAGCATTTCTTTCTGGAAGAAAGACCTATTTGCATCAGTAAGCACATAAGGCTCAAGGTTATAAATATTGAAAATGAAATATTTGTCGTTGAACAAAATCGGCACTTTGGTATAATAATCTTTTTTCTGGCCTTTCAAAGCATTATAAACATCATCCGGTAAAATCGGAGATCCCATTACAGCGCCTCCAGATTTCTTCTCATCTTCAGTTGCTCCAAATTCTTTTACGACCTCCTGAAATTTCTTCCCAGATTCTAATTCTTTATAGATCTTGGCTTTTGTCGTTTCATAATTTGCATCATTTGGAATTGTCAAAACACCAAAGATCATATACCCGAGACTTGGTCTTGTATTCACAACTTTTGCAAAAGCCACGACATTCGGTTTATCGATAAATGTAGTGTAAGAATTAACTGGTGTATTCTTTACTTGTTGGTAGAGTTCGTAATCCAGCATTCCCGGTTTTACATAAAATGCTTTACCAGCTTCCGGATTGGCGTTTTTTGCCAAAAAGTCCTCCATCTTCATTTTCCCGCTCTTCACTTCATTATAAAGCGCTTTGTAATCCGTTTTATCGTCCGCTTTTTTCTCCTTTATGAAAAGTAAAACCTGGATCTCATTGTTGCTGGATCTCACAAAATCCTGTAACAACGGATCGATCAAATTCTTTGGATAGAATTTTTGCTCTCTTAGTTCTGATAATTTCTGATTTACAGTGTTCACAAAAAAATTAAGCGTATCGGCTTTCTTTTCTTTTGCCAACTGTTGCAATAGCAAAAATTCTACTGTAGAGTTCACAGATTTGTCCGGGCCAGAATTCTCCAGTCCATATTTATTCTCTCTCATGTAATCTTTTACGGAGATACTATCATTACCCACGATAAGATATTGGGAAAAGACCATTTGTGAAGCTAGGACAACAGGAAAAAAAATCTTCTTCATTTTGTATATTTTAATTTATAACACCTTTTTGAGTGATAAATTTTGATTAAGTTAAATTATATTACGGACTCGAAAGAAGTCAGTTCTTTAAATTGATGAATTCTTTCGCTCAATTCTTCTTTTGTAACCGCCTGGATTCTTTCTGTCCCGAATTTCTCAACCGTGAAAGAGGCCATTGCGCTACCAACAATAATAGCGGTTTTCATACTCTCGAAACTGAAATCGCCTTTCTTGGTAAGATATGAAGCAAATCCTCCGGCAAAAGTATCACCAGCTCCGGTCGGATCAAAAACTTCCTCAAGTGGCAAAGCAGGAATTGCAAACACTTTTCCTTCGTGGAAAAGCAATGCGCCATGTTCCCCTTTTTTGATGATCACATATTTTGGTCCCAATTCGTGGATCTTCTTAGCTGCTTTCATAAGAGAATATTCTCCTGAAAGTTGTCTTGCTTCTTCATCGTTGATTGTAATCACATCAGTCTTGGCAATTACTTTCATTAGATTATCCCAAGCAATATCCATCCAGAAGTTCATAGTATCAAGAATTACTAATTTCGGCTGTGTTTTCATTCTCTCCAGAACTGAAAGCTGTACAACAGGATCCAGATTCCCTAACAAAAGAACCTCTGCCTCTGAAGAATGCTCTGGAACTTTTGGGTCAAAATCCGCCAAAACATTGAGCTCCGTAACCAATGTATCTCTGGAATTAAGGTCATTATGATATTTCCCGCTCCAGAAGAAAGTTTTGCCATCTTTTACAACCTCTACTCCATCAACATTGATATTCTTGGATGTCAACATATCAAGATATTCCTGAGGGAAATCGCCTCCGATCACAGAGACCAGGCTCACTTCTGTATCCAAAGCAGAAGCCGCCAAACCAATAAAAGTGGCTGCTCCTCCAAGGATTTTATCTGTTTTCCCAAAAGGTGTTTCGATGGCATCAAATGCTACAGTTCCTACTGCTAGTAATTTCATATTTTAAGTTTTTATGTCCGATGTCCGATGATGGACGCCCGAAGTTTTTGTTTTATTATTTTATATTTTGTCAGAAACCAGAAGACCGATGTCCGAGGTTTTTATTTTTTAATTTTATTTTTTTCGAATTGAAAAATCTTCCAACTCCAAACTATTTTTTCCATTCAAAGGAATCTATCATGTGGAGAAGGTCTCTTTTGACATAATCGATGGCCGGCCCCAATGAGTCTGGTCTTGGGCGGGAGTTGAAATACAGATTTCCTGTTACGAAATGCCTTGTACTGTCCGTCACAAAAAATTGGACATTGGATGCCGTTTGACCTTTCAAAACATAAAAATTCCCATATACTTTTTTCTCCGGATATTGGAAAAATTTGGTATCGATAGAGCTTGCTTTTATGGTATGTTCATAAACCATCTTTTCTACTTCTTTCACATGAAGTGGAAAATCATTTTTGATAGGAAAGTAAGTGAGGAAAATCTTCGCCTTCATCTTTGGATAGTTGACATAATACCAGCAATTTTCCTTGGCATTCTCTACTCGCGAAAAATCCGAATAGTCGAAAGAATAATTGCAAGGCGAATCAAATCTCAAATATTTGGGATCAGGATATTCCAGGCGAAGGTCTCCTTTTGGCTTCGGAATGGGTTCTTTGCCACAGGAAAACAAGGTGAGTCCAATAAAAAGTCTGAACAGATTTTTTAACATCCGGCAAAAATAACAATTAGAATTGATACTGAGAATTTTGATTCCCAAAATTTTGTTAAGAATGATTGATTTACAGAGAAATGGGATTAATTGTGAATTGGATTGGTTAAAATGATGTATTGTTCCAAAGTTCACAGCAGATTGAGAAAACGTTTTACAAACGCTGAATTGCAAATGCGTGAGGGCGAAGGGCATTGTTGAAGCTCTCCCTATGGGAAACTTTGCAAAGTTTTCCATAGGGAAGCGACTGCCCGCAGACCGACCCGTTTTTGGTATTGGGAAAAGCATTGGGAAAAACGGGGCACGCCCAAATTGTATTAATATGTTTTAAAAAGCGTTAAAATCTAATATAAATATGAAAAAAGGAAAATTTTTGTAACCTTTTGCAAGTTATGATCGTATAATATAATGCAACCTAATAGAATGAGGTTTTTATAATGAGACAATTAAAGATTACAAAACAGGTTACCAACAGGGAAACCGCATCACTAGACAAGTATCTGCAAGAGATCGGAAAAGTTGAATTGATCACCGCTGACGAAGAGGTAGATCTGGCCCAGAGAATCCGTGCCGGTGACAGAGCTGCTCTTGAAAAACTGATCAAAGCTAACTTACGTTTCGTGGTTTCGGTTTCTAAACAGTATCAGAATCAAGGTCTTTCTCTTCCGGATCTCATCAACGAAGGAAATCTTGGTCTGATGAAAGCGGCAAAAAGATATGATGAAACGAGAGGTTTCAAATTCATCTCTTATGCTGTTTGGTGGATTCGTCAGTCGATCTTGCAAGCACTGGCTGAACAGTCGAGAATTGTAAGATTACCTTTGAATAAGATTGGTTCTATCAACAAGATCAACAAGGCTTACGCTCACCTGGAGCAAGAGAACGAAAGGCCGCCTTCTCCGGAAGAGCTGGCAGAAGTTCTGGATATGAGCGAGGAGGACATCAAGGAATCTATGAAAAACAGCGGTCGTCACTTATCTATGGATGCGCCACTTGTGGAAGGTGAAGATTCTAACCTATATGACGTTTTGCGTTCCGGTGAATCTCCAAGTCCTGATAAAGACCTAATGCTGGAATCTCTACAGATCGAGATAGAAAGAGCACTTCAAACTTTGACACCAAGAGAAGCTGATCTTGTAAGATTATATTTCGGATTGAACGGAAAACACCCGATGACTTTGGAAGAGATCGGTGAAACTTTTGACCTTACGAGAGAAAGAGTTCGCCAGATCAAAGAAAAAGCAATCAAAAGATTGAAACATAACACAAGAAGTAAGATCTTGAAATCTTACCTTGGTAAATAAGATTTTCATTCATCGAATGATTTTAAAAGCAAGACTTTTTTGGTCTTGCTTTTTTGTATCTATAATTGATGGAATAAATTAACTTTGTCTAAAATCTAAAAGCGCTATGAAAAGAATACTTTTGATTTTTTCTTTTTCTTGTAATGGTAATAACGAATACAACTTGCTTTTAACTAAATTTATTCCTCTTCTTTTTTTAGACTTTCTATCAAACCTTCCAGTTCTTTGATCTTGTCTTTCAGGTTTTTGATGTCGTTTTTGTTATTGGTAACCTTACTTTTCAACATTACGGTCCTGGCGCGTTCGCTGTGGTCTTCGTTGTCCTCGTCCTCGCTGATCTCCTCAACATCTTCCTGAATCTCCTCTACGTCTTCTTGGATCTCTTCAATATCTTCCTGGATCTCATCAATATCTTCCTGGATCTCATCAATATCTTCTTGGATCTCATTCACATCTTCTTTCAGATCCTCGATATGTTCAGAACTTTTGTTCACTGACATTTGAATGAAAATAGCCAAATAAATAGCTTCTAAAGAGACAACTGTAGTAAGTACCAGCAACATATGCTCGAACTCTACAATATTGAAAATAGGCAATGCAAAACAGACAATAAAAAAGATCGTATGGAAAACCAATGACTGGATAGAACCTACCCACCAAATGATTCCGTTCGCAATCTTTTCTAAAACAGAAAGCTTTTCCTGGTTTTCTTCTGTAAGTTTCATTGATGATTTTTTTAACTATTTGATTTTTTTCTCTCAAAACTTTTCTTGAAGCTACAATAATTAAAATAAAGTTGATAAAATCAAATAATATCCAATTTTAATTCGGTCTATAGTTTCCAGAACTCCACAAAAATAGAGTAAAATAGCCGAAATAACCAACAAATCAAATTAATTAAAGAATATCAGATAATGCGGAATCCAGATGACTATATTTGAATTTGAAGCCTAGGTCTTCAATTTTTCTGGAAGAAATACGGCTTCCTTCCAAAGCTAAAACTGACATTTCGCCCAAAATTGCTTTTATTAAAAATTTTGGAATGTTAGGCAACCATATCCTTTTATGAAGATGAGAAGCTAATTTTTTAGTTAAGATCTCGTTAGTTATAAAATCCGGTGCTGAAGCGTTGTATGAACCATTCATAGCAACATCTTCCACAGCTTTGAAATAGATATCTACGAGGTCATCGATATGGATCCAGGGAACGTACTGTTGACCTGTTCCCAATACTGAGCCAAAATTAAAATCAATCGGTTTTCTGAAGACTTCCAATGCACCTCCTTTTTCAGATAAAACGGTTGCAGTTCTAACTCGCACAACTCTGCTTCCCAAATTCTGAAATTGCAAAGCTTTCTGCTCCCAATCATTACAAACTTTTCCTAAGAAATCTTCTGCCGGCAGATCTTCTTCCGAGAAAATATGTCCTGATGTGACCTGCCCATAAAACCCAACAGCAGAAGACGAAATAACTGCTTCGGGGTGGATATTTTGTTCCTGCATCTGTTCGTAAATAAACTGTGCAGAATTTATCCTACTTGTGTAGATCTTTTTTTTGTAAGATCCCGTCCAACGATTGCTGATCGGTGCTCCTGCCAAATGAATGAAAATATATGTATTATCCAACGCGCCCTCTTCCAGAAACCCATTCTCATAATCCCAAATGTATGATTTGAAGTCGGGTTTCCTCGATTTGGAACGAACCAGAGTTTCAACTTGATAACCTCGTTCGTATAATTTTCGGGAGAGTTTTTTGCCAACAAGTCCTGTTGCACCACTTATGAGAATTTTTTTCATTAGCTTTTATTTCGTCTTTTTAAACAAAAACGATTCCAATGAAAAACAATTATATAAAATAAGTTTCGGAAATCTGATAATTGACACGGTGAATTACAACAATCTGATCTTATCCTCCAAAATTTCGATCACTTTATCTTTATAAAGACTTCCTATCGCTTTTTTGAAGTTCTTTTTGCTCATTCCGAGCTCATCTTTGATCTCGTCCGGCGTAGATTTGTCTGAAAGATAAAGAAGTCCGTAGTTATCGTTGAGCTTGTCTATGACTTTTTGTTTGAATTCGTCTACGTTTTCAAAGCCTTGTGGCTGAAGCGTAACATCTATTTTACCATCTTCGCGGATCGTTTTGATATAACCAGTCTCTTCAGATAAAGGATATAATTTTTTGAAAACATCGGAAGCATAGATCAATCCGATGTATTGTTTATTGATAACGACATTCCATCCCAATTCAGACTCGTTCATCATGATAAGATCTACTTTGTCTCCATTCTTAAGAGGTAGATCCTCATATTGTGGATTACGTTTGAATTTGGTTGTCCCGGTAATTAATCCTGTTGCCTCATCAATGTAAACATATACTAAGTAACGTTTACCTTCTATTATTTTTGATTTTTGTTGCTTGTAGGGGATAAAAAGATCCTTGATGATTCCCCAATCCATAAAAGCTCCTGTCGGCAGACTTTGTACGCAGGTCATTACAGCAAATTCGCCTATCTCTGCGTTGGCTTTTTCTGTTGTTGCCTTCAGATTACCTTCTTCCTGATAAACAAAAACTTCCACTTCTCTGCCCACTTCCCAAGAATCGTCGGCAAAGACCTTTTGAATAAAGGCTTTTTCGCCATTGTCATCTCGCAGAATGTATCCTGAAGATATTTTTTCAGATATCGTAAGAGTTTGAGTTTGTCCGGGCTTCATAAAATTGAATTTCCTGCAAAAATACAGATACTTTTTCTAATCTGACTTTTAAGAATCATTTTTTGTTAGACATCTTGCATCTGCACCCCATTGTCAACAAATCCAAAAAAAGAAAGCCCGGAAAAAATCAGTTATTTTCGTAGTCCGGTCTTTTTCGGAATATCTCTTCGCCAAAAAACATTTTCAAAACAAACAAAATGATGGCAACTAATTTTACTACTATTAAGTTATTGAATTTTGACATAATGATTATCTTATTTTATAAATTGAAATCTCTGTAGAAATATCTCCTAAAACCGAAAGATCCATACCACCTGTTACAACGCCGAAATTAAGTTTTTCACCCGTTTTCAGATTATAAATATGATCAATACGACCTTCTGTTAAAGAAACTTTGGTTGCGATGACAGGAATTGTACCATTTGCTAATAAAACATGATCTAATAATGTAGGTACCTTCCCGGCATCTGAAGTTCTGGAAATCGCCAGACCAGGCTTTGCAGAAGCTGGAACATCTTTGGTCAGTCCATCTCCGAATCTAAGAGAATAGTTAATGGCATAAAGTCCAGTTTCTGGAACTACATATTGGTTATCTTTTACGAATTCCTGCCCCATCTCTTGTTCCAACTGGGCATTGAATTGAAGAATCTTAAAATCAGAACCCAAAAATTCCGTCCCCGAACTTACCAATGATAATCCAGACACTCCCTTTGCGGCAAAAGCACTAGGATCGCTGAACATTTTTTTCCAAAGCCCTTTCGTATTTTTATCTGCATGCGTATAATGTGCATCATAGATATAGTAACCAGAACTTGTCATATTCTGAGTTTTGGGGGACGCAGGTGAAGCTAGTGGGGCAACAATATGGATAAATGCACCGTTTTGGGGTGGACCATAGAGCTGATCTTTCATTTTAAGTGAGTCTGCTGTAGTTCTCGGCGGTATAATACCGTCTGGAATTGTGAGCAGTGAAGATTTATGTACCTCTAGATTAGCTAAAGGTTTCTGTGTATTTATTCCAATCTGTGACTTGATATTGATAAATAACAAACCAAAAATTAAGAAATATATCGTTTTCATAAAATTAGTTTTTTCAGAACGTGAAGCTTATACTGTTTCTCGATCTTATTTTATGTTCGTTACCAGTACAATACTGAATCGAATGAACCTTATTTTATAGTCTGCCCCAATTCTCAAAAGAAATGAGGCAGATATAAAATGCAAATAATGAATGTTTCTATTAATTATAAAAGGTTGTCGCCAGACTACCATCTAGTTCCATCTCTCACTGGTGGATCCGGATCTAATTCTGGTGCAGCAGCTGCAGAAGTTGTAGCATTAGTAGCCGTGCCTACCTGCGCAGAATCGCCTGTTTTTCTAAGATTTATATTTTGTTGTGTAACATTCTCTTGTATGTCAGCGGTCTCGTCTTCTTGTCGGCAAGAAATGAAGCTTGTAGTAATAACAGCAATCGCTAAAATGGAAATAAATTTTTTCATGATATAAATGATGTTTAATGTTTATTAAAATGAGTCGGTTTAAAAAATATTTCATTTGAAATACATGGCAAAAGTATGCGCAAAAGGCCGTTTATAAAAATATATATGGTCTCGATTTGGAAATCTTGACGTCCTAATTCATAAATAAGGACATATTTAAATTATTGATTTACAATTAATTAAATTCACTATTAACAGTTTACTTATCATAACGTTTTTTTATTAAAAATTTCTCAAACATATTTCATATTTCCGTATTTTTGAGGACACAAATGATTGAGATAATTATTATAATGAAGAATTTTTTCTTGATCATATTTCTGCTATTTTCCAGCTATGTTTTTTCAGAAGACACTAGCCCCAAAAACTATGAGATATTAAGAAAAAAATACAGCATTTTTCCTGAAGATGATGGTCGTGCTTTTCAATACTTAAATTCCTATATCAAAAATGCAAAAGCAGAAAAAAGAGACCTAGAACTTTTCCAGGGTTATCGTGATGCTGTTTACTATTCCAAGTCTTTGGATAAAAAATTGAAATATGCAGACAGCTGTCTAGATGCCGCATATAAATCTTCAAATGATAACAGGATCGCAACGGCCTATGTCTTGAAAGGGAGTGTATACTACGCCAATTACAGAAAATACAAACCTGCATTGGATGAATATCTGATGGCATACAAATATTCTAAAGACACCCGAGACCTCTACTTAAAAAACAAAGTTTCTTACCATCTTGGTGTTGTCAAAAATTATTTAGGTTACCATGAGGAAGCTTTAGAGCTTTTCAAAAATTGCGTGTCCTATTTTGAGGCAGAATCCAACGACAAAACATCACACGAATCTCAAAGATTCAATAATAAAAAGGGGTATATCAATAGCTTACATCAGATGGTGATTTGCTACATGAATCTAAAGGATACAAAAAAAACAGACTCACTTATAGATATTGGCCTTTTAAAAACCTTTAATGATAAAGACTTTTTATTGGAAAGAAGTTATTTTTTAAAGAGCAAAGGCCTTTCTGAATATAATAATAATAAATACACCTCTGCAATTGATTATCTGAACGAATCCTTGGGTTTGATCAAGGATGATTTCGCATGGATATCTTTGGATTATTTTTATATTGGTAAAAGCTATCTCGCTCTTAAAGATGAAGAAAAAGCAATCTCTTATTTTAAAAAGACCGATTCCATTTTTACAAAACATGATTTTATACTTCCCGAACTGAGAGAAAATTATGAATTGCTCATCAATCATTATAAAATAAATAAAGACCATGAAAAGCAACTTTTCTATACAACACAGTTATTGAAAGCAGACAGTATTATTTCCAGAGACTTTGCCTATCTTTCTTTGAAGATCCACCGCGAATACGACACAAATACACTCATAGAAGAAAAAGGAAGGCTAGAAACTGCAAATACCTGGGGAGGATTCCTGATTGCCGCTTTATTTATTTCAGGAGGTATCATCGTCTTTATTCTAAACAAAAAATACAAAAAGGAAAAAGATACACTTAGCAAATATCTTCTTTTGGAAGATAAGATGAAGAATAACAGCTATGTAAGTTCAGAAAACACGACCACAAGAACTTCGCCTGTCGCCATTCTAGCCTCTGACTCTTTGGATGAGAAAAAAACTCAAATTGCGGCAGCCATAAAAAGAGACCTGTTAAGAAAACTGCAATCCTTCGAAGAGAAAAAACAATTTACCCAAAAAGGTCTTACAATACAAAAGCTTGCCATTCAAATGGATACGAATACAAATTATCTATCCAACGTCATCAATGAGCAAAAAGGAATGAACTTCAATAAGTATCTGGGTGACTTAAGAATCAGATACATTACGAGACTTATGTTTGAGAAGAGCATCTATCTCAATTACACCATAGATACCTTGGCAAAGGAATGTGGCATCGCGTCTCGACAAAATTTTTCAGATCTTTTTTATGAGATCAATGGTATCCGTCCTACAGACTTCATTCGAAAAAGGAAAAAAGAGCTCGAAAATAATAACGGCGGTAACTTTTCTCCTTTAGAAAGACTTCACGGATTGTTATAATAATAAATTTTATTTTAAAAATTCTTCTATTTTCAAAGACCTTTGCTCACCGGAAACAAGATCTTTGACCGTGACAGTTTGGTCTTTTATTTCTTGTTCACCTAAAAAAACAAGGTTTTCAATTCCTTTTTTTTCAGCATAAGCAAACTGCTTTTTCAATTTAGAGGCTTCAGGATAAAGTTCGGCAGAAATATTTTTATCTCTAAGTTCAGAAATCAATTTCAAAGCTTCGATAGATTCTTTTTCACCATAATTGGCAAAAAGATATTTTACTCTGACTTCCGAATCTTCTGGGAAAATCCCTAATTCCTCCATCACAAGATAGATCCTGTCCAGCCCGAAAGAAATGCCAATTCCGGGAACATCTTTCACACCGAAAACTTCCGTCAAATTATCATAACGTCCACCTCCACCTATGGAACCCATTGCAACTTCATCAGCTTTCACTTCGAAGATGGCACCTGTATAATAATCCAATCCTCTTGCTAGAGTAATATCAAAAACGAGGTTTTGGGAATCTATGCCGAGAGATAATGCATTACTGATCACAAACTCCAGTTCTTCTACTCCTCTCAGCCCGGTTTCGTTTCCAGCAAATTTTTCTTTTAAGTTTAATAGATTCTCAAGTGCATCATTGGTCTGATCAAAAAGGAAATCTAATTTTGAAATCGCTTCTTCCGAGATTCCTTTTTCCAGCATTTCTTTTGTCACGCCATCTTTTCCAATTTTATCCAGTTTGTCAAGTGCTACTGTAAAATCAATCAATTGGTCAGCAATTCCTGCATATTCTGCAATTCCTGAAAGGATTTTTCTGTTATTGATATGAACAGAAACAGACAATTTCAAATCTTTGAATGATTTGAAATACAATTGAAGCAATTCCACTTCCTGCCAAAGGCTTGTACTTCCAACGACATCCGCATCGCATTGATAAAATTCTCTGAATCTCCCTTTCTGCGGCCGATCTGCACGCCAAACCGGTTGGATCTGATAACGTTTGAAAGGGAAAGCCAATTGTCCTTGGTTCATTGCGACGAATCTCGCAAAAGGTACGGTTAGATCGTAACGAAGTGCCTTTTCAGAGATATATTTTGTTAATAAGTCTGAATCAGATGGAACTGTTATAGAATTGTTTGATACTCCAAATTCTAAAGCAATATTGTTTAACAATTGATTTTTATCAACAAAATTATTTTCATCCAAGAAAATTCTTTTACTTAATCCAGACTCCACAAATTTCATCATTCCTTTGGACAATCGGATTCCAGCCTTATTGACTCCATCTAAAATCGTATTAAACCCAAATTTTTCTTTCTCCAAATTATCGATTGAAATTTCATTCTTAACTAATTTTTCATATATATTAAAAAAATATTCATTTATCAAATCTCTGTAATCTTGATAAAGTAAATTTTTAGAATTTTTCAGATAATTACCAGAATTAAGGATTTTAAAAATCAATCTATCACCTTCCTCTCCATACTTCCCTGTCAACGTAGAAAGGTTTTCGAAACTTGGTGTTTCCAAAGGCTGAAATCCAAACAATTCGAAATTATTCTGTAAGATATTGATGATATATTTTCTCCTGGAAACTTCTTTCGCAGTAAAATCTCTTGTCCCTTTTGCTAAGCTCGGCTTCATTTGATATTTGATAAATGAGGTTTGATAAATAATAATCGCGTGCAAAAATACGGATTATAGCTAAGACTCTAAAAAAGGAAAGGCTAAACTTCTCCAATTTCAATGTAAAATTGTAAATTAGTCACCAAACCGATCCAAATGAAAAGCATCAAATCTTTGTTTTTTTTATTAATAAGTTTCTTTCTGATCGCCTGCTGCAAATCTTCTTGTGAAAAAAACACAGAGAATGAGCAGTTGGTACAGCAATATTTCGAATTGTTCAATGCTCACAAATGGAAAGAGCTTTCAGAACTATATATTGAAAATGCAGAATTCAAAGACCCAAGCTTAGGAACTGGAATAGTGAAACAGAGCAGGCAAGATTTTATTAAAAAATATTCTGAACTGAATCAGATTTTCCCAGACCTGAAAGATGAAATAAAACAAATTTACGTTTCCGGAGATAAGAATATGATTGTAGAATTCGTTTCAACTGGAACAGCCCCTGACAATTCAAAATTTGAACTTCCGATTTGTACGATTTTTACCATCAAGAATGGGAAAATAACCAAAGACCTTACTTACTACGATAATTTTGACGAAACCAAATAATGAGCCTTTTTGACGACCAGTTTGAAATCATTGAAAATATTCTGCCTTACGACGGAACAACTTCCTACTATGGAAAAATTTTTTCCGAAGAAGAAGCAAATAATTATTTCAAAAAACTAATGACCGAAATCGAATGGAAAAGTGATGAAGCTGTTATCTTCGGAAAACTAATTGAAACCAAAAGAAAAGTTGCCTGGTATGGGCATGAAGAATTCAGTTATACTTATTCCGGAAGGACAAAAACAGCTTTGCACTGGAACAAAACACTCCTTGAAATCAAAGAAAAAATTGAGAATGTAAGCGGAGAAAGTTTCAATTCCTGCTTACTGAATCTCTATCATGACGGTTCCGAAGGAATGGCCTATCATAGCGATGGCGAAAAGGATCTGAAAGATAATGGTGCCATAAGTTCTGTGAGTTTTGGAGCTGAGAGAAAATTCAACTTCAAGCATAAAACGACAAAAGAATTGATTTCTCTTATTCTTGAACACGGAAGTCTTTTGATGATGAAAGATACCACTCAGAAATTCTGGCTTCACAGATTACCAACGACAACTAGAATCATTAAGCCAAGAATCAGTCTGACTTTCAGAACTATTGATAAATCTAAATAACAGGTTTGTATTTCTTGATAAAAGCAAGGCAAAGCAAGAATCCAAGTCCGGCCAAACCTGCGCCAACCAAAGAAGGATAATTATAGGACAACCCAAACTCCAACGGAAATCCACCAAAAAGTGCCCCTACAGAATTCCCTATATTGAAAGCGGCCTGCATAAAAGCAGCTGCCATCATTTCAGAGTTTTTTGCAGAACGCAGCATCATAATATTCACAGGTGTTCCCACCGACATTGATAATACACCACAAATGAATGTCAAGATCAAGGAAATGGTTTGATTTTCTGAGAAAAAGAAAACACCAAGCAAAGCCAAAATCATTGCGCTTAGAAGTATTGCAGCAGCCAAAGCCGGACGCATCTTATCTGCTAATATTCCGCCAAGAAAATTACCGACAACCATCCCAGCACCTGCCAAAATCATAATATAGGCGATGAAATCTGTTGAGAATTTTGAAACATTCGTCATCAAAGGTGTGATATAACTGAACCAAGCGAACAACCCTCCAAATCCTACAGCCGTAATTGCGATGATATGCCAAGCCTTAGCGGTTTTGAAGAATTCCAGTTCTTTCTTCAAAGTTGTTGTTCGTAAACTGTTCATTGCAGGAAGTAGAAATTTAAGTCCCAGAATTGTAATTGATCCAATAATAGCAACAACCCCGAAAGCATACCTCCAAGTTAATTGATGACCCAACCAGGTAACAAAAGGAACCATGGCCAAATTTGCCAAAGTCAGTCCTGTAAACATCATTGCAATACTTTGCGCTTGTTTCCCGGGTTTCGCCAAACGTGTAGCAACCACAGTTCCTACTCCGAAAAATGCACCGTGAGGAAGTCCTGCCAAGAATCTGATGGCCATCATTGAGTAATAATCATTGGAGAAAGCAGAAAGTGCGTTGAACAATGTGAAAGCGATCATCAAGAAAATAAGGATTTTCTTTGGTGGATATTTGGCTGCGTAACCGATCAAAATAGGAGCACCAACGACAACCCCAAATGCATAAGAAGAAATCAAATGTCCCGCCTGTGGTATTGATATTTTAAGAGATTCTGCCACGTCCGGCAAAAGTCCCATTATCACAAATTCTGTTGTTCCTAACCCCAAGCCGCCCAATGCTAGCGGAAGTATTCTCTTATCCATTTTGCAAAAATCAAGATTTTATCAATTAAATTCAAATTTTAATATTACAAAATCTATAATTGTATCATTGATTTAAACAATAGTTTAAATTTGATTAACATTAAAACAATTCAATTAATCTTCATCAAGCCCGCTCTGATAAAAAGAGAAGCAAATGGAGCTAACTTAAAAATAACAACTGTTATTGTTGGTTAAATTTGATTTGCATTATGTTTTTTCTATTATTTTTGCATTAGTAAAAATCAAAATGCTAAACAGGATTCTCACTTTTCCAATTGTGGTCTTGATAAAATTTTATCAACTTGCTATCTCGCCTTGGCTGGGAAAGAATTGCAGATATGATCCTACCTGTTCACATTATACTTTGGAAGCTTTGAAAGTCCATGGGCTTTTAAAAGGAAGCTGGCTGGCAATGAAAAGAATAGCGAGCTGCCATCCTTGGGGAGGCGAAGGTTATGATCCCGTGCCGCCAAAACAACACTAAAATCAATTATCAATGAACCATATTTTTCTTAGATTTTATCTAATTCTTTTCGCAGGAATTTTCCAACTGTTTTCTTCACAAAATGTTTCCAGTGCGTTTTCAGACGGAACATTGAAGATCAATAACAAGGAAACTGTTGCAGTGAAAATCTTCGCTACCCAAAGAACAGATTCTTTAATTAATCAAGTTTCCAAAAACGTTAATAATGAGTTGATCATTCTAAATGAAGATAATATTACCCCAGAATCTGCAGAACATCTTAGCAGTATCCAGAATATTTTAGAATCTTTCAAGAGTAATAAATTTCAATTTTTGGATAAGGATCTCAAGCCTGTTGATGCGACATTGGAACAGAAAAATATTGAAAATTTCAAATATCTTTTGAAATCGAATACGGTTTTGAAACCAACTGACCAAGTAGAACTGGAAACGAGTTTCAAGATCTGGGATCCAGTAAAAGGAATCAAATTAGGCCCAGTAATGCTTCATTTTTATAGTTTAATGTTCATTTTTGCTTTTGGATTGGGGTATTTTATAATGGCAAAAATCTTCAAGATCGATGGTGTAGATGAGAAATATCTAGAGCCATTTTTCACTTGGACATTGGTAGGAACTATTCTTGGCGCAAGACTGGGACATGTCATTTTCTATCAGCCAGAATTGTTCAAAGAAGATTTCTTAAGTGTTTTCTTACCAATCAGTACAAAAGGCGGTCTGCATTTCACAGGATTTTCCGGTTTGGCAAGTCACGGTGCCGCGATTATGGTGATTGCAACTACTTTATATTACAGTTTGAAAATTATCAAGAAAAATCCACTTTGGGTCTATGACAGAATAGGAATCGTAGTTGCTTCCGGTGGTGCCTTTGTGAGAATGGGAAATTTTTTCAATTCTGAGATCCTAGGAAAACCGGTTGACCCGAATTCTCCTTTCGCCATCCTTTTCCCTCAGCAAAGTTCTGAATATGGCGTAACTATTCCACGTTATCCTACACAGCTTTTTGAAGCATTTGGTTATGTTTGTCTTTTTTTCTTGCTTTGGTTTTTGTATAAAAAAACAGACAAAAAATATCAGCAAGGCTGGTTATTTGGGTTATTCTTCATTATTCTCTGGGCCATCCGTTTCTTTGTAGAATTCCTGAAAGAGCCACAAGGCGACGAGATCATTCATTTTGCAGGACTTAATACAGGTCAGGTTTTGAGTATCCCGTTTATGGTTGCCGGATTAATTATAATGATCTATTCTAAAAAGTTCAAACTTCCGAAAGAAGGAACAACTGTATAAAAATTAAACTCCCAGATTTGGGAGTTTTTTTATTTAAATCTTATTAATTTTCTTCTGCATTCTGAATTGAAAAATAGAGCCTATCAAAAACAGAACAAAAAGTGCCAGCAGCGTCTGTCCAACAATTGGATCTGTAGGAGCTTTTGCTAAAGGATGACCAATTGGAACTCGGGTAAAGGTTTCGTTCACAGTAGGAATTAGTGATAAGAAAAAGCTGAAGGAAAGAAGGAAATTCTCAAAAAAACGCGCCCTTTTGCTTTCCTGTTTTTTATAATATAAAAAGTAAGCTGCCAAAATCAGAAGTACTATGAAAAGTGCGAAGACATGCCCCGGATTGAATCCCCCGTGTTTTGATAATCCCAAAGCTGTCAACGATGTGACGAGTGTAAAATAAAAATAGACTTTCCCTGTAATTTGAGCAAGGTCTATTTTGCCATTTCTTGTAAATCCTATAATTGCTGCAACAATTGCGACAAGACCTATAAATGTGTGAAAAATTCCCAGAATTGATAATCCCATAATCTAATTTTAAAATTGAATGTCACTATTGACATTGCAAAATTGCGATTCAAAAAACAGAATGGCTTTGGAAATAAGGTCAATTATTTGGAAATTCGGGTCAGGCGAAAGTTTGTCGGCGTAATACCATATTTGTGATGAAAGCTTTTGGTGAAATTGGCCAAATCATTGAATCCACAATCAAAAGCGATACTTGTAATACGCTCATTGGATATCGACAGTAACTCGGCCGCCCTTTCTAACCTCTTATTTTTGATATAATTGGCTGGAGAATCTTTATATATTTTTTTAAATTCCCGCTTAAAGGAAGAAAGACTCAAATTGGCCTTGTTTGCCAATTCCTCGATTCCAATTTGTGAAAACAAATTAGCCTCTATGATTTGTTTGAAGAAATAGGTAATCGGTGAGAAAAGTTGGGATAATATGACTTGTACGGTTTCGGCATTTTGTGTTTGGGATAGCAAAAGGATGATCTCTTTTAGTTTTAAGATCAAAATCTCATCATTTACCAAAGAGGGATTATCAAAATAAAACAACAGTCCCTCGATATATTTTTGAATCAAAAAATCATTATTTATTTTTTCGCTTGATTGATTGCTTACTTTATTATTTGATTGAAATATGGGCGGAAGCTCCTTGTCATAAATTCTTTTCAAAATATCCGGATGAAAAGTAACGATCACAATTTCACCTTTTTCAATAGATCTTGTTTCGTGGATCTCTTTTCCGGAGTTTATACAGTTCAGCAACAAAGAATGCTTCGTAGGAATATCAACATGATGGTCATTCGATTGATATTGCATTTCCCCTTCCAACATATACAAAAAACAAGCTTGCTCCGCAACCGGGAAAGTAAAATCAAAAGGCGGTAGCAGTACTACCTTTTGGATAAATTGTTTTCCGAACAAGTCAATTTTTTTATAATCGATGACCATCTGTATTAAAAATTATAATAATGATACTTCACCAATGAATTCTTCCACAACCTCATCAGAAGTGGCCCAGGATGTGATCAGTCGGATTGCAGAATTCTCTTCATCGATCTTTTTCCATATATAGAAATCAAAGTTTTCTGACAGTTTTTCGATTTGCGAATTATTCAAGATCGGGAAGATCTGGTTGGTAAATGTATCAGACAGAAACTGAAAGCCTTTGTTCTGAAAAGCAGATTTGATCTTCATTGCCTGAACGTTGGAATGCTTTGCTAAATCGAAATAGAGATCATTCTTCATCAATTCCAGAAACTGAATGCCCAACAATCTTCCTTTTGCCAACATTGCACCTTTTTGCTTGATATGAAATCCGAATTCTTCTTTCAGTTTATCATTGGTTATGATAATGGCTTCTCCCAACAAAGCGCCATTTTTTGTTCCTCCCAAATAAAAAACGTCGGTTAAGCTGGCAATATCTTCCAATGTCAAGTCATTGATCTCAGAAGTCAAAGCTTGTCCCAATCTTGCTCCATCCATAAAAAGATATAGATCATTGGCTTTGCAAAATGCGGACAATTCCTGTAATTCTTTCTTAATATAAATCGTTCCGACTTCTGTAGAGTTAGAAACATAAACGAGTTTTTGTTTGACCTGATGAGGCTTATTCGTATGCGTATCTAAAACCGATTGAATATGTTCCGGTGTTAGTTTTCCGTCTTCCGTAACAAGTCCGTGAACCTTGTGTCCAGTTGCTTCTATCGCTCCGGTTTCATTGGTGAAAATATGTCCGGTTTCTGCAGAGACAACACTCTCGTGAGGACGAAGAATTGAAGAAATAACTAAAAGATTAGCCTGAGTTCCGCCACTTATAAAATGAATATCAGCATTTTGATGATTCATTTTTTGTTTGATCAATTCTCTGGCTTGATCGGAATATTCGTCATAACCGTAACCGTTTTGCTGAACAAGATTTGTTTTGATCAATGCTTCTAAAATATTGGGATGACAACCTTCCGAATAATCGTTCTTGAAAGAATATTTCTTCATTATTTCTACTTCTTTTTTAAAGAATCAAAGTTATTGAATTATCGATCAAGATAAAATTAAACACAAGATTAAATTGTTAGATTCAAGTTTAGTATTATCTAACTTTTTATTAATTTTGACATATGAATTCTTTAACTGAGGAAAATTATCTAAAAGCTCTTTATCATCTTGTGAATGAGAATGATGAAGTTTCCGTGAATGATCTGAGCCGTCAACTCAATATCAAGATGCCGTCTGTAAACAGTATGGTCAAGAAGTTTGCAGATAAAAATTGGGTAAAATATGAATCTTATAAGCCAATCAAACTTACGGAATCCGGAAAAAAAGAAGCATCACTTATTGTAAGGAAACACCGATTAACAGAAATGTTTTTGGTAGAAAAAATGGGATTCGGTTGGGAAAATGTCCACGAGATCGCAGAACAATTGGAACACATCCATTCCGATGTTTTTTTTGACAAAATGGACGAAATCCTGAATTACCCAAAAGTGGACCCACACGGCGAACCAATCCCGGACAAAGATGGGAATGTTATCCAACCTGAACTTAAAAAACTCAGTAAATGCAAAGAGAATGAAACAGTTGAATTAGCTTCCGTAACAACTTCTTCTGAAGAATTCCTGAATTTTCTCAACAAAAGAAATCTTAGTCTAGGAACTATTATCAAGGTTTTACAAAAAGAAGATTTTGACCAATCGATGAAAGTTTTTTATAACAATCAGGAAGAGAATTTTAGTAAGACGGTTTGTGATAGATTGCTTGTAAAATAAAAAAAGAGACTTAAAATTTTAAGTCTCTTTCATTTATACTTAGTTGAACATATCTTTTACTTTGTCAAAGAATGTCTTTTCTTTCCCGGTTGGTTCGGCGTTCATATCACCGTTTTCCATTTGGCTTTTGAAAAATTCTTTTTGTTCTTTCGTCAGCTTTTGAGGTGTCCATACATTGATGTGAACAAACATATCGCCTTTTCCGCCATAACCTTCGATGTTTGGAAGACCTTTTCCGGCCAATCTCAGGATTTTCCCGGATTGCGTTCCTTCATCCACTTTGATCTTCACCTTTCCACCAACTACGTTAATTTCCTTAGTTGTTCCCAAAGCCGCTTCTGCAAAAGATATATATAATTCCTGATGAAGATTGTCGCCTTCACGCTTGATAGTCTTATCCGCCTCTTCCTCAACCACCACAAGCAGATCGCCTGGCGTTCCACCAAGTGGCGCATCGTTTCCTTTTCCTCTTACATTCAGTTGGATCCCGTCTCTAGCTCCAGCAGGTATGTTGATGGTTATTTCTTCCTCTTCTTTGATAAGACCTTGAGCATTAGCTCCGGACGGAATTTTATCTGCAACTTTACCAACACCCTGGCAAGTTCCACAAGTCGTCTGCGTCTGCATCTGGCCGAACATGGTATTCATGACCTTGACCTGAACACCACTACCGTGACAAGTTGGGCAAGTCTTTGAGGTCACACCTGCAGCCAACTTCATTTTCTTGACTTTAACAGTTTTTTGAGTTCCGTTGATCATCTCTTCGAGATTCAGTTTGATACGGATTCTCAGATTAGAACCACGAGATTGCTGTTGTCTTTGGCCACCTCCGCCACCAAATCCACCTCCGAAGATATCGCCGAACTGGCTGAAGATATCCTCCATATTCATTCCGCCACCAAATCCGCCGAAACCTCCGCCTCCGGCTGCACCGCCTACACCAGCGTGCCCGTATTGGTCATATCTCGCTTTTTTGTTATCATCACTCAGAACTTCATAGGCTTCTGCGGCTTCTTTAAATTTCTCCTCAGCTTCTTTATCACCTGGGTTTTTGTCCGGGTGATATTTGATAGCCATTTTTCTGTAGGCTTTCTTTATTTCGTCAGCGCTTGCTGATTTGGATATTTCTAAAACTTCGTAATAATCTCGCTTACTCATAATTGATGATTGATATATCTTGATTGACCCGCAATCTATTATCTAATATCTTTTCTAAATTTCTAAATTAATTTCCGGTCACAACTTTAGCAAATCTGATCACTTTGTCATGAAGCTGATATCCTGTTTCTATCACATCTACGATTTTCCCTTTCAGTTCCGGTGTAGGTGAAGGAATCTGCGTGATAGCTTCGTGGAAATCTACATTGAAAACATCTCCAGCATTCACTTCGATTGGTTTAAGACCTTTCTCAACCAATTTATTTCTGAATTTTTGATAGATCAATTCAACGCCTTTCAAATCATCCTCATTACCATTTTTGGAGATTTCTTTAATTGCTCTCTCGAAGTCATCCAAAACACCTAACATAGATGTCATAAGATCTTTTGATGCATAAAGATAGAACTCATTCTTTTCTTTCAAAGTTCTTTTCTTATAGTTTTCAAATTCTGCATAAAGACGGATATATCTGTCTTTTTCTTCTGCCAAAAGTTCTTCTGGAGTCGGCTGTTGTGACACATTTTCCTGATTTTCTGTTTCTGTCGTTTCAGGTTGTTGTGTTTCGGTATTCAGGTTTTCTTCGTGTATATCTTTGTTTTCGTCCATTATCTAATATTTTACAGGATAGTTTTTTCAATTCCTTTGCCAATTCTGCTTTTTTGACAATTAGGCAGAGTTTGGGTTGGAGATTGACTGAATTTGAGAGATATGGTTTTTATTTGAAGTCTGTATTCTCGAGTGAGAAAGAAGATCATCCAGAGCAATAAGATAATTATTTTGAATTACTATCATTTTTTGTAATCTGGTCTAATGTTTTAAGGATATTCGGGATTCTAAAACCGCCATACATATCAAGTATCTTTTGGCTGACAATAGATAAATCTATCCCAATCGCAGAAATATACAAAGGATTATTACTTTTGCCCCTTTTTATTTCTGTTATGGTTTCATTATTATAGAATGTAGTTTTCGCAACACCGATAATCGGGGTCTTATTTTCTAAAACTTCATAGAGCCTACCTCCAAGTCCATAATTACGATCATTATCCACATAAATATGACCATCCACAATAATAGCTTCAAGTTGACCAATATCCAATTTCTCTATGATTTTCATTAGACAGGGCAACTCTCTTTTGTAGAATTGACCGGGAATATACTCTTCAACATCATCAATATATTCTATTATGACATCCTGTGGAACTGCATCTTCCCAATGAAATAATACACCAACCACTTTCGCTTCTTCTTCTCGGTAGTGTACGTCTAAAGCTAATAGCATTAATAGTTTTTTACATGTTAAATCACTTTGCTTTCCCTACAATAGAATTTCGGAAAGCTATATCATCTAAAACCCATTTCATCATCTTATCTTCTTCGCAGCCAGACAGATCGCCAAAGTTGGGCTCCACCTCTATATTAGGCATCACACCTCTATTATTATTATCGAATTCGATATTCGGGCGGATAAGGAAAAGCCCTATGGGAAGAGCAAGTTTGGAATGGGGCAAGGTTACAGTATTGTTCACTCCAGCTACAGTTCCATCATTCGCGCCGCCTGTTTCTTCACCGATGATCAGTGCTCTTTTTTCATACTTCAACTTGGCAGAAATGATGGACGATGCCGAGAAACTTCCACCATTGACCAAAACGTAGATCTTGCCTCGGAATGCATCTTTTTTAGGTTTCGTAGGCTTGGATGCGAATTCACGGAAGTAATACCGACCTTCTTTTTTGGAAGACAAAAGGTAGTTCCCTGCCAGGAAAAACGGATAACCTACCGCACTGAAAATGGAAGAAAGCACATTCTGTCCTCGAAAATAATTCTGATGAAGACCTGATGTCCTGGAGGTCATCTCGGGGGATTTGATCAGTGTAAATTCTTTATCTGTAAGGTAGGAGTACAAGGTATTGATCTCAGAAAGCGACCCGCCCAGATTATCCCGAATATCCAAGATCAGATAATCTGACTTCGCATCCTTGATCTCCGCAAAAGTCTCTTTATAGAATTTCTTAGCAAGTGTTGCCGAAAAGGTTTTCACTTTGATATATGCTATGCTGCTATCTGTCTTTAGGAATTTTAGATCTCTGTTGTAGGTCTTTGAGCTGGCATCATAATCCTGCACTTTTTGGACAGTGGTTATTTTCGGTTTTACCTTATCTATATCTACTTGCTGATCTGTTTTCTTTTGTCTTTTAATAAAAACATCAGAAATGACATTATCGTATCTCGTCTGCAAGTTAACGCTGTCCAGATAACCTTTTTCCAAGGTGTAATAATTGAAAAAAGAAAGATTCATAAAATACTTTTGAAAGGTCTGGTTCTTCCCGTCCGAGCTATAAAGCTTTCTGTATTTCCTGATCAGGTCAGATACATTTTCATCATTGATCTTCAGGATTTCTGTCCCTACTTTGATATTCTTAACATTTTCCCTATTCTCTTTCACAAACATCTTGTCACCAACAACCTGGTAATCCATCAATGCAAATAATGGCCTTTTGGTCTTGAACGCCTTTTGCTCTGCTTTGGTATATTTCCTGGGAATAGCTTTCAGCCTAAGATGCCCCTCATTGATGCTTGCAATGACCGGAGAGAACTGAAAATAAAACTCATTGGGCGTCAATGGTTTTGTGAAACTCGTTTTCAAACTGTCAAACTTATGGTCCAGATCAGTCTTTGATATATACCAGTAAAGCTCCGGATGGAATCTCTTAAGTTTATCATAAGTAAAATCGACATCTCTCTTAAGTTGTGACACAGGTATCTTTTTTTCTAAAAACAGATTATTCTTCTTGACAGATTGACAAGACATTAGAATGATAAATAGAAACAGATATTGAGCCTTTCTCATAATTAATAAAATTAAATTTAAGGTTTTTACATTATAAAGAGACGGACGTACTCCAACTTTAACATATTCTAACATAAAGTGGTTTTGATTTTGTTATTGAGACATAAATCGAAAAAATTATGAAACATACAATTGTAGCTGCGTCTGTATTTCTGTTGTCTCAGTTGTCATTCGCCCAAACCAAAGATGTAGGTGCTTTTACCTCGTTGAAGGTATTTGATAAAATACCTGTAGAGCTAGTTTCCTCCTCTTCTTACAAAGCGGAACTAAGTGGCTCCAAATCAGATGATATAGAATTTGTAAACTCCGGAAACGAGCTGAAGGTAAGAATGAAAACACTGAAACTTCTGCAAGGTGACGATGTAAAAGTGGTTCTATATTATAAAAACATCAACAATATCCAGGCAAGCCAAGGAGCTGTTATTAATTCTAACGATGCTTTGAAAGCCTCTAAACTCCAGGTAACCTCTAATGAAGGTTCACAGATCAATCTGAATGTAGATGCAAGTGTAGTTGAAGGAAAAGTCAATACCGGAGGTTCATTGAAACTATCTGGTGAAGCAGATTCCCAATCTGTAGTTGTAAATACGGGTGGACAATATGACGGACAAAACCTGAAAACAAATATCACAAGTATCACAACCAACGCAGGCGGTCAAGCTTCTGTTTATGCCTCCGAATCTGTTACAGCCACAACCAGGGCCGGCGGCGTGATTGATGTTTATGGAGATCCAAAAACCAAAAACGATAAAAAAGTGGTTGGGGGAAAAATCAATTACAAATAATTGTCTCTAATAAAAAGTTAAAATAAAAACTCCCAAAATTGGGAGTTTTTATTTTTTTCTGCTAGATGATTGTCTAATATGGAGCGTTGGTGAAAGCACCAGTTTCTTCTCGATGCTGATCCCTGATGAGTTATCTTTTATCCTTTCCAGAAAAACATTTCCGGCTATCTTCCCCATCACAACCGGCGTTTGGTCCACAGAACTGATTGACAATTCCATAAATTGGGTAAATGGCTCATTACTAAAACCGATCACACCAATATCTTCAGGAATCTTAACCTTAAGATTCTTAAATTCCTTACAAGCTCCAAGCGCCGTAAAATCTGAAGCAGAGAAAATAGCATCAGGTTTTATCTTACGTTTCCAGAGGTTTTTCACTGCACTTATTCCTTCTTCAATGGAACTTCCTGTATTAATGATATTTTCTTTGACGACAGGTAGGTCATTAGCTTTAAGCGCATCGATATAACCATTAAGACGGTTCTGATAGATCTCCAGATTCTGATCTCCCGAAAAATGACAAATATTTTTATAACCTTGATTTATAAGATGTTCCGTCGCCATAAAAGCACCCTTGTGGTCATCAATCGTAATTGTACTGATTCCCGGAATATCTTTCTTTCTATCGAAGAATATGATCGGTGTGTTTGTAGTTGCCAGAATTTTCTTGATATACTCCATATCAGAAGTATTTCTGGAAATTGAAATAAAAATACCGTCAACTTGCGTATTCAGCAAAGTATTGAGCTGTTTCTTTTCTATCGCAGCATCTTCATGACTTTGGCATATGATCACATGATACCCGTGTGGAGACAGTTCTTCTTCCAAACCTCTGATGACAGATGAGAAGAAATTGGTATTAATGTAAGGAACAATGACACCTACGGTTTTTGTCTCACCACTTTTGAGCGCTTTTGCAAGATTATTCTGTTTATAATTCATTTCCCTGGCAGCAGCCATTACCAGCTCTTTGGTTTCCTGACTGATTCTTGGATGATTGTTTAGCGCTCTGGAAACAGTCGCCACACTCACATTCAGTTTTTTGGAAATGTCATATATCGTCGTGTTTTTTTTCGTCATATATCCTTTGATGAATATTTGGTCGTTGTAAATATATAAATAATACCTGTCACAACTGCTTTTGGAATCAAAATCTTTTGATATCTTTTTTTCAGTGTCCGCATTTCATATTTTCTATAAAAAAGCCGCTTCACCGAAATGAAAACGGCTCCTGTATTATGAAAATTTAAATCGTTCTAGTTTTTGATCAGTTTTCCGTTTGTCTGCTCAGTGTCATTTTTCAAAGTATAGAAATAAACACCTGATTTCAAATCAGTTGTAGGAATCACTAATTCTTTCTGTCCTGATTTTTCATTCGATTTCTTGATGTTTTTCACAATTCTTCCATTGACATCGTAGATCATAACTGTAATATCCGAATTCGATTTCAAATCATAAGCAATCGTCACTTGGTCAGAGAAAGGATTTGGGTAAACCAAGGTTTTGTTTCCTTTGATATTGTTTACCGCTAAAGTCTCAAAATCGATATTAATAGAAGATTCCGGCATCCAATCGAATAAAAATGACGGGTCTGTATCTTTTTTGAAAACATTTGAAATCGTATAAGGCAAAGATTCCGCTTGCGACAAGACCACTCCTCCATTCGCTCTCTGAGCCAATCTCTCTGGCGTTGCTCCGTCCCCCGTATTTCCGTATTCTACAAAAGTCACAGGAATCACTCCATTGATCGGTGTTGTCCAACCCGTTGGATTGAGCATAGAAGGCGTTTCACATCTGATGAAAGCAGATTTTGGTGTATTCTGCCAAGCTCTTCCAAAATGGAAATTACTGATCGTTGCACCGTTAAAGTCAGCTGTTCCAGCGGCAGGAACTGTCAAATTACAATCCAGGAAAACAAACCCGAATTTCGTCGTCGATTCTGTTGATGGCGCTGTTACAACACTATTATTACGATTGATATAGGTTGTACAATGGTCGAAAACCACAGTCTGTCTTCCGAAAATGAAATCCACATTACCTTCTATATAAGAGTTTTTGAAATAGGCCCTACCAATACTGTTTCCTAAATACGTATCCTGATAACCTAGGACCCTGCAATCGTAGAAAGCCTGGCGGTCACCTTGCGTTTTAAGCGCAACAGCTTGTGTCTGGGAATTGACCTGTGTATTAGCTGTTGAGTTCACAAAAGTATTGGCAATGGTAATTTTTGAAGCTGTAAAATCACTTCCGAAAATCGCCATTGTCTGCGAAAGCGATGTTCCGTAGGCCAAACCTGTATCGGGATTGATGTCGCCTGCAGAGATATTATTGGTAATAATTGTTGTGGCAGCATCATCCCCAATTAAGAATACGTTTGATTTTGCAGCCAAAAGTGTCGGCCTTTCTGTATAAGTTCCTGGTTTGATATGAATGATCCATCTGCCCGTATAATTATCCGGAACTGCATCAAAAGCCGCCTGAACCGTTGTATAATCCCCCGACCCATCTTTGGCAATAGTTCTGATGACGTCTGGGTCAGTTGCTTTTGTTGTAACCGTTGCTGTACTGCCGTAAGATGTTCCTGCTGAATTGGTCGCAAATGTTCTTACATAATAAAGAGTTGAAGGACTAACACCATAAACGTAAGAAGAAAAAGTCCCCAAGCCAGAACCTGTCGATACTTTGGTTGCATTATCCAGGCTTGGCGCTGTTTCCGTTTTTGACCAGACAATGCCTCTGTCTGTAACATCTGCTCCGCCCCAATCAGTAACATTCCCCGAAACCACAAAAGATTTGTTGGTAACCTGGGATTGCGACGTTGTTGTAACTGCTGGCGCAACAATACTTGCCAAAGTCGTAAAACTTACCTGAGAACCGTAGGATGTTCCTGCTGAATTGGTTGCATAAGCTCGAACGTAATATGTCGTATTTGGCAATAAACTGGTTAAAGAACTTATATAAGGGCCGGAAGTTGCATTCTCGGTAGTTTTCAAATCTGCAATTGTTGGATTCTGATTCGTGCTCCAAACCACTCCACTTTCCGATATTGCTCCACCACCGTTGCTGGAAATAGTTCCGCCGGTTTTAGCTGTTGTTGTTGAGATAGATGAAACTGCAGTAGTAGAAACCGTTGCCGGATTGGCAACATCACCTTCCATAATTCCGGAGATCTTCACATTCCTAAGTGCAAATTGTTTTCCGGTAGTAGCAGATGCCAGATAAGGATAAAATCTGAGGTAGAATTTCTGGCTTCCCGAAATCACTACAGAGGTTGCAAGCGTCACATCCAATGTTTGTGCTTTGCCGCTCGGCGTTAACTGCGTCGCACTTTTGATCTGGACCCTGTCTGAGAAATCTGCATTCAAACTGTAAAATGCCTGATAATACATATTACTTGTTCCAGCACCTCCCACCAAAGCTTCTACTCTGTTAATCGTAAAGGTTCCGCCATTAGTTGCATTGACATCAAACTGTACGTATTTGGTTTCATCGATGACAGTTGTACTTCCTGTTCCAGTCCAGCTATTGCTGGTTCCACTATATTGATAGAAATCGATATTGCTATCAACTATTCCGTCGCCGGTGAAATCAACTTTTGAGTTGACTTCGGTTTTCAATACAGCTGTTGGATAGACCAGACCAGACTCCAGATTACCCTCCAAAGATTTGGTCGTAACATCAGCAATCAATGGCCAATTAACAGAAGCCGGCGTTGCTTCAAAAGGTTTTGAATATTTTTTTGAGAATTCATTTGTCTTTTTGATCTCATTGGTTGATGAAAAGGACGTTACTGGATTCCCATTCGATGAATCTGAAAAAAAAGAAATTCCTTTTCCGATTCCGAAAATCATCACGGCACTGCAAAGTGCGATTGGTAAAATTAGATTTTTTTTCATTAGTAAGTTATTAATTAGTAGTCAGTGAAATAGTTCTATTTGATGATCACTTTTTGAACATAAGAACCATCATCGGTCTTAACTTCAAAAAGCTTCACACCTTTGCCTAGTTTTTTTATTGGAATAGAATTAATGGTATTATTACCCTTCGTTAAAGCTCCTTTGTAAATCACACCTTCCGACTTGCCTGAAAGATCAGTGACGTTAATTGTTACAGGTTTGTTATCAGAATCAGAAAAGACTTTGAAAGAAATATTCTCAGAAGCTGGATTTGGAAAAAAAGAAGCATTAGAAATACTTTTTGAAACTGCTTCGTTAGTTCCTAAAAAAAAACAGTCCGTGGATTGTAAAAGTACAGCTCCCGCCCCTGACATTACAGTTTGTTTCACATCCTGAGAAGCAATTTTAGTTAATGAATAAGGTGGTGTAAATGCCGTTCCGGAACCAACCGCCGTCCCGGTCGTCCCAACAAATGTATTATCAACGGATTGAGCCGCTGTGAAATTCCCGGTTTCTAACCTGATCGGGTTTTTCACACCATCGAAATAATTGCCCTCAATCAACAAATCTGCTTTGTAACCCGCATAGATGCAGTAATTGCTGACAGAGCTATTGAAGTAATTGTTTACCAAATGCACTTTTCCATACCTCACTCTCGGCATTCTTTCTCTCACGCCGTTTGCCCACCAGCAATATTGCATCGTGACCCTCAGCTTTCCATCGTCCTGTGTATCACTGTCAGATGACCCGAAAAGGTTTGAGAATCTATGATCGTTGCTTCCTCCGGAGCCTCCTGCAATTGGCGGTTTCAGATATTCGAATTTTGTCCACGTTATCGATATCAGATCAGAAGCATTTTTGATATCAAGATTGCCATCCAATGCATCCTGAAAAGTGCAATGGTCTACCCAGACATTGGTGCAATTATCTATCGTCATATTATCGTTACCATCTACATCATAGGCACCAGGCCCTTCAAATGTGATGTTTTTGATAAGAATATTAGAACTGTTTTTCAAGGTTAAAATCCCTGAGCCCCCGGCTGTAAGATCAGTTGATATCAATCTAGCCCCGGCCAATCCTATAATAGATTTGTTCGTTTGATTATTAAGCGTCAATCTTCCCGTACTAGGAAAAGTAATTTGTCCGGAAACATGGATCACCTTTACCGATGTGCTATTGACAGCTGTTCTTAGTTCAGCATACGTTGTAACAACAGTTGGCGTAGCTGTTCCGCCTCCTGTAACGCCATTGGTTGAAGCCCATCCGGAAACAGGACATTGTGCTTTGATCTCAAGGCTTGTAACAATAGCCAAGAAAGCTAATAAAAGTATTTTTTTCATTACGTCGTAATCATAAGTTGTGTTGAAAATTTATATTAGAAGAATCATTAAATAAAACATAACAAATTGATCAATAGATAGATAAATATTATGTTAAATTTTTAAATTGGGTAAAAAAAAGGCTTAATGAAAGCAAGTTTCATCAAACCTTGATTAATGAAAAATTTATTATCTATAAATTTTATTGATATTAGATTCCTCTTTCGATTCTCGAATTATTTAATTAAAACCTTTGTAGATTTCACACCCGCATCAGATTTCAGGTTTACGAAATAAACACCTTTGTTATTGATTTCAAAGTTTGTATCTACAGAAGAGCTTGCTGATTTAACCAAAGACCCATTAGCATTAAAAACACTGATTTGAGTATTTTTTGATTCCAGATTAGAAACATAAACTTTGTTCCCGCTAGAGAAAATGTTCGCTTTCATTTCTTTTTTAACATCACTTACGCCAAGAACTGTTGTTCCTACATTGGTTGCTCTGATTTTATAAATATTGATGGCCTGATCACCATAGATATATAGATCTGTAGCACCACCAACATACTGATAATCTAGCACCAAAGGATCTGTAGAGTTTGAAGCAGTTTTAGAAGTAAAAACTGTAGATCCGTTTCCAAGATATAAAGTTCGGTCTCCGCCACCACCATTTTTATACCAGATTTTTACTGCGGAATTACCCGTAACTTTGAAAACAATGTATCTTTTTGTTGGTACAGCATTACTCATACCTGTATCAAAACCACCACCACCAAACTTGAAACGTTTTGTGGCATTAAATCCTTCCGCATCAGGATTACTTGCAAAGTTTGCAGTATTACCTTCCACTACACCAAAGGTTGTAAC
Organism: Epilithonimonas hungarica; assembly: GCF_900102265.1. Classification (GTDB taxonomy): domain Bacteria; phylum Bacteroidota; class Bacteroidia; order Flavobacteriales; family Weeksellaceae; genus Epilithonimonas; species Epilithonimonas hungarica. The sequence goes on along the minus strand of NZ_FNBH01000004.1, from coordinate 183,698 downwards.
GTTTTCACCTGGTACCAGCCCAAGATTATTCTTAACAACTGGTGCCGTTACAGCTGCTATATTATCCCATGTTCCGAAATCCCAATTGGTTTGTGCTTTAAAATCGCTCACAGCCGCAACAACAGAAAAAGCTAAAAGAAGTAATGTTTTTTTCATGATAAAGTAATTTATTAATTGTTTGTTTAAATTTTAATGCAATCGATTACACAATTTTGTGTAACTATTCCATGGTTCTAATATAAAATTATTATTTAATTCCAAGATATTTTTTTTTAATTTAATGTTAATTTATTTTATTATTAATAAAATATCCTTTATTAATAATGGTTTATAAAATATTAAATTATTGATTTTCGAAATAAATCAAGTGATGAAAATCAATTTTAGAAAAAAAAATCAATGCAATCGATTGTTCCGAATTTACCAAATTCATGACCAATCTGCCTCAAAAATGGATTTTCAAAAAAATATTATTATAAAATAAAGCCTCCTTGACCACCAACACTTTAACGCTTCAAGCAGAAACAATAATATTACACTGTCAGACTCCACCAATGTGCAATTAAAACAAAAAAAAAGCCCGACAAAACTATTGCTCGGGCTTATTCAAAAAAAATAATATGAAAAAAGTTACTACTTGCTTTCTATCTTAGCAGTACCTTAATTGATCTTTCTCCAGCATCAGACCTCAGATTAATGAAATAAACACCTCTCCCATTAACCTCAAAATCTGTATCAGCAGAAGTTTTGAAGGATTTAACAAGCAAACCATTGGCAGAATAAACATTGACCATGGTATTTTTTGAAGCAAGATCTTTTATATAAACCTTATTGCCAATGGAAAAAGCATTAGCTTTTATCTCTGACCTTGTTTCTCCCACCGCCAGGGTAGAATTGTCCGTATATTCTATTTTATACAAACTATTATCCCCACCTCCCGTAGATACTATTATATTTCCAGCAGTACCCGTATATGCATATGAAATAATGGCAATATCCGAAGTTCCATTGCCTGCAAAAGTTGTTGAACTTAAAACCTTTCCAGTGCCATCAGAAATTAAAATAGACCTGCCGGCACCCCCTCCTCTTGCCCAAAGTTTAATCATAGCATTTCCAGCCACAGCAAATTGCGTATATCTCCTCGTAGGCATGGAAGTTGTCCCAACAGCCGGATTAGTAGAACCACCGTAGCTATTGCCTCCAAACTGTAAACGTTGAGCCGGAGCATATCCGTCATCGAACGTTGCAAGGCTATTTGTAGCTATCGTAAGATTACTTCCACCTGTCACAAATGACAATCCGTCTATTGTGGTATCTGTTGAAATTGCACCTGCAGCAAATTTCGCAGTATCGCTAAAATCCCAAGTCTTTGACTGTGCACTAAGATTTGCTACAGAAATGCCTGCAAATATTAAAGAAAATAATAGTTTTTTCATGATAAGTAATTTATTAATTGTTTGTTTAATTCATTTGCGCAATCGATTACACTATTTCCTGTAATTAATCGACGGTTCTAATATAAAATTATTTATATCCTGCACAATATTTTTACGAAAAAATTCTATCCTAAATATTAATTTTAATTAACATTCTATTAAGTTTTTCTTTATTTAAAGTTAATTACAGCTAAATAGCTGTTTAATTAAATTTTGAATTTCTTAGAAAAATAAATATCAAAAACATGATTTTATTTCAAAAAGAACAAGTAATCGATTGCATAAAAACTCCCAAAATTTACGTTAAAAGCAAAATATTGGGAATTTTAGAAATTATAATTTGTGCAACAATTTCTTATGGAATCCAATTATCAGACTTTTTGAAAATCTTTTCAACCGTATAATTTTTCAATTCTTTTTTGGAAAGTTGATGAGACCACTCTACTCTTTTGCTAGAATTTGCTCCATTTCCTTTGTTTCCAAATTCTGCATAAAAAGTCGTTTTTTCTTTATCTGGAAACATTTTATCACCTTCCCAGGGATTCCAGCCTTCCGGTAAAATATGGCTTTCCATAGTTGTATTGATGAAAACCGTCTTTGCAAATGGTCGCCAAGGTCGCCCGAGATAAACTTTGGTAATGTCTTCTTTTGCAGTCAAATGACAATCGATAAAAACAAAACCAAATTGATTGTCTTTACTTGTTGCCGCAGCAGTAATGTAAGAATTCGCCAAGCTTTTGATTTCACAATTTTTGAAAACCACAGTCGCCTGACCGAAAATAAAATCCGTAGTTCCTTCTATATAACAGTTTTCATAATATTGCCGGCTGTGGTCTGTCGCTGCGTAAAGTGTATCCTGACAACCCAAAATTTTAGAATTTTTCATTACAAACCGGTCACCTTCCACGTGAAGCGCAACGGCTTGTCCTTGATTACATGAAGAATTTCGAATCGTTAAATTCGAAACCTTAATATTATCTCCAGCAACTAAAAATGTGTAAGAATTAAAAGTATTGAGCTTATCATTAGTTAAAGGATTCAGTTTTCCGGAAAAATCATCATTTGTAATGATTGTATTTTCTTTGTCTTCGCCTTCAATTGTAATCAAATGTTTTGAAGAAGGAATCACAATTTTTTCATTATAAATCCCTGATTTAATCTTAATAAAAGCTTCAGCAGGACCTAAATCCCGAATAGAATTAATCGCACTCTGGATCGTTGCAAAATCTCCAGAACCATCCTTAGCAACAGTAATACTGATATAAGGTGACTGCGCAAAAGACAAAATAATGAACGAAAAATTGAGAAAAGAGAATAGCTTTTTCATTAGATTAATTTTTCAAAACTTTATCCAGAAAATCAACAGTATATTTCAATGTCTCGTCAAACCAAGGCTGAACTAGCCAAAACGAATGTGGAGAATCTTTGATTTCGTGAAATTCCGTCGGGATATTATAATTTTTTAATAGCTTCATCATATCATCTCTTCCAGCGTGAAATCTCGACTGAGAGCTGTTGATAAACAATGTTGGCGGCGTACGTTTCCCAACATATTCCAAAGGTGAAGCTTCTTTCCAGAGTTTGAAATTTTGGGCTTTTGTCACTCCAAACCAATAAGCTGCGTAAGCGCCTTCTTCAGATTCGGGATGAGTAAAAGACACGATTCCGTCGATATTGACAATCGCCTGAACTTTATTTTTCACACCGACCAAAGTTGCTAATTGTGCTCCGGCCGAGTTTCCGCCAAGTGCAATTTTCTTTTTATTAAAATAAAATTCTTTGTGATGTTTCTTCAAAAATTTCAAAGCATCTTCGATATCTTCAACTGCTCCAGGATATTTTGCATCGTCGCTTAAACTATAATTGATTGCCATCGCAACATAACCTTTTGAAGCTAATTCCTGAGCAAGAAATCGTTCATTTTCTTTACTTCCGGAAATCCATCCACCACCGTGAACCAGAATAATCGCGGGATATTTCTGAGCCGAATCTTTAGGATAATAAATATCTGCTAAAAGTGATTTTCCGTTTCTGGTTTTATATACAACATCTTTTTTAAGCTGAATATTTTTTGGAAATTCCAGATTTAAAAGCTGGATGAAAGGATATTTCTTTTTCAGTTTGTCGTAAGTTGCTTCAATAGTATAAGGTTGCGCTTTTGGTCTTTCGATTTCCTGAGAATACATCTTTGAAAGCGAAATCAAAACAATAGAAAAACGGATGAAAATCTTCCGCAGATGACTATTGTGATTCAAGTTAACTTTGGCTGGTTTCATCCGTTTTAAGAAAAAAATATAAGAAAAATTATTTTACAGCATTCTTCGGAACATCTTTGGAAATAGACAATTTATCTCCCGTAATTCCTTTTGGCAATTTGATAGCTTTGGTTTTACTTCCGATAACTTTAATCAAAGGTGTTTTAGAAGATTCCAAAGTTAATCCGGATACATCAACATTCTTACTGTTATAGATTGTTGCACCGGTTCCGTCGGTATATTTTATTTTAACATTTTTCAATATAATTCCGTCTGCATCTACGATTGTCAAAGCTTTTTTGGTATCGAAGTAAGAATCTTCAACAATAATATTTTTAAGGTTCATTTCAGATAAACCGTTTAGCGAAAGCGCTTCGTAAGAATTGGAAGCTGTAATATTCTTGAAGAACACATTTCTGAAAACAGGAGTTTCATCCGTCACAGGAATATCTTTTACCACTCTTTTTTCATCGTCCGCACTCTGGTCTTCTTCTATAATTGGCGAATTGCCTTCGTAGAACATATTGAAACCTATGACTTGAGCCGGAATTCCCGTCATATCAACATTGCTAATCCAAATATTCTCAACAACACCACCTCTTCCTCTCGTCGTTTTGAAACGAAGTCCGATGTCCGTTCCTATAAACGTACAATCTGAAGCGTGGAGATTTCTCACACCGCCAGACATCTCACTTCCAATCACAATGCCGCCGTGCGCGTGATAAACCGTATTATTTTTGATGATGACATTTTCCGTCGGAATGCCTCTATCACGCCCGTCTTTGTCTTTTCCGGATTTGATACAAATTGCATCATCGCCAACATCAAATGTATTATTGTAAACCAAAACATTCTTACAAGATTCCAAATCCAGACCGTCGCCATTCTGAGAATACCAAGGATTTCTAACTGTTAGATTTCTTAAAATCAAATTACTTGACATCAATGGATGAAGATTCCAAGCCGGGGAATTTTGGAACGTTGGTCCATCCAAAAGAACTTTGTCACAACCGACTAAACTTACCATAACCGGACGAAGAAAATCTTTCACAGTTTCCAATTGCTCTCTTGTCGTTAACTTTTCAGGAATATTGAAATTTCCTGTGCTTGTAAATCCTCTTTTAGAACTTTCGCTTGGGAACCAAGTTTTTTTATCATCAGACAAAACTCCACCTTTTGACAATAATTCTTTCCATTGTCCATCCGTCATTTTCCCTTTTTTCACATATCGCCACGCGTCGCCGTTTCCGTCAATCACACCTTTTCCTGTAATTGCAATATTGGTAGCACCTTTTGCAGAAATCGGAGACTGACAACGGGTTGTATTCAAACCTTCGAAACTTACATCAACCAAAGGATAATCCGCAAAATCTCGACTGAACATCACCAAAGCGCCGTCTTCCAAATGCAAATTGATGTTGTTTTTCAGAACAATTGGTCCCGTTAACCAGATTCCTCTTGGAACGATAACCGTTCCACCACCTTTCTGAGAAGTTTCATCAATGGCTTTTTTGAAAGCTTCGGTATTTTTCACTATTCCACCGGAAACAGCACCAAAATTTTTAATATTGACAGAAGTTGTGGGAAAAGACGTTTCTGCAACCGTCGGCATTTTGAATTCTACATTTTTATAAATATCAGAAATACTCTGTCCAAAAGCGTTTCCTGAAAGTAATGTTGCTAAGCTTAAAGCTAAAATTTTAATCGTTTTCTTCATTCTCAATATTTTGATTTTAACGCAAAGAGCGCAAAGTCTTATTAAATTATATTTTGTTTTAAAGTCGCAAAGTTTTTGACTCTATTCTCAATGTTTGAAATCCCTACGGAATGACAAACTTTGAGTTTATTTTTTGCTTACTATTTTTTTGAACTCATTATAAACCAACTGAGCGACTGCTTTTGCCCCTTCTGGTTGGAAATGTGTATCATCCTTTTGTCCATTCGGATAAGCTGTGAATTTGCCTTCAGGAAGATTCATAAAGTAAGTTGTGCTCACGAAATCTTTTCCTCTTTGTGTGAAAAATTCTCTGGAAAGCTTATTCAAATCAATCACATCCACTTTTTGCTCCTGCCCGATTTCTATCATCGCTTTCGCATAATCTACGTGACTGTCGCCCAAAACACCGTCTTTCCAAGGATAATTTCTGGAAACAGGCGTGACCAAAACCGGCGTCGCACCTTTTTCACGAACCTGATGAATGTACAATCTCAAATATTCCTTATAACCAGGAACATCCACATAACGGTCAATTTTTTTCTCAGATTCATCATTATGACCAAACTGAATCAAAACCCAATCTTTCGGTTTCAGATTTTCAAAAATATAACGCCATCTGCCTTCCTGAAAAAAAGTTCTTGTGCTTCTTCCGCCTTTGGCTTTATCAACTACTAAAACATTTTTTGCTAATGGAGATTTGAAAGTCTTGAGACTATCTGTTAGAAAAAACTCTTGAAAAACACCGCCCCAACCTTGCTGTGGATAACGTTTTTCCTGATAATTGCTTTCCAAAGTATAATCTGTCAACGTAGAATCGCCAGCCAGAAAAATATTGGTCGTATTTTTATCTGTTGCAGGTTTTACAATTCTTTCTTTTTGATTATCCTGTTCTGTCTGAGCAAAAGTCATTACAGAAGCTGTGATAAAAAATGCTGTTGAGATGTTTTTGATTCTTTTCATTTTTCTTTAACGCAAAGGCGCTAATAATTTATTTTAAACTTCATTCTTCAAGTCGCAAAAGTTTGCGCCTTAATATTTATCTTATTTTAATTGAACTTTCCGCCTTTGACTCCGTCGAATCTTCGATTTGCAATAAATCTAATTTTTTGTAATTCTGAAAAAATCAAAATCGGCATAACCTCCTCTTGAAACTTTGGAATCGCTGACAGAATAAATTCCGATTTTTGCCCCAATCCATTTTCCGGGTTTTGCCTGAAATGTCTCGCCAATATTTTCAAATTTTTTCCCATTTTCGCCGTAACTGAATGTACAGATTCCGTTTGGTTCGTTGACATTAACTTTTAGATAAACTTCGTTTGATTTTAGTTTGATTTCGTTCAGTATTTTTTCTTCGCCACCTTTATCCGCTTTTTGAGCTTTCCTCAGTTGAAGATAAAATCCGTCAGGTTTGTTTGTGATAACTAATGACTGGTAATCCATTCCCATTACCAAAAGTCCGGCAGTTTTTCCTTCTTTTGTATCTTCCGGGAATAATTTGACTTTGGTGGTTGCTACGAAATTTGGAGCAGGAAATTTCTGAGTTAGAAGATTCGGAACATTCCATAGATTTTTTTCACCGTCTGGAATTTTGATTGAGAATAATCTGAGATAATCTTTACTAGGAAGTTTGGCTGACCAAACGATATTTTCATTCGCACTCCACTGCCATTGCAATCCAATCTTATCATCATTGAACTCATCCGATTCTGCAGGTGTTTCTATTGGGTATGATTTTCCGACATTCGGTTTTCTGAATGTCAGAACTGGTTCTCCAATTCCATTTTTATTAGTATCAATTCCAATAACTGGCCAGTCTTTTTCCCACTTCATCGGTTGAAGATGGACGATTCTTCCACCTGCATCGACATCCTGAAAATGGTAAAACCAATCTTCGCCATTCTGCGTATCCACCCACGCACCTTGATGTGGACCATTGATTTTAGTTGAACCTTTTTCTAAGACAATTTTCTCTTCATAAGGTCCGTATATATTTTTTGAACGCAAAGCCAATTGCCAACCTGTTGCGACGCCTCCAGCGGGAGCAAAAATGTAATAATAACCATTTCGTTTATACATCTTCGGACCTTCAACGGTTGGATGCGCATCGTGTCCGTCGAAAACGTGAATGCCTTTGTCCAGAACTTTCGTTCCTTCCGGATTCATTTTATTGATGGTTAAAATACTTTTAACGCCTGCTCTACTTCCTGCCCAACCGTGAACGAGATAAGCCTGACCATCTTCATCCCAAAACGGACAAGAATCAATAAGACCTTTTCCTTCCATTACGAGAATTGGTTCTTCCCATTTTCCAAAAGGGTCTTTGGTTTTGACCATATAAATCCCGAAATCCGGGTCACCCCAATAGATGTAATATTCATTGTTGTGAAAACGGATACTTGGTGCCCAAACGCCATCACCACGTTTTGGTTTTTCAAAATGTTCTTTTGGAATTAAATCGGTAACTGCATAATTCACCAGCTTCCAATTGATCATATCTTTGGAATGAAGAATTGGTAAACCTGGTATTTCGTTGAAGCTGGAAGCCGTCATAAAATAATCGTCTCCGACACGAATCACATCCGGATCGGAATAATCCGAATACAAAACCGGATTTTTATACATTCCGTTTCCTAAATCCGGAACCCAGACTTCTGAGACATAAGGTTTCGCCTTCTGTGCTGCAACATGGTTGATTGCTAATGCAAAAAAAAGGATGATATGGATTTTTAGTACTGTCATTTTTTAACTCAAAGTCCGCAAAGATTTTTTGAACTTATTGAAAATATTTTAAGGTTCACAAAGCCGTAAAACTCATCAAAGAAAAACTATAGACTATTTAATATTAATTGATTATTTATTTTTCTAATTCCAGGCTGGCGAGGATGAATGGTCCGGTTCCTTTTGGGTCGTTGGAACGGATTTCTTCATTCACGTAATAGTCATAGGTTCCGCTTCTGTAAGGTGTTCCGCCTAATCCAGCAACCGCGCAATTCTGATTCAGATTTACGGTTCCATCTTTTTCAACTGTAATGAGATTTTTGATAATTCCGTCATAACCTTTTTTTGCAATTGCTTTGTAAGAATCTGGTAAATAACCTTTTCTGGCAGCTTTCGCAAAGGTATAGACAAACATTGATGATGCCGAAGCTTCCAGATAATTTCCTTTCTGTCCGCCTTTATCCAAAACCTGGTACCAAAGTCCGGTTTTTGTGTCCTGAACTTTCAGTAAAGCTTCTGAATAAGATTTCAAATAACCAATCAATTTTGTTCTTCCTGGATGATTTTCTGGTAGATAATCCAAAACATCCACCATTGCCATTCCGTACCAACCCATTGCTCTCCCCCAGAAATTAGGAGAAAGTCCGGTTTGTTTGTCTGCCCATTGCTGCTCTTTGCTCTCGTCCCATCCGTGATATAACAATCCTGTTCTAGAATCGACCATATGTTTTTGAATCACATCAAACTGATTGGCAATATCATCATAAGCTTTTGCTGCTTCTGCTCCGGTCGAAAATAACTTTGTATAATTCGCATAAAATGGTTCCGCCATATATAATCCGTCCAGCCACATTTGATTTGGATAGATCTTCTTGTGCCAGAAACCACCTTCGGAAGTCCGAGGTTGATTATCAATTTGTGACCTTAATAATTGTATAGCTTTGAGATATTTCTCCTGTTTATCAACCGAATAGAGATAAAGTAGGACATTCCCGGAGTTCAGCATATCAAGATTATACTTTTTGATGTCATAGGTCTTGATTGTTCCGTCTTCATTCACCAATTCATCTGTGTAGCCTTTGATATAATCGTAATATTCTTTTTTTCCAGTCTTCTTGAACAACAGTTCCGCACATTTCAAAACCAAACCATTTGGATAGCTCCATTTAGGTGTCTTGAAGAAATCCAGTTGCCAAGCTTGGGGAAAACGTTTCATCTCTGATCGCATCATTCTCTCAGACCACGGCAATTTTGTAGAAATATTTTCGATGTTGATTTTTTCTGTTGACTGAGAAGATGTTTGCAATGGTTTTTGCGCACATGAAAAAATAACACGCAATGCGATTGCCAATAGAGTAAATATTTTAAAACTTTTCATTTTTCTTATTTTTTATTTGGGCACAATGAACACAAAGTTATTTTGTTTAATTCCATGTTTTAAGTTCACAAAGCCACTTCGCCTAGATAAGCTTTTAGTTTAATCAGTACATTTTGACTCTGCTCAGTATGACATTTTCATACTAAATTTTATTTCATTTTAAAACCCAGTTGTCTTTTCCTGAGAGAATATTTTTGATCTGATATTCTTTTGATTGTTCTTTTGTCAGTTGATGAGACCAGGAAACCCGTTTTTCTGCGTTTGCACCAATTCCTTTAGAATTATATTCTGCGTAGAATGATGTTTTCTCAGCTTCTGTTTTTTTCCAATTGTGCCAACCTTCCGGTTTGATTGTGTTATCGATTGCACAATTAATAAAAACTGTTTTTGCAAATGGCCGCCAAGGTCTTCCGAGATAGACAGATTCCGGCCTGGCTTCACCCTTGATTTTACAATTCATAAAAACAAAACCGAATTTGGCATTTTCCGGTGTTGAAGCCGCTGTAAGATAGGTTGCACTTTCTTTGGCAAAGATCGTACAATCTTCGAAAACAGCAGTCGCTGCACCGAAAATAAAATCGGTTGTTCCTTCGATATAACAGTTTTTGAAATAATGCCGGGTCTCTCTTTTAGGAGTTGGAACATCTTGTTCGCCTTTCAGATAGAGTGTATCTTGAAATCCAAGGAATCTGCAGTTTTCAAAAATAGCTTTATCACCTGTGATCAATACTGCAACAGCCTGTCCGACTTTACCCGCATCATTTTGAAAAGTGATTTTCTTTGCTGAGAAATTATCCGGGAAAATGAAAATCGTGGAAGAACCTGTAGTTCCCATTTCTTTTCCCGCTGAATTTTTCTTCGATGCAAAATCATCATTAACAATAATTGTTTCCGTCAAACTTTCACCTTCTAAATAAATAGCTCCTTTTGTAGCCGGAATTGTGATCTTCTCTCTGTAAGTTCCTTTTTTAATAAAGATCTTAGTCTTTATATTAAGTTCATCTCCCACTGCATTAACTGCGTCCTGAACTGTTTTGAAATCTCCTTTTCCGTCTTGAGAAACCGTATAAACTTTTTCAGAATCAATATGATCAATGTTGAAAGAATTGATACAGATCAAAACCAGAATAAAAGAAAAAAGCAATAAAAGACTTTTAGTTTTTAACCTCTCCATTTTTATGATTTTTATTTTAAAATACAGATCCTTAAATCCTAATCTTTTTAAATATACAAGTTTCCATCCCTTTCGAGATGAAAACCTGTATTAAATATTAATTATATAATGTTGTCTGAAAAATTCAAAAACATTATCGTTATAGATTATTTTTTGATAATCTTTTTAGTCACTGTTCCATTATCTGTTGTGACGCTGACAATATAATTACCAGTATTCAAGCTTCTCAGATCAACCGAATCACCATTCATAGTTACATTATTTTTCACAATAGCTCCGGCAAAATTGTAAATTTTAACGCTTAGCACTTTTCGACCATCAGTATTGATATGCAGATGATCTGAAACCGGGTTTGGATATAACTTGACCTGAGCTTTGTTGACATCAGATGTTGCCATTGTTGCATAAGCTGTCTTGATGTAGAACAAATTGGTCGTATCCCCTTTTGTAATACTATGTGTACCCGCAGCAACATTTGGAATTGTAACGATACCGTTTACTGCCGTATAATTAGTTCCGTCAAACTTAACATTTTTAGAGAAGTCTGCATCGAAAACTAAAGTCAGTGTAGACTCTACAGTAGTTGTATAATTTATACTTGTAGAAGATTCCATTTTGAAACGCTTCGTCAAAGTCAATCCATCGTAAGACTGGGAACCGTCTGTAGAATTCATATTACCAGTGATGGCATAGAATGTACTTACTTTTCCAGAAGTCGTGAAGTTATGGATCAATCCATCTGGTTCACCAGAATTTCCAGGACCAATTTTAACTGTTCCGCTGATAGAAACTGAATTTCCAGTACCTACCGTTGTTACTGTATAGCTTATTGTAATTGTTGGCGTTCCACTGATTGTAAGCGTTTTAGCAGCTGTATCTTTTGTGAAAGAAAGTCCGTTAGCAGGGATTCCTGTAACCGTAACATCTGTTGCATCGCCACCCCAAGTGAATACAATTGGAGCAATCGCTGCGCCATCTGCCACTGTTTGATCCTTGTTCCCTGAAGTATTAACCAAAGTCTGAGAGCTGCCTTCTGCCTGGATATAAACTAAATTGGTCCCGTAGTTTGTTAAAGCAGATTTTAGTCCCGTAATAACTGCGTAAGATCTGTCATCAACGGCGTTATCAAAAGTCCATTTGAAATCTCCGCCTTCAACACGTCCAGAGTATATTTTAACTTTATCCCTTGCTGCGGTAGGTTCATCAGTTATTAAATTCTTAACATAAAGAGCTGCATCTGTATCAAAATTGTTATAGGTTTTTGCTCCAACTTTTGATTTAACCGTTGCAGGAACTGTTTCACCACGAGTGGACGCCAGATAAGCATCAAAATCCGTCAAAGAACTGATCTTGCCATCGATATTATATAAAGGATTCGGATCTGCGTACGCAACAAATCTCATTGAATTGGTTGCAATATCAGCATCCATCGTATTGTTGAAAGCCTTGATCATGCCTCCATCTTCTCCGGAGAAAGTCCCTTGATTAGCCGGGTCGTTCATTTGCTTTGTCGGATTCCAAACATCGGTTCCCTGCAATGAGATCATCATCGGATTTTTAGAATTTCTGAAATAATTTCCTTCCAAAAACAGAGATGAACCTTCTGTAGAACCAGAGCCGTATTTCGCAATTCCATCAAAATAATTATTATAAATATGGGCCGAATAATAACGAACTCTAGGATGCCTGGAATCTGAATGGTCGAACCAATTGTGATGATAGGTAACATACAAGCCAGAAGTTGTATTCTCACTAAGACCTAACAAACTTGCTTTTCCAGAATCCCAGAAATGGTTGTAAGAGTAAGTTGCATATGTTGTTCCTTTGTTATCCAATGCACCGTCACCTTTGATCTGATCGGCATCGCTTCCAGCATGACCGTAGAAAAGGTCGTTGTTATGAACCCAGATGTAAGAATTGTTCTGTTGCATCCCGATGTTATCCCCTTCACTGCTATCGCAATTCATGAAACCAAGATTGGCAATCTCTATATTAGTGGCATTTTTCACACGGATTCCCCAACCATTTGCAGTTGCATCATTCCCTACCCCTTCTACAGTAATATAACTTAGGTCGTTATTTTTATTTTCAACCACAAGATCACCGCCTTCCATATCTGTAAAATCTGTGATATTGCCTACCAACCTGAAAATATATGGTCTTTTATCTATCCCTTTTTTAATACCTGAAAAGATGTTTTGAAAACCCACATAATTTGTAGTATTACCATTGTTATTTGTGATAACATTGAAAGAAATTGTGTTTTTACTTTTCTCTGTAATGTATAAAATAACAGCATTATCTTTTGGAGTACCATCTGCCTTATATCCCCCGGGAACTCTTCCGCCATGGAAGGCGAAACCGTTCCTGTCCTGAGGAAGAACCGTCAATGTGCTTGTTGTAGAACCTTCTCCTTCTATTCCTAAAATCACAGGTTTTACAGTAATCGTATAATTTCCTGCTTTTAAACCTAAAATATCTGTTCTAAGATATGATCCATAACTACGGATCAAATAATCATCTACCTGTTTGTTCACTACTCCTTCACCAGAATAGTAAACATTATACCTTCCAGCATTGGTCACCGGCTGCCATTTTACAAAAGCAGTCTCTACCCAGCCCGCTGATTCGTTGAATGTAACAGACTGTCCCGATACTTGCATGATCGCAAGTAAAAAGAATAGATAAAGTAATTTTAATTTATTCATATAAAATATATTTAATGAGTTTTTTACGAGTTTTTAATTAATTGTAATTATTATAATTAGTGTTGACCTTCAACGAACCCATCTCATTAACTAATTTTAAATAATAGCTGTGTTTTTTTCTTAGAATTAAGTCAATACAATTCTTAGATTCAGCTCCATCAGGGTATAAAACCCTGATGGAGTGAGTCTTCAAAAAAAATTAAAAATATAATAACTTAAAAAATCCTAGTCCAGAATTCTTTCTTTTCTAATAGCCGTAATCTTGTGTCAGATTATAGTTAGATTGGATAATGTCTTGGTAGATCGGCAGCAATTCTTTTCTGTTGGCTTCAAAATATTGAGCATAACCTTTTAGAGGATCATTGATGTATTGTCCAGTTACCGCCGCTCTCCAGTTGATTGCTTTGTAACCTGTTGGCACAGTTGTCGAAGCAGGAGCAGGTGTATAATAAACATCAGATCTATTAACCCCGGCAGGAACATAAATATCGATGGTCTGAAGCGCTGCTTGTGCTGTTTTTGTTCTGTCGTAAGGTGATTCCTTATAATATAAAACAGAAGGTACATTCGCATATTGCCCTGTTCCATTTGACAAATCTGAAAGTTTGTGTTTCGTTTCAGCAATTTTTGTTGCTAATAGATTCCAACGGATAAGGTCATATTTTCTAAGGCCTTCCCCTCCAAATTCCAATAATCTTTCGTGAACGATATAATTAAAGAATCCAGTTTTATCTGTCGGGATAGAACCAGCCTGCCCAACATTACCAGCATAAGCACGATTTCTTACCAATTGTACCGCATTGATAGCATCTTGAGAAGGAGAACCGTTCAGTTCATTGTCAGCTTCTGCAAACATCAATAAAATATCTGAGTAACGCAGCAATGGCCAGTCAATAGCAAGGTTTTGTGCTGTTCCTGTAATGCTAGTCCATGATTTTCTGAATTTTCCGTCTGTACAAAGTGCACCAGTTGCCAAAATCGCCTGATTGGCATCATTGATCTGCATAGAAGCCACTGTAAGATCTCTTCTTACATCATATTTTCCAAATTCATAGAAATAAGTTGCAACTGCATTGATACCTCCACTGCTTTTCCAGTTAGATCCGTCAGTATGTCTCATCCCGTTGTAGTAACCAATCTTACTATCTGTCGCAGCATTACCTCCAAATGCTCCTACTGCAAAGATCACTTCGTGAGCTGCATCTTCCGTATTGTCATGCAAAGCTCTGAAAACGGCTTCAAAACTGGCATTCAAACCATGTTGACCAGAGTTGATGATATCTCTACATTCGTCATAAGCTATTTGATAATATGCTTCTGAATTAGAACCTTTTGCCATGATTCGCGGATCTCTTCTGAGAGAATATCCAGCTCTGGCCAAAGCAATTCTTGCTCTAAGTCCTTTTACAGCAGCTTTTGTAAACCTCACATTAGCAGTCGCTGCTTCTGATCTCCAAGGAACCAGTTCTGCTGCAGTTGCAAGATCGGCAATGATCTTATCATAAATAACATCTCTGTCCGTTTTTGGCAAATAAACCGACTCCAGATCTGAAGACGGAACCATTTGCATTGGAACATCTCCCCAGTTCTTGATCAGATCATAATAGAACATTGCTCTCAAGGTCAAAGCTTCTCCTAAATAACGATCCATTGATTTTTTGTCAGCAGCAGAACCTGTTTGATAAACTGGCGATAGAGGAATATTCTTAATTACAAGATTAGCTCTTTCAATTCCTGAATATAATTTCAAGAATGGTTTATTAAGGTCAGGATTGGAAGTACAGGCACCATAAGTACTGATCCCTCTTCTGTCATTACAGTTATAATCTCCGGATGTTTTGAAATCATCGGCCGTCTGTGGATAATATAGGTTAAGTCTTTGCCCATATCCGTCATCGCCGATCACTTGATTGTAAACCCCGATCAATGCTGTGAAGGTATCTGCTACACTATCAAATTGTTGATCTTCGTTTGAATTAGAAATATTTTCGGCGTCCAAAAACTCACTACAAGAAGTAACTGTAGTAAAGCTTAGTGTACAGCTTAATATTGCAATTATAAGTTTATGTTTTTTCATTTTTTTTTGAATTAAAAAGTTACATCAACACCTGTTAAGAAGAATCTGCTTCTAGGAAAAGCCGCATAATCTACACCTGGTGTAAGGGTGCTTTTTCTTGTACTCACTTCCGGGTCATATCCTGAATATCCTGTGATCGTGAATACATTATTGGCCGTTGCATATAGCCTGAAATTGGTGATTCCAAGCATCTTCAAAGAATCCTTTGGAAGTGTGTATCCGATTGTCACGTTGTTAAGCCTCAAGAATGATCCATCCTCAATTGCATACGAGTGTAAGAAATAATTACCTCCTGTCGGCGTCCACATTGTTGTATCAGCATTTAATGCGGCAAGTGCTTCCGGGTTGACAACTTTCACACCATCCGCTCCAAACCATTTCCAACGGTTAGCCATTTCTGCTAACATATTTTGGTCTGTGTACTGATACTTTGTTGTAAATTCAATTTTGTTTGCATTATAAACTTTGTTCCCAACAGAGAAGTTGAAGAATAAGCTCATATCAAAGTTTTTATAACGGAAAGTCTGGTTAAAACCTCCATAGAACTTAGGTTGGGCATTTCCAAGGTCTGTTTGGTCCTTTACATCGATTACTCCATCTCCATTAAGGTCCCTTAATTTCAGATCCCCTGGTTGAGGCACTTTGTTACCTAAAGCTACAGAACCTGAACTTGGAATACCTTCTTTTAATTTATAGGTGTTATTTGCTGAGTTGAAATCAAAATCACTGATCTCATACCTGCCTTCTGTAACATATCCATAGAAAGTTCCAACAGGTGCTCCGATCTGAACTTTGAAATCATATAAATTATTAACCCATCCTGATGGTTGAAGATAATAATCCGTTTCCGCATTGGTAAGTGGCCCTAAACTTTTGATAATATTCTTATTAGAAGCAACGTTAAAGTCAGCTTTCCACTGGAAGTTTTCATTGCTTACTACAATTGCTCCTAAACTTAATTCCAAACCTTTGTTCTGAGTTTTCCCAGAATTCTGGTATTGAAATTCATACCCTGAAGTTTGAGGAATTTTAGCTAATAAAAGCAAATCCTTGGTATTAGTTATATATCCATCAAGCGCTCCATAAACCCTTTTATTAAACAATGTAAAATCTACACCAACATTCTGAGAGACAGTCGCTTCCCATTTGATATTAGGATTCGCCATAATATTACCTGGCGCAGAACCTGTAATAATTCCTGTTCCTCCTGTATATCCATAAGTGCTGGATGGCGTATAAAAAGTATCGAATAAGAATGGTGTGATCCTATCATTTCCAGATTGTCCATAACCTAAACGTAGTTTAAGGTCATTTACGATTTTAGAATCTTTCAAGAAGTTTTCTTCTCCAACTTTCCATGCCAATGATGCTGATGGGAAATTTGCCCATCTGTTAGAAGGACCAAAAGAGTTAGACCCATCTCGTCTTATAGAGAATGTTGCAATATACTTGTTGTTATATATATAATTTGCCCTAGCAAAGAATGATGCTAATCTCCCAACCGTCATAGATGTTGCTGGCGCATCCTGGATCATGCCTGCAGGTGGCATTGCCAATTGGATATTTGCAAAAGCCTGTTTAGGGGACAATGATGTTGGCAACCATCTTATTGTCATATCCAATTTATCGCCATCTGTCTGAACGATCTCCTGACCTAACAGGAAATCCATTTTGTGGTTACCTATCTTTTTTTTGTATGCTAAGGTATTGGTATTTGTAATTCTTCTAGTCTGGGTATTGGTCAACTGAGCAACTGACATATCAGAATTAATTCTAGATAAATATGTTGAAGGACCTGAGAATTGTTGTATTTCCTGATCATTTTTCACATAACCTATCGTACTTTTGAACGTTAGGTCCTTCATGATATTATAAGTAATAACCCCATTCAAAAATAGGTTATCAGTATTGTTATACTTGATCTCATTATTAACCAGAACCAATGGATTGATCAAGTTTGTAGTTGCATAATCATCAGAATCAAATTCATCAGAGCCTGCACCTGCATAAGCTCCATCTTCAAAAGGTTTGTAACGGATGATGTTTCTAAGTCTGTTTGTTGTCTGTGAACCGGTAGTTGATGTACCCGCTCCAAGAATAGAAGTTTCGCTATATCTTGCTGTCAAGCCAACTTTCAGTTTTTTACTGATATCAAAATCGTATTTGAAGTTGGCCATGTTTCTCTTGTAACCGGAATTGATCATAATTCCATCTTCTTCCACATGGTTCAAAGATAACGTAAAAGCAGAGTTTGAGTTACCACCTGTGATATTCAAGTTATGTGTGTAGTTGAAGGCTTCTTTACCAAAAACCTCATCCTGCCAGTTTTTAGTCTGGATTGTTCTATACTTTTCTATTCCAGCATCTATCAATTTCCCTTCATTATCGTAAGTTGGAAGATAATTGCCATAAAGCTCTACGAATTTGTCAATCTGTTCCTGATAACCATCTTTGTTCCGAAGTTCGTACTGATATTGCACAAAATCATACGGACTCATTACATCCAAAGTTTTAGCAATCTTTCTTACACCTGTGTAACCATTGTAGTTAACGGTAGTTTTTACATTTTTCCTACCGCTTTTAGTTGTGATCAAAACTACACCGTTTGCACCCCTTGCTCCATAGATAGAGGTTGAAGAAGCGTCTTTGAGAACTTCGATAGACTCTATTTCTTTTGGTGATATCAATGATAAAGCATTATCCATCTGGATTCCATCCACAATGTAAAGTGGCGCATTATCCTGGGTGATAGATGTCCCACCTCTCACCTTGATCTCAGGGTCAGAGCCTGGAGAACCTTCTCCAAAAGTCACCTGAACTCCAGCCATTCTTCCTTGGATAGCTTCTGCAGCACTGTTTACAGGCATATCGGCCAATTGCTCCCCTTTTACAGATGCAATAGAGTTGGTAACATCTTTTTTGGAAACAGTCGTATATCCTACCAGAACGACTTCATCGATAGTTTTTTCCTTGTTAGAATCAAATTTCGCCAATGCAATATTGATCACATTCTGGCCATTGACATCTACCTCTTGCTCTTCGTACCCTTTTCCACGAATCACCAAGGTTGCATTTTTAGGAACATTGAGTTCATACCTTCCAGACTTGTCAGTCATTGTGGAGAATTTGGAATTCTTCACAGCGACTTCCACATTCGGAACAATCTTCTTTTGGTCAGAGGTAATTGTCCCGGAAACTTTAATTAATTCTTGAGCTAATCCAAATGCTGGTAGTAAAAAGACAGATGCAATCGTCGTTTTAATAAAAGCACTATGGATACCTAGTTTTAAACCACTCATAGATATTTGTTAGTTTTTATAATTAGTAATTTATTCTTTACTTAATAAAAGTGTTAATCTCTATTAAAAAATGCAATCGATTGCACTTATTTTTTAAAGTTTTCTTAACTCGACTAAACTAAGATTATTTTTTAATTGACAAATGCAAATTGTATTTTTTTCATTAATATTAATTTAACATAAGTAAAAAACAAATTCTGACATCCATTATAAACAACTGATTAATTGATAATTAAAATTTACATTAGAATAATGGCCATCATTCAAATTAACAAAATTTTAACATTTTCAAAGATACATTTTAGCTCAAAAAGTGATTTTTTCAGCAAAGCCAATTAACCAAAAATTAACTTAAAATCCTTTTTTTTTTCAAAATCATACTTTTTTTGTACAAATTGTACATTTTTAGACACAAAATCAAAAAACGATAAAAATAACTATAGTATAAACCAAAATAACTTGATAATCACATATTTAAAATTATAAATAAAGAATATTGATAATAAATTACTAGAGATAACATAATTTTGAATGTTGCACAAATTTTGGCGTTTAAAAGCAAAATATTGCACAAAAAAAATTATCAAAATAATAAATAAATGTATCAAAAATAACCACAACTAACTGTTTTTCTTTAAATTAAAAAATATTTAAGATTTTTCTTCCTTGGTTAATATTTATATATATATTTACAAATATTATTTTTTGTTTCAGAAAGAGCATTATTTAATGCAATCGATTACACAAAATTAATTTTCAGTTAATATAAATAGATAACATGACTCATTCAGAATTCAGATATGCGCATCATCCGGATGATGTAAAAAAATATACCACTGAAGACCTTAGAAGAGAATTTCTCATCAACGATTTATTTCAGGAAGGACAGATTAAATTGGTTTATACAATGTATGATAGACTGATTGTTGGAGGAGCAATGCCTACCGACAAAGCATTGAAATTGGAAACAATCGATGAACTGAAGGCCGAAAACTTCCTTGATAGAAGAGAAATCGGAATCATCAACGTTGGTGGGAAGGGAAAAGTAACCATTGACGGGACAGTTTACGAACTTAATAATAAGGAAGCCTTATATATAGGAAAAGGAAACAAAGACGTAACTTTTGAAAGCGTAGATGGTGAACAAGCTTATTTCTACATCAATTCTGCACCAGCTCATCATTCTTACCCAACAAAAAAGATTACAAAAAATGAAGCTGAAATCGTAGAATTAGGAGATTCCAAATATGCGAACAGAAGGACCATCAATAAATTATTGGTA
This sequence comes from Epilithonimonas hungarica, assembly GCF_900102265.1. Lineage (GTDB taxonomy): Bacteria > Bacteroidota > Bacteroidia > Flavobacteriales > Weeksellaceae > Epilithonimonas > Epilithonimonas hungarica. The sequence goes on along the minus strand of NZ_FNBH01000004.1, from coordinate 163,654 downwards.
AACAGTGTTCTGGAAACCTGTCAATTACAAATGGGAATGACGGAATTGCACGAAGGAAGCGTTTGGAACACAATGCCTTCTCATACGCACACCAGAAGAATGGAAGCTTATTTCTACTTCGATTTGGAAGAAGGGCAATCGGTTTCACATTTTATGGGACAGCCTCAGGAAACGAGACATATTTTCCTAAAAAACAGAGATGCTGTGATTTCTCCGGAATGGTCTATCCACTCTGGTGTTGGAACTTCAAACTATACCTTTATTTGGGGAATGGCAGGAGAAAATATGGACTACGGCGATATGGATGCTGTAAAAACTGACGAATTAAAATAAAAGAAGAATATAAATTCTCGGAGATTGAGCAAATCAAGCAAATTTAAAATCAGCACAATCTGCTAAATCAGCGAGAAACAAAATATTTGAAATATTCTATCTAAAGATATTTAAAAATGAAAAATTTATTTGACTTAACTGGAAAAGTAGCTCTTGTAACCGGAGGAACGCACGGTTTGGGCTTGGCGATGGCAGAAGGTTTGGCTTCAGCTGGAGCAGAATTGGTTGTCACCAGCACTACGCCTTCCAAATTGGAAGAAGCCATTTCTTATTACCAGTCAAAAGGTTACAAAGCAACTGGTTATATTTTTGATGTGACCGATGAGAAGATTGCTGCTGAAAAAGTAGCAGAAATAGAAACGAATCACAAACAAATTGATATCCTTATTAATAATGCCGGCATCATCAAAAGAATTCCGGCTTTGGAAATGGAAGTTTCAGATTTCCGAAAAGTAATTGATGTGGATTTAACAGGGCCTTTCATTATGTCTCAGTTGGTAGCAAAAAGTATGATTGTCAGAAAATCGGGTAAAATCATCAATATCTGTTCTATGATGAGCGAATTGGGTCGTGACAATGTTGTGGCTTACGCTTCTGCTAAAGGCGGATTGAAAATGCTGACGAAAAACCTAGCAACCGAATGGGCAAAATATAACATCCAAGTGAACGGAATCGGTCCCGGGTATTTTGCAACGTCTCAGACAGAACCAATTAGAGTTGATGGAAATCCATTCAACGAGTTCATTATCAGCAGAACACCAGAAGGTCGTTGGGGAAACCCCGAAGATTTGGCAGGAACAGCAATATTTTTAGCATCCGAAGCAAGTCAGTTCATCAATGGGCAAATCATCTACGTTGACGGCGGAATCCTTGCAACCATCGGAAAACCTTCAAACGAATAAAGTCTTTTATCTATCAGTCAATTATCTATTAGTCATGAGCACACTTACAAAACCATTTATCACAGATACATTTCTATTAAAGAACAAATTCGCTGAAGAGTTGTATTTCAATTTTGCAGAAAAACAGCCCATCATCGATTATCATAACCATTTGCCTCCGAAAGAGATTGCAGAGAACCGTCAGTTTGAGAACATTACTCAGGTTTGGATCGGTGGCGACCATTACAAATGGAGAGCAATGAGAACAATGGGCGTGAATGAAAAATTCATTACCGGAGATGCTTCTGACAAAGAAAAATTCGCAGCTTGGGCAAAAACAGTTCCGAACACGTTGAGAAATCCTCTATTCCATTGGACACATTTGGAATTAGCGAGATATTTTGACGTTTACGATTTGCTTAATGAAAAAAATGCAGATGCAGTTTACGAAAATGTATCGGCTCAGCTTCAAACACCGGAGAAATCAGTTCACGGGTTGTTGAAAATGAGAAACGTGGAAACGGTTTGTACCACAGAAGACCCAATCGATACTTTAGAATATCATCAAACAATCAAACAAAATAATATTGGAATCACAGTTAGCACGGCTTTCCGTCCTGACAAAACGATCTTGATTGATAATGAAGATTATAATGCTTACATCGATAAGTTAGGCGAATCTGCAGGAATCGAAATCAACTCTTACAAGGATGTACAGGATGCGCTACTCAGAAGGATTGAATACTTTCACGCCAACGGATGCAGATTGTGTGACCACGGATTGAACAACATTTCTTTTGAAACGTTCACAGATTCAGAAATCAACGCAATTTTTGAAACGAAGAGAAAAGGAGAAACTTTAACGCCTCACCAAATTGAGCAGTTCAAAACAGCAATTTTGTTATTTTTGGGCGAGACTTACCATTCTTTTGGTTGGGTTCAGCAATATCATTTGGGCGCGTTGAGAAACAATAATGCAAGAATGTTGAAAGTTTTAGGACCAGACACAGGTTGGGATTCCATCGGCGATTTCAGTCAGGCTGCAAACCTTTCGAGATTTCTAAATACATTGGATTCTAAGGATAAATTGACTAAAACAATCATCTACAATCTGAATCCTGCCGATAACGAGATTATGGCTACAATGATTGGAAATTTCAACGATGGTTCTGTGAAAGGAAAAGTACAATTCGGTTCCGGCTGGTGGTTTCTGGACCAGAAAGACGGAATGGAAAAACAGATGAATGCGCTTTCCAATATGGGACTCATCAGCACATTTGTCGGGATGTTGACCGATTCCAGAAGTTTCCTTTCGTTCCCAAGACACGAGTATTTCAGACGTGTATTGTGTAACCTTTTAGGAAACGAAATAGAGTCTGGTGAATTGCCTGAGGATATGGATTTAGTCGGAAAAGTGGTGGCAGATATTTGCTATTTTAACGCTAAAGAATATTTCAACTTCTAAACAACCAACCCAAAGGGTTGAATATCAATAGCCGTAGGTGAAACCTATGGATGACAAAATAAAAAATGGAAACAAAACAAACATCCAAAATATATTACAAATCCGATTCAACAGAATGGGAAAAAATCGATGACTATATAGACCGCCAAATTGTAGGCTACGACGAATCTGTAATGATGGTGAATGTCCGTTTCAAAAAAGGCGGAATTGGATACAAACACAAACATCCTCATATTCAAGTGACATATGTTGCAGAAGGAAAATTTGAAGTCAACATTGGCGAAGATATTTCAATTTTGAAAAAAGGCGATTCGTTCTTCGTTCCTTCCAATGTTCTTCACGGCGTCGAATGTCTGGAAGACGGAGTTTTGGTAGATGTTTTCAGTCCGTTTAGAGAAGATTTTATAAAATAAAAACTCAAACCTTCGAGGTTTAGAAAAAATAAAAATTAATGAGCAAAGTTGTAACCTTTGGCGAAGTATTGATGAGATTGTCTCCGTCCGACAGCAAAATGCTGAGACAAAGCCGCGAAATGGAATTCTTCTTCGGAGGAACAGAAATGAACGTCGGTGCGTCTTTAGCCATTATGGGATGCGAAACCAGACACATCACGAATGTTTCCGATTGTTTCATCGGAGAATCAGCCATTGCAACAATGAAAAGTTACGGAATTGATACACAATTCGTCAACAGAACAGAACATCCGATTGGTTTATATTTCCTAGAAGTTGGTTCTGCAATGCGTGCGAGTCGAATTTCGTACAACAGATTAAACGGTTCTTTTGCTAACATCAAACCAGAACAAGTGGATTGGGAAAAAGCTCTGGAAGGTGCAGAATATTTCCACTGGACAGGAATTTCTCCCGGAATTTCGGAAGGTGCTTATGAAACTCTGAAACAAGGTTTACAGTTAGCTAACTCAAAAGGAATCGAAATTACTGCTGACCCAGCTTATCGTTCCAATCTTTGGAAATATGGAAAAGAAGGATTCACTGTTCTTAAGGAACTCATCTCCTACTCTACGATTTTCATTGGTGGTGTAAACGAAATCAATGAAATCCTTGGAACATCTTTCGGGTATGATAAAGACAGTTTTATCCAAGCTGCTGAGACATTAATGAAAGAAATTCCTTCTATCAAGAAAGTATTTGATAAAACCAGAATTGGTGTGACAGCAAGTAATCAGGCAACTCAGGGAAGAGCTTTGGTTAACGGACAATATTTCGAAACAGAAAGTCTGGAAGTAAATCCTGTTGTGGACAGAATCGGAACCGGCGATGCGTTTGCAGCAGGTTTGATTTACGGTTTAATAAACTTCGATGATGAGAAAGCTTTGAAGTTTGCCAACGCAGCCTGCGCCATAAAACATACGATTTTAGGTGATGTAAATCTGAGCAGCGCCAACGATATTCTGGAAGTAATGAACGGCAATTCAGGAGGAAGAATTAAAAGATAATTTAGAAAAAAATGATTATAGATACATTAGAAAATGCTTCTCAATATTCTTTACTCAATCCATTATTTGAAAAAGCTTTCGAGTATTTAAAATACAAAAATTTAGATTCCTTAGAGGTTGGAGTTACAGAGATTGAGGAAGGTCTTAGAATGATTGTTTTTGATGAAATGGCCAAAACAAAAGAAGAAAGTCTTTCCAAATTCGAATGTCATAATCAAAATATTGATATTCAAATCTGTCTGAAGGGAATAGAAAATATTGGTTGGAAATCAAGGCAAAAATGCACAAACCCAATCGGAGAATACAATGCAGAAAAAGATGTTCTTTTTTACAATGATAATCCGGATATGTTTTTCCAATTAAACGAAAATCAATTTGCTATTTTTTATCCAAATGATGTCCACGCGCCAATGATTGGAAATGGTTTCATCAGAAAAATAGTTTTTAAAGTAAAAATTTAAAAAAATGACAAAGATTCAATTAGTTACAAACGCCATCATCAAGCAAGGACTTTTGCCTTTGTATTATAATGCTGATGAAACGGTAACTTTAGAAATACTGAAATCGCTTTACAGAGCAGGAATCCGAGCGGTAGAATACACAAGCCGAGGCGAAGCTGCATTGAGCAATTTCATAAAAATGATAGAAATCCGAAATGCAGAAATGCCGGATATGCTTCTTGGAATCGGAACAATTAAGAATCAAAAGCAAGCAGAAGAGTATTATAATGTTGGTGCAGACTTTTTTATCAGTCCGGGATTTGTTTCTGAAGTTGCAGAATTCCTGATTCCGAAAGATGCTTTGTACAGTCCGGGTTGTATGACGCCGACAGAAATCATCGAAGCTGAAAATTCAGGTGTAACATTCGTCAAATTATTCCCTGGAAATGCTTTAGGAACTGGATTTATGAGTGCTATAAAAGACGTATTTCCAAATCTGAAATTTATGCCAACAGGTGGTGTTGACACAACCAAAGAAAACATCGAAAGCTGGTTTAAAGCAGGCGTTTCCGCGGTTGGAATGGGAAGCAAATTGGTAAGCAAAGAATTAATGGCTTCCAAAGATTACGCTACCATCGAAAACGAAACGAAAAAAGTATTGGACATCATCCAATCCACCAAATAATTATTGAAAACTAAATTCCTAAAACCAATATGAGTTCAGTCAAATCCTTAAAACCTAGTAATTTCAGATGGTCCATCTGCGGACTTCTGTTCATTGCTACGACTATCAACTATCTTGATAGACAAGTTCTTTCTTTGACTTGGAAAGATTTCATCCAGCCCGAATTTCATTGGAATAATAATGACTATGGAAACATAACAGCATTATTCTCGATTTTCTATGCAATCAGTATGTTATTCGCAGGGAAATTTGTGGATTGGATGGATACGAAGAAAGGATTTCTTTGGGCGATTTTCATTTGGTCAATTGGAGCCATTTTACACGCATTTTGCGGAATTGCAACTTCCGGGATCCTGACAGGGAATTGGTTTGTAGGATTTGCAGAATCAAAGGAAATCATTAGTACAGTTAATAATATTTCGCTTGTCACAAGCACAAGTGTGACGCTTTTCATCTTTGCAAGATTTGTTTTAGCGGTCGGAGAAGCTGGAAACTTCCCTGCTGCAATCAAAACCACTGCAGAATATTTTCCTAAAAAAGACAGAGCATTTTCTACAAGTATTTTCAATGCGGGAGCGACTGTTGGAGCTTTGGCAGCACCGGTAACCATTCCATTTATCGCTAAATCGATGGGCTGGGAAATGGCATTTATCATCATTGGTGCACTTGGATTTGTTTGGATGGGACTTTGGATTTTTGTTTACAAAAAACCTCATCAGCACCCGAAAGTTAATGAACACGAATTGGCTTACATTCAACAGGACCAAGACGATGTTGTAGAAAATGCAGACGAACCTCAGAAAAAAATGAGCTTGAAACAAGCTTTTGGATACAGACAGACTTGGGCTTTTATTTTTGGTAAATTTATGACAGACGGCGTTTGGTGGTTTTACCTTTTCTGGACTCCGGCTTACCTAAGTTCAGTTTACGGAATGGACAGTACACAAAGTGCATTACCGCTCTTCGTTTTGTATATGATAACGCTGGTTTCAATTGTTGGAGGCTGGCTTCCAAAATATTTTGTGGACAAAAAAGGAATGAATCCTTATTCAGGAAGGATGCGTGCCATGTTGATTTTTGCTTTCTTTCCATTGTTGGCTTTGGTTGCACAACCAGCAGGAAGTATTTCTTATTGGCTTCCGGTTTTGATCATCGGGGTTGCAGGTGCAGCACATCAGGCATGGTCTGCTAATATCTTTTCAACGGTTGGCGATATGTTCCCGAAAAAAGCAATTGCTACAATCACAGGAATTGGTGGAATGGCTGGCGGTATCGGTTCTTTCCTGATCAATAAAGGTTCAGGATTATTGTTCGACCATGCTCACAAAGCCTGGACAACTGTTAACGGGGTTCCGCTTTTGGAGAAATTCCCTCAATATGCTGAGGAGCGTCTTCCTGATGATCTATTTGAACAATTAAAAACTTCCGGTGCTGTTGTTTCAGACGGTATCGACAAAGGATATATGATTATTTTCTCAATCTGCGCAGTAGCTTATCTCATTGCGTGGTTCGTTATGAAATCATTGGTTCCTAAATATAAAATCATTAAAGAATAAAAAAATGGAATATCAAACTAAACAAAAACTTAACCGTGAAAATTCAGGTTCTACCGAGAAACTTCCAATCAAATTTTTACAGTTCGGAGAAGGTAATTTTCTTCGCGCATTTGTAGATTACCTTATCGATAAGATGAACAAAGAAGCTGGTTTCAACGCTGGGGTAGCTGTTGTTCAGCCTACTGTTGGTGGTCTTGTCGATATGCTGGAAGAGCAGGATAATCTTTACACGCTTTTCATAAGAGGTGTGAAGAAAGGACAAATCGTGGATGATAAGAGAGTGATTTCCGCAATCCAGCGTTCATTCAGTCCTTATGAAAATTACACTGAATACCTTGAACTTGCAAAAGGCGAAGACTTACAATTCATTTTATCTAATACAACAGAAGCCGGAATTGCATTTGACGAGTCTGAAACATCTTTGGCTTCAGGTCCTCACAAGAATTTTCCTGCGAAAGTGACTGCGTTTCTTTACGAAAGATTCAAGCATTTCAATGGCGATTCGGAAAAAGGTCTTCACATCATACCTTGCGAATTGATTGAAAACAATGCTTTGACTTTGAAGCAATATATTTTAAAATATGCTCAATTATGGAATCTTGAAGAAGGATTCTCAGCTTGGGTGGAGAACAACAACTATTTCCACAACACTTTGGTGGACAGAATTGTTCCGGGTTATCCAAGAGAAGAAAAAGACGAATATGAAGCTAAATTGGATTATGATGATAATCTAATGGTGGTTTGTGAAGCTTTCCTACTTTGGGTCATCGAAGGTGATGAAAAATTGAAAGCTTTGATTCCGTTTGATAAAATTGATGACCAGGTTTTGGTTGTGGATGACATCACGCCTTACAGAACCAGAAAAGTTAGAATCCTGAACGGTGCTCACACGGCGATGTTAGCCTTCTCTATCCTTGATGGAAAAGAAACAGTGAAAGAAGCAATTGATGCAGAATTTGCAGGACAATGGATTTCCGATACGGTTTATAATGAAATCATTCCTACTCTGGATTTATCAACAGAAGAATTGACGGCGTTCTCAGATGAAGTCTTTGACAGATTCAGAAATCCGTTCCTGAAGCATTTGCTTTCCAGTATTGCGTTGAATTCGGTTTCTAAGTTCAAAGTGAGGGTTTTGCCAAGCTTATTGAAATATGTTGAGATCAAAAATGAATTACCTACTAACTTGACTTTTGCATTAGCAGCGTTGATCAGATTCTATCAAGGTGAGTTTGACGGAAAACAACTTCCTGTAAATGATGATGCCCCAGTTTTGGAGAGATTCAAAGAAATCTGGTCAACCAATGACCTTGGAGAAGTGGCGAAAAATGCTTTATCAGAAGTGAGTTTCTGGGATATAGATTTGACTCGGGTTCCTGGATTAACAGAAGCTGTAACCAATGCTTTGCGTGCAATCGATTCCAATGGAATTGAGGAAGGGTATAAAAGTTTCATTCAGTAATTTTTGTTTTAATAATTAAACGTTGAATCACAGCAGCCCGACTTGAGCGGAAATCCTTTTTTGCTTTGACTAAGAGTTCTATTTAAACTGAAATCGTCTGCAAAAAAGATTGGGAGCGGAAGGCGGATTAAGCTGCCCAAATTATTATTGAGAATAAAGTTATAATCTGAAAATTATGCAAAAGAAAGTATTAAAAGTCAATCCAAATGATAACGTAATTGTTGCGCTGATGGATTTGCGTGCCGGAGAAATCGTGCATCTTGATGGTGCGGATTACACGGTTCTAAAAGATACGAAAGCAAAACATAAATTCGCGGCAGAAGATTTTGCAGTGGGCGACCATATCATTATGTACGGCGTCATCGTTGGAAAAGCGAATCAGCCGATTCAGAAAGGCGAAGTTATCACGACGGAAAACGTAAAGCACGAGAGTGAAGAGGTTTTCAAAAAGACAGGAGATTTGGGTTGGACTCCGCCCAATGTGGATAAATGGAAAGACAAAACATTCAATGGTTATCATCGTTCTGACGGACAAGTTGGGACTAAAAATGTCTGGTTGTTTTTCCCATTGGTGTTTTGTGAAAACAAGAACATCGAGAAGCTAAAAGATATTTTCGAAAATGAATTGCTGCCGAAAAAAGAAGTTTCATATAAGAATTTCCTGCGCTCTCTGATTGAAGAAAAGAGCGTGGAAGAAGTGGAAGACCAATCCCGAAATGAAAATCTTCTGGATAATATCGAAGTGAAATTTATCAATCATCAAGGTGGTTGTGGTGGAATAAGACAAGATTCGGAACTGTTGGCGAAATTGCTTGCCGGTTATGTGAACAACCCTAATGTGGCTGGTGCAACGGTTTTGAGCTTAGGATGCCAGAATCTGCAGGTTGATATTTTTCAAAATGCTTTGAAAGAAATGAGCCCGAACAGCGATAAAGAAGTTCTGATCTTTGAACAACAAAAAATCGGGACTACGGACAAGATGTTCCAAATGGTTATCAAAGATTCTTTTGAAGCAATAAAAAGAGCCAACAAAATCGAACGTAAACCTGCGCCAGTTTCTAAGCTGAGTATTGGTCTGGAATGCGGTGGTTCTGATGGATTTTCAGGAATATCAGCGAATCCGGCTTTAGGAATTGTCTCAGATATTTTTGCAGCATTAGGCGGAAAAACAATTTTGGCAGAATTTCCAGAATTATGTGGTGTAGAACAGGAATTGATGAACCGGTGCGTGGATGAGGAAAAAGCGGATAAGTTCTTATCATTAATGAAAGCTTTTGAGAAATCCGTTGTGGATGCAGGTTCAGGATTTGATATGAATCCATCACCCGGAAATATCAAAGACGGTTTAATTACAGACGCAATGAAATCTGCAGGAGCTTCTAAAAAAGGTGGAACTGCACCGATTGTAGATGTTTTGGATTACGGCGAATATATTTCGAAACCAGGTCTGAATCTATTGAACACACCTGGAAACGATGCCGAATGTACGACAGGTTTAGTTGGTGCAGGTGCAACAGTCGTTTTGTTTACGACAGGTTTAGGAAATCCAATGGGAAATCCAATCGCTCCTGTTGTGAAAATCTCTTCCAATACAGCTTTGATCAACAGAATGTCGGATATTATTGATGTGAATGCCGGAACCGTGATCACTGGCGAGAAAAGCATCCAGGAAGTGGGTGAAGAAATCGTAGATTATATTATTGAACTGGCTAGCGGCAATGTAGAAACAAAAGCAGACCAACTGAAACAGGATGTATTTATTCCTTGGAAACGAGGAGTGTCATTATAATTTTTTTGAATTTTAAGGTTTTTATTTTTAAAGGGCATTTCTTCTTTTTGAAGAGTGCTCTTTTTTATTGAAGAAAGTCTGAGCAAAATCAATTTTATTAAAGACAAAAACTCAGTAATTTTGTTAGAAAATAGAACAATATGCTCATTATAGATTCGCCTTCTCACAACGCTTTTTTCAACATTGCTTCCGAAGAATTCCTATTGACCAAATTCCCGACAGAAGATATCTTCCTTCTTTACATCAATGCGCCCTCAATTATCGTTGGGAAATTTCAAAATACACTCGCAGAAATCAATCTGGACTATGTGAACGACAACAACATCAAAGTTGTACGAAGAATGTCTGGCGGAGGAACGGTTTATCACGATTTGGGGAATCTTAATTTCTCATTCCACACGCTTTTGGGCGACTATGATTTTATGGATTTCGGGCAGTTTACAAGTCCGGTTCTTCAGCTATTGAAAGACTGGAATGTTCCAGCCAAACTGGAAGGCAGAAATGACCTTTTGGTTGACGGTAAGAAATTTAGTGGGAATGCGAAATTGGCGAGAAGCGGAAAAATGATCCAGCACGGAACGATTTTGTTTAATTCTGAAATGAGCGTTCTGAATGATGCCCTGAAAGTCAATCCTTTAAAGTTCCTCGACAAAGCAACAAAATCCAACCGCTCACGAGTAACAAACCTGATCGATTATTTACCAAAAGGAACAACGATAGAAGTTCTGAAACAAAAGCTGATTGATGAAATACTGAAAGGCTCTGATAACGGACAAATCTATGATCTTACAGACGAAGATATCCAAGGCATTGAAAAATTAGCCAAAGAAAAATACGAGACCTGGGATTGGAATTTTGGTTTCTCCCCGAATTATAATTTCAAAAAAGCTATTAAAATCCCAGCAGGTTTTATAGAAATTCATCTCGATGTTGAAAAAGGAATCATTAAAAAAGCTAAAATCTTCGGCGACTTTTTTGCTTCCAAACCGATTGAGGAATTAGAAGATCTCCTCATCGATGAAAAACACGATATTGAGAATTTAAACCAAATTTTTTCTAAAATCCATATCACAGATTATTTCGGAAAAGTGACTGTTGAAGAGATTTTGGAATTATTCAAATAAAAACAAAGCCTCCAAATTAAGTTTTTGGAGGCTTCATTATTTAAAATTTAAAAAGATTATTTCTTGATGAATTTCTCCTGATAAGTTGCTTTATCGGTTGTAATCCTTAAGATATAATTTCCTTTCAATAGTTCAGAAACATTGATTTTTCCATCAACTATCTTCGTATTGATCACTTTTCCTGTAGAATCAAACACAGAAACCTCAACAATTTTGTCCTGAGTTTTGAGGTTCAAAATATCTGTTGTTGGATTTGGATAGATGCTTAGATTGATCTTCTTAGCATTATCATTTACAGCTAATGATGAAGAAATTATGGTCAAAGTTTTATCTACCACTTTCCCATTGGAATTAAAACTAACAACAATATTTGCCGTTCCTGCACCTTGTGGTGTTAGAACCAACTCTTCATCAGAGTTGATTTCAGCAGAAATTGCATTGGTATTGCTATTGGATCTGATTGATTTCAAAATAGAAACTGAAAGATTATCCGCATCCGTAACAATTGTTTTCAGGTCAATTTTTATAGCACTACTTGCATTAATTTCTGAAGGGAAAGTAGAGCTGACAACCGGCTCAGTAACATCCGGAAATACCGTCACAGCAGGGAACCAATAGTAATCATTTAAGGTTTTTGTATTTAGCAAAGCTCCTGTATTGCTATATGTATGGATCCAATTCTTCTGATAATGCGCACCATAACCGCTTTCTGTAGTATTCAAAATCAATCTGTCAGAAACAGGATCTACTCTCAAAGCTGCGCCGTAAGGAATCTGCTTGTACGTGCCTTCCTGTCCGGGAATCGTGATAAAATTGTCAACCAATGTTTTTGTTGTCACATCGAATTTGATAACCTTTGTTCCTGATGTGAACGCATTAAGTGAATTCATCCAATACAGGACATTCTGTTGATTACTGTAAGTGAAACTTCCTGCGTTCCAAGCGCCCCAAGAACCCAAATACTGCGTTGCAGTAGAAAGTGCATATTCGGTAATTGCGAAAGTTGTCGGATCAATGTTAACCAATTTCTGATTTTGAATTGCCCAAACGCTTCCATCTTTTGCCTGAACGATAGAATGATAAGCGCCAGAAATGGTCTTCACCAAAGTATTGGTCTTAGGGTCAATGATTAAAACACCTGCAGATTGCTTCACAGCGAAAACGTATTGCGAAGTTCTTATCATATTCCCGATCTGTCCCGCATATTGGCTTCCACCGCCAGTTCCACTGATCAAAGTTCCAACCTGTAGATTTTCGATATCGAAAGTATAGATTCCGTTGGATGCACCGATATAGCCCAATTTGTCAGTTACACCCACGAAAGAGCGGCCGTCTCCTCCACCGATGTTATCGAAACTCTTTATTTTCTCCATCGTCGTAGCATTGGCAACAACCAATCTTCCGCCTGGCGTGTATTGCGTGTCTCCGCCGTCAGCTGCTTGTTTTGAGATAAAATAGAATTTGTCTCCGTAGATCGTTCCAAACTGAGTCGTCGCACCAAAAGCCTGATTGTTATTTTTTTCGCTGTAAACTCTGTAATGGATTTGGTCATTTTCTCCTATGAAATTCACGGAACCGTTGGTGTGACCAAACCATTCCTCATTCACCATAAAATAGCCTTTAGTAAAATCTGCCTGCGTAGAATAAGCTGAAACCGGCGTAAAAGCTGAAGAAATATCATAACTTTCCATATTCGGGTTAAAATTCCAGACATCCCAAGAACCATTCTCCAATTGTCTGCTGCTCGCTCCCAGACCAGAATATCCAAATTCCGTATCAGCCGGGTCTTTTACCCAATACGACCAATACCCAGAATACCAGCCACTTCCCCAATGGTCATCGGCATCTTTTGCGGTATAATCATCAAAATCATACGATGTCGTATTGATGATACCGTCCACAGGATAAAGCGGATAAGTAGTGTTTCCGTTCTTAAAAAGTGCGTTCGTGTCGTTCCCGTCCAGGTCAAAACCAAGTCCACCAACGGCGCTTCCGAATTGCGTTCCCTGGTAAAGCAATGTAAAGAATCGCTTGTCGGTTTTGGCAATCGCTTTCAGCATATCTTCGCCGGTTGCAGTACCATTCCACCTGAATCCCCAAACCAAAGCGTCCGGATTTTTGGCATCGTTCCATTGAACGACGAAAGCCGCTTCGTTGGTTCCTGTTCCAACCCAATAGATGATGTCATCAAAATTGAAATCGGCTTTTTTGGATTGTTTTTTAATTGAGTTTCCCTTGATGTCATTTCTGGGAACACTTTGAACTGTGACTTGTGCATTGGTAAAAAATGTGAAGAACAACAGCAATGTCAAAAGATAAAACTTTTTCATTTTTAATTGATTTAAAGAATATTATTGTTGAATTTTATTTTAAATGTAAATCGTATGCGCCAGCAACTTCTGTAGAAACTTCACCAAGCCAGCCAGCTTCCTGATTGATTCCAGTATAAACTTTCACGAAATCGATTCCGGGAAGTTTGACGTAATTGCCGTTCTTGTCAACAGCCCAAGAAATATCAATATTGGAAGCTTCGTCGTTATTCGGTGCGTTGTCTGCGTATCCGAATTCATAGGATTTTCCAACCCAATAAGTTCCGGTTCCGCTTTGGTCATAATAATTGTTAGCGAGTTTGGTTCCTGTAAATTGATAAGAAGCATCCGTAATCCATAATGGATAATAGCTTTGAACGTGGAAAACATTTTTAGTTTTAAATCCTGAATTCCCAAGATTGTCTGTCCATTTGATATACTCTACATCATTTTCCCAATATTCTATTCCGGGAACTGGCGGTTTATTTTCATTGGGTTTGAAGTAATTAATAGTGTAATTCTTTATCGTCGTATTTTTGAAATATTCGCTTCCTGCAATTTCGTACCATTCGTCTTCATCGGGTTTTCCGTTTTTATTTTTGTCATAAGCCACCAAAACAATTCCGGGTTCACAAGAGCCTGCGCGTTCATCTTCTGATAAGTCGCCCCAAAAAGCGTTACCAAGTATTTTAAAATCCCGTCCGTTCATATTCGGAATCGTGTGGTCAAATCCGAAAGTGACATAACCGCCAAATCCGCCCAATGAAATCATTGTAGAATTGGAACCAACTAAAGATTGTTTCGCTTTCTGAATCATTTGTTCCGAAGTATTTTCAGCAACATATTCCGGAATTTCATTCATAAACTGTCCAACTGCAGGACGGAAATCAAAAACATTTGAAATGTACTTACTGTAAGAAACGGATTCTTTGTTGACAATGATTTTTGAAGTGTAAGTAGTTGTCGTTCCATTACTTTCAACCTTCAGTGTTAAAGGATAAGTTTTAGCGTAAGGGCTGATGAAATCCAAAGTTGAATTTTCAGAAATCAAAGAATCATTAATTTTCCAAGTGAAAGTTCCTGAAATATTAGTCGGAATATTCAAAACTGTGAAGCGGTCAACGGAATAAGAATCAGCAAGACTAAACGTATTTTCGTCGTCATCATTTTTACAGGAAATGATTCCAACAGTAAAGATTGAAAGCAAAGTGAATTTTAGAAAGTAATTTTTCATTTTCATATCAATTTATTTATAAAGAAAAACAAAATGTGCTGGGATATTCCCGCCTTCGGTTTTCCATTTGAATTTTCCGTTTTTATCAAAACAATACACGAATCCTGTTGAAACATAATTCCGGGCATCAGTCATATAGATGTCTTCTGTGATTGGATTTACAGCGATTCCGTAAGGCGTTTTTATCACATCTACATATTCTTGGTCAATGATTTTGCTGGAAATGATTTGCTCCGTTTTCACATCGATGATTCCGAAAGATTTGGTGTAGGCGTGCGTGTTGTAATTGAACTCGTTGCCGTAATAATAGAGCTTGCCGTTCACAATTGTCATTTCGCTAACCGCAATGTGAAAGTCTTTTTTCACCGTTCCCGTTGCTGCATCTACCAAAAATAAACTGGAAGGAACTGTGTAATAATCGCCTCTGGAACTCACATACAAATCGCCGTCATCGTCCTTTGCAATGTGATGCAGATTGATTGCCGCATCGATTTTTTTGGTCTCTGTAAATGTGTTCAAATCAACTACGGAAACGGTTCTGTCATAATTCGGAAAACGATAACCACCGGAATTGGCAACGTAAAGATTGTTCCCAATAATCGCCATTTCTTCCGGCTGATAACCGACCACCACTTCCCTCTTTATCGAAAGCGAAACCGTATCAATTTCAGCGACTTTTCCGAGTGGTGCATTTGGATTTAGAACTACAGGTCCGGCGTAACTTGAAGCGTAAACTTTCCCGTCTTTGAACGTCACATATCTACAATTTTCCAGATTGATGGTTTTGATTCGTCTGGCCGTTTTTGCGTCTAGAACTTCGATTTTGTTGGAAACGTTGATGACCGCGTACATTTTGCTGCCGTAGATTTTGATATCATTGCCGACGTCTCCAAGTTCCTTCACCACATCCGGATTGATGTCCGCATAGATATTCCTGTGGTAAGTCCCAGTTGTATAATCGAAGAAATCCAAAGTTGCCTTATTGCTTCCCATATTGCCTTCGTTCAAAAGATAAAATCCTCTGATAGCAGTATTTTCAGGTGTTGCAAGACCTTCCTCCACTTCCGGGCGAACGATTATTTCATCTGTTCGGCAAGACACCAGACAAAGTAAAATCAGCAGAAAAAAGTTTATTTTCTTCATAATGTAAAGCTTAAAATGAGTTTGAAATTCCGGCCTGGCATTGGGTAATTAAGAACCACGTCGTAGTATTGATTGAAGATATTATTGACCTCGAAACTGGCTTTGAACTGGTGATTTTTCCAATTCATTTTCTTCTGGATTGATAAATCGTGTGTGTACCAAGGCTGGATATAATTGTACTGGATGTTGTTCTGCTGACCATCGTAACGCTCGCCGACATACATAAAACTGTAATTGAAACTCCAATCCTTATAATCCGACATCAGGGAAAAAGTTCCGGAATGCCAAGGCGTGTACGGGATTTGGTCACCAAAATAAGTTTCATTTCTGTCGGAAAAATCTCTTGCTCTTTGGAAGGTGTAACTCACCAAAGGTTTCAATTTGACGTTCCCGACGAGCAAATCAGCCTGAACATTGACATCTGTCCCGATTATTTCCACTTCGCCGAGATTCAGCATCATCCAGCGGAACATATTTCCGGTTGGTGCCGCGATGATTTTGTTTTCAACTTTATTAAAATAACCATCGACCTTCGCATAGAAATTTTGAAAAAGCTGATTATGAAAAGACTTCTGATACGTGAATCCAAGGTTGTACTGATTGGTAAATTCCGGTTCCAGAAAAGCATTTCCAATCATCGTGTAATACAAATCATTGAAAGTCGGCATTCGAAAAGTCCGCTTGTAGAAAGCTCTGACCGTAAAATTATTGGAGTCAAAAGGCTGATAACTGAGAAAAGCCGCCGGTGTCCATTCGGTTTTGTCCGGTGATTTGGCATTTTTCTCCACATCTTCGTGCACAAAAGTTCCAAGTATACTTCCAAGGAATTTCAGTTTTTTCCATTGGTATGTTGTGGCAAATGCAAGCAAAGAAGTGTAACGCGTCGGATAAGAAAAGTTGACCAAATCTGCGTCGAGATTATTATATTGGAAGTCAAAACTCGCACTGACATCCCAATTCTGAGTCACTGAATAAATATTAGACGAAGACAAATAAATCTCTCTCTGAATGTATTGATTCTGGATTTTGATGGATGAAACCGTGTCAATGTAATGTGTGAAATCGTAAGCGAATTTGGCTTTGAACTGTGTTTCTAATTTGGGAAACAACTTCTTTCTGAAATTGGCCTGAACGAAATAATTCTCGTCCACCAACCTTTGTCCACGCCCATCAAACCTGTTATTGACAATCGCTGCGGGAATGCCGCGGTCGGAAAGATAGCCGTAAGCACGAACGTTCCAACTTCCATTATTCAACGTTCCGTGAAAGCTGGTTTCGAAACGTTTGGCTTTGATGTCGGAATCAAAACGCTTCGCAATCGTATCGTAAGCAACGACTCCATCGGGATATTTTTTACGGTAACGGAATTTATAAATCCCATCACTCTGCAAAAACTCAGAACTGAAACTCGCCGAAACTCTATCCGAAATCTTCTGTTCTAATCTGAAGGAAGGATTAAATAAATCGATGGAACTGTTCTTCAATCTCAGAACAAGATTTGTTTTTTTATTAAGTTTAAAACTTGGCGTTTTAGGCTGAAGATAAATTGAACCTGACGAACCGAAATCTTTTGCCGGCTGGAAAATTTCAGATTTTTGTCCATTGTAAAGCGAGATTTCCTCAATGTCATCCAAGGAAAATCTTCCCAAATCAACCAATCCGTTTTGAGCATTTCCCAATTGAATCCCGTCATAGAAAACGCCAACATGCTGGCTTCCCATACTACGGATATTGATTGTTTTGAGTCCGCCAATTCCGCCATAATCTTTGATTTGAACACCAGAAAAATATCTCAGCGCATCGGCAACGGATTGGCTGTTCAATCTTTCCAACTGGTCTCCGGAAAGTGTCTGAGCCGGTAAAATCTCTTTGAAATTCTTTTTGTAAACATCGACTTTGATAATCTCCGTTTCGATAGAATCTTTTTTGGATTGGGAAAAACAGAAAGATGAGGCTGTCACAAATATTGCAACAACAGTTTTGAAAAACCGAGAAGTAAATCGTGTCACCATTAGCTCATATCGAATAATGATGACGCCAATGGAGGTAAGAAAGCAAGGATAAGGCGCAGTTTGTGCTGCACAAAATCATTGTTGACTAAGCTTTATTCCACGAAAGCGTCAAATATTAAAACATTCTGGCAGGTCTTCTGACTTACTTCATTTTTGAAATCCTTCCCATTCGCCAAGGCGGACAGTGGATATAATTTTCAAAAACCTTTGTGTGAAGCTTACAGCAGCGGGTCTGCTCCGGATTTTCACCGGATTCCCTATTAAGCGCTTTTTACGGCTCACCAGATTGGCGCAAAGATATATAAAATAGGTTTATAAAAAACTAATGTTGGTCATTTGATGGAAATCTAAATCAAAGCATTGATTATCAACAACTAAATTAGCAAAGAAAAATTGACAAGAAAACTTATCACTTCTATAAAAATTATCCAAATGTTATTAATGAATCAAATCTGCCTTTAAAAACTCAATCTTATCATTTTTAAAAATAAAGTTAAAACTTCCGCCAATTTTACCTTCCGGGAAATCTCCTGTAAATTCTACTTCTAGAAATGCCGAATTGTCCTTAATTTCTAATTTCCTTAGTTCAGTCTGAGTTTGATAACCAATAAAATAACTTTCAAAATATTCTTTGATTCCGCTATGACCGATAAATTTTCTTCCAACTGACGGGTCGTCTAAAACTGCATTTTCGTTGTAAAATTTCAGATATTTTCCGGTGTCGTAACTGTTGCTGGCGGCAATCCAATCTTTGATAAACGATTCTATATTCATTTTAAATTTAGTTATGATAAAAACTCTGTTTGAATTGCACAGGCGTTTGGCTGGTTTTATTTTTAAACAATTTGTTGAATGATTGCGGATGTTCAAAACCCAATTGATAGGCAATTTCTGTCACAGAAAGCTGAGTTGTCGTAAGGTAATCTTTTGCTTTTTCAATCAATTTTTCGTGGATGAGCTGTTGTGCATTTTGTCCCATCAAAGACCGAAGCATATCGCTCAGATATCTTGGCGAAAGGCTGAGTTCTGTCGCCAAATAATCTACAGTTGGCAAACCTTTACTCAAACCTTGTTCTTTTTCAAAATAGACATTTAAAAGTTCTTCGATTTTCGAAAGCAAATCATTGTTGACCGCTTTTCTGGTAATGAATTGTCGTTTGTAAAAACGGTTGCTGTAATTGAGCAAAACCTCGATGTGTGAAATGATGACATCCTGACTGAAATCGTCAATCGTGTTATTCAGTTCTTGTTTAATATTATCAAAAATCGAAAAAAGCATCTGCTTTTCTTTGTCCGATAGAAACAAAGCTTCGTTCGCCGAATAAGAGAAAAATCCAAAGCTTTTGATTCGGGTTGCCAAAGAATAATTTCTCAAAAAATCGGGATGAATGAGTAGCGTCAAACCTTCATATTCCATATCATCCGAACTTGTGGAAAGTAACTGATTTGGAGCCGTAAAAACCATTCCGCCTTCATCAAAATCATAATAGCCCTGTCCATAACCAATTTTACCCTTGAGTGTTTTTTTGAACGATATTTTGTAGAAATTGAATAGAAAATGTTGATTAAGAAGATTTTCCCCAACAATCATATTGGCATTGTCGTTAATACTAATCAACGGATGAACCGGCTTCCCAAAACCCAGCATCTCATGAAGCTGAGATATGGAATCTACTTTTATAGGATTATTCATTTCTTAATTTTTTAGTTGAGCAAATTTCCAAAAACCATCTGTTTCATTTCCTGAACTGCAGCCTCTGAACCGATTTCCAAACGGCGGTTGTACAGCTGATTGGCAAATTCTCCTGTGACATATCGCAATTGATTTTTACCGTCTGTCGCTGCTTCGTAAACTACATCTGCAATCCATTCTACAGGTTCGAAGTTGTCGGGATTCATCAATTCAAATAATTTCTGCATTCCGTCTTCATAAGCCGGATGATTGACAACGGCTAATGCGTCTCCTGCAAAATTAGTTTTAATTCCGCCCGGCGCAATAGTTTTGATACCAACATTATACAGAGCCAGCTCAAACGACATACTTTCACTCCAGCCTTCCAAAGCCCATTTTGTAGCGTGATAAAGCGAATCCAGAGGAAAAGTAAGTAATCCGCCAATCGAAGTTGTGGTGATAAATAATCCGTTTCTGTTTTTTCTGAAATAAGGAATAAAGGCCTGAGTCACACGAATCACACCCAATAAATTGGTGTCTAATTGTTTTACGATCTGTTCGTCTGTCAAAGCTTCCAAAGCGCCGATCAAACCATAACCTGCGTTGTTGAAAACCACATCAATCGTATGAAGTTCAATCGCCTTTTTTACCGTTTCCTGAATCTGTTCCAAGTTCGTAACATCCAACGGAAACAAGGTTACATTTTCCAGTTGGGAAAGTTCAGTTTCCTTTTGAGGATTTCGCATTGTGGCAATAACGTTCCAGCCTTTTGATTGAAATAATTTGGCGGTCGCTTTTCCTAATCCTGATGATGCGCCTGTGATGAAAATTGTTTTTTGCATTGTAAATCTTGTTTAAATTTTATAATACAAATGTCTGCAGAAGCGCCAAGGAAAATGTTGCCAAAATGAGTTTGTTTGTATCCAAAATGACGAAGGATTTGAGATTAAAATATATTAAAAGAATTGGTTTTATTATCATTAATCTAAAAATCGATACCTTTGATTTTTACAAACCTATGAGCTCAATCACCATCAAAGAATTTTATCAGGATATTTTGGGAGAAAGTTGTCCTGACATCAATCAATTCCTTACTGAAAATATCAATAAAGACATTGGTCATTTTAACGTTTTTGATATTTCCAAGATGTTCAGAGAGAGCAAATCGAAATCTGAAATGCCTTATAACAGGCGGACTTATTACAAGATAAGTTTGATCAATGGCCAAAACAAAGTGGAATATGCCGACAGAACCATTGAGATAAAAGACTGCGCCATTCTTTTTGCATCACCAAAAGTACCTTATAATTACAACAGCCATTGCATCAATCAGATGGGACATTTTTGTGTTTTCACAAAAGATTTTTTACCGAAAAACAAAATCGGAACAGACATCGATAATTTGCCGGTATTTTCTCCCCAGAGTGATTTTGTATTTCAAATTTCGACAGAACAGTTTTATCAGTTTGAATCCATTTTTCTGAAAATGCACGAAGAAATCAATTCCGATTATATGTTTAAATATGATTTGTTGAGAAACTATGTGATGGAATTGATACATTTTGGGCAGAAATTACAGCCTATTTTACCTGTCGAAAATAACAAAACCGCTGCTTCCAGAACCACCACTTTTTTCATTGAATTATTGGAAAGACAGTTTCCTATCGAAAATATCAGTCAGCTTTTACAACTGAAAACACCGGCAGATTTTGCTGGAATATTAGGAGTTCACGTCAATCATCTCAATAGAGTTCTAAAGGAAACAACCGGAAAAACTACAGGCGAAATCATCGGAAGCCGAATTTTCCAAGAAGCCAAAATATTGCTGACCCAAACGCAATGGAATATTTCGGAAATCGCTTTCGCACTAGGTTTTGAAGAAGTTGCTCACTTTTCCAACTTCTTCAAGAAGCACAGCAAGCAATCGCCACAACATTACCGGGAATTATCGATTGTTTGATTTTCACAAACTTTCATTTGATTTATACAAACACACCAATGTGCTAATTTTCCAACTTTGTACCATTAATTAAAACAATAAAAAATGGCAAGTAAAATAGCATTAGTGACTGGCGGAAGCCGTGGATTGGGTAAAGATTCAGCTTTACAATTGGCAAAAAGAGGATTCGACGTCATCTTGACTTATCAAACAAAAAAAGAGTTTGCAGATGAAGTAGTAAAAGAAATCGAAAGCATCGGACAAAAAGCGTTTGCTTTACCTTTGGATATTTCTACAACTGCAGGTTTTGACCAGTTCGCAACTGAAGTGAAAGAACTTTTGGGCACCCAGTTTTCTTCTGCAAAACTAGACGCTCTGGTAAATAATGCAGGAATCGGAATCAATCAAAGTTTTGAAACGACAACTGAAGAAACCTTGGATGCAATGACGAATATCCACTTCAAAGGTCCTTATTTCTTAACCCAAAAATTATTACCATTACTGAATGACGGAAGCAGTGTTGTGAACACATCTTCTGGTTTGGCAAGATTTTCTTTCGCAGGATATTCGGCTTATGGTGCGATGAAAGCGGCGATAGATTCCCTGTCAAGATATCAGGCTTTGGAATTGGGAAGCAGAAAAATCAGGGTGAATTCTATTGCTCCAGGTGCAATCGAAACCGATTTTGGTGGCGGAGCTGTACGTGACGTTGCAGATTTGAACAATCATATCTCTTCTGAAACCGCTTTGGGAAGAGTTGGTTTGCCTGATGATATCGGAAGTGTGGTTGCGTTCCTTTGTTCGGATGATTCTAAATGGATTAATGCGCAGAGAATCGAAGTTTCCGGAGGATTTAAGATCTAGGAAAAGTATTTCATCAGCACTCAAGTGTAATTATAAAAATGCAGAAATAGTTCACATAAGTGCAATTAAGTTTTGAAAATCAATGATTTTCGGCTAAAGTGCGCTTCTCTTTTAAATATATTATTATATAATGACTTAAGTGTTTAAAACTAAATCTATAAAAAAGCCCATTCAACGAATTGTTGAGCGGGCTTTTTGCGTAAGGGATAGTAGCGGCATCCTTTTTTGTTATTGCGATTGCTGAAAGGTTCTACTGATTGCTTCACATCGTTCGCAATGACAAAAAAAATATAGCGGATAGCCCGACCCGCTTGCATTTTTGTTTGGGATTTGGCGTCGGCAAAATGCAAAGGGATACGCCCATAGATCATTCCCAGACTTTCAGATCATAAGCGGCTTGCCAAAACTGAAACTCGAGTTTGGAAGCTGTGATGAAAGCTTCATTCATTCGGGTTCTTATTTCTGGAGTTGTATTTTCAGCGGCTTTGTCGCAAATTTCAATAGCGATTTTAACGGCAACAGCAAAATCTTCTCCGCCGTAAGTTTCAATCCAGCTTTGATAAGGATTTTTTGATGCTTGTTCAAGATTCAGAATATGATCTCCGACTTCCTGATAGATCCAAAAACAAGGTAAAGTCGCAGCCAAAGCTACTTCTACAGGTTCAAAAGCTGCAGTACTTCTTAAAAAATGAATATAATGATGACAGACAGGCTCTAAAATTCCTTTGCCTGAAATTTCAAATTCTTTAAAATAAGATTCGTGCAAAGCATTTTCCACAACGATTGCATTTTCGGCAAATCTCATATACGCCAAAGCGTCTTCAATCTGATGCGCTTTACTCCCAATTAACGCTAAAGTTCTTCCAAAATGTTCCAAATACAAAGAATCCTGGGCAATGTAAAACTGGAATTTTTCTTTGTCTAAACTTCCTTTTGATAATTCTTTAATAAAAGGCATTTCAATGATATCTTGGTAAATGTTTTCAATTGATTTCCAGGTGTTTTCAGACCAATTCATTTTTGATAAGTTTTTGAGGATTAAAAAAGTGATTTAAAGGACCATTTCCTTTTCCGGTTTTTACATCGCTTCCTGCAAGAATAGCTTCTGAAACATAGTTTTGAGCTAAAGCCACAGCTTCTTTCATAGATTTTCCTTGAGCAATAAATGAAGCAATCGCCGATGATAATGTACAACCCGAACCGTGCGTATTTTTTGTATTTAATTTTAAAGATTCAAAAGTTTGAAAATCATCATTATCACTATAAAATAGAGAGATAATTTTTTCAGTTGTTTGATGTCCGCCTTTTAGCAGAATATGTTTACAACCTAATTTTTTGATGTTTTCTCCGGCAATTTTCATATCGTCTAAAGTTTTCACTTCCATATTGGCTAAAATTGCAGCTTCATCCATATTCGGAGTGATAATATCTGAAATCGGGAAAAGTTTCTCAATAATCGTCTGAATGGTTTCTTCTTCAATCAACCGATGTCCGCTTGTTGCAACCATTACAGGGTCAAAAACAATCGGTACTTTTTTATATTTGGCCAAAGTTTCCACAATGGTCTCAACCAATTCTGGTGTGTGAACCATTCCGATTTTGATGGCATCAGGAAAAATGTCATCTAAAATTGATTCAATCTGTTCTGAAACTGCCTGAACAGGAATCGGGAAAATATTTCGAACGCCCATCGTATTCTGAACAGGCAAAGCCGTCAAAACTGAAGTTGCATAACAGCCCAAAGCTGAAATCGTTTTTATATCAGCCTGAATTCCTGCTCCTCCACTTCCGTCGAAACCGGCAATCGTGAGAACTGATGGATATTTGTATTGTGTCATCTGTCAATTTTATTTTTTATTAAGGTCAGATGGAACGCCTACTTTTTCCTTCTATAGTAAAAGTCTTTTTCATCAGGCGTTTCATTTATTGATTTCGTTTTTTAGATTAAAAGCTGCTTTTTGAGGATTTTCAGCACTGCATATTTCTGAAACTACGGCGATACAATCTGCTCCTGCATCCATCACCGCTTTAGCATTTTTTAAATGGATATTTCCGATGGCAACCAATGGTTTATCTGTCAGTTTTCTGATTTTCATTAAACCTTCCAATCCCCATTCTGTAACAGTATCGGTTTTAGTATCTGTTCTGAAAACCGGACTGATTCCTAAATAATCTGAAACAATCGTTTCCTTATTTTCAAGCTGCTCCAAATACTCAATAGAATAGCCTATCATCTTATTTTGAAATAAATTTTCTCTCAAAACTGTTGGCTGAACATCATTATTTCCAAGGTGAACTCCAAAAGCATCGACTTCTTTGGCTACGAAAATATTATCATTAATGATTAAAGGAATTCCATACTTATCGGTTATTTCTTTTAGTCGAATTGATTTTTCCAGAAAATCCTGGTCAGAAGTATTTTTCTCACGCAACTGGATGATGTCTACTCCACCTAAAATTGATTGTTCGGCAACATCCAAAAAATTACGTCCTTTACAATCAGCTTCGGAAATCACGAGATATAATTGATAAGGAAATGATTGTATTACATTCATTTTTTAGAAACTTTTACGTTTTCAAAAAACTCCTGCTCAGAAATATTATAAAGCTTATCTAAAATATTCATTTGAAGACTTCCAGGACCATTTGAAATTTTTTCTGCCAATTCTCCGGCAATTCCTAAAAGTGACATCGCAGCAACGGTAGATTCGGTTTTATTTTCAGAAATTGCAGCAAAAGCTCCGACAATGGCTGAAGCAGAACAACCCAAACCTGTTATTTTCGTCATTAATGGATGCCCGTTTTCAACAAAATAAGTTTCTTTATCATCAATAATAATATCCGTTGCTCCAGAAATACAGACTACAGATTGATAATTTTCAACAAGATATTTTGCGGCATTAATTGCTTCGTTACTTTCTGCTGTACTGTCAACTCCTTTTGTGACAGTTTTATTGGCTTTGGCTAAAGCAATAATTTCCGAGGCATTTCCTCTGATAACAGTTGGTTTGAATTGTAAAAGCTTAGCCAAAACCTCATCTCTGAAAGAAGTTGCGCCCGCTCCAACTGGGTCTAAAATCCAAGTTTTATTAAGTCTATGAGCTTCTTCTGCAGCAATCAACATTGCTTCAGACCAATATTCGTCAAGTGTTCCGATATTGATAACGACGACGTTTGAAATGGCGATTATTTCTCTGATCTCTGATTTTGCGTGAGCCATGATCGGTGAAGCTCCGACTGCCAAAAGCGCATTGGCCGTGTTATTCATTGCCACAAAATTGGTAATATTGTGTACAAGTGGCGATTGATCTTTTACGGATTGAATGTAATTCCAAAGGTTGTTTTCCATTTACTTTAAATTTAAATTAGCCTTAGGAAAACAAAATAGAATAAGAAAGAAAACATCAAAAGATGCATTCCTGCTTTTCCCTACGTCGGTGTTAGCCGTATCAGGTTCAAAGGGACTCTCTCAATTCTTTTCAGAATACCCCTAAAGCTTGAAACAAATATACAAATGTTTGGCGTTTAAAATAAATTATAGATCAAAAAAAACAGTATTTATTAATAAAAAAAACCGGGACAAACCCGGCCGAATATTGTAATATGCATATAAAAAGTAACCAAACGAATGGATATTTTTTATTTTACTTTACTAGCTCAATATTAATTGCAGAAAACCCTTTTGGAGATCTTTCTTTTTCGAAAGATACTTTGTTTCCTTTTTTTATAGGCACTGCACAGTTGTTACTATGGAAAAAGATATTTTCGTTGGTCTTATTTTCAGTGATAAAGCCATAACCTTTGTCACTAACAAAAGTTACAATTCCCGTCTTCACAGCCTCTTCAGCTTCTATAGGAGCTGCTCCTAACTGAATGTTGTCCAAATCAACCTCTAATCTTTCTTCCGGCGGTGTAGAAGTCAGTCTTCCGTATGCATCTACATACATGAATTCGGTTTCTTTTCCTTTGTCATTATTAGTTTTTCGCTCTTCACGACGAAGCGCTTTGTCTTTTTGTTTCTGAAGTTTTTTCTTGAAGTTTTCTTTTTTTGAGAAAGAATCTGCCATAAATTATTTGTTATTATTTTAAATTAATGTTCTGAAATTGAATTAAATGAATTCAGAATAAATCTTCATTAATGGAATTTGAAAATCGATTCCTAATAAGATTAAAAAGTTATTCTGTTTCTACTATTCAGGAAGTTGTGTCGCCAATAAAAAACATTAACCAAGAGGCCGAGAACACAAAATAAAAGAAAACGTTGCATCAGCAGATACAGAAAACCGTTTAGAAATTATGTTGCAAATATACTACAAATTTGTGAGACACGGAAAATGCCTCTAAAATTAGAGGCATCATCTTTATCTATGATTTGAAATTGGATCAGAAAAAGTCCATCCAATCACTTTTTTCACTTGTATCGCAGATCGCATTGATATCTTTATGATGATTCATAGATGCCAAAAGCGTCACAATTTCTTGTCTTACGATCTCGATAGAATTATCTGTCAATTCTTGGTTAAAACCAGCATCGTTCAACTCTGTCAAATCATTTACTGTAACAATTCTTGAAATGATCTTGCCCAGATCGATCATTTTTCTTTGAGAAAGTGGGCCACTAATCGTAAAATTCAATTCCTTTGAATACAACTTAGCAGCATCTTTAGTAATTTCATTAATAGAAAGATAGTCTGCCAGATTATCCGTCTTCTTCTTTTTCATATCTTTCAAAACACCTTCAGAGATCTGTGTATAGAGCATTTCATTAGAACCTTCAAAAATCTGAAAAGGACGACTATCCATAATACCTCTTCCACCGATATGGCTTAATCTATAACCTTTAGCTCCGGACAATTGCACCAAAATCTGGGCAGCTTCCTGCATCATATCTGTCACAAAGGCCTTCATACTGTTTGCATGAACTCCGCTTCCGGAGACATCTTTATCAATACCGCTTATAAGTGTGCTTTTTGCGCACATTGCAGAAGAAAGGGTAAAGAATGATTGCAATTTTGCCAATTGATACTGAACTTGATCCAAAGAGAATAAGTTAGAAGCTCCAACAATTCTATCTTTACATTGGGTCATCGCTTCCTCCATCATTCTTTTCAGGAATCCCATTCCCATTCCTGGAAACTGCAATCTACTTCTGTGAAGCAGGTCCAACATCAGTTTAAGACCTGTCGATTCCGGGATCAGTTTATTTTCTTCAGGAACTTTGATATCAAGTTTGTTAAGACCGTAAGGGATCATATATAATCCCGCATTGTCATAATATTCCTGAACTTCGATATTTTGTTCCGGCTTGTGTGTATCTGCTATAAAGAAATCAACGTCTCTCGCAAGATTACCGTCAGAGTTCACATTTCTTGATGTAACTAACCAATAGTTAGCTAAGCCTGTAAGACCTTGCCAATGTTTTGTTCCCTTGATGTGGTATTTGTTATCTTTAAGTTCGTTCTGGGTTCTCATACTAAGAGCATCGCTTCCATAATCCGGTTCTGTGATCATCAGTCCTCCCATTGCTCCAAAATCCAAGAAATGTTTGAAAATGTCACCTTTGATAATATTATTACCATATTTTGCCAAAGGCTCAAGGAACAAAGCTATATTGATCCCAAATGTAAGTGACAACGGTAGTGACTCATAAGAAGCAGCAGAAAGGATACCTAAGCATTCTTTTACTTTCACACCTCTTCCACCGAATTCTTTCGGAATAGCAACAGAAAGTGGCTTCAAATTCATTATCTCTTTCCAAACATTGGGAGGCAGGCCTCTGGAGAGACTAAGCTGATCGATGTTTTCTTTTTGAAACAAAGACCCCAAAGAAGCTTTGAAACGAGAAAGGAATTCTCCATATGAAACTGTGGGAAAATCTAATGCTACTGCATTCATAACTATATAGAATAAACTGCTGTATGCCATTTATACAACAAAAATTAAAGTGAAGCGAATGGCCACCGAATTTAATCATATTAGAATCAGCAGCTTCACACGTATATTATAACGCTTCAAAGATACTATTAATTATCTATAGTTAATTTAGAAATCTTCACCAATTGAAAAGAGATCCTAATTCTATAAGGTTTTCTTAGTAATCTTATTGATTCAAGTAACTGCTGTCAGGATCTCTATAAATCAGGAAGGAACCTTTACGATTAAAACCTATCTTACAGAATCTCTTCTGCCGCCAGGTGTCATTTTACTACTATCGGACACAGATCCGGAAGCAGAAGTAGTCGTACTATCTGTCTGTGGCGCAGGATTTGGGATTGCAGCGGTACTGTCAGAAGTCAAGATATCATTGGACATCGAATTTTCGGTAGTGTCTTTTTTTGAACAACTAATGATGAATAGAACGATCATCGGTAAGAATAACTTTTTCATAATAATTTATTTTTAGGTATTCTTCAAAGTTATCACAATCGTAGTCTAAAACTTATGACCTGTATCATAATAAAAAAATAGATTGCTGATTAATTTCGCACATCGGAAAAACAATGCTTACGGCTACAAGAAGCTACTTGGCATAAGATTTATTATACATTGAATTAATTGCCAGCTACTTAATCATTAAATCAAACTAAATATCATAAACTAACTAAAAATGATCGCGGAAGAACTATTATTATCATACGGTGCAGAATTTGAAAATTTCAAACGTGGTGACATTATTTTCAGTGAAGGAGATTCCCCAAAATGCTATTATCAGATCGTAAAGGGGCGGATAAAGCTCAATCATTATAATGAAGCTGGAAAAGAATTGATATTAGCGATCCTTCAGCCAGGCCTGAGTGTTTGTGAACTCTTGCTTTTTATTGATAAAAAATACCCCGTGAATGCCGTGGTTTTTGAAGAAAGTACTGTACTGAAATTACCAAAGGCAAAGTTTATAAAAATGCTGGATGATCATCCCAAACTTTCAAGAGATGTTAATAAGTTTCTCTCAGAACGGCTATATTACAAATTTGTAATGTTGGAGAACAACGCTTCTCTGCAGGCAGATGTCAGGATCAAAGGTGTTTTGGACTACCATAAAAGTTTCAGTCCGGACAGGAGTATGTATTCTTATCAGGTTCCATTGACCAGACAACAGCTGGCCTCGATAACCGGACTACGTGTGGAAACTGTTATCCGAACTATTAAAAATCTCGAGAAGCAGGAGCTGCTTAAGATCATAGACAGGAATATTTATTATTAATAAGATCATTAAAAAAACAAAAATCCCACTTTCACAAGTGGGATTTTCTTTTGAAAATTTAAATTTATATGTTACTATCATCAATTAATCAAGCGGTTTCCTGCCCGATATAATATTGTAAAGCACAATTATAACTGCTATTACCAAAAGCACGTGAACCAAATATCCCGTACTCAAGCCTTCGATCACACCGAGCATTCCTAGAAGCCAAATGAAGATACAAAGTGCTGCTACTAACCATAATATATTTTTCATAAAATAAAATTTTTATAAGTTTAAATTGTTGATTTTTCAATTACATCCAGGGATCCAAAACAACTTTTATACACCCATCTTCACACCAGTTATACTTCGGATTTCATCTACGGTTTGTATGCGCTTTCCCATAAGATAATTATAATGTTTATGGTGTGACTTGATTTCTATGCCGGATTATTTCTATCCTTTTCCAATTCCCAAACACGGTGATTGGATACGGCCTTAATGAAAGATTCATCAGAATTATTACTTTCTGAAGTAATGATTGCTGAATCCTCGTGCTTTTTACCTTTCACGTTGCTTGCATTATAGATCTCATCTGTTTCTTTTCCAAAATAGATCGCTTTACAATGTTTATAAGCTTCGTTCACAAATAAAAGCGTTCCCGGTTTGTTATCCTCATTCAACAGGTTTTCTGCAGAATTCTTACCACTACACAAATACAAAGCATCAAAGCACACGCTGGCCGTACTTGTAAGAGAATGTTTCGGTTCGAAAATTGTTCCGTCGTCCGCTTTTACAGGCGCAAGACTTCCGGCAATGATCTGTACAACAGCTTCTTCTTTTTCAAGTTTTGATTTCAACGTTTTTACATCTTTAGCATTCACTCCATTTTCCATAACAAAACCGATCACACGGCTTTTTATGGTATCTTTAACCGTATTTTTCATGCTCAATGCTTCTGAGCTTTTAGTTGAAGGTTCCTTTTCAGTACTTTGCAACGTTTTTGGATCGGCATCTGCAGGGATACTTCCGTTAGGTTGTTGTAGTTTGGTTACATCAACACCTACTTTTTTAGCAACCAATGACGCTAATTCTTTGTTGATAAAATTTAATTGTCCAACTACTCTCTCACGGATCGCAGGAATCGTTACTTTTGATAGTTCAAAGA
Organism: Epilithonimonas hungarica; assembly: GCF_900102265.1. Lineage (GTDB taxonomy): Bacteria > Bacteroidota > Bacteroidia > Flavobacteriales > Weeksellaceae > Epilithonimonas > Epilithonimonas hungarica. The sequence goes on along the minus strand of NZ_FNBH01000004.1, from coordinate 132,939 downwards.
TCAATGCATTCTGAAGGTGTGTTTTTTCAGGTTCCGATTGGCTGTTATAAAATAATTTAGCCTGAGAATAATGGTCCACAAAACTTTGGCTTCTCGCTCTGATTTTCTGTCCATCCACTCTTTCTTCCTGTGAAGTAAAGCCGCCTTCTTTCATCATCGCCTGGAAAGGGCAGCCACCACCGATCGTATTAGGTTCATAGCTTACTTTTCCTTTGACGATCTGTTGGCGCATATGACCGTCACGTTGATTATTATGAACCGTATTGATCGATCTGTTGATCGGGATTTCATGGAAATTCGGTGATCCTAATCTTGATAATTGGGTATCTGTGTATGAAAATAATCTGCCTTGTAGAAGTGGGTCATTCGTGAAATCTATCCCCGGAACCAAATGTCCCGGATGGAAAGCGATCTGTTCTGTTTCTGCAAAAAAGTTATCCGGATTTCTGTTCAGTGTCAAAGTTCCGACCAATTCTACCGGCACTTCTTCTTCGGGGATCAGTTTGGTAGGATCAAGCAGATCGAAATCAAATTTATGCTCATCCTCTTCAGGAATAATTTGTACTCCAAAATCCCATTCCGGGAAAGCACCATTTTCAATGGCCTCCCAAAGATCTCTCCTGTGAAAATCCGAATCTTTTCCTGAAATCTTAGTCGCTTCATCCCAAGCTACGGAATGAACGCCCAATTTTGGTTTAAAATGAAATTTCACAAAGTGCATTTTCCCTTCCTCATTGATAAATTTAAACGTGTGAACGCCAAATCCCTCCATCATTCTGTAACTTCTGGGAATTGCCCTGTCACTCATTGCCCACATGATCATATGCATACTTTCCGGCATCAGGGAAATAAAATCCCAAAATGTATCGTGCGCAGATGCGGCCTGTGGAATGGCATTATCCGGTTCGGGTTTTACCGCGTGGACCAGATCAGGAAACTTCATCGCATCTTGTATAAAAAATACAGGAATATTATTTCCGACCAAATCATAATTACCTTCTTCCGTATAAAATTTAATGGCAAAACCTCTTACGTCTCTCGCAAGATCCGTACTTCCTGCACTTCCTGCAACGGTAGAAAAACGCACAAAAACAGGCGTTTCTTTTCCTTCTTCGGACAAAAAGTTTGCTTTGGTATATTTGGCCAGGCTTTTATTGATCTTAAAAACTCCGTGTGCTCCGGAGCCACGTGCGTGTACAATTCTTTCAGGAATTCTCTCGTGATCGAAATGTGTGATCTTTTCTCTCAGAATAAAATCTTCCAATAGACTTGGCCCTCTCTCCCCTGACCTCAAAGAATCTTGATTGTTGTTGATTTTTAATCCCTGGTTGGTCGTTAGCATCTCACCAGTGTTGTCTGTTGTGTGATCCCGGAGTTGATCGACTTTACTATTCGTGCTTTTTTCATTTTTACTATTTTTCATACTAACTTATTTTGGCTGTTATTCTTTATTGATCTTTAAAGATTGTTGGTTTGGTATAAATCAAAGATAGAATGAAGTTCAAAAATGGTTTATGATTTGAGTCATAACATTCATAAATGATAAAAAGACAATTTACCTTGGCAATATGAAATATATTATCCCATTATCGACCGCCCAGACTGGGATTTTCCAGATATTTGGCATCATAGCGGACTTTGGGATATTCGAAACATTGAAACTTTGGAGAGAGAAATTCATTCAGACAGTCTTTCGGCTTTGAGAGAATTAATAGGGATCAAGGTCTGAAAAGTATTTCCAGACAGAATACGATCATATTTTTATTTATTTCTGGTTTTAAGAGATGTTTTATACGCTTCATCCCTTAATTTTTGAATTTTACCGACCGGTTCCAATCCAGCAATATTTTCAAAAGGATCAAAAGACATTTTTTCAATATTTTTATCGTCTTTATCTATTAATTCTGAGATCTTTATTTTTCCGATAGGAATAAATTCAGAATTTTTCCACATTTTATTTAGCTGATTGATCGGCTGGTCTTTCAGATCATAACAATATTGAATCATAAGTTCCAATACATGATCATTGTTCTCTAAATAATTTTTTATAGAAAGATCTATTCTGTTCTCAGTCGTTTTCCGAGGAATACCAATTGGAACCAATTTATATTTGACCATATGATCTCCTAACCTGTAAGCACCAATACTGTGATAATCGAAGGACAAAATAAAATCATTCCGTTTATTTATAAATTTAAAAATCTGAGTAATGAATGATGGATGAAAGAAATCAGGAATGACGGTTATTAAATTTTTCAGGATCCTTGAAAATTCCAAAAATTTCTGCGCAATGTTTCCGGAAAAAAAATAATTAATGGAAGTGAATATCTTTAAAAAGCTGGAAACAAGATCAACCGGAAATAAAGGAAAATTGACCAAGGGCAGATTCAGAACTGTATCTTCAGCATCTGAGATCTTAACAGAAAACCCATAGGCTGGTACAGTTTTTTTCTGTGAGACCAGCTTCATATGAGCATTTGAAATCCTGATGATACAATCCAAATTCTTAGCGGGAAAGATCGCATGTTCCTCAAAATTATTATATGCTGAAAAAGTACCACGAAGCGACGAATATGGAGTTACGTGAGCATCTCTTGTCTTGTAGCCGATCTTATTGATCTTTTCTGATCTGGAGACGAAATTTTCTATCGCATCGCAAGCCTTCTTTAAAAGTTCCTTTTCATTATTATTCAAAAGGTCGAGATCCGGATCGTATTTAAGTTTCTTTTTCATAGGTCTGTTAAAAGCTAAAATGAAGCCAGCAAATTAATTGTAACTTCAAACATTAGCTGGCAGAATAGAGAGAAAGAGAGATTTAAAAATCAAGGAGACCATCTGTATAGCTTTTCCATTGCATTTTGGTAATCCTTGTGTAGCCACCTGTCGAGATCAAAAAATTCCTGATCCTCCCCCAAAATCCTGTCTTTTTATAATTAGGTATTTCGTTTCGTCCATACACTGCAGTTTTAATGAAATCGTGCCCTCTGGAAATAACGAATGTAGAAGATGATTCCCGTGAATAGAAATGAGCAATGTGATCGGTATTGCTGCCAGGAATTTTAGATGGTCTGCAACATATCAGATATCTTTCCAGCTCATCATCCGAACAATGATCATCTACCAATACAATTTCTACCCAATCGTAGCCCTTTGCTTCGATATCTCCCGGACCAGGAATATCGATCCTCATAAAGTCTCCTTTCTGCGGTATCCGTTCTATGTAAGAACCACCAGAATCAAAAAGCCGAAAATCGGCCGAACCTTTTCCGCAATAATCTTTCCAGTGGTTGATAGAAAAAAAGCGTTCTTTTAATATTTCGAACTTCTGAGCCAACAGGTCGGATGCTACAATTTTCTTGATGCTTTCGGTGTCATGATATGCTCCGCTATGCTGCCACGGAACACCAGGTATTTGTTTCGCTTTCATTTTTAAAATTTTAATATGAATTATTTTGCGGGATAATTAAGCATATCAAACTTACCAAGCCATAGCCAATATCTTTATGATTCGAATCATAAAAATATATAATTGTTTTTGAATTTACATTTTTATTGATCGTCTATTCTTCTCTACCTATGATTTGATTCATATAAATGTAATTATTTAAATGTAGCTGATCCTTTCAATAACGGTTTAGCTTTACATATCATATCAATAGAGCCTTAAGATATAGCAAGTCAGATCCTTTTCAATTCCACAAATACTCACAATTTCTTTGAGATAGTTTTGAAAATCAGTTCTTATGCTCCCAAAATATGAGAGCCAAGCTAAAAGTGGGACGATGGTCGTTATTCATAAAGAAAATTGCTGATTTTTTTTTAATACAGTGACGATTCAAAAGGATTGATATCTTTTGGGTACTATAGAATTTTATATTTCAGGAAATCGGCAAGGGTTTCAGGCCAATGGAAAAAAGACTTTTTCTTTATTTGAAATGATAGAGAAAGACCACATCACCAGTGTAGGCAGGTTTAGACTCGCCCTTGATCATGAGCTTAGCCCCGACAATGACTTTGACCGTACCTCTCAGATCTTTGACAGATCTGATCGTGGCCTGAAGGGAAACTTCGGAATCTACTTTTACAGGAATACCAAATCTAAAATTTTCTATCCCATAATTGATCTCGAGACTTACATTCCTTACTTCGACAATCTGCTTCCAAAGATAAGGAATGAGGGACAGTGTCAAATAGCCGTGCGCTATGGTTGACCTATAAGGCCCTTCCGCCACCGCTTTCTGAGGATCTACGTGTATCCACTGATGGTCCAATGTGGCATCTGCAAATCTATCGATCTGGGCCTGGTCGATGGTATGCCAGGAAGAGCTGCCAACCATAACCCCCTCCAGCGATTTATATTTTTCGTAATTGTTGATGATAACCATTAAGCATTACTTGATTTAATTATTGATAAGTCTTAGTAAATTCAGTTAATTGACCGGCATAAGCGTTAAAAAACCTCTCACATAAAGTGAGAGGCTGATATAAATATAACGAGTATTACTTAGTAATATACTGATTAGATTATGCCAATTTTACATTGATAGCGTTCAAACCTCTATCACTTTTTTGTACCTCAAAAACAACCTGGTCGTTTTCACGGATCGATTTTGAATCAAGTCCTGAAGAATGTACAAATATGTCTGCGCCACCTTCTGATGGAGCTATAAACCCGAAGCCTTTTGCTTCATTGAAAAATTTTACTGTGCCTTTTTGCATTGTAATAAATATTGAAATTAAATATGATGATATCTGTACACTTTACAGATCCCATTTTAGAAAATAAAGTATGTTTTAGAGGATAAACAAATCAGAATCTACTGTTTCTGTTTATCAGCTTCTTTGCTTAGCTCCGCAATGATCTACTTAAAAGCAAAATAGCATTGGTCAACCTGCAATGACGTATCATTTCTTATAATCAACGGGAGTAATATTCTCGTTATTATCAAAAAATCGGATTAATAATTTGGGTATCTGGAGAAGCAAGACTGATCAATCTAAATGAATCAGTTTTAGCGAAGGCAGGAACCTGTCTTATGAACACTTTGCAAATGTAAAGGAAAAGAAATTAAAAACAATAAATATAATTGATTGATTTTCATTGTTTTATTCGTACATTACGCACATGATAGATTTTATTTGCAAAATGCGGGTGATCCAACATATTTTCATCAACGATTGTAATATAAGCATCGCTGAATCGGGAACCTGTTATAATCCTTAATCATTGCTACATATTTTTTATAAAAAAATAAACAAGAGCAAGGTTGGCTAGCTCTCGTTTTTGTAAATTAAATTTAAATTACTGTTGATAATCAAATTATTGGCATTGTAAAATTACATATCACTAAGTTCAACAATAAAAGGGTAAGATTCAATCTAATCAATCTATAAATGTTGCATAAAGAGTATATAAATTTTGTCTCAAAAATAGTCGCAAGTTCAATATTAGTTTAAATACATTCATGGGCTGAAAATAGAATTCCAATTTTCGAATTTTAAGTCGGACAGCCGATTTTTGTTCAAACTGTCAAGAAAAGCCTGATAAGCAATATCTAAAAAGGATTTTAATTTACAGTCATGAGATGAGAACACACAGGGTTTTGCAATACAGCTTATCACAGGTGATTCGTCCTGCTCCAATAAGTTGATAAGATCACCAAGTCCCATTTGAGTTGCTTTTTCTGATATTAAAATGCCTCCGTTTTTACCTCTTTTTGTTAAGACCAATCCATTATTAGATAAAAATTGGACCACCTTGACCAGATGATTTCGTGAGATACTGAACCGTTCTGCCAATTCATCCAATGAGCTTGAATCGGCATTATTTTTTTTATTCAAATACATCAGGACACGCATACTGAAATCGGTAAAATGGTTCAATCTCATCTTTTATGTTTATTAGTTGATCTGTAATAGTTGAGGTCCAAATTCTTCATAAAATATACTATCTCTACTAACCCCAAGTGTTATCAAAGAATTATAATGGGCTTTTATAAAAGGTTCTGGTCCACAAATATAATATTTTGCTCCATTGATAATAATTTTAGCTTCAAGTGCACTCAAATCGATTCTTCCTTTTCTTACAACCTCGTTTTCAATTTCTGTCTCTTCATAAAAAACAAAAGACGAAAGCCAATCATTATTTTGCTGTAGTAATTCCACCTCTGATTTAAAAGTATGAAACTCTTCATTCTTGCAGCCATGTACCCATACAACATTGTTGCCCATACCGGAGTTGCTGTATGCTTCTAAAATACTCATCATTGGTGTGACACCTACCCCGCCGCTTATCAACACCAATGGATCATCAGAAACAATATCAGCATAAAAAGTCCCGGATGGTGAACTTACCCAGATCTCATCACCAATTACCTTTTCATGTATATGATTGGACACCATTCCATCAGGAATTCTATCCATTCCTATTTCTTTTTTCACTGATATTCTATAGTAGTTCGGAATAAATACTGAAGATAAACTGTATTGTCTAGGCTGTTCATATCCCAATGATGGAATAAATATTTTAACTGTGATGTATTGTCCCGGGAAATACGGCGGTATATCTTTTTTATCTTTAGGTTCCAGATAGAATGATTTTATTTCTTTACTTTCGTCTACTATACTTGAAATAGTAAATGCTCTCCATCCTTTCCACCCTCCTTTTTTTGTCAGATTATTTTGATATAATTTTTCTTCAATGGAGATCATTATCGCAGCAAGTTCATTATATGCCTGTGTCCATGCTTCAATGATATCGTCCGTAGCTTTATCCGCCAATACTTCTTTTATTGATGCTAAAAGATGCGTTCCTACTATATCATATTGCTCGGGAGTTATATTGAGGCTTACATGTTTGTTGCCAATGGTCTCCAATGTCCCAATCAATATCCCTGGATTCTCAATATGCTCTGCATAGGCAAGCACTGCTCCTGCTAATGCATTCTGCTGTTTTCCATTTGCTTGATTTCCCATATTAAAAACATTCTTGAGCTCTGGGTTATGAAAAAACATTCTTTTGTAAAAATGTTTTGTAAGGTCAATACCATTTGTTTTCAGTGTCGGAATAGTATCCTTGATAGATCTTTTTTGTTTGGAAGTCATTTTTTTGTGTTTAATTCTGTACAAAGATATAATAAAAAACTAATTGTTGTATTTAAAATACAACAATTAGTTTTTTATTCAAAATTTTATGTGATTAAAATTTATGCTCTCTATTTTATGATTGAATTGAGCCTCGATCTTGTATTATATCTGTTCCTTTCCAGAGTCTTGCCCGGATGTGGACAAGAATAACCTTTTCCATTTTGTAACAGTATTCCTGCTCAATTTGAAATGCCGTGCAAGCTGTATATTATTCAACTTGTGGGCTTTCTGGTAATCCAGTATTTTCAGAATGGCAGATATGTCATAAGAACGATGCTTTTGATTGAATGCTTCCGTGGAGCGATTGGACAGACCAAAGATCCTACGGTTAAGTTCTATGATATCCAGTATAGATAGGTTTTGTTTAGCTAACAAGGTTTTACATTCTTTTTTTCTATCAGGATATTTTTTATCTATGATATCGTTATAGATACGATGATAATCCGGATTTGATCCCATTCATAATATTTTTTGAAATTGATTCTATTTTACTTTAGTGTATGGAGAAATGCAAGTAATATGGTTTTTCTACCGAACCAATTGGATTTTGATGGATAGAAAATAAACGTATTATCTCTTCCGATTTTTATCCTTTTTTAATCGATTCTAATCTTTATTCTTCATTTTACATTCCAAGATAATAATCCCTTACTTTTTCCTGAAAAAAGAATAGATGAAGTCTTTTTTTTATAAGTCCGAAGCAATATTTATCAATGACATAGACCCATTCATCATGACCTTTACGGTCTGGCTCGCCAAGTAGGGATCCAATTATTTCCATAGAGCTTCCAATCAGCATATCTTCTTCTATTATTATTTCTTTGAATTGTATTTGCTTATCCATTTATACAAAGTCGTTTTAGGGATCTTATATTCTTCCAATATTTGATTTTTGGTCTTCTCGCCATTCTCTATCATTTCAAGAATGAAATCTATCACTTCCTTGGTATATATATTTTTCCTGAACTGTGGAAGTTTGGATCTTTTTTGCCTTGATATGTCATTATAATTCGTATTCCCTTGCGGGGCATATAATATCAAGTGCTGGGTATATAAACGGAAGAAATCGTATTCCAATAATTTGCTCCATTTCAATAAAATACCGGTGTTCAATTCTTCCTGTAAGAACATTTCTTCTATCTCTGCATTACTGCACTTGAAAAAATTACAGATACGCTGTATATCCATCTCAAGCTCCACTACTCTTTGCTTTACCAAGGTGCCTATATGTATGTTCTTAAAATGACCATTCATTTTTCCTGTAATCTTTTGTTCTCCTTAAATACATGTTTGATATATTTGGCACTTACCATATTATTTTCAAATTCAAGGAACATAATGGTTTTTAGTCCCCACCAAGTTTTGCTTAGCTTATAATGCCAGATATCATCAGTATAGGAATTCAGACCTTTTCCAAATTCTTCCACTACTTCTTTCTTGGTCATACCAAGAGGAGACCGACTATCTGTGTTTTTCCTTATCATATGAATATTCTGTTAGGTTAAAATCCCCGATCGGGGACAAAGCTTATGAAAAAGATTGCCCGATCGGAGAGAGGTGTTTATAGATCTAATAATTAAGGTTTCCAAAAACTCCACATTGTACCGTTATAAACCGCCAGTTGTCTTTTTGTCGTATCATACACCATCATCCCCGTACTAGGATTGATGATATTTAAATGTGGGCTTGCGACCTTAGGCAAGATCATCGCCTTGTCCGTATCTGTCAAGACTAGAATCCCATTTACAGTATCTGTAGCTCCATTGATCCCAATGGCTGTTTTAGCAGTCATTTTTTCATCTTTTGATGTTTGAATAGAAAGATCTACCACACCTGTAGTATCTAAACTAAGGTCGAACCAACCGCCGTCTTTCTTATATTTTACTTTTTTATCAGCCGTATCATAGAAAATCGTACCGTCTTCTAAAATATCATTCTTATCCTCAATATACGGAAGGATTAAACCCTTGTTCTCTGTATCTGCAAATTCCAGAGATACAGAAGCGTTGGAGACACTCTGTTTGCCAATCGCCACCTGAGATTTTACGACAATAGCAGAAAAAAAGATGAGTGTTGTTATTATTTTTTTCATTGTTGTTACTATTTAATTAACTTTTAATGATGACCATTATCAAAAAACGTGATGAGCTTAGGATCTGTAAATCTTATAGACAGATTGTTTTTCGATGTGGTACTAAGCACTTTATCACTTAGAACATCAAAGCTCAATGTATCTCCGCTCTTCAGCTGTATCTGGAAATAATATTTTCCTTCCAGAGATAGAGCTCCCTTTTCAGACTGAAAAGCTTCCTTATTATTCAGATGAATGGAATATTTCAATTGTTGTTCTTTTTCCACTCCTTTGTTAATTTCTGAGGATAGGCCTATTCTGTATATACCATCTTTTTTTACGGTAATTTCATTGTTATTCAGGGTAATTTCATTTTTATTGTCGCCCTCGATATTTAGATTTGAAAAGATGATCTGTCTTTTCGATCCCGATTCTTGATAACCTGTACCTTCAATAGAATATACTGGGTTTTTATCTATCGCCCCTTCAGTTGCCTGAGAATAAACCAGACCGGAAAGCATTACCAGAAAAAACAGACCCAATTTTTTTGTGTGTATCATTATTTTTTTCATTGTATGAATTTTAAATTAAAAGCTTTGGGCAAAAGCAACAGAAAAATCTGTTGCTTTTTGCTTACAGCTCAAATTATTATTAATTTAATCAGGGCAAGCCTGAGTACTGATACAATACCACGCGAATGTTAATCCATCATCAGTGGAAGTATACATTTTAAGGCACTTGTTCGTAGTGTCATATACCATCATTCCCTCAACAAAATTGTCAGAAGAAATTCCTGTTGGTACATCCATAGTTGCAGCATCATTGTCCGCATCTGAGAAAGCGACTCTATTCACCACAAAACCTTTGGTCTTGGATTCTAAAGCTATCCATCCTCCTTTACGAACCATTGGCCAGTTATCTGGATCATCTGTTCCTGCTCTGCTAAGAGAAGTGATTCCTACTTTGGTATCCAGAGTATCTCCTCCTGTTGTTGCTCCCGGTTTGTAGCAGAAATTCTGACATGCAGCCGGAGTCCAATCTACATAATAGTCTTCTACTTCTCCATCCGGTGCAGCTAAGAAACTACGCTCGTCAGCAGCCGTGGTGGCATCATCTACAAACTGCTCTGTCGTTAAACGTAAACGTACAAAACTTCTTACAACTTCAGTTCCGCATACGGCATGATTATCCGGCCATGTAAGGTCTATCGTCTGTTGTGTTACAGAAGAAGGTACCGGTACCTCTATCGCCTCCCCTGTTTCAAAGATGCCGTTATAGTTCCAATCGATGAAGCCATACAGATACGCCGTGCTTCCCGTATTATTGGTAAGTGGTATACTTAATGTATAGGTTGAACCGGCTATTTTTACAGGTAAGAATGCTTCAAGCCTTTCTGGCTGCGCAGGTATTTCAGGTCTACTTTCATCTATATCAGGCGTAGCAGGATTATCAGGTATAGCTGGTTGAGCTGGTTGAGCTGGTATATAATGTGTCGCATTTAATGCATCTTCATCATCAGGGAATCCAGTAGTATCATCTCCGAAAGCATCGTTGCCACTTGCTGTAACCGTAAATTGCGGTCCATTTTCAGCATCCGGAGGCACTATTCCTAAAAATAGTTTGTTGTCTTCCGGTATGTATGAAATTTCATGGCTGGCTTTATCACCCAGATTATATCTATCATCCAGATCTCCATAATCAAGCAGCTTGTTACCACATACCTGCCCAATTGCTGGGGTTTTGGTAAAGTTATATTCTGTAGGTGTTCCTGTACAACCTCCACATCCATCACTTCCATCTATGGTATGCCCTACATAACCAAAACGGTCACTACCTGCTTGTACAGCTATGGATATATGTCCACCTGCTTCTACATAGGTCATCTCTCCCGGAAGCATTGCTGTACCATTCCCAATAGTTACCGCTGTCAGTATCTGTGTACTTGTTGGATTTACTACCCCACTTCTAGAACCTCCATTTTCACCTGTACTGTAGATTCTTTTTTCATCGGTAATCACATTGAGCAATGTTCCATAACTATTATCATGATTATTTGCAGCGATCCATTTAACAGGTCGGATAGGCTTCGTAACATCTGTTTGATTCCCTGAAGCGTTTGGCTCTTCATTCATAAAATTGATGGTACGCCAAATCTTGGAATCAACGGTATTTCCTAGTCCTAACTGTCCATTAGCATTGTTTCCTAACACAAAAACCTTTCCGGCACTGTCTCTTAAGAAATATGAAGTAGAAGAAAGACTATGAGAAATATCCTGTTGTTTTACCGGAAGGCTGATTCCGGTAGGAGTTGTCATCTTGGTTGCATAATTTTTGTCGGACGCGGTTTGCCCGTCTCCCAAAAACACATTATTACCCCAAGTATAAAACTCGCTTCCGTTTGTTGCTATGGCAGACGCTCCCACATTACGGACATCTTTCATCCCGGCAAGCGGTGTTCCGGCATCTGTCATTACCTGATGCCATCCAGTAGCGATCATATTTCCATCTCCCTGTACATTACTTCCTACTGTATTGGAATATACCCAAATCTCTCCTGCTTTGGTCAAGAGCGTCAACGAGCCTACAGAAGAGTTAGAAATACCTGCATCCATAAACTGAATGCTTGCAGGGCCAACTCCGGCAGGTAATGCAACCTGGTGGAAACTATTACCTCCAGAAAATACTGCAGGGGCATTAGTAGCACTAGCATTACCTAGTCCCCATACATATAATCCTGCAGATGAAAGCAGCATATATTGATGATTCCATACATAAGATGCACCCGTAAGCAACAAAGGCACTCCGGGATAATTATACCCGTTGGCAGGGGTTACTTTTACCGGAGTCATCTGGTCGGTACCATTTGCAGCTGCACTATTTCCAAAAACAAGAAACTCGGAATTACGCAGTTTTACGATAGTACCATGGAATAGGGCTTGCAAAGGATCTGCTACGCCTAAGCGGTCATCATCATTATTACAATCTATTGTAGTATTTACATTTGGCACTGCTGGCAGGTAGTAATCTTCTACTTCGCCGTTTTGTGGTATCGTACCATACGCTCCTGTAGCAAGCCCGTCCCCTATGGAACGTTCATCCACATTATCTGTACTGTCATTATCTGTAAATGTGGCGCTGGTAGCATTGGTAAGACGCACCCTCATGTAAGTATAGTTTGCTGTACTTGTATAAGTAGGCATAGCCCAACTTAATTTGCTAACATAATCTCCCGCATTTGCCGGAACTGTAGTAGAAGTATATTCACTTTTTGTGAATCTTCCGTTACCATCCAAATCTATCCATGCATGCAATGTTGCTGCAGTGGCAAGATTATTTTTAACGTTGATCAGTGTCGCATATTCTGCTCCTGAATAAAGCGTAGGCAATGGAACGGTATTATCAATACCATCTTCATCCAAACCGTCACCATTGGTCCCGGTATTATTCGAACCGCCTGTTACACTTTGTGGACCATTCTCAATATCAATTGTGCTTCCTATCATAAGATCTTCAACCTGTCGATGGCGTGCAGGAATAGAAGCTCCTATAAAGTTCTCTTCAAAATCTACAGGAACATCACCATAATCAAGCTGAGTCGTCATAGGGATGATATGATCTTCTACTTCACCATTATAGATAACAGGTGTTGTAGCATGATATTCACCAGTAGCTAATCCGTCAGCTAAGGCTCTTTCGTCTACTAAAAGTCCAGGGGCTCCAGTCGTAAAATCTGTAAGAGTTCCTTCAGATAAACGCAAACGCAACTTTAGATTACTTGGGCTTCCTGTAATTGTATTCTGCAAAGCCGTCCAGTTAAGAGTTACATAACCTTGGGCTGCAGCAATAGGCACGGATACGGTTGTCGCTTCTCCAACTTGGAAACGGCCATCGTTATTGAAATCGACCCATCCGTAAAGAGTTCTAGCTCCTGCTGTATTATTGTATGTTTTTACACGTACAGAATAAGCGTAACCTCCGCCTGCATACATTGGGGAGATTTTTACCCCATCTTCATCATCTGTCCCATTATTATCATCCCCGATTGCTGTTGCTGAGGTTTGTTTAGTTGCCTCGGAATCCGGAGCAGCATTCCCAATATACAATGCACTACTGACAGCTTGTCTTGCAGGTGCATTAACATTATTTCTGCTGTCGTCATAGGTAACCGGAGCATCGCCATAATCATAAGTGGTCGCTACTGGTAATCTATAATCTTCTACTTCACCGCCAAAGACAGCTCCATATATACCTGTAGTTAAGCCATCACCTATAGAACGTTCATCCAGTAAAACATTAGCATTGTCGGCTAAAGCACCTTCTGAAATACGAAGACGCATATACACGTTGGTTGCTCCTACAGGAATTGTTCCTGATAAAGTATTTGTCCAAGTTAGTTGAACCTTCTGTTGTGTAGGAGAGCTAGGCACACTTACCGTTTCCACTTCAGAAGTTTCAAAATAACCATCGTTATCAAAGTCAATCCATCCGTAAAGCGTTTTATTAGCTCCTGAATTATTGAATACTTCTACGTCAGTATAGTAGGCGGTTCCTTCATACACTGCCATTACTGTGGTAATACCGTCTTCATCTGTTCCGTCTCCATTAGTCCCGTTATTATCTGCTACTGTGTTTGCGGCAGATTCTATATCTATTGTTGCCCCAAGTCTCAATACATCAGATAATGACTGTCTTGGTTCTACATTTACGCCTGCCTGATTTCTGGAGTAAATTGCCGGAGCATCTCCATAATCATAAACATTGCTTACGATATTGAATCGATAATCTTCTATCTCTCCTAAAGCACTGCTTCCGCCATAACTGCGGGTGTCTATAAGAGCTGCAGCATTACTATTGGTAAGAGCCGCAGAAGAAAGTCTCAATCTTACGTAAGCTTTTCCTGCTGCAATAACAGCTGGAGAAGCAGCGGTAGCTGGCCATGTTAATGTCATCTGACCGGCTGTAACAGCTGTAGACACAGCAGCTTCATTACCATTAAATACTCCGTCACCATTAAAATCAATCCATCCATATAAATTGGACGTTGTGCCTGTTGTGGTTACAGGAATCCTGATGGTAAACTGGCTTCCGCTGGTAATAGTCAGTGGTGCAGAGAACGCATCTTCATCTGTTCCGTCACCATTAGTCCCATTATTATCCACTCCGGCAGCTACACTTTGAGGAGCAAATTCAAAATCAACACCAGTTCCCATATAGACATCAGGTGTTCCGCCATTAGACTGGAACGCAGGATTACTATTTTCATAAGAAGCAGGTACATCTCCAAAATCACGAACCACCTGCAACTGATAGTCTTCAACCTCGCCAAGAGCGACATATCCGTACAATCCTGTAGACAATCCATCACCGATAGCAAATTCGTCTACTACGGCATTAGCATTATCTCCAAGAGTTACTCCGCCTTCTGCCTGTATCAACCTTGCCCTCATATACACTTTGTTTGTTGAGGTAGCAATAGCACCAGTTTGCGCTGCCGTAAAAGATATTGGTTGGGCATATCCTCCTACTGGAGCAGATACAGTTTGCTTTTCGCCTACTTCAAATCTTCCGTTATTATTAAAATCAATCCAAACCATTAATGTGGCATTAGCACCTGTGTAATTCTTAACCCCTAAAGTAAAGGTATTAATAGCACTCGGATTAACATATAAAGGATCTGTAATACCATCTTCATCAGAACCATCTCCGTTAGGATTATTATCATCATTCGGATTGGTTACAGAAGCCGGACCAGATTCGTGGTCCCAAGTTGTTCCCAGATACAAATTGTAGGAAGCCGCATTTCTAGCCGGTTTGAAGTTGGATGGAGCTGTTCCATCTTTGTCCATATCATAACTTACCGGAGCATCTCCAAAATCATAAACGTTAGTTCCTACTGTAAAGCGGTAATCTTCTACTTCACCAAAGCTAGGCAAAGTATATGTCCCATATGTAGCAACAGTAGTTCCTGCTGCTCCGTCTCCTATAGAACGTTCATCAATACCTGTGGTTGCAGTAGCATCAGCTCCTGCAGTTGCGGTAAGTCTTACTCTAGCATACAGATTGGTTACTCCCGCAGGAATTTGGCTGGTTTGCGCACCTCTAAACCAGAAATTCACTGTGCTTGCTCCCGTAGTTGTGGTCTGGTATCCACTAGTTGTATCTGTAGAAGTAGCATAAGCTGCTTCAGTAGCCTGAAACTTACCATCGTTATTAAAATCGATCCATGCAATGGCACTAGATGCCACTGGCGCATTGATATTTGTAAAAAAGTTGAAAGGCGCTCCTCTGGTAATGGTAGCGACATCTGTTCCGTCTTCATCTGCACCGTCACCATTTGTTCCGTTGTTATCAGCACCAGTAGCTACATTTTGTGCAGCTTGTTCTGCGTCTACAATTGCTCCGATAGTGTATAACTGATTCGCCATATGTCTTGCAGGAACAAAAGTACTAGCACTGTTCGTATCATAACCTACTGGAGCATCTCCAAAATCATACAGACCAACCGGCAATTGATAATCTTCCACCTCTCCAAAAGGAGAAGTAAGCGCATTAGTAGCAACGGCACCAGATGTAGCACCATTCCCTACACTTCTTTCATCTATCGTAGCGCCTCCGCTTGCAGCGGTAGTAAAATCAAATAGACTTAAATTAGAAAGTCTCAATCTTAGATAGATCTTTGTAGTTCCCGATGCAATGGTTGCCGTTTGGGCAACTGTCCATGTAAGGGTTGAAAGCTGTTCGCCAACTCCCGTTACATTTCCTATTGCAACTTCTCCTAACTGAAAACGTCCATCACCATTAAAATCCAACCATCCGTACAGATATTTGGTTCCTGATAGTGCGTTTGGAACATTTACAGGAACATTAATGCTGTATGCAACATTAGGGCTTACACTTGTTACAGTTGTAATACCATCTTCGTCTGCACCATCTCCGTTTGTTCCATTATTGTCCGCACCCGAGGCAACACTTGTTGGAGCAAGTTCTGTGTCCAAAAGTTTTCCTATGCTAAATCCTAAAATAGAAGCATGCAATGCAGGCAAAACAACACCGTCTTTATTATTTTCAAATGTAGCAGGTACATCTCCATAATCGAAGGTATTGTCTAGCTCTATCTGATAATCTTCTACCTCACCATTAACTGGAGTGGCGTGATTCGCCGGATTACCGGCTGCTGCTGCACCATTCCCAATACTTCTCTCATCCATATCTGCGGCACCGGTTCCACTCGTAAAATCCAGCAACGCTCTGTTGGAAAGCCTCAGCCTCATATAAAGCTTGTCGGCAGTAATTGTAGCTGTCTGAGCAGCAGTCCAAGTAAGGGTAGGAGTACTGCTTCCCATTACAGCGCTTGTCATAGCCGTTGCAAACTCTGTACTTTCAAACTTACCATTGTTGTTAAAATCAATCCAACCATACAGATATTTGGTTACAGCAGTCGGGTTGTTTATTGGTACACTTAGAATATATGGTACACTGCTTTTAATTTTATGTGCAACAACATTGATGGCATCTTCGTCTGCACCGTCTCCGTTGCTTCCGTTGTTGTCGGTTCCTGTCGCAACACTAGCTGGTACTTGCTCTACGTCTGGAGCAACACTCCCTAACATAAATCCTGTAAGTGCCATATGCACAGCTGGTAAAACTACACCATCTTTTGAGGTATCATAAGATATTGGTGTATCTCCCATATCAAACAGCCCTACCGAAAGTTGATAATCTTCAACCTCTCCAAAAGCAGTAGTAAGAGCATTAGTGGCATCAGCAGCTGATACAGCGCCATTTCCTACGCTTCTTTCATCTATCGTAGCACCTCCGCTTGCAACGGTAGTAAAATCAAATAAGCTTAAATTGGAAAGTCTCAATCTTAGATAGATCTTCGTTGTTCCAGCTGCAATGGTTGCGGTTTGGGCAGCAGTCCAGCTAAGAGTTACATTTGTTGCGGTTACCGCTGTAGTGGTTGCTGATGCAACCTCTGCTAACTGAAAACGCCCATCACCATTCAAATCCAACCATCCATACAGATATTTGGTTCCTGTAAGTGTACTTGGTATATTTACAGGAACGATAGTGCTGTATATAACACCAGGCGTTACACTTGTAAGGGCTGTAATGCCATCTTCATCTGCGCCGTCTCCGTTTGTACCATTATTATCTGCCCCTACAACAACATTGCTTGGCGCACTCTCTAAGTCTAAAAGTGTTCCTATGTTAAAGCCTGAAACCGGTGCATGCAATGCTGGCAATGCAACACCATCTTTACTATTTTCAAAGGTAGCAGGTACATCTCCATAATCAAAGGTATTGACCACTTCAATTTGATAATCTTCTACTTCGCCATTGGCTACAGTAGGATAATCAACTGCACTCCCAGTACTTAATGCTCCGTTTCCAATGCTTCTTTCATCAATAGTAGCGTCCATCGTATTTATAAAAGACCTATCAGATAGTCTAACTCTCATAAAAAGCTTAGTGGCTCCCGTAGCAAGTGTACCGGTTTGTGCCCCTGTCCAGCTAAGAGTCTGAGTACTGCTTCCTGCTGTACTAAACGAAACAACAGTTGCCGCTTCTTCTAACTGAAACTTGCCATCGCTATTAAAATCGATCCAACCATATAAGTATCTTGTCGCTGCAACCGGTGTGTTAGTTACAGGTATGCTTAAAGTATAAGGTACACCTTTTCTAATCTGGTTTGCAGAAACGTTTATGGCATCCTCATCGGTACCATCTCCGTTTGTTCCATTGTTATCGGCACCTGCAGCTACGCTGTTAGGAGCCAGTTCCAAATCAGGAAGAATAGTTCCCAGACTTAAACCTGTAAGCAAAGAATGTGTGGCAGGAGCATAAACTCCGTCTTTTGTATTGTCATAAGTGGTAGGAACATCTCCATAGTCATAAATAGCCGAGGCAATACTTGCCCAGGTAGTTCCCACTGTAATACCATCAACATCCAGAGTAGGCGCATTGGCTGCTGCACCCTGTATTAATGCTACATATGAAACTGAGGTAATATCTGCTGCTGTTCCTGTGTGGGAAGCATCAGCCACCGCAGGCTCAGATTCCAATGGAGGATTTACATACAGTTTGACAATATTGTTAGCAGCTCCTGTCACCTGTTCGTATTTCAGAACAATCCTGATATTGGTGTTAAAAGATCTTACGGTAGATTCGTAGCTAACAGTACCTGTTGCTCTCAGTACTCCAAAACTAAATCCAGCGCCATTTGATCTGATATATACCTGGTTATTATTCAGAGACATAAAGTAATCTCCTGTAGCCTGTGCTGTCGACACATTTACAATAGCACTGGCATATACTGCCGGTGTAGTTGCATTAAGTGTGACCGCTGTAAAGCTACGCAAGACATCCTGTCCTGTTGCTGTTAAGGATACCTTATTCCCCAAATTATTAGCAAGGGTACCCGGATAGGCCAAATTTCCGGAAGATACATTGACAGCAGGTGTTCCCGCTGCCAGCACCGTCCAATTGGCTGTCGTCAGTGTTGTCCCGGAAGCATAATTGAAACTCTCGGTCAGCAGATTTTGTGACTTTATAGTGGTAATTCCACTAAATGTCATCAAAACAAACCATGCTAACCTGAAGTTATGCCTCTGGAAAAAATTGATTTTTGGTTTCATAAATTTGTGTTATTAAATAGTATTTTAAAGCTTAGATAGCTTTTAATAAAGAGCTAAAATTTATAACTCTCAGCATTGTAAGTTGCTCAACTAAGTTTCCATTTTTTTCATTTTTTTAGTGTGTTTTTAATTGTTATGAACTATAATTGTATTATCCAGCTTCGCTGAAACATATTATATCATCTTGAAACACCTGCTGTCTTGTTATTGACACCACAGATCTTACAAATATTATTAAGTGGTACTTCAAATTATTAGATCCATTTCCCAAGTGGATTGCCATATATTATGAAATTAAAGTTTGAGCCCTCTGATCCCAAAAAATCATTAGCGATTACATGAGTGGGGAAAAAGTGGCATTTTATTATTATGCCTATATTCAATTTTTTCACATGTGGAAATATGCCTCCATACGCAGGACGAATCATTGATAATAAACTTGATGATTGTACAATCATGAAAAATATTGATCTCAAGCAATTCTCAATTAGCCCAATCAAGTGGAAGGCTGAAAAGATACAGCTCATAAAATCTTATGATCTTTTCTTAGACAGGAAACTTTATGTGATTATCATGGGTCATTTATCCCTTTTGAGACAACCTATAACTAATTTTGAAAGTAGCTGATATATCAGTTAAAAGGACATAGGACCATGACAGTATTCCTATGGTTTTTTTTGGGAGACATGATGAAAACAAAAAATCCTATTTTAGGAATTCTGCATTGCCGGGACATCTTCTGGTGGAGGCGGACGTATTGCTGAAGAGGAATATAATGAGCTGTTCTTGTATAGCTCTGATAATTTTTCAGGTGATAATATAGAAAAAAAAGTAAAATCTTTATCCTGCTCAACTACAGGTTGGAAAGGAGTCAATAAGGTAGGATTCTGAATGAGAACTGTAGTAATATTTCCGTTCTTTTTGAAAAAGGTAAAATATTGGTCTGTCCCAGAAGAAAAATTATAAGTGGCAACTTCTTCGGTCATTACAATTTTTTCAATTTCCGGCTCTGGTCTAGGCATCTGCTTTTTAACCTCTTTGATACTGTGAGCCATAGATATTTCCTCATTTACTGTAAAATCTAAAGTATCATTGGTAATATGTGTATCTGAAAAGTTTCCAGGAATCTTGACCACTTCGCTTCCACAAATAAAAGCCTCGTTTTCTACAATAACTACCGTTCCCTCATTAATATAAACTTGCCCAAAAGCATTATTGCAACACAACGATAAAAACAGCAAAAATGTAAACAATTTACTGCCCATATGAGATTTCTGGTATACATCCCATTTTATTTGTGTTATTTTCATCATTTGGCTTAGTACAAAAGGAGTCTAATCTAGACTACTTTTGTTGCTAACTTGTTTTAACACAAGATATCTTATAAAAAAAGACTAATAAAACGGCTACATAGAGGACTGTCTTAACATTTTAAATTATTTAAAACAATTCTATAAATAAGATCAGACATATGAAAAGCTTCAATTTGATAAAAATCTGATAAATGATGTTATGAATTCGGAATTAATCTCATGCAAATGAATGATGTCCAGAAAGTTAAATATTTTTTTTAAACTAAAAGAATAATGAATAAATCGAAGTTTATTTCCGAATTTCTTACAACAAACTCAAATATTTAATTAAATACGTGTGTAATTTCGCAAGGTTAAAATATGTTTCATTGACACATGATCATATTGAAAATAAGTAGTCTAGATTAGACTCCCTTTTATTG
The DNA here is from genome assembly GCF_900102265.1 of Epilithonimonas hungarica. GTDB lineage: Bacteria > Bacteroidota > Bacteroidia > Flavobacteriales > Weeksellaceae > Epilithonimonas > Epilithonimonas hungarica. Next base: position 112,349 of record NZ_FNBH01000004.1, on the reverse strand, counting down.
TAATTTCGTTGAATATTAATATTAAAATATTTTCAACGATGAATTTTTATTATTTTATTTCTCCCTGCAATAGATCCCGCACTTGCAGTATAAACCTAAACTTAACAGATGAAAACTTAAAGATCGAGCTTCTCTTTCCGCTGCCTTTGCGCATCACTAGTGAGGAATGGGATATAGAAAGGCAACGTCCAAAAAACATCTATCTGAAAAAACATAAGGTACTGAATGCCAAATTAGACAGGCTAAAGATCTTTCTAACGGAGAATATCAAGGAAAGAATAATGAAAAAGAAGATCATCTCACAAAAGATTCTGATATCTCATATCAAAAAATACTTTTTTCAAAAAGAAATCGAGCATCAGAAAGACGACCTTTTATTTTATGTGAAAGAATATATCGAAAAAAAGAATGGATTGATAAGTAATTCCACGATGAAGCGATATAAGGTCTTTTTACGTCTTCTGGAACGCTTTGAAGGATATATCTCCAAAAGGATATCTATTGAAAGTGTAAATTCTGATTTTGTAAAGAATTTTCTACTATTTGGAAAAAAAGAGGAATATTGCGAGAGCACTATACATAGGACCATATATTTTGTCAGAACTATCCTCAATTTCGCAGCAAGAAAAGGCATACGGACATATAGTGAAGAATTGGTAGTAAAAAAGACCGCACATCTAAAAAATATCATAACTCTTTCCGAACAGGAACTTAACAAAATAGAAGAACTGAAAGTTCCAAAAGCTTTGCAGGATGCAAAAAAATGGCTAATTATCAGTTGCTATACAGGACAAAGGATTTCAGATTTCATGAATTTTTCCAAAGAACAACTGCAATTCATCGATGGAAAACCGTGCTTATCATTTTTCCAAAAGAAAACAAAGAAGCATATATTGCTTCCCCTTCATCCGAACATTAAAAAGATCATGGAACAAAGTGAGGATGATTTCCCAAAACATCTGTCGCCACAAATCTATAACAGGCAAATAAAAGAAATTGCAAAACTGTCTGGCCTGACCGAGATACTGAGGACAAGAAAAAAGCGAGGCTTCAGAAGTCGAATAGAAAATGTGGAGAAATGGGAGGTCATGACCAGCCATGTTGGCAGAAGAAGTTTCGCTACTAATTTTTATGGGAAAATCCCCACTCCATTGCTAATCCGGGCTACTGGCCACTCGACAGAGCAGATGTTTCTCAATTATATCAATCATCAACAACAGGTAATATTACTTGGCGAACACTTTGAACGGCTAGCAGGATAACGAGATTGATAATTATATATTCAAATATACCAAAGTTTAAGTATATAAAAAATAAAGGTATTTAACTAAATTATTTATCAAATCAAGTTTAAATTATATGAAAAGCTTGATTTTGTCATGAGAAGGAAAACTAGTTTCGAATCTTTACAAAAATAAAATAACAAACAAACTGCCAACAGGTATGTAATGTTCATCAATCCTCTTTGATTACTTTAACATCTGTAAAGTGGCCTAATGTTCCAGGGCCTATCCATAACCCGATACTTCCCCGGATATCTTTACCCTGCTTCAAGTCATTCACAATCAAAGTAGGTTGAGAAGCGCCGTTAACATACAGTTTGGCCGTTTCATCCTTTACTACGATCTTTATTTTGATCCATTCCGCAGGCACAATGTCGACATAGGCTTCATACTGTTCCGGTGTTTCCTTTCGTAATTTTTCCCAAGGGTATCCCGGAATAGAAATATACTGACTGGAATGGTTTCTTCGTACCTGGTCGTTCGCCCGGCCATTGGTAGGGCGCAAATAGAAAACCTCCATCTTGGAAGCGTCCAAAGCCGCCCTGAATGCAATTCCTACAAACCCACGCGCTGTTTCTCCGGCATTAGCAAGTGTCTGCCCGGAAATCGTTGCTTCAATAATACCATTATGAAAATCAATATCCTTTAGGATTGCAAGTGTTTTGTCCCCATTAGCCTGCCCCTGTATTTCCAAGGCTAAAGCATTTTTACCTTTAAAGTTAGATTTTTCGACAGCTACCTGAAACGGAATGACATCAGATGGAACGATTGTCTTGTTTTGTGCTTTTAGCTGCAAACCAAATACTAAGCTTACCACTAAAATCAATAACAGCCTTTTAGTCATATGAAAATAATTTTTCAATATTTTGATCCATCTAAAATAAGGAAAATATTTAAGGGAATGATACTCTTCTTTGACATAAGATACCACCAAAAAATATATTTACAGTCCAATAGATGAAGGTAAAAACCCTCAATTACTAAAAAAAATAAAATTCAGGTAAATAAAAAAACATATACTAACTTCACCACAACAAAAACAGCCGTTATTAAAAAAACACCATCAACTTCCAACCAATCAACGGCTGGAGTTGGAATAAACAGTACAATTAAGATCGTAATTTGAAATAATTATTCTTCTAACTTTCTGATTGCTTTCAACATATCAATTCCCTTTCCCAAAATGGGTTTAAAGATATCGCCTTTTTCTTTCAGTCGGTCTAATGAATTATGAATATTGAAATCCGTGGGTATGAGTCCATTTTTAACTTCTTCCCATTCTAAAGGCATTGAAACCGGCGCACCATTTTTCGGACGGAGGCTGTAAACACTTGCCAGAGTCTGCCCTCTTCTATTTTGAAGATAATCCAGATAAATCTTATTCTTATCTCTTTTTTGAAGGCTTCTTTCCAAGGTCGTCAAATCTGGTAATCTTTGCTGAACCATCTGCATCAAAAGATGTCCAAAATCTTTAACCTGCTCGTATGAGTATTTTGCATTCATCGGAATATAAATATGAATCCCTGAACTGCCCGACGTTTTAGGATAACCATCAACTCCTGCCAGGTCCAGAACTTCTTTCACAGCCTGAGCGGTTTCTATTACATCTTCAAAAGAGTTTTTTTCAGATGGGTCAAGGTCAAGAACGAGATAATCCGGATTGTCTGCTTTTTTGACCCTGCTGGTCCAGATATTCAATTCGATGCAACCAAGATTATTAAGATAAGCCAACGTTTCTTTATCGTTGCAAATAATGTAATTGATATATTTGTCAGAACTTTCCGAAAAGACCTTTTGCGTTTCTATCCAGTCCGGCGTTTCTTCTGCGGCATCTTTTTGGAAAAAACTTAAACCTTTGATACCGTTAGGATAACGGTTCATAGATTGCGGACGGTCTCTCAGATGTGGCAAAATATATTTTGAAATGCTTTGATAGAAGTCTATCACATCACCTTTTGTAATATCATCTTCCGGAAAATAGATCTTGTTCTGGTTGGTCAGTTTCAGTTCCTGCTTTCCTATTTTCTTTATCAGATCATCTTTTCCGGTTCTTTTTTGGGGTTCCGCTTTTTTCATAATCTCTTCTTTTTCTAGATTCTCAGAATTAAATTCTACATTCTGAGGTTTGATGTCATCCCTTAGCCTGAGGAATATCGGATGCCTGTAAATAAAATCCTTTGTCAGTTCCGTGAACTTGATCTCAGCAACCAGTTGCGGTTTTATCCAGGTAGCTTTGGTATTGGTTTTAGGCGTGATTTTAAATACCGGTTTTTCTGTGATCAGGGGTTGCATCTTATCATAAATCTCGGAAAGTGATCGATCATTAAAACCACCGCCCGTGTGGCCGCAAAATACCATTTCACCATTAAGATATTTCCCCAGGATCAATGCTCCGAACTTTTTCCTCGAGCCTTTTGGTGCAGTAAATCCACAAATGATCGCTTCATCGCTTTTATGGATCTTGATCTTCAGCCACTCTGAACTTCTGAGATTCTCTTTGTAAGTACTGTCTGTCTTCTTGGCAACAATCCCTTCCAATCCCATATCTTTAGCAGCCTGGAAAAATTCTTTGCCATGTTCTAGAACGTGGTCACTATATTTGATGATCTCATTTTCTACTAAAGCCTCTTTCAATAATTCTTTTCGTTGCAGATAAGACAGATCCTCCGTTGAATGTCCATTCAGCCACAACAGATCAAAAACTTGAAAGATCAATGCAAGATCCGGGTTATCACCAATTCTTTGGAGCCATTGGAAGTTAGGTTTTCCTTTATCATCATAAGCGACAATCTCACCATCAAGAACCATCGGATGTTCCTGCAACTTAAATGAGTTCGTTATTTTTTTGAATTTCTGAGAAAAATCGATACCATTTCTGGAGTATAATCGGATCTCATCTTTGCTTAAGTCAGCAATCGCGCGGTAGCCATCCCATTTGATCTCAAATGCCCAATCCTTGTCATCAAATGCTTTATCAGAGACTTTACAAAGCATTGGCTTGATAAATTCTGATAGCTTTTTTTCGCCGGAAAGTGCCGGTGCATAGTTTTTATAATGCTTCAGGCTTTCGGCGGAAGTATTTTTTTTTTACCTTCTTTCTCTTCGAGATAAGCGGTTACTTTGGAAGTTTTTAAAGTATGGTCCTCAGCATTATAATCTTGATCAACGGCAAATATATCCTTATGTTTGATAAGCAGCCACGCATTTTCATCTTTAGAATTTTTGATTTTCACCAATGCAAATTCGCCTTTCAGTTTTTTTCCGTGAAGAGTGAATTTCAGTGACTGCTTATGAAGTTCCGCACGCATTACAAGATCGTCGCTTTTTCCTTCTATTTTTTCGATTGGCTCATAAGTTCCCTCATCCCATATCTCGACTTCACCAGCACCATAATTACCTTTTGGAATCGAACCTTCAAATGTTCTGTAAGAATACGGATGGTCTTCCACCATCATTGCCAAACGTTTGTCAGAAGGATTTAGCGAAGGGCCTTTTGGAACTGCCCAGCTTTTCAGAACCCCCTCCATCTCGAGACGAAAATCATAATGGAGCCTCGAAGCAGCATGTCTCTGAATCACGAATCTCAGTTTCTTTCCACTCGCTTTTTCTTTGCCTTCCGGTTCAGATGTCTCTTTGAAATTCCGTTTTTTATTATAATCTTCTAAAGCCATTTCTTATTTTTTTTAAGTACTATCCTGCTTTCTTCTTACCTTTTTCCAGACTGGCCTTCAACATTGCCATCAGGTCGGTAGCTTTACCTTCCGGTTCTTTAACCTCCGCCAGTTTTATTTTTTTACCTTTTGCTTTTTGTTTGATAATTTTCAAAAGGTCTGCATTGTAAGTATCTTTATATTTCGTAGGTTCAAAAGTTGTTGCCAAAGATTTGATCAGCTGCTCTGCCATTTTCAATTCAGCAGGTTTTGGCGCACTGCCTGATGGGATCTTCAAATCCTCAAAATCCCGCATTTCCTCAGGATAACGCATTCTGTTGACCATTAATATCTTATCTTCATAAGGACGAATAAGGCAGAGAACCTCTCGTTCCCTCAAAACAAATGAACCAATGCCAGCCATTTTAGTTTTGGTCAAGGCCTTTAATAATAATTTGTAAGCACTTTCTCCATTCTTCTGAGGTTCCAAAAAATAAGGCGTTTCAAAAAATGCCGGATCAATTTCAGTTTCTTTTACAAATTGAGAAATACTTAAAACTTTAGATTTCTCAGGACTTGCGGCTTCAAAATCCTCATCATTCAGAACGATGTATTTATCTTCGATTTTGTAACCTTTTACGATGTTTTCCCAAACCACCTCTTTACCTGTTTTTTCATTGACACGCTTGAATCTGATATTGCTCAGATCCTTACTGTCCAGCATATCAAGATCAAGAGTGCTTGAATCCGTTGCCGAATATAGTTTGATAGGAATATTGACTAGTCCAAATCCTATTGCTCCGTTCCAAATTGCTCTCATATCGATGATTTTTAATTTAATAGAAGTAAGGCAAACACACAATTCACTTGTGCAATAAATATTCCATCATTTTCCCAGTACTTTATTTGTAAGTTTTACGTCAAACCAAACCTGCTTTTTCCATTGGTTCATTTATAGCAAAAATCCACAGTATTACCGGAAGCAAAAAGATCAAAAGGATAAATTATTCTGAAAATACTTTTACATCAGTTCCTATAAGTCGATATTCAAAGATCTACTTCATTTCCCGAAACCGGATCGGGGTAATTTGCATATTTTTCTTGAAGAAATCATTAAAGTGTGTAGCTTCTTTGAAACCTAGTGAATAGGCGATTTCCGAAACATTCCATTCGGTATGCCTGAGTAAAATTTTCGACTCGTGTAATAAGCGCCCGGCAATAATTTCCGAAGTTGTTTTTTTTTAACCTCTTTCACGGCTCTGTTAAGATGATTGACATGGACCGAGAACTGAGTGGAAAATTCTGACGGTGAGCGAAAGTGTATCCGCTGCCCCACATCTTCGATCGAAAACTGACGCTCTAAAAGTTGGAAAACTGATCATGTAAATATAAATCTATTTTTAAGATTTGTTAAGCGAATGTCTGGCAAACACTACTAATTTTTTTATACTGCGCCAACTCGCAAATGATACTTCAATTGCCTCTTCTGCTGTAAGACTTTTTCTTTGGGTAGCCAATCTACATAAAATAAATAGTAAATCTTATAAGCTCTTGTCCAGAAAATCTACTATTATTCTGCCAACTTCCTGATGAACTTCTGTCCTGTCAACACCTTGTGGGTCTTTAAAAAAGATCGCTTCATCTGGGCTATATTCTTTTAATTTTGGTAGAAAAATATAATGACCAAGATTCCTTTTAAGCACTTTTATCTGTGATGTAGGAATAAAGCGATGATACTTAATGGCATTACTTTTTATTGGAGTAATTGTATCACCTTCAGTTCCAATGATAAGGACCGGTGCTTCTACGTTAAACTGGTCTTCGGTAGAAAAACCTAATCCTAAGGCCGGCGAAAGTGCAACAAACGCCTTGACCCTATCATCTTTTAGAACCTTTGGTATCTGTTTACAGTCGATCTTATCAATGAGCTGAGTTAGGTCTCCCATTTCTGGGACATTCAGTTCCTGTTTTCCCTGTTTGTTTTTAGCTGCTTTTTTGAACAGAGAGCAGTCTAATCTGGCCCCTGCCAAGGCCAATGATGTATATCCACCAAGTGAAAAGCCCACCACTGCCAATCTGTTGTGATCTATTATATCCGAGAAATTAGGATCTTCCAAGAGCTGATCCATCACAAACGAAATATCCAATGGCCGCTCCCAATATCTCACAAAATATTCAGGGATTTTGTTATCTGTCGTATTTCCAAAATGATCGACCGATGCTACTATAAATCCTTCTCCTGCAAGTATGTTTGCCAGCCAGTTTAAGCTAAACCTGTTACCTCCAGTGCCGTGGGACAATAGAACCAACGGGTGTTTTCGGACTACAGTTTTAGAAATATCAAATATTTCTTTACTATTTTCATCAACAAGATTCCCTGGGTACCAGATCTCTGTTAGGAGCAAACGATTCCCTCTTGAAACATCAATGTATCTTTTAGAAATTTGGTTGAAATTCTTAATTTGTGCTAGTAAACAGGAATAAGTTGAAAGAAATAATAGTATTGTATAACCGATTTTTCTCATATAGTAGTTATTAATATATTATACTGACAACTTAAAAGCTATTTTTATTACTTCTGAAACAAACAAATTCTCCTAGATGCTACTTAATCAATTGAAGATGAAATAAGAACGATAACAGAATCAATGCCCTTTCTTACCTCATCCAAAACGTTTATCCAAAAAAAATTACAATTTAATTTGCCCTAGACTTTTCATCAAACGTCACCTGCCGTCCTCCTGTTTTTACTTTGCGGTTTCCAAAGTTATAAGTCAACGAAACAGACAGGTTTCTGCCATCATAATAGTTATCAAAATAATGGGTAGAATCCACATAGTAGATTTCACCATGGCTTCTGGCCTGCCTGAAAACATCAGAGACATAGACATTCATCAGGAGGTTCTTGTTCATTAGACTTAATTTTAACCCTGTCGTAAAGTTACCGACAAAGTAGGAATAGGTGTTGCCTATACTTGAAGGCAGGCGAAGCCAGTAGTTCATTAGGAGTTGAACGCTTTTATCTTTGGTCAGAGAGAAATTGTTCCTGACTTCAAAACTGGTACTGTTTCCTTTTCTGGAGGCGGCATCAGTGGCAAATACCTGTGTTTTCATATAAGAGAGATCTGCGGAATAGTTAGCTTCCCAAAAGTTAAAGAAGGTATCGGAATAATTCAAAGAGATGCCTGTACTGTTTTTGTTGAAGAAGTTATAAAAATTACTGGTCTTGTTCTCACCTTCCAGGATAACCAGCTGCGCAAAGGCATTCAGTTCCCTCTGGAAGTAGGTGGAAACAGAAAATTTACCTTTATACAGGTATGACAATTCAAAATTATGATTAACGGATGGATTGAGGGCAGGATTTCCAGAGTAGTACGAATTGATGTTCGTGTACCAGCGGAATGGATTGAGCGCACGGAAGCCCGGCCTGTTGATCCGTTTGGAATAATTGAGGTTGAACGTATTGTTGTCATTGGCCTTGTAGGTAAGGTAGGCCGTTGGAAAAAACTTGCCATAGGAATTCTCTGAGCTTTGTCCGGATGAAACAGAGTTTCCTCTGATGGTGGAATATTCATACCTAAGTCCGGCTTTTACGGTCCATTTTTCGCCAAGCTGTCTTTCCATTCCTACATATGCGGCATAATTCTTTTCATTGTAATTGAAAAGATCACTTTTTAGGGGATCGGTCACATAATCCTGACCGATAAGGTTTTTGTATTGCAGATCTGAATTGTTATCGAAATTAGTGATTTTGACCCCTGCTTCTGTCTTGGCAAATTCAAACGGCAATGTGAGGTCGGCCTGACCGGAATAGATCTTGTAATCCAATTCAGACGGAGTTCTCACGACATAGGAATTAGCAGAATTATCTTTGGTGGTAAAATCGATATTGCTGCCCGGTGTGTTGGAGAAATAGTTACCAGTTACGCTAAGCTTATTGCTCCGCTTTCCGAACTTGACATCATAATAGGCACTTGCCGTGGTCTGCTTATTGTCATTGCGGTGTTCCGCATAGGTCAACAAGGTATTCGTGTAGTTTTGACCCTGGAAATAATCCGAAGTGTTGGTGATATCCATTCCTGATCTTCCGGATCCGTAGTCAAATACAAATCCAACACTGGAATTGCTATTCATCTCATAATCTGAACTGAAGTTAAGGCCTGTGCCTTTCCAGAAATCCCTCCTGTCATCAGAACTATGCAGGCCGTCCGAACCGATGATCCTGTAATTTTCATAGGAATGTTTCTGGCTGTCATATTGCCTCAGCTTTAATGAAGACCTGAGCTTTTCATTCTGGTAGTTCACTGTGGCAGAATTCGAGTTCCCCGTATAAGTGGTCTGAAACAGACTGGTGGTCAGACTGCCGTTCCAGCCCAGGTTTTGATTTTTCTTCAGAACAATGTTGATGAGACCGCTGTTTCCCTGCGCTTCATATTTGGCCGGCGGCGCTGTGATGACCTCTATTTTTTCAATATTTTCTGAGCGAAGGCTTTTTAGATAATTGATCAATTCAAATCCGGAAAGGTTCAACATCCGCTCATTGACCATCACTGAAACACCGCTTTTTCCGACCATCGTTATCCCTGCATTCTCATCTACCTTGATTTGTGGTGTGGCGTCCAATGCTTGTATACCGTCCATCCCCTGAGAGGCCACAGAATTGGACAGATTGAAGATCAACCGGTCCGCCTTTCTCTCGATCAGCTTTTTCCTGGCCGTCACCGTTACACCTTCAATTTGCCTTTCGTTTCCATTTGTGATCAAAAGGTCATGATCTATATTACCATCAACCTTTATTTCTGCCTGATAGAGCGTCTTTCCTTCATATATGCATTCGATGGTATAGATTCCGTTTTCAGCCAGTCTCAAGTTAAAATAACCCTTTTCATCTGAGATCGTTGACTGTTTGTATTGATTCTTTCTGGCAACAATCTCTACGTAAGAGATCGTATTTTTTGATCTTTTGACCGTTCCGTTGATACTCTGTGATAGAGCGAATAAGGGCATCAGCAGTAAAACTGACGACGTTGTTTTAAGCATGGTTGTCATTTTAGTGGTTGTTCTATAATGACAATCCTAAGCTGTCTTTTATTACATGCAATAGTGTCTGCTTACAACATGCAGCAAAAAATGATACAGGTATCTTCGTTTTCTAAATTTTTTCTATTATAATTTTCCCAATGAAACAGCTTAATCGTAAGTACAACGATATAGGATATCTTGAAGGAGTTCAAATATCTCTTTTTTAAAGCTAAATATTTATGGTTCCAACCTTCATCCGATGTTGTTTTTTCGCAAAAAAGCATCGATTTAACCGGATCGTCAAATCAATGCTTCGATAGGTTGAAATTATAAATGCTATGCTTTATCGCTAAATACCTTTAGTGATCAAACAGTTGGTGATGCCCCACCATCTACAGAGATATTAGCCCCTGTGATATATTGGCCTTCTGATGAAGCAAGAAAAGCCACCATATTGGCAATCTCTTCGGGCTCTGCCATTCTCCCTATAGGCACGCCAACTTTATCGACTATACTTTGGAAGGATTCCTCAAAAGTAGTTCCTGACTGCTGAGCAATATTTTCAATGAAATCATTCATTAGCGGCGTTCTCACGACACCCGGAGAAACCGTGTTCACTCTGATGCCTTTAGACCCAACTTCATTCGCCAATGCTTTGCTATAAGCATTCAATGCAGCCTTAGCCGATGAATATGACATGGTCATTTCCCAGATGGGTTGTTTGGCCGCTCCTGTGGATATATTGATGATAATGCCCTCTTTCTGTTCTAGCATAGCAGGTAATAGTGCTTTGTTCATACGAACTACTGACATGAAATTGAGTTCCCAGTCTTTGAACCAGTCCTCATCTTCCAATGTATTAAATCCTCCGCCCGGACTTAAATTAGCTCCGGCATTATTAACGACAATATCTATCTTACCGTACTTTTCCAATACCTCTTTTGCAATTCTCCCTGCACTGTCTGCCCGAGTTAGATCTGCAGCTATAAAATGATAGTTGTTATAATCATCCTCTGATTTGCTACGTGCTGTGATCACAACGGTCACTCCGTTTGCACTCAATTTATCAGCAATAGATCTGCCTATTCCTTTCGTACCTCCTGTCACTAAAGCTATCTTTCCATTTAAAGAATCATACATAATTGATAATATTTAAAAATTAAGTTGCAAATCTATCTCCATTACTTTACTTTTGCAAGTAGTTACACGATTGTATACTATCAACATTTTTGTAACTTTTATTGACAATCAAATAGTTATGGACAAAGAAAATATTGAAAAATCGGAAAATAAATGTGAACTTCAGAAAATCCTTGATATTATTGGGGGAAAATGGTCCATGTCAATTATTTATGCTCTTATTTCTGATAAAAAACGCTTTAAAGAGCTGGAAAGAATGATTCCGGGAATAAGCACAAGAATGCTGGTGAAGGAATTGAAGAATATGGAAGAAAACGGCATTGTAACCCGTACAGCTTTTGCGACTGTTCCGCCAACCGTTGAATACAATTTGACACCTAAAGGAAGGAAATTGGAACCTATTATCAATGAACTTTATAAATGGGGGTTAGAACATATCAATTAGTTACAAAATTATGTTGTTTGATTAATACATATTGTAAAATTTATTGCTGATAAAAAAACCTTCTTTTGCAAGAAGGTTTTTCTTTGGTCAAATAAATGTAATTAAGCTTTTGCCTTATCTCGTAAAGCTTTAATTTTATCGTGAGAAGTTTTTAAACCTTGTTTTTGTCCGCGAAGCAAAACCTTGGTTTCTTCCATAACGTCTTCATCCTCGATGGCGGTCTTGTAAGCTTTTTGTGCCGCATCTTCACCTGCTTCACAATTACTTAGTACAGAAGCCCTATCATTCACTGCCAGTGCGGATCTAACATCCATCCAAACTCTGTAGATCTTTCCGGCAGTAGTTGTACCTTCTTCTGTAGAACCTCCATATTCGTGCACCTTCTGCTGCAGCGCATTTTTGTATTCCTGGCTTTCCGTGACCATACTGCTGAAAACCGTTTTCAGATCAAAATGTTCATCATCCTGTAATTCGTCAATTGCCTTTTTGTAGCCTTCAATTCTGTCATTGTTGATTTTGATGAGGTCATTCAATGCCTCAATACATGCATCGTGATTCATAACTTTTATTTTATATTAATAAATTGGTTTGGGCTTTCATGATTACAAACACCGTTCCGATCTGGAACCCATACAATTTCATTTGGTATATATACCATCATAGAAAAGGAAGAATGATTTTCTTCACATTTATTTAAAGTTGACGTAAAACTATTGGTGCAGGAAACCTTTATTTTAGGAGATTTAAGATGAAAAGAACGATATTGTCATTTTTACTTCTTGCGAACACACTTCTATCTGCTCAAAAATCTACGCAGATAGCATTTCTTTCAGATGTTCATTTTCAGGATCTGTACGGACTATTTTCAGATAACAATTTTAGGGGAATCATTAATCAAAAAACAGGAAAACCAACCATTTTGAGAACTATGGACTCTCAACTGCATTCCACAAGGATCTTTAACGAAAACTATTTTGCCTTTCTAAAAGCTTTAGATGACATTGCTGCAAAGGGAATTAAAATCGTTGCGATGCCTGGTGATTTTTCAGATGACGGGCAGGCATACAATCTTCGTGGACTACACAAGATACTTGAACAGTACCATCAGAGATTTGGAATGAAATTTTACCTTACAACGGGAAATCACGATCCAGTTGGGCCATTTTGTCAAGATGCAGGGAAAGATGATTTTTTAGGGGAAGATGGAAACCCACTTGGTATTTACAGCAAAGAGAACATCGGAAAAAGCTCCCATAAAATCATCAGCAAAGACATTGCAGAATCCGGATACCTGGAGATTCTGGGCGAGTTGAAGGATTTCGGGTTTTATCCTAAAAAAGATGACCTATATTGGAGTACACCTTTTGATCAAGTTGCATTTCAAGATTATTCTTATAACAAAGCTATGCAATCTGCCGATTATTCAAAAAGAATATATGAAGTATCTGATGGATTTTCTGTCCCGGATCTGAGTTACGTTGTAGAACCTGTAAAAGATGTTTGGATGATTGCCATTGACGGGAATACCTACATTCCAAAAAACACAAGCGGAAAACCGGATGATGCTTCAAATTACAAAGGAGCAAGTATTGGGTATAACAACGTTCTGACACACAAGCAGCATTTGATAAAATGGGTAAAAAAAATCGCCGGAGAAGCCAATAAAAATCACAAAACCCTGATTGCATTTACACATTATCCAATGATTGATTTCAACGATAATGCAACAGGAGAAATCAAAAATTTGTTGGGTGAAAAAAAATGGCAATTGGAACGTTTGCCTCAGGAAGATGTTGCAAAGGCCTTTGCTGATGCAGGTTTACAAATTCACTTTGCAGGGCATATGCATATTAATGATGTAGGAACCAGGAAGTATGGGGACAATATATTGGTGAATATCCAGGTCCCTTCTTTGGCTGCATATCTTCCTGCCTATAAAATTCTGACCATTGAATCGTCAGGTAAAATGGAAGTGCAGACTGAAGTTCTGAACGATGTTCCACATTTTGATGATCTTTTCCCATTGTATGAAAAAGAACATAAGGCGCTAGAAAAAAGTAACATAAAAAAGCTTTGGAATAAAGATATCCTAAAGACTAAATCCTATCATGATTTTATGCTTTTTCATCTGAAAGAACTCGTCCGCCTAAGAATGATTCCAAACGATTGGCCAAAAGATCTTATAGAAAAAGCGGCAAAACTAAATGGCGAAGAACTATTGTTTTTATCACTTGATCTAAGTGGCAAAGATGCAAAAAAATATTTGAAACAAAAAGATATTAAACCGAAGAAATTCAAAAATTGGATGTTTGAAGACCTGATTTTGGATCTATACAAGTTTCAATCTGCCGATGAATTGGCTAGAAAAGACATTCCAAAAATGAGATCACAGCAATACCAGATATTAGAAAAACTTTTTGAAGTTAATAAATCTCAGAATCCTTTTATCATTCAATTAAGATCTGTATTCAAAATATTGAACCTCTTATCAAACGGAGATCCTACCGATCACTTCGAAATTGATCTGGAAAAACAAACTTTAAACAGAATTGAAGATTAATTCAAAATCACAAAAGACCGTCAAAATTTAACGGCCCTCTCAGTATAAATCTAATTGAAAAAGTTATTTTAGGATGATATGATTTTTTCTTTCGTAGGAATTGTTGTCAAAACTAATTTTATATTTTGACTCGAAAAGCTTACTCGGCAAATAGTAATCGGTCGTAATGATCTGAGCACCGCTTTCCTTTGCCTTTTCGAATCTGGAATAATCCTCACTTCTGGCCTCCATCGTATCTGCATCGGCTCTCGTGCGTACAATATAGCCTTGTTTTACTAGATCTTTTATTTTAGAACTGTCCTTTTGAGGTTCATTTATAAACAAAATCGCTGATTCCGGGGTTCCTGTTGTCGAATTAGTAAAGATCATTCTGCCTTTCAATGATGGATGATCCTTTGCGTATAGATCCCTGTTCTCACCGTTGTTGTCCAAGACAAAAACAAACTTTCCTTTGGCATCTTTCACTTTCGGCCAATTCTTATGCAGGACAGCCTCATTCAGCGTTTTGTAAGACCCTGTGATGTCATCTGGGGTAATGATCTTATCTTTTCCCAAATAGTTTTTCAGTTCATTGTCCAGGTCATCGAAAAGCTTTGACGTATAATGTTCAGGCTCAGTACCAAATTTGTTGACCTTTCCATCCTTTGGCTCCAAAGTAATAAAAACAGGATTGTGGCCGGGATGTGAATCTGACCATTTCTTCAAATCTTTAAGACAGTCTTCAAGCGTATAATACCAGGTCTGATAATCGATATCTGTGATGTGGATCATCTTGTAGCCTGGCTTTTTCATTTTGCCTTCAGGATCAAAGGCCTGTGTCGTTTTCACAAGGTCCAGAATTTTCGGATGCGCATATTTTCCTCCTTTACTGTCTGCGTACACATCGATTTCAAGATTCCGAAGCCCAAGGTCCAGCTGTTTAGGAATTGGAATATGTTCATATTGTATTCTCGGCAAAAAATTCATAGAATCTTTTTGGGATAAATATGCGTAAACCTCCGGGAGAATTGCCTTTTTATATGAATTGTGAGAACCTATCACCTGTATCTCGTTGATCTTCAGATCATCAAGACCTTTAGCCTGTGACCAGAAAATACTGGTTGATGATAAATATAACGCAAGGAAAACTAACCTTTTCATTTGTCAAAGTTTATGAAAGCGAAATTAGGAACTCCGCATTTCCTGAAGCTTATCAGTTGTATTAAGTGTTTTTTAAGATATTGTGAATAACGAAAAACTCATGCGTATAAATGATTAAAAGTGAATATTATTCATTTTTTTATAAATATAAACTGTTATAAATTATTTATTTTAACATAATATTCTGTTAAACTGACTTTCCTCTAAACAGATTTACTTTGTATTCTGAAATATAAAATTAAACGTTTGCTTTAAAAATAAAAACCACTGTTGCGGGAACAACAGCGGCTTTTTACTAAGCAATGTAATCTTTAACAATTACTTTACTTAATGACATGTACCACAAAATTAATTTATTTAAATTTAAAAAGCTAATTCCTGTAGCAATACTTTTTTTGGTGGCAAACCAGGCAAGTGCAGAAGAGCTTAATGCAAAGTATCCTGTTTTTTTGCAGGTGAACGAGACAATTATCGGAAAAGTAGTCAATCAGAATGGCTCTGCCGTAGAAGGCGCAACTGTTACCGTTTTAGAAACCGGAGTTACCGCAACAACTGATGCATCTGGTAATTTTACAATTTCTGCCAATATCGGACAGACAATTTCCGTTTCATATGACGGGAATGAACAACTGGTCAAAATTGCAGGCAGTACTGTTTCTGTCAAGCTACAGTCCAAAGACACCACTATCGCTGAAGTTATGATTGTAGGCTACGGTTCACAGAAAAAAGCCGATTTGACAGGAGCCATAAGTCAGTTAAAAGCTGAACAGTTCAAAGAAGGGATGAATATCTCTGTTGATAATCTGATGCAGGGGAAAATTGCCGGTGTGCGGGTTGTTCAGTCTAGTGGTGAGCCTGGTGCCGGCGTGAATGTTTCCATCCGCGGAATTGGCTCTGTGAGAAGTGGAAGTACGCCACTTTTCGTAGTAGATGGCGTTCCTTTGAGTAACGATGCTGTGAGTGCCGCCAGCCCTAATGTAGGTCTTGGAAATACTCAGGCAAAAAATCCTTTGAACTTTTTGAATACTTCTGACATCGAATCCATAACGGTTTTAAAAGATGCTTCTGCTGCTGCGATCTATGGTGCAAGAGGCTCCAATGGTGTTGTTTTGGTAACAACCAAAAGAGGTAAAAAAGGTGAACCAATGTTTACTTATGATACCTATTTAGGCTATTCATCAGTGATCAAAAAATTAGACCTGTTTTCAGCAGGTGAATACAGGAATGCCCTTCTGGACAAATCTTACGATCACGGTGGAAATACAGATTGGCAGGACGAAATATACAGAGTGGCAGCCTCTCAAAATCATTCGGTTTCATTTTCAAAATCTACAGATACAGGTAGTTATTTTGCTTCAATGTCGCATATGGATCAGGAAGGGATTGTTCAAAACAGCAGTTTCAAAAGGACTACAGTACGTGTAAATGCCGAAGAATCTTTTTTTGATAATAAACGTTTGAAAGTGAAAGTAAATCTTACAGCAAGTGATATCAAGGAAACCGGAATCCCGAATGGTGCAAACGCAGGATCAGACGGCCAAGTGATCATTCACGCTTTGATGGCAAATCCGACACGTTCTGTTTATGATGCAACCGGAAATTACACCAATTTCAACATGAATGCACATTATAATCCTTTGTATCTGTTAAGTGTTTATAATGATAAAACCAACACTTTCAGAGTATTAGGAAATACGGAAGCAACGTTGAGATTATTATCGGGACTTAATTATAAATTAAATCTTGGGATTGATAAAACAACGTCCGAAAGAAATACAACAATGTTTCCAAATATTACGGACAGGACACCAAAAGGCTCGTATATACAGGCAAACCTAGATTCTTATAATGTGCTTTTGGAACATTATTTAACATATGACTTTAAGCTTGACAAAAACAATTTCAGCATATTAGGCGGTTTCTCTTATCAGAAATTCAAATCTGCAGGAACTTATTTTGGAGTGAGAAATTTTGCTGCCCAGGGAGACGCAATTCCGCCAGAGATCAACCCGGGATATTCTGGTGAAGCCTTCATCCCAGGTGCCGGATATGCGCAGGAAAACGAATTGCAGTCTTATTTCGGGAGAGTCAATTATAATTTTGATCAAAAATATTTGTTAACTGCTTCCATTAGAGCTGATGGTTCCACACGTTTTGGAGATAACAACAAATATGGTTATTTCCCTTCTGTTGCTGTGGGCTGGACGATTTCAAATGAAAATTTTCTGAGAGATTCTCAAATCGTAAATGAGTTAAAATTAAGAGGTAGCTGGGGACAAACCGGAAATCAGGAACTACCGAACAAAATTACTAAGGCAAGTTATTCACTCTCACAGTCAGCAGGATACTATTTATATGATAATTTGAATCTGATCAATGGCGTAGGTGTGCTCAGAACCGCATTTCCTGATTTGAAATGGGAAACAGTAGAACAGTCCAATATCGGTGTAGATTTTAGCTTGTGGAATAACAAATTATATGGATCATTAGAATACTACAACAAGGCGACAAAAAATGCCATATTGTATATCCCAACACCTGCATTGAGTCCGACAACTCATTGGTTTAGAAATTCTGATGGACAGATTGTAAATAAAGGTTTTGAATTGTCTTTAGGTTCAGATATTATCAAAACTGAGAATTTCACATGGAACCTTGACATAAATGCTGCGACTGTAAAAAACCTTGTGAAAGATCTAAGTGTTACAGACATTACTTCTGGAGAAGTTTCAGGGCCTGGACTTTCTGGCGTGACTGCCAATATTTATAAAAATGGTTATGAAGCAGGTTCTTTCTATATGCTGAATTATATTGGTATCGATGCGGATGGAAAATATATCTATGAAGATGTAGATGGTGACGGACTTATCGGGCAGAAAGATAAAAAGATTTTTGAAGGTCCTATTCCTAATTTAACTTTTGGGATTAATTCGTATATGAAGTACAAGAAGATTGATTTTGGATTCTCTTTCATCGGGCAGACTGGTGGTTATCTTATCAACAACACTGCTCTGAATTTGAACATCAACAACTTGGCGTCAGACAGAAATGTTTTGAAAAACTTCGCCGATTCTGGTGCAAGTCCAACCAATCAGCCGCAGTTATCTTCTTTATATCTTGAGAAATCAGATTTTATCCGATTGAATAATGTAAGACTGGGATATACTTTTGATATCAATCAGCTGAAATGGATGAAAAGCCTGAATCTTTATATAAGTGCACAGAATCTATGGACGATAACGAATTATACAGGTTATGATCCGCTGATTGACACCAGCAAACCAAGTGGAGGAAACCAATCTTTGGGTATTGATTACACCACTTATCCTTCTGCAAAAACGGTATTATTTGGAGCAACTGTTAAATTTTAATTGAATTAATTATGAAATCTAAATTTTTAAATATAAATAAAGCTGTATTGGCATTTTTAACTATAGGATTAATAGGCTGTACAAATCTCGATGAACAGGTAATAGATGAAAATCTCGGTACAGAAGGTGGCGCTCCTGAAAGCGCTTTGGCAGCAGCTTACGGACAATTGGGAGATGGTACATTTGTAGATCACGGAAGCGTTTTCGCTTTACAGGAATATTCTACAGACGAAGCACTTTTGCCAACAAGAGGAAGCGATTGGGGAGACGGTGGAAAATGGAGAGCAATGCACGAATTCACTTGGGACTCCAACAACGATGTTGTGAAAACAACCTGGAATCAACTGACCCTCGGGATCACAAAATCTTTAACTGCAATTGGCAGCATCGAGAAAAGTACCGTTTCAGATAAGGCTCTTTTCCTTGCTGAAGCGAAGGTATTATTAGCTTTCTACACTTATAATACGTTAGAGATGTATGGCCAGGCACCTTACAGGAATCCTCATAATATTTATGCACCGATAGAAATTAGAAAGGCAGATACTTATATTGATACTTTAATCACCGAAGTTGAAAGTTTAATCCCAAATTTGGCAGACTTCAAAGCGCAGAATACGCACGCTGGAAGATTTACAAAGCAGGCAGCCTACGCTTTTCTTGCAGATATGTATCTCAACAGAGCAGTTCTGAAAAAAAGAGATGCAGCTTCTTTTGATTTCACAGAACCAGCTGTTGGAGGAACAGGAAATGACATGGATAAAGTGATCGAGTATTCCAACCTGATCATCAACTCTGGATTTTTCAGTTTAGAATCCAATTATTTTCACAATTTTGACATCAATAACGACAACAGCAAGGAGATGATCTTCTCCATCGTTCAAAAGAAAAACTCCAACAGAAATGCTGACAATGATCTGGCTTATATGTCAATGGAAAGAATCCAGAAACCTTCACCTGATAACAGAGGGACAAACGCCTCCTGCATCACGCCGGAATTCTATAATTCCTGGAATGGCAATTTTGATGATCCGCGTTTCCACAGATATTATCAGTATGAAGATGGAACCTGGTTCAAAAATGACGGAACAGACGTAAGTGTACCGTCGACCAGCAAGGTGGAAGGAACAGGTAAACCCTGGTTCCATTTCAACAGGGGTTTGCAAGTTGGACAGCAATATGGGCCAAAACTCCTTGCCACAGGAAACTTTGAAATGACAGCAGATAACAGAATAAAAGTTACCAAATTATTCACTGAGAAAAACACGACACTTGCTGTAGATTTCACACCGGAACTTAATTTTGATAAACCATCAGAAGCTGTATTTACACAGGCCCAGATCAACAGAGGCGTAAGAAACTTCAAGTTTGAATTCGATCCCGGTTATGGTAACAACGGGACAAGCGGAATGGATGTTCCTTTGTATAGATTGGGAACAATTTATACGATGAGAGCAGAAGCCTACTTCAGAAATGGAAATATAATGGGCGCTTTGGCAGACATCAATATGCTGAGAACTTCCAGAAAGCGTGAGGCTCTGTTTAATAATGCTCCGGGTGTTGCAATCACCACTGTGGATGCCAATACTTTACTGAAAGAATCAGGCTACGAATTGTATTGGGAAATGTACAGAAGAAAAGCGATGATCAGATTCGGTAAGTTTGATCTTGCAGGAACGGCGAAACCTGCTTCTCAACCTTATAGAAGGATTTTCCCGATTCCTCAGGCAACGCTTGATGCATCGAAAGAATTTAAACAAAACCCAGGATACTAAATTTCTTATTGTTCTAGTTAAAAGAAGCAAAAAAGCGGAGAAAAATCTCTCCGCTTTTTTGCTTCTTTTAAGTTTATAGGATCTTTAAGTAAATATCAATATATAATAAATTATCCTGTTTTTCGGTAGTTTTCTCAGAAACAAAATCATAAATCTAAATCCTCAAGGTATTGATTGAAATTATGCTGTAGCAATGACAATATTTTCTGCAAATAAAACAGTAATTAATTATAAGCGAGACCTTTGCGAGTCGGATGACATTTTTTCATGTTCAATGATATAAATATGACAATTTGATATATAATTATGGTCCATTGGTGACAATTTTTTTAGCAATTTTCAGACGGTATATTATTTGTGTTTGTAAAATTGAGATCATTTAAAATTATTGTTTAACTTTTAAAATTTGTTTGTTATGACAACAATCGTGAAAAGAACAAACGGCAGTTTACTCCCTGCCGATGCACGTTCAATGTTTGACGATTTTTTCAATCGCGAACTTTTTAATTGGGGTAATAATAACTTTTCTGCTTCTCGCACAACACTTCCATCCGTTAATATCAAAGAGCTTGAGAAAGCTTTTGAAGTGGAAGTTGCAGCACCGGGAATGCAGAAAGAAGATTTCAAGGTCACACTTGATGGCAATCTGCTTACCATTGCTTCTTCCAAAGAAGACAAGAAGGAAGAGAACAGCGGCAACTATACCCGCAAAGAATTCAGCTATCAATCTTTCCAGCGCAGCTTCGAACTTTCAAAAGATGTTGATGACGACAACATTGAGGCCAAATATGAGAATGGTGTCCTAAGGCTTACCATCCCAAAAAAAGAGAGTGCCCTGGCACAGTCTTCGCGACTAATCGAGATCAAATAATATTTAAAGGTTTTCCGGATGTCCGGAAAACCTTTTATTTCAATAATTATTTTTTGTAGTTGAGAGATTATGAATGCATTATTGTGGTCTATCTGTATATTATGCCTTACACTGCTTATCTTAAGCTTTATACTGAAACGCTTTGATCAGCCTTACCTGATTGCCTACATCATTGCCGGAATCTTATTGGGTCCACACATTACCGGTGTATTTTCTAAAGTGGAAGAAATAGAAGTGATAGGCGAGTTGGGAATTTTGTTGCTGATGTTTTTTCTGGGTTTAGAGATCAACATTCCCAATAAACGGCATCTGATCATCAAACCTTTTATCGCTCAAGGTATGAAGGTGCTTCTGGGCTTTGGTTTCGCCACACTTATCGGATACTTTCTTGAACTTGATCTTAAAAGTATCACGCTGATAGCGATACTTTTCTTTTTCAACAGCACGGCAGTTGTCACCGAGTATCTAAAAAAATTCAATCTTTTAAATACAGGTTTTGGTAGTACCATCTTCAACATACTGCTCTTACAGGACATACTCTTGGCACCGGTCCTAACGTTACTTAACGCCTGGGGCGGCGAAGAGGTGACATTGTTGAACTCTATCCTACCTTTGTCGTTTTGTATTGCCATATTCTTTCTGTTCAAAAAGATCAGAAATGTGCGGGAAATAAAATTACCGGATTTTTTCAACAAAATACTATATGACCATGACCTTCAGCTTTTTATTGGTTTGCTGATATGTATGGGATTCGGACTGCTGGCAGATCTTGTGGGGTTAAGCAGTGCATTGGGAAGTTTCATAGCAGGTGTGCTGGTAGGAAAACTAAAGGTTTTCAACTGGCTTGAGCATTCGCTTACCTCTTTCAAAGTTTTCTTTGTTGCGCTGTTCTTCGTATCTATCGGCTTGAGGCTGGACCTCAAGTACTTTTTGGACCATAAAGACATCGTCCTCATAGGAACTCTTTTTGTTTTGATCAGTAACAGTCTGATGTCAGCAATCATCTTCCGTCTTTTAAAATATGATTGGAAAAATAGCTTGTACGGTGGTGCTTTACTGTCTCAAACGGGAGAATTTGGAATTCTGGCACTGACCATAGCCTATAAAACAGGCATAATTCACTATGACCTGTACAAATCCGGTCTGGGAATTACGTGTCTTACCCTACTTTTTTCGACAATATGGATCGCAGTGCTTAGAAAAGTGATCAGTAGAAATACCGTGGTCTCCTCCAAAATCAGGACGATTCAAAAGTATAAAAACTATTAGTAATGTTATTATCTTTCTAAAACAAAATGTGAATCAAACTCTTTTGTTCATGACAATACGAACAGACAAATCATATTTCTATTTCCACAAGATACAAACGGTTATAATTCAGTATTGACAGATACATGCATAAGCTTATATTTTTACCATTAAAACAAAGACATAGTGATGACCAATACGAAATACAAATAAAGGGACAGAAGTGTGGTTACCAAAAATATTTCCGCAGATATTTTTAACATGTAGCAATCCCTGCTGTGCTTCGCATTATTAAATCAGAATTTTCCCGTTATCCTCCTATCTTCTACATATTTTCTATTTGCAATATACTCCAGCATCTCATCTGAATCAGAAATGACCATCATTTGAAATACTACTTCTTTAATGTAATTATAGTCTAATAGTAAGACGTAATCATTTACTTTTCAATTGTCATTAAGCACAATACTTCTATGAAGCAATCCCCAGAAATGCAATTCATCCAGAACTTTACCTAAAGACAATCCATGCTCTGTGATTGAATATTCTACTCTGGGCGGAAATGTACTGAAAACCTCACGTCTCAGAAGCTTGTTTGCTTCAAGGCTTTTTAACTCTTTCGATAAGGTTTTATCGGTAATTCCTCTGACCTCGCGGGAAATTTCTTTAAAACGTTTTGGTTTCTCCGATAATGAAAATAATATGAGCAATTTCCATCGGCCTTCTACAGCTTCTAATGCATCCTGTATAGATAACATTGTTTTTGGGCAACCACCATTTGATAGCATATATGTCTGATTTTGTCATTACTATCTTATTGGAAATCGCTATCCAAAAGCATAGTAATATATTTTGGATAGTAAAGATATATAATTTTGTTTTTAATATTTAACTACAGAATTATGAACAAGCCGTCAAAATCAAAAAAAACCGTCAACATCCTAAAGGTGATATTTCAAGTTCTCCTTTTTTTTATATTGGGATGGGCAGGAATGATGAAATTTTTTAATTCGGATGATCTTCCTTTTCCTTGGATCAAAGATGATCCCCAATTAGTTCTTATTACCGGAGTTTTTGACATTCTGGGAAGTATTGGAATTGTTCTATCTCCCATTTTTGGTTTAAAAAGTAAAATTACGGTCCTCTCCTCCATTGGAATCATTTTTTTGATGCTGTCAGCAATTGTTTTTCATATACTTAGACATGAAACGGGCGATATTACATTTAACCTTCTTATGATAGCTATGGCTGGATTTATCATTTGGGCTGAAACAAAGTATTTAAAATCCCAGCAGATAGTGTAGCTGCCAATGAAAGCCATCAGCTCCCTTTCAAAGTCAGAATTAAAATTATTTTAGAAATGAATTTTATTCTAACAGTCAAGAGTCAGTAATGGTATCGAATATTTGTCTAGTACCCCATCTGAATCTAATCTCGAATGGCCGCTATAGTTCTGAAGAGTGAATTTCGCATTTTTCTTGCCACAAAAAATCTCCTATGCGCTTGTCAATAAGCCATTGATGATCGTGAAGGACACAGTGATCATTGTAAACAGCTCCTATGGTAGTCCTGATCTTATTGTCTTTTTGATTGCTGATCAATGTGATCAGGCAATAACAGATGCCGGTGGCCTCATCTCCTTTGATGGTAAATACGGATTGTCCGTTAAAATGGTAAACGGTCTCCACATCTTTAAGAAATTCTGCGAAAGCCTTAGCCATAACACCGCGTCCTTTTAATTCCATAATAACTTTACCCTCTGCTCTGGTTTCTGATAGGGCATTCTCTGTAAAAAGCTGTACCTGGTTATTGAAATCTTTTTGGTCTCCCAAAATGGATACTTGGTCTATAAGCTCTTTGAGCTGTATTTTTTCTTCTGTTAATGTCTTTTTCATCGAATTACTACTATAAGGCAAGGCTTTCTGAATTCAAAGAAAGCCTTTCTTATTTTTAATGTTTAGATCAATAATTACTGATCTACAGTTAAGACGATCTTTCCCTGTATATGCCCTCTGGCCGCTCTTTCATGAGACTGACGGGCTTCAGCAAGGGGAAACGTGCTGTCGATCACAACACGGATGATTCCCTGATCAAGCAACGTTGCAAGTTCTGCAAGCTGCTTGCCATTGGAACGTACCTGGGTCGCCGATACACTGACCCCTAATCTCTCTGCTTCATCACGATCTGAAAACCCTAAAGGGAAGATCGGAAATAATGATCCGCCAGGTTTCAATGTCTTTAAAAATCTTCCTGTCTTGGGCCCTCCTACCGCATCAATAACAAGATCGATATCTTTTAAGATTTCGTCAGCATTTGTTTTGGTATAATCAATAAATTCATCGGCGCCAAGTTCTCTTACTAATTCTTCCTGCCGGCCGGAAGCTACGGCAATCACCCTGGCGCCTTTCCATTTGGCGATCTGTACTGCAAAATGACCTACTCCACCTCCTGCTCCATTGATCAGTACGGTTTTACCTTCGAGAGGAACCGGTATGTGTTTATTCGGCTGAAGTGGATTCTGCTCATCGTGACCGACCTCAATCATAAACTGCCAAGCGGTAAGAAGTGACATCGGAGCTCCGGCTGCATGGATATGGTCAATGCCGGCTGGTTTTAGGGCAAGTTCTGACACAGGCACATTAACGTATTCTGCGTAGGCCTGACTTGGGCCATAGCTTGGAAATCTCACCATCGAATATACTTCATCACCTACTGAGAATTCCTTCATATCATCGGCAACCGATTCAATGACTCCCGAAATATCTGTACCTAGAATGATGGGAAAAGGAACTTTCGGCTGCCATTCGGGAGGTAACATTTTGTATCCGTCACGCAGGTACCAGTCAGGGGGATTGAGGCCTATTGCCTTAACTTTTACGCATACCACTCCTTTGTTTAATTCTGGAACAGGAGCATCTTCATATATCAGTACTTCAGGACCTCCGAACTCATGCTGACGCACGGCTTTCATTATTTTATCTTTTCCAAAATGGCTTTTGTTTTTATCTGATTGTTGCATCTTTAATTTTTTTAAAATGATGATACAAAATTAATTTAATGGTATCTTTACCACAAGTATGTACTTTTTGGTAATCTATGAACTAAAAGGTATGTATTACTGAAAATCAATATATTAAATTTATAAAAAGATGAAAAATAAAATAGCACCTGCTGAGATCGATCAGCAATGTGGTGTGGATTATGCCTTCAAACGGATCGGAGGAAAATATAAGGGAAGGATATTGTGGCACCTTAATTCCAAGGAAGTATTACGTTACGGAGAACTGAGAAGGACATTGCCAGATATTACCACCAAAATGCTGACACAGACTTTAAGGGAACTTGAGGACGACCGGTTGATCACCAGAAAAGTGTACCACGAGGTACCGCCAAAAGTAGAATATGCTTTAAGCGAAACCGGGATGGAACTGATCCCCTTCATCAAACATCTGCATCATTGGGGCAATAGGCAATTGGCGAAGGAAGTGATCTCCTGTGAAAAATGATAATTTTTAGGTTAAATTGTAAGGAGAACATCTTCAATGACCTTGCTTTATTGATATAATAGTGAACCATACAGGAAAGTAAATTGAACCATACAGGAAAGTCAGTTGGTTGATAAATGGAGACCTTTGTCCTGTTACATTAAATCAATCACATGTCAGAAATTACAAAAATTCAATTGGGTCAGAATGGACCTATGGTATCCAAGCTGGGTCTTGGGTGTATGCGAATGTCTTCGGTCTGGGGCGGGCCGACACCGGATGAAACGGAAAGTATTGCAACCATTCATCAGGCTTTGGACAGCGACATCAATTTCCTGAATACCGGAGATTTTTACGGTGCAGGCCACAATGAGATACTCATCGGAAAAGCCTTAAAAGGAAGACGGGATGAGGCCTTCATCAGTGTAAAATTCGGAGCGATCTTCCATAATGGTCAATGGATCGGGCTGGATCTGCGTCCTGTAGCAATCAAGAACTTTGTCAATTATTCGCTGACCCGTCTGGATATTGAGACCATTGATCTGTATCAGCCCTGCAGGATGGACGACAGCGTGCCCGTCGAAGACATTATCGGAACGATCGCCGGCCTGGTGGAGGAAGGCAAGGTACGTCATATCGGGGTATCTGAAATCACTGCTGATCAGCTTCGGAAAGCTAACAGCGTTTATCCTATCAGTGCACTGGAGATCGGTTACTCCCTGGCAGATCGTCAGATCGAAAATGATCTCTTGCCGACGGCTAAGGAATTAGGGATCAGCGTCGTAGCATTTGCCAATACGGCAGAAGGCCTTTTAACCGGTGACCTACAGGCACTGTTGCCAGTTGACGATTATCGGAATCACTTCTCCCGTTTTCAGGGTGACAACCTGATCCATAATCTTGAAAAAGTGGCCGTATTAAAAGAAATGGCTCACGTTAAAAATGTTACCCCGACACAGCTTGCGATTGCCTGGGTAAAAGAACAGGGCGACCATATCATGCCATTGGTGAGCATGAGCCGCAGGTCAAGACTGCCTGAAAATATCGCTGCGATGGAAATTGTGTTTACCCCGGATGAGATGAACATTTTAAACACTACATTTGCAATAGGTGCCATCAAAGGTGGTACTTACCTACAAAGATAAATGGAAAGTCCAGCAGAAATTCTTCCCGGTGTTATATTCTACTCCTACCTTTCCTCAGAACGGAAGGAAAAGGCCTGTGTTTGGAATCACCATACCCTGGTATTGCAGGTCTCCGGACAGATGGTTCTGGAAACCTCGGATCAGAATATCAGCATCTCCGCCGGAGATGTATTGCTGATCCATAAAAATCAGCTTGGAACATTGACTAAAACGCCTGGACCAAATGGTCATTATGAAACGATCGTCATCTCCCTGCAAGAGGATCTGATGCGCCAGATCGCGCTGGAGGATAAAATGGAAGTTCACGGTAAATACACCGGACCTCCGAATCTATGCCTCCCCAATAATGCGTTTCTCACCGGATATTTCCAGTCGATCGTTCCCTATGCCAGAAGTTCTGGTTCTGAAATGACCGATGAATTGGGACTGTTAAAGGTGAAGGAAGGCATCAAGTTAATGCTGATTGCCGTTCCTGAACTCCATAATTTTCTATTCGACTTTTCAGAGCCTTACAAGATCGATCTGGAAAGATTTATGTTGAGCAATTATCATTTCAATGTGCCGGTTGAAAAGCTGGCACAGCTTACCGGGAGAAGTCTTTCAGGTTATAAAAGGGATTTTCAGAAGATATTCGGAATGCCACCACGAAAATGGCTGCAGGATAAAAGACTGAATGAGGCCCGGCACCTCCTTGAAAGTAAAAATAAAAAACCGTCTTCCATCTATCTCGACCTAGGTTTTGAAAGCCTGTCGCATTTCTCTTATGCTTTCAAGAAGAAATTTGGGAGGACTCCGACCGAGGGTTTGGTAAAAACTGGTTAAGATCATAAGCGGTAACTGTATACTTTAATGTACCAACAGAAAATCCTTCATTATTTTTCAGAAAAATTGTCATCCTTCTTAATTAGAGGAAAAATTTAAGGTATATAATTATTTGTCACATTAAAGTTTACAGCCACCTTAACGAAAAAGCT
Organism: Epilithonimonas hungarica; assembly: GCF_900102265.1. Classification (GTDB taxonomy): domain Bacteria; phylum Bacteroidota; class Bacteroidia; order Flavobacteriales; family Weeksellaceae; genus Epilithonimonas; species Epilithonimonas hungarica. The sequence goes on along the minus strand of NZ_FNBH01000004.1, from coordinate 84,243 downwards.
GAAGTATAAACTTCAGCATTCTTGTTCAATAACTTTTTATAAGATCTATTCCCATAACATAAATCCTTCATATGCAAAGTATATCAAAACAGTATAAAAGCCATATTTTATAATTTTTTTTGTCATTTTGTAGCTTTTAAATAATAGTGGATCGTAAGCCGATTTGTCGAAAGGTGTTTTTGATGTCTGTTCCATTTTTTTCATTTTAATTGTTATTAAATAAATTATTTTTCTGCTTCAGTTTTTAGTGCATCAAGCCAATATTCTATTGAGGTATCAAGGCTGGATTGAAAGGTACTTTTCAGTAATGTGACCAGCCAGCCTTCCATACTTTCTTCTACACGGATCGTTGTCTGCCCGTTATGTTCTGTAAAATACCAGGTGTGTATGGCAAATGCTCCAAACGCGGGGCCTGACCAGCCAACCATTTTATTAATTTCTACAGTTTGTAATGTAGAAGTTATGGTCAGTCCGTTACTTTTCCAATTAAAGGATGAACCAGGTTTAAATGCACCGTTAATTTTTGGTGTCACAATCTATTTTTGCCAGGCATCCCAATTGTTGACATCGCTAAAAACTTTCCAAACTTTTTCAACAGGTGCATTAATTACAATACTCTTTCTTGTGATGACAGGTGCATCAATATGGGTAGTTTCTGATGATTTATAATTACTGAAATATTCAAGCGAAAAAACAGTCGCAGAAATTGCAAGAAGTAAAAAAGTAAACCAAAGTACTATACTTTTAAGTCTTCTATTTTTCATAATGGTTACACTTATAAGTTGATATAATTTGGCCTGACCAATTTTCTATGCTTTCCGGTAATGGTCTATCCGCCTTGTCAAAGAAAAAATGGTTGTTGATCTCCAGACCGCAGTAAGTAAAAATACCTTTATCTGATGTTAGCGACAACGCTTTATCCATTCCAATTTCCTCATATTCTGCTTTTGATTTTCCGTGCGTATTGATCACGGTTATTTGTTTGCCTGTAAGCAAGCCTTTTTGTACACCTTGGTCGTAACGATAGGCAAAGCCGTAACTAAAGACGCGGTCAATAAATCCTTTCATAATGGCAGGCATTCCCGTCCACCAGATAGGATAAATAAAAGTAATGTGGTCTGCCCAGGCAATAAATTCCTGTTCTTGTCGTACATCGTTTGCAACTATTCCCATTCGCTGTCCTTGCATATCTTCTAATGAAAGAACCGGGCTGAAATTGAGTTGATATAAATCCCTGACCACCACTTCGTGTCCGCTGTCCCATAAATGTTCGATGAGTGTTTGCTTTAAATGGCTGTTCAAACTCTCCGGACCTGGATGAGCATAAATAATTAAATGTTTCATTGTTCTATTATTTTAATTTTGATAGAACAAAAGTAGATCAGCAATATCTGCTAAAATTGTAAGAAAACGAAATATGCTTATTTAGCTTTTGGATCGCAAATATCCTGTTGAAATTTGAGATATTTTGTAGGACTGAGATCAAGGTAATGTTTAAAATCGTGAATAAGCTGGCTTTGGTCGTAATAGCCACATTTGTCGATGACTTCAAACCAATCTGTTTTAGTGGAACTGGATGCAGCACGTTGTATTAGTTCTACAGCTTTTAAGAACCTTTGGTATCGGTTAATTTCTTTAGCGGTATATCCTAAATATTTCCTATGGTTGAGCTGGATGTTTCTCTCAGTCTGGTTTTGTAAGTTTGCTATAGACTTGATAGGATCTAAATTTCTGTCATTGAAGTTTGCCAACTGTTCTACAATTATATTTCTCTTTTTCAGGTATGGTTTGCAGAATTCTAAAATATATTCTACCCTATTGTTAATTTCCTTTATTTTGTTGAGTTGTGTCCATAAAGAAGTAAAACAATTTTCTTCTAATAGATCATCCGGGTCGACAGGCAGATGTTCTGCGACTTCAGCATTGCCAAAGAAATTGTAAAATGAATCGTCTTTAAAATTCACAACCAGAATGCCGGAACCTGGCGGTAATGAATAATTAAAAGCCTGTTTTATAGGTCCTAAAACCATGCATCTATCAACCTCTATTTCTGTATTTTCATTAGAACAAAGAAAAGCCGGTGTCCCAAAACTGAAGATCAAAATGGTTTGGTAAGAAGGAAGTAAAGTTTTGGTAATAATTCTATCGGTTGTATTTTCAGCAAAATAAAAATGAGAAAACATTTCCTCATAGTCTTTTGGAACAGCTATCTGGAAGTTGTCATATGGCTTTTCGTTTTCTGTCATTTTTTATGTATAATGTAAAGTTACAACTATTTAATTTTAAACTTTAAAACATAGTACGGCAGTTTTTGATATCATCTTTACCTTTTTCTTTCAGATCTAGTACCTACCCAATATTTTGGGTGAAAGTTGAAATTGTCTTTTTATTAATTTCTTAATTTAGTACATCACCAATCTCCGGAACACTTGTTATAATTCTCAATCATTTGCAATATGTTTTTCTTCAAAAATAAACGAGAGAAGTTTTTTAGCTACCCTTGTTTTTATAAATTAAATTCAATTGATATTGAAAATCAACTGAATACAGTTCTAAAATCGAATATCATTAGATTCTGGAACACAACAAAAAAACCCAGCAGAAGCTGGGTAAAAACTAATAACCATGAAAACTCAAATTAAACATGAGAATCGTTTCATCAACAAACAATAAGTAGGCCACAAAAAATTAAAATTTACTTAAAAAAAGTTATTTTATGTTAAATATTAAATATTATATTTTAGCGTTTCCACACCCAAATCACTTATAGAAAATCTACAATACAAAAATCAGTAATAACATTTTATTATCAAATCCTGACCTTCATCAAGATTTTTTAAAACCCCGTCACCATCTAAAATCCCCGCAACCGTGTAGCTCAGCAAATCTTTATAAAATTTGCCAACAATTTCTATTAAATCATCCATTTTGCAACTACTGTATAATCTGTAGATAAGTATTAAAATTCAATTCGAGGAATATTTGGAAGTAATATTAATAATAATAACTTTGGTAAAGTTTTTAAAATCCAATAATTCAAAATGAAAATCGAACACTTGGGAATTGCGGTAAATTCTTTGGAAAATTCTGACGACCTGTTTGCCAGACTTTTAGGTACATCAAATTACAAAAGAGAGTCTGTAGAAAGAGAGGGTGTAACAACTTCTTTTTACAAAATAGGGGAAAGCAAAATCGAACTTTTGGAAGCCGCAAAACCAGAAAGTCCAATCGCTAAATTCCTCGACAAAAAGGGAGAAGGAATCCACCATATTGCATTTGGGGTTGAAAACATACAGAATGAGATCGAAAGATTAAAAAAAGAAGGCTTTGTTTTCATCTCTGAAGAACCGAAAGAAGGCGCTGATAATAAATTAGTTGTCTTTCTCCATCCTAAATCAACCAATGGGGTATTGGTAGAATTGTGCCAAGAAAAACCTTGAAAAGTTTTGTAGATAGATAAATTTTGTTATTTTTGCACACACAAAATTCAACCAAATTTTGAGGTCCTATAGCTCAGTTGGTTAGAGCACCTGACTCATAATCAGGTGGTCCCTGGTTCGAGCCCAGGTGGGACCACAATAAACACTCTGAAAGCCCCTTAAATAGGGGCTTTTTATTTGGGAAATGAGGACAGCTCAAATATATGCTCAAACTTTCTCTGCAAGTCCCTGCCAGATTGACTTTGTAACGACTTGCTTACTTCTAAAAATAAAATTTGAAATGACTTTGTGAGAATAAAATTACAGAAGTTATTTTACCTTTTTATCTCTGCATTGCCTTTGCCTAAAGAGATTGATATTGTTTCCATTTTCGTCAATTGCCAATCATCTTTCAAATCCCACCAAATATTTTTATCTTAGTCCTTCCAATAGCCCCTTTATGCCAAAATACGATCTGTCTCAATTACCGATTAAATCAGCGGTAAAGAACCCGGGCAAAAGTGAATAAGAACGGAACGCCTGATAAGCGCATCAAAAATAACTTTCAGATTCCAGTGGTTCAATACGGCAGACTTAAATCCTCTAATTCCAGAGGCTTAAATGAAGAATATCAAATCAGTCATTTTGAAGCTGCGGAAGAATTCGGGAATGCTTTTCAGGAATATAGGAAGGTTTGCAAGGTATTGTGAAAAAAATATTCAAAATAGACCCCATGATCTCAAAACAAGACAAAAATCATGTTTCTTATTTTAAATAAGTCTAAATAAACTTTGATTAAATTGATCAAATGAATATTTTTGCACCCTATCTTTAAATGACCGGTGTGTTTAAATATTTCTTTTTATTTCTTTTCAGTCTTGCTTTTATTAATGTCCAAGCACAATCCGAAAATTTCCCTATCACCATTCAGGTTTTGGATGACCTGAAAAGTCCTGTGGTGAATGCAACCGTAAAACAAGACCAAGAGAAAAATACAATTACAAATGCGGATGGCATTGCCGTTCTCTATCTTTCAAGAGGAAAGCATACCCTATCCATTACGCTGGATGGTTACGATGAAAAGGAACTTCACATCCATGTGGAGGGAGCGCAGACCTATATTGCCGAGCTAAAAAAGGAAACCAAAATTGCAGAAGTTGTCATTACCGCAAAAGAAGGCAAAGGCCTGACCAGCAAATCTGTCATCAACAGACAAGCGATGGAACATTTGCAGCCTTCCAGTTTTGCAGACCTGATGGAATTGCTTCCCGGTGGATTGTCCCGAGATCCCAACCTCAGCACAGCCAATAGAGTTTTATTAAGAGAAAATCCAGGTGGTCCGTCGTCTTACAATACAACATCATTGGGTACTCAGTTCATGATAGATGACAACGTTTGGAATACCAATGCCAACTTACAAACTTCGGTTGACGATGCACAAATGGGTTATGCTGTTCAAAACAGATCTACGCCAGCCATTGGTGTAGATATGAGAACGATATCGACCAATGATATTGAAAAAGTGGAAGTCATCCGTGGAATCCCTTCTGCTGCCTATGGAGATCTAACGTCGGGTGTCATCAAAATCGAGAGAAAGATAGGAAATTCACCTTTGGAAGCGAGATTCAAGGCTGATGGTTTTAGCAAACAGTATTATGTTGGGAAAGGTTTTCTCATCAATAAAAATTGGAGCATCAATGCCAATATGGACTATTTGGATTCCAAGCAAAATCCCACTGACGAATTTGAAAATTATCAGCGGATCACCGCATCATTACGCTCCAAATTAAAAACAAATCTTTGGCAAAGACCACTGGAATGGCGTTCGACAATCGACCTCTCGAACAACATCGATAAAAAGAAATATGACCCTGACACGGGTTATGCGCTGACAGATTCTTATAAGAACTCCAACCAGCGTGTTAGCTTTACCAATAACTTCATTTACAAACTTGACCCTCAAGCCATCTTTGACAAATTGGTTTTGAATACGGCCATCCGACAAGGATTTGAACGCATAGAACAGGTCAAATTGGTACAACTTTCCGGCCCAAGAGCTCTCTCTCTAGCTACAACTGCTGGAGAAAATATTGGAATCTATCCGAGTACACGTTACGTTGCAGAATCTTCTACGGACGGAAAACCTTTAGATCTATCAATTTTTGCTCAAGCATCAGGCGCCTGAAAATTTGAGAAATTTAATAATCAGGATTGGATTAGAGATATTGTAAAAATTTCGGAAAGGACATCCGGCTGAACCTTTTTTACAAAATAGTTTTTAGCCATAAGGCGTTCCAGTAATAATAAAAAAGGATGGCAAAACCATCCTTTTAACTATTATTTACAGCATTGATTGTATTGCTAATTGGTTACTAGAGAGCCAAAGTCATCTTCTAATCAATGTGTAATTTTTATCAAAAACAAAAACTATCTTGAATACATTACCAAGGTTGCCAGTGATGAAAAACTTCACCAGTTGGAGCTGATTCAACTGCATAATTGGATTCTCCGTATATATCGAAATCCCAACTGTAAAATGAAGTGCCACTATCTCCGAAAGGACCACCATAACCTACCAAATGATGTACCGCGTTATGATCAAGTAATAGGTTTGGAGAATAATTTGCATCATTAATCCAACAGTTAGTCAAATTACTGCAAATTGCCCCTGTAAACATACTTAATTGACTATCAGCTGAATAATAAGTTTCCCATCGTTTCTTAGAAACATCATCTGTAATTATTTCTCTAGATTTGATAGTAAAAAATTCCCCATAAAAATAAGCATCCTTAGTATAACTACTTTCAATTAACAATTTTTCCAATGATTTGTTAGTAATTTTATATTTTTTAATGTTAGTACGATCAAATTTAATCATACCCATACTTATTGGATTTCTTAAACATTTAATCATAAATGAAGCCTTTTCTTCTCGAGATTTTGATTTAAAGTCAACATTTTTCACATTTTCTTCCTCTAATGCAATAACTTGACTAGAATCAATGCAGCTATTAACTAAAAAAGCGCTTAGGAAAATAAATAAATAAACGTAATTTCTCATGTGTACATAATTTTCTACAACAATACAATTAAATTAGGATATGAAAGAAATTAATATAAATGATAAAAATCACATTATTTTAATCAAGTCTAAATAAAGGTAAAAATTAAGGATAATAAAGGTGGAAAATAAATATTATTTTGATTTACTTTACTTTCCATCAAACGGGATTCCTTATATTTCAAAGAACAGGAACGCCCGGAAGTCATTCTCGGAAAAATGTTATTTTTTGACCCAAAACTTTCCAATTCCAATCAGATCTCGTGCAGCTCTTGTCATGATCCAGAAATGGGATGGACAGATAGAAGGCGCATCGCATTGGGAAATGACCATCTAATGGGAAACAGAAATACCTTATCTCTTTACAATATTGCTGATCGAAAAGCTTTTTTCTGGGACGGACGAGCCAGATCTTTGGAAGAACAAGCTTCCGGACCGCTTGGCGCACATCACGAGATGGCGATGGATGTAAAAGTTCTTCCTAAAAAAATCCAGAAGATCAAAGACTATAAAGTTCTTTTTCAAAACGCTTATGGTGATGAGAAAGTGACCTATGACAGAATCGTAAAAGCACTTGCCGAATTTCAAAAGACCATCAAAAGTCAACCCAGCAGATTTGACCAATTCATTGATGGCAAATATAATGCTTTGACAGACCAGGAAATCTACGGCATGCACATATTCCGTACAAAGGCACGTTGTATGAATTGTCATAATGGGAAAAATCTGACCGATGAATCCTTCCACAACATCGGATTGACCTATTACAAGAGAGAATATGAAGATCTGGGACTTTATAACGTGACAAAGAAGGCCGAAGATGTCGGTAAATTCAGAACACCCCAATTGCGCGACCTCAACCTAAGCCGGCCGTGGATGCATAATGGCTTATTTGACCAGCTGGAAGGTATTGTAAATGTCTACAACAGCGGCATGCACATGATCGATGCAAAACCTGAACAGAAACTGAAAGACCCGTTTTACCCTGTCACCGACTCTCTGATGCAACCATTAAAACTGACAAAAGATGAGAAGTCTGCGCTGATCTCTTTTTTGGAATCATTGAACGGAACCAAATACAAAATGAGGAGACCAGAGTTTCCTGTCAAATAATCCTATGCAGTAAAAATACCCAAAAATGATCCATGAGTCATTGTTTTTCAATCTGGTTATACTATATTTTCAAGAATCCCTATTACTTGACTTTACAATCGCAAACTTCAAATAACCTTTGACATCGTATTTATCTTACAACTTCCGGATACATCTGGAATGTAATTGAAATCCTGACTAGTGTCGGGATTTTTTGTGACATCCTATCAAAAGATATAATGCCGTTTAATATTTCATTAATTTCGTATATCTAAATCCTATTATATGAAATACATTATCTTACTTCCACTTCTACTACTTTTCAACCATACTTTTTCACAAGAAAGGCATTTGAAAAAAGAAAAGTGGCATTGGAACAACAACAAGTTAAAACAAGATACAATTGCAGGTTACTGTCAAGTTTTAAAAGTGGATAATGTTCTTTATATCTCAGGTGCTGTAACCAATGACATTACCCCGGAAGGCATCGCATCCGTGTACAATGACCTGAAAGTTTCTTTGGCCAGTTTTGGAGCCACCTTTGAAAATGTGGTGAAAGAAAATCTCTACACCACTGATATCGAGAAAATGAAAAAATTGAATTATGTGAGAAAAAAATATTATCAGAATGATTTTCCTGCCGCTACCTGGATCCAAATACAAAGATTGTACATGCCCAAAGCAAAATTAGAAATAGAATTAATAGCACATCTGCCAAAATAAAAAACTTATGCTCATTGTACAAGAAAATGTGAGCATTAACCTTAATGGCGGGAATAGTCTCTATTCCTAGAAGAGATCATGCCCTTTGCTATCAACCAACATTTTTGCAGCTTTACGGAATAGTGAAATCTAATAATCAAGTTTTATGAAAGAGATCATCACACATCATCCCAGTGGTTCAGTACGGACGACTTAGACCCTCCAACTCCACAGGTGTGAATAAAGAATATCAGATCAGCCATTATGAAGCTGCGGAGGAGTTTGGGAATGCTTTTGAGGAATACAGAAGGGTGTGTAAGGTATTGTGAAAAATATTATCATAACAGTAACGTTTTAAACAATTAAAAACATCCATACGTTATGAATTTGGATTGAGCTATATTTGTCAACAAATAACAATTATTAATACTGTCCAAATGAGAACTGGTGCATACGGAAAACCCCCAATAATATTGTTTATCATTATTACTTTGTTCTTAGGGTCTACCCAATATGCTAAAGGTCAACAGAAAATTCAAAAGTCTATTAATAAAGATATTGTTCCAGTAAAACTATCTGTGAAAAACATGCGGACAGACCTGGAGATCCTATGGTCAACTATAAAAGAGATGCATCCGGGATATGGTTATTTTACACCTGTAGATAGTCTGCGGAAAGTCTATGCCCAGACATTCTCCTCCCTTACCAAACCGCTTTATGAGGGTGAATTCATTTCCCAGATCTACCCTTTCATTTGTAAATTGAGGTGTGGACATACACAGATCAAGCACTCAAGAGGATACAAATATCCTTCTGGTCTTTATCCGGCACATTTACCGTTTAAAGTGCTAGTTAAGAATGGGAAGGTTTTTGTAACTAATCATCAAACAGAAGCTGTCAATACCGGTGACGAAATCATTAGTATCAATAATGTAGCTGTTGAAGAAATTATTAGCCATGGTTCTGACCTGTATTCTACTGACGGATATAATAAAACCTTTAAAGAACTGTTCCTAAGCGAGTATGATGGTTTTGAAGATGCCTGTAATAAATATTACCATTGGCAGGGCGACTATAAATTGCAAGTACGAACTGTCCAGGGGTTGCTTAAGGATCTGACCATAGATACAAATACAAAAAGTGCGAACGAGCCTGTATCTTCCAGTTTTGACAATTATGCAAACTGGACCACTGCTGAAAACACTGGAAATCTTAAGCTTCGTTTTTTTAATAATTCATCGATAGCATTATTTGAAACCAAACCTTTTTCGTACGAGGATACTATTGTCTATAAACAAGCATTTAAAGAGATAGAAAATAAAAAAATAAAAAACCTGATACTGGATATGCGCCACAATACTGGCGGAGACATTCGTGTTGCGATACAATTGTTATCCTATCTAGCAGATACTCCTTTTAATATCATTAAAGATGTTAAGTCACGTCTTCCAAACCCCACTTTAAGTAAATCCGTGAACTATTTTGACAAGCAAAGAATGAAGAGCTTTCTAAGAGGATATAAAATAGCTAATAAAGAGGGGTCATGGTATCATGTGGAGACCACCTCGGCAATGGGTACCGTGTATGGTCCTCTTGAATTGGCAAAAGACCATCGTTTTAAGAACAATCTATACGTTTTAATCGATGGTGCCACATTTTCTTCGGGTGCGCTGTTTACTGCTGCATTAAAATCACAGCGTAAGAATGTAAAATTCATTGGAAGAGAAACCGCCGGAGGTGAAGAAGGGTGCAACGGTATGGTGATGCAGGAACTGACATTACCAAATTCAAAGGTAATGATCGATTTTCCCTGGATGCGTGTTGAATCTGTAGCCTTAAATCCAAATCATGGACGAGGAATCATACCGGACCATATCGTTGAATATGATCCGCAGGATATTGTAACCCAAAGAGACCGTGATCTTGAAAAAGTCTTGGAACTAATAAAATAAGATATCTATCGATCCCCCTTTTCCGTCTTCAGGGTTATTTGCACTCGGCCTCGTGCTGTGGAAAGTTATAACGAAAATAGTGTCACTACCCTTCCCAAGGATACCCAAGTCTATGTTTCCAATAAGGCGAACTGGAATAATTACAAGAAGATAAAATGAGGTAATTATTACGGCTGGGCCGATGACGCAAATTAAATATCATCAACATTGTTATTAAGTAATATATATGAGCTGATCGAAGGATATCCGATATGAGGAGTAAAGGTCTCATTACCAACTCTGCTCTGAATATATTGAGAATAAATACGAAACCTCTGATCACTTGGCAGATCCTCCTTCAATTTTTCAGGATTAGAAATATGAATGCAGCATCTATGGAGAAGATATAGGTATATGGGGTTCCAATCAATCAGACATTCAGAAAATGTTTCTTTCTTTAAGTAGTGATATTTGTAATATAAAAAAATTCATTTAGATGATCTTTTCATTTCAATTTTTCTCTTCCTGATAAAATCTGCAGGGCGAATACCATTTATTTCCTGAAAAAGCTCTGAAAAATTCTGACGTGACGTAATTCCACATTTTTTTGCCAAAGCTTCAATGGTATAATCAAGAAGTTTATGGTCGTGATATAGCTGATGAGTGATATATTGAATACGTAATTCATTAATATAGCTATTGAATTTTTTGCCTTTATATTCATTGATAACCTGGGAAAGATAAGTAGTATTCGTGTTGAATTTTTTGGCAAGTTCTTGTTGGGTAAGTCCTTTTTTCCTAAATTCCCTTCTTTTCTCAAAATCATCGAGCTTTTGCAAAATATCGTTTATTATTATCTCCGGAACTTCGATCTTATTTTCCTTAACAGAGTAAGAAGTAGCTAACAATTTTTCATTTTCAACTATCTTTTTCTCTAAGCCCTCATATTTGCGTTGGACCGTCCTTTCTTTCCTATTTCGGTAAACGATAGTTACCAACAGACCAAGAATTAATGCAATAGCAATTATGAGTGATATTTGACCAACAGAATTTTTGCTTTCCAATTGCTTTTGTTTCTCCAATAAAGCATTCGTGTCATATTCTTTATGGATTTTGTTTGATATATATTGAAAATCTTTATTGATTATATTATCTGCATCAAGCAATTGTTTAGTATAATATAATTCCTTTTCAGGATGTTTTATTTTGTTGTAATAGTTGATCAGACTTTCATAATTGCTCCTTAGCTCGGGAATAATAAACTTTTCCTTTTGAAAAATGGAATCTACTTTTATAAAGTAAGGAACGGCCAGAGCCTCTTTATCCATTTTTTCATAGGATTGTCCTATATAAAAGTATATCACCGAGGTCCAGGTAAAATCCTCAATTTTTTTTATTTCCGGTAAAGCCAACATTAAGTTGTCAATCGCTTCTTGATACCTCTTTTTCCTAAAATCGGAAATGCCAAGACATTTATGAAAATATGCTGTCTCCAAATTGTATTCACCGGAACTAGGGATAGAGGCCAAGCCGAGTTGAATAAGTGAGTCGCTTTTAGAATAATCCTTTAATTGACGATAACAAATAATTTGCTGATGCAAACTGTTATAGTAACCTTTTCGGTTGTTATATATAAGATTAGGATGGATATCGGCATTAATGAGTGACTGAAAGTGCTCCGAACTCTCATTAAAAAGCTTCAACGCATCATCATAATATCCGAGGTAACTTTTAACGACCCCCAAAAGATAAATAATTCTATATTTTAAGAATTCATCTTTAATATTTCTGGAATACTCGTATGCTTTCAGATATTCGTTTAAAGCAGGTTGATATTGTTTATAGAAAAAATAGTAGATAACTCCTTTTTCCAAATAAGCATTACTGATCAGTTCATTGTTGTGGGACCTTAAAACATAATTGACGCAGCTATCGGCATATTTAAGCTTCAGGGATTTGTCTCTCGAATAAAATACAGCATCCTGATAACCCTGATAAATTTTCTTGAAATCATTTTCCTTTTTTGCCTTTTTCAAATATATTTTGATAAATGGCATTGCCCTCCTGTCATTTTCGGGCATTTCTTCATAGTATTTTCTTAATTCAGCATACGAATTGCTTTTAAAAACAGGATCCCCCTGCCCTTTCAAAAGTATTATCAGAAATAAGGGAATTACCGTTAAAGCACGGTATAATAAGAGCATCATTGGTGTTTTTTAGTTATCAAATTTATCAAAAATCATCTAAGAATACAACGAATCATAAATTAAAGATTTATTAATATATTTTGATTTAAACACATTGATAATCAATAATATAATTTTGGTACAATTTGTAAATCGTGCCATGCCATTTATAAATCGTGCCAAAGATTCTCTGTTGGTGTATGCCTTTAATCTTTAAATTCGTATCATAAGCTTACAAAAAATCCGGTACCGGGTAAACCATTTAATATTTAAATCAAGTAGATATGAATAAAAAGTTTATCCTTTTGTTGTCACTTTTCATTGTATTCACTTCCTGTAGAGATACTGAAGAAGCTATGGAAAAAGAAAAAAACAATGCCAGCGAATTTGCAAAATCGGCAAAACAGTCCTCGGTTGCGGATAAGGACACCGTTTCTGAAAGCAACTTTGAAGTCCCATCTGACAGTACCTCTACGAAGTATCTTGAAGAGGAGGAGGATCCTCCAGTTAAACATGGTGGACATTGGAAAAATTCTAAATAGCTTCTTACCAGATTACTATATTCAAATTTTTCTAATAGTATTTTAATCACATATTTGGAAAAAGCTGTTCTGAATTAGCAGAAAGAATGGCAAAGTAAAAAAAACAAACTCTTTTTTTATGGGGATTTCTTCCCGTGTGTAAAATATATTGATTTTGATGGACATAAAAATAGTAACGTTTTAACCTAATCGAATCCATTGCTAAAATAGCAGTTTCATATTAGGGTTGATAGAACGAAAAGCAGCTTACATTAGTTATGCCTAGCTAATGAAATTCTTAAAAAACATACCAATCTCACAATTAAACAATACTGATATGAAAAAATCTGTACTCATTACATTACTATTACTCTTGCCGTTCTATTTTTCGGCACAGATATTTAAATTTGAGTTTACAGGCGGAGAGGTTTGTCCCACGCCCGGAAATACCCCTACAGTGCAAAATCCCAATACGATTGTTTCACCGTTAAACAGAATTGGAACAAATTGTACAGTGGCGTTGGCTGCTTTTAACAGTAGCAACTGGTCTACGAATGCCACAATAGACGAAAACAAATATGTAGAAGTTACGGTTTTTGCATCGGGAGGTCATCAGATGCACCTTTCTTCGTTTTCCTTTGATACAAGGAGAAGTGACAATGGACCACTATCAGGAAGAATAGCAATGGATACCGGAACAGGAACTTTCTCACAGTTCTATGATTTCACCCCACCAACGGGTATGCAGACGATAAACTGGGATTTTCCCGATGTCTCTGTATCAGCAGGCTACACCGTCCGTTTCAGAATCTACGGATGGAGTGCCACCCTTACCACCGGCACAATGCGTTTCAATAACGTACAGTTGCAGGGAAGCACTACAGACCAGAGTGCGTGGAATACGACCGGAAATTCGGGAACACATCCATCCATCAACTATTTGGGAACTTCTGACAATCAGGATCTTGTTGTCAAAACTAATAATGAAGAAAGATTGAGGGTCAATTCTGCCGGTAAGATAGGTATTGGAGGTCTGCCGCATCCAGACATTGCATTGAAAGCATATGGAAGAACACAAATAATTTCAAACATTAATAGTGATGCATTTTTTGTAGGAAATGATTCAAATAATGTAGATAGTGGTGCTTCACTTGTTTTTCTTCGTTATGGACAATATCAACCTAACAATCCAGGAGTTTTGGATGTTTCCGGTGTAACATCGCCATCTGTCTATGAATTATTTTTCTCTCTCAAGGCCAACGGAAAACTATTCCTGGGGACATCCACCAATCTTTCCTGTCCGGATTGTAATGATTACAGACTATTTGTAAGAAATGGTGTTAGAACTGAAAAAGTTAAAGTGGACATCGCTTCTGCTAATGGTTGGGCAGACCATGTATTCAAGAAAGATTACAGACTGGCAACTCTGGAGGAAGTTGAAAAACATATCAACGAAAAAGGACATCTTCCGAACGTTCCTTCCGCAGAAGAAGTGGTGACCAACGGGCTCAACCTTGGCGAGATGGATGCAAAGCTATTGGAGAAAGTTGAAGAGCTTACGCTTTACAGTATTGACCTTAATAAGAAGAACAAGATTCTTATCGAACAGTTTGGGCAACAGCAGAAAATGATCGACCAATTGCTACAAAAAGTGGAACAACTTGAAAAAAATTCCAAATAGGGAATATATTTTTTACATCAAAAAAACATTTTTCTTATGGAAATCAATACCAAGTACAGCATTCTCGTTGCTGTGTCCTTCTATTGCTCTGTATTTTCCCAAGATACCGGATCGAAGATCACAGTCAACAGGGACGCTTTAGAGAAGATCATTGTACAGCAAAGACAGGCAAGATCGCTAAAAAGTTCGCAGATCGAGAATCTCAAGGCGAAAGGTTATAAAGAATTTATCACGGATGGTGATAACAACAAGCAGCTCATCGGAGCAGACGAACAGGGCAATCCCCAATATTACACCACCCTTAACGCAGCCGCATCAAAAAGGATCAAGGCAAATAGCTTTTATGGCGGTGGCGCATTAGGGTTGAACATTTCCGGTCAGGGAATGCGCATCGGACAATGGGATTATTCCAAACCGAGACTGAACCATCAGCTAATCGCAGGGAAAGCAACCTATGATGCCTCCCAGAATCAGACGATATCGCGTCACAGTACCCATATCATGGGTACGATGATCGGAAATAATTACAGCAACACGCCAGCGACCGGAGTGGCATATGATGCGACGGCAAAGGCGTTCGATTGGGTGGACGATGTAAAGGAAATGGCAGAAGAGTCCATTTTAGGCCTTATGGTGGCCAACAACAGCTATGGTTTCGACCCGATGTATTACCAGACCTACCAGTTCGGGAAGTACAATGAAACATCGAGGGACTGGGACAAAGTGATGTACAATGCTCCCTATTTCCAGATCGTAAAGGCCGTTGGAAATGCCAGGGGATTGAATCCGACAATCGTTCCGCAGGTAACGGCAAAGAACGGATATGACCTGTTGGAAGGGGCCGGAATCGCAAAAAATGTCCTGGTGGTCACTTCGGCGGATAAAAATGATAATCCTTCGGGAGATTCTGATTTCAATATTTCCTCTTTCAGCAGCTACGGATGTACGGATGACGGAAGGATCAAACCGGATATTGCCGCTCAGGGACAAGGTGTATTCTCTGCAATCGAAACCTACAACTCAGCCTACGGCACATATAACGGTACTTCCTCTGCAACAGCCTCTGTATCCGCTGCAATACTATTGCTTCAGCAATATTATATGAGTATCCAGCAACAATTATTTGCCCCGCTCCGGTCTTCATCCATACGTGGGCTGGTTGCACACACAGCTAATGACAAGGGAACACCCGGACCGGATTATATCTATGGCTGGGGGCTGATGGATACCGAACGTGCTGCCAGGCTTATCTACAACAATGGTAAAAGTGCACTCATAAAAGAAAGTGACCTTCAGCAAGGCGGGGAATATCGTCTATATGTCGTGGCATCTGAATTTGAGAATCAACCACTAGTTGCAACTTTGGCCTGGACAGACCCTGAAGGAAGCATCGGAGATAACACTATCGATGATCCGACCCCGGCATTGGTCAATGACCTTGATATTACCATTCTGAAAAAAGATAATAATGGCAATACCCAGACCTTTTATCCGTGGAAGCTGGGAGGAATGCAGGATCTGACCGCCCCAGCCACCCGGAATTCCGATAATAAGGTTGACAATATCGAAAAAGTGGAGATCGACAACCCTGATGGGCTTTACCAGATTATCATCAAGCATAAAGGAAATTTATCTTCCGGTTCCCAGAACTATTCCCTCATTATTTCAGGGATATCTTTCTGCTACACCGATGACCTGTATGTGCTGACCAGGGAAAAGGATAATATAGAGACATCCAATTTTGTCGGAACGGCAAAACAGATCAAAGCCTCCAATGTGATCAAGAGTGCGGCACAGGGCATTGTCTATAAAGCCTCGCAATCCGTGACATTACTTCCCGATGCATCGGGCGGTTCTGCGACCGTAGGCTTCACCGCTGAACAGGGCTCAGGTTTTACTGCTTACATAGACCCTGATTGTGATATGTCAGACCCTATTCTCGTATATCATTCGCAGGCGGACCGGCCTGTGGGGTCATCAACATCGGAAGATCCGGGCACTTCTTCCCCTTCAGGAAATGATATTGGAAAGAAACAGCTTGATAATGTCGTGCTGTATCCAAATCCTGCCAAGACAGAGGTCAACATATCCTATAAAATAGGTACTGCTTCAGTGGTAAGTGTAACGATTACGGATATGACCGGAAAAGTGGTCTACCGAAATAAAAGTTCTGAGAATTTCCCTTCCGGGGTCTACATGAATCGAATATCTACAGATCAAATGGTATCAGGTACATATCTGGTCACCATTGAGACTGCCAACTACAGAGAGACCAAAAAACTGATCATCCAATAAAAATCAAGAAGATGAGAAAATCTATACCTTTTATCCTGTTTCTTTATTCCATCTCAGTCGGAGCGCAGTCCCCGGGAGGCGTCAGTGGTGTCAGCCTATGGCTGAAGGCAGATTCGGATAACACCAACCTGCCTTATTATCAGGATCTCGGCTATGGCCATCATCAGGTACAGGCTCCTGATACACAGAGTAGGCCTACCTATACTCTGCTCAATTACAACGACAGCTTTTCATTTGACGGACAAAGGTCGTCATTGAAACTAAAATACCTGATGGAACTTCTCAACAGGGTAAGTATTTTCACGGTGTTCCAGAATAAAGACCTCAATAAGGAAAGCGCTGTCTACACTACGGACAATTCCGGCGAGAAAGAGCTTTATTACAGTACTGCGAATGTTTTCCGCTACAATGGTGATGCATTGGAATATGCCGATCCCAACCAATTGGACAGCATTGCCTCATTCAGTATGTACTCCAAATTCGATGTTCCCTCAAAAAAAGTGGGTTTCGCAAGTGGCAATACCGGGAAGAGTACCATGTACATCGGAAAAGATATTCGGGGCAACAGTTCATGGAAGCTCTTTAAAGGAAACCTCCCTGAATTGTTCATATATGAGAAGATCCTCACGATGAACGAACGTAATCGCATCAATTCCTATCTCTCCATAAAATATGGAATCAGCCTGCCTTATACAGAATATCTAAGCTCAAAAAGTAAAAAAGTATGGAAGCAGGAAGATCATGATGATTTTCCGAACAGGATCACCGGAATTGGAAGAGACGACTTTTCTGCTCTATATCAGAAGCAATCCACTAACAGTTCGGAGAATAAACGCCTGGTCATTGCAGCCGGAAATCTAGCGATCAGCAATAAAAAGAACAGTGCCGTTTTCGGTGACCAGAGTTTTCTGCTTTGGGGAGATAATGGTAAAGAGCTGAAACCCGGGGAAGAAAATTTTGGATTCCAGCCCATAAGACGCCAATGGAAAGCGAGGTTGACCCTAGAGCAGGGTCAGAGCATCAAAACATCGGTGTCATTCAATGTCAAAGATATTTTTACAGATATACCTGCAGACAAAAATGTATGGTTGATCATTGACAGAGGTGGAAACGGAAATTTCTCCGCCCAGTCCGATGCCATTCCTGCAGATCAGATCAACAGCAAAGGAGAAGCATTGTTCCCGGATGTTTATTTCGATAAGGACCTTTCGGGTACGGATGTTTTCAGCTTTGCCCTGGCGGGTAAAATGTTTGCGTTGTATGACTTGATACAGCCTTCCTGTAAAATCTCTGGCGGGAAGCTTTCTCTTAACATTAAGGGAGGGAAGGCACCTTATCAGCTTGATTTGAGCGGAGACAATAATTACTCGGCAAATATGACCATTCAAAGTTCCGAGATCACCTATGATCAGCTTAAAATCGGACATTATACCTTAAAAATAAAGGATGCATTTTCCTATGAGCAAACCTATGAATTTGACATCAACTCATTCAGCGATATCAATCTCAATTTAGGAGATGAACACGAGATAGGGAGTCAGGGTTATGTGGAAGTGGATGCATCACAGAATATCACAGATCCAGGTGCGACCTATCAATGGATCTCTGAAAACGGATTCAACAGCTCCCTTCCGAAAGTGAAGCTTTATGAGGCGGGAACATATACCGTTACGGTAACAACGACTGATGGCTGTAACAAAACGGAAAGCCTGAAAGTGACGAAAGGCATTGAAAACGGTATCGTGCTATATCCGAATCCTACACTGGTGGGTGAGGATTTCACCATCAGGATACGGTTGGACCAGCCGGAAGATGCAGATATAAAAATATTCGACATGTCCGGTAAGCTGATCTCTTCCAGAAAATTCAACGGGCAGTCTTCTTATGATATCAAAGACCACCTTCTTTCTCAAGGTGCCTATATCGTTAAGGTCGTTACCGTGACCCAGCAAAAGACATTCAAACTCATCATCAACTAATAACCTGAAACTATGAAACCTAATATATTCAGCTACATCCGCAACCAGAAAAAATTGGTTCGTTTTGTGATATTTTTTATTTCCTGGACACAGGTGTACGGTTACAGTTACGCAAGCTATTTAGGAAGCCCGGAGTCAGGTTCGAAGAATTCTTATAATGGTTATAATTATTCACCTAAGACAAAAGGAGGTTCAAATGATAGCGGACCAGCTGTTTCTGAAACCAGAAATAATCCACTCTCCGGGAAAATTGAACAGCCAAACGGAAACGCTTCTTTCAGTGTTCCTGCTAAAACCATATCAAATACTAATGTTTCGTCTGAACCTTTTTCTTCGGTCTATTATAATTCTGATATCAAGGAAGGGATCATCGGAAAAGATAAAGACCATCCTATAGACCAGGTATTTGATAATATTTTCAACATTACGGTCGATGAGCTGCCCAAGGGCGGAACCGTCACTTTGGAATACGACCTTTTCGGAGTTTCTGATTACTCAGGTATCAGCAAAGTGGTGAACGATGAAAGGTTTTCCGGAGGATCGAGTACGCAGCACAATCAAAGTTGGGCCCATCAGTCCGAGCCGGTAAAGCCGGGAACTTTGGTAAAAGGGCTCAATACAATACTGTTTACTATATCTCCGGATGCAAATTATACTTATCGAGTAAAAAATGTGCGTTTCAAGATAGCATCTTCTAAAAATTCAATTACTTATGATAATAATGTAAACAGATCATTAAGCGGAACTATAACCAAAGAATTCTTCAAAGGACAAAAACAAAATTTCTCCATAGGAAATGCCGGACTGGAAACAATTGCCGGCAGTATTTCTGAAAATACAGTTTTCAGCATCACTCCACTGGAAGTTCTGGATATTCCGGCCTTATCCCCGGAAATGGTCAATGTAACTTCTGAAAATGCAGGCTATCGTTTCCTTCCTCACGGTGAGCATTTCAAAGTGCCAGCAAAAGTAACATTGGGATATGACAAGAACAAGATACCTGCAGGTTATACTGAAAGGGATATCAAAACCTATTTCTTTGACAGGGTCTTAAAGAAATGGATAGCATTGGAGAAAGACTCACTGGTATCTGATAAAAAAATACTCGTTTCCAAAACGACACATTTTACAGATATGATCAACGGGATCATCAAAGTCCCGGAATCTCCTGAAACAGGAAGCTACGCCCCGAACAGTATCAAGGACATCAAAGCGGCCGACCCCGTTTCCGGAATCGTGAGTTTATCTGCACCTGCCCCCAACAATCAGGGAAGTGTAAATACCAGTTTTCCGATAAAGCTTCCTGCAGGAAGACAAGGGATGCAGCCCTCGCTATCTGTCAATTACAACAGTGACGGAGGAAACGGATGGATGGGAATGGGCTGGGATCTTTCTGTTCCTGCGGTTACTATTGATACCCGTTGGGGAGTACCTACCTATGATCAAACGGTCGAGACCGAACTCTACACTTTGGGAGGAGAACAATTGGCATTTGAGGCCAGTTCCGGCGTGTATGCAATGCCTAACAGGAATGAGGGTTTTGAAAAGAACAGAACTTCCGACCGCCAGTTTCATCCAAGAATAGAAGGAGCATACAATAAGATCATCCGAAAAGGTACCAATCCTAAGGACTATGTCTGGATCGTGATCTCCAAAGATGGCACAAGATCTTATTTCGGTGGAGATGAAGCAGGGATAAAACAGGATTATGTGCTTAAGGATGCGGATGGCAATATTGGACATTGGGCTTTATATAAAACGGTAGACACCAATAAGAACTACCTTGAATATTTTTATGACAGAACGCCTTATTCGGGAAGTACAGCAAACGGAGGGCAACAGATCTATCCAAGCCGGATTGACTATACATTGCATGAAACAGATAATCCTCCGAAGCATTATTCTGTTACATTCTCTACGGATTCTGACAGAGAAGATGTACAGATCGATGGAAGGCTAGGATTTTTGAAAGTGGTCTCAAAAAGGCTTACAGGTATCAATGTTTCATACGGTACAGAAAAAGTACGTTCCTATCAGTTCTCCTATGTTACGGGAGCGTTCAAAAAGCAGCTGCTTTCGGATATCAAAGAGCTGGATGCCGCTGATCAGGAGTTTTACACCAATAAGATAGAATACAATCAGGTACCTTCCCAGATCTTCGGGACACCTCAGACCTGGACAGCACCTGACATTGCAAATTTTTCGGGATTGGCACAGTCCCTTCAGGGAGGATATTCGTTACTGAGCGGTAACTATTCAAGCAATCTGGGAGGGAACTTCAGGATCGGTGTCGGTATAGGAGATGTAACTGCGATCGTTCCCGATGATAAAGCTATATTAAGTTTCAATAAAGGGACTTTTGGGGCATTGGGAGGTTATTCAAGAGGTAACTCCAAGACCCAGATCATGGCGATAGACATTGATGGAGACAACCTTCCGGACAGGGTCTATATGCAGGATGACGGTATCTATTATTCTAAAAATATGTCCAAGGCAGAGAATGGCGCCCAAAGTTTCGGAGCAAAGATAAAACTGAATTCACTTTCCAATATTGGGAAAAGTTCATCCGATACCTGGAACGTTGGGCTTAGCGCAACCTTCGGAAGTGCAGATGTGGGTTTTGACTATTCCAACAGCACCAGCTCGACGAAATCCTATTTTATGGACTTCAACAACGATCAGCTAATAGATTTCGTGAAAGATGGCAAAGTATACTTCAACAGTATTGTAGGAGGTATACCAACATTCAATCCAGATAGTGGGGTGACACCATATCCTATCAATATCACATCCTCGGGAGCCCAGCCGTCGACATCCTTATTCGATGACAACGACAAAGCTGAAAAGAAAACGATGCTTGAACAGAACCCGTTGCACGATGTTGTACGGGTGTGGGTGGCACCAAGAACAGGAACTGTTACGGTAAAAAACAGTTTCAACCTTCAAAATGTTCAATGTGGCGCTGATGAAGATTGCAGTCTGGCAGATGGTGTGGCAGTATCATTTCAGTATAAGACCGATATGCCTCTAGTACAGAATATCAATGCGGGGGACTATAATATATATTCTTTCACAGACCAGGTTATCAATATCAACAAGGGAGAAAAGCTTTACTTCAGAATATCATCAAAATATAACGGGGCATTGGACCAGGTCAACTGGAATCCTGAAGTAACTTACAATACATCCATATCTCCGGCCGTGGATAGTGACAACAGAAACCTGGACCGATATGACTCCTTTGAGGATTTTGTCAATACTACACCAAGATCTGCAAAAGCAAACGATCCTTCTGTTGCCACGAGCGGTTATATTGCGTCTGCTGATGGAACTTTAAATTTAATGCTGAGCAAGCCGATCGCATTGTCTGACAATGCAGAGATCTCCGTCAGTATTGACGGTATATCATATGATTTTCCGATTTCGCAATCTGATATCTACAATGATACTGTTGTAAATAGTACGGCCTTATCCGTAAACCAAGAGCAAAAAGTGGTGGTCAAAGTAAGGACCAGTACTCAAATTGACTGGACCAAATTTAAACTTATCCCTGAATTTACAGAGACGGCAACCGGAAAAAGAACCTTTCTCCCGGTAGAATATACAATGTACAACAACAGAGGAGAATTTTATACCTATCAGCCTACGGGTGCCGATATAGGCAAAAAAATACTGGTAAAGACATCATCGTTACCTAACTTCAATAACAGAAATGGCCGGGTTGTCATTTCTGCCAAATTCAGAAACAGATTACTGACAAAAACAACTTACGAGGTCATAAACAACAATAACACGGTTGTTACCACTTACGGAACTCCCTATACATTGACATCGGCCGATATAGCTTCTTCTGAGCTTATCTATCTCGAAACCACCGTGGACAGTGATGACCCGGATTTCATCAATACCATTAACTCTATCAATGGACAGCTGGTAAGCAGTGACCTGAACTATATCAATGAGCCTAACAACCTGTCGTTACAGCTTCCAAACGCCAATAGTACATCCCATAGCGATGGAACTATTGTCATAAGCCAAGCTTCCACGCTATATTTTGTTTTGAATAATTATGCGGCCAATACCTCGGCCATCTTATCCATTACAGATACAGCAACAGGGACAGGCGTGCCGTTTCCAAACGGAACATTGTCAGGACAGCCGGGATTGCCAACATCCACGACGGCGAGTTTACCTCCAGGAATATATACTTATAATCTGAACTTTTTCCAGGGATCAAATCCTTCAGCCAATACTCAGATCTTCATAACCAACGGAGGAAGTGAGACCAATATGGTGAGTTTTTCAAATACACCTCCGCACAAACCGATTCTTACCCCTCAATCTATCACAACAGCTTTGGGTTCCAATGAGTATGATAACAGGTTCGGAAGTCTATACCGCGGATGGGGCGGATTTATCCTCAACGGGAATAATCCGGCAAAAAGTACCATTGTTGAAGCCTACGACCTTAACAGTAACTTTGCCAATGCGGGAACAGCAGCAGAGATGAAGGTGGATGAAGCAGGCCTTAAGCTAAGCGATGCTTACGGAACCAGCACTACAACTAATCCTACCATTAATTATCCTACAACGGATGCGAATGGAAATGTCATCATCAATAACAATGACAGTTCCCTTTCCCAGAATTATTTTCTGACCGTCAGTTCCAATATCAATAATACCGATAAAGGAAGACTGGAAGATGTGGACCCTGCGATCTATATTTCGCAAAATGTGATCAATGTATCAAGATTGAATATCAGGGACATCGATAATAATTTTGTTAACAATACGCTCAGCCAAAGTCCAGGGAGTGAACTTAATGCGCCGAATCTCAAATCCAGAAATCAGAGTGTAAGTGATAAGTTCGGGGTAAATATAGGTCTGTCTATTGGTCAATCCCGATCAATCTTCAATGAGAACAAATCACTCCGTTCATTGATCGATTTCAACGGAGACGGATTCCCGGATGATTTTGCCAAGACCAATGTGAAATTGTCCAACCCTATCGGATTCCTTTCCTCTAATTCAAAAGAAGTGGGAAGTGAGTTCATTTCCAAGGCAGATTTCTTGGGTGTATCTGCAGGATACAGCTTTAAGCACGCCAGCTCTGCGCCTACGCGATGGGGAATTTTCCCAATGCCGGGTGTAGCTTTGGGTACCTTGGTGCTTCCGCTTGCTAAGGAAGTTTCCACTACCGTTTCTATAAATACCAATTTGGATATTTATAACAACCAAAGATCAAAACAGGCATTTGTAGATATCAACGGAGACGGCCTTCCGGATAAGTTCAATGATGGAAACTTTGAATTGAACGTCGGAAATCAATTGGTAAACAATGAGTCCTGGGGCACTGGTGAAGTTTCTACCAACAAAGATTTTGGAAAAGGCGCCGGACTTGGTATTTCATTGTTCAAAGGAAGCTTTGAAGGAGGTATCAATACAAATACCAATACTTCTACCACACAAAATGAACTATTGGACATCAATGGTGATGGTATCAATGACAATATTGAGTATAACGGTTCCGGTGCTACGGTCACCTTCAACAAAGGGAACGGATTTACCGGAGGAGAAACGGCCTCTGTCAATTCAAAAAGTATCGTTGAAACATTAAGCCTAGGTGGTAATGTTGGTTTTACAATTCCGATAACCATTATTGTCCCACCAAGTACGATAGGTGTCAAGCTAATGATATCTGCCGGAGTCTCTGCGGGAGAAGCCGCTGGCAAAACTAAATCTTCATTTAAAGATATGAATGGGGACGGCTATCTGGATTATGTTACTTCAGATGATGCCAACAATGTTACGGTAAGCCTGAACCAGATCGGTATTACCAACCTCCTCAAAAAAGTGACCCTTCCAACCGGAGGAAGCTGGGAGGTAACTTACGAGCGTAAAGGAAACACCTATGAGATGCCACAGAGCCGTTATGTGATGACCTCTGTTATCGTGAAGGACGGCTTTGCACAGGACGACCAGTTCAAGCCTGGTGTATCCAAGATCACCGTTTCATATAACAACCCTTACCACAGCCGTAGGGAAAGAACATTCTACGGATTTAATGAAGTAAGAATTGATCAAATCAATACAGCCAACGGCGGAGCCAACGCAACGCAGGTGTTCCGTTATACCGTCCAGCATTTTAATAACAGTTCCTACTTCTTAAAGGGCAGCCTTTTGGACGAAACGCTTTTTGATGCCTCTAACAGAAAATGGACGGAGACCATCAATACCATTACGGCAAGAGCATTATCGAACACCAATCTTCCTATAGCATTGCCAACTTATGAAGCAGAAAAAGCGTTGACCAATTACGCCTATTTTGTCACCGCCAATAAAACCGTTTCCAACTTCTACGAAGGGCAAACCACTGCAGGAAAATCTACCTACTCTGAGAGTCTTGCCTATGACAATTACGGAAACCTTACCGGTTACAGGGACTACGGAGACCAGCAGATAGGCAGCAACGATATCCTGAACTCCATTATAGAGTACCAGATCACCGACAGCGGAACAGATTATATGATCCTTCCGAATGCGGTCATCAACGGTGCCACAGGTGTTCTGAGAGAAAGAGTCGCCTCATATGACCCGAAAGGCAACCTGATGTCCATCACGATGACAGGAGGCGGAAATCCCATGTACAGCTACCAGTATGATATCTATGGTAACATCTCGAAAGCAACATTGCCGCAGAATGCCAATGGTGAAACTTTCTGGCATCAATATACTTATGACAACGATCTCAAGACCTATCCGGTAGCTGTGGAAGATGCGTTCGGATACAGCAGCAGTACGGAATACGATTACCGTTTCGGGGTGCCAGCCTTCACTACGGATATGAACCTGCAGCCTACGCAATATACCTACGATGCAAAAGGACGTTTGACTACCGTTACAGGACCTTACGAGCTGTTCAACGACATCCCGTGGACGATACAGATGGAATATCATCCCGTGACCAACGCCCCTGTGGATGCTACTACAGCACAGTCCTATGCGGTTACAAAACATTACGATCCTGAGATCGCAGGCAATACAATTAACACAGTTAGTATTGCCGATGGTTTAGGAACGGCAATACAGCTGAAAAAAACAGCAGTAATATATGATTCCCAAGCACTGAAAGGACAATACATTGTTTCTGGAAAAGTAGTGCAGGATGCTTTCGGACGTGCACTTAAGAGCTATTATCCTACGGTTGGGCTTGTCAACAATTTCTATGACCCTTCTGTGGACAATATAGAGCCTACCACCAGCACCTATGACGTTCTGGACAGGGTTCTCACCACCAGGCTTCCGGGCGAGCAGCTCTTTAGCAAGGTGCAGTACGATTTTGGGAACGACCGTTTGGGCAGAAAGATGTTCCATACCCAGTTTACTGATGAGCTGGGAAGTATCAAGCATAATTTTGCGGATATTAAAGGACGCACGACCACCGTGCACGAGGAAAGCAACACAGGAGATATCGTTACCAGCTTTACCCACGATGCCATTGGCGAACTATTGCAGGTAAAAGATGTGGAGAACCATCTCACCGCCAGTATCTATGACGACCTGGGAAGAAGGGTGAGCATTACACAACCGGACAATGGAACAAGCACATTTACCTATGACCCTGCCGGAAACCCTACCAGCAAGACGACCGCCGAAAATGAAACGGTAACCTATCAATATGACTACAACCGTCTGAAAGGCATTACCTACCCGAACTATCCGGAGAACAATGTGGCCTACTATTATGGGCAGGCGCAGAATGCCTCCGCAGCCGATGACAATGCCGTGGGCAGACTGTGGTATCAGACCGATGCCAGCGGAACACAAAGGCTGAAGTATGGCAAGCTTGGTGAGCTTACCTCGCAACGCAGATCCGTGGCTACCCCGGATGCCGGTATCTTCTGGTACGGAACAGAATGGGAGTACGACACCTGGAATCGTGTGAAAAACATCACCTACCCCGATGGCGAAAAGCTGACCTACAGCTACAACAGGGCGGGCAACCTCAACAATATGGTAAGCGTGAAGGACGGGCATTCTAGAATCCTTGTACGCAATATCGGTTATGATAAATTTGAACAGCGCGTATATCTGCGTTATGGCAACGATACCGAGACCACTTACGAATACGAGAACGAGCGACGCCGACTCTTGAAGATGAACGTGGAGAACAGCACCCGCAGTTTTATGGACAACCTCTACCAGTACGATGTCGTAAGCAATGTCTTGCAGACACACAACAATGCACCGGCAGCACCGGCAGGATTGCTGGGCGGGGGAACCAACTATGCCTATGGCTATGACGACCTCTACAGGCTGACCTCTGCCAACGGCAACTGGAAGGGCAAGACTGACATTGGGACAGACCTGCGCCACCGCTACACCTACACCATGGCATACGACAATATGCACAATGTGATGAGCAAAGTGCAGAAGCACGAGACCGCACCGGGCAATACAGGAAATGACTGGACGGCAAGGTACGATACCTCTTATATGCTGAATTATAAGTACGAGGGCAGCCAGCCACACGCACCAAGCACCATTATAGACCAGCCGAACATAGTGCCTACAACCACTTGTTGTGACCCGAATGACCCGGGTGTTAAGTTTATGCATTACGCTTACGATGCCAAAGGAAACCCTACAGGCATAAATAAAGAGACCTGTACAGTAACGGAAGCTGCAACCACCCACATTTGGGATGAGGAGAACAGATTGCAAGCCGTTGATACCAATCCGAGCACACCAGAGGCAGATGGCATAGCGATGTACACCTATGATGCAGGCGGAGAGCGTATTATGAAGCAGGTGTATGCCGGAAGTTACACCATTAGAACCCCTTTTGGACCGATAGAAGTGCCGTATTACACGTACACGCTGTATCCTAATGGCTTGGTCTCTATGAACTTAAGCTTTGACAGACGTGGCAATACGTATAGAAGAAACTACACCAAGCATTACTATGCTGGCACGCAAAGAATAAGCGGAGCATTGGGTAGCAGTGTAGCTGTAGGAGATTTTAACTGTAACTGGCTGATAATCCCATTTGGAGCAGGTGGTGCGCCAATTAACGAGAAAGATGTAGCTTTGCAAAAAGCGCAGACGGCGAAAGAGCATACGAAGAATATGCTTGAGAGATTTGGCATTAATGGAGCAGACTACGGACAAGGTGGCGGTTATGATGGAGACTACTGTGCCACAGACTTTAGTGGACAAGAGGAATTGGATGTGTATTGGTATCATCCTGACCATTTAGGTTCTAGTAGTTTTATTACAGGAATAGACGGAGAAGTTAACCAGAACATAGAATATTTCCCTTCTGGCGAGACGTTTGTTGAGAACCATTTGAATTCTTATAACGTTCCTTATAAGTTTAACTCTAAGGAATTGGATGATGAGACGGGGTACTACTATTACGGTGCGAGGTATTACAATCCTCGTACAAGTCTTTGGTTAAATGTTGACCCGCTGGCATCATATAATCCCATTATGGAAATCGAACATTACATTGATGGACAGCATAATGGCGGGGTTTACAATTCCGGAAACTTGAATCCATATATTTATTGCTACCAAAATCCTGTAATATATGTAGACCCTAATGGAAAGCAGAGTTATTTTATGACCCCTCCAAGTAATGGTGGCGAGGCATTTGGAAGATTCTTTAAAGGTTTTGGCAATTTTTTTAAAGATTCATATCAAGGAGCTAAATTCTCAATCACTAATGGCTATTATATAAATTGGGGTACACCAGCTCAAATGCAATTAGCTAGACAAAATATGATGAATAGTGCTAATGCGTTTGCTGTATCTATAACGAGTGGAGAGGCATTAAAATCAATTGGGGAGGCATTACAAACACCTGAAGGATGGGGATACGCAACTGCTATGATTTCTACATTTGTTGTAGCTAAAAGGCTCAATGCATCTATTGGTTCAGGAAGCCTTACTATTTCAGAGGGAAGTTTCTCCGCCAGTGAAATTAGTGCTGCTCGATATATGGCAGGTAGAGGAAGTAAAGTTATTTTAAGGGATGTTATTGAAGGTGGAGCACAAGGAAGGACATCTGATTTGCTTGTAGATGGTTTAACCTATGATGTTTATACACCAAAAACATCAAGTGTTAAGTCTATAGTATCAGCAATAAGAAGTAAAAATTCTCAAGCTCAAGGTATTGTAGTTGATCTTTCAGAGAGTAGTCTAAAACCATCTGATTTAAATAACATATTAAAAAGAGTTCAAGGTGCAGGAGCAAAAAACATAAAAGATATTGTTGTAATGCCTAAAAAATAAATTATGCCTAAAATTAAATGTAAATGTGGGAATATTGTAAGCTTGAACGATATTCCAAATGTTAATGAATTACATATCATTTCAGATATCGATTTTGAACAATTTTGGAATGACGATGAAGATTTTGTTAAAATAGAAGATGTTGCTTCCCAAATGAAACTTGTAGTAAAATGTAATAATTGCTATAGATTGTATATATATGAGAATGGAATGAATGAAGATCCTATTATTTATAAATTAGAGGAAGGAAAGTGGAATAAGTGAGAAAACCCCACGCTAGCGCGAGCGTTCCGCTCGTGCCGGCTTTTAACAAACACAATTTTAAAAAATTTATACAATGCCAGTAAAGTACAATGTAACTGAGCGTAAGAACCTTCAGGATCCGAAGGCTGCCCCCCACGCTGGCGCGAGCGTTCCGCTCGTGCTGGCTTTTAACAAACACAATTAAAAAAAATTATAAAATGCCAGTCAAGTACAATGTAACAGAGCGTAAGAACCTGCAAGACCCGCAGGCAGCTCCAAAGTTCTACGCCAGCGCAAAAGCAGATGGCGAGATCAATCTAAAAAGCCTTTCCAAAGAAATCTCGCAAGGCTCTACTACCGTCTCAGACACAGATGTTTTAGCCGTGCTCAATGACCTTATCAAAACCGTAAGCCGCCATCTTGCAGAGGGCAAGATCGTAAAGCTCGGGGACTTCGGTAACTTCCAAGTTTCCATATCCAGTGAGGGTGCAGAGACCGCAGAAAAGGTAACCTCCGGTCTCATCCGCAGCAATAAGATCAACTTCCGTCCAGGTGTAGATCTGCGGGATATGCTAAGCACTGTAAAGTATGAGAAATACAGCAGGTAAGCAAGACACTCAACGCGTGCGCATCCGTGGCCTGACGGATGCGCACGCGTGCTTTGTCCTGTGCGCAGAGGGCGAGTCTCCGATGCGCATCGGTTAAGTCCCCGTTGGGAATAGACAAAGAAACCTGCAATAATACAGAAGCCCAGACCACCTACATCTGGGACGAGGAAAACAGGCTGCAAGCTGTGGATACCAACCCAAGTACGGTAGAAGTAGATGGTATATCTCTTTACACCTATGATGACCACGGCGAGAGAATTGTAAAAGATGTATTGTACCAGGGTTTTATAACGCCGGGTCCGCAAGCACCTGTAGACCATATGTATTCTGTATACCCTAATGGTTTGGTAACGATGAAGGTGTATATAGGAACTTTGATAAGCAGTCTGCCTACCTATACCAAGCATTACTATGCCGGAACGCAAAGGATTAGCGGAGCGTTGGGCAGTAGCGAAAAAATAGGAGTATTTAACTGTAATTGGCTCATTATACCATTTGGCAATGGCGGCGCACCCATCAACGAAAAAGATGTAGCTTTGCAGAAAGCGCAGGCGGCAGTTGCACACGGTAACGATATTTTGCAACAATTGAACATAAACGGAGCTACTTATGGGCAGAATGGCGGTTATACAGGAAACTGTACCACAGATTTCTCAGGTCCACAGGAGAATGATGTCTTTTGGTATCATCTAGACCATTTAGGAAGTTCTTCTTTTATTACAGGAAAAGATGGAGAAGTAAACCAAAACATAGAGTATTTCCCTTCGGGCGAAACTTTTGTAGAGAACCACCTTAACAGTTATAATACCCCATATCTATACAACTCCAAGGAGTTAGATGATGAAACGGGCTACTACTATTACGGAGCGAGATATTATAATCCGAGAACAAGTCTTTGGCTCGGGACAGACGCTCTTGCAGGTTATGATCCAATAATGAACTCTGAACATTATATTGACGGGCAACATAATGGAGGTGTTTACAACTCCGGAAATCTTAATCCTTATACTTATTGTTATCAGAATCCGCTTGTATATATTGATCCTAATGGCAAACAGGTAAATAAGATAAAAAAATATGAACAGCAAGCTCATAATTTTAAATCGTTTGAAACAAACAACTTTAGGATTAATCCTAATACTAAAACTTGGTACTTTGACCATACTGCAAGTGCTAGAAATAAAACAATCAAATTTATGGGTGGGGTACTTGGATTTGAAACAGATTCACAAAACACTGTAATGGCAGGACCTGTTATTGAAAAAGTAAAAAATGCAAGATCTGTTAAAATTGCTCAAGTTGAACTAACTAAATTATTATTTAAAGATGGAAAACTTGATAAAGGTGAAACTCAAGGCTACTGGTATGATATAGGAACGATATTTGGAAAAGATCATAAAAACTTTGCCAGAATATCAGTAATGAGTGGAATAGATTTGATGGATGGCAATTTCTATGATAAAAATACTTTTTTTCAGGAAGAAAACGTGTTAGGAAGTTTTTGGGCAAGTGCAAGAGTAAGTGAGGATGGGAAAAATATCATTATGACTGTTTTTGACACTAAAACGATTGGTTCTTTGACAGATGGTTTGCTGAAGAGGGATAAAGGTAGTAAAGCCAGTAAGTTTCATTCATACATTTGGAATGTCCCAACTAAAGATTTTTTAATTCAAGCTTATAAAAATTCGAAAACTAAATAATTATAAAAATGAAACTTAAAATATTATTAGCATCAGCCTTATTAGGAATTTTTGTAATGATTATCTTTTCTTTAGATTTTTTTTTAAAAGAGCACGAAGTTCATATTGTTGATAAATATTCAGTATTACAGATTAATGGAGAATACAATTTAATGCGTAATGAGGATAATGGATATGGCTTAATAGTACCAAGTGTTATGAGCGTCTATACAAAACAAAAGGAAATTGTTACTGTGTCAAATTTCGATGGAAGCAAGTTTATAAATAGTAATTATAAAAGTAAATATTTCAATGTAGAAAATAAGTACTATTATTATGTGAAACAACACGGAGTACAAGAAATAAGTGAAGAAGAGTTTTTAAAACTTAAAGAAACATATAATTTGATTTGGGATGCAAATAGATAAGGTCGGTTATCAAAAAAGTTGATAAAGATTTAACCCATTGGGAATTAAATATTATTAAGGAATGTAAATCGAGAGCAGTAATATGTCTGCTCTTGGTTTCAAGAAGAGAAGAAGTTCTTTAAAAATATAATGCAGGACCGGAAGAGAAAGATGTGTATTGGTATCATCCGGATCACTTAGGCAGCAGTTCTTTTATTACCGGTATTGACGGAGAGGTAACGCAGAATATAGAGTATTTCCCAAGTGGTGAAACTTTTGTAGAGAACCATCTTAATAGTTACAATACGCCATATCTGTACAACTCTAAAGAGTTGGACGACGAGACCGGTTACTACTATTACGGAGCTAGATATTACAATCCAAGAGTTTCATTGTGGTTGAATGTTGACCCGCTGGCGGAGAAGTTCCCAGGACGTTCTCCATACGAGTATACTTTCAGTAATCCTATTAAGTTTATTGATCCGGATGGGAATGAACCCACTGATTGGTTTTGGGATAGCAAAAAGAAAGCATTTGTTTATGATGCGTCATTGACATCAAAAGCACAGTTTGAAACATTAAAAAAACAAGGATTAGTATCGGGAGAATATCTAGGTAAGAGTGGTTCCTGGAATGTCACATTGGGTAATGAGACAATAGGAAAAGTTAATTTACAGGATAATGGTGGACAAATATGACAGATTCGAACAAATTACAGTTTTTATGGTATGAATACTACAATATTTAATTTTAGATTAGTAGCACCACCAATACCAAAAGAAATAAAAAAATGATTAAATTAAGTAGGTTTTTAGAAAATAATGAATTATCTGAATATGAAAAAAAAATTTATATAGAAGAACATATTTTAGTAGAGAATATTTTCAATGATTATATAAATGATTTTACAATAGCGGATGATTCTGAAAAAATAGAGAATATAATTAAATTTTATAATTTATTTACGTATGATACAGATAATGAAATTGGAAAATTTATTCGTAAAAAAATATATGATTTTTATATTGACCACATCAATGAATTGATAATCAATAGAAAGGATTCTATTATATATTTATTATTAGACCTATTTTATTGTGATTCTCAACTTTTTCCTAATAAAAATAATAATACTGAGTTTTTAGATAAGTCATATCCTATATTGTTGTTAAGTACTGAAGATTATAGTTCATTAATATCAGTGGCTAGTATAAGATTAATTTCAATTATAGGAAGTGAAAACAATCTATATTATCTTCAAAAATACGTTAGAGATATGCCTGATGGTATATATATAGATGAAGTTAAAGAAGAGCTGGAAAATCTTATTTAACCCCCTATTGCGCAAAGTCGGGACTTTAAGCAGTATAATAAAATCAACCTAATTTTCAAAGCCAGAGCGAGCGGGATGCTCGCTCTGGCTTTTCCCACAAACACAATTTTAAAAAATTTATACAATGTCAACAAACTATGAGACCGGGCATGCCAAGAATCTTGCCCATTTCCAAACACTTATTACCTTCTGCGAGGGCTACGGCGCAGCCTACAACCCAGTAAAAGACACATTAAGCATTGCCGCGATGCAAGCTATGCTCACAGAAGCCACAGACAGGTTCAACGAGGTCAAGAACAAAAAGACAGCATTCGATAATGCCACCAACGCCAGACGTACCGTCTTTGCAGACCTGCGACCACTGGCGACAAGGGTTGTCAACGCCTTTGCCGTTTCCGGTGCAGACCCTCTGGCAGTAGAAGATGCCCGTGGCATCAACAGAAAACTACAAGGTTCCTCTCTCAAAAAAGAAACCCCGGAAACCCCGGAGACCACCAACCCAATTTCCACCTCCCAGCAGTCCTATGACAAGCAGATAGACCATTTTCTAAACCTCATAGAGGTCTTGGAGCAGGCACCCGCCTACAAACCCAATGAGGTAGAGCTTCAGCCGAAGAATCTCAGAACCCTCCTCCAAAGCCTCAATGATGCCAACACCGCGCACATCCAGGCATACACGCCCTACAGCAATGCCCTTATCGCAAGGGACAAGGTACTGTACGAGGATGCAGACAACATTTGCAGTGTAGTCAAAGAATCCAAGGCCTACATCAAATCCGTATTCGGGGCTACAAGTCCCCAGTACAAGCAGGTCAGCGGCCTGGAGTTCACCAAGCCAAGGTAATATTTTACCATTCTCATTTATATTTTTAGCACAGTAGTTTATACTATTCATGCAGTAGAATTATATTCTTTTGGATAAGTTTATACTTTTCCAAAAGGGGAAGCTACTTTTAGCGGAGGGGTTTATATTTTTAATGAAGTAGATTATGATTTTAGTAAAGCGTTAAATGCTTTTAGAGAAGAAGCTCATTGTTTTACGAGAGTGGTTTTTCATTATAAGGGAGAAGTTTTCACTTTTAGCTGAGAGGTACGCAACCCCACGCCCCAAGCACCATAATAGACGAGCCCAACCTTGTGCCGACCACTACGTGCTGCGACCCGAATAACCCGGAGGTTAATTTTGCCAACTACGGTTACGACAAAAAAGGTAATCCTCTTTATATTGAGAAGAATACCTGTAATGTAGGAGAAGACGACAGAGCCTTTATGTGGGACGAGGAAAATCGTCTGCGTTTTGTGGACACCAGGCCAAGCACACCGGAGGTGGATGGCAGTGCAATCTATACTTATGATGCAGGAGGTGAAAGAATCATAAAGCAGTTGCTTTCTTCTGAGATTCTTGACTTTAAAAATGGTGTTACCACAACGGTAGATTCTGCCAACTCTATTACAGCTACCATTTATCCCAACGGTCTTATCTCTGCGAGATTGCAGTATGAGCCGGGAGACGGATACAACGGTACTTACATAATAGACTATACCAAGCATTATTTTGCCGGTACACAGCGTATCACAGGCAAATTGGGTGAAGGCAGTAACTTCGGAGCATTTAACTGCAGCTGGCTCATCATACCGTTTGGAAATGGCGGAGCACCAGTTAATGAGAAAGACAAAGCCATGCAAGCTTTGACAACAGCAAATGCAGCAGTGCTGGCATTAATGCAAAGCAAAGGCATCACCCCGCCACCGGGCTTTGGACAGAATGCAGGATATTTTGGAAATTGTGTATCTTCGTATACAGGACCAGAGGAGAACCATGTGTATTGGTATCACCCTGACCATCTGGGCAGCAGTTCTTTTATTACCGGTATTGACGGAGAGGTGACGCAGAATATTGAGTACTTCCCTTCTGGAGAGGTGTTCCTTGAAAATCATTTGAATTCTTATAATACGCCATATCTATACAACTCCAAGGAGTTAGATGATGAGACGGGTTACTACTATTATGGAGCTAGATACTACAATCCTCGTGTATCGCTTTGGTTGAACGTTGACCCATTGGCATCGTACGACCCTATGATGAACGGTGAACATTACATTGATGGTGAACATAACGGAGGTGTTTACAATTCTGGAAATATTAACCCTTATATCTATACTTATCAAAACCCTATAAGGTATATAGATCCAAATGGAAAACAAGTCGATATATATTGGTTTAACGCAAAAAAGGATAAATCTCTTATACAATCTGCTAAGAAAACAATTAACTTTCCAGAGAATACAATACAATTAGATGCTCATTCAAACAATAATGACGGAATAGCTTATAAAGTGAATGGAGAGACAGTAGATTGGATCGATAATGCAGAGAAATTTGATAAGTATATGACATTGAATAGTAAAGAATGGAAAACTAGTTCGCCAACAGCACAGGTAGTTATTGTGTACTCTTGTAGAATTGCACTTGAAAAAGATAACTCTACTACATCTATCTTGCAAGACATTTCTAAAGGTTCAAAGGATAAAATCTTTATTGGAGCAACAAACTATGTTTGGGGTGGTGATGGAAAAAACGCTACTTATGGAAAAGATTCCGAAAATAAGAAAGATACAACTAACCCTGGTGTTTGGAAAGTTATTAAAAATGGCGTTGTTATCACTGAATTTAATGCTGATTGGCAACCAAATCCGCGTGATGCGAGAAAAGCAGTTCGGCAATATGAAAAAATAAAATCATATTTTAATAAAGCTAACTTAAGGAAACAAATTAATGAAAGCAATAAAAATTCAACGAGAAAGCCAATTGATAACCTTAGGGTTAAATAGAATAATTCTCTTACTAATATTTTTATCAATGATAAGTTGTAAAGATAATTCTATTCAGAAAATAGAGCCTGCAAAAAATGTAAATAAACTTAAAAAACAATTAAAAGATTTAGATAATGAGGTTGTGAAAACTCCGTCATATGACGAAAGTTATATTAAGAAACTGGAAAAAAGAATTGCTAATAAAGGTAATGTCGAAGATTTTCAAGAGTTGACAGATTATTATTTTGGAGAAAGCACAAGCAAATTAGAGTTTCTGCCGATTTGTAGAATAATGGCAGATAAATATAATGATAAAAATGCCTCTTATTATATCTATATTATATTGGAGAAAAAGTATCAAACTAGTTGCCAACTTAAAGAGCCCTATTTATGTATGAGTAATGATGACAAAAAAGATGCTATTAAATATTTAAAGAAAGCTATGAAACAAGGTCAAGAAGGTGCTAAGTTAAAGTTTAAGACATTGGTCAAAAAAGGAATAATGTAGTTTTCCTCTCGCTGGCGCGAGTGTTCCTCCCCCAAGCCAGCACGAGCGTTCCGCTCGTGCTGGCTTTTAACAAACATAATTTTTAAAAATGTATGATTGCATCAGTAAATGACACAGTCACGGATTGCAAATCCGCGACCCACGCTGGTGCGAGCGTCCTGCTCGTGCTAGCTTTTTACAACAAACACAATTTTAAAATGTATGATTGCATCAGTAAATAGCAAAGTCACGGATTACAAATCCGCGACATCGGGGGTCGTAGGATGGGCAAAAGAGTTTAAGCAAAGAGGTGCCGCAAAATTGAAGCCTATAATATGGACTACACAACCTAAAACAAAACCATAATGAAATATTATTTATATACCTTTTTATGTCTTTGTATTTTCAGTTGTCAGAAGGAAAAACCAATTACGAACATAGAATTATTGAAAAAATATGTGATTTTGCCAACGAAACCGGAAACTGTACAATATGAAGTTATAGAAAAGAAATTGAGAGAAGGTAGTCAAGATTGTTCTAAACTTATATCTGTAATAGGGATATTAAAGTTTTCGAATAAAGATTTTAAGAGAATATTGGAAGATATTCAAATGAAAAAAGAAAACGAATACGAAATGAATCTAGCCACAGATAACGGGTTGTATAAAAATTGGTATCCACCTAATGTGAAAAAATTATTTTCAGAGGAGAGGAAAAAGAGCCCGAAGACCATTATATACACTGGAAATTTTTTCAATAAAGAAAATATTATAGGAGGAAAAACTGTGTGTTTCATTACAGATAATAATGAAATAGTAATAAACGTTGGATATTGCAATTAGTATATGTGAGCCCCCCACGCTGGCGCGAGCGTCCTGCTCGTGCTAGCTTTTTACAACAAACACAATTTTAAAATGTATGATTGCATCAGTAAATAGCAAAGTCACGGATTACAAATCCGCGACATCGGGTAATTTTGATATGTATGAGCAAATGTGGGGAAGATCAGTTATATCTTGGTATAAATTAGGAGATGAAACACTTTTTTTAATGACTGATTCTAAGTCACAAGAGTCATTGTTCTATAGATTACCAGTAAATAATTTTGAAAGAACGAATGGAAAGGTAAATAGCTTTGGAAATACATATCAGACCTATATATGGACTGAAAGCAATTCAGAAGTTCAAAAAAAAGTAATTAACCCAACCTTAAAGAACGTTTTTAAACAAGCTATAACACCTCCATCTATATTAACAAAGCCTTGATTTTAAATCGAATATTTTAAATTTAATAAATATGAAAAAAAGTATAAGTTTAATTTTATTACCTTTTTTATTTTCGTGCCAAAATATTAGTAATGAAGATATATATGGAAAATATTCACCCATATCATACAAGAATACATATGACACTCTAAC
The DNA here is from genome assembly GCF_900102265.1 of Epilithonimonas hungarica. Taxonomy (GTDB): domain Bacteria; phylum Bacteroidota; class Bacteroidia; order Flavobacteriales; family Weeksellaceae; genus Epilithonimonas; species Epilithonimonas hungarica. The sequence goes on along the minus strand of NZ_FNBH01000004.1, from coordinate 46,089 downwards.
AATTAACAAGGATGGGGTTTATAACAGGGTAATTTACAATATAAAAGGGAAGAAATTATTGAATTACAATTCTAAATACAAATTAGATGGTTCTTCAATAAAGTTTTCTGATTTTTATTTGAATTTAGATAAAGATTTAATTGCTTTTCCCGAAGATGTTAATGATATCGATATGACTTACACAACTTTTTTTGAAAAAAAGAATAAAAATATTGTACTTTGTTTTGGATATCACGAAGGGGAAAATTGTTATCAAAAGATTAAATAAATAATCCCCCCACGCTGGCGCGAGCGTCCTGCTCGTGCTAGCTTTTTACAACAAACACAATTTTAAAAATGTATGATTGCAAGAGTAGATATTACAGTCACGGATTACAAATCCGCGACATCGGGGTTTTCATCCATTAAATTATCCATCAAAAAAGATGAATACCTTAACCCTTCCAGAATTCATTAAGAAGAATAATATTCCAGTTCCTCATTATCATAGAGGAAGAGGGAATAGCTTAAGGATACATAGACCTTTTGAATTGGACAAAAATGGAAAAAGAGTATGGTAAAATGAAAACAGAGGATTTTTATAAATTATATATTCCAGCTTTAGAGGAAGCTTTTCGGAATGATTCGGTTAATTATGGGTTTTATGTAAGACCTCCCGAAGATTATTTAAATAATGATATTGCAGATTTAATTGCAAAATATTTAGAAAATAATGAGGATGATTTTACCGAAAAAGTTGGTTATTATTTTGATGCCAAATCACACAATTTTCCTACAATAAAGGGTGTAAGTATTGATGCTTATAAAGAAAATTTAATTGATGAAATGCTTAAAATAAAAAAAAAATATTTTTGAATCCCCACGCTGGCGCGAGCGTCCCGCTCGTGCCAGCTTTTAACAAAACACAATTTTAAAAATGTATGATTGCAAGAGTAGATATTACAGTCACGGATTACAAATCCGCGACATCGGGGAGGAACGGGATTATATCAACAATTACCTTCTCTTGGAGGAAAAAGTTATTGGGAAATGAATATGACAACTGAATGGGAATTGAGTCAAATTTTGAATAATAAAACATTACTAAATAACACTAAGTTTTATAAAATGGGAATACAGGTGCCTACGAAAACTGTGATTAATGCCGCAAAATAGATAGAAAAATGAAGTATCTAATTAAAAAACAAATAAAAGATAGGGGAATATTTGCCGAGTTTGATTTAGAAGCAACTTATACGGAAGATATCGGTTTACAAGTTGAATATCTTGGTGATTCTATATGGGAAGATGCTTGTATGGTGGGAGCTATGGTATTCTATGAATATTTCAAAAAAAGAAATAAGAAAGGATTAAATGTGAAAATTCTTTCCGTTAAATGGATGCCTGTAGATACAAATACTTTGATTATTTTATATGGAATTGTCGATTCTTTGTCAAAAGAACTGAAATTTGAAATAAACAATTTTAGTTTCAGTGCAGAAAATGAATGTTTTATATTTCCTGAATGTAGAGCATTGTTAATATAACTAATTTTATGGTTGAATATCAGATAAAAGTTATGATGATAAGTGATAGAAAATTAAATGATGTTAATCAAGAGCAGAAAATTTTCTGCTCTTGATTTTAAGAAAAGAAGTTCTTTAACTTAGTTGCCTATCTTCGTATGCAGGACCAGAGGAGAACCATGCGTATTGGTATCACCCGGATTACCTAGGCAGCAGTTCTTTTATTACCGGTATTTACGGAGAGGTTACGCAGAATATAGAGTATTTTCCTTCAGGTGAAACTTTTGTAGAGAACCATCTTAATAGTTATAACACACCTTATCTGTACAATTCTAAGGAGTTAGATGATGAAACGGGCTACTACTATTACGGAGCGAGATATTACAATCCTAGGGTAAGTCTGTGGCTGAATGTTGACCCATTGGCAAGCTATGACCCCCGATGATGAATGCAGAGCATTATAGGTCGTGTATCAGAAAAGTTGACAACCCCGTAAATGATTGAAAATCTGATATATTCAAATTTAAAAAATCAATAAAAAATGAAAAATTTGAAGGTAGTAAATCATTAAACAATAATAATTAGTAAAAAATACATAACTTAAAACACTGTGATACATTGTAGATGTATCAGAAAAGTTGATAATGATTGAAATAGAAAATTACAGACAGGAAAACTGTTTGCAGTGCGAGCGAAAAGGAGTAAAATATGGGAAAAGTTCCAAAGGCATTCAACGTTTGCACTGCAAATCTTGGCATAAAACCTGGCAGATATCTTATGTTTTACAAAGCATATTCTCCAAAAGTTAATGGATTTATCATTAAATTTATTAAAGAAGGTTGCGGTATAAGAGGTATTGCTAGGCTTTTGCGGATTTCAACGACAACATTACTCAATAGAATAAGAAGTATCGCCCAAAAAATACAGCAGCCGATACTAACATCAAACAAGATTTATGAAGTGGATGAACTCTGCACCTATGTAGGTAGAAGAGAAAATAGAATCTGGATAGCCTGTGCATTGGAGCGGGAAAGTAAGAAGGTAGTACGCTTCTATGTGGGAAAAAGAACGAATAAAACAATCAGGAAAGTTATTGATGACCTATTGATTTCAAACCCACGTCAAATAATAACTGATAAACTAGTCAACTATCAATACCTTATTCTAAAAGAAATACATCGCACGTTTTCCAAAGGAATACAAAACCTGGAAAGGATGAATCTTAATCTCAGGACATATCTAAAAAGATTGAACAGAAGAACCATAGCATTTTCAAAAGAAATAACAATGCTAAAGGCAGTAACGAGAATTTATCTGTGGGCATAGAAAATTATTACTATCCTCTCGGAAAAAACTAAATATTACTAACCATAAAAACTAAAAAACATGCAACAATCTTATCAGGTGGGGCATTCCACCGGCATTATCAAATTAGAAGTTACAGTAGGTACTGTTGGTACAGCCTACAGCGAATTTTCAAGAGTAAAGAATGGAGCTAGCTCAGGAGTTCTCGGGCACTCTACACCTAAGGATGGGAATATTCCCGAAACATCAATTGGTACAGCAGAAAGTAACAACGGTGCTTACATATTTGTAGGGGTCATTATCAACTTAAACCGATTTACGATGGAACAGAGAGAAAGCGCAATCGAAAATCTGTACATAAACTACAAGTTTTCCGGTGGAGTAAACGGAACCGAAAATTTTTCGTTTCAAAAACAGTCAGACCTTACAATTACTCCTAAAAAGAACATCGTTTCAATATCATCTATAATTCAATTGTTATGAAAAAGCTCTATCTTATCATAATAGTCCTTTTATCGCAACAATTTACTTTTGCCCAAAAAGACACAGTGACATTGAAAGATATGGAAATTCCTACTTCACCAGGATTTATCCTCTTGGACGAAAGTGCCTCCAATATTGAACGCCCGAATTCTTCCAAGGCATTTTCCCTTAGCATACTGAATGCCCTTACCGAGGGCAATGGGTTTCCGAAAAACTATGCTGTCGAGTTTACGCCATTCTGGTTCTTTAAGCATAAAAAAATGAATGCGCTGAAATATATTGGCTTTGACGGAGAAAAAGAGCGATATTTTTCTTCAGTAAAAATGGCAAGTATATCCGCTGCATCCATCAATTCAAAGGATACACTTACGGGTAAAACCTTAAATAATATTTCTGTAGGTGCCAGAACAACTCTTTTTAAGATTTATCCGAAAAGCTTCAAAGAAAAACTGCTCAAAGCGAATCTGGCAGAGTTTCAAAATTTAAAAGGTCTCGCTGAGACTCTGAAAAGAGAAGGTGCTACCGATGTGCTGAGAATAGAGAATCCTGAAAAGTATAAGGAAATCGAAACAAGGATATTGACCGCTGTTGAAGAAAGCAAAAATGAATCTTCTCTGGAAAATGTTTTGAAAACTAAGCCTTTGTTAGCTGTTGATGGTGCTGTTGCCTATAGTAATTTCTTTATCGATGGGGATTTTTCTACAAGAAGATTCGGTAGGTTGGGTATCTGGACTACAGTGAATTTGGCAATCAATCTGAATAAAGAGAATACCCAATATCTTAATTTTTATGCTGTGGGAAGATACTTGTCAGATGGTCTGAATCGGGATGACGCAGGGAGCTATTTCAAAGAAAATTCCTTGGATTTTGGAGGTAAGCTGGAACTTGAGTTGAAAGCATTTTCTATCGGATATGAATTTATCCAACGGAATAATGACGTGAAAAATACCTTCCGTTCCGTAGGAAATTTGCGTTACAAGATCTCTGAGAACCTATATTTGGTCGGAGCTTACGGAAAGAATTTCGGAGAAGGCCGTAATCTGATTTCGCTATTGGGAATAAATTGGGGAATCAATTCTGGAAATGAAAAAGCCAAGGTGGAATAAACATATTTATTAACTTTGCTTTCAGACACAGATGAAAGATAAAAATGATAAAATCCGCGCATTACACTTTAAGCGTTCACGTAATTTTAGAATTCTCCAAGGAGCTTACCCTAGGAAATATTTTGAAAGTCCAAAAGCCTCTTTACTGACATTTATATTAGTAATAATTACTTTGCTTTCGTTATACTATTTTACCAGTTATAAAGAAGCAATAGTCAAAATTGGACTTTTTGCAATTTTTTTCAGTTTATATAAAATATATAAAGTTTGGAAAGAACCTATCATAATGGTAAATGATGATGGTATTACTTTGAGGAATGTTCGTTTTAGCTGGTCAAAAATAAGAAAGTTAAAAATTGAATATGATTCTAAAAATGGAGAGGTTAATCTTAACATTGTATCAATGACAAATATAATCACAACAGAAAAGGTCGAAAATTTTCCTTTTTCAGAATATACTTCTCTTTATCTTATTGTCAAAGCATTCAAAAAGAAACATAGAAATCCATTAATTTATAAGCAGAAAAAATAACATAATTAAAACAAACAAATGAAACACACGATGATTTTTCTTTTTATTCCGGTGCTTTTTTTCGGACAAAAAAATGCAGCAACGGTTACTTACAAGAACGGAAGCAAAAGAACTGGCTTGGCAGACCTGCCCTCAGAAGTTAATAAAAAAGGTGAAATAAGATTCAAAGAATCTGAAGCAAGTAAAAAAGAGCTCATAAGCCTCACAGAATTATCAGGTATAGAATACACTTCTCCTGATGGAAAAAATAAGGCGATGGGAATACCTGTGACATACGCTGGCAAACTTTACTGGGTGTATAAGGTTTATGAAGAAAAAGGAATTACCATTTACACCACAACAAAGCAGGACGTCACAAATCTTGGAGGAGTTCCCAATCGTTCTATCTACGGTAAGGGAACGAGTTTTTTTATAAAATATAAAGATAAAGAGATCCAACCTATCCTGACCTGGTATGATGCTGGACCTCTGACGATAAATACTTTTCAGAAAAAAGCCAACATCAAATATATTCTGAAATTTTTCAAAGATGATTGCCCTACAATGGAAAAAGCGTATGATAATGGTGAAATAAAATTTGATAAAACACCTTTTCCTTTTATCGAATTTTACCAGAAGAATTGCAATTCTAATTGATTTTACATTGAAATTAAAAAGTCAATAGTGGGAAACCCCTGCCCTGCTATTGACTTTTTTTTATGGGGACTAATATTATTAGATGATACTTGCCAGAGAAAATCTATGTGATTGTAAACCTGATCACCAGAAAAGACCTTCAGGAATTTAGAACCGAATTGCTGGAAGACATACAAAACCTGTTTCAAATAAAGATTTCCAGCAGAAATTATGGCTTCGTTCGTCAGAGGTCAAAGCACTTCTGAAAATCTCCCCACGCTGGCGCGAGCGTCTCGCTCGTGCTGGCTTTTACAACAAACACAATTTAAAAAATGTATGATTAATAGTATGGTCACGGATTATAAATCTGCGACATCGGATTAGCCTTGTCCCACTTTTACAATTTTAATTTTCAAAAACATTGCAACTTTGCTATCTAAAATTTTCAACAAAGAAATGATCCCGTGTTTGGAAATTAAATAAAATGACAATTATTCAATGAGCTAAGATTATGAAAACAGGAGCAAAATTTTTTATCACGGTCGTTAGTTTGGCCATTCTTTATGCCTGGACAATAAAGCAGACAAAAGACATTCAAAAAGCAGAATGGCTGATCGGTACCTGGGAAAATAAAACCCAAAAAGGCAGCATCTATGAGACCTGGACCAAGGCTGGCAATAATGAACTGTCGGGGAAAAGTTATTGTATAAAAGACAAAGACATGATCGTTTTTGAAAGCGTTCGGCTTGTGCAGGAAAATAAAAAGTTGTTTTACATTCCGACTGTCAAAAATCAAAATGATGGTCTGCCTGTCCGTTTTGCTGCCAAAATTATTTCTGAAGATCAATTGGTCTTTGAAAATCCACAGCACGACTTTCCGCAGATCATCGCTTACACAAAAATCACTTCCGATTCATTGATAGCCGAAATTTCAGGAACAAAAAACGGACAGAAGCGCAAACAGACCTTTCCAATGAAAAGAGTGAAATAAAAATACAGGTAAATTTCTACTTTTCCATATCACTTATCTTATCCAATATTTGCTTTTTCCTCTTCTCTAAAGTTCCGCTTACTTCCAGAACTTCATTGCTGAAATCTCCGATCCAGTCCTCTAAAATATCATTTACTTCCTGTCTTAGATTCGGCAGATCCGATCCCTGGCAAACTATTAGATCAAATTTTTCTATGGGAACAAAAACCAATAGGTCAATTTCAGCAATTGCCGCGGCCATCTCTTCGTAGAGATCAGATATATTTTTCTTTTTGCCAACCGCATAGACATACGCCAGGAGGTCTAATGGACAACGGTCAAAAATCACATTGTCTCCACTATTTTGTAGTTGTTCAACAGAAAAATTGAATTGCTCAATATAATCGTCCAATGTCGGTACTTCTGAAAATAGATATCCTTCCTCCTCAAGTTGTAAGTAAGGTTCATTTATAAATTCGTAATCAGGTAAACTATCAGCAATCTCTTCCGCCAAAGTTGTTTTTCCGACCCTATGGGAACCTGTAAAAGCTATTCGCATAATTAGTTTCTTTATTTAATTGAAAACTATCATAAACTTTGCAAAATTAGACCGCATTACAAAAAAAACGTTTTATTTCCCACTCATATTTTGGTCATAAAAATCTGTGAATTTATTGATCATGTCGTCTAAATTTTCTCTGTTAAATTCACCAAAACCTAAAGTCATAATGTGCCCTTCAATATTATTTGACAAAACACGGTTGAAGTTTTCTATATAAGTATGAGCGTGTCCTTGTAACTGTAATTCAGCATTTATCATCTTCACCCAATGCTTCTCATCTTTATCATCATCTATAGAATAAGTTAAATAAGGTAGGACAAAAGGAACGAACTTATCATATTGATTATTTTTATGGGGATCTAAGTTATCATTTGGCCAAATCCTGAAATTTTCTAATAGATCTAAATTTTCAGATCGAACAATTGTAGCAGTTTCATTTCTTGCAATTTCAGAAATAATTTTCCCTTGGTCCTGAATATACAACCAAAACCAAGCTAAATCCCAGGCAGTAGCGCCTTTATGATTTATTAAATTATACGGAGGAATATCGAATCTATTGCAATGTAACCTTTTCCATCACCAACAGTATTTCTAATAATTTCGATTAAATCATTATGATTAGAAATTTTTTGCATTGGATTTCCATTAATGAATCCATAAATATAATTCGAGGTCCAATTTGACGGTTTATGGTATCCATCATCAGGAATAGAATTTTCATTGATTTTTTCAGTTAGTGAACTTACTTTGTCAGTTTCCTTTAATTCAATATTGTCTTTTTGTTTTGTATTGAAAAAGTCAAAAAATCCCATATTTATCTATTATTTAATTATTCTTGAACATTTCAAATATACGCATTGAATCAAAATATATAGAGGTATTTCATCAATTCGATCATCTTCTATCTCTTCTGTAAAAATTCTATCGGTCTCATTCCATTGATTTCGAGAAAATGGGCTGAAAACAATTGTCAGATGGATTATTACTCATTCGTGAATCTCTATGGATTTTTAAGCTGGATGTAGAGAAGCTGGAAAGAAGTTGGTGAGCAGTCACCGTACTTATCAACTTATCAATATGGATAAGAGTTATCTCACGTTCATTGTGGAACTTGTTATGATCCGTATTGCTCATCTTTTGACTCAGACCGATACCATTCTCGTTAAGGATGGCGATTATCATGTAACAATTTGATTATTACGATTGTCATTAGTATAATTAACCACTAAATATTTCCAATGAAAAGGTCATTTCAGATCATCAAGATTGTATTACTTCTGTTTGCAGTATTATTTTCACAGCAGACGATTGCTCAATTACCAACTGATAATCGATTAAAGACGCCTTTGGATTCATTGGTACAGCGTTCAGTTTCTGCTTTTATGCAAAATCATTCCAGAGTCGGTATTTCAGTAGGTATCATAAAAAATGGTAAGAAGTTTATCTATAATTACGGCTCAACAGTGCTAAAACAAAAAACGCTGTAAACATTTATGTTTACAGCGTTTTAGCTTATTTTGGTTCCCCAACTGGCGGAGAGTGAGGGAAAACCACCTTCTCTTTAGATCTCTTTATTTGTCGACATTTTTTGAAATCAGGTTTCAGCTACTCACCGAATCACTCACTTTTAAAATGTAGGTCTCTGATTCATTTTTATATTCAAATGTACTAATTTATATTGAATATTATCCAGCTATAATTAAAATGGATAATCTACCTTCCAATACCATTTACTTAGCTGCGTAGGAAGATTGTACATCAAAACATATTATTATTCCAATAATCTCGTATCAGTTGGCAGGAACCATAATGAAGTTTGATTACAATAATGTTGGCGGACGTTTATAAGGTTGATGTTACAGGATTTCTAGATTCAGACATTAAAGTATGACGACCCGGTGAAACTAAACGGAACTAACAATAAGTTTTTTATCGGATGACGGTCCGGACGGGACTCAATCTTATAGAAAAAAAACCTATCCATAAGCTTTATACTATTCTCTTAATCTTCAGGTCACCGAATAGGTCACTTTTTAAAACAAGATTACGAGCGTCTGTTTTTACAGGTGCAAAATGTATGTCTTTTTTTAGTATTTCCAAAAAAACATTCTTTTTTTATCACAAATATTTTTAAAACACAGACTATCAAATATAAAAATTTCCTATTTTTAGATTTATCACTTTAGACCAAAGCGATAGAAATAAAATTAATATATTACCCCTAAAATACATACTTATTAGTTGTTCTTTTGTCATTAACACTTATTTCTCTTTTAAAGGTTTATGTAGATTAAAGTATTTTCTCTAAACTCTTCATACCATGAATCAGACAATATATCTGCAGGGTCTACTTTTTCAAGTCCAAAATTCCCCGTAATTAATCCGATTTGAATACCAAGTTCGCAAACAGCTATATTGGGATATTCTAAATAAGTATGCGCCATTATTGCTACTGCTTCATCTTGAGTATATTCTTCATTGGGAATCAATTCAAAAATAGCGTTAGGCAAAAAGGAAAGACCGTTAAGTATCTCTTCGCCAATTAGCTTCATATTTCCAGCCTTATAGTATTCTTCAATGGCATCACTGAAACTTTTTGCAAAAATCAAATCCATTATCTCATAAAACTCTGATGATATTGAGTGATTTGGGGATATAAGATGATTCAGATACCTACTTAATGGATAAGTTTGCCGAAGGGTTAAGTATTTATCATAGTGTAATAGAAATTTTAATAAGTCCGGTAATTTTAACTCACACTTTGTAAATGTACCTAAATCAGCAAATTTGACTATTGCAGTATATTTTTTAAGCAATTCAAGAATTGTGTTTTCGTCATGAATTTCTTTGGCTTTAATAAAATAGTATAAGCTTTTGAAATGATTATCTAATTCAAGTCGATATTCAAAAAATGCAATAGCAATATTCTTTAATTTATCATTTTTGTCGAAATTAAAAGCTAATAAATTAGTTTTAAAGTCAAGCATAAATAAATTTTCGGGATCAATACTTAAGCCCTTATCAATATAGCGTAATGATTCATCAATCTTATCAAGTTTCTCATAAGTATATGCAATCCAAAAATATCCAATCGGAAATCCATTCATCATTTCTTCTTCATACTCATTTGATTTTAGCATAAGGGATAACCCCTCTGTATGTTTTTTATAAATATGAGAGAGTGTTACACCTTTACTAAATAATGCCTGTGGAAGATTGGGATTAATTTTTAAAGCTTTATCATAACAAACAATTTCTTCCTCATGGCTATGTAAGTCCATAGTATATTGAACCTAAATTTTTCCATGCTTGGGCATTATTTGGGTTTATCTGTAAGCATAGCTTATATTGTTTAACAGCTTCTTCCAAATCACCCAGACTTTTTAAAGTATTGGCGAAATTATAATGCCCGATTTCGTTATCATTCCCCTCTAAAAGATACTGATAAAAAATATTTTTTGCTTCAATGAGCTTGCCTTTGCTTCTTGTTACAACACCGTCTTCTGCCAGAATACAAGCTTTGGTCAAATACTGATTTTCTGTACCTACATTTTCAATACATTTATTAATCGTTTGTAATGCATCCTTGTAATTAAAGGACATATATTGACTATGTGCCAAACCTTCAAGTATTACTACCTGATTTTTCTGTTTTTCCTTTAACAGGCTTTTAAAATAGAAAGAAGCGTCCTCGTATTTACCAGTATAATAATTTCGCCACGCTAAAACCTCTGTATTTGACAATTCTGTATATTCTAATGCCCTTACACCATCAATTAATGTTTTTATGCTAAAAATATCTTGAACATATTTTGTGACAACATTCCAATCAATCTGACTTAATTTATTAGCCCTTGGAATATTTATCCTAACCATTTTTTGTATTTTAGTTAGGTCGAGATTTAGGTCGTTGTACCAGTACCAATAAGCTTCCTTGTCCTCCTGCACATATGCAACCAGCAAAACAGGTTCAAGCTTTGTATTAAACAACCCTAATGTAGACTGTTTTAATAGATATTGAAATATGTTGTTTGTTAGACTCTTTCTCTTTGCTTTTTAGTTGCACAGAAAAATTTAATCCTGCCACTTGCCCATTTACAGATATGTGCGTTATATAGTCTATCCCATAATCATGGTCTGGCTTATCTGCAAACCATTCGTTTGGCAAACAATTGCTATAAAACTTATTGGATTCTGTTTCTAATATGTGATTCTTATGTCTGTTAGGTTTGTTCATGGGCGTGAAGTTCTTGACTCAATTAGTGATGAGCATAAAAATATATATTGCGGTAAACATATAAAAATTATCTACAAGGTATTATTGTGTCACAATTATTTTGCATCCAATCGAAAAGATAAGTGGGATAATTGCATTTCCTCAAAAGATATTTTTTTTCACTAAACAAAAAAATCTGGCACATTAAAGTATATAATAACCAATGATTTATGTATAGCCCCTGTTAAGATACTCTCAACCAATGTAACAACTCATATCTGAACCTTTATTACTTTATGAAACAGATTCGTTGTAGGATTTTATTGTTGAAAAATGCAATAAACTTGCAGCTGGAACTAATTGATTAATGCTACAATCTGCATTATTTGTGCTATCCGATTTCCCTATATTCAAATACATTTGAAGATTAATTAAAAATTAAAGACAATATGAAAGCATTAGTTTATTACGGCGACCACGACATTAAATACGAGGAAAAACCAAAACCTGAAATCTTAAAACCTACCGATGCGATTGTAAAAATCGTAAAAACGACTATTTGTGGAACCGATTTGGGAATTTACAAAGGAAAAAATCCTGAAATAACACCAGGAAGAATTTTAGGACACGAAGGAATCGGAATAATAGAACAAGTGGGAGAAAGTGTAACCAATTTTAAAGTGGGTGACAAAGTGCTGATCTCTTGTGTAACATCTTGTGGTTCCTGCGAATATTGCAAAAAACAATTGTACGCTCATTGTAAAGATGGGGGTTGGATTTTAGGATATATGATTGACGGAGTTCAGGCAGAATATACAAGAATTCCACATGCGGATAATAGCCTTTACAAATATCCGGATACGATTGATGATGATGTTGCAGTCATGTTGAGCGACATTCTTCCCACAGGACACGAAATTGGTGTACAATACGGAAATGTAAAACCAGGCGATGCGATTGCTATTGTTGGAGCGGGGCCTGTTGGAATGTCTGTTTTATTAACTTCTCAATTCTATTCTCCGTCGACCATTATTATGGTGGATATGGATGAGAACCGATTAGAATTGGCTAAAACTTTAGGGGCAACTCACACGGTAAATTCCGCGGTTGAAAATGCAGAAGAAGCCATCAAAAAAATTGCCGGAGAAGAAGGTGTGGATGTTGCTATCGAGGCAGTGGGAATCCCGCCAACCTGGGATATTTGTCAAAAAATTGTAAAACCGGGAGGTCATCTTGCCAATGTTGGGGTTCACGGCGTGAAAGTAGATTTTGAAATTCAGAAATTGTGGATTAAAAACCTTACGATAACAACAGGATTGGTCAATACCAACACAACACCGATGTTGCTGAAAGCAACTGCAACCAACAAACTTCCTCTAGAATCGCTGATTACCCACCATTACAAATTAGACCAGATTGAAGAAGCCTATCAAGTATTCTTGAACGGAGCGAAAGAAAAAGCAATGAAAATAATCATCGAAGTAAATTAATCGCATTAACCAAAATCTACATAAAAACATCTTTTTTAAGATGTTTTTTCTTTTTACGAAATAGAAGTGTTCATTAGCTGATATTGTTTCGGCGTAATACCTTCGTACTTTTTGAACATCCGGATAAAATAATTACTGTCTTCAAAACCCGTTGCAAACGAAACCTCATTGATATGAATATAAGGATTGTTTAAAAGTCTTTTGGCATATTTTATTTTTTCTTTAATGATAAATTCTGCCGGACTCATACCCAATTCTCTTTTAAAATTACGGTAAAATGTACTCGAACTCATACAGGCGTATTTGCTGAGTTCTTTCATCTGAATCGGTTCACCAATGTGTTTTCGGATATAATCGACGGAAGAAGCAATCGGACTATTGGCTTCCATAACCAAAAACTGGTTTTGGTCGAGTCGTTTTGCAGTTTGTGTCTGTACAATCCGAATAATCAATTCCTGCAAACTCAGATATGAAAGCGCATCTTTCGCAACATTTTCGCTCATACATTCTTTCGTTATTTTGTTGATAGCATTCGCTAAATCCTGACTGTTGTAAAAATAATACGTTTCAAAATCAATTCTCCATAAATTGGCTGTTCCTTCTTTCGGAAATTTATCATTCAGAAAATCCAACGTATCATCAATAATTCTTTTATCAATTGCCAAAGCAATGCACTGCGTCGGTCTGTTTTCGGAAGCTTCCGGAAAATCTACTTTAAAACCTGATTTTGGAGGAACAATAAACGTTTCTCCCGGAAGATATTCAAATGGTGTTCTATCCTGATAATGAATTCGTTTTTTGCCTTTCAGCATACTTGTTACGACAAAATCATTAAATTCTAAAGGAACTTTTTCCGAATACTGATGTGTTTCAAAGAGACTCAGCTCGCAATTTTCCAATGAAAAAACAGAACGGTTCTCAATCAAAGTCTGAAGTGATTTTTCGTGAGAAAGCTCTACACTATGAAGTAATGATTTTTGAAACATTTATAAATTGGAATTATTTTAAACTAATAAAAGTAAAATTATCAGTATTTTTTATTTAGGTAAATTAAACAAAAAAAATAAAAGTACTAAAATAAACATAGAATATTGGTGAAATTCCTAGATAGGAAGCAATATGATATTGAGGAATCGTTTGTCCCTGGCAAGGGAAATTTTGTTGAAAAATAAGCTAGTGTTTATGCGCATCCAGCATTACAAGATCAACTTCTCTTTCTTCCTTATGCACAAAGAATAGTTCGACAAGTTTTCTTCCAAAACGTTCGAAATCTTGATAACTTTCGTAAAGGCATACCACATCTGCGTAATTTATTATCAATAACCGACAGTCGGTAAGAGCCTGTTGGTCGATTTTATTAGGTTCATTAGTGATTAAAAAGAGTATCCTACGACAAAATTATTAGCTAAAAAGAAGTGTTTATTATATTCTGTTCCTTCATTATTTCTATAAAATCCCTAATAATACCATTGGTTAGAAATTCTATTTGTTTGGCCATTTCTCCATCTTTAATAAAATAGTCGCCTTTTTTTAATCTTTTTTCCGTAAATATCTCTTTTACTTTCTTCCATGTTTCATCTTTGATTGGAGAAACAGAGTTCAATAATTATATAGTTCTGTCATTAAAAAGATTGCTTTCGTTATTATTACTCTGAGCTTTTCCGCCCCCCTTCAATACAATGGAAAAATACAACAATCAGGTTTTTATATATCTTAGCTGTTTTGCCTGATTAATTTCTCCAGCTCATCCGCCTGAAAAACACCGGATTGCTTCCATTTGACTTCACCGTTCTTGAAAATCATCAGCGTCGGAACACTTCGGATTCCGAACTGTGCAGCAACTGCCTGATTTTTATCGACGTCAATCTTAATGATACTTGCCGTATCGCCTACATTTTTTTTCAAATCCTGAAGAATGGGAGCCTGCATTTTGCAAGGACCACACCATTCTGCAAAGAAATCCACTAAAACAGGTTTGTCCTGGTTGATAATTTCTTGAAACTTATTCATTTTAATAGACTTTTATTTAATTTCCTCATATTCTACTTCATCATTTGTATTTTTTGATTTGCTAATCGGTACAGAACAATTTCCCGTTGTACAACAGCCGATATTCAATAATGGCATTGCAACAAAAACTGCTCCAACAGCAACCAAAATCCACATCCCGGATTTCACGGCTTCCACAACAAGGAAAATTCCCATTGCCAAACGAAGCAACCGGACAAAATTCCAGTTTTTCAATATGTTTTGTATCATTTCTTTTTTTATTTGACAATAACATTATCATTTTCTAACCATTCTTTCATTCCTCCAGAAAAGTTTTTAACATTTCCGAAACCGTTTTTCTTTAGTAAAGAATATGCAATCGTTGCTCGGTCACCACTTTGACAATGGATAACTATCTGTTTACTATGTGAGATTTTATTTAAATTGTCTTCCAGCGTTCCCACAAAAACATTTTCGGCATTTTTGATATGCGCTGTTTCATATTCGGTTTTGTTTCGTACATCCACAAACTGAACATCTTCTCTATTCAGACAGGCTTTAAACTCTTCAATATCAATAATATCAGCAGTTTGCAACTCTAATCCCAGACTTTTCACATTATCAATATACCCCAACATCTGATCCATCCCGATTCTCATCAGTTTTCGGGTAAGGTCTTCTATTTGCTCTTCCTGAGCGACCAAAATGAAAGGTTCAGAATAATTAACCAGCCAGCCCATCCACGTTGAAAAAGAATTGTTTCCTTGAACATTAATACTTTCCGGAATAAAAGCTTCTGCAAAATCAACTTTATTCCTGGTATCAATCACTTTTACTCCGCTGTTGTAAGCCTTCAAAAACTCGTCCTTGGAAAGTTTTTTATGTTTTGGAACTTCTGTTAATAAAGGTCTTTCCTCCTTATTGAGCTTCTTCATCGTGGCAAAATATTTTGGAGGCTCAGGCTGTCCTTCCAGCAGATATTCTATAAAGCCTTCCTCATCTTCTTCATACTGAAAAGCCCAGTTTCTGATTTTCTCATAACCAACCGTTGAGCTTGGAACCGACCCCAAAGACTTACCACAAGCAGAACCGGCACTGTGCCCCGGCCAAACCTGAATAAACTCTGGCAGCTTGCTGAAATCCTGAACAGAATGAAACATTTCTTTCGCTCCTTTTTCCTGGGTTCCTGTAATTCCGGCAGCTTTCTCCAATAAATCCGGTCTTCCGATGTCGCCCACGAACACAAAGTCTCCTATAAAAATCATTACCGGTTCATCTGTCGCAGGATGGTCTGTTAATAAAAAGCTGATACTTTCGGGAGTATGTCCCGGTGTGTGAATCACTTTTAGCGTGAGATTTCCAACATTGATTACTTCTCCGTTTTTTAAACCTATATGCGGAAATTCATATTGCCAATCTACGCCACCTTCATCTGAAAGATACATTTTTGCTCCGGTTACTTCCGAAAGTTCCCGAGAGCCTGACAAAAAATCGGCGTGAATATGTATTTCTGTGATGTGGGTAATGGTCAGATTATTTTCTTTGGCAATCTCAAGGTAAGTATCAATATCTCTTTTAGCATCGATGACAATCGCTTCACCTTTTGCCTGACAACCAATCAGGTAACTTGCCTGAGCAAGACTTTTATCATAAATATGCTGAAAAAAACATACTATTAATTTTTAATGTATTACCAATACAAAGTTATTCCTTACTATTTTCTTTTTCAGTGACTTTGATTACATAAGAGAAATTACTTTTTAACAGCAAAAATTCTTACCACAGATGCTTCACCTTTATGATAATCTCCTTCGTTGAGCACAATCGTTTTTACAACAGCTTCCTTTATCTCAAAATTTTCAAAATCTTTTTTTAATTCTTCAAGGTCATACAGCATTTCAGAATCTCTTGGTCCTCCGGATTGTAGGTTTCTTTGCTGAAATTCTTGCTGAAGCTTAGAAAATCCTTCCAATATGAGATAACCTCCCGGCTTTATAAATCGGGAGAGTTTTTGGTGAAAATCTCTTCTATGACCTCCCGGAAAATGGGCGTAAATCATAGCTAAAGGATCAAAAGAAGAATTTGGATATTCTATATTTTCTACGTTAGATACGGTATAAAAAATCTCCGTATTGTTTTCGCCAGCCCATAGAAGTGCTTTTTTCTTTCCTTCTTCACTTTGGTCAAATGCTTTAGATTCCCATCCTTTTATTGCTGCATAGACTGCATTCCTACCCTCTCCTTCTGCAGGAAAAAGAATTTTCCCGGATTTCAAAGTATCTAACTTTTCTTTCAAATATTCATTCGGCAGCTTCCCATAGGTAAACTCTTCCTGACTGTAACGATCGTTCCAAAAATTTTTCTGATACATATTAATTATTTTCCCTTATAAAATTAATTCTTTTGTGATAATATAAAATCCCATTACTAACACAAACCATCCGAAACCTATTTTGAGTTTTTCCCCTGAAATCTTCCCTGATAAAAATATCCCGATAAAAATTCCTGCAACAGCCAATAAGGTAAATTTTATAAGCAGACTCCAGTCTATTACCGAATGTTCATGGGTAACAAATCCTATAAAACCAATTGCAGAATTGATTGCAATAATAAAAAGAGAGGTTCCTACCGCCGATTTCATTTGGAGTTTTGCAAAAAAGACAAGAACAGGGATGATAAGAAAACCACCTCCGGCTCCCACCAATCCCGTAACAATTCCTACCAATGCTCCCATCAATACAATCATCAGATAATTAAAATCGGGTTTTGAATCACCTATATGCTCTTCACAGTCTTTACGCGGCCGGATCATCGATAAGGAAGCGGAAACCATGATAATAGCAAAAATAATCATCAGAACAACAGGTTTAGTAAGCTGAAAATCTCCTGTTCTCAAAACAATTTCAGGAATCAAAGACATAAGATATGCTCTGGTCAGATATACGGTAGCAATGGAGGGAATCCCAAAAAACAAAACGGCTTTAAATTCTATCTTCTGATGATTAAAATTTTTGATTCCCCCTAATAAAGAGGTAATTCCTACCACAAACAATGAATATCCCGTTGCTGAAATAGGATCAACACCCAATATATATACCATAATAGGAACGGTAAGAATAGATCCACCACTTCCTATTAACCCGAGGGAAACTCCTACTAAAATGGCTAAAATATATCCCGTTAACATTTATGTATTTTTATTGTGGTCATCATTTAATCGCTTACTGAAAAACATGATGTTCGGACTTATAATCCCGATTTTGCAGATTAAAATTTTATTATCTGCCTAATCGGAAAAATATGTGAGACTTAAATGAAAGTGAAATTTTTTTTAAATAGGATATTTATTGATATGAAAACGTCTTATGACCTCCATCATTCAATTTTCTTTTACATAATCATTACCCCTAGTTCCGCCATGCCCCTTTCCGACAATGGTCATAATTTTGACATTTAAAAACAAGAATTTAAAAAACTGAAGAATGGGATTCTGCATTTTGAATTTTTCCCATTTCGATATCCTTTCTGACATAATTTTGATTTTTTAAAATTGAAAATTTATTCCGGAATCAGCCACCAAAAGGGCTTCATTTTGGCTTTCCATAAAAATCCGATGTGGAGCGAATATTTCACCCAATGTCCAGCCAGTCCTATATCTCCAAAGGTTTTCTGAATATCCCTGCCGCCGGTTTTCTCATATTTCACATAATCCGGAACAATCGGAAACGTCGTGATACTGACTGCCGAACCTTTTGTTAAACCAAAACCTGCCGAAGCAATACAGGCTGCTCCCATATTTCCAAGCGAACCTTTATGAATGCGCGCTGATTTTCCATGTTTGATTTCTGCAATAATATTATCTGCAACTAATTTTGCAGTAATTCCGGAAGGCATTCCCGTTCTTGGCGGAGAAGGAAATATTGGGTTTCCGTTCTTGCTGAACCTCGGTTTGGAGATGGAATGCGGTGGCGCAAAGGCAATTCCTGGCGCAAAAATATTCGGATAGCTTGGATTCTGATACGTTTCCGGCCAGTCCTGTACTTTCCATTCTTCATAAGGTTTTTCCGTATAATCGGCATCTACAATCATAAAACCTTTGAAAAGTTTTGAAGTAACATCATTTCCGCCTTTATCATACGCTTTGAAAGGATGTCCGGCAAATGCCGGAATCAACATCCCGAAATCATAATCTTCCACTTTATATTCTCCATCAAGCGTTTCATAATGCACCTTTCCGGGTTCTACTTTGGTAACACCAGCTTTCAAAATCCATTTGATATCCCGGTCTTCAAAAATCATTTCCACCATTTCGGAGGATTTCATCCGCATTCCTTTATAGGCCAAAAGCACACCATCCATTCCGAAATCTCCAAGTTCGTATTCATTGGAAATCCATGTAATTTCTACTTTATCCCGCAGTTTTTTCCGACGGAGCTCATTTTCAACATTCAGGATATATTCAAATGCTGCACCTTGGCACGTTGCCTTTGGATGCCCGGTTCCGATAAGGATTTTCAATTTTTCATCGGATTTTTTCAGCTTTTCTTCCAAAATCTTCAAACCTTCTGCCGCATGTTCTGCATGACCGTAAGTGCAGACAGAATACATCTCATTTTCATCAGGATTCAACCCTTCGGTTTGGTCGAATGCCAATCTTGGACCTGTCGCATTGATGAGATAATCATACGAAATTCTCTCCTGCTGCCCTTTTTTTTCTCCGACAACATATTCAGCAAGGATGTGCGGTTTCGGTTCTTCAAGACTTCCTTCAGGGAAAAAACTGATTCCTTTTGCCTGTTTAAATCCGATTCCTTTTCTTTTATACAAAGGTTTCAGCGGAAAAATGACATCTTTCGGTTTCATTCTTCCAATTCCTACCCAAATGTTAGACGGAACCCACTGATAATTACTATTGGGAGAAACCACAAGAACTTCGTGTTCCTTACCTAGTTTTCTTCTCAGATGTGCGGCAGCAGTATGTCCCGCAATTCCCGCTCCGAGTATGACTATTTTTGACATGTTAGTTTTTTTTTGATTATAAATGTAATAAGTGAGATTGAGTTATAATGTGACCTTTATTACATAAGGTCATTTTTGTTTCAAAACAGCATCAATAATCTCTTGAATATTGACAGATGATGCTTTTTCAAACGAAATTTCATTGTCCTCCAATTCTGTACGCAAACGTTTTCCCATTGCATAATACATCAACAAATCTCCTTTAGAGAACAACTCGACAAGTTTACTATGGTCGTGATAATATTCTCCGGAATGCGTTTTGCAACAGCCTTCATCCTGATGCGAATGCGGATTGGGAACAAATGATTCAGAAACTACATTTTCGTTTTCGATTTCATAAAGGCCAAATTCTTTACATCTTCCGGTATGAACAGCTATGGTCTCACGGTCGTTGGTGGGAATAATAATTTTCATAACTTTTTATTTGAGCTTCCTTTCTCTTTCTAATTTTTTGAATAGCCAGAATGTGAGTCGGTAAGACACATAAATCACCACCGGAAGTGAAATGAATTGTAAGATTTCTTTGAAATACATTGTTTTAATTTTTTTGAATTAGTAAACATGATTTTCGGAATCCTTAAGCTCTTCAGAAGATATTTCTTTAGAATCCATTTTCTTCCAGACCAAAGCAATATATGCCACAACAAATGGAACCAGTAATGAAACATAGCTCATTGTTTTCAAGGTAAATTCGCTGGAAGAGGCATTATAAATTGTGAGTGAACTCTGCAAATCGTGAGCAGACGGATAAAACGCTGTATTGTTGAAACCCGCAATCAGAAAAAGCATCCAAACCGTAAGAACTGTTCCCAGACCGGAAAACCAAATCCCTTTTTTGCTATTGAAGAACATATTGGCAGCAATTCCCGCCAAAACCAATACCACACCAACGAGAAATACGGCTAAAACCAACGGCATTTCGAGGAAATTGTGAAGGTATTTATTCGGTTCCATAAAAACTTTTCCGTTGGAAGGATTCACAGCAAAACCATCCAAAAACAGCAGTCGTATCAACCAGAACAGGAAGAAAATTAAAAATAATACCGAATTATAAATCAAGCTTTTTTGCGATTTTTTGTAGATATTTTTGTCTTTAATATTATTCTGGAAGTAAAGATTGGCTAAAACTCTTGCCAAGAAAAACACCGCCAATCCCAAACTGATATTCTGAATAAATGCCAGATTTTCGGTTGTCCAAAGTGCCTCAAACCCGTGGAAAGGTGTTTCCCAAGCAGAAATAATCGGCATTTTTGATGAAGATATATCCAGAATATTGGTTTTATTTACCGAAAATTCTGCTCCCGTAAAAAAGGTAGAAACCGCAACTCCGAGAAGCAAGCTTCCTAAAATGCCATTCAGAAAAAGGAAAACTTCAAAGGTTTTATGACCGAGAAAATTATTGGCTTTACTGCGAAATTCATAGGAAACCGCCTGAAGAATGAATGCGAATAAAATTGCCATCCAAACCCAATATGCACCTCCAAAACTTGTGGAATAGAACAACGGAAACGAAGCGAAAAATGCACCTCCAAATGTAACCAAAGTTGTAAAGGTGATTTCCCATTTCCTTCCGGTAGAATTTAGAAGCATCGTTTTTTCTTTCTCGTTGGAAGCCAAAGTATAAATCAAGGATTGACCACCTTGCACGAAAAGTAAAAATACCAACAGCGCCCCCAAAAGTGAAACCAAAATCCACCAATAATGTTGCAGCCCGCTATAATCTAAAAATGAAAACATAATCTTAGTTTTTTGAATTAATGTTCAGTTCCTTTTTTGATGGCGGAAAGCATAATTTTGATTTCGGCAATCAGCAAAGTGGTGAAAATGATAAGGAAAAGGAAAAATGTGATCTGTACGCTGAAGGCATCAATTTGAGAAACGGCAGCGATATTCGGCAGCAGATTCTGAATCGTCCAAGGTTGCCTTCCGACTTCGGCAACAATCCATCCCGATTGCGAAGCAATATAACCCAAAGGAATACTCCATAAAGTCAATCTCAGTAAGCCACGGCTTTTGTCTAACTTTCCCCTCAGAGTTTTAACAAATAGAATGATGAAGAGCACCAGAAAATAAGTCCCGAGAATGACCATAATGTGGAATGCATAGAAACTCATTTTCACATTCGGAATCAGCGTGTGTGGATTTTTCCCGAAGTAATAACCATAGCCAAAATCTTTTTCATGCGTACGGAAAGTTTTGAGTTCATTCTCAATTGTATTTAAATCTCCGTATTTTTTGGCTTTCACATAATTTCCTAATGCATCTATGGCCATTTTTCCGCTATCGATTCTTTCCTGAAAAGAACGTACGCGTTCTTTAGGATTTCCGTGTACCAAATCATCAATACCAGGAACAAACTTATCGGAATCCAAAAATGCGAGATAAGATAAAGCCTTTGGAATTTTGAATTCAACAATAAATTTTTCTCTTTTATGAATGGTATTTTCCTGTTCTCCAAAAATTCCCATGGCAATCAAGGGAGCTTCACGGTCGCCTTTGTACAAGCCTTCCATTGCAGCAAGTTTCATTGGTTGGGTCGCAGCCACCTGTCTTGCCGATTCGTCACCACTCCAGAATGTTCCGATAGTGGCTAAAAGCCCGAAAACGGAAGCAACAAGCATACTTCTTTTTGCTAAAACAATATCTCTCCGTTTCAGTAAATACCAGGCGCTGATTCCCACCACAAACAGAGCCGAAACAATATAAGAGGAAATGACGGTGTGAAGAAATTTATTTACTGCAACCGGATTGAAGAGCACAGCCCAGAAATCTATCATTTCGTTCCGCATCGTATCCGGGTTAAAACTCGTTCCTGTGGGATTCTGCATCCAGCCATTGGCTACCAAAATCCACAATGCGGAAAGGTTGGAGCCAATTGCAACCAGCCAGCTCGAAAGCAAATGAAATTTCGGACTCACTCTGTCCCAACCGAAAAACATCACAGCAATAAATGTACTTTCCATAAAGAACGCCATAATGCCTTCAATGGCTAATGGAGCTCCGAAAATATCACCTACAAACCAAGAATAATTGCTCCAGTTGGTTCCGAACTCGAATTCCATAATGAGTCCGGTGGCTACACCGATGGCAAAATTAATTCCGAAAACCTTCATCCAGAATTTAGTAATCGACTTCCACTTTTCATCCTGGGTTTTCAGATAAATGGTTTCCATTATGGCAATCATAAAAGTGATACCCAAAGTAAGCGGCACAAAAATCCAATGGTACATCGCAGTCAGTGCAAACTGTGCTCTCGACCAATTGATCAGTTCCCAGTCTATATGATTCATAATATTGTAATTTTTCTATTTTTTGATTTCTGTAAAATTCTTCTGGAGATATTCTATTCTTTGTTCGTCATTCTTAAATTCTGTTTTTAAATAGTCTCTAAAAAAGAATATTTTCAGTATTCCGAACATAATAATGAGCTTTATTACTGCAATCACCCAAAGTGTCCGGCTTTCTTTTGACATCATACTGAAACCATATTGGTAAAGCTTAATGAGTTCCCGAAATGGATAAAGGATAAAACTGAGCATATTGCGTAACACCATTATCATGTGATTGTTTTTCACACAACAAATTTACTCACAGACACTTATGATATTATGGAAGTAAAAAAGGGAAAAATGGTAATTTTTACTTATTTATCGATTTACGGAATTCCGCCGGGGTGAGTCCTGTATTGGCTTTAAAGAATTTTGTAAAATAGGAATTGTCTTCAAAATACAATTCATAAGCAATCTGAGAAATGGTATATTCCGAATTAACTAACAGACGTTTTGCCTCAAGAACAATCCTGCTTCTGATTACTTCGCCCACAGTTTTCCCCGTTAACTTTTTGCACAGGGTATTAAGATAATTGGACGTAACAGAAAGATGCGCGGCATAAAATTTCGGGTGATGAGCTTCCATAAAATATTTCTCCAGCAATTTCTCAAATTTTACGAGAAGATAATTATTGCTTATGATTTCATTTTCCGGATTTTCATCTTTAGTCTTAATGGCAATCATCAGAACTATTTCAAGAACAAGCGTCTGAATAAATTGTTTTTTATATAAGGAATCATATTTAATTACTTTTAAAATCTTTGCAATAGTAGATTCCAGTTCACTTTTACAACTGTCGACCTTGCGGAAGCCATATTTACCACTTTTACTGAATACCGGCAGAGAATTGATAAAATCTTTCTGAGACAAAAAATCGTTAAAAAAATCTTCATTGAAATTTATCATAATCCCTTCCGGATTTTTGGAAGTAAATCTAAGGTTATGCACCTGACCAGGGCTAAGAAAAAAAATTGTCCCATCCTCTATTTCCCATTCCTGGAAATCCACATAATGAATTCCTGCACCCCTGCTTACATAAAGAATCTGAAAAAAAGAATGTTTGTGAGGCGTTTTTGGGATATACAAATCTTCTTTCACAAGCTCACTGAGATTGTGTACCGCAAAATTATTCTTCTGATTATCCCTTTTCTGGATATCACAGGACTTAAGTAATGGTATATTCATAGAAGTTGAAACAATAAAATAAACCCTTCCACTAAGATAATGAAAGGGTTTATAATTTAAAAGAGTTTACAGGGAACAACTTCCGCCGTCTTTTTTAACACCGAGCCTATTGAGAATCATATACATCAGACACCAGTTGGTTAGCGCATGAATCCACATATTGACTCCTACAAATCCTGTAAGCCAAAGCCAATTCTGATTGACATAAATTCCTAATAATAAACTTACTAAAATAATGGTTCCTGCTATTGCGTGTACTATTCTTGTTTGCATATTTTATATTTTTTATTGATTTTTTTTACTTTTTCTCAAAAACTGAAGCCAACAGATAGCCCATTATGGCACCATAAGTAATACTGTTGAAAGGCCGAGAAGTGATTGTACAACTTCCTGTACTGCAACCGATGAAGTAATAATACAGATAACCTGCAACTCCTCCCAGAAAAGCTCCGATAAGTGATACCATTATTTTTTTACTTAAAATTTTCATTTTCCAAATTTATCGTTGCTATATGAATCTGAGAAACGGTTTTCTGTTTTTGATTAAATTCGTTGACATTTTTGTAAATATCATCAACACAATTGCAATCGGAAAAAACCGTAAAAAGTAGAGAATTGACAGCAATTTCATCTTTTCCGAACCAATTGCTCATTTCGTTTTCATCATTTCTATATCCTTTTACAGATTGATACGAAAAAGACTTCACTCCCGAATGTTTAAGAATATTGATGACATCGTTTTCAAATTCTTCTATGGCTGTAATTAATAATAATTTCATAAGTTTTTTTGATTTTTTTGAAACCTCACAAGCTTTTAAATCCTGTGAGGTTTAATGATGTTATTCTTCAAAATTTTCTTTCTTAATGGTAGTATTTTTCTCCCATTTTTTCTTTTCGGTTGCGTAATACACCAACGGAACAACCACCAATGTAAGCAACGTAGAAACAATCGCTCCGAATACCAATGAAATTGCCAATCCTTGGAAAATAGGGTCAAAAAGGATGATAACCGCTCCAATTACAACTGCTCCTGTCGTTAATAAAATTGGCGTTGTTCTTACCGCTCCAGCTTCAATAATTGCCTGTTTCATAGGAATTCCTTCTTTCAGACGAATTTCTATAAAATCAATCAAAAGAACTGAGTTTCTTACCATTACACCTGCTAAAGCAATCATTCCGATAAAAGAAGTTGCTGTAAAGAACGCTCCTAAAAGCCAGTGTCCTAAAACAATTCCAATGAGTGAAAGCGGAATGGCAACCATCATCACGATTGGTGTTTTAAAGTTTTGAAACCAGCCGACAATCAGCATATAAATGATGATAATCACAACCGCAAAAGCAGTTCCCAAATCACGGAAAACTTCTAAAGTGATTTGCCATTCTCCGTCCCATTTTACAGTGTAATTACTTTCATCTTCCGGTTGGTTCATATACAATTCATTCATTGAATATCCATTCGGAAGCTGGATTTTTTTTAGCTTTTCGTCCATTCCGAGAATCGCATAAGCCGGACTTTCCAATTTCCCCGCCATATCGGCAAGAACGTACACCACCCTCTTTTGGTCTTTTCTGTAAATGGTTTTATCGAGTTCTTTTTCTTCTACTTTTACCAAATCGCTCGCAGGAACCATTCCCATCTGTCCTTTGATTTTTAAACCTGTGATATCCTGAATCATAGATTTATCAGCATTTTTCAGCTTCATTACAATATCCACAGGGTCATTGGATTTTTCATCGTAAAGGTTTCCAATCGGATATTCTCCCATCAGATACGTCATATTCCCGACAATCTGTTGTGGTGCCACGCCGTTCAGCATTGCTTTTTCTTTATCCGGAACAAGCTTAAATTCTTTTTGAGGCGCTTCCACCATCCAGTCGATATCCACGACATCATCGGTTTTCTTCAGAATGTCTTCCACCTGTTTCGCTACTTTTATCTGGCCTTCGTAGTCAGGTCCGTAGATTTCTGCTACAATAGTTGATAGAACCGGTGGCCCCGGGGGAACTTCCACCACTTTTACATTAGCTCCGTATTTGGCAGCAATTTTCTGAATTTCCGGACGAATATTTTTAGCAACATCGTGGCTTTGTTTATCACGGTCTTCCTTGTGCAGAAGATTAACCTGAATATCTGCGGTATTACTACTTCCACGCATATTATAATGACGAACCAATCCATTGAACGTTATTGGTGCAGAAGAACCTACATAATTCTGATAGTTGACCACCTCAGGAACAGTTTTCAGGTATTGTGCAATATCCTGAGTAACGGCAGAAGTTCTTTCCAGCGTTGTTCCTTCAGTCATATCAATGACAACCTGAATTTCATTTTTATTATCAAAAGGAAGCATTTTTACCGCCACCCATTTCGTGAAAAATGCCATCACGGAAATCAATAATAAAACTACTGTAACCGCCATCATTGTCCATCTTTTTGATTTCGAATCTAAAAGTGGCTGCTCAATTTTTTTATAGATTTTATAAATTCTGTTGGTTTCCAGACCTTGTTCTTCTTTATGTTCCTGACTATCTTTCACTTTTAATAAATGATATCCGAGATACGGTGTTACCGTTAAGGCAACAAAAAGCGAAAGTAGCATTGCAATAGAAGCTCCAATCGGCATTGGCGACATATATGGTCCCATCATTCCGCTTACGAAAGCCATCGGAAGAATCGCAGCAATTACTGTAAATGTTGCTAAAATGGTAGGATTTCCGACCTCATTAATGGCATAAATCGCGGCCTGCTTGAACGGCAGTTTCTTCATATGAAAATGCCTGTGCATATTTTCAGCGATAATAATACTGTCATCCACCACAATTCCGACCACAAAAACCAAAGCAAAAAGCGTGATTCTATTTAATGTATATCCCAAAATATAGTAGCTGAACAACGTTAAAGCAAACGTCAGCGGAACCGAAAAGAATACTACCAAACCTCCTCGCCAACCCATTGCCAGCATTACCAGAACAGTTACTGCCAAAATCGCGACACCAAGGTGCATCA
The DNA here is from genome assembly GCF_900102265.1 of Epilithonimonas hungarica. Lineage (GTDB taxonomy): Bacteria > Bacteroidota > Bacteroidia > Flavobacteriales > Weeksellaceae > Epilithonimonas > Epilithonimonas hungarica. Next base: position 18,775 of record NZ_FNBH01000004.1, on the reverse strand, counting down.
ACAACTCAGAAACTTTGTGTGAGGCGGTTTCCCCATAATTTCTGGTGACCTCTATATGCACATCATTCGGAATGAGATTTTTCTTTAACTCATCAACTTTGGTAAGAATCTGCTCGGAGATTTTCATTGCATCAGCGCCTTTTACTTTCGAAACTGAAACGGTAACCGCAGGATATTCTGACTTAAATTTCTTACCGTTTTCTACTGCATTTCCGTACCCGAAACTTACATAATTGGCAGGGTCAGAAGCACCATCTTTTATAATTGCCACCTGTTTCAGATACACCGGCATACTCTGAGAAGTTCCGATAACCAGATTTTCTACATCTTCCGCAGAGTTCAGGAATTGTCCCGTCGTCAGAAGATATTCTGAATCCCCTGAATCAAATTTCCCGGATTGTGAACTTCCGTTATTCGCCTGAATCATCTGCATTACAGAAAGTGCGTCCACATTCAGTTCAGCCATTTTATCTTTATCCAAAATCACGGAAAGCTGGCGGTTTCTCCCTCCGATTACTTTGGTAAGGGAAACATCTTTTATTTTTTTGATTTCCGAAGATAATTCTTCTCCAATCTGCCGAAGCTGAAAATCATTGTAATTAGCATTATCACTCCACAACGTTAATCCGAGCATCGGGACATCATCAATGGAGCGGGTTTTCACCATCGGTTCCATCACCTCTTTCGGGAAGATGTTTTTATTCTTCATCAGCTCATCATAGAGCTTTACATACGAACGTTCTGTATCTTCTCCTACATAAAACTGAACGATAATCATTGCCTGCCCATTCATCGCCATCGAATGGATATGCTCTACACCCTTGATATTGGAAATCAATTTTTCCAGAGGTTTTACCACACGGCTTTCAACCTCCTTCGGGTTGGCTCCGGGATAACCGACCATTACATCCGCCATCGGGATGATAATCTGCGGTTCTTCTTCTCTTGGTATTAATGTCGAACTGTATACGCCAATAATCATCAATGCGACCATCAGTAAAATGGTTAATTTTGAATTGATGAAAAACTCGGCAATACGTCCTGCGAATCCTTTTTCCATAATTTTTGAATATTAAAAATCACAATTATCATTCCGAGGAACGGGGAATCTCAAACAGAGATTCTTCATTACACTTTGTATCGTTCAGAATGACAGAAGAGTTTTTTATTTAATTTGAATTTTTGCTCCGTTATACAATTTTCCATTCGAAGTCAGGATATACGTTTCCTTAGAGTCCAAACCTGATAAAACTTCAACCTGGTCACCAAATGTTTTTCCTGTTTTTATCCATCTGAGAACGGCCGTATTTTGTGAACTCACGACATAAACACCTGTCAACTGACCATTTTCAACCAAAACAGATTTCGGAACCATCACACTTTCCTGAAAATCCTGATTGACTTCTTCTGAAGATTTGGTAGGAAATTGCACATTCACAAACATTCCCGGAAGTAAATCCACAGAATTATGAATGTTGATTTTCACCATATATTGTCCACCAGTATTGGCTGCCGATTTGCTGATTTCGGAAACCGTTCCGGAAACCGTCTTATTCAAGGATTTCAGAGTGACCTGAACGGACATTCCTTCGTTGATTTGTGTGATGTTTTGCTCGGAAACCAGAACCTGCGCCTGCAAAGATGACTGCGATTCTATCGTCAACAAAGGCATTCCCGGACTTGCCATATCACCTTGCTCTGCAAATTTTGCCGTAATAGTTCCGGAAATAGGAGCCGTTACATTAGTATAACGGTATTGCGCATTGACTTCGTTTTTCATCTGTTGTGCAGCCTGCAATCCTGCCTGTGCCATCTCGTAACGGGCTCTCATATCGTCAAGCTCTTTTTGGGAAGCACTTTGTGATTTATATAAATTCTGAAATCTCTCGTAATCTTTTTTGGCAATATTATAATTGGCCTGAGCCTGGGAAATCTGTGCATTGGCTTGTCCGCCTTTTGCCTGAATATCAGTAGCATTGATGCTTACCAGAAGCTGTCCCGCTCTTACATTTTGTCCGACTTCTGCTTTCATTGCAGTGATATAGCCCATCATTCTTGTGGAAATATTAACAGAGTTTTTTGCAACTAGTTTTCCGCTGGCCGTGAGAAAAGCACCGTTCGAAGCCGTTGCAGACTTATGAACGGTTACAGAAACAGGAGCATCGGTGTTAATCGCTGATTTTTCCTGGTCCGAGGAACAACTTTGCAAAGTGATTGCTCCTAAAATTAATGTTGAATAAATGTATCTTTTCATTGTAATTATTTTATTTAATTTTCGTTTGTTATTCCGAGAAATGAAGAATCCCAAATACATCGTAAAGATTCTTCATTCCGTTTCACTTCATTCAGAATGACACTATTTTTTGATGATTTATTTCTTCAAAAATTCCAGATAAGCAATTGCTGTGTTATGCTCGAAAATGGCTTGCTGATATTCCAGCTCTTTTTGGGACATCAACGTTTCGGCAGAAAGCAAATCCGCTGATTTTTCCAAGCCCTGGTCATACCGGTTTTTTTTGATTCTATAGGCTTCCCGGCTCTGTTCCCAAGCTTGTTTCGTGAACGTAACTTTGGAGTCTGCATCCTGAACCGACCTCACTGCTTTGTTGAGTTCCAACTGACTTTGCTTGGTGTATTGTTCGATTTCGGTCTGGGCTTTATGGAGTTCGGATTTGTATTTTTCCTGTTCGGATTTTGACTTCAGACCATCGAAAACATTCCAAGATAACTGAAATCCGACCAAATATCCATTGGCATCAAATTGCACAATTTTGTTGTCGTACATTTCCCAGCTTCCAAAAGCGTTCAGTTTCGGAAGAAATTTTGCTTTGGACGATTTTATCATTAAAATACAGGCTTCCAACGATTTATTGTACGCTTCCAAATCCTTTCGGGAAGTATTTAATGAAAAGTCGTTTTCAACCAAATTTCCATTATATTGCAAAGGTTCGGTCGGTTTTAAAATTTTGTCTTTTGAATCTTCATTCAACAGAAAATAGAGATAATCCGAAGCATTTTTGATATTGGAATCTGTCAACTGAATCTGGCTGTCGATTTCACTAATACGAACATCCATATACAAAACTTCCGATTTCTGAATCATTCCGTTTTTAAAATAATTATCGATGACCTTTTTGTTGGCAAGTGTTGTTTCCTTTGCATTTTCCAGCGTTTCTTTCATTTTGTACGCCAACTGAAGCATCATATAGGCTTTCTTCAACTCAAACTGCACATATTCTTTGGTGCGTTCGGTTTTTATGTTTAGAACATCGGCTTTGATTTGTCCTGCTTTCTTCTGATACACCGCATCCATATTGATAATCGGCTGCTGAACTTCAACTTTTGTCCCAAAATTGGAGATGCTTTTTGGACTGTTCAGATTATCCGGATTGAAATCCATCATTGTAATACGTTCCTGATTCAGCTTCGAGCCAAACGCCATTAAAGGATTATTGGTATTGGTAAAGGTGTAAGATGCGGTCACATTCGGAAGATACATTGCACGTGTTCCTAGAAGTTCGGTTTGAGCAAGGCTGGCTTCGCTTTTTGCCATTTTGACCTGAAGGTTTTCGTCGAGCGATTTGGATTCAATTTCGGCTCTGGAAATCATTACGGTTTGCTGTGAAAATGCCGAAGCAAAAAAGCTTGTTGAAATGATGAAGGTGAACACTTTTTTCATTCTTTCTAATTTTAAGACAAAATTAGATTGGCGGAATCACGTGTACAGTGATGAAAGTTACATAAGAGATTTTTTTCGAAGCATCAATAAAAAAACCGCCTGCAAAGGCGGTCACATTATAAACTATGGAAATAAACACTACATCAAACTTATTTGCGGAATCATTGTAATTTTAGACTTCACCGAATTAGATATCAAACAGTTCGCTTCGGATTTCTGGAGAACACGTTCAGCCTTTTCTCTGTCCGATTCATTTTTTATAGTAACGACAGGTTCCAGAATAACTTCTGTCATCAGGAATTTTCCTTCAACCTGTTCTAATTTTCCCTTAGAACTGCATTCAAAATTTACAAAATCCAATTTAGAATTTTCTGCAATTGCCAGAAAAGTCGTCATCAGACAACTGCTTACTGCTGCGGTGAAAAGATGTTCGGGTGACCAGATATTTTCTACTCCTTTCGAAAACTGCGGAGGTGTTGCGATTTCTACAGATTGAGAAAGTTCCGGTGAAGACATTTCCCCTTTCCTGTCCTGTTTCCAGGAAATGTTTACGTTATAAAAATGTGCTTCCATCAGTATTAGATTTTATTGTTTAAACTTGACCATCCACCGCCATTGTGTACATTTTTATAGCCATTATTCTGAAGAATGCTTTTAGCCGAAGCGCTTCTCATTCCCGAGGCACAACAGGTAATAATAGGTTTTTTTTTATCCTTCAGTTTCGAAAGATTCTTCTGAAGCTGGTCAACAGGAATATTGATAGAATTTTTGATATGTCCTCCGTCATATTCGCTTTTGCTTCTTACATCAAGGATTACAGCACCTTCTTTTAAAAGCGCCGCATAGTCGGTTTTCTCCATTCCGAAAAGGTTTTTTATTGCATCTAACATTTTATTGATTTTTAAATTGATGATACAAATGTAAGGTGTGGATAAAAGCCTGTCAGTGATGAAGGTTACAATAGGGTAATTTTATTTCGGGAAAGTTTTATTTTACCGTCCGTTTCAATCTGTTTGAGAACACGGCTAACGGCTTCTCTTGTAATTCCGAGTTCGTCCGCCAATTGCTGGTGGGTTACATTAAGTTCTTTAGACTTGTATAGTTGGGATTTCTGATCTAATAAATAGAGAATCCTTGCATCTACTTTTTGGAAAGCAATAGAGTTGACCATCGTAACCAGATCTTCAAATCTTTTGTGGTAAAGTTCAAAGACAAAAGTTGACCATTCCGGATATTTTGTAAGCCACTCCTTAGCTTTTACTAAAGAAAGCATTAAAATTTCGGCATCTTCCTCTACTACAGCCTTAACTTTTGAGGTATCCTGTGTAAGCCCGGAAAGTATCGATGAGATACAACTTTCTCCCGGAGTCAGATAATAGAGAAGAATTTCTCTTCCATCTTCTTCTGTCCGTACGACTTTAACACTACCTGACATCACTAGCGGAATATAATTTACATAGGAATCAATATCTAAAATTACAGTACCCGCAGGGAACAGTTTTAAGTCACGACTCTCCGTAATTTCTTTCTTGAATTCAGGATCTACTATTTCATAAATATTCATTCTCAAATATAAAAATAATTAATCATTTTACTTTTGCATTTAGTCATTCTTTTATTAATAAAAAATCATATATTTAAAGGTATTATATGTTTATCCTACAACTTTTAAACATCCTTCAGTACTATAATGAACTTTTCGATAGTAAACCAATAAAAAAGACTATGGTTTCTCTCTAAAATCATCTTCAATTATTCCGTTTCCTTATGGTTAAGAATCATTATTTTTTATTTCCTTTCCAAAAGCCTTTTTAGAAGCTTATAAATCTCAAACCAAAACACAGAAACTGCAGCAGTAAGGAATGTCAATCCTAATTCTTTTACTGTAAGAGGCGCTACACTAAAAAATCCTGATACCGGCTTTACATATAGAATAACAAACAATAATACAAGAACCAACACGGAAATCCCTGCTAATAAATAATTACGATTTTTAAAGCTTTCAAAAATACTGTAATGGAAAGATCGATTTACCAAACTCAGTAAAATATTCGCAAATATTAAAGTACTGAACACCCAAGCTCTTGTTGTAGGCTCATCATTCCCCAGATGGACAGAATGTTGATATATCCATAGTATTCCAGCTGTGATAACCAGTCCCTGAATAATACTTACCATAAGCTCCCTCCAGTTCAGAAATGTATCTGTAAGCACTCTTGGAGGTCTTTGCATTTCATCTTTTTCAATAGGCTCATTTTCATATACAATAGAACAGGTAGGTCCCATTACCAGTTCAAGAAAAATAACGTGAACCGGAGTAAATATGTGAGGGAATACCCATCCCAGGAATAAAGGCAAAGAAACTGTAAGGATAATGGGAATATGAATAGAAATAATATACTGAACAGCTTTTTTGATATTGGCATAAATTCTCCGCCCCGCAGCAATTCCTACTACCAGCTTTTCAAGATCATCATTCGTAATGACGAGTGCTGCTGCTGATTTGGCAATTTCGGTTCCTTTATTTCCCATTGCGACTCCTATATGGGCAGCTTTTAATGCAGGTCCGTCGTTCACTCCATCTCCCAACATGGCCACTACGTTACCCTGTGCTTTCAGCGCATTCACCACTTCAAGCTTTGCTTCAGGAAACATTCTTGTAAACAGAGTCGTTTTTTCAGAAAGCTTCATTAAATCATCTTCTGAACTTGCGGTGACGTCACTCCCATTAACGGCCGGAGCATTATTGATAATCCCGGCCTGCAATGCAATGGCCTTTGTGGTATCCGCATTATCCCCCGTAATTACCTTTACCTTAATCCCTGCGTTATAAATATGCTGAAGAACTTCTTTTATTTCTTTTTTTGGAGGATCATAAAATGCGGTCAGTCCTAAAAATTCAAAACTAAAATCCTGTTGGTTTTCAGGGAAATTATTTCCTTCGAAATGAGATTTAGCAACTCCAAGAACCCGATATCCCTGTTCACCAAATTCTTTTACAATATTTCTGATTTTATTCTTTTCCTCTTCTGAAAGTTCAGAAACAGTAAGGATTGCTTCAGGAGCACCTTTTGCCGCAATAATTCTCTCTTTTTGTTCATTTTCAAAAAGATGGGTCATCATAGGAGGTTTTCCTTCCAACGGATATTCATGAAATAACTGATAATTTTTTCTGTCGTCAGAATCCTGAGTCTGCTCATAAATCTTATGTAAGGTTATTTCCATCGGATCAAACGGAACTGGTTCACTGCTCCACATCGCATAATCAATAAGTTCATCCAGCTCTTTTGTTTTGAAATTCTCCTGTTCGTAAATCGTATCAGACTTATAATCATAAAGATGCTTTAGCTGCATTGAGTTTTCGGTAATTGTTCCCGTTTTATCTGTACATATCACTGTAACACTTCCCAACGTTTCGACAATACTGCTTCGTTTGATAATAATTCCTTCCCGCATCAGCTTCCAGGCCCCCAAAGCCATAAAGGTGGTAAAAGCTACAGGAATTTCCTCAGGAAGTACAGACATCGCCAAAGTCAAACCGCTTAATAAGCTGGTCACAAAGTCTTCCGTTTTAATATAACTAAAAATACATACCGCCATAAAGATAATCAGCCCAATAATAGCCATACCTTTTACAAAATTCCGGATCTGGAGCTGTAAAGGAGATATTTCTTCCTTTATCCCCAGTATAGACTGTCCTATTTTTCCTACTTTGGTTTCTTTTCCTATTTGCTCTACCTCAAAAACTGCAAGTCCGGAAACAGTAATTGTTCCGCTATATACTTTATTATCTTCTGATTTGCTGTCTTTAAAAACAGAGAAGCTCTCCCCTGTAAGTGAAGACTGATTAACGGAAAAATCATTGCTATGTACAATGGTACCATCTGCATTGATCAGATTTCCTTCTTCGGTAATACAGAGATCTCCCACAGCAATTTCAAAAGTGGGTATTTTAATAATCTTTGAATTTCTTATGACCGTACTTAAAGGCTCGTTCAATTTTTCAAGTTCTTCCAGGGCCTTTTTACTTCGGTTATCCTGATAGAAAGAGATAGCCGTAACTCCTATTATCGCAACCAACATAAATAAAGCCTCACCATAGTCACCTATGATTACATAGATAAGTGAAACACATATCAATAAAATAAGCATGGGTTCTTTCAGAATATCAATAAGCATATCTGCCCATGTTTCTTTTTTAACCGCTTCAAGCCGGTTATATCCGTATTTTTTTCGGGAAGCTTCCACTTCCGCTTCTGTAAGACCTTTGAGATTTTCAGGGATATTATAATTCATGTGAAATGGATGTAGTATTAAAATTACTGAATGTTTTTGTCATAACAGAATAATATTGATGATTTTAATTATTAATTGATCTCCTTTTTAACCTGAACCACCCATTTTTCTATTTCCGATTTATCCGTGGAAGATAATTTTGCATTATGATGGATTATTGTATACGAACTAAGCGGCATTTCTCCCTCTTTAACGGTTTCGACAATTTCATCTAATTTCTTCAATTTTCTTTCTTTAGTATAGGTATTAAATTCATCAAAATTCAAATGCCTCTTTCCTGAATTGACATGATCTGCCAACCACCATTTTACCAGCTGTATATGATTATACCATGGATAAGCTGTATTGTTACAATGACAGTCATAACAGCTTGTTTTTAATAAACTCTGTACATGAGATGACACCTGATAATGTTTTTCAATTGCATTTTCCGAAGGAGTAGCTGATATATTTTTATCCGTATCAAAAAACTGAATAGCAATTATCAATAGTATAACAAATCCGGCTCCTGTTTTTATTAAAGATGATGTTTTCATTATTTTATATTTTACTTGATTTTTAAAGTACTTATTCATTTATCAAAAGCTATTCTTCTGTATTTTTAAGCTTCATAAGAAGTGTATAGGCATTTTTGGTTACGATTTTTTTATTATTAAAATCATTAAAATTCAGAATCTGAACAAAACCGTTTTCAGTATCTCCCAATGTTACAGGAGTGAGCCTATAAGTTTGCTTTTTTTCTTCCACAAAAACAAAGTCCTTCCCTTCAAAATTTACCACACTGTCTTCGGAAATGGCATTGGAAAAAGAAGTGCTGGTTTCTATCTCTGCATTCATATACATACCCGGAACCAGATTGTGGTCATACTTATCAAAATGGCAATGCACATCTACCAAACCTCCGGGATTAATATCTTTACTAATTAAAAATACTTCGCCATAATATTTTTTGGACGGATCTGCATTGGTATAAGCCACAAAACGTTGTCCCTTTCTAAGACTCTGAAGATCTTTTTCATAAACTTTGAGGTTTAGATGAATGTCATCCGGATTTATAAGTTCAAATAGCACATCCGAAGGATTTACATATTTCCCGATATTAACATTCACTTTGCTCACAAAACCATTAATCGAGCTATAAACAGGTACACTTTTCGTAATGCTTCCCGATTTTAAAGATTCAGGATTGATATTGATGAGTCTTAACTGTTGCGACAATGAATTCATTAAAATTCTTTGACTGTTCATTTCAGATTGGGCAAGTTGCATGGCTTTATCGCTGCTTGCCTGACTTTGATTCAGGGTTTTTTGACGGGTGTAATCCAATTCTGCAAAACGTGCTTTGGATTTTGCCATGAGGTAATCCTGTTGAAGCTGGATAAACTGTGGATTTTCTATCACGGCAATCACCTGACCTTTAGATACCGGCATTCCCGGAAGCAGATTGCTGGATTTCAGATAGCCTCCAAGAGGAATACTTACGGAAACCAGATTTTGCGGCGGAACATCGATCATTCCATTTAATTTCAGGGTAGAAGCAATATTTTTTAACGAAAGTGTTGTTGTTTCTATCGGTGCATTTCTCATCTGGGCATCGGTTAAATTGACTATATTTTCGTCTTTCGGGAGATTTTTTTCCTGCTTCGGAGCTTCTTCTTTTTTACATTGGATGAGTAGAGAAAAACTGATTAATAAGATATATATTGAATTTGATTTCATTTGTTAAGGATTTAAGTTAAGGTATTCGAATTCTATAGCACTTTGGTTGAGCTTCCAGACAGCATCGGCATAATTATTTTTTAGAGCTACTGCCTGATTGACCACTATTACAAAATCCAGATAGTTGATTTCTCCTGCCAGAAATTGTCTTCTTGCCGTTTCGGTAATGGTATCGGCATTTTTCAGTTCCGAAGTTTCGTAGCGGGAAACAATGTCCAAACTTGCCTGATAGATTTCGCTGGCCTTTTTCAGTTGGTTATTCAAATTAAATTCAGCATTTTTCAGTTCATTTTCAGCAATTGTTCCTGCAACTTTTGCCGCTTCTATTCTGGCTTTTTGTCCACCGAAAAAAACAGGAATAGCAACACCCACCTGCACCGAATGAAACTGTGGTGTAGCGTTGTACACTTTGTCATCTGCTCCCATACCTTTAAAACTGTTCAGGTTATACGCCAATTGCAGGCCGGGTAACATTTTTGCTTTTTCCAGTGAAATTTGTTCGGCAGATACATTTTTCTGCTGTTGTAAAATTTTGAGCAAAGGATGTTCGTTCAGATCATTTTTTAAACTGGCTGCAAAATATTTTGAGTCGTTCGGGGTAAAATCTCCTTCGCTGTTCAAAAGCCAACGAAACTGGTGATGCAATACAGCTAATTCCTGCTGCACCTGTTTTAGCTGTATTTCAATGGCAGATTTCTGATTAGAAGCGGTAGTTTTTTCCAGAATGTTACTTTCTCCAGCTTTCAGACGCAGGTTTGCTTTATCAAAAAAATCGGAATAGAGCTTCAAAGTTTCGTTTAGCAGCTTTTCTTTTTCTTTCCAATATAAAATATCATAGAAGGTATAACTAACCGCTTTTTTGAGTTCAAATTCTTTTAAAGAAACATTAAGCAGAGATTTTTTCCATTCTTCGGTATACACATTTTTTTGTTTTTTATACACCGTTGGAAAAGCTATGCTTTGGACAACCCCGAATTTCATATCATTATACGCACTGTTAATCTGTCCGTAATCCATAGTAACGGCAGTCTGCGGAATATCCGAAGCGGATTTTATCAATACTTTGGAATATTCTGCCTTTAGTTTCTCGTTCTTTAGATTTCTGTTGTTTTCCAATGCTTGATTAATTGCGTTCTGCAAACTGATCGGAGTTTGGGATTTGGCTTGGAATCCTAATAAGCTACAAACTAAAATTACTAATGTTACGATATTTTTATTATTTCTTTTTTTCATTTTAAATCCTTTTTCAATAGTTACGTATAGCAGGGGCAAAACAAATAAGGTAAGGAATGTTGCCACCATCAATCCTCCGATAACAACCGTTGCCAGTGGACGTTGCACTTCTGCTCCTGCACCGTTGCTTACCGCCATCGGGATAAAACCTAACGATGCCACGAAAGCCGTCATCAGCACGGGGCGCAGTCGGGACTCACCGCCATCAACAACAATTCTTACAATATTTCGGATACCGCTTTTGTAAAGTCGGTTAAATTCTGAAATCAAAACAATACCATTCAGTACGGCTACCCCGAAAAGTGCAATAAAACCGACTCCTGCGCTGATACTAAAAGGCATCCCCCGAAGAGCCAAAAGAAATACGCCTCCAATAATGGAAAGTGGGATTGCCGTGTAAATCAGTAAACTTTCTTTAATAGATTTGAATGCAAAAAACAACATTACAAAAATAAGAGCCAACGCAATAGGAACGGCTACCATAAGGCGTTGTTTGGCATTATTCAGGTTTTCAAAGGAGCCTCCGTATGTCATATAATAACCGGTAGGGAGTTTCATCTCTTTGTCCACCTTACCTTGGAGTTCTTCTACGATGCTCTGTACATCTCGTCCTTTAATATTAAATCCTACGACAATTCTTCTTTGTGCATTTTCTCTTTGGATTTGGTTCGGACCATTTTTCACTTCTACTTTTGCCAGTTGCGAAAGCGGAATCTGATTTCCAAAAGGAGTTGGAACAAGAAGATTTTTAATATCATTCACGTTTTTACGATCGTTAGAATCAACGCGGACAACCATATCAAAACGTTTTTCTCTTTCAAAAATCAAACCTGTGCTCTGTCCTGCAAAAGCAGCATTCACAATCCTGTTGATATACGAAATTGACAGGTGATACTGTGCTATCAAAGGACGGTTGTATTCTATAATTACCTGTGGCATTCCAGAGATTGGCTCTATGTACAGATTCTGGGTTCCTTCTACCGTTTCTATTATTTTGCCAAGTTTCTGTGCGTTCTGAGAAAGAACATCCAGATCGTCACCAAAAATTTTCACAACTACATCTTGCCTTGCACCCGTCATCAACTCATTAAAACGCATCTGAACCGGAAATTGAAAACTCGCCGTAACTCCCGGGACATCTTGCAATTCTTTGCTCATTTTATTTGCTAATTCCGGAAAAGTAGTGGCTGAAGTCCATTCTTTTTTATCCTTAAGAATGACCATCATATCCGACGCATCCATCGGCATTGGGTCAGTAGGGACCTCACCACTTCCTATTTTTGTAACCACTTTTTCTACCTCCTGAAATCTGGATTTCAGGATATGAGCAGCTTTTTGGGTACTTTCTATGGTTGTCGTAAGATTGCTGCCCGGTAATACTCTGGTATCTACTGCAAAATCACCTTCTTCCAGAGAAGGGATGAATTCGCCTCCCAGCCTGCTCAGGATAATAACTGCCAATAAAAATAATATTACAACTGCGAAAAAAATTAATTTCGGAATCCTAAGGACTTTCAGAAGGGCTTTAAGATAAATCTGTTCCACATTCTTCATCATTCTATCCGAAAATCCGGGCTTGCTGCTTTTTTTTCTTAGTAATAAAGCACTCATCATCGGAATATATGTTAATGAAAGTAAGAAAGCTCCTAGCAATGCAAAGGCTACAGTTTCCGCCATAGGTTTGAACATTTTTCCTTCGATGCCCTGCAAAGTAAGAATCGGGAGATAAACAATGAAGATAATAATCTGTCCGAAAACAGCACTATTCATCATTTTCCCAGCTGAGTCTATAACGATGCTATCCATTTCCTGTTTTCCGACTGAAAACATTTTTTTAAACTTTGAATTATGACTGAACTGATGCAGTACCGATTCTACAATAATCACTGCGCCGTCTATAATCAAACCAAAATCCAGTGCGCCGAGACTCATCAGGTTACCGCTAACCCCGAAAAGATTCATCATACATATCGCAAATAGCATGGCCAAAGGGATTACTGATGCTACAAGCAATCCTGCCCGAAAATTCCCGAGGAAAAGAACCAATACAAAAACGACGATTAAAGCACCTTCTGTCAGGTTTTTTTCTACTGTTCCTATGGCATTGTTTACCATTTTTGTGCGATCAAGGAAAGGTTCTATCACTACTCCTTTTGGAAGTGTTTTCTGTATTTGAGCTATTTTTTCTTTAACATTTTTAATGACCTGATTGCTGTTTTCGCCTTTAAGCATCATCACCACAGCTCCCGAAACTTCACCCTGATCATTATAGGTCATTGCTCCGTAACGGGTAGCAAAACCTGTTTTAACCTTCGCAACATCCCGAATAAACAACGGAATATCATTCTTTTTGGTTGCAATGGCAATATTTTGAATATCTTCAATATTACCTATTAAACCTTCGCTTCTGATGTAAAGAACCGTTGGTCCTTTTTCGATATAGGCACCGCCAGTATTTTGGTTATTGGTATTCAGGGCATCAAACACATCGTTGATGGTAATCCCGTAAGCGTTTAGTCTATCGGGATTCACGGCAATCTCATATTGTTTCAGCTTTCCGCCAAAACTGCTGACTTCCGCGACACCTTTCACACCCAGTAGCTGCCTTCTCACAATCCAATCCTGTATGGTTCTCAGCTCTGTAGTATTGTATTGTTTTTCGTAACCTTTTTCGGGTCTTACCACATATTGATAGATCTCGCCCAGTCCTGTAGAAATGGGTCCTAACTGTGGCGTTCCTATACCTTGAGGAATGACGGATTGAACCTGCTGAAGCCTTTCCGCAACCTGCTGTCTGGCCCAATAAATGTCAACATCATCTTCAAAAACAATGGTAACAAGAGACAGCCCGAATCTGGAAAAACTTCGGATCTCTTTTAGTCCTGAGATATTATTATTGGCCTGTTCTATAGGAAAGGTAACAAGTCGTTCTATATCCGTTGCCCCAAAAGAAGGTGCAATGGTAATAACCTGTACCTGATTATTGGTTATGTCGGGTACCGCATCTATCGGTAATTTAGTGACCTGATAGGAACCAATTCCAATAAGCCCTAATACCAACAATGCAATAATGAGTTTATTCTTTACAGAAAACTCAATGATTTTTGTAAGCATAAATGATTGATTATTAATCTTAATTATTGAGATAAGTTTTAGGTACTCTGAAGCACACGATGAATACATCTACATTTTTTGCAGATATTTTATGGCAAAGCAGAATACCCTCAATCAGAGAATGATTGAGAAAAATAGATTAAGATTGATAAAATTTTGGGGGCTCCCAAATAGAATTTAAAATTTCCTTGTTATAAAGAACATTTTTATAAAGAATTTGTTTTATGCCAATAGGATTATATGTCTTTTCTATACAATGAAGATCTAAAATTGGATTAACGGTAAAAACGACAGAAAGAGGACTTGCGTGTGAAACAAACGGTAGCTTCTGATCCTGATCATAATCATTATCTTTAACCGGATGGTCATAATGGATTTTCAGAAATGCAGTAAACGACATTTCAGAATTCAGACTTTTATGCTGTATATAATGTTCTATGAGAAGCGGCATTTTCAAAAGCTGATATAGTTCGGTTGTAGAAACCAAATACAATGACAACAATAATATGGAAATCAGCTTTTTCACTATATCAAAATTATGAAATATTTCATTAAGAATAATTTTAAATAAGCCAAATCATTGTTTTCCATTATTATATTTTCTTATCTAATACCATCCAATTAATACAGTCTCTGATGATTTAATTCATACCTCTAAAGTCAATGAATAAGAATTGCGGTTGAACAACATTAGCAATTCCCCAATATAGAGGATACTCTAAGTCTATTGCTATCCACTAATTTTTACGATATGGTCTTCAGAATCTATTCTTTCGCCACCTGATTTTACAGTTTCACCTGTTTATTGTATTGTTAATTTCAATATTTTCCTTTCTTTGTAAAAATGATTAAGAACGAGAGAAAAATATACCTGTATAGTGCCCTGCTGATTACACTGGTCGTCAATTCAGCAAAACTGATGGCACTTAATAGTGAGGGGATTATTGCCCGTTACTGGCAGTTCAATATTTGGGAATATGGTTTTCAGTTTATCTACAATTTGATGTTCTGTCTTGTCTTGTTTTATCTTAACCTTTCTGATAGTAAATTTTTTAGTGGGTTTAGAGAGAACAAACAATATTGGAAACTTTACACATTCAATATTTTAGTAGTTTTAGCAGCCATTATATTGGGAAGCTTGATCCATTCTGTGTGGTTTGGAATTCTCCATGTGCCGGGAGGCAGAATAAGGGGATATTTCGTCCGTTTTTTGCTCAGTACCATTATGATTGCCGTAGTAATCCGTCTTATTCTTCTGATGCGAGAAAGCAGAAATAAAGATCTTATCAACGAGCAGCTTAATTCTGCTTATCTTACAGCGCAACTGCAATTGCTTCAGGAACAATTAAACCCACATTTTCTGTTCAATACGCTGAGCAGTCTTTCTGCTATTATAAGGGAAAATCCGCCTTTAGCCCAAAACTATATTCATCATCTTTCCAAAATCTTCAGATATACCCTGCTTCGTTCAGGAAATGATCTTGTAACTATTGAAAAAGAGCTTGATTACTTGAATTCTTATATTCAACTTGTAAAAATGCGGTTGGAAAACACCTTTCAGATTCAAATCAATATCAGCGAAAACATTTTGAGTAAAGAACTTCTTCATTTATCACTCCAACCTCTGGTGGAAAATGCTGTTAAACATAACAAGGCTATAGTTTCATCTCCTTTAATCGTAGAAATTTATTATGAAAGTAAATGGCTTATCATGCGAAATAATCTTCAACCTACTATTAGTGAGGTAGAAGGAACCGGGCTTGGTCTTGTCAATCTTAATGAAAGATATAAACTACAACTTCATAAGGAAATAGAAATCCTTCAAACGGAGCAATATTTTACAGTAAAACTTCCTTTATTATGACACAGAATTTACATATCATAATTATTGAAGATGAAGCTGCTACTGCAAGAAATCTGGAATATATCCTGAAAGAGATCAATCCTGGGATTGAGATTATTATAACATTACAAAGCGTCGCTGAAGCAGTAGACTGGTTCGAAACAAACGATAATATTTATGATCTGATATTTTCAGATATACGCCTTTCAGATGGATTATCATTTGAAATTTTCAGCAGAACGAAAATATTAAAACCCGTCATTTTTGTAACCGCCTATAATGATTATGCTATTGAGGCTTTTCGGAACAATGGTATTGATTATGTTTTAAAACCTTTTGACAAGGAAGAAATACTACGAACTTTACTTAAATATAATACTCTTATTGCTTCCGATGCAAACAACGAACTGTCTAAAACAAAGTCTTTGCTTTACGAGCTTCAGTATGCCACAAAACAATACAAAAAATCATTCCTGATCCATTATTGCGGAAGACTTATCCCCGTAGAAGCAGCTAAAATCAATTGGTTTTACACAGCCAACGAAATAGTGTATGCATATCTTGCTGATGGCAGGCAATATGTTGTGGAATTTACATTGGAACAGCTGGAACGTGAACTTAATCCTTCCCTTTTTTTCAGGGCAAACCGCCAATTCATTATCAATAAAAATGCTGTAGACACCGTAGAATATTTTTTTAACGGAAGACTGCTTGTGAAAGTACATCCTTTACCTCTGGAACAGATAATCGTAAGCAAAGCAAAAGCCATGGATTTTAGAAAGTGGCTGGATCAGTGATAACTTCACCCTTAGATTTAGGCGGTTCACCTTTTTTTATATTAAAGTAAACATTGGGTATTGCTACATTTGTTTCATTAAAAATTAAAATTTTCCAAGATGCTTTTAAAACAAAAACTTTTGCCAATTCTTATAATAGCATTTCTATATATGACATTTACAAATGTATCGGCACAGACAAAAAAATTAAAGGATACTACTCCTGAACAGCATGCAAAGATGCAAACGGAATGGATGACCACTAAATTGGCTTTGAATACGTCACAAATCCAGCAGGTTTCTGCGCTTAACCTTCAGTATGCCCAAAAGAATGAGCCTATTATTCAGAGTAATGAAGGTAAACTCTCCAAGTTCAAAAAACTAAAAGCTCTACAGAAAGAAAAATCTAATGCTCTAAGCCAAATTCTTGATGCAGGACAATATAAAAAGTATCAGGAGATTAAAGATCAGATGATTCAAAATTTAAAAGAAAAAAGAAAATGAAAAAACTATTTTATCCATGGGTAATGATTATGCTTATTACCACTACAGCATGTTCTCAAAGTACTAATGACAATGAGGAAGTTCTTGATAATCAGTCGAAACTCGGTATCAGCAATACCCTTCAGGGACCTATACAAAAACCGACATCAGGATACGGATCAGACGGCAACTATGAAGTGGCTGAAATTGATTTTAATAATCCACAATATGCAGGAACACAGGTTTCTATTTTCTATCCTAAAGGAATTACTTCTCCCAGACCTACGATATTCTTTTCACATCCTTTTGGTGGTGAAGACAAGGATTATAATATAGAGCTTTATAACTTTATTGCAAAAAAGGGTTATGTTGTGGTATTTGTACCTTACCGTACTGTTGATATCAGTGTTGATCATCGTTACCAAACCCTTTGGGAAGGCTTCGTAAAAGCGGCTACAGATTATCCTAATATTATCGATACCCAGAAAGTAGGTTTTATGGGGCATTCTTTCGGCGGTGGAGCAAGTATTGATCTTGCATATAAGGCGTTTACAGAAAAAGGTTGGGGACAAAACGGACGTTTTCTTTTCACCATGGCTCCGTGGTATTCTTTTAACTGGAACAGTTCATTGACTACTCAACAACAATTGGAAAGTTTTCCCGCCAATACCAAAATGATTACCCAGGTCTATGACGAGGACGATGTAAACGATCACAGAATGGCAATTGATATTTTTAAAAACATCAATATTTCTAATGCTGAAAAAGATTTCGTTTATATTAAATCATCCACTATTAACGGATACAATTATGTAACAGACCACGTAATGCCAAGTTCCAGAAAAGCTTTTGATGCATTGGATTATTATGGTGTATATCGTCTTTTGGATGCCATGATGGATTACAACTTCAACGGTAATGCCAGTGCCAAAAATGTGGCTTTAGGCAACGGTTCGTCTGCACAAGTTACCATGCCTTCTTATAACGGACAAGCGATGGCTCCGCTGGAAGTTACAGACAATCCTACTCCTAAATATCTGCAAATTAAATATCAGTTTCCATGTGGAAGCAGTACAAATCCTAGAATTTCTTACTGTAACTAATATGAAAATAGCTTTTTTTTGAATAAAACACATTTAAAATAATAATTTAAAAAAGACTTTCCCGAATTTGGAAGGTCTTTTTAATTATCAAAAGCTATTTATTTAAAGCATGTTTAAATCTTTAATTTATTCTTAACATCAAGAAATTAAGTCCATTTAGCTTAAAAACTTACTAAAAATCAACTTCAATCTTAATTTACTGAAAATCTTATTTTAACATTGAAGTTGTTTAAAATTAAAAAATTATTGATGCAATTGAAACAGGCTCTAAACGAGTCCAAAAATATGATCAATTAATAGTATATTGTATTCAAAAACAATTAACAATGTCTGTAAAACATCAGGTTGAAAATCAAACAAAAAAAATCAAAAAATTCTTCGGTCTTTTAGGTCCCGGACTGACAACGGGAGCTGCGGATGATTATCCTTCAGACTGTAAATCGTCAGCGAAAAGTGGACATTAGATATTAAAAAGTTAAGGAGTGTTTTCATAAAAAGAGTAATTTTAATTATGGCAGCACCGAAAAAG
>NZ_FNBH01000012.1 GCF_900102265.1 Epilithonimonas hungarica | reverse complement strand
ATTAGTAAGAAATTATTCTCACGTCAATTGAGATTTAAAAATGGAAACAATGAAAACTATATAGATTGGAATACTAAAAAGTTGGGAGAGGTTACAACTCTTGTAAATAAGAGAAATAAAAATAACGAAAAGCTTCCTGTTTATTCTATAAATAACAAATTAGGATTCGTTCCGCAAAGTGAGCAATTCGAGGGAGTTGATAGCGAAGATAGAGGCTACGATATTAAACTATACAAAATAATTGACACGAACACCTTTGCCTATAATCCAGCAAGAATTAATGTGGGGTCTATTGGCTATAGTGAAAACTTAGAGAATATTATTATCAGTTCATTGTATGTTTGTTTTAAAACAGATAACACCGTAAATGACAACTTTCTATATCAATATCTAAAGACAGATTTTTTTAATAGAGAAGTTTTAAGAAATGTTGAAGGAGGAGTAAGAGATTATCTTTTCTACGACAATTTTGCGAGAATTAAATTTGGTTTACCTTGTATTGAAGAGCAAAAAAAGATTGCTGATTACCTTTCATCTATAGATTCAAAGATTGATATTGAAAGCCAACTATTGCATAAATTTGAAAAACAAAAGAGATACTTGTTAGCTAATTTATTTATATAAATAAATTAGCTAACAAGTATTGTTTCTGCTTAAGTAATAGCGTATGAATTTCAAATTCAGTTTTTATTTTATCGTCAATACTTGCTAGAAAATCTGCAACATATGTTTGTTGAATATAATTAGGTAATTGCATTTCCATAGTCTCAATTTCGGAGATATAATGCCGTTTGTGTTCATTTGATGATAGATTTAAAAATGACAAATACTCAAATATAAATTTTAGGTTCACATTTGGTTTCGCTGTCAGTATTTTAATTGCTGAAGATTTTACTTTGAATGGAAAATTAACAAACTTTATATCCATTGTAAAATCATCGAAAATGATACATTGACCTTTGTCATAAATACCAAATTCTTCATCGGTATATCCTAATACAAAAGCTTTATTTGCAGTTAGAACTGGAATTAGCGAAATATCAGATGAATAATCCGTATTTGTAACCAAATATTTAGTTGGCTGTTCATAGTTTAAAGTATCCTTAACTTGAACATATTCATTTTCGTGATTAAGAATTTGTTCGTATAGTTGATAGCGAAG
>NZ_FNBH01000002.1 GCF_900102265.1 Epilithonimonas hungarica | reverse complement strand
AACGATTACTATCCCTTTGGGATGAACATGCAGGGCGTGGACTCTTCCTTTGATACGATGGGATCGTTCCTGAACCACAAGTACAACCGGAAGGAACTGCAGGAGACAGGTTTTTATGACTATGGCTGGAGACAGTATATGCCTGATTTGGGGCGTTGGTTCGGTGTTGACAAATTGGCGGAGAAATACCATATGACAAGTCCGTATGTCTATGTAGCCAACAATCCTGCTATGTTCATTGACCCGGATGGAATGAAGATAGAAGAAACTTCTACAGGCTGGACTTTTACAGGAAATGACATCAAACTGATATTTAGTTACTTTTCAAGCGGTGGAGATTTTGGAAGTATGTCAGACCAGTTAGGTGACTTTGGAGGTAACTTTGGCAACGGTGCTATCAGTAATTTCTGGAATAGCTTTAACGGAGGAAATACCTTTGGCGGGGTGAAAGCCCAGGGAGGTAACTTGACCTGGTGGACCAATTCTAACGCAAGCTATGGAGGTAGCAATATCCAGGGATTAGACCAGCATAAGACCAAGATAGACCAAGGAGGGTTTAATAATTTTATGGACAATGCCTTTAACTGGGTTCAGAACCATCCGAGGGAAGTTACATCTATAGCTGGTATTATACAGGCTGGTTCTACAATAGCTGAAAAAGGATTGGCAAATTGGAACGCACCATCCAGCATAACAAAAAGCAAGGTCTTTGCAGAGACCATCAGTACAAAGCTACCTACTTCTGCGAAGGCATTAGGAACTGCTTCAACGGTGTTTAATGTTGCAGGAAAAGTTGTTGGAGCTGTTGGCATTGCTAATACATTATATCAAATGAGACAAGGGAATATCTCTAATACTAGAGGCGCAGTAGATTTAATGATGGGAGCTGCCGGATTTTTTCCTGCCACAGCCTGGGTTTCTCTGGGATATTTTGCAGGCATGGCAATTTATGAAACATATTATAATAATGGTAAACCCGCATTCTAAAAAATGATTAAATTTATAAGACTACTTTTTTATCATATTTATATTTATTATGATAAAACTGAGGGGAGTGGAAAAATAGTAACAAAGCTATCTACTGCATTAGTTTTTACAGTTGTTTTTATTTTATTAATAGACAGCGTTTTTAACTTAGGATATCAAATAATTGATAAAGATTTTACAGGTGTGAGTGGAAAAGCATACATTTTTATGTGTATTACTATTGGAATCATTGTAGGATTATATATATATAAGGAAGACTTTCAAAATTTAAATACATTTAAAAATTATCATACTAAGTATTATTTATATTTCTTTTTAATTGTTCTATTTTTATTAGCCTTAGAAATTTATTCAATACAAATTAATCGGGAAAGGATTTTCAAGCAAAGAGAAATGCACAAAGAGCAAGTTGAAAATATAGAGAATAATATGAGGGGTAATTAGCTTCTTTCCTGCCACAGCCTGGGTAGGTCATGTATCAAAGTTAGTGATGGATATGGTTTTAGATTTTAAACAGTTGAAAATCAGATAAAATAATAATTAAAAAATTTAAAAGCGAGAGTAGGAATAACCTGCTCTCGTTTATTTTTGAAGAAAAAGCATATCCTAAATGATTGGGAATCATAACAGGTGTATCAAAGTTAGTGATGGAGTGAAATTTATAAATGTTATTTTTTATTTTTCAATAATAATTTTTATTTTAGAGCTTCAAATTAGGAGGTTTATAAACTTATATTTATAAATTGAAAATAGAGAAGGAGATCTTACCAGTACAAAGTACCACTTGGGGAATGTGAGGCTTAGTTACGCCAGAAACCCCGATACAGGCAGCATAGATGTTCTTGACCGGAACGACTACTATCCCTTTGGGATGAACATGCAGGGCGTGGACTCTTCCTTTGATACGATGGGTTCGTTCCTGAACCACAAGTACAACCGGAAGGAGCTGCAGGAGACAGGATTCTATGATTATGGATGGCGGCAGTACATGCCTGACCTTGGGAGATGGTTCGGGATGGATAAACTATCTGAAACTTACAGTTCTACCTCGCCTTATGCTTACGTGATGAACAATCCTGCAATGAACTTTGACCCAGATGGTAGATATACTCAGGGCAGTGGTGATAACTGGTTACAGGATATGTGGGACAACACAACATCTTACAGCTCTTGGACGAATACAGGAAATGGCAGTTTTACAGGTGGAGAAATTGGGATGACGAGTGAGCAATTCACATCCTTTTTTAATTTCTTGAGTGGTGGAGGCAGTGGCTCATATACCTACTGGACAAATGCACCCGGTCGTGATATGGGAGGATATAACAGTTCGGGAATGAGTGTTAGTATGTATGGAGTTGATGCTCATAAGATAACGATTAAAGACAATGGTTGGTGGAGTGATATGTTAGACAAGGCAGCTGGTTTTATGGATAGCCTTGTTTTTAAAATAGAAGGAACTAGCTCATTTGGAGTCCAATTAGGAGGAAAGACTAGCTTTGGTTCTCTTGAAGGAGGTTTTTGGACGGCAACTATTGGGAAGTTCGGATGGAGCAATAAAGATGGAGGTTATATCAAATCTGGAGACGGGAAAGGACACAATTTTCTCGGAGGGAGTGTGAAATTCTTAAGTAATAAATTATCGGTAGGAGGAAATGTAGATTATGTAACCAATGATATAATACCACCCAATGGTAGTGATTTAATAGATTATTATGCTAATAATGGTAATTTAGAAGGACAAGCTAACTTTGGGAGTGCAAAAAGTATAATAAGTTCACCAAAAGGAAGCGCAGCAGAAGCTTTGGGCGTATCTTTAAAATCTAGGCTTAATGCCGGTAATAAGGAGGGTTGCAGTTCTTGTATTACAATTTCTGCCGGTGTAAAAGCTTTTTTAGGCATCGAGGGTAAAATTACAGTAGGCATTAAGTAATATGAAATATTCTGTTACAATTAATTCTACAGATTCAGAATTTTATCGCAATAATAAACTAATATTGCGGGTTTTAAGTGGTAATTTTTATTTAAGTAAAAGCAGGATATTTGGAAGCAATAACAAGGTATTGGTCATATTTAAAGCTTTCAATCTTTTTTTTAAAAGAGATATAAAAATCTTAGAACAAAACCTTGATAAAAAGATTGTTCTTGAAAAAGGAAACTTATATATAGATGAAAATCTATTGGTTATAAAAACTAAATTTAAGATAATTGGGAAGTATGAGGCGATTTGTTTATTAAACAATCACGAAATTGGAGAAATTATTGAAAACTCTGGTCATGTTCCAAAGTTAGTGATGGATATGGTTTTAGATTTTAAACAGTTGGAAATCAGATAAAATAATAATTAAAAAATTTAAAAGCGAGAGTAGGAATTACCTGCTCTCGTTTATTTTTGACAAAAAAACATATCCTAAATGATTGGGAATCATAATAGGTGTGTCAGACTTAGTGATGGAATATTCAAAATAGAAAAGAAATCTTGCAAAAAGGATGATGCATGTGCCAAATCCAACAAGCCTTCGGTCAAAATAAACAAAGCCTCCGCAAAACAGAACAAGACATCCGCAGGAATAAATAATACACCCGCAGAGACCAACAAGGCATCCGCAAAAATGAACAAGCCCAAAATTGGCTACAATATATAGGAAAAACATTCCTAATTAATCCCTCCCCGAAAACGATATAGCTTGAAAGTAGATAGCTTTAGGCATCAGATAGTTAAAAAAGCAATTTTATTATTGCTTTCCAAGATTACGGACAAAGGAATTTTCATTAATTTTGGAAACATTCAAAAAATTAGAAATGAAAGTAAAATCAATCTTTGCAACAGCTGCCGTTGTTTTTTATGTTGGTGCCCAAGCTCAATCTATGACAAATTCTAACTATCCCAAAGCCATAAAAGGAACTCAAGTCGATAACTATTTCGGAACTCAGGTTTCTGACCCTTACCGCGATCTGGAAAACGATTCTGAAGCGACCAAGAAATGGGTAGATGAGGAAGTAGCTTACAGCCAAAATTATCTATCAAAAATCCCTTTCAGAGAAACAATTAAAACTCAACTGAGAGATATTTGGAATTACGAGAAAATAGGAGCACCGTTCAAAGAAGGTGATTATACTTATTATTACAAAAATAACGGATTACAGGCGCAGTCTGTGCTTTACAGAACCAATAACAAAACCAAACAAACAGAGGTTTTTCTTGATCCCAATACTTTTTCGGACAAAGGAACGACTTCACTTTCTAATTTGTCATTCAATAAAAAAGGAAACCTTGCGGCATATTCTATCTCAGAAGGCGGAAGTGATTGGAACAAGATCATCATTATCGATGCCATTTCCAAGAAACAAATCGATGAAACTTTGCTTGATGTGAAATTCAGTGGGATTGCCTGGAAAGGCGACGAAGGTTTCTACTATTCCAGCTATGATAAGCCAAAGGAAGGCACGGTTCTTTCCGGAATGACGGACAAGCACAAAGTCTATTTCCATAAATTAGGCACAAAACAATCCGAAGACCAATTAATTTTCGGTGGTGAAAAAACGCCTAGAAGATATCTTTCTGCCGGAGTTTCCGAAGATCAGAGATTCCTGATCATCTCTGCGGCCAACGCTACCAATGGAAACGAACTATACATCAAAGATTTGAAGAACGGAGGTGATTTTGTCCAGATCAACAAAGGTTTTGATATCAATGCGGATATTGTGGATACGCAGGGTGATGACCTTTTCATCTTTACTGATAAAGATGCGCCTAATATGAGATTGGTAAAAGTCAGCATCAAAAATCCAAGTCCTGAGAACTGGAAAGACGTGATCCCGGAAACAGAAAATGTTTTAAGTATTTCTGAAGCGGGCGGTTACTTCTTCGGAAAATATATGAAAGATGCTATCAGCCTTGTTAAGCAATTTGATAAGACAGGAAAACAGGTCAGAGAAATCACATTGCCAGGAAAAGGGACGGTTTCCGGTTTTGGAGGCAAGAAAGAGGATAAGGACATCTACTATTCTTTTACAAATTATATCACTCCGGGAACGATCTACAAATACAATGTAGCTTCTGGAAAATCGGAAATCTATCAGAAACCAAATGTGAAATTCAATCCGGAGGATTATGTTTCTGAACAGGTTTTCTACACCTCAAAAGATGGGACCAAAGTTCCAATGATGATCAACTACAAAAAAGGAACTAAACTTGACGGGAAAAATCCAACAATCCTTTATTCTTATGGCGGCTTTAATATCAGCCTTCAGCCGGCTTTCTCGGTTGTGAATGCCATCTGGATGGAAAATGGCGGGATCTATGCCGTTCCAAATATCCGGGGAGGCGGAGAATACGGAAAAAAATGGCACGATGCGGGAACGAAACAACAGAAGAAGAACGTGTTTAATGACTTCATTGCAGCTGGGGAATACTTGCAGTCGAAAGGTTACACTTCGAAGGAATATATGGCGCTTTCCGGGCGTTCAAACGGCGGGCTTTTGGTTGGCGCAACGATGACAATGAGACCAGATCTGGCAAAAGTGGCTTTTCCGGGTGTTGGCGTCCTGGATATGCTGAGATATAACAAATTCACGGCTGGGGCAGGTTGGTCTTACGATTATGGAACTGCCGAGGACAGCAAAGAAATGTTTGACTATCTAAAATCTTATTCGCCGGTTCACCAAGTGAAAGCAGGAACGTGCTATCCATCTACAATGATCATCACCAGTGATCACGATGATAGAGTAGTTCCGGCGCACTCTTTCAAATTCGGGGCTGAGTTGCAGGAAAAACAGTCTTGTAACAATCCGATTTTGCTAAGAATCGAGAAAAATGCGGGTCACGGGGCAGGTCGTTCTACGGAACAGGTGATCGGCGAAAATGCTGACCTGTTGAGTTTTGCTTTATTCGAAATGGGAATAAAAACTTTGAAGAAATAATTCTTAAAATATATCAAAAAAATCCCGAAATTAGTTTCGGGATTTTTCGTCTTTGGATAATATTTTGATGGAAGACCAGTTATAAATAAAATTTTGACCAATGAAAATAAACAGTTTAATTTTAGGGTTTGCAACAATATTAGTATTGATTTCCTGCAAAAAGAATGACACAAAAAAAGTTTCAGAATCTTATTCTACAACAACAGAAATTGTAGAAAAAGATGGCAAGATCGATACGGTTACAACAACTTCTGCGGAAAAAGAAGTCAATGGCAAAAAAACAACATCGATTTCCTATCCTTATAAAGCCAGCGATGGAAGCCGGGCAAAAGCTACTTTCATAGACAATGGCAAGGCAAAAACAATCACTATTGAAGCGAATAATATGAAATATGTTCTGGACTTCAAGAAGGCCACTCCAACAGGAGAACTCTACGAAAGAAATACAATTTCTGCAGAAGCATCAGAAGATTCACTATTGATTTCTCAAGGGAATAATGTGATCCATTTGGCAAAGGTCAAGTAAATATAAAAGGGATTTAATAATTTTCAAATCCCTTTTTTACCTTCAAGAAGCATTTCTATCATTTTGATTTTCCGGCGTTCTCGTGTTTCTTCTTTTTTGGCTTCTTCTATCCAGCGGATGTATTCTTTCTTGTGTGTGTAAGACATTTTCTCGTAGAATTCTTTTGCTTTTTCGTTTTGATCAAGTAATTTCTGAACATCATCGGGAACAATGACAATCCGCTCTTCTTTATCTTCCCAAAGCTTAACTTCCACGGTATCTCCAAATGTCTTTCCCAATTCTTTTCTGATGGCTTGGGTTAATCCCAACCTGTGACAGCCACCACCCATATTGGCAAGGCTGCTTCTGTATTCTACCTTATCGTCAAGCAGAACTTTGACTTTAACCTGTCCTTTTTTGCCAAATAATTCAACTGTATCAAATGGAAAATTGACAAAAGCTGCATCGATATCTTGATGCTGCTGGATTTCTGCGGAGAATGTGATTGGTTGAGTCATAATAAAATAACTTATTTATTATATTGATATTCTCTTAAGGAAGTCGTTGTTTGTCCTTGTTGATTTGTAGAAGTTCCAGTTTGTTTTTTTGGATAACCATTGGAGTAATAGTCATAACTAAAATCATCATAAGCAGCTTTTGTAGTAGTATAACCATTTGTTGTATTGGTTATTATTTCTGTTTTTTTACTTATATTATTTTTAGAAAAAAAATGGGTTAAGAAATTAATTTTATCAAATCCTTTAATATTTGAATAGACATTTGGGCTATTATCATATTCATAACTAAAAGTTGACCCACCAAAGTTATCATATGGATTACTATTATATTTATAAATGTATTTTACAAGATTTCCATCAGAGAAATAATAATCCAAATTTTCATGTGGTTCAGTTTCTTTTTTTACAACCACTAAGTGATTTGCAGTTACCCAATTATATTCATAGTGTATTTTGCGTCCATCATCATATGTAATAATATTTTTAGCTACGCGATTATTGTTATATGAAAATTCCGAAATAGATGTAAGCTTATTCCACTCATAATATTCAATTTTGATTATATTATCTTTATTATATGTATAAACCTCTTTAGCATATACAATGTTATCTCTAATTGTTGTAGTGATATCAACAATTTCATTATTGTTTTTATATGTGAAAATTGAAGAAAAAATATTATCTGGAGTAACAAAATCATAAGTAAGTTTTACAGGCAAAACAGGAACTTCCTCAACAACATCTTCATCTCTCGAGGAACAGTTAAAAAGAAGGCTAATAAATAGAGAATACAATAAAATTTTTTTCATAGTTGATTAATTTCCACAAAAATAACAAAATCCCAATTCAATATTGGGATTTTGTTTCTATAAGTATAAAATTGTCAATCCTAGACCCTCGAAGACTTAAATCTTCGCAAGCAAAGTCCTAAAATTCACCTTCTCATCAATAATCCTTCTCAGATCAGAAACAGGAACCCTTTCTTGTTCCATAGTATCTCTATATCTCAGGGTTACCGTGTTGTCGTTCAAAGAATCGTGGTCAACAGTGATACAGAAAGGTGTTCCGATGGCGTCCTGTCTTCTGTAACGTTTTCCGATGCTGTCCTTCTCCTCAAAAATTACATTGAAATCAAACTTCAGATCATTGAAGATCTTATCGGCGAATTCTGGTAGTCCATCTTTTTTAACTAATGGAAGAATTGCTGCTTTTACAGGTGCTAAAGCTGGTGGTAAACTCAAAACTGTTCTTTCGGAACCATCTTCCAAAACTTCATCTTTCAGAGAGTTAGAGAAGATTGCTAAGAACAATCTGTCCAAACCAACCGAAGTTTCTACAACGTACGGCACATAGTTTTCATTTCTTTCCGGGTCAAAATACTGGATTTTTCTACCCGAGAATTTCTCGTGAGCCGAAAGGTCAAAATCTGTTCTACTGTGGATACCTTCCAATTCTTTGAATCCAAATGGGAAATTAAACTCGATATCAGCAGCAGCATTGGCATAATGTGCCAATTTCTCATGATCGTGGAAACGGTAGTTCTCTTCACCCAAACCAAGCGCCAAATGCCAGTTAAGACGCGTTTTTTTCCATTGTTCATAGAATTCCAGCTCGGTTCCAGGCGGAACGAAATATTGCATTTCCATCTGTTCAAATTCTCTCATTCTGAAAATGAACTGTCTCGCAACAATCTCATTCCTGAACGCTTTACCAATCTGAGCAATCCCGAAAGGTAATTTATGCCTAGAGGTTTTCTGAACGTTAAGATAATTCACAAAAATACCCTGGGCCGTTTCTGGTCTTAGATAAAGGTCCGTTGCAGAATCCGCAGAAGCACCTAACTTAGTTCCGAACATCAGGTTGAATTGTCTTACTTCCGTCCAGTTTTTTGAGCCAGTGTCCGGGTCGGCAATTTCCAATTCTTCGATCAAAGCTTTCACATCCGCAAGGTCTTCTTTTTCAAGAGATTTTGCCAATCTGGAAAGGATTGCTTCTCTTTTTACCCTGTATTCCAGAACTCTTGGATTGGTCGCTACAAATTCAGCTTTATCAAAAGCATCACCAAATCTCTTAGCCGCTTTTTCTATTTCTTTATTTTCCTTGTCCTCGATTTTGGCGCAGTAATCTTCCACCAAAACATCCGCACGGAAACGTTTTTTAGAATCTTTGTTGTCAATCAACGGGTCGTTGAACGCGTCCACGTGTCCGGAAGCTTTCCAGATGGTTGGGTGCATAAAAATGGCAGAATCAATCCCAACGATATTTTCGTTCAGCTGAACCATCGCTTTCCACCAGTATTGTTTGATATTATTCTTCAGTTCCGCACCGTTCTGTCCGTAATCGTAGATGGCCGAAAGTCCGTCATAGATCTCGCTGGAAGGAAAAATAAAACCATATTCTTTAGCGTGGGAAACCACTTTTTTGAAAACATCTTCTTGCTTTGCCATAATTAGTTTAATTGAAGTGCAAAAATAGGAATTTTACAGCAAATTTTTCACATTCATTTTTGTAAGATTTGGGCGCATCCCTTTGTTTTCCCATCGCTTTTCCCAAGCCAAAACAAGCGGGTCGTTCTACGGGCAGTCGCTTTTTGTTTTTGCCACCTTTCGGGAGCCTCAGGATGACAAAAACAAAAAGAGCTCCAACAATGCCCTCCGCACTTGCGCGGTCAGTATAGTGGTTATTTATTCCTCAAATCCCCTTTCCAGGCTTTCCAGTGACTGAATGACTTCTTTCATTTTCTGTTCTTGTTTTTTTCTTCTCACAGGTTTGATGTAGAACCACACAAAAAACATCCATCCCAAAACAGTGGAGAAAAAGATAATTCCCCAGAATGGTGTCATTCTTTGTACAAATTCCAGCATATAAAAACACATTCCTAAAAAAAGCAATATGAAATAAATGTTCAATCCCGTTGTCTGCATATATATTTGCTTTTGCTGCAAAGATTTCATTTTTTTAAGATAATCCTGATTGCTGAGCGAAGGATTGATCTTATTGAGGATATTTATTTTCTGAAGATTCAGAAAAGAGAAGAATATAAGTGCTAGCAAGATCATCATTAATCCTGCTTTTGTGAAAAAATACAGATGAGAAAGACTGATCCAGATCCAGCTTATCACGCCAATGGTGGCCAAGAGCTGGATGGAAAGAAATATGGAGAAAAGCATTTGATTTTTCTTGTAAGAATTAGCTTTTTTTATAATTGATTTGCTGTCGGGGGCGGTGACTTCTTTCTGTTTCCAGATATCTTGAAAATTATAATTGGTTTCCATATTTTCTGAATTTATCGGTTAATTTTTCTTTGATTCGGTGGATTTTAACTCTGACGTTGGCTGGAGAAATTCCAACTACTTCAGCAATTTCTGCCTGTTTCATTTCTTCGAGTTCGAGGGAAATAATGATTCTTTCTAGTTCGGGTAATTCTGAGATGCATTGGTAAAGAAAATCCGTTATTTTATCTTTTTCCAGCTTGTTGTCTTTCTCAGAATTATCCTTGATTTGATAGGGCAGTTCGCTTTTGGGCATTCGTTTTTCCAAATTGATTTGCCTTAGACAGATATTCGTCGCAATTCTGTAAATCCAAGTTCCAACAGCAGCTTCCTGACGGAATTTTGGCAATTGCTGGAAAACCGCTACAAATGTTTCCTGACAGAGGTCTTTCGCCAAATCATCATCATTCACATAACCCATACAAAGACGAAATATCTTTTTCCAGTAATCGTGATAAATGTCTTCGAAGTTTAAGTTCTGCATTGGTACTTTTTATAGTTTAGGGAACACTCAATCAAAAATGTTACAATCTTAGTGAAGATATGATCTTTTTATTATTGTTGAAGAATTGATTGTGGTGAAAATCTCTACTTTTGCCCAATGTTAGAAATCCTTTATCAAGACGACTACCTTATTGCAATCAACAAACCGAGTGGACTTTTGGTTCATAAGTCAAAATATGCCGGCCCAGCAGATGAATATGCTGTAGAGAAATTAACGAATCAAATTGAAAGAAAGGTTCATCTTGTGCATCGTTTGGACCGAAAAACGTCTGGTGTTTTATTATTTGCTTTTGATAAGGAAACCCTAAAATTACTGAGTGACCAATTTATGGATCGCAAA
Source organism: Epilithonimonas hungarica (assembly GCF_900102265.1). Taxonomy (GTDB): domain Bacteria; phylum Bacteroidota; class Bacteroidia; order Flavobacteriales; family Weeksellaceae; genus Epilithonimonas; species Epilithonimonas hungarica. Next base: position 951,818 of record NZ_FNBH01000002.1, on the reverse strand, counting down.
GTTGAAAAAAAATATCTGGCGATTCTCCGTGGTTGGACAAAAGAGGAAGAAACAATTGATTACGATTTGACCAATGAGAATGAAATTGTTCAAAATGCAATCACTTATTATCGTCGTTTACAAATTTCTGAAATAGATTTACCATTTCTAAAACATCCAACGTCTCGTTATTCTTTGGTAGAAGCCATTCCTGAAACTGGGAGATTTCATCAATTAAGAAAGCATTTCAAACATATTTTGCATCCGATTTTGGGTTGCAGAAAACACGGTTGCAATAAGCAAAATAAGTTGTGGCTGAATACTTTTAATATTACTGCAATGCCCCTGCATTCCCACCAGCTTAATTTTAAACATCCCATTACAGAACAAAATATTTCCCTTAATGCAAGTTTAAATGTGAATCCAGGTTTTTTACAAATAGGAAAAATATTGGGTTTTGATTTTGAAGGTTACATTTAGTATTTGATTATAAAAAGAAAAAGCTTCCCATTCTGAGAAGCTTTTCTGATTTTTTTACTAACTATTACTTTTTGATTATTTTTTTGCTTACGATGCTGTTGTCAGAAGTTACGATTCTAAGAACATAAACGCCGTTTGGAAGCTTAGAAACATTCATTTCATTGCTCTTAGTTTCCAATAACTTTTTGCCTTCCATATTGTAAAGCGCAACAGATTTAAGGTTCTTGTTATCGATGTGAACAATATCTACAACAGGGTTCGGATAAACCAGAACTTTGGACTTTTCACCGGAAACTTCGCCGGTTGCTAAAATGTCGAGATTCAGACTATAACCTAGCAATCCCAGGTCAGCCGATGCAATGTAGATGTAGGCGTTTTTATCCGAGAAATCTATCGTCACAGAACTAGTTTCTGAGTACAAAAGGTCTTTTCTGTCGACACTTTCCCAATTGGCGCCGTTATCCACAGAATAATAAACATTGAATTGAGTGAATTGAGAAGTATAAGTTGTTGCAATCAGCACTCCGGAATTGATATCAGAATAAGCTACTTTGTTCGCTACAAATTCTCCAGTTAGGGCCCAGGTTACACCTTTGTCATTCGAAACATAAACACCGCTAGAAGTTCCTAACGCCAATTGATCGGTATTTTTGGGATTCTGAACGATATCAAAAACTGCAGCATCTGAAGGGAAATCACTTCCTAAAGAAACCGGGGCCCAATCTGTTCCGCCGTTCGTTGTTTTATAAACTTCGGAACCAATCAGGATAAAGAATTCGTCTGAGATATTATTCGGATGCAGAATCTTGTAAACACTTGCTTGTGCAGGCAAGGGAATATTAGTCGTTATAATATTATTTTGGTCGTTGAAATTGATTTTATCCAATTCGCCTTGTCCCCAGTTATCGAAAGTGGTATAGATTTGATTGTTGACCTGCGGGTCAGGAATAACATTGGTCAATCCGCTCGTAAACGTTTCGAAAATAGTATTGGAAGTTGCTCCAAAATCATTACTCATAGACAAAGTTGAACCCATAAATCCACCTTTGAAAGTATAGATTCTTCCTTCTGTTTTAGAATCAGAAATATATGAAGGCGTATTATTGGTACTGAAAATATTAAGAGGCTCGATGTTAAAAGCGTTTTCTGAATTATCCGCTAAATTCCTATGAACAAAACCACTCTGAACGCTGTAGAACAAATGTTTCGCAGTGGAATTTTCAAACAGATTAACTCTTCCTGTAGAACTGTAAAAAGGCGTCTGAACCTGAGCCAAAGTTGCTCCGTTGTCTGTAGAAAACAAAGGTTTATAGTTCGCAGTAATGAACAACTCGCCTGCTTTGAAAGGATTGAAGCTTGCTTTGATTCCGTAATAATAGCTGTCCAAATTATCGTAAGGATATTCTACACTTTGCCAAGTTGTGCCACCGTCTTTTGTGGAAACAATCTCGTCTTCTTCCAAAACGATCACGTGATTGTTATCCAACGGATTGAATTTGATATCGATAATGTTATTCAGGATGCCGTTGCTTCCCCAAGTGATATTCTTATCTTCCCACGTGTTTCCGCCGTCTGTGGTATGATGTAGTTTTTCAGGACTCATCCCAAAACTGATTCCGGTTCCGGCAAAGATCTCGTTCGGATTGTTCGGGTTGAATTCCAACGTGCTGAGAACACTGCCCTCCAGTTTGGTTGTGAAAGTATCACCGCCATTGTTGGAAATCATCAGTCCGCCGTAAACACCTTCGCTTCCATTTCCGTTGGCAATGTAGATCTTGCTTTTATCAGTTGGGCTGAAGGCTACATAACTCGTTATAATATTATGGTTATCATCTACAGAGTAATAAACTTCTTTCCAGTTTTCTCCGCCGTCAGTTGTTGTAAAAACCCGGTTTGCTGTTCCAAGACCATACGGAAACTGAGAGCTTACAATCAAAGTGTTTTTATCATTCTCAAAGAAATTATAAGCCGAAACAAAAGCACCTTCTGAGTAATTTGGCATTGAAAAAGTTTTGGTAATTGTTTTTGACGGGATATCAAAAATATGCAATTCCCCAATTCCATCTTTCAAAGTCGAAAAAGACAAAAATGAACCGTCTTTGCTGATATTCAGTTTGGTAATGTTTCCATATTCTGTCGGCAGAGAATAGAAAACTTCCCAAGAAGTTCCGTTGTCGTGGGAAACCAGAATGTGATTGGTAATTGTTGTTGCATAGACAGTGTTTTGTTCTGTTATGCTATATGTAACTTCGAAGATTCTTCCGAATTCATTCTTACCCAAAACCTGAATTTGGGCATTCGTTTTATTGGTAAAAAGCGCGAATAGCAATCCCGCAAAAAAGGTAATTTTCTTCATATATCTAATTTTTTATCTAACAAATGTTATGATAAATGTTAGCAATGCAAAAAATTAATGGGGAAATAGTAGGACAGTATCTCAGAAATAAAGTGACATTTTTTCTAAATGCTTGTAATATAAGTATATAGGTCTAGGTTTTCATCGTCGCCAATCTTCTTCGTAATCCGCTCTTTTCTCTTGCGGCAAGCCTCCGGAGTGATGTTAAAAATCGTCGAAATCTCTTTTACCGACAGATTCATATAGACATAAGAGAGGAATCTGATGTCATTGGAATTGAGGTCGGGATGGAGTCGTTTCAATCTGGAAAGGAAACCTTGATTGACTTCCTCGAAATGAACCAAAAAACTTTCTTCTTCGTGCGTTTGCTTCTGAAGGATTTTGAATTGCTTGATGATACTGCTGATATCCACATTGTTCAGATCATCCGATTCTCTGGATAGCGTATTGATGAGGTCATCGATAAGTTCGATTTTTGTGGAAAGTTGCAAAGCCTTGGTTGTCAGTTTTCTGTTTTTGGCCTCGATTTCATTCTTATATTTTTCTTCTTCCAGCAAAGCCGAAACTTCTTTTTCTTTTAATTGATTTTCAAGGATTTCCTTATTCTTTTTTTCTTTTTCGAGTTCAAGTTTAGCAATCTCTGTATTGTTCTGTTCGATGATTTTCTGCTGTTTATTTTTCAGAATGCTGTTTCTCAAAGCCCAAAAAATAATTCCAATAATAAAGATGGCAAGCAAAATTCCTTTGATAAAATAAGAACGCTGGGTTGTCAGTTTTCCTTGACTTTCTGCCAGATCTTTCTGGGAATTCTGAAGTTCGAATTTGATTTTACTATTCTCAAAAAGCTGCCCGTTTTTGATCCGATTCACCGAATCTTTCACAGCCATTATCGAATCCTTGTAAGAAACGGCGCGGTCTATATTATTCGCCTTTTTGTAAAGCTTACTGAATCTCTCGAAAAGATTTTCCTTAAAATCATAATTCAAATTGCTTTTCTCTGCCAATTCCAGATAATGAAAAGACTTAGGCAGATCATTTTTATGCTCTGCAATCACAGAAAGATTGTATAAGACCTGGGTTTTGTATTCAGAATATTCTACACCGGTCAGTTTTGGTAAAAGTTCATTAGCAATTCTTGTAGCTTCATCGTATTTTTCCAGATTCACCAATGTTTCCATCTCGGTAGACTTTGCGAGCAGATGATAAGGCGAATTTAATGTCAATTTCAAAGCTTCATCAATATATTTTTTTGCCGTTTTGTAATCGCCCTTTTCGTTGTAAACAATGGTCAGGTTAATAGCGTATAAACCTTTGGAAGTGTTGTTGTTAACTTTTCCCGCGAGTTCGTAGGCTTTGGAAAAATATTCTTTGGCTTTATCGATTTTGTTGTCCCGGGAATAGAGAATCGCAATGTTATTGAGAACTGTCATTTCTGATTTCTCGTCCAGATGAGCAACGGCAATTTTGTAAGCATCAAGGTAATTATTGAGTGCTTCGCCATAATCCAATCGCATATAATAATTCGCACCGATGTTGTTTGTTGCAAGGAATTCTTCGCGGTACCATTTATTATCCTGAGCAATTTTTCTTGTTTTGGTAAGAATTTGCAGAGACTTGGTAAAATCCTTTTTGTTCATCGCTTCAACGCCTTCAATAATCATTTTTTCACAATCCTTTGGCGTGATTGCAAAAGCTTGAAAAGGCAGAAACAAAAGGAACAATATATAAATTAAACTTTTATAAAAAGTATGTGGAATCATTTAAAAATTCGAATAAAATCTAAGTAAAGATATAAAGATTTTAGTTTATTTTTCCTGAATTCTGAAAATGTCAGTGAAACCACAAAAGTCACAAAAGAAATTAGTGGAAAATCTTTTGTGACTTTTGTGGTAAAAATTTCAAAGAACTTCCACAGTCTTAAAACACAAGATTATCCATTATGTTTCTGTATTTAACTTTTTAAGCAATTTTAATTGATTATCCTCACAAAAACGTAAATTTGTAAAACTTTTCTCCGATGTACAAAAGCCTAATTCGTCCGATTCTTTTCAAATTCGACCCAGAAGAAGTTCATCATTTTACATTTTCTATTCTGAAGAATTTTGGATTTCTTGCCAAATTATTTTTACCAAAACCAATTGTTGATAAACGTCTCGAGCGTGAAGTTTTTGGATTGAAATTCAAAAATCCGGTTGGCCTTGCAGCTGGTTTCGATAAGGATGCAAAACTCTTCAATGAGTTGTCAGACCTTGGATTCGGATTCATAGAAATCGGAACTTTGACGCCCAAAGCTCAGGCTGGAAACGATAAAAAAAGATTATTCCGATTGAAGGAAGATTCTGCAATTATCAACCGAATGGGTTTCAATAATGGCGGCGTTGACGAAGCAATTGAAAGATTAAAGAAGAATAAAAATGTCCTCATCGGGGGAAACATCGGAAAAAATAAAGTGACGCCAAACGAAGAAGCCGTCAATGATTACAAAATCTGTTTCGAGAAATTATTTCTTTACGTTGATTATTTCGTAGTCAATGTCAGTTCGCCAAACACGCCAAATCTCCGTGAACTTCAGGACAAAAAACCATTGACAGAATTGCTGTCAACGCTTCAAAACCTCAATCTTGCAAAGCCAAAACAAAAGCCGATTCTCCTAAAAATTGCGCCTGATTTGACGGATGAGCAACTTCTGGATATTATTGATATCATTAAAGAAACTCAAATCGCTGGCGTTATTGCAACGAACACAACTTTATCAAGAGAAAATTTAATCTCAGAAAACAAGACCGAAACTGGCGGATTATCTGGAAAACCTTTAACCAAACGTTCTACAGAAGTCATCAGATTTTTATCCGAAAAAAGTGGAAAAGCATTTCCAATCATCGGCGTTGGCGGAATTCATACGGCGCAGGATGCTTTGGAAAAACTGGAAGCTGGAGCGAGTCTTGTTCAGCTTTATACAGGATTCATCTACGAAGGTCCAGAGTTGATTAATGAAATCAATAAAGCGATTCTTCAAGGAGAATAAGTCCGGTTTATTTGGTTGATTTCTGAGAACGGAATAAATTATTTTGCTGACAATGTAACAAAGTATCCGTTATAATTGTTTTAAAATAAAACAACCTTTCAAAGACTAATTCCTATGAAAAAAAGCATTTTATTTTTTCTTATTTTCATCTCAACTTTCATTTTCGCCCAGCAAAATCTTAAGATTAATGGAAAAATCATTAATTCTGATAAAGAGAAAAACACTTTTCCTATTGTTGTTTATCTTTTGGATAATGAGAATCAATTACTTAAAACTACAATTGCTCAGGATTCGAAGTTTGAATTTGACCAATTGAAATCGGGAAATTACCATCTTCAGTTATCATCAGATGAAACGATTCAGAATGAGAAGCCATTTTATCTGGAAAAAAATCTGGAGCTTTCAATTGCTTTTGAACCAAAAAGTCAAAAAATTGATGAGGTGACAATCACTGCAAAGAAAAAGATTTTCAAAGTTGAAAATGGGAATATCACGCTGGATGTCGCCAATTCTCCACTGAATACATTGCCAACTTCAACGGAATTATTATCAAAATTACCTTTTGTGATGGTGGATGCCAACGGCGAAGGATTATCATTTGTCGGAAAAGGAACTCCTTTGCTTTATGTTGATAATCAGAGAGTCGATTTTGCGACATTATCTTCAATTTCGGTGGATGATATCAAGTCGGTGGAAGTTATCAGAAATCCGTCTGTTAAATATGAATCAGAAGGAAAAGCGGTTATCAAGGTCAATCTTAAAAAGAGCAGAAAAGACGGTTCGCAATTGAGTGTCTCGGAAACTGCTACTTTCCAAAAACGCTTTAGTAATTATCTTTCAGCGAACTTTCAACAAAAGAAAAACAAGACCGAGTGGAAACTGAATGTTTCCTACAACCAAATTAACCATTGGGAAAGCAACGGTTTTGATTATTCGGTTCCGAGTAAAAATATCAGTTCCAATTATGTCATAAAATCAATCACGAAACGTCCGCAAACTATTTTTGGAGCGAGCTTGTATCAGGAACTGAACGATGACGGCGATTATATCACGATGTCTGTCAACAGTAATTTCAGACCGGACAAAGGCGATAATAATACTAATACATTTTATTCTGAAAATGGTAATTCTGCGTTTATTAAAACACTGAATCAACAAGACAGTAAACGCGCGACAATCAACTCTATCTTTAATTATAAAAAGAAATTAACGGATTGGAATGCTGAGATTTTGACCGGATTTCAGTTCAAAAGAGAGAATAAAAATGTAAATTATCAATTTTTTAACGATACCAATAATTCTGGTTATGAGTTCAATCAATTTCGCGTTCAGCAATATTCTGGAAATGTGTATTCAGGAAGAGTGGATATCGAAAAAAAATTGAGTGAAAATTACAGTTTGAAATTGGGTGGAAGTTACACGAAAGCTGAAACTAAGAATGATAACAAGACAACTTATCAGAACAACCAAAATCCGGAATTCTATCTGTATCAATTCAAGGAAGCAAATCTTGCGGGTTACACAAATCTCGCTTTTAATGCAGACAAATGGAATATCAACGGCGGTTTGAGAACGGAATCAACCAATGCGGAAGGTTTTGATAGAATTGAAAATCAAACTAAAATCAAGAGATATTATCTCGATTGGTTTCCCAATGCAGAAATCAGTTTCAAGCAAAATGACAATTACGATTATACTCTGAATTTCAGAAAAAGTATTTCCCGCCCCAATTACGGAGATTTGTCTTCCGGCGGTTTGTACGGAAGTCCGTATGTTGAGTATCAGGGTAATCCAGACTTGGTTCCGACTTACACCAATACGATTTCTTTTTCCGCCAATCTGAAAAAAATATCCGTCAACGCCTCTGCTTACAAGAGCAAAAATCCTTTGGGTTATACCCTGATTTATGATGATGAGAAGAATATTTCCAAATTTACGGCCGTTAATTTTGACAAAGAAATGGGCGTTTCTTTAGGCATTGATTCTCTCTTTCAAGGTAAAAAGTGGACTTCTCAAAACAGTCTTTCGGTCAATTATGATAAAATCGAAGATTCTTTAGCGGTTCTGAAAAAATCGACACCTTATGTTTACTTTTCCACCAACAATACGGTTAATGTATGGAAGTATCTTTCAATTCTGCTGGATGGTTCTTATATCACAAAACGTGTGGAAGGCCTGTACGAAAACAATGCAATGTGTCTGGTGAATCTTGGGATGACATCTTCTATTTCCGATTTTGATTTTACCGTGCGTTACAACGATGTTTTCAACCAGATGAATTATATCCAGAAAATGTCTTATAACAAAATGAATTCAACTGGCACCTTTTTTGGAAATACACCAACGATATCTTTTGCGGCAAAATATAACTTTGGTAAACTGAAAAAGTCCAATTACAAAGAAAATGCTGTCAATGAAACTTCGAACAGGTTATAATCAATGAATTATGGAATTAATCACACTCAAGATTTTCAATACAGAAATAGAAGCGGAAATGCTCAAAATTTTCTTAGAGACAAATGGCGTTGAAACCTTTGTTTTCGGGAATATTTTGGCAAATACTTTCAATCTGTTTAATAATACAAGCGAAGGTGTTCAGCTAAAAGTCTCAGAAAATGACTTCGAAAAAGCAAATGATTTGATGACCGAATTTTATAACAAAGACAATCAATAAAAGCAAAAACCTCATCAATTGATGAGGTTTTTTTATAAATGTTTTTAAATCATTAAAACTTAAAATCTACACCAACATAAAAATTCTGCTTCATAATTGGTGCATAGACCATTCCGCCGTCAAAGTAATTTCCAAACGGATTGGCCGCATCCAGAATTGCAACTTTTTGCTGATATCCTGTCAAATTCTCTCCACCCAAATAAACTCTGATTTTCTCAGAGAAATTCCTGGAAATCTGAGCATTTAAAGTAGAATAACTTGGCGAATAATCTCCAATCTGGAATTCTGCAGGATTCGATTTGGTATTCGGAAGTCTTTGTTTTCCAACTAAATTTAAAGTCGTGTCAAAGCTCCAAAATCTACCTTTTTCAGTTTTGTTGGTTGAATAAGCCAAGTTCGCAAATCCACGATGTTTCGCCATAAACGGCACTTTTTTCAGTCCGCTCAAGTAATCCAAAGCCACATCATAATATTTGTAAGCCACTCGGAATTCCAGATTTTTCAAAGGTTGAAAATCCCATTGCGTCTGGAAACTATTTGCAAAAGATTTGCCTTCAAGATTATAGAATAAAATTTTCTGAGCAGATTCATCCAAATCGGTTACAACTTGATTTTGGAAATCCGTTCTGAAAAAATCAGCCAAAACGGTCGATTTTCTCCCAAACAATTTGAATTCCTGCTGAAGACTTACGCCATAATTCCACGCAATTTCTGGTTTCAAACCATAAATTTCGCCACCACTATTGATGATTTGAATTTGACGATTCGATGCAAAATAAGCTTGGCTTTCCGCAAAGATATTCGCAGTTCGGAAACCTCTTCCGGCTGAAATTCTGAAAATCGTTTTCGGTGTCAAATCATATTTGAAATTCATTCTCGGTGTAAACTGAGTTCCTGCCAGATTGTGAAAATCAACGCGAGCGCCCGTTACCAAAGTGAATTTTTCGCCTGTCAAAGTATATTCTGCAAATAATCCCGGAACAGTTTCTGTTCTTTTGTAATTGTCCAAAAGATAATCTTCGTCGTATTTGTCATAAAGGAAACTTGCTCCAACTTTATATTTGTTGTTTGTATTTCCGATGATACTTTCGAAAATCAAATTAGAGTAATAAGACGTTTCTTTTCCAAAATAATTTCTCAATCCAAAAAAACTATCTTGTTGATGATAAGTCAATTGGTTCATCCATCCCAAACTTTGATAAGGTTTCCCTTTGAAAACATAGCCTGTTTTATTCCACAACTGGAATCTCGAAATATCAATTCCAACGCCATAAAGCGATTGGTCTTTCTGCGGAATCCTTTTATTGAAACCGATTTGTCCAGCTGTTCGCTCATCTTTCAAAAAATTAATCCCGAAATGCGAAGCAAATCCGGAGTTCTCCAAATCATTGTAATTCAACAAATAAGCCACATTTAACTGACTGCCTTTTGGCCTGTCGAGGAAACCGTCATCATTCATATCAGTATCACCAAAAGTTCCGTTTCCGTGCAGCAAAACACTTTGGTTCCATTTGCCAGAAATTGGAGAAGTGCTTGTCACATTAGCTTCAACACGACCGTTATTATCAGAAAACAAATTGATTTCCGTTTCCGATTTTTTGTCATCATCGTGGGTTTTCAAAAGTTCGGTATTGATTTGTCCTGTGATACTTTCGTAGCCGTTCACAACTGTACTTCCACCTTTCGTCAATTGGATTCCTCCAATCCATTTTCCTGGAATGAAATTCAATCCATAAGGCGAAGCCAATCCACGAATTTCAGGCAATTGTTCCTTAGTCAGAAGGGTATATTTTTGGTCTAATCCCAACATTTTCAACTGTTTAGTTCCGGTAACCGCATTGCTGAATGAAACATCAACTGTTGCATTGGTTTCAAAACTTTCGGAAAGATTACAACAAGCGGCTTTCAACAATTCTTTGGAGCTGATGTTGAAAATCAATCCCGCTTCTTTTTTGCTGATTGCAGTTGCTTCTTTTTCTCTTGTCAGTTTTACACCTTCAATCTGATTCGTTTTTTTATCAGAATCTGAGTGATGTTCAAGTGTGTCATTCGGTTTTTCAAAATCAGAACCTCTTGTGTATAAGCAACAAGGAGGTAAATTTTTGTAAGCATCTTCAGACGCCTTGAACTTCTCATTGTCGTGACCAACTTCTGCAATTTGTTTCAGGATATCGTCACATTTAACTTTTGATTCGTCCAAAGTCATTGTCAAAGTCTGATTATTGGCAGTCCAATTGGCGGTTGTTGCACCGGCTTTCAAGGCTGCTTTTTCTATTCTTGCTTTGCACATATTGCAATTTCCCTTTACCAAAAACTGTTCTGTAACGGTTTGCGCAAACGAAAATACGGAGCAAACGAGCAGCACAGAAAACATAAGTTTTCTACTTAAATAATTCATCGTCAAAAATTTAAATTAATTATTTAAGTTTGCAGACTTGTTTTGTATCGGCATTTTTCGCCATTTTTTTGCTGTTGTCGGGACGGTCGTACTGGCAACAAGCATCCAAATCGTCATAGACTTTATCAGAAGCACGGAACATTTCGTTGTCGTGACCCACTTCAGCTACGCTTTTCAGGATAGATTTTTTGTCTGTCTTGGAGGCGTCATAGCTTACAGTCAAGACTTTTTTGCTCATACTCCAGTCGGCTGATTTTACGTTTTTATCAGCTTTAACGGCCGTTTCGATACGTTCTTTGCACATCCCGCAATTGCCTTCTACTTTGGCTTTGAAGGTTTTGGTTTGCGCGGAAAAATTTGAAAATAGAAATATTGAAAGGAATAAAATTCCTGATTTTATGATTATATTCATTTTGATTAATTTTAATTGTTTGAATTAAGATTTTATTAAAAATCTTGAAATTTTACATTCTCGCAGATTTTACGGATTTAGCAGATTAACTTTCAGAAAAAATCTGCAAAATTTGTTTAATCAGCGAGAGATTACTAATTAAAATTAACCAAGTTTAGGCGGTTGCCAAATGTTGAAAGACCTTGCTAAAGGTAATTGTGAATAATAAGAAAATGGATTGTTGATTTCGAAAACAGGTGTTTTAAGTTTGTTGTCAAAATTATTCAGAACAACAGAAAAAACAAATCCAGAACTGCAGGTTTTGCAAGTCGTGCAATTGTCTTTGCAGTCTTTTTCTTTTTTGGAATCGTGATGACAAGAATCTGATTTTTTCTTTTCTTTATTGCAACAGTCAGAATTTGATTTCTGAGCTTCACAACAAGAACTCTGCGCCAACTGAACATTAAAGTTCTGCTTCGGAAATACAAAAATTCCCAAACAGAAAATCATTAATATCAATTGCAGTTTTCTCAACATCGTTTTGCAAAATTATGAAATAAAAATTATCCAAACGCAAAGGCGCAATTATTTTCTCTAAATACTGATAAAAGTCGCAAATTAAATTTTGCGACTTTTAAGCATCGAATATAAATTTCCTGCGGCTTTGCGATAAGACTATTCTTCACTTTTCAAACACTTTTCTTCTTCTCAAAAAATAAAATACCAAACCGCCAATCAAAACAATCGGCCAGATAGAAATCAGGAAAACAAATAATTGCTGAATCAAATAAAATCCTTCCACAAAAGCATTTTTCACATCATAAAAGAAATTGTATTTGTACTCGTTGTCAATGTTTTTTGTGTTGACGATTGGGATTTTCGCAACACTTGTTTTCGGCTCTTTGATGAAAATATCAACGGTTGAGAATTTCAAGTTATCGGCAAGAATTTCGTCAGAATATTTCTGTAGATTCGCTTCGGACATATTGTTGTCATCAAGATTCACTTTATCTTTTCCGGCTTTCAGTTGAGAAATATTGGATTGAGTTTTAGCTTGTCTTTCGGATTCCATTTTTGCCAATCGGATTCCGGCAGAAACATCTTCCGCAGAAATAATTCTGGAATTGAGGAACACTTTTTTGTCATTAATGAAATCCAAAAATTCGCCTAATTTCTGAGTCGGAACTCTAACTTGCATCCTGTTCTGATTTTGGAATTTCCGAACCAACATTGCCGATTCATCCGACGTATTGTAAGTATCTTCTGACAAAGTCTGTGCTTCCATTCGGCTTTTTGTCACAAAGCCGCCCAACGACTGTAGCTGCTTTTCTATCGAAATGGTTGCGTCATAAACGTCTTTCACTTCCATATCCACTTCCGCAGTTTTCACAAATTGTTTGCCTTCAACAACTTGAGTCGCCGCCATAGAAACGCTGTCAGAAACAACGGCTGCGCTATCTGCAGTTGCATAAGCAGATTCCGCATATCCTCCTTTCTTGCATCCAATTAATAGTAATGCCACTAAGCTGATTGATAAGAATTTAGTTTTCATTTTGAATATATTTTAATTGTTTTTTAATTGTAAAATGGAATCGCAAGCGATTTCATAATAGATTATTTTTAGAGATTAAATTTTTAAAATTTGGGCAGCTTTATCTGCCTTCCGCTCCCAAATCTTTAGATTCGACGAAGTCAATCTTTTCACTTCACTTCGTTACGTAAAAAGGATTTCCGCTCAAGTCGGGCTGCAATCGTATGACGTTTCAAAAGATAGGTTAAGGGTTTCTTTTGATTTTGTCTAACTCAAAATTGATAATTAAGATGAAAGCTATTTTGCAAATCAATCCGAAACTACTTGTAAACCAAGGCTGTATTTTAACTATCTGATTTTTAATTTTTTGTAAAACTAATTTTCAAAGAAAAGCTGATGATTCCACGTTTGTAAAAATGTTTTAGGAATATTCTTTGCATTCTACAAGAAAACAGAATCTATGAACAGTACGATTTCCAAGATCAAAGGTGTTTTCAATCTTTTGAAACATATCGATATAGACCAAATCGCGAAAATTTCCGAAAAAGTTGACCTTCCAAAACTGATGAATCAGTTCTCAAAATTGGACGAAAATCAAATCAAAGGTTTGACGAAAATGCTCGATTCCTCTGGAAAGAAAAAAGAATTACCGCCAATCAACGGCGATTTTTATGAATTGCATATGAAACTGACGGATGAGCAAAGAGCAATTCAGTTGAAAGTTCGAGAATTTATGGAAAAGGAAGCGAAACCTTTGGTCAACGATTATTGGCTTCATGACGATTTCCCACATGAACTCATTCCAAAATTCAAAAAACTGAATCTTTGTGGCGTGACCTATGAAGGTTACGGCTGCCCAAATCTTCCTTTCTTAATGGAAGGTGTTATCGCAATGGAAATTGCCAGAGTTGATGCTTCATTGGCGACATTTTTCGGCGTCCAATCCGGATTGTCAATGGGTTCAATTTATATGTGTGGTTCTGAGGAGCAAAAACAAAAGTATCTTCCGGGAATGCAGCAATTCGATTTGATTGGCGCATTTGGATTGACCGAACCGGAAGTCGGTTCCGGAGCAGCCGGCGGATTAACCACAACCTGCAAAAAAGTAGAAGGCGGCTGGATGCTGAATGGACAGAAAAAATGGATTGGAAATGCAACCTTTGCAGATGTAACAGTCATTTGGGCAAGGGATTTAGACGATGATCAGGTCAAGGGTTTCATTGTTGAAAAAGATACACCCGGATTTTCTGTCGAAAAGATAAAGGGAAAAATGGCCCTCAGAATTGTCCAAAACGGATTGATTACAATGAAAGATTGTTTTGTTTCAGACTCTCAAAAAATGGAACACGCCAATAGCTTTAAAGACACAGCAAAAGTGCTTCAAATGACAAGAGCCGGCGTTGCGTGGATGGCAACTGGTTGCGCAAGAGGTGCTTACGAAAGCGCTTTAGATTATACTAGAAAACGTAAACAATTCGGAAAACCGATTGCATCTTTCCAGTTGATTCAGGGACATCTGGTGGAAATGTTATCAAACTTGACAGCGATGCAGACCTTGGTTTTCAGATTGTCCGAAATGCAGGATGCTGATATTTTGAAAGACGAGCACGCATCTTTAGCAAAAGTATTTTGCAGCTTAAGAACGCGTGATGTTGTCGCACAAGCGAGAGAAGTAATGGGCGGAAACGGAATTCTCCTGGAACACGATGTTGCCCGCTTCGTTGCCGATGCAGAAGCCATTTATTCTTATGAAGGAACCAAGGAGATCAACTCTTTGATTGTCGGACGTTCAATTACAGGAATGAGTGCGTTTGTTTAACTATCTTATGATAACGGAATCTAATATTAGATTTCGTAAATTTACATAAATGAAAAACGTATTTTTTTTAATATTAATGACTTTATTCTTGCAGCAATGTGCTCAGAAAAAAGTTGATCTGACCAAGCAACCACAACAAACTAAAATGGAAGATAATACACACGCCAACAATCCTTATTATTCAAGAACTGACAAAACCAAATTGAATGTTTCCAACGAAGAATGGAAAAAGATTCTTCCACCGGAAGTCTATGCCATTGCAAGAGAAGCCAACACAGAATATCCTTTCACAGGAAAATACAATGATTTTGATGAAGTAGGTGAATATTACTGTGCCGTTTGCGGGAATCATTTGTTTCGTTCAAGCTCCAAATTTGCAAGCACTTGCGGCTGGCCAAGTTTCTTTGAAGCTGATAAAGACGGCGTTATTTACAAGCGAGATTCTTCTCACGGGATGGAGCGTGTCGAAGTTCTTTGCAAACGTTGCGAATCGCACTTGGGACACGTTTTCAACGATGGTCCACCACCAACAGGAACTCGATTTTGTATGAATTCTGTAAGTCTGGATTTTCAACGAGATAAGAAATAAAATCAATCCCGAATTATTCGGGATTTTTCTTTTTTAAGACTTAATTTTGTAAGCCTAAATCTAATTTAAAATTGAAAACAATATTCATCACAGGAGCCACTTCCGGAATAGGGAAAGCTACTGCAATCCTATTAGCACAACAAAAAAACAGATTGATTCTCTGCGGAAGAAATAAAGCTGTCCTCGAGGAACTCAAAACCGAATTATCAAAAGAAACCGAAATTTTTACATTGAGTTTCGATGTCAGAAATTCTGATGAGGTTTTTTCTGCCATTAATTCACTTCCGGAAAACTTGAAAAACATTGATGTTCTCATTAACAACGCTGGAAATGCTCACGGACTCGACCCGATTTCTGACGGAAATATCGACGACTGGAATGCAATGATGGATGGAAATGTGAAAGGTTTATTATATGTTTCTCAGCCGATTATCAAATTAATGAAAGAAAAACAAAATGGTCAGATCATCAACATCAGTTCTGTTGCGGCGAGACAAACTTATGCAAATGGTGTGGTTTATTGTGCTTCAAAAAAAGCCGTTGATGTGATTTCGGAAGGAATGAGAATTGAGTTGACAGAATTTGGAATCAGAGTAACGAACATTCAGCCGGGAGCAGTGGAAACCGATTTTTCGAAAGTAAGATTCAAAGGTGATAATGAAAGAGCTTCAACTGTTTATGCTGGTTACGAAGCTTTGAAAGCCGAAGATATTGCTGATGCGATTGCTTACTGCATCAATGTACCGGAAAGGGTTTCGATTGCGGAATTTACAATTTATCCGAAAGCACAGGCTGAGCCAAGAACAATTTACCGAAAGTAAAAAGATATTTTATTTTTGTTAAAAAATTAAAATATCTTTGATTTTATGATAATAATCAATCCCGATTAGTTCGGGATTTTTTAATTTTAAGACGTATTTTTGTGGAAATAATATTTCATAATTTTTATAAAATGAAACTGTTGCAAATTCTATTGTTCTTCTGTTTTGTGCTTGGATTTTCGCAAAAGCATTCCAAGACAGAGAAAGCATTATTGCTGGAAGTTTCAAAGCTGGATTCGTTGATGCAAAATAACAATTCCAAAATATTAGAATTGTTTTCAGATGATATTTCTTTTGGGCATTCGAATGGTTGGACTCAAAACTATGAAGATTTCAAAAAAGATTTCGAATCTGGGAAAGTGAAATACGAATCGGTAAAACAGACCGAGCTTAAAGAATTGAAAATCAAGGATAGATTTGCAAGTCTCAGAAGGGTCATTACCGTGAAAGGACTTTATAAAAATGATCTATTTGAAATGAAGCTTTCTATCCTCGAATTCTGGATTCGGCAAAAAGGAATTTGGAAGTTATGGAGCAGACAAGCTGTGACATCAAAATTGTAACCAATTATAAAAACAAAACATATGGAACGCTTTTTTCTCAGATCAAAACATTGGAATGTTTTCCTATTATTTTTTATAACTTTTATCGTAGTTATTGGCCTTTTTTATCTTGCGTTGACCTATTCCCAAGATACGATCTATACAGGATTTGCAATGGCAATAGGATGCGCAGGTTCTTTGAGCCTGTTATTAAGCTGGTATTATTTTCTGAACCACGGGATGAATAAAAAAATACAGGACAGCAACCTGAAGTCATCGTCTAACGGAATCTGGTTTTTCATGATTTTTCCTGTGTTATATATGTTTTTGGCATTTCTGGTTTTCCCGACAGGGTTTGTGATCACAACGACCGAGGACAACTTCCGTCTCTGGTGGATCGTTCTTATTTTTCCGATACATTTGTTTGCTGTTTTTAGTTTTTTCTATGTTGTTTTTATCACAGCAAAATCAATCAAAATAGCGGAATTACAAAAAGATGTAATGTTTGTGGATTTTGCAGGAGAGTTTTTTCTCCTTTGGTTTTTCCCGATTGGGATTTGGTTTTTACAACCGAAGATCAATAGAATAATGGAGAAAACGGATCATTAAATAATTCTAAATTTCTGAAAGGATTTTTTAATTCATAACTTTGACGGATGAAAATCCTCCACATAGAAACCTCGTCCAAAAACTGTTCTGTTGCCATTTCTGATGGTGAAAATCTGCTTTGCCTTTGCGAAGAAGTTTCCGATAATTATAAACAATCCGAAAGTCTTCACAGTTTTGTAGAATGGGCTTTGGAGGGTGCAGAAATTTCTTTAAAAGATTTAGATGCGATTTCGCTGGGAAAAGGTCCGGGTTCTTACACAGGCCTTAGAATTGGTGCGGCTTCTGCCAAAGGTTTTTGTTACGGGCTTAAGCTGCCTTTGATTGCCATTAATTCTTTGGATTCTATGGTGGAAGAATTTGTAAATCAAGGTTTTGAATTGATTATCCCTTTGATTGATGCCAGGAGAATGGAAGTTTATACAGCTTTTTTTGATGGAAAATCAGGCGAAATGATCTCTGAAACCGAAGCCAAAATCCTTGATGAAAATTCCTTTTCTGAATTAGCAGATAAAAAAATTCTCTTTATTGGTGACGGTGCAAAGAAAGCTCAAGATATTCTGAACCTTTCAAATGCGGAATATCGATTCGATATTTACCCTTCTGCCAAAGGTTTGATTAAAAGATCAGTTGAGAAATTTAATCAACAAGATTTCGAAAATGTAGCTTATTTTGAACCTTTTTATCTGAAAGATTTTCAGGGAATCAAGAAAGCTGACAGAATTAAGAAATAATAATTACTTCATAGCAATCCGATACAATTTCCCACTGTCGGTAATTGCATAAAGATTTCCGTCTTTTCCGTCAAATACATCACGGAATCTCTCGTGTTGGTCTTCTAACAACCGTTCTTCCCCAACTACTTTATTATTTTCAAGAATAATTCTGTTGATTTTTTCTCCACTGAGACAAGCAATGAAAAGATTATTTTTCCATTCGACAATATTTCCTGTATAAAATGTAATCCCGCTTGGAGAAATTACAGGGTCCCAATAATAAATTGGCTGCTCAAGACCTTCTTTTTTCGTCAATCCATTATTGATTTTCTGCCCGGAATATTCGATTCCATAAGTAATCGTTGGCCAGCCATAGTTTTTTCCAGCTTGGATGAGGTTGATTTCATCGCCGCCTCTTGGCCCCATTTCGCTTTCCCAAAGTTCTCCCGTTTCAGGATGAATGGCAATTCCCTGCGGATTTCTGTGTCCGTATGAAAAGATTTCTGGTTGTGCAGTATTACTTCCGATAAAAGGATTTCCTGCGGCAGGTTTTCCATTTTTATCGATTTTAATGATTTTCCCCAAGTAAGTTTTCAGATCCTGAGCTAATGGACGAGTTTCCAAGTCTGACCTTTCACCTGTACTCACAAAAAGATTCCCGGATTTATCAAAAGCCAATCGACTTCCGTAATGCAGTCTTCCTTCATAAGAAGGTGTTGCTCGGAAAATGATTTTCACATTTTCAACTTTGTTTGTGGAAAGAACACCTTTTGCAACAGATGTCAAATTTCCTTTTTCATAAGGTTCTGAAAACGACCAATAAATGGTTTGATTATTTTCAAAATCTGGGTCAATCACAATATCAAGAAGTCCGCCTTGCCCACGACTGTCAACCTTCGGAAGACCAGTTATTTTCGTTATATATTTTCCGTCAGGAGACACAAGATTGATAAAGCCCGTTTTTTCTGTAATCAGAAAATTTTGGTTGGGTAGCTGTGCAATTCCCCAAGGCTTGCCAAGTTTTGTATTAATGATGTCAACTTGATATTCTGTCTGCGTTTTGTAGCCCATTACTCTCGTTTGTCCTTCAAAAGCTGGTTTGTTGTTCGAATTTGGTTTGTCTTTTTCTACAGATGGAAGATTTTTGAGGGATTCTTTTTCCTGACAAGAAATAAAAATCGTTGAAAAAAAGAACATTGAAGGAATGAAGGGCTTCGGCATAACAGATTTTTTTTTCTGATGAATGGAAAAATAGTGCCAGTAAAAAATTGTTAGTTTAAATTTTAATTCTACATTTGTAGAATAAAATATAATGTTGTAGAAATGAACGAGCAAAAATTAACAGAAACCGAAATCATCCTGATGGAAATCCTTTGGAAAAAAGAAAAGGTTTTTATGAAAGATATTTTGGAAGAATACAATGAACCAAAACCTGCGTCAACAACCATTGCAACGTTGTTGAAAAGAATGCAGAATAAAGATTTGGTAGGATACAAGCTTTATGGAAACTCGAGAGAATATTTCCCAAAAGTGAAGAAAGAAGATTATTTCCAAGGTGAAATGACTTCTATGATTGACCGTTTTTTTAATAATTCTGTGAGTCAGTTTGCATCATTTTTTACATCCAATGCAAAATTGTCTCAGAAACAATTAAAAGAACTTCGAGACATTATCGATAAAGAAATCACAGATTAAAATGCTAGTTCCTATTTTTAAAATGATCCTTTGTTCATCACTGTTGATAGGGATTTATTATCTGTTTTTGCAACGGGAAAAGATGTTTCGTTTCAACAGATTCTATCTTTTGTTCGCTTTGGTTTTTTCTTACGTGATTCCGTTTGTGAAAATTAATCTTCCGGCAGTTTCTCAGCAAAAGGACCAATTGATTTTTGACGAAATACCAACGCAACAATTAATTCAGAATGCAAATCAAACGTCACAATTTGACTGGATGAATTTCATTCTCATAGCCTCTGTTTTAGTTTCTATTGTGTTGATTATAAAATCAGTCATTTCAATTAAAAAAATCATTGAACTGAAAGGAATTGATATTAATTATCAGAATCAGAAAGTGAAATTAATAGAGAAAAATCTGCCTCCATTCAGTTTTTGGAACAAAATCTATCTGAATAAAAGTTATTTCGAAAATCAAATAATTGATAATAGGATTTTCCAACACGAGAAAACACATATCGTTCAGAAACACTCTTTGGATATTCTGTTTCTTGAGATTTTGAGAGTCATTTCATGGTTCAATCCTGCTTTATATTTTTATAAAAAAGCGATGACAGATAATCACGAATTTTTGGCAGATGAAAGCATTATTCAGCAAAAAAATAATGTGAAAGATTATCAACAGTTGATTCTTTCCGAGATTCTCCAAACTCAGAACCTTAGCCTAACACACCAATTCAATTACAATAACACCAAAAAACGATTTATTATGATGACCACAAAAAAGTCAAAATTCGAAAGAACCAAAAAACTGTTTGTTGTTTCTGCTTTTGCGGGATTAAGTTTTCTGTTTGTACAAAAAGTTTATGCTTCGGAGATCGAAACAGTAACTCAACCTATTCCAACAGAAATAGCTGGCAATAATTTCAAAAAGCTTGATACAATTCCACACAGAATCGAGGGCAAAAACAATGTAAAACTCAAAAATTCTAAAAAAGTAAAAACGCCACCAGCTCCAAAAGAATTTAAGGAAAACGAATTGCCAATTCCACCACCGCCGCCTCCAGCAGTTAATGCAAAACCAGCAGAGTTTCCAGAAGGGATAAATGCTCTTCGAAAGGATTTTTCTCAAAATTTTGATTCTTCTGCTTTTGGAAAAAAAGATGGCGTACTCAAAACAAGTATTTATATTTCAATTGATGAAAACGGGAAAACGACTGACATTAAAGCTGAAGGTCCTAATCAAGCTTTCAATGATGAAGCTGTCAGAAGTATGAAGATTTCTACTGCTGACAAAGTTTGGAAACCAGCAACCGAAGACGGAAAAGAATCCGCGACAGTTTTTAAATTTCCAATAACGATGAATTTTCAATAAAATATTTGTAAAAATAATTCAAAATTATCAAATAACCCTTTCAGAGTTTCAAACTCTGAAAGGGTTTCTTTTTATAGAAAACCACGTTTTATTTCGTAAATTTGTTCAATGCAATTCAAACTTCAATCAGACTATCAACCTACTGGAGACCAGCCTCAAGCCATTGAGAAATTGGTAGAAGGAATCAACATTGGCGAAAAATATCAGACGCTTCTAGGAGTTACCGGTTCTGGAAAAACGTTTACGATTGCCAATGTTGTAGAAAGTGTTCAACGGCCAACGATTGTGATGGCTCACAACAAAACTTTGGCGGCTCAGCTTTTTATGGAATTCAAGGAGTTTTTTCCGGATAATGCGGTGGAATATTTTGTAAGTTACTACGACTATTATCAGCCGGAAGCTTTCATCGCTTCTACAAATACTTACATCGAAAAAGATTTGAGCATCAATGAAGAGGTTGAAAAACTTAGGCTTTCTGCCATTGCAAGTTTACTTTCCGGACGACGCGATGTTTTAATTGTGGCTTCGGTTTCGTGTATTTATGGTGTTGGAAATCCTTCAGAATTTCATAAATCATTGATTACAATTGAGAAAAATGAAAAATTATCTCGTACTAAATTACTTCATCAATTAGTTAGTGCGTTATATTCTAGGGCTTTGAATGAGTTTCAAAGAGGAACGTTCCGCGTGAAAGGTGACGTAATTGATATTTATCCGGCTTATGCTGATACGGCGATTCGGATTCAGTTTTTTGGAGATGATGTGGAGAAAATCCAAAGTTTTGACCCGGTTTCCGGAAATGTGATTTCGAATTTTGATCTGATCAATATTTATCCGGCCAATCTTTTCGTAACCACACCCGAAACGATGCAAAGTGCCATCAAACAGATTCAGGATGATATGGTAAAGCAGGTTGATTTTTTCCGGGAAATCGAAAAACCTTTGGAAGCCAAACGATTGGAAGAAAGAACCGAATTGGACTTAGAAATGATTCGGGAACTTGGCTATTGTTCGGGAATTGAGAATTATTCCAGATATATGGATGGTCGTTTGCCTGGGACAAGACCATTCTGTCTTTTAGATTATTTTCCGAAAGATTTCTTGATGGTGATTGATGAAAGTCACGTGACGGTTCCGCAGGTTCACGCAATGTATGGCGGTGACAGAAGTAGAAAAGAAGTTTTGGTAGAACACGGATTCCGCTTGCCGGCTGCTATGGACAATCGTCCTTTGAAATTCAACGAGTTTGAAGATATGCAGAATCAGGTGATTTATGTTTCGGCAACACCTGCAGATTACGAATTGGAAAAATCCGGCGGAACTTATATCGAACAGATCATCCGTCCAACTGGACTTCTTGACCCAATTATCGAAGTCCGCCCAACAATGAATCAGATTGATGATCTGATTGAAGAAATCCATAAACGTGAAGAAGCGGACGAACGTGTTTTGGTTACAACTCTTACTAAAAAAATGGCGGAAGAACTGACCAAATATTTCACGAAAGTCGGAATCCGAACAAGATATATCCATTCTGATGTGGAAACTTTGGAAAGGATCCAAATCATGCAGGATCTGCGTTTGGGGTTGTTTGATGTTTTGGTAGGTGTCAACCTTTTGAGGGAAGGTCTGGATTTGCCGGAAGTTTCTTTGGTGGCAATTTTGGATGCGGATAAAGAAGGAATGTTACGTTCTCGCCGCTCGATGATTCAAACAGTTGGTAGAGCTGCGAGAAACCTGAATGGACGTGCGATAATGTATGCTGATAAGATGACGAAATCTATGCAGGCGACTATTGATGAAACCAATTATCGTCGTGAAAAGCAGATGAAATATAATGCAGACAATGGTAAGGTCCCTCAGGCTTTAAACAAAAAAATAAGTGAAAATCTGGTTGGAAGAAGCAAGGATTTCCCTGACGAAAAATATACTCAGAAACAAATCTTACAGGAAGTTGCGGAAACCAAAGCAAGTTATGGAAGTGAGGATATCGAAAAAATTGTAGAATCCAAACAAAAAGAAATGGAAGCTGCAGCAAAAAACCTTGACTTTATAAAAGCTGCGAAATTGAGAGATGAAATTGCGGCTTTAAAAGCTTAGATCATTTTTTCAAGAAGTATTTATAAAACTTCAGAATTTTCTTGATTTTACGCTTTCTTACCATCTTTTCAGAAGCTTCATTGATTTTTTGAAGGCAATATTCTACAGGAACTCCCGATAGTTTGGAATACTCATCACTAATGATTTTCATTGTCTCCAAATTATCCGTTAATCTCGCAAAATTTCTGAGTCTTTTGTCGGTTGGAAAATCAGAATGGAAATTCATTCTGTTAAGGTCGACCAAATAAAAATTGTAAGTTTCGTTTTCTTTCTTCAACAAGAAATTTCCGGAAGCATTGTCAATAAACTCGATTCCGTTTTCGTGCAAGTTGAACATCAGATTGGCATATCCTCGGAAAATCTTTTCTCTATCAGAGAATTCAGGATTATGGAGCGCATCGGTCAACGGGAAACAATTATCAAGTTGCTCACTCATATAATAACTCGACGTCAATCCCCAAAAATCAAAGAACTCGATGTAAGCAACAGGGTTTGGGGTATAGAAATTTTTACTGAGAAGAACGTTGGCATATTCGAAAGAACGTCTGGCTTTGGATTTTCTGTAAAATTTATACACATGCCTGTTGATAACATTGTGTTGTTTGAAAGATTTGAAGTTATATTTTTTACCATCGATCTCAAAAACTTTCACCACATTTCTTGCTCCAGGACCAATTAGAGTACCGCCGTTTTTGAAGTTTTTAATAATCTTAGAAACTTCATTTTTATATTGAGAAAAACCTTCAGAGAATACCCAGTTCATTGTCTTTTAGTTTTAGGTTATTAGTTTAAAGACGTTTTAATCAGTTCCATTACTTTATCATTATCAACATTATTTGTGTTTATGGATAAACTTTTATGATTATAAGGTTTGTACATATTTTCATCTGTCACAGAAAATAGCCCAATTGTAGGAGCTCCGGAAGCGCTTGCCAAATGCATTACGCCATTATCAGCCGCAATGAAAACAGCACAATTTGCTATGAAGCCTCCCATTTCACGAACATCTTTGCTGTAAAAATTCGGAATCTTGAAGTTCAGTTTTGAGATATTTTCTACAGGCAGAAGTTCGATGATATTGTAATCTGGAAAAGTTGCTTGCAATTTATCATAAAAAGCATTCCACCAAGCTTCGGAATAGCATTTGTCTCCCGTTGCATTGGTAAAAAGACAGATGGTCTTTTTGTTATTTTTTACAATGTCATGTAGCTTTTTCTTTCCATCTTCAATTTCTGAATTATCTAATTTTAAATCAAGAAAAGGAACTTCAGATTTGTTTTCATCGATTCCGATCTGAGCTAAATAATATCTTAAATTGTAGATCGTATTTTTCGCAATGTGATTGTAATCAGCATATTGAGTTTTTAGTTCTTCAACATCTTCTCCAAAGAACTTGTGGTCAGCTTTTGCAAATGATATTGATAATCGTCCGGAAGAAGAACCTTGCGTTGCGTTGATTGCCAGATCATATTTATTCCATTTCAGGGCGAACCAGCCTTTTAGATATTTCAATAAATTGCTGAAAGGTTTTTTCGGAAGCTGGTAAATATTGTCAACACTTTTGTAATTTTTAAAAATAATTGGAGTTACACCCCCTTTTACGAACAGATCAATTTTGGCATCCGGAAATGTATTTTCAATCTCCTGAACCAATGGTGTTAGCAAAAGAAGATTTCCCAGTCTATGATTAGGTCTGGAGATCAGAACTCTTTTTACTTTAAGATCTTTATTAAGTTTTCCCTCAGCATGCGACTTACCAATGTTTTTGGTAAGGCTTTTCATAACAGACCTTCTTACGGCGTTTATCTTTTTCTTCATATAACTTTTATACTTGCAAATTTACCGAAAAAAATTATCGTCTGAGCGGTTTTAGCAAATCCATCAATCCATTTAATTTGATTTCATAGATGGTTGCCAATTGCATCCCGAGTTTTCCTGAAGGAAATCCGCCGTTTCTCATAAACCACTCGAGGTAAGAAATTGGTAGGTCTGCGAGAATTGTTTCTTTGTATTTCCCGAAAGGCATTTTGACTTCGCAAATTTCTTTCAGGATTTGAGGATTGATTCCTTCCATTTTAAATAATAATGTCGGGTTTGCCTTCTATTTCGTCTTCTTGATTTGGGAATTGTAAAGGAGGCGGTGTATCTTCTTCAGAAAATTCGTCTCTGTAAACCTGTATTAATAAGACAGTTATTGACATTAGGATCGGACCAAATATCAGCCCCATAAATCCGAAAATATTCATACCCATAATAATCCCAAAAACGGTGATCAATGGATGGATATCTTCTAACTTTTTCAATAATGTAAATCGCAGAAGATTATCGGTCAAACCAACTATCACCAATCCGTAAATTAAAATTCCAACGCCCGGGCCAGTTTGTCCTTCAGCAATCATAAAGATCCCCACAGGAATATAAACAATGGCTGCGCCGACAACAGGCAACATAGATGCAAGGGCTGTTAATGCAAATAAAAGCATTGGGCTTGGCGCACCAAAAATATAGTAACCGATCAGAGCGACTATTCCTTGTCCTAATGCTACCACAGGAATCCCGATGGCGTTTGCCATTACAAGCTTAGCAAATTTATCTCCCAGCATTTGCGTATTTGTTCTTTTGAAAGGCATTGCTTTCGCCACAATTCTTTCGAATAGTCTGGCTTTCGTAAACATAAAATACAGGATAAAATACATAGAAACAACAACTGTAAAAGTATTGAAGGTCGTACTCAAAGCCTTTGTAGAAAAGTTTCCGGCAAAATTAGTTACTTTAGTAATATTCTCTTTGCTAAGGATATCAAATCCGACTTTCCGATAAACAAACTGATGGATCTTCTCTAGAAAAATATTGAATTTCTGCATATAGACCTGTGCATTTCCTAACTTGGAAACCAATTGGTCAATTGTAAAATAAACAGGCAAAATCAGGATCACAAGAGAAGCCAGCATCAGAACAGTTGCTGATAACCAAGGTTTCCAGTTTTTCTCTTCTATTAAATAAAAATTATACTTTCTACATATGATGTAAAGCGTGACTGCTCCTAAAACCGATGGAATGAACAATGCCAGATTCCAGCAAATTAATCCAACCAATACGCATATAAGAAGAATTAAGGCTATCTGTTTGATGATAACAGAATCTATTTGTTTATCGGAATCTGACATAGTTTATTTTATTTTTTATGGATTTAATTGCCTTGGCGTCCCACAGTATGCACAATAAGTAGAGTACATCGCAATGTAAGCGAATGGAATTGTAAGATAAATACCAACGCAACATAGTACCACACCTGCAATACTGATAAGACCAGCTAACAATCCGGTAAGTAAAATCGTGCCATAATTATTTTGTACAATATCAAAAGACTTCTTCAAAGCATCAAAAGCGCTTGCTTTTTCAAAAATCAAAATAGGATAACCCAAGAAAAAGAACGGCATTACGAAGACAGCTGGCAATATGCACATAAAAAGTAGAATTGTCAGTGCAATCTGAGTAATTAATGCATAAATGAAAATATTAATAAAGTTCTGTCTGTAAGCAAAAAAGATATCGGAAACAACAATTGGTTGTTTGAAACTGGACTTATTAGCCACATAAATCAAACTTACCAAAACTGGCGTAAGAAGAAGCGTAACTAAAAAACTTGCACCACTATAAGCTGCAAAGCCAGGAGCCGCGATGATGTCTTTATAATCTACGTGTCCGCCACTTGTCATTTCTTCCACCAAAAGTTGAGAATCAAAACCAGTGATAAGCTGGACGATAAAACTAAGCAAGAAATAGATGACAATCGCCAAAAAGCAATATAAAAAAGTATTCTTAAAAATCTCTAAAGCGTGAGAAATAATAGAGCCCGCTTCTCTTTCTGGGGTTGTTGCTTGAGAATCAAAATCTTTGAAATTTTCCATTGTAGTTTGAGTTTGAAGTTTATTATCAAATCTACATAAAAAATTCTTGAATCGAATTAAATCAGTAACAATTATTCCTGAAAATCAGCAATCAAGTGCTTGTAAAGAACATAAATCATAGCATTCCAAAACGGAAATGTCAGAAATAATCCAAAACCAAAAGCTAAGATTCCAGAATAAGAAAAAAGGATGGAGGCAAAACTCGCTACAAAGATCAAAATGATATTTTTCTGAAATGTCTGAATATTGATCCTGAATGCTTCGAAGAAATTGGAATTCTTGAAGAAAATCAAAGCCGGAATAAGCAACATCATTGGAATCCAAACCAATGTAAACACAGATAAATAAGTATTGACCACACTCCAAAACAATGAGTAAATTGCAAAAATGAAAAAATAATGACCTCGGAATCCTACAAAAAGGTCACTCATTTCCGGAGTTTCTCCCAAATCCAATTTTCTGTAAATTTTAAAGAATCCGATATTCAGGGGAAAAATTACCGCTTTGATGACCAAAACTACCATTGCAAAAGAAAGCGCATTTTGTGTTTGCATCAGTACTTCGTATTTTTTCAAAAATGCCTGAGTGTCTGTGTAAAATAAGTTTTGAAATTTCTGAACTTCTTCAAAAAGACCATAATATCGGAACGCATACATTGCAGCAAACATAAAAATAGCAAAGTAAATGGCGCTGAACAAAAACTGAAATGGCAGTGTTCTCATCCAATACTGATAAGCTTCCGTTAATATTTTCCCGATTTCTGGTTTTTGCGTCGTCATTCTAAAATTTTTGCAAAAATAGAGGATTGGAATTGATAAACCACATTTTAAGTCTTTTATCTTTTCTCTATCATCTTTTTTCTATTTTTGTTTTTATGTTTGAGAATCCGCAGTTTCAGAAGATGGACGAATTATCAGAAAGAAAAGAAACCTTTTTTTTCTTGATTAATTTTTTGATGGACGAAGTTAAAATTTTCACCAAAAACGAAATTGAAAATAACGCTTTGTTGGTTGATTTTCCGAACGTTACAAGCGTTAATTATCAGTACGAAACAATTCCTGATTTTAAATGGAAATCTTTCCCTGAAACATTAGAAGATTATAAAAAAGGATTTGAAATCGTTCAGGAAAATCTCAGAAAAGGAAATTCTTATTTAACGAATTACACAACTAAAACCGAAATTGAAACAGACTTAAGTTTAGAAGATATTTTCAGATTTTCAAAAGCGAAATATAAAGTTCTGGTTCCGGATGAATTTGTGTTTTTTTCACCAGAAACCTTTATAGAAGTCGTTGATAATAAGATTTTTACACATCCAATGAAAGGAACTATCGATGCAGAAACCGAAGATGCCGAAAGTATCCTGAGAAATGACCCAAAGGAAAAAGCGGAGCATTATACGGTCGTCGATTTGTTGAGAAATGATTTGAGTATGGTTGCAGATAATGTTCATGTTAAAGAATTCCAGAGAATCGATTATATCAAAACCAAGCAGAAAAATCTCTTGGCGATGAGTTCGGAAATCGAAGGTGACATCAAACCGGAATATCAAAATCAAATTGGAACAATTCTTCAAAAGTTGTTGCCGGCAGGTTCTATTTTAGGCGCTCCAAAACCGAAAACCTTGGAAATTATTTTGGAAGCCGAGCAATATAATAGAGGTTTTTATACTGGAATTGCAGGATACTTTGATGGAAAAAATCTGGATTCCTGTGTAATGATACGTTTTATTGAAAAAGAGAATGACAAATTTTTTTTCAAAAGCGGAGGTGGAATTACCCATCAAAGTGGCCTTATCAGTGAATATGAAGAAATGAAAAACAAGATCTATGTCCCGATTTATTGAAAGCATCAAAGTTGAAGACCAGAAAATTTTCCTGAAAGAACTTCATCAGAAAAGAATGAATGACACTTTTTCGAATTTTGGAAAAGAATGTAAAATCGATATTTACAGTTTATTTCTCAATCTGGAGCACGACGAAGACGGACTTTACAAATTCCGAATCGAATATGATCTGGAAAACAATTTCAAAACGCAAGTTATTCCTTATGCCATTTCAGAATTAGATGATTTCGAATTGGTTGTTGATAATGAAATCGACTATAGCTTTAAGTCTGCTGACAGAACTCAATTACAAAAATTGAAAGACAAAAGCCACGCTGACGAAGTCATTATTATCAAAAATAATCAGATTACAGACACATCATATTCTAATCTTTTGTTCTTGAAAGATAAAACTTGGTTCACGCCGAAAAGTTATCTTCTGAATGGTGTGATGAAACAAAATCTATTACAGACAAAGGAAATCAAAGAAACCGAAATTAATTTAGATAATATCAAAGAATTTACACATTTTCAGCTTATCAATGCTTTGAATGATTTTGATGATATGTTCATTTATCCGATTGAGAAAATCATTAATCTTCCGAAAGAAGAATCGGATTTGGAGTTTTAAACTATTAAAGAATTATTAATTCTCGCGGATTTAGCGGATTACGCAGACTTTAAAAATCAGTAAAATTTGTTTAATCTGCGAGAAAATTTACTTCAACTCCACGAAGTACTGCTTCAAGATATCCGCATTATTACATTCCGAAGTCATTACTTCCAATATTTTCGGTTTAGAATCCGGCTTGAAATAATTTGGTAAAACACGGTCAAGAGAGATTTCGTCTTCAACTTTTATATAATCAAATCCGAAATTCTTTGCTAATAATTCTGCATTTCTGTGATGTTGCGTTGCAATGAATTCGTCCAAAGCATTTGTTCCGCTTGGTCCAGGAATGATTTTGAAAATATTGCCTTCGCCGTTGTTGAAAATCACAATTCTTGTGTATGGCGGAATGTACTGATTCCAAAGTCCGTTGATATCATAGAAAAACGACAAATCTCCGGTAATCAAAATCGTGGGTTCGTCTTCCATCATCGCAAATCCCATTGCTGTAGAAGTACAGCCATCGATTCCGCTGGTTCCACGATTGCAATACACATCATATTTCTGATATTCAAATAATTGTGCGTAGCGGATTGCTGAGGAATTTGAGAAATGAACTCTATAATTCTCAGGAATTTGATTGGATAACTGATTAAAAAGATAGAAATCTGAGAACGGCGCTTTGTTCAGATATTCCTCGTGTTTCGCATCTTTTTTATCTTTCAGAACATCCCAAAGATTGAAATAAGCTCTTGGTTCCAGATTGATGGATTTCAATAATTTGGAAAAGAATAGTTCTGGTTTTATTTCAATTTTTTGGCTAAGGACAAAATAAGTATCCGGTTGCCAAAATTCATCGATATGCCAATGTTGTTTTGGCTTTGCCTTTCTCAGGAATTGTTTCACTCTTTTGGAAACCACATTTTGCCCGATGGTAATCAATAAATCTGGCGCATAAGTATGATAATCTTCTTCAGAAAAATCTGTGATATATCGGTCGATATGAGCGAAAAATTTATCGTGCTGAAGATTGGAATTCATTTCCGTTAAGACAACAACAGTATGGTTTTTAACCAATTGCGAAAGTTGAGCTTCCAACTCTGGATTTGGGGCAAGCGTTCCTGCAAGAACCATAATTCTTTTGGAAGTATGCCAGTCTGCAACCAGATTCGAAGGAAGTTCATAATTTTTTTTCTGAATTGTTTTCTCAACAGCAGGCATCAACGGAAGCTCATCCAAAAGATTATAAAGAGGTTCTGCCAAAGGAATATTGATATGAACTGGTCCGCTTTTCTCGATGCAAAGTTCAACCGCTTTTTTAATCGTCTCAAAATTATAATCATCAGCGCTGTCTTTTTCATCTTCCAGCAATTCGAAATCACCGTAAGAATGTTGCTGGAAAATATTTTTCTGACGAATCGTCTGCCCGTCAAAAATATCCACAAAATCAGCAGGCCTGTCCGCTGTTAAAACCAAAAGAGGAACATTCTGATAAAAAGCTTCTACGACAGCCGGATAATAATTAGTCGCAGCAGAACCGCTTGTACAAGTTATTGCAACAGGTTTTTTAATCGATTTCGACATTCCTAAACCGACAAAAGCAGCGGCTCTTTCATCCACAATACTGTAACATTGGAACGTATCAATCTCGGAAAAATGAATCGCCAAAGGTGCGTTTCTGGAACCTGGAGAAATGATGATTTTATCGATGCCGTATTGTTCAAGAATATGAGCTAGAATTTGGATGCTGCGTTTTGCGGAATATTGCTTCATTTGGGAAACTTTCTGTAATAAATATATTATTCTAACCACATAGAAACATAGAACTATTTTTCCTTGACTTATAAGTTAAAATAGATTTTCCAAATAAAACTATTGTGTCTATGTGGTTTTAATATGCAAATCTAATCAAAAGCATTGGAAATTCTTTTTAAAACAATCGCAATTGTTGAGTCCTGCTTCCTGTAAAATGCTCAGTCGTCAAACATGCTCTTTCTTTATTATTAAAAAATTTCTTCTTTCCAATTTCAAAAGTTTTATGAATCATTTCTGCAATGTTTCCTTCGCCTTTGTATCTTTCATAAAATCGTTTTTCGCCGAGATTTCCACCTCGCATTGAGCGAATGAGATTCAAAACTTTGTCTTTTCTGTCAGGGAAATGCGCTTCTAGCCATTGGATGAAAACAGGTTCAACGGTATCATTCAATCTGACCAAAGTATAACCACAGCTTCTTGCGCCAGCTTCGGAAACAGCTTTCATTATTCCGAGACTTTCGTCGCTGGTCAAACCTGGAATGACAGGCGCAATCATCACATTCACCGGAATATTTTTCTCGGATAAAAATTCTATTGCTTTCAATTTATTTTTTGCGGTTGAAGTTCTTGGTTCCATTACACGCCTCAGATCTTCATTAAGCGTCGGAATACTCATCGAAACCGAAATCAGGTTTTTCTCAGCCATTTTTTCGAGAATATCCAAATCTCTCAGAATCAAAGCGTTTTTTGTGATAATGGAAATCGGATGTCTGTAATCCAGACAAACCTGAAGCAGTTTTCGGGTAATTTCAAATTGTCTCTCAATCGGTTGATAACAATCGGTATTTCCGGAAAGCATAATGGGTTTTGGAACGTAAGATTTCTTCTGAAAGGTTTTTTCCAGAAGTTCCGGCGCATTTTTTTTGACCATTAATTTTCTTTCAAAATCAACACCTGCGCTGTATCCCCAAAACTCGTGAGTTGGTCTTGCAAAACAATAAGAACAGCCGTGCTCGCAACCTTGGTACGGATTCATAGAATAGTCCATCATCAAATCGGGACTTTTAATCACATTAATAATACTTTTCGGGAAAACTTCTGTAACCTGAGTCTTGATTTTGTCCAATTCATAGTCTTCCGGCTCGAAAGTATATCTGTCGAATCGGTTGATGACATTGCGTTGCGCACCTTGACCTTTTGGAATTAAATCTGACATTTTTGATTAATATTGATTACAAAGAATCCTTATTGTAAATTTTTTATTTACAATGTATTATGTGAATTAACGGAATTTGACTTCCGTTTTTGCTATAAAAATTCGTTTGGATTTCTGTTTCAAAATTATCACTTGGAAAATGAAAAATATCTTAAAATTCCGGAAAGTTTTCCACAAAAAAATCCGGCTTGCGAGAACCGGAAATTTGTATAATAAAAATAGTGTGTGTTATAAGAATGCGTCCAATTCTACGCCGTCATTTGGAGATGCGTAATATTTTCTTTTAGAATTTCCGAATAATAAATGATGGTCAGAATATTCGCTGTTATAAATCTTGTTTTTAAAATATTTCCTCGCTGCAAAAATTCCCAAAACAGCAGCTGTTCCGAAAAGTCCTGCAAAGATTATTTCTACATTTCTATTCATATAATATTAAGTTTTGGTTTTTTGTCAAGCAAAAGATGTTCCTTTTTTGCGTGTCAGTACCGATCTTATCAAAAATTTAAGATTCTTAACAAGGCATTTTACAGTTCAGTCGGATTTTTTAACAGTTCGGTCATATATAATTGCTTAACTTTTCTTTCTGTCATAATTTTGAACCAAGAAATTAAGAAATGCAAAGAAAAAATATCATATCGCTGTTTTGGGTTGGTTTTGGAGTAAACCTTTTTTTCTTCATCGTAGATACGGATGAGAAAACAGTGGAGAATTTTTTTTATGGACTTTTAGTTTGTCTGATGTACTCATTCTTCATCGGAATCAGTAATGGATTGACGAACGAATTCCTGAACAAAAAATTTCCCTGGACGGAACAAACCAGAACACGAACCATTTTTGGAATTATTGCATTGGTCGTTGTGAATGTGGTTGTGAGTTATCTGTGTGGTTATCTCAACTTTGTGGTCATTCAGAAAACAGCTACTGCAGAAACTTTCTTCTCTGCGAAATACAATTTTATCAATTGGTTTACAATTAATATTGCATTGATGATTTCGGCTTTTCTTCATGCCAAAGGCTTTATGGAGGAACTGAAGAAAAATACAAAAAAAGAAGTTGTAGAGCAGAAACTGATTGCAAAATCTGCCAACGCCCAATTCGAATCTTTGAAGAATCAACTGGACCCGCATTTTCTTTTCAATTCTTTGAACGTTTTAACAGCTTTGATTGATGAAAATCCTGAACAGGCGCAGAAATTCACGACATCGATGTCAAAGATCTATCGTTACGTTCTAGAGCAGAAAGACAAGGAAATGGTGAAAGTGGAGGATGAGATAGAATTTGCTAAAATCTACTGTAACCTTTTGAAAACCAGATTCGAGGATAGCGTGAATTTCATTTTTGATATTAATCAAGATGATTTGCAAAAATTCGTAGTTCCACTTTCATTACAATTATTGTTGGAAAACTGTATCAAACATAATTTCGCAACCTCATCAAAACCATTGAATATCAGAATCTTCACAGAAGGAAAATTTCTTTCAATAGAAAATAACCTTCAAGTAAGAGAACAGCTTAAAGAAAGTGCGGGAATTGGTTTAGCAAACATCGTTCAGCGATATGCACTTCTTACAAAAGACAATGTATTTATAGAAAAAACAGAACAGACATTTAAAGTCAAAATACCAATATTAATAGAAAAAAAATCTCAAACAATGACAACTTACACCACACAATCTACAGAAAACTTCGCTTACGAAAGAGCAGTAAAAAGAGTAAAAGAATTGAAAGGATTCTATGGAAATTTGATTTCCTATTGCATTGTGATTCCATTTTTGGTCATTATCAATCTATTGACATCTCCTGAGCAAATTTGGTTTTACTGGCCAATGCTTGGCTGGGGAATCGGTCTTATGGCTCACGGGATGAACGTATTCGCAATCGGTAAAAATTGGGAAGAAAAGAAGATTCGTGAAATAATGAACAATCAGAAATAATCTTAAAATCAATCACAATGGAAAATATTAATAAAGAAAATCCACGTTACGAAATGGCCGTGGAAAGGGTACAAAAAATCAAAAAATTCTATTCCGGAATCCTTGTTTTTGCAATCGTATTTGGTGTAATTTACGGAGTCAGATTCTTCAAAAACGGATTTCCTCAAAACCTTGACGAGATGCAGGTTTCTTGGATTTTCATCATCTGGGGATTGATTCTGGCAATCAAAGGCGTAAACTTATTTTTCTTCAATTCCGATTGGGAAAATGATATGATCAACAAAGAAATTAAAAAGGAAAACAATGGAAATTATTAATAAACAAGACAATATCAAATATCTTGAAGCCAGAAGAAGAGTGAAAAAACTGAAAGGGTTTTATACACATTTGGTAATTTATATTCTTGTAAATCTGCTGATCGTTTTGATTAATATTCAGAATCTGAAACCGGGAGAAAGCTATTTCAGAGCAGAAAATTTCATCACCCTATTCTTCTGGGGAATTGGTTTGTTAGCACACGCATTGAGTGTTTTTGTTCCGCAGTTTGTTCTCGGAAAAGATTGGGAAGAGCGAAAAATTCGGGAATTAATGGAAAAGAATAAGTAATTTAAAATAGATTCTTATGGAAAATCGAAAACCCGAAGAGAATTCAGATGAAAAAATTCGCTATCTGAATGCGCAAAAAAGAGTCAAAGAGATTAGAGGCTTCTATGCCCATTTAGTGTCTTATATTGCTGTAAATATTATATTGATAATTTTCAACATCCTTTATCACGAGCTTGGCTATATGAAGATAAAAGTAAATCAGTTTTATAGCCTTATAGTTTGGGGAATAATAATTTTAGTTCACGCTGGATTTGTTTTCTTGGGAAAGGATTGGGAACAGCGAAAAATTCGCAAATTAATGGATAAGGAAAAATAATATTTTCACTAATTTCGATTCAATTAAAAAAACTATAAAAATGATAAGAACGATAATCATTGAAGACGAAAAACCGGCGGTAAGAAGACTTGAGAAATTATTAGGTTTATTTTCTGATTTAGAATTAGTTGCAAGCCTTAATTCTGTGGAAGAGTCAGTTGATTGGTTTCAGGAAAATGAACATCCGCAACTGATTTTTTCGGACATCGTTTTAGGTGACGGATTATCGTTTGATATTTTTGATAAAGTTTCAACCAAGGCTTTTATTATTTATACAACAGCTTTTGACCAATACACATTGAAAGCTTTCAAGTTGAATAGTATTGATTATCTTTTGAAACCCATTGAAGAAGAAGATTTGGCAAAAGCTATTGAGAAATTCAAATCGTTCTTACCGGAACAAGGCGCTGTTAATTCGCAGGAAATCAGGCAAATTGTTAAAAAAGAGCAGGCAACACTTTCCAGAATTTTGGTAAAAATTGGTTATAATCTGAAAGTCGTTTCCATCAATGAAGTCAGTTGCTTTTACAGCGAAAACAAAATCGTTTATCTTAAGACCAAAGAACGAAATTTTCCGACAGATTTTACTTTGGACGAACTGGAAAATGTTTTGGAAGAATCCAAATTTTTCCGTGTCAATAGACAATTCATCATCAGTTCAGATTACATCAAAAACATCCACACTTCCCCAAATTATAAAGTCGATCTGGAGTTCCAAACGAATGAAGAGATTACGGTAAGCAGGGAACGCGTGAAGGATTTTAAGGATTGGCTGGCAGGAAATTAAAAAACAGACTTTTCGGGAATTCCGTAAAGCCTGTTTTCAATATTTAATTCTAATTACTTCTTAAGAAATCACGCCGCTTCCAACCAATTCGTCATCGATATACCAAGCAGCAAACTGTCCTTCAGCAATAGCAGATTGAGCATTTTCAAATTCCATATAAAAGCCGTCTTCAAACTGATAAATCGTTGCTTTTTCCAAAGCCTGGCGATAACGGATTCTTGCCATTACGCCCATAGACTCTCCGTTTTTCAATCTCAAATCTTCACGAACCCAATGAACTTCAGAATTATCAATTTTCAAAGCGCTTCTGAAAAGTCCCGGGAAATTTCTTCCTTCGCCCACGAAAATGATATTGTTTTCCATTTCTCTGGAGATGATGAAGCAGCTCTCTTTGTGTCCGCCAATTCCCAATCCTTTGCTTTGACCAATCGTGAAAAACTGCGCACCTTGGTGCTTGCCAATCACTTTTCCGTCCTCTTTTTTATAATTGATTTTCGCCGACAGATATTCCAATTCCTGTTGTTTTGAATTGAAGTTTGGTTGAGGTTTATAATATTCCGCAAAGTCATTGAAGATTTCCACAATTTCGCCTTCTTTTGGAACCAATTGCTGTTGAAGAAAAGTTGGCAAACTTACCTTACCAATGAAGCAAAGTCCCTGAGAATCTTTCTTATCGGCCGTTACCAAACCGATTTCTTTAGCGATTTCTCTCACTTCAGGTTTAGTCAATTCTCCGATTGGAAACAACGCTTTAGAAAGCTGATCTTGGCTCAACTGACAGAGGAAATAACTTTGATCTTTATTATTATCTTTCCCAGCTAAAAGATGAAAAATCTCCTTTCCGTTTTCATCAAAAGTGGATTCAACGCGGGCGTAATGTCCGGTTGCAACTTTCTCAGCACCAAGTGATAAAGCCGTTTTCATGAAAACATCGAATTTCACTTCACGGTTACAAAGCACATCGGGATTTGGCGTTCTGCCTTTTTGATATTCATCAAACATATAATCTACGATTCGCTCCTTGTAGAGCTCGCTCATATCGATGACCTGATAAGGAATTCCTAATTTTTGTGCGACAAGAAGCGCATCATTACTGTCTTCTATCCAAGGGCATTCATCTTCCAATGTTACCGATGCATCGTTCCAGTTTCGCATAAAAAGTGCGATAACTTCGTGACCTTGCTGTTGCAACAGATAAGCGGTCACACTAGAATCTACGCCTCCGGAGAGGCCAACTACTATTTTCATTTGATTTCAATTTTACGAAACTCTTGACGGGAGTTCTTAGTTTTGATGGTGCAAAAATACAATTAAAAGAGTCGAAAAAAAACCATAATTTTAAACATCGATAAAAACAATCTTATGAAGAAAATTTTCACATTAAATTTAATACTCGTTAGTATTCTTAGCTTTTCTCAAGTGGCAATCAGTTCCGGAAGTCAAACCAATCGCTGGACTTTTGGTGGTGGCTTGGGAGTTGGTTTTGGAAGTAATTCATATTTTAATCTACAGGTTTCCCCGAGAGTTGGTTATAAAATCACAGACCAATTGGAAGGCGGGATTATTGGAAATGTTTCCTGGCAAAAAGATGACTATTACACCTCCACAATGTTTGGGGTTGGTCCTTTTGCCAATTATTATTTTGCCCGCTCGTTCTTTATAGGAGCTAATCTTCAGCAATATTTCATTAATTCTAAAGAGAAATACACAGGTTATAAATTCAATACCGATGAAACAGCGCTTTATCTTGGCGGTGGTTATATGCAGAGTTTGGGGAATAATGCGTTTGCACAGTTCGGATTGATGTACAATGTACTTTGGAAGGAGAGAAGTAGTATTTTCAGTACAGGATTTATCCCAAGTGTAGGATTTGTAGTAGGGTTATAATAAAAATAAAGCCCTCCTAATAGTTCATCATTCGTGTTTAAACAAGCTATAGAGGGCCTTATAAAGGGTTGCAAAAGTATAATGAATTTCTGGATAAAAAATTAACGTTTGTTAATTACTACTTAAAAATTCTTTTTTTTATTCTGCTGAGAGATACCGGCGTGATTCCCAGAAGGGAAGCGATGTATTTCGATGGGACTTTTTGAAGCACATTTGCATTTTCCTCCAAATGTTTTTGGTATCTTTCCTCAGGATTAAGAAGTACAAAATCTTCAATATTTTTCAATAGAATACCTATCATCATCAGAAACATATTACCTCTTAGATTATTGAGCGTAATACTTTTCTGAGAGCCTTGGTTTATAGCATCATAGGTCAGTTCAAAAACCTCGGTTTCTCCAATGGACTGATAAAAATACCTTGATGGGCGATTATAGATGATACCATCATAGTTACCAACAAAGCTTTTTTTATTATGGAAAAGAACAGTTTTTTCTGTTCCATTATCTAGAAGATGATATACCCGGACGATACCACTTTTAATGTAGTAGACTTTTGTATTATTATCACCCGGCTGTATAAAAATATCTCCAGAATTGCGTTTTCTGAAAGATAGATCAGGCAAAAGTATTTCCAGGTCTTCTTTATTAAGTCCAGGAATATTTTTCAATAGATATTCTTTTAACGATTCTTCCATAATATAAAAAGACCACCTCAATAAAAGGTGGTCATATTAATTCAATGTAATTTATTTTACACTTTCTTTTTTTTCTTTATGGGCTTCCCCTTCCAATCCATCTTTAGCTTCATTGACCTTCAAAACAACTTGTTGGCCTTCGCTGAATTGTTTATTGACAAGCATTTCTGCTAACAGATCTTCGATGTATTTTTGAATTGCACGTTTGAGAGGTCTCGCTCCAAAGTCTTTATCCCAACCTTTTTCAGCAATGAAATCTTTGGCTTCCTCTGTCAATTCAACTTTATAGCCTAATTTTTCTAATCTGCTGTAAAGTTTTCCTAACTCAAGGTCGATGATCTTTCTGATGTCGGTCTGTACAAGAGAATTGAAGATAATAATATCATCGATCCTGTTCAAAAATTCCGGAGCAAAAGCTTTCTTCAATGCGCTTTCTATCGTAGATCTTGCTCTTGCATCGGTATTCGTTTTCTTTGCAGAAGTTCCGAATCCTACACCGTCCCCGAAATCTTTCAGGTCTCTGGTTCCGATATTGGAAGTTAAAATAATGATCGTATTTCTGAAATCAATTTTTCTTCCAAGAGAATCCGTTACGAAACCTTCGTCCAGAATTTGCAATAGGATATTGAAAACATCAGGATGTGCTTTTTCAATCTCGTCCAAAAGAACAACAGCGTAAGGTTTTCTTCTGACAGCTTCCGTCAATTGCCCACCTTCTTCATAGCCAACATATCCCGGAGGCGCACCAACCAATCTGGAAACTGCAAATTTCTCCATATATTCGCTCATGTCGATTCTAATCAGAGCTTCGTCAGAATCAAATAATTCGCGTGCCATTACTTTTGCCAATTCTGTTTTACCAACACCGGTTGTTCCAAGGAAAATGAATGTTCCGATCGGACGGTTCGGATCTTTAAGACCGGCTCTGTTTCTTTGGATGGCTTTCACCACTTTTTTCACAGCATCTTCCTGGCCTATTACTTTTCCGTTCAGTTTATCATCCATTTGAGCCAGTTTATCAAGCTCATTTTTGCCAACTTTGGTCACAGGTACACCGCTCATCATAGAAACTACTTCGGCAACACTTTCTTCGGTAACTTCCTCTTTTTTCTCTTTTACATCTTTGTCCCATTGTTCTTGAGCAAGATTTAGTTCGATTTGAAGTCTTTCTTCTTCGTCCTTCAATTTCCTTGCTTCCAGATAATCCTGAGCTTTCACAGCTTTTTGCTTCAGTTCTTTGACTTCTTCGATACGGGATTCGTGATCGATGATCTCAGTCGGAACTTTCATGTTCTTGATATAAACCCTTGATCCGGCTTCGTCCATCGCATCAATCGCCTTGTCCGGAAGGAATCTGTCTGTAATATATCTTGCTGTCAAATTAACGCAGGCATTGATGGCCTCATCACTGTAATGCACATTGTGATGGTCTTCATATTTATCTTTGATTTGATGGAGGATCTGAATTGTTTCCTCAATTGAAGTTGGTTCAACCATTACCTTTTGGAATCTTCTTTCCAAAGCCCCATCTTTCTCGATGTACTGACGATATTCGTCCAATGTTGTTGCTCCGATGCACTGGATCTCACCTCTTGCCAAAGCTGGTTTGAACATATTGGAAGCATCTAAACTTCCTGTGGAACTTCCCGCACCAACAATTGTATGCAGCTCATCTATGAAAAGAATGACATCTCTGTTTTTCTCAAGTTCTGTCATTATCGCTTTCATTCTTTCTTCGAACTGTCCACGATATTTGGTTCCGGCAACCAGACTTGCAAGATCTAATGTGATAACACGTTTACCATAAAGAACCCTGGAAACCTTTTTCTGCTGAATTCTCAAAGCCAAACCTTCTGCAATTGCAGATTTACCAACTCCAGGCTCACCGATCAAAAGCGGATTGTTCTTTTTTCTTCTTGATAAGATCTGAGAAACACGCTCGATCTCTTTTTCACGACCGATAACAGGGTCCAGCTTTCCGTCCCTTGCAAGAGATGTCAGGTCACGACCAAAATTATCCAAAGTAGGTGTTTTGCTTTTCTGAGCACCAAGATTTCCTGTTGGCTTTTTCATTTGGCTGTAAGGTTCATCTTTTTCCTCATCATCGTCGTAAGCACTATTTTGCGGAAGCTGATCAGTGTTTTTCAACATTGTTCTATATGCCTTCTGTACAGCATCGTAATCTATATCATAAGCTTGAAGAATGCTTGAAGTAGGATCTTCTTGCTTATATAATATCCCTAATAAAAGATGCACCGTATTGATATCAGCAGATTGATACTGGCGACATTCCAATTCAGACCTCTTTACGGCCTGATCTGCCATTTTGGTAAAAGAGATGCTTCCCATATTTGCAGTAAACGGATTAGAATTCACAGCACTGAGGGTTTCTATCTTTCTTTTTATCTGGGTAAGGTCCGCGCTTAGATTTTCGAGGATCTCTTTTGCAGAATTTTCAGTTTTAATGATTCCTAAAAGGAAATGTTCAGTATTCAGAAATTCACTCTGCAAACGCCTTGCTTCATTTTTGCTTTGCTTGAACACACGGTTCAAACCATCTGAAAATTTATAATCCATAATTAAAAATATACACTAAGTTATGTTTTTTATGATCAATCCTACAATAAATTATTGTAAAATTTAAATATTTGGTTGCAAATAGGTTGCCATTAGAAAAAACAGGACTTTCTGACATTATTTTTTTTTCAGTTCAAAAATGTTTAGGTTTGTAATCCTCAAAAAAATTATTAAATGGATAATTGGTCAGAATATGTTGGTTATTTGGCTTCCGTTTTCGTGGTCTGCAGTTTCTTATTAAAAAAAATCACAACCATTAGAACGGTAAATTTGTTGGGATGCATATGTTTTGTAGTCTATGGTATATATAGTGGAACGCTTTGGCCAATTATTATTCCGAATGCCGTTCTCGCTTTTATTCAGATCTATCACATCATAAAAAAAGATTAAGATGAAAGTTATCGTAAGTGTTTTTAATAATCTGTACACGGACCAACGTGTGGAAAAGGTATGTAAGACGCTTTATGATAGTGGATATCAGCCGATCCTTATTGGAAATAACTGGTTGGGAGCGCCAGAAATGGAGCGGCCTTATCCTTTTTTCCGGATTCCTTTGAAATCCAAGATACTCCGATTAGCTTATATAGAATACCAGAAAAAGTTATATCAGGAAATCAAAAAAAATGCTGACAATAAGACCATTTTATTGGCCAATGACCTGGAAACATTGATGCCAAATTATCTCGTTTCTAAAAAATTGGGCATACCCCTGGTCTTTGATAGTCATGAGATCTTTACAGAAATGCCGACAATACAAGGTCGTTGGGTAAAACATATTTGGAAGAAGATAGAAAAGACCTTTGTGCCAAAAATCAAAAAAATGGTAGCTGCGAGTGAGTCCTATGCTAACTGGT
Organism: Epilithonimonas hungarica; assembly: GCF_900102265.1. GTDB lineage: Bacteria > Bacteroidota > Bacteroidia > Flavobacteriales > Weeksellaceae > Epilithonimonas > Epilithonimonas hungarica. The sequence goes on along the minus strand of NZ_FNBH01000002.1, from coordinate 909,767 downwards.
TTTCAAAAGAATACGGAATCAATAAGCCTGTTGTTTTAAGAAATTTGCCTCGAAAGCTCGAGTTTAACGGAACGACAGAAAATTCTACCAAAATAATCCTATATCAAGGCTGGTTAAACTATTCACGTGGAATCGATAAGGCAATTCTTGCAATGCAATCGATTGAAAATGCTGAACTTTGGATCGCGGGTGGTGGTCCAATGGAAAAGGAATTTCGAGAAATCGCGAAAAAGTCTAAAGTTGAAAATAAAATCAAATTCCTTGGGAAACTTCGTCCTGAAGATCTTCGTGAAATCACTCCAAAAGCCGATGTTGGATTGAGCATCGAAGAAAATAATGGATTAAGCTATTACTATTCTTTACCAAACAAGATCTCTGATTATATCCAATCCCGAGTTCCCGTCGTAGTTTCTGATTTTCCAGAAATGTCGAGCATTGTAAGGTCGTTTGGGGTTGGCGAGATTATAGAAAATCATTCTCCGGAGCATCTTGCAGAAAAACTTAAAATAGTTCTTGGAAAAGGGAAGGCCGCTTACCTTCATAACTTAAATGTGGCCGCAGACGAACTTTGCTGGGAAAATGAAGAGGATAAGATTCTCAAGATATTCTCAGACTGCAAAAAAGAATTAGAACACAGTCATTAACCTTTTCCTTTTTGAGCAATCTAAAGATTGTATGATTTTTGATAATTAATTATTCTAATATAATGAATATGAGATCTTTTATTTTAATGATAAGTATTGCGCTGATGACAATGAGTTGCGGAAGCCAAATTTATCTTGACCCGGTAACATTAACTTCCTCGATAGAAAAAAAAGAATTTGATTTCAACGCAACGAGAGCATTTCCAACCAATTATGATGTCATTAACGTAATGAACTCGATGCCAGGTTCCACGGGAACTAGACTTTTGAACCTTGACCCAGGTTATGGATTCAATCTCAAAAAAGATTTGTTCAGTGTTGCTTTACCGTACTTTGGAAGAGCTTTTAATGTGAGTCCTGGCGATGCCACAAAAGGTGGATTGACCTTTGAATCTAAAGAATTCACAGTAAAACAATCCACGAGCAAAAAAGGAAATACACTTTTTGTGATCACACCGAGAGACCAAAAAGAAAATTATGTTTTCAGTCTAGAGATATTTAAAAATGGAAGTGCATTTTTGTCTATACAATCCAATAATAGACAGCCAATCAGCTTTGACGGAAATATTTCAGCTGCGAAATAATTAATTTCCAAATAACTTTTTCACAAAATCATTGGCTTCGGAACTCGGATTAGACAGGAGTTCTGAAGCATTTTTTTTATGCTCCTGAAAAGAATTTTCCATAAGATGGTCATTTTTTGCCTTTTCAAGAATATATTCTTTCACCCAAAATTCGAATCTTTTCTGAGCCTGATTTTTTCTTGTTTCTAGGAAAGTTCCGTTTTTTTTCTTTAATGAGATATAATCCTCGATTTTATTATAGATTTCATCAAGCCCTGTTTTCTCCAAAGCTGAGCCAAGAATCACAGGGATTTTCCAATTTTTCTCTTTAGGAGTAATGAATTGCAGAGCTCTTGTGAGTTCGGTTTTAGTCATTTTAGCTTTCGAGAGATTCTCGGAATTGACTTTATTGATGAAGATCAAATCCGCCATTTCCATTATTCCGCGTTTGATTCCTTGCAATTCGTCGCCAGTTCCAATGACTTTCAGAAAAAGAAAAACGTCCGTAATGTCATTGACTAAAGTTTCACTTTGACCGACTCCAACCGTTTCTATCAGGATATAATCAAAACCTGCTGCTTCACAAATCAGAAGACTTTCAAAAGTCGTATTGGCAATTCCGCCCAAAAATCCGGAACTTGGACTTGGCCGGATAAAAGCATTCGGGTCTTTTGCCAATTCTTCCATTCTGGTTTTATCGCCTAGAATACTTCCTTTATTGATAGATGAACTTGGGTCTATTGCCAGAACAGCCACTTTTTTTCCTTGTTCAATCGCAAACTTCCCAAAACTTTCTATGAATGTCGATTTTCCAGCACCAGGAACGCCAGTAATTCCAATTCGGACAGATTTTCCTGTGAATGGTAAGATTTCTTTCAGTAATTTATCCGCCATTTCCCGATGCTCAGGCTTTTTACTTTCGACAAGTGTAATGGCTTTTCCCAAGATCCTTTTGTCCGAAGATTGGATTCCATCGATATAATCCTGTAAGCTGAGTTGTTTTGTCATTGGGAATTTGGAATAATTACAAATTACGTTGGGCTGATTTTATCTGCAACCAAATTGATTACTTTTGATAAAATCAAATTCAAAAATAATGAAAAAATACATATACAGTTTGTGCCTTTTGGGCGTAATCGTCTATTCTTGTAAAACACAACAAACAACATCGCCAACGACGGGAGCTAATACGGCTATTGTAAATCTTACCAAAGAAGAAATCCTTAAAAAAGGAGAGGATCTGTACAACCTGCGTTGTGGAAGATGTCACGGATTACCAACACCTTCGGAGTTCACCGTTGCTGATTGGAAACCGATTATGGAAAGAATGGCACCAAAAGCAAAATTAACAGCAGAAGAAACCAACTGGGTTTTAGCTTATGTGAATGCTAATGCTAAGAAATAGTTAAAGTATAAAAAGGAAACCTTATTGGGTTTCCTTCTTCTTTTCATTTTTACGCTTACAAGCTGTTTTGGATTTTTTTGGCATTTTCTCTTTGATGAGTTTTTCTTTACTCTTCAAAAAGTCCAGCATCGATTGGTCATAAGCAAAATTCTTAGCTTTCTTCAAATTTTCCAATGCCTTTTTGAAATCCATTTTTATCTCAGACAAATGTGCCTTATGGATTAGAATTCTACATTTATCAATTCCTTTTATTTTTAAAGAATAGGTAATCAGTTTTTCTGCTTCCTGCAAATCTTCGTTATCCAAAAGACATTTGATGTAATATTTTGGCGTTTTCAGATTGGTGACATCACATTGCATCGCTTCCTCGAAATAGAGTTTTGCTTTTTCATAATCATTGAGCATTTCGCTGTAGATTCTTCCCATCAAACAAATCGAATCTGCTCTTCAGGGTCGTACGAAAGCGCGTAATTCAACGCTTCAAGACAATCCGGCAAGCTGTAAGGATAGTTATCCAAAGCTTCGAAATAATATTTACTTTTAGTTAAGGTCATTTCTGTAGTTTTTTAATTCGTTTTTCAGTTGATTTCTTTCTTTTTTGAAAGATTTTTCCTGATGATTCTTTTTAAAATCGCTTCCCGAGAATGTTCGGATTGGATTTCCTCTTTGAACATTCAAATGATTGTTCCACGTTTCCTGCATTTGTTTTTCCAATTGTTGAATATGAAATTCCATCACTTTTTCTTTTAAGCGAATAATTGAAAGTTTTTTATTCTCAACCTGCGAACGGGAATCCTGCACGAAAACACTTTGTCCGGTTTTCGGATAGATTGCCCGAACGGCTGTTTCCACTTTATTCACGTTTTGTCCGCCGCTTCCCTGACTTCTCGCCGTCTGAAACTGAATTTCTTTCTCATTAAATTCAATTTTCTCCAAACCTTCCAGTTCGAAAATCCCGATAAACCAATTGCTTCGTTTATGAAATTTTCTGTAGGTGCTTTTCCCAATCCAAAGAATACTACCAAGCCAGGTTTTTAAAAATTCATTTATATCTTTTCCTTTTAATAATAAGGCCACAGATTTCAAAGTCAGGTTTTCATCGCCATTTTCACGGTGAATGATTTCGTAATCGATTTTATTTTGTTTTGCTTCCTCAAGAAAAACCTTCAGAACTTTGGCAACTACCCATTGACATTCTAAAAGTCCTTTTCCCGAGGTGATTTGTATTATTTTGTCCATTGATTTTTAATTTTTTTTGTCATTCCGACGAAGGAGGAATCTCTTTTGAAATGTTGAGATTCTTCACTACGTTCAGAATGACAGAGTGTATTTACTTATCCATCCTTACAATTCGGGGTTGGAAAGTTCCAAGAATATCGACCAAATCGTTTTGTGCGTTCATCACTTCATTAATGTCTTTGTACGCCATCGGAGCTTCTTCGGCATTTCCGCCCAGCAACGCAACATTTTTAAGTTTTAATTCTTTCTTAATGTCATTTTGAGTAAAACGGTTTCTGCATTCACCTCTCGAAAATTCCCGTCCAGCTCCGTGCGAAGCTGAATTTAAAGAATCTGGATTTCCTTTTCCACGAACGATGAAACCTTTCGCCGTCATCGAACCCGGAATCATTCCCAATTCATTTTCATTGGCTGGAGTTGCGCCTTTTCTGTGAACGATCACTTCTTTTCCGTTGTGGATTTCTTTCCAAGCAAAGTTGTGATGGTTTTCAATTCTGGCTTTCACTCTTCCTCCGACTGCTTTCACCAATCTTCTGTGAATATCGTCGTGACAAGCCGAAGCGTAATCTCCCGCCAAATTCATTGCTGTCCAATATTCTAAGCCGAGATGCGTGTTCAAATCCAGCCAAGCGAAGTTTTGTGCTTCTTTTGGCAACGGACATTGTTCTGTCGCGACTCTTGAATAATACTGAGCGATTTCGGCTCCCAATCCGCGCGAACCACTGTGAGAAAGAATTCCGAGGTATTTTCCTTTTGGAAGTCCGATTTGTTCGTCTTCTTCCGTGATTTCAACCTCTCCAAATTCCACAAAGTGATTTCCACCGCCAGAACTTCCCATTTGTTTGATGGCTTTTCCTTTTAATCTTCTCAAAATCGGAATCAAATCGAACGTATCTCTGTCGAAAATTTCGTGGTCGATGTGAGATTTGTGCGTTTCGTACATGCCGAATTTGGTGTGTTCTGCAAGCGCTTTTTCATATTTGTCTTTTGCGCCGTCGAGATATGAAATTGGCGTATCCAGAATACTGAGCGACATTCTGCAACCAATATCCATCCCGACTCCATAAGGAATCACTGCATTTTCAACTGCTAGAACTCCACCAATTGGAAGTCCGTAACCGCTGTGTGCATCGGGCATCAAAGCACCTTGTGTTGCAATTGGCAGTTTCAGTGCGATGTACAGTTGGTTTTTTGCTTCCTCTGAAATATTATTTCCGAAAATCTGAAATGATGCCCGGTTGGTATTGAGCATTCTTTTCTCAGTTTTCTTTGATGAAAGCAAAGCTTCTGCAATTTGTCCAAAGGTTAAATCTTTCTCGAAGTTCTCCGGATTTTGCTGGATTTCCTTGAGAAGAGATTTTACATAATGAATATTTTTGGTTGCAAAATTTCTTTTCATCACTTCCAAAGCGATGTTAACGCTCTGGTTGTTTGGATAACCCAATTTTAATATATCTTTTCCTTTTAGTTTTAAATTTCCCATTGTTTTCTATAATTGATAAATGATGAGAGATAAGTGATTTTCTCACATCGAATATTTTCAACTAGTTTTTTAGTTGATGTTTGTTGTCACAATATTTTTATGACAAATGTTGATTTGGAGTTGAAATCCTTAGCCCCGATTGCAGCGGCATCCTTTTTTTGCCTTGGCTTGAAAAAAGCGTTGGCGGAAAAAGATATAGCGGAAAGCGGGATTAAGCTCCTAATAAAAATTGATTTCGGGGAAACTGTTTTGAGTTTGAAATATTGCGCAATAAAAAACCCGAAAATCTTACGACTTCGGGTTTTGATATTTCATTGTACTGTTATTCTAAGAATGTACCAAACCACGAAGCCTCGCCTTTGCAAAAGGCAATCCTACTGATGTATGTTGATTGTATTTGAACATTGCTTCGTTGTTATTTTTGTTGATTGAACTTAATTTTCAGATGCAAATATAGAATTATTTTTTAAATGTGAAGAAAAAAAATGTCAATAGAGAAAATGCAATTAAATGCATATAAAAAGAATATTTGTTGGGTTTCTTATAATAGAAGAATCTTACTCCATTGATTAAAAGAAGAATAAAAGAAATAAGATATAAAAAGATTACGGACAGGATATCTAAGTTTGGTGTACATGGCCCCGATTTGAACCTTCCCGAGATTGCAATTAAAAATATTACTAAAATCGCGAGAGCATAAAAATTGAATGAAAGTAGGGCATTGCTGTATTTTTTATTTAGTTTTCCAAACATTACTTATAAATAAAGGTTAAGCCAAAAATTTCTCTAAAATATCAACCGCACACTTCGGCAAATTAGTCCCAGGACCAAAAATAAAATCTGCGCCATTGGCGTAAAGAAAGTCGTAATCTTGCTTCGGAATCACACCGCCGACAACAATGGTAATATCGTCAGCACCGAGTTTTTTCAGTTCTTCCACAACTTGTGGAACCAATGTTTTGTGACCAGCGGCTAAACTTGAAACACCTAAAATATGAATGTCGTTCTCAACAGCTTGTTTCGCCACTTCTTCCGGTGTTTGGAATAACGGCGCAACATCTACATCAAATCCCATATCTGCAAAGGCCGTCGCAACCACTTTTGCACCTCGATCGTGACCATCTTGCCCCATTTTGGCAACCATAATTCTTGGCCGTCTTCCTTCTGCATCTTCAAATTTCTGACTTAAAGCAAGGGCTTTTTCAAAGTATTCATTTTTTCCTGCATTCATAGCGTAAACTCCTGAAATAGTTCTGATGTTGGCCTTGTAACGCCCGAAACTTTCTTCCATTGCGTCACTCATTTCGCCTAAAGTTACTCTTCTTCTTGCAGCTTCTATACAAAGTTCAAGAAGATTTCCGTTTCCGGTTTTGGCGGTTTCTCGGATTTTATTTAAAATGTCTTCAACGGCTTCTGAGTTTCGTTCGGCTTTAATTTTTTCTAATCTTTCGATTTGTTTTCTGCGGACTTCTGTATTATCGATGTCGAGAATGTCGATGTCGGTTTGTTTAAGATTGGATTTGAAGGAATTAACGCCAATGATAAATTCTTCGCCACTGTCGATTTTAGCTTGTTTTATGGCGGCAGCTTCCTCAATTCTCATTTTCGGGATTCCGGCTTCGATGGCTTTGGTCATTCCGCCTTCTTTTTCGACCTCATCAATATATTTCATTGCTTCGTCAATCATTTGCTGAGTCAGAGATTCGACTAAATGACTTCCGCCCATTGGGTCGACTACGTCGCAAATTCCGCTTTCCTGCTGAAGAATGATTTGAGTATTTCTTGCAATTTTCGCTGAATAATCTGTTGGTAAAGCAATGGCTTCATCCAAAGCATTGGTATGCAAAGACTGTGTTCCGCCCAAAGCTGAAGACAACGCCTCAATTGTAGTTCGGGTGATATTATTAAACGGTTCTTGTTCTGTTAAACTCCAGCCAGAGGTTTGGGAATGTGTTCTTAAGGCTAAAGATTTTTGATTCTGAGGATTGAATTGTGTCAGGAGATTTGCCCAGATATAACGAGCGGCACGCATCTTGGCGATTTCCATAAAGTGATTCATTCCAATAGCCCAGAAAAAGGATAATCTAGGAGCAAAATCATCGACGTTCATTCCGGCTTTTATTCCGGTTCTTACATATTCCAAACCGTCGGCTAAAGTGTAAGCCATTTCCAAAACGGGCGTTGCACCGGCTTCCTGCATATGATAACCTGAGATTGAAATGGAGTTGAATTTTGGAATATTCTTGGAAGTATATTCGAAAATATCGGCGATGATTTTCATTGATGGCGTCGGCGGATAGATGTAAGTGTTCCGAACCATAAATTCTTTCAGAATGTCATTCTGAATTGTTCCGGACAATTTATCCTGAGAAACGCCTTGCTCTTCTGCTGCGACAATGTAGAAAGACAAAATCGGAAGAACTGCGCCATTCATTGTCATTGAAACCGAAATCTCGTCCAAAGGAATCTGGTCGAAAAGGATTTTCATATCCTCGACAGAATCAATCGCAACGCCTGCCTTACCAACATCTCCAACGACTCTTGCGTGGTCTGAATCGTAACCTCTGTGTGTTGCCAAATCGAAAGCTACGGAAAGTCCTTTCTGACCTGCTGCAAGATTTCTTCTGTAAAATGCGTTTGATTCTTCTGCTGTGGAAAAGCCTGCATATTGGCGTATTGTCCAAGGTTTCTGAACATACATCGTGGAATATGGACCACGAAGAAAAGGCGCAATTCCGGCTGAGCCGTTCAAAATACGTTTGTTTTTTACATCTTCTGCAGAATATTTTGATTTCAGTTCCAATCCGTCTTTTTCAAAAGTGTAATTTTCTGAATTCGAATTGAATTTAATATTTTGAAAATCAGGGTTTTGGGTTTTTATTTTGTGGCGCATTTTTCCTTTTATCTTCTGAAAGTAAATGTAATAAATTTTGAAACTGTGATGAACCACAAAAGGCATAAAAGTTTTTGTAATAATTTTAAAGGGATATTATGATAATTATTTCTGTGATTCTTAGACGCAAAGGCACAAAAGGGTTTTTATGCAATTCTACGTTTTAAGGCACAAAGATTTGACTTCGTCAAATTTTATTATAGCGTTCTTTTTGAATAGCTTTTGTGTCTTTGTGTTTTCTATAAAGCGACAATTTGTCATTATTTTTTTGATGGTCTTTTTTTTGAGAAACGTTGGATTGACGGCGAAGCTGCGACAGGGATAGTAGTGGAAATCCTTTTGCTTTTAGGTTTTTCGTTTCGTTCGGAATGACAAATGTTCTAAAAAGCAAAAGATTGCAACGGATAGCCTGGTGACAAAATAGCTTTGGAAAAGCTTTGGCTTTTGACGGTCGCCCCAAGATAATTGATGAATGATAAATGATTGTTATTCTTTAGATATAAAAACAAAAAATAATATAAATATGGCAACAGGAAGTATTAATGTATCGGTGGAGAATATTTTTCCACTGATCAAAAAGTTTCTTTACAGCGACCACGAAATTTTTTTGCGTGAGTTGATTTCTAATGCGACGGATGCGACTACGAAACTAAAACATCTCACCACGATTGGCGAGGCGAAGGTGGAATATGGCAATCCTATCATCGAAGTGAAAATCGATAAAGATGCGAAAACGCTGACCATTAAAGACCAGGGAATCGGGATGACTGGTGAAGAGGTTGAGAAATATATCAATCAGGTGGCTTTTTCCGGTGCTGAGGAATTTCTGGAAAAATATAAAGATTCTGCTAAAGATGCCGGTATTATCGGTCATTTTGGACTTGGATTCTATTCGGCGTTTATGGTGGCGGAGAAAGTGGAAATCTTGACTAAATCTTACAAGGAAGATTCGAAAGCTGTTCGCTGGGTTTGTGACGGAAGTCCGGAATATACTTTGGAAGAAACGGATAAGTCGGACAGAGGAACGGAAATTATTCTTCATATCGCAGATGATTCTACGGAGTTTTTGGAGGAATTCAGAATCCGTGAGCTTTTGACAAAGTATAATAAATTCAATCAGATTCCAATTAAATTTGGGACTAAAACTGAAACTTTGCCTTTGCCGGAAGGTGCTGCTGAAGATGCGAAACCGGAAACAATTGAAGTTGATAATATCATCAATAATACCAATCCGGCCTGGACAAAATCACCGTCTGAACTGAAAGATGAGGATTACAACAATTTCTACCGAGAATTGTATCCGATGCAGTTTGAAGACCCGTTGTTCCATATCCATTTGAATGTGGATTATCCGTTCAACCTGACGGGAGTTTTGTTCTTCCCGAAACTAGGGAATAATCTAAATATCGAGAAAGATAAAATACAATTGTATCAAAATCAGGTTTTTGTGACAGATGAGGTGAAGGGCATTGTTCCTGATTTCCTGATGTTGTTGAGAGGCGTGATTGATTCTCCGGATATTCCGTTGAATGTTTCCCGTTCTTATTTGCAGGCTGATGGGGCTGTGAAGAAAATCTCTTCTTACATCACGAAAAAAGTGGCGGACAAAATGGTTTCATTGATCAATGACAACCGTGAAGATTACGAAAAGAAATGGAACGATATCAAAATCGTTATCGAATACGGAATGATTTCTGAGGATAAATTCTATGAAAAATCTGACAAGTTTGCGCTTTATCCAACTACGGACGGAACATATTATCTTTGGAACGATTTGATTGAGAAAATCAAACCAACTCAAACGGATAAAGATGGAAAGACCGTGATTCTTTACGCAAACAATGCGGATGAGCAACACAGCTACATAGAGTCTGCGAAAGAAAAAGGGTATGAGGTTCTGTTGTTGGATTCTCCGATTGTTCCGCACCTCATCCAGAAATTGGAAGCTTCCAAAGAGAATGTTTCTTTTGCGAGAGTGGATGCAGACCACATCAATAATTTAATCAAAAAAGATGAGCCTAAGATTTCTAAACTAAATGATTCGGATAAGGAAACTTTGAAGAAGCAGATTGAAGAATCGATCAATGACCAGAAGTTTACCGTTCAGCTGGAAGATTTGGATTCTACGGATGCGCCGTTTACATTGACTCAGCCGGAGTTTTTCAGAAGGATGAAAGATATGCAGGCTACTGGCGGTGGCGGAATGTTTGCAATGGGCGGTTTCCCGGAGATGTATAATCTGGTGGTGAATTCTAACTCAGATTTTGCCGGAGAATTACTGAAAAAAGATAATGCTGATGAGAAAAGAGTGCTGATCAATCAGGCTTTGGATTTGGCAAAATTGTCTCAGAATCTTTTGAAAGGAAAAGAGCTGACGGATTTTATCAAACGTAGTTTTGAGAACTTGAAGTAAAACATAGCTATTAATGACAAAGAAAAAGGAACTCAAAACTGAGTTCCTTTTTTGTTATTTGATTTTCGAAAGTACATCTACCGTTTCTTCCAGATAGAAATCCCGTTCAAGATTTTTTCTCCAGTTTTCTGTTTTCTTGGCAAACGCTTCGTCTTTTTTGATTCTTTCCGCTTCGTCTGGATGAATGGTAAATTTCAGTCCATTATTGAATTTATCCAGACCTTTGAACTTATCGATTTGCGCTTTACGCGTTTTCATCAGCTCATTGAATTTGGTTTGATTCAGAGTGATTGTCTCTTCTTTATCCAAAGCTTCTTTCCACTCTGCAGATTCTTGCAACATCTTATAATTGTTGTTATCAGCAAGTTGCTTGTCTAGTTCTGCCTGCAATTGAGGAATATTAAGTCCTGTCAATTTCTTATAAGAAGTCGTTTCGATCTTATCCCAAGGCAATGCGAACTGGTCAAATCGTTCTCCAACGTCAGAATAAGAGAAGAAATCTTTCATTTTAAGGTCAGATTCCACACCTTTTCTTTGAGTCGATTCTCCCGTGATTCTGTAAAATTTCTGGATAGTCAATTTCAAAGCTCCGAAATCATCATTAGTATTCAGGAATCTATTAAGCTCCACAAAAGTCTGAACGGTTCCTTTCCCGAATGAACTTGGCGAACCAATAACCGCTGCTCTTCCATAATCTTGGAAAGCTCCTGCAAGAATCTCCGAAGCCGAAGCCGACAATTCGTTTTGCATTACTACAAGCGGACCTGTCCAGATTGGTTCGTTGGATTTATTGCTCAAAGTCTGAACTTTTCCACGACTATCTTTTACCTGAACATAAGGGCCAGCGTTCATAAACAATCCCATAATGTCACCAACTTCTGTCAAAGAACCTCCGCCATTGCTTCTAAGATCAAGAATGATTCCTTCAACATTTTCTTTCTTAAGCTTGATTAATTCCGCTTTGATATCGTCAGATGCGTTTCTTCCTTTCGGGTCTTCAAAATCTACGTTGAAGCTTGGAAGATAAATAAATCCGTATTTTTTTCCGTTTTTAGCAGTTACAGCAATACTTCTTGCAAAAGTATCTTCAATAGCCACTTCTTCACGAATCATCGTTACTTCTTTTATGGTCTTATCTTTTTTCTCAACAGTCAAAGTTACCGGTGTTCCTTTTTCACCTCGGATCAATCGGACTGCTTCATCAGACAGCATCCCGACAACGTTTACCGGTTCTTCGTTCGGTTTTGATTTCACTTTAAGGATTTTATCGCCGGAAGTCAGTTGTTTTGATTTCCAAGCTGGCGCACCGATTGTCAATTCTCCAAGATACAAGTAACCTCTTTTTTCTTGGATCAAAGCTCCGATGCCAATCACTTTTCCGGTGAATTGCATATCGAATTCTTCTTTATTTTTCGGAGAGAAATAATTGGTGTGCGGGTCAAAAACTTCGGTATAAGCATTCATATAAACTGTGAACCAGTCCATTTTCTTTCTCTTCTTGAATCTTCTGAAAGAATCTGTAATCAAATCTTTTACTTCAGCGGTCGCTTTTTCACGCTTCTTTTCCATAGAAAGTGGCGTGTATTTTATAGTGTCAGGAAGTTTGTTGTTTACAACTGAATCTTTCTTCTTTTTCTGAGCTTCTTCTTTGCTTGTCAATGTTTCAATTTCTTGAAGAATGTTATACTTGATGTATTTCTTCCATTCTTCACGCTGTTGTTTGGCATCAACTGGATTCACTCTTTTCTTTGGTTCGATTGTCAGAACATCATCCTCGTCCAAATTGATTGGTTTTGAGAGGATGTCCTGAGTCATTTTATCGATCTCATCAACACGCTGATAAAGACGGTCAATGGTCAATTTATAAAAAATCAGATTTCCATTGTTCAGATAATCATCCAGTTTGGTGTAATGCTTTTTGAACTCATCCATATCGGACTGTAGAAAATATCTTTTGGAAGCATCTACACTTTCAAAATATTTCTCATAAACATCCTGAGAATAAGCATCGTTAATGGGTTTCGGACTGTAATGAAGATACGAAAGTGTATTTTTTACGCTGACCATTATGGTCTGCATTTTTTCATCATCATTTTGTGGGGAGTTGAAACAGAACATCAGCGTCATAAGTGGCGCAAACATCAATAGTTTCTTGAACTTGATTTTTTTGAACATATATTTTATAAATCTGTACTTGGATTAGTATTTTTTTTCTTTTGAAAGTTACGAGTGTATTCAAAAACGAAACCAAATTTAACACCTTATTTTAATTAAAGTATTATAAATTGGTTATTTTTGAGAGAATTTTGAAAAACTCGCAAAAAAGCGGAAAAAATCTAAAAGAAAAATTTATGAACAGACCATTAATATTGGTAACCAATGACGACGGAATTACTGCACCCGGCATCAGAAAATTAATCAGCATAGTCAATGAAATTGGAGACGTCATTGTAGTGGCGCCCAACTCTCCACAAAGTGGAAAAGGCCACGCCATCACCATCAATTCTACTTTAAGTTTTGAAGAACTAAATCTTGATGGGCCTCAGAGGGATTTTTCCTGCTCCGGAACGCCTGTTGACTGTGTGAAGATGGCTTTAGATAAAATCCTGCCTAGAAAACCGGATTTGGTGGTTTCAGGAATCAATCACGGTGCGAATTCTTCCATCAATGTTATCTATTCCGGAACAATGTCTGCGGCTGTGGAAGCAGGTGTAGAAGGACTTCAGGCAATTGGTTTCTCTCTTTCCGATTTGAAATGGGAAGCGGATTTTGACCAGGCAGAAGAATTTATCAAAGATATTGTCCTTAAAACGTTGGAAAATCCAATGCCGAAGGGTGTTGTGTTGAATGTCAACATCCCAAATCTTAAAAAAGAAGAAATCAAAGGCATCAAAGTTTGTAAACAAGCGAACGCAAAATGGGAGGAAAGCTTTGACGAAAGAACCAATCCGCACGGGAAAAAATATTACTGGTTAACAGGCTATTTCAACAATATGGACCAGTCCGAAGATGCAGACGAAACAGCTCTTGCTAATGGATTTATCAGCATTGTTCCTGTGAAATTCGATTTGACAGCTTACGAATATATGAATGAACTGAATTCGATTTATCAATAAAAACGTTGTGGATGGAGTTTATAAGACAATATCTGCTTTCTAAAAATATTCCCATTGATGATAAACATTGGGAAGAATTTACCAGGAAAAATATCAGGACAGAGTATAAAAAGAAAGATATTATTTTAAAAGTCGGGGAAGTTGAGAACTATTTGTCGTTTGTTGAGACAGGAACTGCACGACTTTTCTTTGAGAAGGAGAATAAAGATCTGACAATCAGATTTGTCTTCAACTATCAGTATCTAACCGCCTATGATTCCTTTACTCAACGAACGCCTTCCAGATGCAATGTGGAGGCGTTGACTGATATGGTAGTTTGGAGAGTGCATTATGATGATCTTCAGGAACTTTACAGAACACATACTGTAGGCAATCTCATTGGTAGATTGACGGTTGAGGCTCTTTATGTAGAAAAATTGAACAGAGAGTTTTCTTTTCTAAGCGATACCGCAGAGGAGAGATATTTGAAACTGATGAAAGAGCAACCCGACCTTTTCCAAAAAATTCCCCTGAAGCACATTGCATCTTATATGGGTATTACGCCACAGGCACTTAGCCGTATAAGAAAGCGAATTTGTTAACCGAGGTTCATTTCGTGGCATTATATTAAGATATACCTTTGCGGGACAATTTCAGATTGAAAAAATCCGAATGAGGAAAGAAGTAAGCGTTTAGAGAAATCTGAATGCTTTTTTTAATGATATTCCAGGGTAAAAACTAATAAAAAAACCGCTAAGATTAAATAGCGGTTTTTATTTTTATACTAATTAAAGGCATTATCGTAAGTCATGGATGAAAAATCGATTTTCAGAATGGCTTTTGAGTCAATAGGATTTCCATTGCATTTCGCTGGAATCCAAGTTTTGTTCACTTTTGTTGCGGCGTCTTTCAAATCTCTCAGGAAAGGTTCGCTGTTCGCTACTTTTGGTCCGGCCTCAACTTTAGAAAGAACACCGTCTTTCGTAATATCTAGCTTCACAAAGAATAATCCATTCACAGCGTAAGTATTCCAATTTACATTTTGCTGAAGTTTTTCTTTCAATTCTTTGATATAAGCATCAGTACCGCCAGGATATCTTAGACTCTTGAATTGAGAAGGATTACAATTCGTGTCTTTTATCTGATAAATTCCGCGAACGCTGTAAGTCACAGAACTGGAAGACGTATCCATCATAGGAATATCGATGTTCATAGATTCTTCAACGTCATTATTTTGAGCGAAAGCCAATGAACTGATTAGCAAGCTCAATGAAAATAGTAATGATTTCATAGTATTTGATTTATATAATGTTTAGAATGAAATTTTATGCCAAAACTGTTCTGATTAGCAATAATTTATAAAACTTCAATCTGATTTTTTAATAAATCTTCAAACTCGTCTCTTTTTCTGATGAGATGTGCCTTCCCATCAAGGAACATGACTTCTGCAGGCTTCAATCTGGAATTGAAATTTGAACTCATTTCAAAACCGTAAGCTCCAGCATTTCTGAAAACAATGATGTCGCCTTCCCTCACTTCATTTATTTTTCTGTCCCAAGCAAAAGTATCTGTCTCACAGATGTTTCCAACGACGGTGTAGATTCTTTCCGGACCTTTTGGATTGGATAAGTTTTCTATAATGTGATAAGAATCGTAGAACATCGGGCGAATCAAATGATTGAATCCGGAATTAACGCCTACAAAAACCGTTGCTGTTGTCTGTTTGATAACATTGGATTTTACCAAGAAATGTCCGCTTTTGCTTACCAAGAATTTTCCAGGTTCAAACCAGAGCTGGAATTTTTTTCCTGTAGATTCTTCGTGTTTTTTTATTGCAGCGTTGACTTTTTTTCCAAGAGATTTCACATCGGTTTCGATGTCGCCATCCTGATAAGGAACTTTGAAACCGCTTCCCATATCCAGATATTTCAGATTTGGGAAATGTTCCGCCAATTCGAACATGATTTCAAGACCTTGAAGGAAAACATCCGGGTCTTTGATTTCGCTTCCCGTGTGCATATGAAGACCTTCCACATTGATGTTGGTCGATTTCATAACACGCTCGATATGACGAAGCTGATGAATGGAAATTCCGAATTTGGAATCGATGTGTCCTGTTGAGATTTTATAATTTCCTCCGGCAAAGATATGTGGATTGATTCTAACAAAAATCGGATAAGAACCTCCGAATTTATTCCCAAATTGTTCCAAAATCGAAATATTATCGATGTTGATATGAACATTCAGAGACATTGCTTCCTCGATCTCTGCAAGGTCCACACAGTTTGGTGTGAAAAGGATTCTGTCGTTGGAGAAACCGGCTTTCAAACCTAATTTCACTTCGTTGATAGAAACACAATCAAGGGATGCGCCCAACTTTTCGACGTACTTCAGGATATTGATGTTGGTCAAAGCCTTGGCTGCGTAGAAAAATCTGGTGTTCTTCGAGAAAGAAGAAGTCAGTTTTTCATATTGCTCACGGATGGAGTTAACATCATAAACGTAAACGGGTGTCCCGAATTCTTTTGCTATACTTAGCAAGTCCTGATTGGTCATAATCTTGATTTTTTAAAATAAAAAGGCAGATTCTTATATAAAGAGTCTGCCGCAATAGATATCTTATGCACGCAACTCCTTAGACATTCCAAACCTTAGAGAACCTTACGGCTCCCTTTTTTCCGATTTTGCTTTGTTTAAAATATTGCATTGCTTTTGTTAAAATTTTTCGCAAAATTAGAGTTTATCTGTAAATCCTGCAATGTTTTGGGTTGATTTTTATTTTGGGCAGCTTAATCCGCCTTCCTCTCCCAATCTTTTTTGCAAACGATTTTTCATTTAAATAGAACTCGAAGGTTGGCAAAAAAGGATTTCCGCTCAAACCTAACGAAGTGGTTCATCGATTCAAATAACAAGAATTTATCAAATTGAGATAAGTCGGGCTGCAGCTTCGCAAAGAAGATTAGCAATTAACCACAATATTTGAGATTCCTACGGAATGACAAAGACTGATTTTACTTTGAAAAATTTTATGCTTAAATTATTTTTCAGGAAGCAGAGAAACCTCAAACTCATTCCTCAAAAGTGCCAATTGCAAATCGTTTTGAAGCTCTTGTGTGAATCTCGAAACCGGTAACATCAGCTTTTTAATTTTATCCAAAGACTGGATTTGATGATACAATTCGTAAAACCCGAATCCGATTAATTTTCCTTTTTCTAAAACCAAAAAAGACTTTTCACCAAGAGTTCTTCCGGATGAGGACCAGATTTCGTTTCTCTTTTTAAGGTTTATTTTTTGAGTGAATTCAATCAAATCTTTTAGCTCATCTTTGGATTTGATGTAATTAATAGCTTTCAAACCTTGTGTAAAACTCTTGAATCTCAACAGCGGTTTTTCTTCCTGTGTTTTTCTGATTTTTTCGAGAATAAATTTGTTCTTCCTGTAAAACAGACCGAATGTCAAAGGTTGCCTTTTCTGGATACCTTTGTTTTGCATCATCAGTTTTGCGATGAGGTCGGTTCCCGTCAGTTCGTAAGAAATCTTTTCGGTTTCGTCCTGCAGTTTTTTGTACTTACTTTTATCAGAATCGAAGATTTTTTTCGCGGATTTATACAAATCTTCAACAACGTCGGAATAGATGATTTTCCCTTCGTTGTTTTGGAAATACAGAATTCCTCGTTCGTTGGGGAGATCTTCGGTTAGAAGTTGTACTTTGTTGATGTAATTTTTTGCGTGATTCTCTTCCTGTTGTGACTGGATTATTTCGTTGTTATTGTCTTTGATTATCAGTAATTTAAATAAATCTAAAGTCGCTCTGGCATCACCACTTGCACGATGCGCTTCGCTCAAAGGAATCCCAATGGATTTGCAAAGTTTGCTCAACGAATAACTTTTCTCATCAGGGATCAATTTTTTGGCTAAAGGAATTGTATCTAAAGTGTTGATTTTGAATTCATAACCAAGGCGTTTGAACGATTGGCGAAGCATTCTGTAGTCAAAGTCGATATTATGTCCAACCAAAGTCGAATCCTGTGTGATTTCAACCACGCGTTTTGCGATTTCGTGAAATTTCGGAGCAGTAATTACCATTTTTGAGGTAATTCCGGTCAATTTTTGTACAAAACTGGAAATCTCATCCTCGGGATTCACGAGTGAGATAAACTGGTCTGTAATCTCGTGGCCATCAAAACGATAGATGGCGATCTCTATAATACTTTCCTTGCGGAAAGGCGCTCCATTACTTTCTATGTCTATTACCGTGTACATCTACATTTTTTCGTTCTACAAAAATGGAATTAATATTTAAGAAACCAATTAGAATCAGACTAAAAAATAATGTAATTATACTTAATAAGTATCCCATCAAGTAAGTCCATGTGTCATTTAAATGGTCAGTCTGCATACCTTTTACGTGAGAAAGAAAAACAGAAAAAAACACAAAAAGACTAATTAAAACAAAAACACTTCCAATTATCTGTGAAAACCATTTTTTCTTGATAAAGAAGGCTAATGTAAATATTACGACCAAGATAACGTCAAAAAATGAAAATTTGTTATTAATAACGTCCATCATCAGATTAAGTAAACTGAATCCTAAAAAATATAAAAATGCTATTGTTTTCATAATCAATAATTTTAAATTATTTCGGTCTAAAATATTCCAAAGCTTCTGGTCCTATCAATTTTGCGTATCCCAATCCTAAAATAAAAACTAGAATTAAAAGCAAAAAGAAACCAATAATCATATAAATTATCAGTAAAAAAATACGCATGATAATACTTTTTACTGGTTTATTAGGATAAAATTCTTTGAAAAACCAAAACAGCATAAAAGGAGTGGCCACCATTGAAAGACTTGTTACATTTATTAAGTAATTCGGATTGTCCTTTACCAAATACATAATTGGATATGTGATAATAATGCTGAAAAGAGTATAAAAACAAAGCACATAAGCATTTAGAACTACGTGTTCATAATAATTATGTCCCCATTTTCTAAAAGCCAACTTTGTGAATAAGGCAAATAGTGGAATTAATAATAGCATTATGATAGAATTATAACTATTGAAAAAAGTAGTATAATCATTCATAAACTGCGAGCTAACTTTTCTCTCAGAGTAGAACTGATTCAATATTTTGCTCAATCCGATGATTTTGAATGAAATAAATGTCGAAATACCACTCAAAACAAAAGCTAGCAAAATCGGCTTGTAATGATTAACTCTATTTCCATCAATGAACTCTCGGGCTGTCTTGCCTGGGTTTTTAATGATGTTTTTTACAGAATAAAGAAATCCCTTGTTTGTATGAAGAAAAGTATATTGAATTTCATCCCAAATATATTTTCTGTCAATTCTTTTATACTTCTTCTGGCCACAGTTTCCACAAAAACTTGCCGTGATAACTTCATTACAATTTTGACAATTTTCAGCCATTTCTATTTCTTGATTATTAATTTTTTTATCTCCGTTTTTTCATACTGAACATTCCCAAAATAAACTTTGCACCTTCTCTTGCTAAAGTATTCAAAAATGTTTTTCCGGCTCGGCTTTCGATGACTTGTTCAAACATTCCCGGTTCTTCTTTTGGCTGGGCTGTTCTTCCTCTTGTTGGTGCAGGAATCACGGTTTGTGTATGTTCTTCGATTCTTTTATTAAGGATTTCATAAGCACTTTCTTTATCGATTGTCTGCTCGTATTTTCTGACTAATGAAGAATTGTTCGTCAATTCATCGATTTCTGATGAGGTCAAAATATCCATCCGGCTTTCAGGAGAAATCAAGTAGGTTTGAACTAAAGGCGTTGGAATTCCCTTTTCGTCCAGAGCTGTTACAAAAGCTTCTCCAATTCCAAGATTTTGGATGAGTTCATTCGCTTTATAAAATTCGGTGATTGGATAATTTTCTACCGCTTTGTCAATTTCTTTTCTGTCTTTAGCTGTGAAGCCCCTCAAAGCATGCTGGATTTTCAAGCCCAACTGACTCAATATATTTTCCGGGACATCGCCTGGAATCTGAGTGATAAAATAAATCCCGATGCCTTTGGAACGAATCAATTTGACCATCGTTTCGATTTGAGACAACAACGCTTTTGAAGCCTCGTTGAAAATCAAATGTGCTTCATCGATGAACAGGACCAGTTTTGGCCTTCCGCTGTCGCCTTCCTCGGGAAAAGTCATATAGATCTCAGCAAATAATGAAAGCATAAATGTTGAAAATAGATTTGGCTTATTCTGAATGTCATCCACTCGGAAAATATTGACAACGCCTTTCCCATCCCTGGTTTTTAACAGATCTTCGACATCAAAACTTGGTTCCCCAAAGAAAGTAGAAGCGCCTTGTTGTTCCATTGCGACAATACTTCTGAGGATCGCTCCCAAAGATGCAGGCGCAATCGAACCGTAATTATCAGCCAATTCTTTCTTGCCAATCGGGTTGTCGGTCACATATTGCAGCACTTTTTTCAGATCCTGCAAATCCACCAAAGGCAGAGCTTTGTCATCACAATATTTGAAAACGATCGACATGATGCTTTGCTGCGTGTCATTCAGTCCAAGTATCTTGCTCAACAAGATCGGTCCGAATTCCAAAACTGTCGCTCTTAGTTTCACACCTTTTGCTCCCGAGATCGTCATCAATTCTACAGGGAAACTCTGCGGCGAATATGGCAGTTGGGTTTTAGAATATCGGTCTTTGATATTCTCATTTTCTATCCCAGCTTCAGCAATTCCGGAAAGGTCACCTTTGATGTCCATTACTAAAGTAGGGATTCCCGCATGAGACAATTGCTCCACGAAGACCTGAAGTGTTTTGGTTTTTCCGGTTCCGGTTGCTCCGGCAATTAATCCGTGTCTGTTAACGGTTTTCAAAGGAATCGAAACGTTGACTTCCGTTACAACTTCGCCATCAAGCATTCCTTTTCCCAGGATGATATGTTCGCCTTTCGGGTTATATTTTGCATTGAGGTCGGTGATAAATTTCTCTTTATTGGACATCGATTGGTTTTTTAAAACCTTAAATTTAGAAATAATTTTCAGAAACGGTTTTAAAACTTTAATTAAAATAATTTGTAACCACATAGACACATAGTTTCTGAAATATTTTCAGAATAAATAGACTTAGATTTAATTCTATTTGTCCTTTTTTTTTGAATTAAAAAGTGCATATTCTATGTGGCTATGTGGTTTTTATTAGGTGTGCTTTTTACGATAATGAATTGTTGAAGCAGAAGCCTTGGAATAATATTTTATCTTTGTTGTCAAATGTTTTTGTATGCGCGCTTACAACACAAAAAATTTCCTGAAAATCCTTATCAGTCTTCACAAGTCTGATACTTTAAGTATTCTTTTTCCCACAATGCTGCTTGTAGGAGTTTATTCTTACGGGATCTATTATTTGGAGGTGGAACATCTGCATTTGAATTCTAAATCGTCTGTAATTAACGTTGGGATGATCCATTCCCTACTGGGGTTTGTTTTGTCCTTGTTGTTGGTTTTCAGGACCAATACAGCTTATGATAGATGGTGGGAAGGTCGTAAACTTTGGGGAAAACTCGTTAATGACAGCAGAAATTTTATGATTAAAGTGAGTAGTATCTTGGATGATAAAGATGTTAAATCCAAAACTCAGATCGCACGTTACCTTAAGTTTTTTCCTCATTTGCTTGCAACCCATCTTTCCAAAGAGTCTACAAGATTGGTCCTGGATGAGGATTTTACAGATTTGAAAAAAGAATTGAAACATCACGCTCCGGCGGAATTGATTTTCTTGTTGACCAAAAAATTGTATCAGCTTAAAAAGGAGAATAAAATATCGGATACGGAAATGTTGTTTCTGGATACTCAGCTTTCTGGTTTTATGGATGTTTGTGGTGGATGCGAAAGAATTAAAAATACTCCGATTCCTTATTCCTATTCATCTTTCATCAAGAAATTTATTGTTTTCTATGTCTTAGCACTTCCGATTGCAAATGTTGTTAATCTTGGATTTTTTATGATTCCGATTACGATGTTTGTGTATTATGTATTGATGAGTCTGGAGCTGATTGCGGAAGAAATAGAGGACCCATTCAATAATGATGAGAATGATATCCCGATGGAATCTATCGCACAAAATATCGAAAGAAATATTGATCTAATTTTAAATAAAGCCTGATTTTGACAAAGAAACTGAAACTAGAAGAACTCGGAAGGATCGATGTAGAAACTTTCAAGAAAACGGTAAAGATACCGTTAGTTGTCATTCTCGACAGTGTGAGAAGTATGCACAATGTCGGTGCTATTTTCCGAACTGCGGATGCATTTTTGGTAGAGAAGATTGTTCTTTGCGGGATCACACCTCAACCACCTCATCGCGAAATTCACAAGGCTGCGCTTGGCGCAACGGAAAGTGTGGATTGGATCTTTGAAGAGAATATCAATACAGCCATCGATAATCTCAAGAAGGATAATTTCAATATTATCGGCATAGAACAAACTTCAACAAGTCAATTGATCTCTGATTTTGAAATTGATCCGAGAAAAAAATATGCCTTGATCCTCGGAAATGAAGTAGATGGAATCTCTGATGAAGCCTTAAATAATATTGATATTTTCCTTGAAATTCCTCAACTCGGAACCAAGCATTCTCTTAATGTAAGTGTCTGTGGCGGAATTGTGATTTGGGAGTTTGCGAAAAATATTGGAATTAAAAAATAAAAACTGCAAACACAATGAAGTGCTGCAGTTTGAAATAAATCTAATAAAAAGTAAAAATGAAAGGCGACAAAGATATATTTTTTGTTTGATACGA
Source organism: Epilithonimonas hungarica (assembly GCF_900102265.1). GTDB lineage: Bacteria > Bacteroidota > Bacteroidia > Flavobacteriales > Weeksellaceae > Epilithonimonas > Epilithonimonas hungarica. Next base: position 887,246 of record NZ_FNBH01000002.1, on the reverse strand, counting down.
TGCAATACTTTTTATGAAAATTTATAAAATTTTTTAAAATCTTTTATGGCCAAGGATTTTTTGTAAATTAGCATAATGTTTATAAAAGACTACATTTCCAAAGATTACCCTGCTTTCAGCAACAGAGATTCTATAGAAGAGGCTTCTGAGGTTGCAAAGGAGTTTGGTCATTCCCATGTTTTTATAGTAAGCAAAGGCGTTTTCCTTGGAGGTCTCAGCCAGTCTTTCCTGGAGGATAGCCCGGAAGGAAAGCTGGATAGCCTCAATATCCATTATGAGCGTTTTGCAATCATAGAAGACAGCAGTCTGCTGGATAGTATCAAGCTTTTCCATACTTTCAATGCGAATGTAGTTCCGGTGATTTCAAAAGAGGAAAAATATTTGGGTTACATCTCCTGCGACGATATCTTCAATGAGTTTTCAAAATATCCGTTGTTTTCTGAGAATGGTGCAATCCTTACGATTCAAACCACTGGTTTACATTACTCTATGACAGAGATCTCTCAAATCGTAGAAAGTAACAATGCGAAGATCTATGGAACTTTCATCAGTGCGATAAAAGAAGATAGCATAGAGATTACGCTTAAAATCAGTAATGAAAATCTAAGTTCGATAGACGAGACCTTTGAAAGATATGGTTATAATGTTATCAACAAGCATTATGACGATGAGAAAGAGGAGCTGCTGAAAGACCGATTTGGATTCTTCCAGAAATTTTTGGAAATATAATTTATGAAGGCAGCTATCTATTCTCAAAAAAAGGACCTTGATACGTTTTTGTATCTCAATAAGTTTATTTCTGAATTGGCGCTTAGGGATGTTTCCGTGGTTCTTCATTCGGAAATGGCGGAGAAACTCAATTTTTCCAAAGAATTTGATACTTTTTCCTGTAAAGAGGAACTTAAAAATAAGAATGTCAACATCGTTTTCAGTTTCGGTGGAGATGGAACGATTCTTAATGCGCTGACGTTTATTCAAGACCTTGAGATTCCGATTATTGGTGTTAATACAGGACGATTGGGATTCTTGGCAAATTTCAGGAAAGACCAGATCTTCGATGAATTGGATTCTATCATTCTTGAGAAAAACTATAACATCAGTGAGCGTTCTGTAATTAAAATCACAACGGACAGTAATTCCAATATCGATTTTCCTTTTGCGCTTAACGATGTCAGCCTTTCAAGAAAAGAAACAACCTCGATGATTACCGTGGAATCTTACATCAACGAAGAATTCCTAAATGTTTTCTGGGGCGATGGATTGATTGTTTCCACGCCAACTGGTTCTACGGCTTATTCACTAAGTTGTGGAGGACCGATTATTTCTCCTGCGAATGATAATTTCGTCATCACGCCGATTGCCCCTCATAATCTGAATGTTCGTCCATTAATTGTAAAAGACGATGCGAAAATAAAACTGATTGTAAAAAGCCGTGTTCCGGAATATACTTTGGCTTTGGATTCGCGACTTTATCATATGGAAGTGGGCAGCGAAATTTTAATAGAAAAAGCAGACTTTTCATTATTTTTGATCAAACCTAAAAATTTCAGCTTCTACGAAACAATTCGCCAAAAACTGCTTTGGGGAAATGATAAGAGGAATTAATGAAGAAAAAAACTATCCTTAACATAACATATTAAAATTGAAATTATAATTGTTAATAATTTCATAACTTTACAGTCCAAAAAAATCTTAAAAAATATAATAAAATGAGCAGAAAATTTCCGGCAGGAGTTGCCACTGGTTCTTTAGTAACAGAAATATTCGATTATGCCAAAGAGAAGCAGTTTGCACTTCCGGCAGCTAATGTGATCGGTTCTAGTAATATCAACGCAACATTGGAGACTGCTGCGAAACTTAATGCACCGGTAATCATCCAGTTCTCGAACGGAGGTTCTATTTTCAATGCTGGAAAAGGCCTGAGCAATGAAAATCAAAAAGCGGCAGTTCTGGGAGCTGTTGCAGGAGCAAAACACATCCACACTTTGGCAGAAGCTTACGGAGCGACTGTTATCCTTCACACAGACCACTGTGCAAAAAAATTGTTACCTTGGGTTGATGGTCTTTTGGATGCAAGTGAAGAGTTTTACAAACAAAACGGGAAGTCTCTTTACTCTTCTCATATGTTGGATTTCTCAGAAGAGCCTATTGAGGAAAATCTTGAGGTTTCTGCAAAATATTTCGAGAGAATGAACAAAATGGGAATGACTCTTGAAATTGAACTGGGTGTAACAGGAGGAGAAGAAGATGGTGTTGACAACTCTGATGTTGACAGTTCAAAACTATACACTCAGCCAGAAGAAGTAGCACACGCTTATGAAGTTTTGAAAGCAGTTTCTGATAACTTCACGATTGCTGCTGCTTTCGGAAACGTACACGGTGTTTACAAACCGGGTAACGTAAAATTGACCCCAAAAATTCTTGATAATTCTCAGAAATATGTTCAGCAAAAATTCGGAACAGGAGAGAAACCGGTAAATTTCGTATTCCACGGTGGATCAGGTTCTACATTGATGGAGATCCGAGAAGCGATCAGTTATGGAGTTGTAAAAATGAACATCGATACAGATCTTCAATTCGGTTATACAGAAGGAATCAGAGATTACATGACTGAGAAAATCGATTATCTACGTCATCAAATCGGAAACCCAACAGGAGCAGATGCGCCAAACAAGAAATTCTATGATCCAAGAGTTTGGGTAAGAAAAGGAGAAGAAACTTATATCAAGAGATTGACACAGGCTTTCGAAGACCTGAACAATATTAATACACTTTAATAAAATTTATAAATGATAATTGATGAGCGATAAACGGTTTTCTAAATTGTTTCATCATCAATTATCAATTATCATTCATCAATTATAGATCTTATGGCATTTGATTGGTTTAAAAGGAAAACACAAAACATCACCACTTCTACAGAAGATAAAAAAGACGTTCCAAAAGGGCTTTGGCACAAAACGCCAACTGGAAAAATTATAGAAGCTGAAGAACTTAAAGCTAATAATTTTGTGTCTCCGGAAGATGGTTTCCACGTAAGGATAGGAAGCAGAGAATATTTTGATATGCTTTTTGATGAGCAGAAATTCAAGGAATTGGATGCTGACGTGGAAAGTGTGGATATTCTTAAGTTCAAGGATACAAAATCTTACACAGACCGTCTGAAAGAAGTGAAGTCCAAAACCAAACTGACGGATTCTATCCGTAACGCAACTGGAAAAGTGAATGGTGTGGAAATGGTGGTTTCTTGTATGGATTTTGCTTTCATCGGTGGATCGTTAGGCTCTGTGATGGGAGAAAAGATCCGTAGAGCGATCGACTATTGTATCAAAAACAAATTACCTTATATGATCATCTGCCAATCAGGTGGAGCGAGAATGCAGGAAGCAGCTTACTCATTGATGCAGCTGGCGAAAGTTCAGGCCAAGTTGGTCCAGCTTTCTGACGCTGGTTTACCTTATATCGCCTACTTGACCGATCCGACTTTTGGAGGGATCACAGCTTCATTTGCAATGACTGCTGACCTTATTATTGCGGAACCAAGTGCTTTGATCGGATTCGCGGGACCAAGAGTTATTCGTGAAACGATTGGTAAAGATCTGCCGGAAGGTTTCCAGACATCAGAATTCTTGCAGGAAAAAGGTTTTGTTGACTTCATTGTGAAAAGAACGGAAATCAAACAGCAGGTTTCCCGAGCAGTGAAACTTTTGATCCACGAGTATCATTGATCAAATTATAGAACTAAAATATACTCTCTCAAATCTGGGAGAGTTTTTTATTGATGAGATTTATAGGTATATTTTTTAGAACGTTGAAATCATTGACCTTTAAAAAACTTTTGAAGGTCTTTTCTATTGGGATCATGCATCCGTTGTTTGCTGTTTTGTACACTTATGCAAGCTTCAAGGCATTTGCGAAAGCTAAAGAACTATATCCTGAGACCAGCTCAAATAATGGCGAAGGAAACGCTTTCCGACATGCATATTGGTGTTGCTTGATCATGATGTATTTCTGCAAGGTTTCATCGCCTAAAAAATCTCTTAAATGGTGTGAGAAACTTACCGATATGCACGAGGACCTTTTCCCGAATGAACCGTTGGAAACCAAGATGGACCTTCATAACAACAGGGTCGGGATGGATTATTTTATGAGTCTCTTACAAGGTGTGCATCGTCAGTTTTTTGAGAGTAGTTTTTTTATTAAAGAATTACAGGAGAGAACAGAAAATGGAATTCTCATAACATCAGAAGACGAGGAAGTAGAAAAAGATGTCTTGATTTATTTAGAATAAAAAAGACGCTCAATTGAGCGTCTTTTTCCTTAATGATTTGAAGTGATATTACTTCTTGATGAATTTTTTCGTCGTTGTTTTTCCGTTTTCGAAAGTTATTTTGATGAAATAATTTCCTGATGTCAAACGAGAAATATCTACCGTTTTGTCTTTGGTTTCTGATATTTTCTGCCCTGTGATAGATAAAACTTCTACCGACTTCAACGCATTTTCTGTGTTGATATTGATGAATTTATCGGCAGGATTTGGTCCAAAGTTAAAATCGACTTTAGAGTAATCGTTAACAGCTAAAGTGTTATTCGACTTGTTCACACATCTTACAGAATACCCGAAGCTTTTTGCATCGCCACCAAAACCAGTTGTGCTAGAAGCTGCAGCTCCTAAATAGGCGTAACGATAGAAGTTAGGATTTGAACTAGCTGACCTTGTCCAAAGATAAGCACGAGTTCCTTCAAAAGCCCAGCCGGCATCTTTACGAGCGCCAGCACCAGCGATCTTCAAATTGCTCTCAAAGCCTCTTTGCATTCCTGAATTAGTAGAGCCAGCAGGTTTTGGAAAAATGTTCTCTTTTGTCATTACAAGATCCCAATCAGCTTCAGATGGCATTTCCCAATCGTTCCCGATTGCTTTACAAGGGTCCATTCCATTGTGGTCTGTAACTTCGGAAAGAGTTTTAGCAGTCCAGTTATCATTTTGGTCTGGATTTGCAAACCAACCAGTGTAATTGGATGACCAAGGAGTCCCTCCACCAATGTAGAATAGTGCTGTTCCAGCTCCTAGACCTACCGGATTATTAGGTGTCGGATATGTTTCTGTAGTTTCAGATGTTTTCAATTGATGTCCATCGTCCCAACGTCCGTATTGGAAATAGTCTCCACGAGCACCTTCGTCGCCGATGCTTGTTGCTACGTTTGAACTTCCAAGGTTTTGTTGTAGCCATTCGTTTCCGTCAGCTGCTCTTACGGTTTTGTAGAACACGGGTTGGTTCTGATAAGTAAGGGTCACGCAACCTGTGTCGCCAACATTAGGTCCCGTGGCTTGTGGTGTACAGTTTTGGGCATTAGTGTTAACAAAGACTGCAAACAATCCTAAACAAAGATATTTATTAAGCATAATTTTAAATTTTTTACAAACTTATTATTTAGAATAAATAAAAACTAATAAAATGATTTAAATCATAATCGGAAATTATGGCAAACATTGCTTTTGTGCATTTATTAAATTGGATTGAATAGTTGCGGGCAAAATATTTATCAATAATAATTTTCAAATCATAATTAATGTTTGATAAATAATAAATAAAATTGGCGATTCAAACTGAATCGCCAATTTAAAAAAATTAGATATAACGTGAAAGTTTTACCACGCTTTCACAGCACCTCCTTTGAAGGTTTGTTTAGCGACAGTTTCTACTTCCGGAGATTGATAAGCTTGTACAAATTTTTGGACTTTATCATCATTTTTATTGTTTTCTCTGGAAACGATAAGGTTAGCGTAAGGTGAATTTTTATCTTCTGTGAACAAACCTTCTTTTTCCGGGTCAAGTCCGGCCTGAGCTGCAAAATTGTTATTGATGATGGCCAGAGCTACTTCTTTATCTTCCAGGACTCTTGGGATTTGTGGTGCTTCTAATTCAAGAATTTTTAGATTTTTCGGATTCTCAATAATGTCTGTTACTTTTGGTAAAAGTCCAACGTCGTCTTTTAATTTAATTAATCCTTGTTTTTGTAATAATAGCAAAGAACGTCCGCCGTTTGTCGGGTCATTTGGAATCACAATAGTTTGTCCAGCTTGTAACTCCGAAACTGATTTTATCTTTTTAGAATAAGCCACAATTGGGTAAACAAATGTTTTTCCTACAACAGCCAATTTATAACCACGTTGCTTAGATTGTTCTTCCAAATAGGGTAAATGCTGAAAAGCGTTCACGTCCACATCGCCTTGGTTCAAAGCTTCATTTGGAACAACGTAATCATTGAAGGTTACCAGTTCCACATCCAATCCGTATTTTTCTTTCGCTACCTTTTTGGCAGCTTCGGCAAGATTTTGCTCTGGTCCAGTTGCGATTCCGACTTTCAGGACATTCGGATTCGATTCTTTTTTATTGCAGGCTGATAATGTAATGATAGCCAATGCTAAAGCAAATATTTTCGATTTCATTTTTTTATAAATTATAATTAAACTCTTGTGGATTTTCTGATTCGATTATTGTCAAATTTTAAATTTGCTAAATATGAATAATCTGCGGGAATTATTAGTTTTAAGATTATCTATGATTGAATTTTTTCGAAAGCAGGTCTCCGGAAATTTGAATAATGAAAACCAGCACAATTAATAATATCAGAACAGAATTCATTACAGCAAAATCGTATCCGATGTATCCATACTGATAACCAACTTGTCCCAAACCGCCAGCACCGACTGCGCCTCCCATTGCAGAATATCCGACAAGCGTAATCAATGTAATACTGACATTATTGATTAACGAAGGCAAAGCTTCTGGTAAAAGGACTTTTCGGATGATTTGAAGCGGTTTTGCGCCCATTGCTCTCGCTGCTTCTATCAACCCTGAAGGTATTTCCAACAGACTGTTTTCTACCAATCTTGCAATGAATGGAGCAGAACCCACACTCAACGGAACTAATGCTGCAGAAACGCCAATCGACGTTCCAACAATCGTTCGTGTGAAAGGTATCATCCACACAATGAGAATGATAAAAGGGATCGAACGGAAAATATTGACTATAATGGATACGATCTGGTGTGATATCTTATTTTCCAATAACTGACCTTTTCTTGTGAGAAAAAGGAAAATTCCCGTCGGTAATCCTAAAACAAATCCGAAAAATCCTGAAACCAAGGTCATTACAACAGTTTCAATCGTCCCTTGAAATAACAAATTGATGATACTATCCGACATAACCTAAAATTTCTGTGTTTGCATATTCATTTTCCAAGTAAGCCAAAGCTTCCTTGGTATTTCCTTCTTTCAGTTCCAAAAGCAAAACTCCGAAACTCAAGTGGCCTACATATTCCAGTTGGGCGCTGATAATCTTTGCTTTAACCATAAATTTCTCGTACAGATTAATGATAACGGAACTTTGTTCATCATTCCCGCGAACGAGAATTTTAACCAAAGGATTGTTATTTTCACTATCGATATTACTAATAGAATTCTGATAGATTAAAGGTAATTCTACATTCAGAGAAGACTGGATGAAACCTTTCGTGATTTCTTTTTCCGGGTGGATGAAAATCTGCTCAACTTTTCCTTGTTCCGCTAATTCGCCATTATCAATTACAGCCACTTTATCACAAATACTTTTAATCACTTCCATTTCGTGAGTGATGAGCAGAATTGTAAGATTCAGTTTTTGATTGATAGATTTCAGAAGTTGCAGAATCGATTTTGTAGTTGCCGGGTCAAGCGCACTTGTCGCTTCGTCACACAAAAGAACTTTTGGGTCGTTCGCCAAAGCTCTTGCAATCGCAACTCTCTGTTTTTGTCCACCGGAAAGGTTCGCAGGGTAATCTTTTGCCTTTTCTTTCAGCCCAACCAATTCCAAAAGCGAATCTACTTTTTCTTTAATTTGGGATTTAGATTGTCCTTCCAATTCCAACGGAAAAGCCACATTATCAAAAACATTTCTTGAAGATAACAAATTGAAATGCTGGAAAATCATCGCAATTTTTCTTCGTTCCAGAGTCAGTTGAGAATCGGAAAGTTTCGTTAATTCAATTCCATCAACAATTACTTTTCCTTCGTTTGGCCTTTCCAAGAGATTCACGCATCGGATGAGCGTACTTTTTCCGGCGCCGGAAGTTCCAATCACACCGAAGATTTCCCCTTTTTCAACAGTCAGGGAAACGTCCGATAAGGCTTGGATAGTTTTATTTTTAGTAGTAAAACGTTTGGAAACGTCTATCAATTCAATCATTTTTATTCATTAATTAAAAAATAAAAAACCTTTCAAATGAGTTATGAAAGGTTTTTCAAAATAAACACACCATTTCTTTCTTCATATCAATCTTATGCAACAAACAAATTCCAACATTGTATAGTGTTTTAAAAAAAGCCTCTGCAAACTTATAAAATTGAATTCATACTAAACAAGTATAATTTAAAATAAATGACAAATGTCAGTTTTTGTAATACATAGTTTGGGCGACTTTTCCGCCTTCCGCTCCCAATCTTTTCACTCCACTTCGTTGCGTAAAAAGGATTTCCGCTCAAGTCGGGTCGCAACAATTCGACTTCAAATTTTAGCATAACATTTACCGTGAAGTTTGTCATTCAGTAGGAATCTAAATATAACATTCATAGTTTCCGTTGTTGAGATTCCTACGGAATGACAATATTGTGTTATGAACTGCAAATAATTCTAAAAACCAACTTGTAAAATCTAACATCTCATATCTTTTCTTACATTTACTAAAAATTAATTTTCCGAATGGTTCTAAGCAGGATTTGGTCCGCCTTCATCATTATTGCAATTGCGGTTGCATCTGTCAAATATTTCAGTTCTGATAATTACAGTCAGATTTTCAACGATATGGTTGTTGGAAAAGGAGGCGATACGATTCAGATTTCTCAAAAACCATTGGCTCAGATTTCTCCCGAAATTCAAAAATCATTATTATCAAATCCTGATTTCGAAGACAGTCACATCCATTACAAAATGGATTCTCTTCAAAACGTCAAAACTTACAGAGTTGCAGAAACCGACGGTGTTATTGGAACCAGCGAAACTGCGGTCAACATCTGTCTCAAACTGATTGGAATTATGGCTCTTTTTATGGGCTTTATGAGTATTGCTGAAAAAGCAGGTGGAATTAATTTTCTCAGCCGATTGATTCAGCCATTTTTCTCAAAATTATTCCCAGAGATTCCGAAAAACCATCCTTCATTCGGACATATGATGCTGAATTTCAGTGCGAATCTTCTTGGTCTTGACAATGCCGCAACGCCTTTTGGACTCAAAGCGATGGAAAGTCTCCAAACTTTGAATCCAGATAAAGACAGAGCTAGCAACGCCCAAATTATGTTCCTTTGTCTGCACGCCAGCGGATTGACATTGATTCCGGTTTCCATTATTGCGATTCGTTCATCAATGGGTTCGGAAACACCGACGGATATTTTTCTACCTTGTATGATTGCAACATTTTGTGCAACTTTGGCGGCAATGACGATTGTTTCTATCAGACAAAGAATCAATCTTTTTCAGCCAATTGTTTTAGCTTACATTGGCGGGATTTCTGCGATTATTGCTTTGCTTGTAATTTACCTTGTTCAGCTTAGCAAAGACGAATTAGATTCCTTCAGTAAAGTAATGAGTAACGGAATTATCCTGCTGATTTTCTTCGCAATAGTTCTCGGGGCGGTTTATAAAAAAATCAACATTTTCGATGCTTTTATTGACGGAGCAAAAGAAGGATTTACAGTTTGTGTTAAGATTATTCCGTATTTAGTCGGGATGTTGATTGCAATTTCATTACTCAGAACAAGTGGCGTTTTTGATGTGATTATTGACGGAATGAAATGGATTGCCAGCGCATCACATCTCGATACAAGATTCGTGGACGGATTGCCGACCGCTTTGATAAAACCATTGTCTGGTTCCGGAGCACGCGGAATGATGGTGGACACAATGAAAACTTTTGGGGCGGACAGTTTTGCAGGAAAATTATCGGCAATTCTTCAAGGGAGTTCTGATACAACGTTCTATGTCATTGCAGTTTATTTCGGTTCGGTTGGAATTAAAAATACAAGATATACAGTTGGTTCGATGCTTTTAGCGGATTTGGTTGGTGTGACAGTTTCGGTAATTTTGGCTTATTTATTTTTCGGATAATAATTTGTCAATCTAAATCCAAACAATTAAAACCTAAATCAATGATTCAAGATAAAGATTTTACACTTAGATTAATACGACAGCTCACTCAGGCCTTGGAAAAATTGCTTCTCGGAAAGCCGGAAGAAAGTCTGATGCAAAAAGAATTGGATTTCGATTCTTTGATGAAAGATATCTTCAAAATGGATTTCAATGATATTTCTTCAAAATCAAAAGATGAGATTATCGAAATCGTAAAACAAAGAGAATCCAAAGACCACGCGGATTATTACGAGATGCTGGGCAATGTTTTTATGTTCCATTACAGAACAGAAAGGAAATTGGATTTTGCTGATAAAGCCAAAACATTCTACGAATTGTATCTGCAAACCAGCGGGATTTTTGCTTTGCCAATTATTAATAGAATCAACGATCTGAAAGCTGTTTTAAATTAAAATTCAAAATGTTAAATGTTGTTTTAGTAGAACCGGAAATCCCGAATAATACCGGAAATATCGGTCGTTTATGTGTAGGAACAGAAAGTAGATTACACTTGATCCATCCGTTCGGATTTGTCATTAATGATGCTAATTTAAAACGTTCAGGGTTAGATTATTGGGTTCATCTGGATGTTGCCGAATATCAAAACGTTGAGGAATGGATGAAGGAAATCAAAGATAAATCCCGAGTCTTTCTGATGAGCTCTCACGCCACAAATTCGATTTATGAAAATGAGTTTCAGGATGGAGATTGGCTCGTTTTTGGAAAGGAAAGTTGTGGTTTGGGTCAGGAAGTTTTAAGTTTATTCGATAATCATTTGACCATTCCGATGTCTAAATTGATTCGAAGCTTCAATATTGCGAATTCTGTGGCTTTTGTAGTTGGTGAGGCAAAAAGACAAATCGCATTGAAGTAAAAAACCTGAGATTTAAAATATTATTATAACCATATCAATAAATTGACATCTGTGTTAAAATAAATTAATTTTGACCACTTTAGTAGGATTAAAATAAAAAAATAATTCTTTTATTTGTATTTTTGCGCGTTATCGAGAGAGCATTATGATTTTTAAGACTAAAAAAGACACGAAATATAGTTATGTAGAAGCGGGTGAAGGTCACCCAATGGTGCTTCTGCATGGTCTAATGGGAGGTTTGAGCAACTTCGATAAGATGATTAATTACTTCTCGGATAAAGGCTATCAGGTCTTTGTTCCGCAATTGCCTATTTATGATCTACCAATTCTGAATACTAATCTTGCTTCGATTTCCAAATTCGTTGCAAAGTTTATTACGGATGTTATCGGAAAACCGGTAACGATCGTTGGTAATTCTATGGGTGGACATATCGGGTTGATTCTCACGACATCCCGCCCGGAATTGGTAAGGAATCTTGTTTTAACGGGGAGTTCCGGTTTGTATGAGAGAACTTTCGGTGATAGTTTCCCAAGAAAAAGTGATAAAGATTATATCAAAAGAAAAACCCAGGACGTTTTTTATGACCCGATTGTAGCTACTGATGAGTTGGTAGATGAAGTTTTTGCGGTTGTAAATGATAGAATGAAAGGTATAAAAACAGTAATGCTGGCAAGAAGTGCCATCAAACACAATATGTTGAACGACCTTCCGAAGATCACTTGCCCTACTTGCATCATTTGGGGGAAGCAGGATAATGTTACACCGCCGGAAGTTGCAGAAGATATGCACAAATTCATCCCGAATTCCGAATTGCATTGGATCGACAAATGTGGACACGCTGCCATGATGGAAAAGCCGGATGAATTTAATGAAATTCTTTATGGATGGCTTAAAAGAGTGATGTAAGCTCTATTCAAGATAAAATATTCAGAACCATTAAGAACTTGAGTTTTAATAAAAATAACTTTGATTCTTAATGGTTTTTAAATTATAAAAATATGGTAATCAAAACTGCAGAATTTGTAAAAAGCAGTCAGAAATGGCAAGATTGTCCAGAACCTACAATGCCGGAATATGCTTTTATCGGACGTTCCAATGTTGGAAAATCTTCTCTCATCAATGCAATGATGAATCATAAAGACCTTGCCAAAACATCACAGACTCCCGGAAAAACACAATTGATCAATCATTTTTTGGTTAATGAAAATTGGTATTTGACGGATCTGCCGGGTTATGGATATGCGAAAGTTTCTAAAAGTCTGAGAAAAGATTTTGAAAAGCTAATTACCAATTACATCCTCAACAGAAAAAACCTTGTTAATCTTTTTGTACTTGTGGATATCCGCCACACGCCGCAAAAGATCGATCTGGAATTTATGCAATGGCTTGGAGAAAGTGGGGTTCCGTTTTCCATAGTTTTTACAAAAGCAGATAAACTAAAATCTGGCGGCGTGGATAGAAATGTTGAAGTTTATAAAAATGAATTACTTCAGGCTTGGGAAGATTTGCCCGATCTATATGTTACTTCTGCAGAAAAGAAAGAAGGAGGTGATCTGATTTTAAAATTCATTCAGAAAACCAATGATTTTCTGATTAAAAATAAAGTGAGATTTGATGAATAATGTAGATTGGAAGATCAAAACGTTTCTTGAACTTACAACAACTGAGCTTTACGAGATCATCAAAGCCAGAGTTAATGTTTTTGTGGTAGAGCAAGACTGCCCATATCCTGATCTGGATGATTATGACCAAAAAGCAATTCACCTTTGGGCTGAGAATAACGGCGAAGTTTTAGCTTATTGCAGAATTTTTGACAAAGGCATCAAATACCCAGAAACATCTATCGGAAGAGTCGTAACGACAGAAAAAGGTAGAGGGACCGGCCTTGGCAAACAACTGATAGCATACGCTATAGATATCATAGAAAATAGATTGCGTACTTCTGAAGTCAGAATTTCTGCCCAAGACTATTTACTAAGGTTTTATTCAGGTTTTGGTTTTCAAGAAACAACTAAAAAATATCTGGAGGACAATATTCCTCATACCGAGATGTTTAGAACATAAAAAAAAGAGTCTGAAGCATGGCTTTAAACTCTTCTTGAAAAATGAATGTATTGTAAATTGTGTTTTTACGGTTATTAATCTGGCGCAAAGTTAGAGACATCTAACTAGATTTCCTTACGGGAAAACCGTAAAATAAAAAAATAATAGGATTTCTTTAAATTATTCCCATTTCTTTGCAACAAGCAATCAGTTGTTCGGTATTTTTCACCGCCAGCACAAGCTTCATTGCATTAATTCTTTTTTCTACAGTGCTCAAACTGCTTGGATGAATGCTTTGTTCCTGTAATTTTTTTGGAATGTTTTTTTGTAGAACACCGTCAGATAATAACTGTAGTAATGTGATGTCATAGTTGCTAAATTCTAAAGTGTTGAGGCTTTTTACAGGAAGCTTCAAATCATGAGAGAGATAAGTTCCGTTATTATATACTGCTTCAATGGCTTTTTTAAGTTCTTTGGAATCTGATCTGGCTTTTCTTACAAAAGCATTAATGCTTAATTCGCTGAATAACAGGTCGATAACTCCTAATCTGTGTTCTGCGGAGAATACAATTACTTTAAGCTCTGGAGAAATCTCCCGACAAGATTTTATAAGTTCTCTTCCATTTTTTATAATCTGTTTTACATGATCTTCTTCGAACGAGAGATCTGTGATCAATACTTCATAAGGATTAGATTCCAAAGATTTTTTAAGGGATGAGAAAGCATCATCGCAGTAATAAGTATGACTTACACTGGGAATTTTCATCTCTTCCAAGACTTTTTGAACAGAAAAATTACTGCTCTCATGATCTTCCGCAATTAATATTTTACTGAACATTTGTTTCAAGTGCTTTTTTAATTAATGTTATTTTCAGATAGTTCTTTGGGCTGTCCTTGATTTTATATAAAAGATTTTCTACTTTTCATTTAATTTAATAGAAAGTCTTAAACCAGAAGTTCTTTCCTCTATTTCCAGAATTGCATTTATTTCTTTTAGTCGTGACCTCATGCCTGCAAATCCGTTTTTTTCTGAGAAATCTTCTGTAAGGCCAATTCCGTTATCGGTATATTTGATATCATAGGTGTTGTTTTCGTGAACAAACCTTAAGATAACTTGTGATGCCCGACTATGTTTTTTCATGTTGACAAGCAGCTCTCTTATGATCTGGAACAATTCTTCTTTTATCGATTGATTCAACCCGTCCCAAAAATCAGCCTCATTTCCAATAATGATAATTTTTGTTTTATCATTATCGAAAGAATTTATCAAACCTGATACTCTTTCGTTGAACTCCTGTTGGAGGTTATTATTGTAAGAAAGGTCTCGGGATTTTTCGTACATCAGCTCAAGTTTGTCCAAGATCTTTTCGGTAGGAATGTCCTTTTGGTTCTCAATCGTTGACATGACTTCATAAATGCCGTTTGCGACCACGTCATGGACTTTTTTTGAAAAATTAAGGCGTTGATATTGCAGCTTGTTATTGGCTTCTAAAATGAGTTTTTCTTTTCTCTTCTTTGTCCATATCGATACAGAAAAAGTAACAATTGCCGCAATGATGACTAGAGCCCAAATGATAATCTTTTGACGAGTAATGGCAGATTGGTTGATCTCTTTTTCTTTTTGAAGAATAACATTCTCTGATTTCGCTTTTTCGCTTTCAAAGCGGATCAGTGCAAATTGATTTTTTGCTTTATTTTGGCTATTTATAAGACTATCCTGGATTCGGGAATAGGTATCGAAATATTTTTGGGCATTAGCTCCATCAGAAAGCTTGATCAAAGTTTGCAGAGCTTCTAATTCATCTACAGGGTATTTTAATTTCTTCGCAAGAAACAGCATTTTTTTAGCATAAAATATGGAGGAATCAGAATTTTTATTCAAATAATATGAAGACAGGTATGCATAGGCTGCATCTTTATTCCAATCATCATTTTGCGCACTACTCAATTTTTCTGCCAATAGGTAGTTTTTCACGGGATTGTACTTGCTGTCCTCATACCATTTTGATCGGGAGAAATTAAGCAATAATTTGGGGTAAAATTCATTTTTAGGACCTATACTGTCGATTAGTTTTTTATAGATGGCAATCGCTTTTCCGTACTTTTTCTCATTATGGAGAACGATTGCAATGTTATTAGAAAGCATCAGCTTATCCATGGGATCTTTCGTAAAAAGAAAGGCTTTGTCATAGAATCTTTTGGAGTCCTTGTAATTCTTTAGGTTATTGGATGCAACCCCAAGATTATTGTAATTGCAGAATAAAAAAGAATGGTGGGCGGTATCTTTCTCTTTGAAAAATTTTGAGGCAAGTAGACTGGTTTCAATACTGCCAAAATTATCCCCGGCATTTTCTTGTGTAATGGCCATATTCACCAGACTTTTTCCTACACCGAAAGAATCATTCCTGCGTAAGAATAGCTCTTTACCTTTGTCCAAATAATAGAAAGTGCTGTCATATTCGTTCTTGTCCAGGAATACGAAAGCTTTTTCATAATATGGATTGGCCTGTTTTTTTTGCAAAGGATTTTTTTGTGAATCTATATCTTTAGAACACGAGAACAACAGTAATACGAATAAACAAAAAATAAATTTTGGCAACTTTTCCAATTTATTCGAAATTTAAGAAAAAACATTAAGAAAAACTTAATATTTCCGGGCAAAATCGTTCATATTGATTATTTTTGTTATTTATATTTGGACTTGGATGTCAATCGATACATTAGAACAATATCTTCCCAAGAATACCTTTCCTTTTCTTAAAAAATGGTTTGCAGATTATTATATTCACATCAAGATCACAAGGAACAGGAATAGCAAATTAGGAGATTATAGGAAGTTGCCGGATCGATCACATCAGATCACGGTTAATTCTACATTGGACAAACAACTTTTCTTTTTTGTCCTGACCCATGAGCTCGCTCATCTTATTGCCTTTGAGAAGTTTAATTTCAGGATCAGTGCACATGGAAAAGAATGGAAAGATACTTTCCGCGAAATGCTTTTGGAAAGTATCGATATTTATACCGAAGATCTAAAACCAATTATTGTAAGATTTGCGAAAAGTCCTAAGGCCAATTTCATGGCGAGTCCGGAGCTTGTCCGTTATTTTCACATCGAGGATTCTGACGAAAACTCTGTTTTCATTGAAAATTTATCAATCAATGATAAGTTTCATTACAAAGGTGAGGCATATATAATAATAGAAAAGAGGAAAAAATCTTATCTTTGTACCCATTTGAAGAATTCAAAAAAATATTTATTCAAACCTTTAGCAAAGGTCGAAAAATTGACAATCAATGATGAACAATAATTACTGCGTTATTATGGCAGGGGGAATCGGAAGCCGTTTTTGGCCAATGAGTACTCAGAAATTTCCGAAACAGTTTCATGATATATTAGGAACAGGCAGAACAATGATTCAGCAAAGTTTTGACCGAATCAATCAGTTGATTCCCAAAGAGAATATTTATATCATCACAAATCAGGAATATGTAGAATTGACTCAGCAACAGTTACCAGAGATTCCTTTTGGAAATATTGTTGGTGAGCCAGCTATGAAGAATACTTCTGCGTGCAATTTATACATGGCAAAAAAAATAGAAGCGGTCAATCCCAGCGCAAATATCATTGTCATGCCCGCAGATCATTTGATTTTGAAAGAAAACACCTTTTTGGAGAAAGTGTCGTTGGCATTCAAATTAGCATCAGAAAATGATTATTTGATCACATTGGGTATTACACCGACACGTCCAGACACTGGTTATGGTTATATTCAATTCATTCAAGAAAAGAATGAACTCTTTTCTAAGGTCAAAACTTTCACAGAGAAACCTGACCTTGAGATTGCCAAAAGTTTTATAGAATCTGGTGATTTCCTTTGGAATGCGGGTATTTTTGTCTGGAGTGTAAAAAGTATTTTGAAAGCATTCAAGAAGCATCTGCCGGAAATGACAAACCAATTCAATAGTTGTGAATATAATACGGACTCTGAAAAAGAATGCATTGATCTGGTTTACCCAACTGTAAACAAAATTTCCATAGACAACGGGATTTTGGAAAAAGCTGATAATGTCTATGTAATTCCGGCTAATCTTGGCTGGAGTGATCTTGGGACCTGGACTTCGGTTTATAACAATGCTGGAAAAAATGATGATAACAATGCGATCTCTTCCAAGAATGTTCTTACTTATAACTCAAAGGGAAATGTCATCAGGATCAAAAATCAAAACAAGGCAGCTGTTATCGATGGACTTAAAAATTATATTGTTGTGGATACGGAAAAAGCATTGCTTATTTGCCCACGTGATAATGATCAGCTTATAAAAGATTATGTTCTGGACCTTAAAAATCTTAAAAAAGGCGAACGATTTATGTAATAGGGAACTAACTATTTTTTGAAAAATATTTAACTCTTTGGTTTTCATCAGAGAGTTTTTTTTATTTTTGATAAAACAAAACACAAATGCTTGTCAAAATTTACGGTGCAGCCATTCACGGTGTCTCTGCACAGATCATTACCATAGAGGTCAATGTAGATCAAGGCGTCGGCTATCATCTGGTAGGATTGCCAGATAATGCCATCAAAGAAAGTAGCTATAGAATCTCTGCAGCTCTTAAAAACTCAGGATTCAAAATTCCTGGAAAGAAGATTACAATCAATATGGCTCCTGCTGATCTCCGGAAAGAAGGTTCTGCTTATGATATGAGCATTGCTCTCGGAATTTTAGCGGCTTCTGACCTTATAAAAGCAGAAGATCTGGGACAATATCTGATCATGGGAGAATTATCTCTTGATGGCGGTTTACAACCAATAAAAGGTGTTTTGCCAATTGCAATAAAAGCTAGAGAAGATGGTTTCAAAGGCATAATTCTTCCAAAACAAAATGCAAGAGAAGCAGCAATCGTCAATCAATTGGATGTTTATGGTGTGGAAAACATCAAAGAGGTTATAGATTTTTTTAATGATGATCAACCTTTGCAAAAATTCGAGATCGACACCAGGAAAGAATTTCAGGATAAGGTGAATCATTTTCCCTTTGATTTTGATGAGGTGAAAGGACAGGAAGCAGCAAAACGTGCAATGGAAGTTGCAGCAGCTGGCGGACATAACATTATACTGATAGGTTCGCCTGGAAGTGGGAAAACAATGCTTGCCAAACGTCTTCCCAGTATATTGCCGGCACTTAGTCTCAAAGAATCTTTGGAAACAACGAAGATTCATTCTGTAGCAGGAAAAATGGGGACAGAAACATCATTGATAACAATAAGGCCATTTAGATCCCCACATCATACGATTTCTGATGTTGCACTTGTCGGAGGAGGAAGTTATCCCCAGCCGGGAGAAATTTCTCTCGCCCACAATGGCGTCCTATTTTTAGATGAAATGCCCGAATTCAAGAGAACGGTTCTCGAAGTGATGAGGCAACCCTTGGAAGATCGTGTCGTAACTATTTCGCGAGCCAAATTTACTATCGAGTATCCTGCAAGTTTTATGTTGGTTGCAAGTATGAACCCCAGTCCCAGCGGTTATTTTCCGGATGACCCGAATAACACTTCCTCAACCATGGAAATGCAACGATATATGAACAAATTGTCCGGACCTCTTCTCGATAGGATCGATATTCATATCGAAGTTTCAAAAGTAGAATATGAACAATTGGCCGATAAAAAGAAAGGGGAAAGCAGTGCGAAGATCAGGAAAAGAGTAAACGATGCGAGGGATATTCAGAATGAAAGATATAAAGATTCTGAGGTCAATTATAATGCGCAGATGGGACCAAAAGAAATCGAAAAATATTGCGAATTAGATGAATATTCTCAGCTATTAATAAAAGCCGCTATGATGAAACTCAATCTCTCCGCAAGGGCCTATGATAGAATTTTAAAAGTTGCAAGAACCATCGCAGATCTGGAAAATTCTGAAAATATCCAGGGAGACCATATTTCTGAGGCAATACAGTATAGAAGTCTGGACAGAGATTTTTGGAATGCTTAACAATACAATCTGCCTACAAGGATTGTAGACAGATTAGGGTTTTTAATATTTATTGTTTGATAATTTTAAATGTTTTTTGCTCTTTTCCATTAGTACTTATCAAAATGTAATTGCCTTTTTCAAGTGAGCTAAGATTTATGTTGGTTTTATTGTTAGAAATTTCAAATTCCTTAACCAAATTCCCAATCATATTATAAATGTAAACTTTATTATTAAAGGCATTTTCAATATATAATATATCTTTTACTGGATTAGGATATGAGAATATATTCTTACGCATAAAATCTGTGGTGCTTAAAATGGGCTCATTGTTTAAGCGAATTAGGCTTTTCTTTGTAATACTATTGTATATACTGAAAGCTCCTCCAACAAGTATTTTGTTATCTGATTGTAAAACGATATCAAGGATGTTACTATTTGTTCCTGTTCCAACATTAAAAGAATTGTCGATAGAACCATTGCTATTAAGACGAGCAAGGCGTATCGCTGTATTATTGTTGTATGTTGTAAAATCACCACCAATAAGGATCTTGCCATCAGATTGAGAAGCCATACTATAAATAGTGCCATTTGCACCATCACCAGGATCGAATTCTGTGTCTAATGCGCCATTCGAGGTTAGACGAGCAACACGATTTCTAGCAACCCCATTATAAGTTGTAAAATAACCTGCTATTAAAATCTTTCCATCTTTTTGTAATAAAATACTAGTTATGGTATTTGAAGCATTACCTGTAAAGCTTGTATCTAATGTACCATCAGAGTTTAATCTCGCAATATACCTCATTGAGATATCATTAAAGGTCATAAAATCCCCCACAATTAAAATTTTACCATCAGGTTGTAAAATTAGATCATGAATATTGTTGTTTGCCCCAGAACTATAATTAAAATTAGAGTCCAATGATCCATCCGCATTTAGTCGGGCAATACGATTTCTAGATATGCCATTGTATGAAGTAAAATAACCTCCAATTAATATTTTACCATCAGGTAGTAAAACAATGTTGTTGATAATATCGTTGGCGCCATTGCCAGGGTTAAAGGAAGTGTCTAATGATCCATCTACATCCAGACGAGCAATACGATTTCTAGAAACTCCGTTGTAGGTATCAAAATAGCCACCAATTAAGATTTTTCCATCAGGTTGAACAGTAGAAATGTGAATCTGTTGATTAGATCCTGAAACAGGATTAAAACCCGAATCTAAAGTTCCGTCCGGATTTAACCGAGCGATATTATTTCTAATATTGCCATTGTAAGAATTAAATCTCCCAGAAACCAGTATTTTTTTATCAGGTTGTAGGGTTATGCCTAGGACTAAACCATCATTAATTCCAATATTAGAATCATTAAAAGAATTATCAAGGCTTCCATCTTGTGATAATAATCTTGTAGAAAATAAAAGTAAAAAAAGAAAATGTAAATGTTTTTTCATGGATTATTGATGTTATATTGTTTAATCGTTCAAAGATAATTTAATAAATCAAAAAAATATTTTAATTCTGGTTCTCAAAATAAGCATCAATTGCCAGCTTTCCGGATTTTGCAGCTGCAACAGCTAATTGGTCACATAGCTCATTTTCAGGATGACCAGCATGACCTTTGATCCAATGGAATTTAGGTTGATGAAGTTGATATAATTGGTAAAATTCTTTCCAAAGGTCTGGGTTTTTCACATTTTTCCAGCCTCGTTTTATCCAACCGTAGATCCATTTTTGATTGATGGCATCTGCAACATATTTGCTGTCAGTGAAGATATGGATATCATTATCAGAAGTTTTTAGATTTCCAAGAGCAACTATAACAGCCATTAATTCCATTCTGTTATTGGTTGTTTTTCGGAAACCTTTGGAATAGGTTTTCTGGTATTTTTTTTCAGGAACGCGCATTAGTATCCCGTAACCGCCAGGTCCGGGATTTCCACTACAGGCACCATCTGTAAAGATCTCGATTCTCAAATCAGAAAAAGAATTTAGAATGGCATATCATCGTCATCATCGTCATTCATTGCAGAGCCTGAAACATTATTGTTGTTTGGTAATCCGAAAGCGGCTCCCGGATCGATCGTGATATTGATTTTATCAAAACCAGAAGGCTCGTCTTTCTGTCCAAAGTTGGAAGGAGTATATTCGTAATTCGTTCCAAGGTCGGCAAACTTACCGATGTTTTTGTGGAATGCTAATCTTACATCAGCTGTCGCACCATTTCTATGTTTTGCAATGATGATCTCGGCTTGATTTTCTGTGCTGGTTTCTGCGCCTTCTTCATCATTATCCCAAACAGCAATTTTATAATACTCTGGTCGGAAAATGAACGAGACGATATCTGCATCCTGCTCGATCGCCCCAGATTCCCTGAGGTCAGAAAGCATTGGCCTTTTTCCAGGTCTTGTTTCCACACTTCTCGATAGCTGGGATAATGCAATTACTGGAACATTCAGCTCTTTTGCGATGGCTTTTAGGGATCGGGAAATCATAGAGATCTCCTGCTCACGGTTTCCGCCTCCTTTTCCGGAACTGGCGGTCATCAGCTGAAGATAATCGACCATAATGATCTTTACACCATGTTGCATTACCAATCTTCTGCACTTTGCGCGAAAATCGAATATTGATAGTGAAGGTGTTTCATCAATATAAAGAGGTGCATTTTCCAAAGCAGAAACATTGGTAAACAATCTTTGCCATTCTTCATCTGCCATTTGACCTTTTCTTAATTTCTCTGATGAAATTCCTGTCTCGGATGAGATCATCCTTGTGATCAACTGAACAGAAGCCATCTCCAGAGAGAACAAGGCCATTGGGATATTGTAGTCCACACACATGTTTCTCGCCATAGAAAGAATAAAAGCCGTTTTTCCCATCGCAGGTCTTGCCGCGATAATAATAAGGTCAGAATTTTGCCAGCCACCTGTTTCTTTATCTAAAGCTGTAAATCCAGATGGAACCCCTGATAATCCTTCCTTGTCTTTTAGCGATTTGATTTTATCAATAGCCTCTTTTACTAGCGAATTGGCCGTGTCGAAACCTTTTTTAATGGTCCCGTTCGTGATTTCAAAAAATGATTGTTCCGCCTTGTCCAACAATTCGAAAACGTCTGTTGATTCTTTGTAGGAACTGTCAATCACGTTCGCCGAAACATTGATCAAGGAACGAAGAATATATTTTTCAAGAATTACACGTACGTGATATTCGATATGTGCAGAAGAACTTACACCCATTGTCAAGTCAATGATATAATGGTCGCCGCCGGCAAGATTCAGTTTTTCATTCTTTTTAAGGTCTTGGATCACGGTCATCAGGTCGATAGGAGAGTTGCTCTCATACAGCTTCAGAATCGACGCGAAAATGGTCTGATGTCTCGGGTCGTAAAAAACTTCAGGTGTCAATAAGTCAATGGAATGATCAAGCCCTTTTCTGTCAATTAAAAAAGTTCCGATCACAATTTTCTCAAAGTCCAATGCATTAGGCGGCATTTTGCCATCCGAAATAGAGAGTTCCTTTGCAAAATTACCCTGCGTAAGCGACGATAATGTTTCCTTCTGTACCATTGTACAAAGGTAGAATTTTTTATAAATTTTCGAAATTTAGTTTTACTCAAGAAATCCACATACAATTGTTGATAAATCAAAATTTTTGTAACAAAATCCACAAACTGTGAACTTAATATATAGAAAATCTATTAATATTCAGAATTCATTACATTTAACAAAAAATAAGCTTTATGTTGCAACGATTCGTCAGATTAGAATTCAAAAATTTTTTCCGGTCAAGTTCTCTGGCAGCCAATATTGTGGTCAAGATCTTTCAGCTTTTGGGAGTCTTGTACATTCTTGCGCTATTTGTATTTGTTGCTTTCGGCGCATTTTACTTCCCGAGACAAAAACTGCATATTGACCCATTGCCATTTATTAGCAAGTTTCTGATTTATTGGCTGATAGCAGATCTGTTCCTAAGGTATTTTTTCCAACAGATGCCAACTCAGAATATCAAACCTTTTCTGACGATGAATATCAAGAAAAGTACGTTGGTCAATTATATGATTAGCAAAACTTTTCTGTCATTTTTCAGTTGGGGAGGATTTTTTATTTATGTGCCGTTGCTAGGAATTTTGCTTTATAATGGCTATTCGGTCTTGGGAAGTTTTTCTTGGATTTTGGCAATAATTATTCTGAGTTTTACTATTAATTTGATCAATATTCTTCTGAACGGTAAAGATTTAGCCGTTTGGATTATTGGCGGACTTTTGGTCTTTGTTGGCGGATTGGATTATTATAATGTTATTGCATTGTCATCGGCTTCTGAGAAATTCTTTATGATGTTTTATGGCCATTGGTACGTGATTGTATTGCCGATTGCGATATTCGGTCTTCTTTATGTTTTCTGTAGAAAGTTCATCTATGAAAACTTCTATCTCGACAAAGGTCTGGAAATGAAGCAGGAAGTCGGCAAGACAGAAAACATTCAGTTTCTTAATAAATATGGGGTTCTCGGAACCTTCATCAACAACGATATCCGAATGATAAAACGAAGCAAAGCCGCAAAATCCATTGCTTTGGGAAGTTTTCTGTTCTTGTTTTATGGCTTGCTTTTGTTCAGTTCTCCGGCTTATAAAACCGCTTATATGCAATTATTTATGGGGCTTTTCGTTACAGGTGGATTTCTATTTTTGTTTGGGCAAAGAGTTCCTTCGTTCGACAGCTCCTATTATCCGCTGATGATGACACTCAACGTTCCCTACAAAGAATATCTGAAAGCCAAATGGTGGATGATTGTGAGCGCCGTTGCCGTAAGTATGGTTTTGGCAGTCGGTTATGCGTTCGTAAGTTGGGATTTGTATTTCACCTTTTTAGCGGCCGGACTTTACAATGTCGGTGTCAATTCTCAGGTCGTTTTGTTGTCTGGCGCGTTTAACAAAAATCCAATTGACCTCAATGCGAGGGGAAAAACATTAGGAAAGAAAAATAACTTCAGTTTCAAAAACATCTTGCTTCTTTTGCCACAAATGGTATTGCCAATGGCGGTTTTCGGAGTTTCAAAATATTTTTTCGGAACAACAGCAGCTGTGGCTAGTCTGGGCGTTTTGGGGTTGATCGGCTTTTTCCTTAGAGAAAAGTTCTTCGATTTCATTGTCAAATTGTATAAAAAAGAAAAATACTCAACCATCAAAGCTTTCAAAGGAAATTAGACTTAAAATTTTTCTTTGTTAAGTTTTACGCCTTTGTGAACCTTAAAGTATTTTCAATAATTATAAAAAATCTTTGTGGACTTTGTGTTCAAAAAATCCAACATCAAAAATCTCAATAAAAATGATAACAATAAATAACCTTTCCAAAGTTTACGAAACAAAAAAAGTCTTATCCATAGAAAACCTAGAATTTCCAAAAGGTCAAACCATTGGTTTGGTCGGAAATAATGGCGCGGGAAAAACGACATTATTCAGTTTGATTCTGGATTTGATAGAACCGAGTTCAGGCTATGTTTCCATCGACGAAGAGAAAGTCAACGAATCCGAAAGTTGGAAAAACAAAGTCGGTGCTTTTATCGATGAAACTTTTCTGATTGGCTATCTGACTCCGGAAGAATATTTCTATTTTTTGGGAGAACTAAGAGGTCAAAGCAAAGCGAATGTTGATGAATTCCTGAAAAACTTCACCGATTTTTTCAACGGAGAAATTCTGAATGCGAAAAAATACATCCGCGACCTTTCCAAAGGAAATATGAAAAAAGTTGGAATCATCGGTGCATTAATCGGAACTCCGGCAATTATCATTCTCGATGAACCTTTTGCGAACCTTGACCCATCAACTCAAATCAAGTTGAAAAACCTTATCAGAGATTGGTCACAAAACTCAGACTCTACATTCCTGATTTCCAGCCACGATTTGGCTCACACAACGGAAGTCTGCGAAAGGATTGTGGTCATCAACAAAGGTGAATTGGTAAGAGATATCCAGACTTCGCCGGAAACGCTGAGGGATTTGGAGCAATATTTTGCAGACCAGGTAACTTCAATTTAATCTTTTAAACCACATAGACACATAGTTTTATAAAAATGAAGATTAAATAGATTCTATTACAATTCTATTTAATCTTTATAGAAAATGGACATTTCAATTCTATGTGCCTATGTGGTTGAATTTTAACATTTAATGTGAAGAAACAGCTTTCAGTCCAACGATGGAAGCAATTAATGTGAAAATAAAAAATAAGCGCCAGAATGTCGCAGGTTCTTTAAAAATAAAAATCCCAACCAGAACGGTTCCTACAGCTCCGATTCCTGTCCATACTGCATAAGCGGTTCCCAATGGAAGCGTTTGAGTTGCTTTGATTAGCAGAAGCATACTTGCAATCAGAGATATTCCAAATCCTGCGTACCATAGGTAAGATTCTGTGCCCGATGTTTCTTTTGCTTTTCCTAAACAAGATGTAAATCCAACTTCAAAGAGTCCTCCAAGAATTAAAAAAATCCAGTTCATTTATTTATCAATTTTAATGATGCAAATTTCCGAATTGGATGCTTCGAATCTTTTTACAAATGTTAAAAAAATAAATCAGATTTCACTACGGATTCTGCTCAGACTAACTTGTGTGATTCCCAGATATGAAGCAATGTAACCCAATTGCACTCGCTGAATAATTTCAGGCTGTTTTGTCAAAAGTTCTTCATAACGCTGACTTGCTGTCCTGAATTGTCGGGAAATGAAGAGTTCTTCGGTTTTCACCAATTCTTTTTCGGCTAATTTTCTTCCCCAATTCGCAATATGGATATCAGTTTCAAATAATTGTCTCAAATCATCGATTTTCAATTGATATAAAGTACAATATTCCAAAACCTGAATGTTTTCATAATTCTGATGATTATCAACATAACTTTTCATTGGTAAAACCACATCACCTTCTTTTCCAAACCAAAATGTAAGGTCTTGATTTTCTTGCGGGACAAAAGCCCTCACAATTCCTTTTTTGATGAAATAAATCGTTCTTTCAACTTTTCCGGCTTTGATGATAATGCTGTCTTTCGGAAACTCAACTTCTGAAATCAAATTCTTTAAAACTGATTTAGAATGTTCTGGAAGCTTGAAAATTTGGTCAAGAATTATATCAATATTCATACTGGAAATTTAATAAAAAAATAAAACTCCGAGAATTGCCTCGGAGTTTGTCTATTATCTTTTGTCTAAAAGTCCATTATCTATTTAAGACTTCCGACCATATCTTCTGGTTTCACCCACTCATCAAATTGTTCTGCTGTCAAAAGACCAAGATTCACAGCTTCTTCTTTCAAAGTCGTTCCGTTCTTGTGAGCTGTTTTAGCAATTTTCGCTGCGTTTTCGTAACCGATGTGCGTATTAAGTGCAGTCACCAACATTAATGATTTATCAACCAATTCCTTGATTCTCGGTTCATTTGGTTCGATTCCAACAGCACAATGGTCGTTGAATGAAATCATCGCATCAGCCAACAATTGTGCAGACTGCAAGAAGTTTGCTGCCATCACTGGTTTGAAAACATTCAGTTCGTAATTTCCTTGCGTTCCTGCGAAAGAAATCGTTGTGTCATTTCCAAGAACTTGTGCACAAACCATCGTCAAAGCTTCGTTCTGCGTAGGATTCACTTTTCCAGGCATAATAGAAGAACCAGGTTCGTTTTCTGGAATGTGGATTTCACCAATTCCAGAACGCGGACCAGAAGCCAACAATCTAACATCCTGAGCAATCTTATAAAGAGAAACCGCCAATTGCTTCAACGCGCCGTGAGTTTCCACAATTCCGTCGTGAGCTGCCAAAGCCTCGAATTTATTCGGAGCTGTCACAAAAGGTAGGCCTGTAAAATCTGCAATATATTTCGCCACCACAACATCATAACCTTTCGGAGTGTTAAGTCCTGTTCCAACCGCAGTTCCACCAAGAGCCAATTCTTTCAAATGGTCAAGCGTATTGTTGATCGCTTTTTTTGCATAGTCCAGCTGAGCAACATAACCGGAAAATTCTTGTCCAAGTGTCAAAGGCGTTGCATCCATAAGATGCGTTCTTCCGATTTTTACAATATTCTGGAATTTTTTCGCTTTTTCGTCCAATGTATTTCTCAACTTTTCCAAAGCAGGAAGCGTCTCTTTTACAACTTTTGTGTAAGCTGCAATATGCATTGCTGTTGGATAAGTATCGTTAGAAGACTGTGATTTGTTCACATCATCGTTCGGGTGAACTTCTGTTTTTTCTCCTAATTTTCCGCCGCTGTTCACGTGAGATTTGTTCGCAACAACTTCGTTCACGTTCATATTGGACTGCGTTCCGGAACCAGTCTGCCAAATCACAAGAGGAAATTGGTCATACAGCTCTCCTGCAAGAATCTCATCACAGACTTTCCCGATTGCATCTCTTTTCTCATTGGAAAGAACGCCCAATTCTGCATTGGTAAAAGCCGCTGCTTTTTTCAGGTAAGCAAATGCATCGATGATTTCGCGTGGCATACTTCCTTCCGGACCGATTTTGAAATTATTTCTGGAACGCTCCGTCTGCGCACCCCAAAATTTATCAGCAGGCACTTGCACTTCGCCCATCGTGTCTTTTTCAATTCTGAAACTCATTGTATAATTTTTAAATTTTATCTAACCACAAAAGCCACAGAAGAGCCTTAAAATAAGTAAAGAAATATTTTTTCTTTGCTAAGTTTTACGGCTTTGCGACCTTAAAAACAGATTGTTGAATTATAATTCTTTGCGGACTTTGCGTTTAAAATAATCCCGGCAAAGCAAACATTTTTAAAACCTTACGAAAATACTAAAAACTAAAAGTTCAGCAAAATGAAAAAAATCAATTCAGAAATTTTGTGAGATAGAATAAAAACCTCTATTTTTGCTCAAAATATATAGCATTATGATGTTATCAGCATTCTGGCCGTTTTACCAATTTCTTTGGACCGTTTATTTCTTCACAATGATGATTTGTGGATTCTGGTGTATTTTGATGTTCTTCGGATTCATCGTACCACTTTGGTTAACAGAAGGAGTAGCAGAATATTTTGGGAAAATCAACAAAAACTTTGACCCAGAACAAGTGAGATACAAAAAATTGTATGAACAGGAAGGTGTAGAAGTTATCTACCAAAGACCTGCAGGAGAAAAACCTGTTTCTCACGGTCACCACCATTAATTTGGCAATTTTTCTTTTCGTGAGAGATTGCACTCAAAGCGAAACAATATATAATAGATCCACTCTCTTGAGAGTGGATTTTTGTTATTATTAACCACAAAGTCACAAAAAACCTTTTCACGTGTGGTTTCAAAAAATAATTTTGGAAACTTTCGACATCCGATATCTAGCTTCCAACTTAAATCTTAAATCATTATCTTTGCAAACTAAAATTTACCTATGTCCAAGTCATTAATTCCGAAACTGGAAGCGATAAAACAACGATATAACGAGGTCGCCGATCTTATTATCCAACCGGATGTGATCTCGGACCAAAAAAAATATTCTACACTTAACAAAGAATACAGCGATCTGGGAAAGATCGTAAAAGTATTCGATGAATATAAAAGGGCTCTTGATACGATTGCCGAATCTGATGAGATTATTGCAGATGGCTCTGATAAAGAATTCGTGGAAATGGCGAAGCAGGAGAAGTATGAAGCAGTGGACAAGCTTCCCGCTTTTGAAGAGGATTTGAAATATCTTCTGATTCCGAAAGACCCTGCCGATGATAAAAATATCATTCTGGAAATGCGTTCCGGAACTGGTGGAGATGAGGCGGCGATCTTTGTGGAAGATATGTACAGAATGTACACGATGTATTTCAAAACAAAAGGTTGGAAACACGAAGTTACAGACTCCAGCGAAGCTTCAAAAGGCTACAAAGAATTGATCATGAAAGTACAGGGTGAAAGTGTGTACGGGATCATGAAATTCGAATCCGGGGTTCATCGTGTGCAACGTGTTCCTGAAACCGAATCTCAGGGTCGTGTTCATACCTCCGCGATCACGATCGCAGTTTTGCCGGAAGCTGAGGAAGTGGATGTGGAAATCAATCCAGCAGATATCGAGATGCAGACTTCCCGTTCCGGAGGTGCAGGTGGACAAAACGTAAACAAGGTTGAAACAAAAGTTCAATTGACACACAAACCTTCCGGATTGGTTGTGGTTTGTCAGCAAGCGCGTTCTCAGTTGGCCAACAGGGAATTAGCGATGGAAATGCTGAGAGCGAAATTGTACGATATAAAACTTCAGGAGGTTGTCGGCGACATTGCGGCGCAGAGAAAAACGATGGTTTCCACAGGTGACCGTTCTGCAAAGATCAAGACTTATAACTATCCGCAAGGAAGAGTTACCGACCATAGAATCAATAAGTCTATCTACAACCTTGATGCTTATATGAATGGTGATATCCAGGAAATGATGGATGCTGTGATCATGGCGGAAAATGCTGAAAAGCTGAAAGGAGAGGAAGAAGGAATTGCTTGATAGAAGTTAGATCCAAGATGTTAGAAGTTAGATTTTTTTCTAAACTTCATATTATAAAAAGCTCAATGAAATTTCGTTGAGCTTTTTATTTTGTTTTATCAATTCCTCTAAGACCGTTGAAACGAATGCCGTATTTCCAATTGCAATATGCAAAGAATTGGTATAATCTGTATTCGAAGTCGAAACCGTAATTTTCTTTTGGGTCATAATCGATCGCCACTTCGTAAAAATTCCGATTCACGCCGGAATAGAATCTGGAGTTCCATTCGTTGACTAAAATTGTGTTTCGGGATTTTAAACTACTTTCTGTGAACATAGATCTGGGCTGTGCTCTTGTCGCCACAAAACTTTCATAATCTGCATCGAAAACTGTGATTTCCCATTCATCAGCAGAGTCGGTTTTCTTCTGGGTCGAAAATGAAGTTTTCTGGTTTTCCGGCAATTTCCTGGAACTTGTTGAGCAAGACCAGATGAAAACGGAAAATATGGCAAAGACGATTAAGTTTCTCATATTGATCAAAATATAAACTTAATTAAACAAAAAACCGTTCCAAAGATTTGAAACGGTCTATATTTTTAAGGTTCTTTTTGTAAGACAACAAATGCCGGGAAGTGATCGGAATAACCTCCGGTAAATGTGTCGCCACTCCAGGAACGGAAAGGATAGCCTTTATAATTACCTTCTTTGGTCACGAGATAGGCAGGAGCAAAGATCTCTGCTTTGAACACTGTGTAATCTTTTCTTAATTCCTTATTCGGAGAATTAAGATTGGATGAAACAATGATCTGATCGAATAAGTTAGGAGCATCTTGATAAGCTAAAGAAGCTACACCTTTTTTATATAAAGGATACATGAGGTTAAGATATGGAGATGTCTCAGAAAGGTCCTTTGGATTTCCTACAGCCTTAAGTCCGTTTTTCAAACTTGAGCTTACCGGGTCATCATTGAAATCTCCCATTGCAAACAATTTGGTAGAAGGGTCTAGTGCTCTTACGCTATCCATCTGTTGTTTAAGTACCAATGCAGCTGCATTACGTTTGGGGAGAGAAGCAGCTTCTCCACCTCTTCTGGATGGCCAGTGGTTTAGAAAAAATGCAACTTTCTCGTTATCCAAGAATCCGGTTAATACCAAAATATCTCTCGTATATTCTCTGTTTCCATTATCTCCAAAGATCTTCACTTCTTTTTTCCAAGATTTGGAAGGAGAAAATCTCCTTTTTTGGTAAATGAATGCCACATCAATTCCTCTATAATCATAAGAGTTGTAATGAACAACACCATAATCATACTTAGCAATTGAAGGTTCTTTTACAAGATCTTCAACAACCTGACGGTTCTCTACTTCCAGGAGACCAACAACAACTGGAGCTGTATTGGTATAAGCTTTTCCCATTTCTGAGATCACTTTTGCCTCGTTCTCTAGTTTTTGTTTATAGACCTTATAGTTGTAGTTTTTTCCGCTTTTTGGTGTGAACTCTTCAGAACCTCCTTGTATTCTCACTACTTTTTTACCTACAAGTGACTCATCATTCCAAGGACCTTTGTAGTCTTTTTCAGTTACTTCAAGATATTTTATAGAATCCAAAGGTACGCTTCTGTGGAAAGCAGGGTTACTTCTATCTTTGGTTCCATCTATATAATCAGCAGAACGTACGGTGTCCCAAAGGTTTTCAACGTTCAGAAAACCGACAGTCGCAGCACGTACTTGTCTCTTTTGCTGTGCAGATATTAAGGAGATACTAAATATAGCTATTAAGCTTAAAATATTTTTCATAAATAAAATATGTAAGGCTACAAAAGTAATTTTTTTTGAATAGTTGCAAAATAAAAATTTCAAATTTTTAACAATTGCTAATTATGATTCAAAAAATTGACAATTTGTTAAAATAAAAAAAATGTTAAAAAGTTTTAATTATCAAAAATTTATATACATTTGCGTTCCGTGCATAACGGACTGTATATTAGAAAAAAAGAGCAAACAAAACCTAATTGATTTATGATTAAAAAATTATCATTAATCTCCTTGTTTACAATGCTTCCAGCGTCATTTTACTTCGCACAGACCACGGTCTTTGCATACCTGAAAGATGCTGACGGAAAACCGGTAGAGAAAGCACAAGTTGACCTGAAAGGAGAAGGTAATGGAGTTTCAGCGGACAAAATTGGATATTTCCAATTTGTAGATCTGAAATCCGGACATTATCAAATTGTGGTGACAAAACCAAACTTCGAAACTAAAACTTTGGAATTTGATGTTACTACGGAAAAAAGAAAAGATTTGGGGGTTATTACCCTTTATTCTGCCTTGACAGGCGCAGACCAAGGTCTTGCAATCTTGGATAGTTCTGGTGGTGATGAGGACAACAACCAAACTTCAACTGTGGGGTTATTACAATCGTCTCAGGATGTTTTTAACAGAACTGCGAGCTATGATTTAGGGTTTTATTGGTTCAGACCTAGAGGAATTGATGGCAGAACATCTGAAAACATGATGAACGGTATCTCTATGGCTGCTGGCGATGATGGAAATGTGGATTTTAGTACTTGGGGAGGGTTAAATGAAATTACTCGTTATCCAGAAATTGCTACAAACCATGCTCCATCAGAATATGCATTTGGTGGAACTACAGGAGTCGTTTATAAAAATACAAAAGCGAGTGAATATAGAAAAGGAAGCCAATTAACTTATTCCCTTACTAATAGAAATTATACTAATAGATTGTCTTATAGATTTTCTTCCGGAATGTCAAAAAGCGGTTGGGCGTTTACAGGAATGATTGCTAGAAGATGGGCGGAAGAAGGTATCCAAGAGGGAACATTTTATGATGCATACAGTGGTTATTTAGGAATTGAAAAAAGATTTAGTGATAAGCACTCTTTAACATTTAACGCGATAGGATCTAAATATACTAGAAGTACTTCTAGTCCTAATACACAAGAGGTTTATGATTTTAGGGGGATTCATTACAACTCTTATTGGGGATGGCAAGGTGGAGAAAAGCGTAATGAAAGAGTTAGAAAAGGATTCCAGCCAATATTCCAACTTTCTGATTATTGGAAAATCAATAAAAATTCTCAATTATGGACAAGCGTATCTTACCAGTTTGGAAAAGAGAAGGCTTCTAGATTAGATTGGTATAGAGCACTTAACCCATCTCCAACGTACTATCGTAATCTTCCTAGCTATTGGCAAAATTATAAGAGTCCATCACCTGATCAACTTCAGAATATAGATGAAAGAATGGATTGGTGGACAAATAATGACCAGTCTCATACGCAAATTAATTGGGATACTCTTTACGATAAAAATAGAAATGGAGATCTTTACTGGAACGAGTTTGGAGGAAGGAGAGCAGCTTATTTTTTAGTTAACGATGTTAAAGATGATAAAATATGGAACGTAGCTACTCATTATACTTATAATTTTAGTGATAAGTCTCGTTTTATATTAAACTTATCCTATCAAAATTATACTTCAGAGCAATATAGAGAAGTTAACGATTTATTAGGCGCTGATTTTGCACTTAATATGGACGCTTTTGCTTCAAATACAACAGGAGATCGATTTTTTGGTAAATATAACTTGAATGAAGATAATGCTTCTGTTGCAAAAAAAGAAGGGGATAAAATAGGATACGATTATATCTTCAGAAGACAAGAGGTAAAAGTTAATCCAGCATTGAAATTCTCAACAGGTAAATTTGATGTGTTTGTTTCTGGATTATTTGGTTATACTAATAATAATAGAGAAGGAAAATTTTTACATTATTTGTATCCATCATCTTTTGGAAAAGGAGGAGATCAAAATTTTTGGAATGTTGGTCTTAAAGGTCAAGTTACATATAGACTTGATGGTAGGAACTTCTTAGTGTATAATGGCGCTTACTTTACACAATCGCCATTCCTTAATGATATTTATTTTAATGCGAGGGTAAGTGGTGTAACTACACCAAATATCAAAAATGTTATTATTGATGCTAACGATTTAAGCTATGTAGTGTCCACTCCAATTTTCAAAATGAGATTAACTGGTTATATTGTTAATACTCAAAATGATACTAATGTTCAGAGATTTTTTGCTGACGGAATTAAATTATCTACTCTAAGTGAAACGGGGGATCAAACTCCAGTTCAGGAAGGGGCATTTATTACACAGGTACTTTCGGATGTAAATAAACAAAATATGGGAGTTGAATTGGGTGCTCAAGTAAAGATTACACCGACCTTAACAGCGAACGGATTAGTAAGTTTAGGACAATATATCTATACTAATAATCCAACTGTTTATTTTGCATCTGATGCTGTTGGCACATTTAGAGAAGTTAATGCTAGTGGAAATGTTGTATCAAGATCCTATACTAATATGGGAACAGCTACATTAAAAAACTATAAACAAGGAGGAACACCTCAAGAATCATACTCTTTAGGATTACGTTATAGTTCTCCAAAATATTGGTGGATTGGAGCTAACTGGAATTATTTTGGACATTCTTATTTAGACCCGTCACCTGTAATTAGGTCTGATAGATTCTATACAAATCAAAACTCTGGGGTTCCTTACGACGATGTAAACCCTGAAGAGCTTTCCAGAGTATTGTCTCCAGTTAAACTACCAGAAGCATTTTTCTTCAATGCAAATATTGGAAAATCATGGTTGATGGGTAAATATTATGTTTTAATCTCTGCTTCAGTTAATAATATTCTAAACAATAGAAGATATATTACAGGCGGTTTCGAACAAACAAGAAATGTTAATTATGTTGATTATGCTGCTGATAGAGATAGTGGAAATATGGTTTTCGCTCCAAAATATTGGTACTCTCAAGGAAGGTCATATTTTGTTAATGTCCAATTCAGATTCTAAAAAAAATAAATTTTAAAAATCAAAACAATGAAAAATATATATTTTAAAGCGACCATATTTAGTGTCCTTTCGGCTATTGCACTTTCATCGTGTGTAAAATCCGATGATTATGATGTGCCGGAATTACAGTGTAACAACAGGTTTGATGCAGCTAACCATAAATTGTCAGATTTAGTAAGTATTGCAAAAGCAAAACCTACTAGCTCAGATATTATTGCTGAAGATTATATTGTAGAAGCTTATGTTTCTTCTAATGATGAATCAGGAAACATTTACAAGATCATGTTTCTTCAAGATAAAGCTGAAAACCCAACTCAAGGGATAGAAATTGATATTAATGGAGCAAATCAATATCTTGATTTTCCTGCTGGAGCCTTGGTTAGAATTAACCTAAAAGGACTTATTGTTCAAGTTTCTAACAAAAACATAAAAGTAGGAATATATGATCCAAGTTATCCTGTAGGAAGAATAGAACCAACAAGACTTTCTAACTATATGGCTCGTGTATGTGATGGACAAAAACCTGTAAAAGTAGATATTGTTCCTTTAGAATTCAACTCTATTGCAGATGCTCTCAAAGATGATTCACATATCAATCAATTAATCAAAATTAAGAATGTCCAGTTTCAAGAGGGAGATTTAACAAAAAACTTTGCTGACGACACTGGGACAGGAGATCGTTATATCGTAGACAAAGCGGGAGGAAGTTTAAATCTTCGTTTTAGTAACTTTGCAACTTATGCAAAAACACCTATTTCTCCTAAATATTCTGGGAGTGGTGATATAACACTTTGTTTAAGTCGCTATACATCTACTTCTAATCCAGCAACAACAAGCTATACCAACCAAGCCTATACAAGAGGGATTGAAGATATTAACTTTAGCAATCCTCGTCAGGCTACAGGGATTGTTGGAGGTACAGACCTTAGCTATTTAGGAGCATTTACTGAGGATTTTGAAAGCTATTCTGTAGACAATGCATTGTTTCCTAAATATTTCAATTATGCTTATAGAGGAAACAGATACTGGCAGATTAAAACATTCAGTAGTAACAAGTATATTCAGATGTCTGCAAATGCGGGTACGGGAGTTTTTCAGAACTTATTTATGGTACCTGTAGATTTCACAGCAGCAAATTCATTGACCTTTAGAGTAAATGTTGGTTTTTATAACGGAGATGCTTTAAAAGTTTATACAACTACAGATTATGTTCCAGGCTCAGATATTTCTACAGCTACATTAACAGATATAACCTCAAGCTTTACAATTCCTAAAACCCCAACTTCTGGTTACGGAACTCTAGCTTCTGCGGGAACATATAATATTCCAGCTGCTGTTATAGGAAAAGGATTTATTGTATTTAAATATATAGGAAAAGGTACTGATGGTACTCCTGCTGACCCTGTTGTAACAACAACAATTCAAATTGATGATATCAAAGTTCAATAATTGATTGATTGATAATCTTTAAAAAAAAACTCCCGCAACAGCGGGAGTTTTTTTTGTTTCAAAATATTCCAGAATTCTGCTTTTTCATCCTCCGCCAAAGTTTTCGTCCAAAAAATAAAACCAGAACTATCAATGCTATCGCAAAAATAAAAGCAATCACAGGCAGAAAAATAGAAAGAATCGACATCAATCCCGCTCCAGCCGTTTCTGTAGTTGCGACTACATTATTGCCTATTCCAGCTGTTGTAGCTGTTGACGCGGCTCGTGTTCCGGCAAATCCAGAAGCTATCGTTGCTGCAGTTCCTCCTCCTGCAACCAGTGCCAGAGCCCATTGAGGAAATGTTCCCAATTCCATGAACTGGCTTGCAAATAGAATAGAACCGGCAATAGTTGCCAATGGAATAGTGATCGTGTCCAGAAAATTATCTACAACAGGAATATAGTAAGCCATAATTTCTATGATGGTTGCAACTCCGGTCGTGATAAGTATAGGTAATCCGGACAGCCACTCAAAGTTATCCGACATCGGGATCCAACCAAGATATGATGCAAGACTTACAGCAAACATTGGTAGGAATACTCTGAAGCCAGATGCCGCCGCCAATCCGATTCCAATAAAGGCACTCAGAATGTAAGGTAAAATATTTTCCATTTGTAATTTCTTTGGGATTAAAATTACAAATTAAAATACGATATTATCCGGATCTTTTTTTACAGAGGTCCAAAAACTGTTTTTCAACTACAGAAAAATGCTCCGGAAGATCTTTGGAAGCCCAGAAGAGCATGGCAATGGACCGGTCTCCGAAAGCATCGATGTATACCGATTTGTTAAGTCGGTAAGATTCTCTTAATAAGCGTTTTATGCGATTCCTGTCAACGGCCTTTTTGAAAAACCTCTTGGAAACGGAAACACCAATCCTATGAGTATCTATGGTAAGTTTCTCCGATGATCTTAAATGAATGATCCTGATATTATCTACAGAAAGCCACTTCCCTTTATCAAATAGCAGGTCTATCTCATATTTTTTTTTCAGTTTTTCATGGAAAGGGTAGCCGTTTATTTTCATAAGAAAATATTATTTTCTTCCAGTTAAATGATTGATGACTTCCGCGGCAGCATACAATCCAAAAATTGCAGGAATAAAACTGATGGTTCCATAAAAAGACCTCTTAAAATTAGTTCCGTCGGTCATTTTTAAACTGTTCTCGTCTTGTACTTCTGTAGAGAAAACACATCTAAAGCCTTTGTTGATCTTTTCTTTTTTCAGACGTTTTCTCACTTGTCTTGCAAGAAGGCAATCTCTTGTCTTGTGAAGGTCTCGAACCATGACTTTGCTTGGGTCGGTCTTTCCACCTGCGCCCATGGATGATACTAATTTTACCCTGTTTCTACGACAAGTTATCATTAATGCTAATTTCGGGGTCAAAGAATCGATGCAGTCCAGAACGTAATCGAATTTTTCTGATTTGATCAACTCTTCCATCCTTTCCGGCTCCAGAAACTCGTTGATCCTTGTAAGCTCAAGTTTTGGGTTGATGTCCATCAATCTGTCACCAACCAATTCCACTTTATGTTGCCCAATTGTTGAGTGCAGTGCGGGTAACTGTCTGTTGATATTGGTAATGTCCACAACGTCACCATCAGCAATTATCATTTTTCCGATACCTGCTCTTGCAAGAAATTCTGCAGCGAAAGAACCCACACCACCTAATCCTACAACTAAAACTTTAGCGTTTTGTAATTTTTCAATTCCTTCGTCCTTTATCAGTAATTCGGTACGCTCTAACCAAAATTTATCCATAATTGATCACATTTTCCAGATTTTCCCACGTCTGAGCTTTCAGATCTTCCAAAGAAATAGATTTGATCTCTGAAACTTTTTCGTACAGGGAAGAAATCTCAAAATCAGCATTATCAGTTTCAAGAAACATTCTTTGAAGCGGAATATCTTTAATAATTTTTTGCAAAGATAAGTTATCTAAAGCTGCTTTTCCAAAACTCAGATAAAACCCCGATTGCAAAAGTTCTTGAGCGATATTTTCTTTCTTATTGAAACCATGGATAATCAAGGGAACTTTTGTTTTTTTGAAATGTAGGATTTGTGAAAATCTACGAACGCAATGGATGATGATAGGTTTTTTGATCTCTTCTGCCCAAGTAATATGACTTTGAAAAATGTCGGTTTGAAGTTTTTCATCAACAGAAATTAGCCCATCCAAACCACATTCTCCGATTGCAAGACAGTTTTCCGAAAGCGAGATTTCTTTGATTTTTTCAAAATCGGATTTCCAATTTCCTGTGATGTCTTTTGGATGAAGACCAATTGAAAATCTCTTGGTCGGGATTTTTTCATTTAAATCTAAATTATAAATTCCGATTTGAGTTGGTTTGTGATGGTGAAAATCCAGAAAATCCATTATCAAAGATAACAAATTAATGCCTTTTTGAAATATAGGATCACATGCATTCATGCTTATCTCCTTATTTATTTGAATCAATGTATGGCTTTGTTGGGTTTGAACGAAACTTTTTCGAAAAGAAAAACGGGAGCAGAAAGAGGAAAAGCAGGCTCTAAAATGTTTAATAATATCTGTTGTTAATTATTAAAAATATGTTAATTTTACATAATATCTTTCATGGCAAATGCGAAAAAAATTTACTGATAAACAAATCAATATTCTAGATGTTGCAGAAGAACTAATTGCCAAAAAAGGCTTTGATGGGACGTCTGTAAGAGATATTTGTTCCAAGGCCAATATCAATGTGGCGATGATATCTTATTATTTTGGATCTAAGGAAAAAATGATGTCCTATCTCTATCAGTATCGTGTTCAGCGAACGAAAGAGAGTTTTTCTGAGTTTGCCCAGACGATCAAGGAAGGAAAACCAGAAATGCAAATGAAGGAAATAGTGAATTATGTGATCTCTTTGCTTTTCAAATATAGCTATTTTCATGGTTTTGTAACGCAGGAGATGCGTACATTGGATAACGTGAAAGATGACCTTCTGGAGTTTTACCAGACCTGTGTTGGAAGAATTGATGAAATTGTGAAAAGAGGAATTGTTTCCGGAGTTTTTCATAATGCCCCGAAATCCGAAGATATTCTTACGATGATCATCGGGTCGACTTTGTTTGTGATACGAAACAAGAACTTCTATGAGATCTATGTTCCGGCAAATAATGATGCGCAATATATGAAAGAAGCGGAACAAAAGCTTAAAAATAGCACGCTATTAAGTGTTTTTGCATTGTTGGATTACGACGCAGATTAATTCTTATTGGCAAATTTCAAAGCTTCATTGATGTAGAATTCTACGATTTTTGGTCTGTTTTTGCGGTCTTTTTCCTCAGTTTCTTTTTTTCCTAGCCTTACGATGATCATATCATATTCAGGGACCATGATCACAAATTGTCCGTGAAGTCCCCACATATAATAATGATGGATCTTGGAATCGCAATTTGTCCATAATCCTAATCCATAAATGCCATTCGAACCTTCTGTAGGTGTTGTCATTCGTGCGATAAAATCTTCATTGATCAAAGGAATATTGTCGAATTTTCCTCTGTTCAAAATCAAAGAACCGATCTTGGCAAAATCTCTTGCATTGGATTGGATACAGCAAAATGATTTTTCTATGCCAAGTTCATCGGTTGTCCATTCTGCATTTTGTTCCATTCCCAGAGGTTTCCAGAGTTTTGCGGAAGCATAGAAAGACAATGGCATTCCCATTGCTCTGCCAATTGCAAAGCCCAGAAGCTGCATAGAACCGCTTTGATATTCGAATTTTTTGCCAGGTTTTGTTTTGATCTGGCTTTCAAAAACAACATTAGCCACAGAGAATCCATAATATGTTTCCGCATTTTTTGAAAAAGGGCTTTTATGGTCATCTTTCCAATCCAGTCCAGCCTGCATAGAGGCAAGATCTTCTAAAGTAAGTTCTTTACCGTACTGTTTCCCGGAAAATTCTGGATAGATGTCGGAAAAAGGCTGCTCGGTGCTTTTTATTCTCTCATCATCGATTGCTTTTCCAAGGAGCAAAGTTGTAACTGTATTTGCCATGGAAAAAGAATTGCTGGCAGTAGTTTTGTTATAACCGTCCCAATAATGTTCCTGCAGGATTTTCCCGTGTTGAATTACCAGAAATGAAACCGATTCATTTTCTTTCAGATGTTTTTCCAGTTCAGGAGACAGTTTTTGTTTATTATAATTGATGTCTTTCGGCCAAGGTTTTGAATCACCTTTGGAAATGGTTTTTGAAGGAAAATCTTTTCCGTCATCTATTGTCGGACCGCTTTCACCTCTGAGATAGGTCAATCTGATTCCACGGAAAAGATAATTGTATCCCGTGATATATGTGAGAACAATAACAGATGCGATTATCAACAGAAATATATTCAAAATTTTTTTCAACATCAAAAAAATACTTTCTTGTAAAAATAAAATTATTTTCCCCAAATATCAATAATTTTGTTTGGAACGATTTTCGATTTTCCTGATCTATGAATGATGAATTGAAAAAACAGCAGCTCAAACGGTATAAAACATTGGCCACAGGATTGTTTATCCTGATGACAGCTATTTTCATATCGATGACGATTTTGCAAAAACAGGATCCTTCGCATTGGATCGGCTACATCCGGGCGTTCTCAGAAGCGGCGATGGTTGGTGCTTTGGCAGATTGGTTTGCTGTGACGGCGCTGTTCAATTATCCGTTAGGTCTTAAAATCCCACACACGAATCTGATTGAAAATTCTAAAGAAAAGATCGGTGATAATCTAGGGAATTTTGTAGTTGATAATTTTCTTTCACCGCAGAATATCAGACCCTACATTCAAAAACTAAAAATTTCGGTTTACGTGGGTGATTGGCTTTCCGAAGAGAGGAATCAAGATATTTTGATCAATGAGTTGTCATCAATTCTTAAAGATATTCTTAATAAATTAGATGACGGATCGGTTGTTAATTTCATTTCAAATAAAGCGCAGGAAATGACCGATTCTATCAAATTAAATTCAGTCATTGGAAACGGGATCGAGTATCTCCTCAACAAAAACGACCATCAGAAGATCATTACCAATCTGAGTTCCCAGATCAAAAATTATATTCTGGAAAATCAGGAATTGGTTTCTGAAAGGGTAGGAAAGGAAAGTTTTTTTCTTATTCCGAAATCTGTTGATAATAAGATTGCAGAAAAAATAACAAAAGGTCTAAGTGATTATTTCTTCGAAGTTGAAGAAAATCCCAACCATCCATTACGCGCAGAAATCACGAATAAAATTCTGGATTTTTCCAAAGAACTCAAAGAGGAACCAAAATGGGAAACAGAATTTGAATCCATCAAATCCGATTTTCTACAAAGTGACAAACTGAAACAATATTCTTCGGACATTTGGCAATCTTTGAAAACGTCATTGTTGAAAGAATTATCTGAAGAAGATTCTAAAATGAAAACTTACGCCAGAAAAAACATCAATGAGTTTGTTTTCAATCTTCAGAATGATGAAAAATTCCAACATAGGATAGATCATTGGGTAAGGGTTACGGCTTACAAATACATTCTTAAAAACACGAAGAATTTTGGAGAGCTGATCAGTACGACCGTGGGTAATTGGGAAGGAAAAGAACTCAGCCGAAAATTGGAATTGGAAGTTGGAAAAGATTTGCAATTCATCCGGATCAACGGAACTTTGGTTGGCGGCTTGGTTGGTTTACTGATCTATACGATTGCGAATTTTATATAAAAAGCCTCCAAATTTTGGAGGCTTTAATTTTTATTTCTTCTCAAGAATTTTCTCTATGATTTTATGAGTGATCATATAAGTTGGTTTCACTCCCGTTAATCCAAGTCCGCCGGAAGATAACGTGCTTCCTGTTTCCAATGGATTATCCGAAGCATAATAAGCATACATTACGAACAGGTCCGGAGAAATGTGATGACGGATTTTGCTCGCTACCTGAATGGCTTTTTGGTAATGTGCGCCTTCCATCTCCAGTCCGATTGCTTTCCATGATGTGGTCATAAAGTAAGAAAGA
Source organism: Epilithonimonas hungarica (assembly GCF_900102265.1). GTDB lineage: Bacteria > Bacteroidota > Bacteroidia > Flavobacteriales > Weeksellaceae > Epilithonimonas > Epilithonimonas hungarica. The sequence continues at coordinate 845,355 of NZ_FNBH01000002.1, read as the reverse complement.
ATATCTTTATTCTGAAGAGATGTCCCTAATACTGTGATCATTGGTCCCTCATAAGCTTTTACCTCGTCATCGACAAAATCAGTCAGCTTCAAAGCATTTTCGAAGGTGTAATTGTCTGCCGTTCCTTCAAAGATATGAGAAGTTGGTATCATAATATCACCTTTTCCACCGGTTAGGATTCCTGCTTTGCCCATGATCGAGACCGATTTCACTTTCATCATATAAACTTCGCCTTTCACTTCGTAAGGTCTTAGTAATTCATCCATGACCTCAAAAGCCTGTTCTCCGAAAGCGTAATCGAATACTAAAATGACATCGTCTCCTTTATATTTCTGATTGGCGAAAACAGTGTTTTTAAGATCTGTTTTAGCAAGGTCGATGATTTGAACATCAATGTTACTTCCGCTATTGTCATCGATATAGATCATTCCTTGTTTCAAGGCGTGGTCAAGGACTTTTTCCTGAAGGTCTCTCTTATTACTGATGTCAGCGAATAATTTATAGTCAACTTCTTTTGTTCCTTTTTTATTGAGAGCGTCATTGGCGAAAACCATATTTTTCACAGAGTGCATATTGGCACTTATGATGTGAAGCGGACGCATGTGAAGGTCATTTTCTACAAGGATTTTCTTGATCTTGTTTGCCCATCTTTCTCCGAAAAGGTGATGTCCGACTCTCTCCTGAAGAATTGCTGAGAAATGGATCTCCCTTTCTCTCATTTCCTTCCAATCCTCAAGGCTGATCTGTCCTAGCCAATAGATGATCTTGAACAATCTGTCAGGGTTTTTATCGTCTCCGAAGTTGTTGTAGGCATTCAGCGTTTCATCAAAAGTTCTTCCTAAGAAGGACGAAAGATGGATCAATGCAACTTCTTTTTCTTTTCGACTGTATTTCTTCTCGCCTTTTGCGACTTCTTCTATGATTTTCCAGATGCGCTTTGGACGGCCTTCATTATCCAGGTCGAAACCGATGTTTTTAATTTTATCAGCTTCCAAATAAAGGAAGGTCAGGTGAGTTAGAATGTCATAGATCTCAGAACGCCCCAAAAGGACTTCGATGTTCATCTGATGTTCATCGATCCTGTAGCAATTTCTACGTCTTTTCTTCGGAACGATCGGCTCAAAACTTCCTTTGTCAAAACCTTCGTCGGAAGTCAGGTGAATGAAGGAACATTCCTCGATGCCTTCCGGAAGACGGTCAAGAACATAAAGTAAACCGTCCAGTTCTATCTTGTTAGGAATGCTCATGCTTCCGTAGATTTCCGGATTGATGACCATTAAGAGTTTTCTTAATGATTCCCCCGACACTCCCGAAGGTTTGAAAAATCCTCTGTAGAATAAGTGTCTCATAGAGACATACAATCTTTCGATAGCTTCTGTGGTTTCTCTTGCTCTTGAATTTGCCATATATTAAAAATTTTGTAAAAGTCTGCAAAGATATGAAATTATATTTAAATCAAAACAAATTGTTTAAATGTTTGAATTACAGTATATTATTGCTTGTTTCTGGTTTTGTGCTATTGGTTTACAATAGTTTTTAAAATTAATATTTCTCATGAATATCTTATGATAAAATCAAAAATAAATTTTCTTCATATTTTGATAACATCTGCTTAAATGTAAAATTTTAGTTACACGAGTTTTATCAAGTGCTAAAAGCAGGGGGTTATTTTGTTCAATAAATTAATATTAAGTATAAATAGCGTTAATTTTTCAGGGGTCATATTATTTTGAATTGTATTTTTTGTAAATTTGCCCTGTTTAAAATAACACACTTTTATGTCAACATTAAGATTTAAAGCCTTAGCCGAGCTTCCATTTAGAAATTATAGAAAAGATAATTTCATAGAAGTTCCCTCAAAACTGTCTGAATTGTTTTGTCAAAACGTATTCTCAGAAGAAACAATGAGAGAATATTTGACGAAGGAAGCATTTCAATCGATTCTGGATGCAATTAAAAAAGGGACAAAGATCCAGAGACACATTGCAGACCAGGTGGCTGTTGCGATGAAAGATTGGGCATTGTCAAAAGGTGTGACGCATTATACACACTGGTTTCAGCCATTGACTGGTGCGACTGCGGAAAAGCACGATTCTTTCTTCACACCAATTGGTGGAGGTAGAGCTATTGAGAGATTCAGCGGTGCATTGTTGATTCAACAGGAACCAGATGCTTCTTCTTTTCCGAATGGCGGAATCAGAAATACTTTCGAAGCGAGAGGATATACAGCTTGGGATCCAACTTCTCCGGCTTTCATTATGGGAACTACGCTTTGTATTCCATCAATTTTCATTTCTTACACAGGTGAAACGCTTGATTATAAAACACCTTTATTAAGAGCATTGAACGCGGTTGATGAAGCTGCTACAGATGTAATGAAGTCTTACTTCGATAAAAATGTAACAAAAGTTTCTCCGACTTTGGGTTGGGAACAAGAATATTTCTTAGTAGATACGGCTTTGTATCAATCAAGACCGGATCTGGTTTTGACAGGGAAGACTTTGCTTGGACATTCTCCGGCAAAAGGACAGCAGCTCGATGACCATTATTTTGGTTCTATTCCTACAAGAGTAATGAACTTCATGAAAGAGTTGGAAATCGAATGTATGAAGCTAGGAATTCCGGTTACTACTCGTCACAACGAGGTTGCTCCAAACCAATTCGAATTGGCGCCAATGTTCGAAGAGGCGAACGTTGCGGTTGACCACAATTCATTATTGATGGATATTATGGCAAGAATTGCGCATAAACACCATTTCCATATCTTATTTCACGAGAAACCATTTGCGGGAGTTAACGGAAGTGGAAAACATAACAACTGGTCTCTTGGTACTGATACAGGCGAAAACCTTTTGAGTCCTGGAAAGAATCCAAAGAAAAATCTTCAGTTCCTGACTTTCTTTGTCAATACATTGAAGGCGGTCCACGATTATTCTGACTTATTGAGAGCATCGATCGCATCCGCAAGCAACGACCACAGATTGGGAGCTAATGAAGCGCCACCGGCAATTATTTCTGCATTCATCGGAAGCCAATTGTTCGGCGTCTTGGAAGAGTTGGAAAAAGTAACGGATGGAAAGCTATCTCCTGAAGAAAAAACTGAATTAAAACTTAACGTTGTTGGGAAAATTCCTGAAATTCTTTTGGATAACACCGACAGAAACAGAACTTCTCCATTTGCATTCACAGGAAACAAATTCGAGATCAGAGCGGTTGGTTCTTCTGCGAACTGTGCCGAAGTAATGACGGTTATGAACGTCATTGCTGCGAAACAATTAAGAACTTTCAAAGTTGAAGTTGATGCTTTGATCGAAAAAGGCCTTAAGAAAGATGAGGCGATCTTCAATATCCTTAGAGAATATATCAAGCAATCTAAGAACATTATGTTCGAAGGTGACGGATATTCTGACGATTGGGCAAAAGAAGCTAAGAAAAGAGGCCTTAATAACTTAAAAACAACTCCTGAGGCGCTTAAAAAAGAATTAGATAAAAAATTCGTTGAGCTTTATGAGGAACTGGGAATCTACTCACATAGAGAGTTCGAAGCTAGAAATGAGATCAAATTAGAGAAATATTCAACAGTGATCGATATCGAAGCTAGGGTTTTGGCAGATATCGCGAGAAACCACATCATTCCTGCCGCTCTTAATTATCAAAACAGATTGATCGAGAATGTTAAAGGACTGAAAGAGATTTTCCCTGAAAAAGAATTCAAGACCTTGGCGAAAGAACAATTGAGTTTGATCTCTGATATTTCTGGAAATGTATCTCAGATCAAAGTTGGTGTTGATAACCTTTTATCAGCTAAGGAGAAGGCTAAAAACACTACCGGAAGTCAGAAGCAAGCAGAGGAATACTGTAACAAAGTGATCCCATTATTTGAGAATATCAGAGAGGCTTCCGACGCGTTAGAAATGATGGTGGATGATGAACTTTGGCCAATGACCAAATATAGAGAATTGTTATTTACGAGATAGACAATTTCTAAAAAGTTAAAAAATCTTAACTAAAAATAAAACCGCAAAGTCTAAATAAAGGCTTTGCGGTTTGTTTTTTTTTAACATTCTACAAAAGACTGTTAAAATATGTTAAACTAAAGAGAGTTCAAATTGATTTGAAAGACCCTTTAAACGGTATTGGCTAAATTTGCTATGCAATCACAAAATACCAACCCAAGTTTAACACAAATAATTAAATATATATGAAGAAAAGAGTTCTAGTTTATATCTTATTTGTGACCACGTTTTTCACACTTCAGTCTTGTGTTTCTAACTATGTGGTTTCTAACAATCAAACATACAAAACTGATGCCAAATTTGCATCTTTGGAAGTAAAAGCAGTATCTAATAATTCAAATAACAAAGGACAGCGTGTTCTGGCTTCTATGGCTACTACCAATGATGCAATCAAAAGGTCAGCGATAGAAAATGCGATCAAGCACAGTAATACGATTGACAATATATTATCCGAAGCTGAAAGTTACCTAGGAACTCCATATAGATTCGGGGGGACCTCCAGAAGCGGAATAGATTGTTCAGCATTTGTATTGTCTGTTTTTGGCGCAGCGGCCGGGATGGATCTTCCAAGAGTTGCGGCAGAACAATCACAAGAAGGTGACGCTGTAGAAAGAACAGAATTACAAAAAGGAGATCTGGTTTTCTTCTCGCACAGAGGTAGCAGAATTTCTCATGTAGGAATTGTAGAAGAGGTGACGCCTGAAGGTGAAGTTAAATTCATCCATGCAGCTACTTCAAAAGGAGTAATGGTTTCTTCACTGGATGATAACTATTGGGGACCAAAATTCAGGTTCGCAAAGCGCGTTGTAAAAGAGAACGGATTAAGTATATTAAATAATTAGAGAGACTGAAATATTCAGAAAAAACCTCAGAAGCGATTCTGAGGTTTTTATTTTATGATCAAATTTTCAATCTTCAGTTTAACATCCTGGGTATTCAGTCTCAGAATCAAGAAATATAACTCTGGGAACTCAACAGCTATTTCCTGCCAAGTTTGATTTAATTCAGATATATTTTCAATGCCCTGCTCAATACTTGCTAAAAAATGGGCTTTTCTCTGGATCAGTCCTCGGAAACCATACGCTCCTAACACCTGTAAAAAACGCATCAGTTTCATCCAATTAAATGATTCTTTCAAAATGCTTTTATCGGACTCATCCATCCAAAATGATAAGTAATAATCCAGCATTTCTTCTTTAAAATTATTAGGAAAATTAGCTTTAGCCTGATAGAGAAACGAGATCACATCATAAGCGGCTGGGCCTTCCATTGCTGATTGATAATCGATAAAAAAAACCTCATCTTTTTCATTCACCAAAATATTTCTAGATTGGAAATCCCTGATCATAAGGGTTTTTGGGGAGAGTTTCTGAATTTTTTCTGAGATTGCCCTAAACTCTTTTAAAAGCGATGATTTGTGGTATTCGATTTCCAGGATATCAACAAAAAAATTTTTGAAATAATACAAATCGTGAGTGATGGGCAGATCATCATAACTTTCATACTCGAAACTTTTGGAGAAATCTACTTTTCCTAAAGTGCTTGTCTGAAGCTCAAATAATTTCTTGAGACTTTTTTTTACCAGATCCTTCACCCGCTCAGATAAGCCTTCTTTAGAAATAATCTCGGAAAGTGTTTTGTTTCCAAGAAATTCCTGGATATAAACATTCCTTTCGGAATTGATTTTGAAAATCTTAGGTGTGTTGAGGTCTAGGCTTTGGAATAGTTCTGTGAAATAGAAAAAAGCCTCATTTTCCCGATTGTTTTCATTGTAAGTAATAATGAAGTCCCGATCTTCGGATCTTCCGATATAGTTGCTCCTGGAAGAGCCACTTGGTGGCAATGCTTTGAAAAAGTCTGCTTTTTTCCCTAAAAACTCTTCGAAAAATTCTTGATGATCCTGCATAGAAACAAAGTTAATTAATAATAGAATTTGAAACACGAAAAATTGTAATTTTACCAAATGAAATCACGATCTGTAAATTTTTGCTACAAATTCTGATGGTGAAATGTGATTCCATATGACCCTTGAAAAAAAATGAATATCTGCATATGAAAGATTTTCTGCCTGTTCTGAAGATTCTGTTAAGATTTGTTGTCATTTATATTGTTTTGGTGCTGCTGTATCAATTCTATCTTAATGGTTATGAGAAAGAAGTGGTTGATCCTTTCACACGTTGGGTTGCAAAGCAAGTGGCATTTTTGCAAGATTTATTAGGCTTTCCGACCATATTGGTTGATAATATGAAACTTCATAGTGTACTTTTCCGGACTTCCGGAAAGTTCACGACAAGAATGGTAGAAGGTTGTAATGTTTTTTCGGTCGCAATCCTTTTTGCAGCTTTTATTTTTGCTTTTTACAAAGGAAAGAAAACATTTTTATACGTTGCAGGAGGATTGGTTATTCTTCATATTCTGAATGTCTTTAGGATCGCATTATTGAATATTATTTATTTAAAATATCCCCAGTACGAAAAAATAGGCCACGATTACATTTTTCCAGCGATTATCTATGGTGGAGTGGTTATTCTTTGGTTGGTCTGGATTCAGTTTTTTGCTTTGAAGAAGACTGGGAGACCATAGCCATCAGTATATATTTTTAGCTTTTTCGACCTTAATTATTGATTCTTAGCAATTAATAACATTTATTTTTATATTTTTGCCATCTAACACATGAAAAACAATGGAAAATAAATTTATTACCAAAGCTCAGCTTTTCGATATTCCCTTATTGAATCGAACCGATTCTAATATTTTACAATTCGTTTTATAAAAAATTTACTCTCGTAAGTAAATTGTGATCTTATGTTTTTTTCAATCCATTTGGATTGAAATTTTCATGACCTCATTTCCCTTATCAAAGAATATAAATTTTTTGTAAAATGATTGTTTACATATTAATTTTGTTGTACTTAAAAGTTTCCGAAAATGCTTAGGTGGTTTTTGGTTCTATTAGGTATTTTAGGATTGATCGGAATCCGCGGATTGGAAGACAAAATCTTCTATGATCCCTTTTTGCAATTTTTCAAGTCGGCCGATCAAACTGCTTTATTTCCAAATTTTATCTGGGGAAAATTGATTTTGGGTTATCTTTTACGCTTTGCCCTCAATACCTTTTTCTCTCTCTGGATCATTCAATTTCTTTTTGAGAATAAGGAATGGACGAGACAGGCTTTGATTTTGATCCTATTGGTTTTTGTGATTGTTTTTCCAATTTATCTGTATTGTATCTACGATAAGTTCCAATTTGGGTATTTGTTCTCTTTTTATGTGAGACGCTTTGTAATTCAGCCTTTGACGGTTATTCTTATTATTCCTATCTTTTATTACAGGAAGAAGGTTTTACAGGATTAGTTCTTCAGCGTATGCTTATCCGGCTGAGAAATATTCTCGCCATTCCACTCGATTTTTTTTAAAAAATTTTGTTGCCGGACAGGGCAGTTTTCTATTTGACAAATGGCACAAGAAGTTGGCTTGCAGTCATCCATATGGAAATTGAACTCCACTGAGCGGTCCGTATTCTTCGCAATAAGTTTGATCAATTCTTCCATTTCATCATGCGCTGTCCTAAGCTCAAAATACCAGGGCAACGTGAGGTGCGCATCGATGTGAAGTCTGCTTCCAAACTGTTGTATTTTAACGTTGTGAACGTCAATCCATTCTTCTTTACGGTTTTTGTTGAGGAATGTCGCCAGTTTGTTGAGCAACTCCGGATCTGCCTCATCCATTATTCCACTCAGAGATTTGCGTATGATCTTATAACCGATGGTAATGATATAGACACCCAAAATCAGGGCTACAACAGAATCAATCCAAACCAGATCTGTGAAGTAAACTAAGACCAAACTCACCACAACGCCTAGCGTCGTAATTGTATCACTTTGCAAATGTTTTCCAGACGAAATAAGTACGATAGAATTTTCTCTCTTACCTTTCTGAATAGAGATATAACCGATAATATAATTGATAACCGCAGTCGCAGCAATGATCCAAATTCCTATGTTTAATTTGTCAAGGACCTTTCCAGAGATCAAACTATTGGTTCCCTCATAAATGATCATAATACCAGCAATGCTGATCAAAGAACCTTCTATGGCCGAGGTCACAAACTCTACTTTCCCGTGTCCATAAGGATGGTTCTCATCTCTTGGCTTAGAAGCTAGATATAAGGAGTAAAGTCCCAAGAATGCACTGATGACATTTACGATGCTTTCCATGGCATCAGAAAAGACAGCATCAGAATTGGTGAGTTTCCAAGCAATTAATTTTCCTACGAAAAGGATAATGCCAATGGTAGCGATCCATTTCTGAAATGCAATATTGGAATTTGTTTTTTTATTTGTTTTCATTGCTAAAAAAAGAATCTTCGAAATTTCGAAGATTCTTTAGATTTTGTTAGTTTAAACTAAGTTGTTTGCTACTAAGTATTCTGCAATCTGAACTGCGTTGGTAGCAGCACCCTTTCGGAGATTGTCTGCCACGATCCAGAGGTTGAGCGTCTTCGGCTGAGAGAGGTCTCGTCTGATCCTTCCCACAAAAACCTCATCTTTTCCTTCGGAGTATAAAGGCATTGGATATTCGTTGTTTTTAACATTATCCTGAAGAACAACACCAGGTGTTTCAGAAAGGATCTTTCTTACTTCATCAAGGTCAAATTCATTCTCAAATTCGATGTTAACACTTTCAGAGTGTCCACCTTGTACTGGAACTCTTACGGCTGTCGCTGTCAAATTGAATGTATCGTCACCCATGATTTTCTTAGGTTCTTTCATCAATTTGATCTCTTCTTTAGTATAATCGTCATCAGAAAAAACATCACAATGTGGCAATGCATTTTTGAAGATCTGGTAAGGATAAACTTTCTCAGGGCTTTCTCCTTTGATCTCTGCATTTAGCTGGTCAACAGCAGCTTTACCTGTTCCGGTAACGGATTGATAAGTTGAAACAATGACCCTTTTGATATCGTATTTCTGATTCAACGGATGAAGAACCATTACCAATTGTATTGTGGAACAATTTGGGTTGGCGATGATCTTGTCTTCTTTTGTCAGAACATTAGCATTGATCTCCGGAACAACCAATTTCTTAGTTGGGTCCATTCTCCAGGCTGATGAGTTATCGATCACTACTGTTCCAACTTCGGCAAACTTCGGGGCAAATTCCAAAGAAGTTCCGCCACCTGCTGAAAAAATAGCGATCTCGGGTTTGACTGCAATAGCGTCGTTCATGCTTACGATAGTGAATTCCTTGTCCTTGAATTTGACCTTGTTTCCAACAGATCTCTCTGATGCTACAGGAATTAATTCGGTGATTGGAAGATCTCTTTCTTCCAAAACTTTCAGCATAACTTGTCCAACCATTCCGGTTGCGCCTACTACAGCTACTTTCATTGTTTTAAATTAATTAAAATTGTTAATAATATTTATCCAAAAACTCTTGCCCAAGGGAATGCAAATACAAATAATGCAACTGCAACTAATCCTAATGAGACAACAGGAATTGTTAATTTGTCGTTAGATTTTACTTTTTTGTTGATGATGGTCATAATAACTGCTGCAATCAACATAGAGAAAGGGTGCTCCACATACTGGAATCTGGCATAAGGATCTTTCATCAAAGTTCCGGCGTCCAAAGCTGCTTTGAAGCCCGGGGAAAATATGAATAATAAAGCAACGCCCACCAAAAACTGAACGTGGAAGAAGATCATTGTGAAAAGGGTCACTTTTCTAAAGGGTTTTGAGATTTTCCCACTATAACCAAACATTGTGGCCAATAACAGAACTAAAAATGCTGCAACTAATGCAAGCTCTAGGTATCCAAAACCTTTGTGAGCATTAAGAAAAATTTTATAAAATTCCATATTCAGATTTTTGATTGACAAAGATAGAAAAATCCCGACAGAATGCCGGGATTTGAGTTATTAATTAAAACCTTTTAATTGTTTTAGAATTTATAAGAGATGGAAGCTGCCCAAGTTCTTCCGAAACCGAAGAATACAGTGTTGCTTGTATCAATTCCTTTGTAGAAATTCAGAGGGTTATTGATGTAAGCATCATATGCTGCTTGAGCTTGTGCGTCGGTATTTGAAGATGTTTTAAAATCTGCTAACTCTTTAACGTGGGTAGATGTTTTACCGTCAGATATATAAGTTGTGTCAAGCAAGTTATAAACATTTCCTGTCAAAACAATCTTGTGCCCATTATTAAGATTGATACCGTAAGATAAACCGACATCAAATAAGTTATAACTAGGATATTCTAAAGCACCTTTTTTACCATTGTTGCTAATGGAACCATCGGCTTTGGTAATAGCAATATCACTGAAATTGATCAAGCCATAATAGTTGTCATAATAGTTCCAGTTTGCAAAAACACTAAGTTGTTTCAAAGGTTTAACTGTAAAGCCTAATGCAGCGGTAGTTTGGGCGGCATCAGAAACTTTTACCTTATCTAATGCGAAAATAACATCTGTTTTACCGTTTAACGAAATTGGTGTTCCGTTCTCGTCATAAAGATTACCTGTTGCATTACCTTTATATTTCCAATCGCCAATAGAAAACATCGCGTTGAAAGATAAGTAGTCTGTGGCTTTTATAGTACCTTCAAATTCAACTCCCATATGGATTTCATGAATGCCTGTCAAGTTTGCAAAAGGTCTGTTGTAATTTCCTCCTGCGGGATTTGGAACAGTAAGTCCAGTAAATCTGTTATATCTGTCTTTCCAAGAAGTATAGTATAAGTTCACATTTGCATTGAAGATTCCACTTCTGAAACCATAACCTAATTCTGCGGATGAAATTTTTTCATTTGTCAGTAACGGGTTTACGATTTGTTGGTTACCTGTTGCCCTACCATCGTTAGTATTAATCAATGGGTCATTTCCAGAGGCGGTTGCAAGAGGCGAATTGTAAACGGAATTAAATAAAGGTTGTTTTTCATAATAACCAATATTTGCAAATACATTGTGCTGCTCATTAATGTTATAATTGGCCCCAGCTTTTGCATTAAATCCAAAAAGGAACTTAGTGTTAGTTTTTTGATTTACTGCTTGACCTTGTTGTATAGTTCCATTTTTCAACCAGTTATCTATTCTTTTGTAACCTTGCTCAGAAGCAGATCCCTGAATGAACGCGGATATTTTTTCATTAGAGTATTCCAATTGTCCAAAAACGCCACCCCAAAGAACTTCACCATCATAGTTTCTGTAAACAATTTGGTTTTTGTCCTTTACCGCTGCTGCAAAAGGGTTTGCGGAAGGCTTAGGATTTTGTACATAAGTTACATCATAAGGGGCTGAATTCATATTGTCCCTTTCAATATATTTTGTATTACCCCAAAGGTCCGTTAAAACACCCGGGTGGTAACCATAGTAATATCTTAAGTCAATTCCTGCAGAATAGTTCCAGTTATCATTGATCTTATGTTGGAAATTAGATAATAATCCATACCAGTCGTGAGAGTTGATACTTGCCCTTCTTGCCAGGCCATTGGTTCTAGTCGCAATGCCTGGGGTTGCATTTACCTTGTTGATACCTGTATTGTTTGCAACATTAGGATTCCAAACTACGTTTTGCCCTTGATTCCAAGCTACTATGTCATCAAATCTTATTAGGCCATCAGTTGTTTTAGGCAAAGAATTGATGCTAGTATTGTTGATTGAACCAATAACTCCAGTTCCTCCGCCTCTTCCCCAAGAAGCGTATCCCACTGTAGATAATTTTGATTTTTCAGATATTTTCCAGTCCCAGTTGATTGACATAACAGGTTTACTATAGAAGTTGATGGATTGCGACATCACATCGCCATTAAGATAACCCCAGTTAGAATTATATCTTCTGTTTGGTTCATCTACACCATTTCCATATTTGATGAAATCGGAAATTTTTGTTTGGAAGTTTTGCATGTGCCATTGAGGAGCTCCTGTAAAAGTGAACTGGAAGTCATGGTTTCCTTTTTGGTAACCTAATGCAAAATAATAGTTGTAAGCTTCAAATTCGGAAGCATCAATATAAGTGTTACCAGCAGTCCTTGACATCAGAAATGAAGTAGACCAACCGGTTGCAGATTTTCCTGTATTGTAAGAGAATAGAGTTTTAAGATAACCATCGTTACCTACGCCAACAGTTACATTACCCTCTCTTTTTTTATCCGCTGCTCTTGTAATAATATTAACAGTACCACCAACAGAGGCAATAGCTAATTTGGAAGAACCAAGACCTCTTTGTATTTGCATTGCAGAAGTTACATCAGAAAGCCCTAGCCAGTTACTCCAATAAACAGCGCCATCTTCCATTCCGTTTACAGGAACACCATTGATCATTACTGCAGTATTGTTAGTATCGAAACCACGAATATTCATACGTCCGTCTCCAAAACCGCCACCACCTTTTGCAGCATAAATTGAAGGAGTCGATTTTAAAATTTCTGGAAATTCCTGATTTCCAAGTCTTTCAATTATTTGTGCTTCTTTGATTGTAGAAACAGCAACAGGAGTCTTTCTATCTTTTGCAAGATCGGCAACTCCCGCAATTACGACTTGTTCAATGTCGTTAGTTTTACTTAACGTATCTTGAGTAGATTGAGCAAAGTAAAAACTCGCCGTACTCATCGTCAGCATAAGGACTAATGCTGGTTTTTTCGATAACATTTTCATTTTTTTAAGATTTATGTCGCAAAAGTCTTAAAAAAATCAATATGTTCTGTTAATATAGTGTTAAATTTTTAATGCTTTGAGACTCAGGTCGATATTGCTAGAAGAGTGGGTTATTGCACCTGCAGATATAAAATTGACACCAGTTTTGGCCACCGAATTTAACACATCACGTGTAATTCCTCCGGAAGCTTCGGTTTCAGATCTTCCATTGACAATTTTTACCGCTTTTGCCATTGTTTCCACATCCATGTTGTCAAACATAATTCTGTCTACGCCGGATTTTACTGCTTCTTCCACCTCTTCAAGATTGCGGGTTTCAACTTCTATTTTAAGTTTGAGTTTGTTTTTCTTGACGTAATCTTTTGCCATTTTCACAGCATTGGTAATACTTCCGTTATAATCGATATGATTGTCTTTCAGCATTATCATATCGTAAAGTCCGTATCTGTGGTTAGTTCCGCCGCCAATGGCAACTGCCCATTTCTCACAAACTCGGAAATTAGGCGTGGTTTTTCTTGTGTCAAGAAGTTTAGTTTTTGTTCCCACTAATCTAGAATCCCAATCGTGGGTCATTGTTGCAATGCCGCTCATTCTTTGCATACAGTTAAGAACCAACCTTTCTGTTGAAAGAATCGACCTTGCTTTTCCTGTTACAATAAACGCAATGTCGCCTTTTTTTGCAGATTCTCCATCTTTGATAAAAATCTCCATTTTCAGATTTTTATCAAAGTTCTTGAAAATAATTTCTGCCAATTCCACTCCTGCCAGAATGCAATTCTCTTTTACAATAAGTTGAGCCTTCTGTTCCAAATCCTTCGGAATCGTAGAGAGCGTAGAATGGTCGCCATTTTGAATGTCTTCTTCCAAAGCAGTTTTTATGAATTCTTTTAAAACTTTGTCGCTGGCGTATGCTGGTCTTTTCATTTGTTAATTTTTATTCTTGTAGTTGTTAAGGATCAAGGAAAGTAATTCGTAATCTTTCCCTTGTCCAAAATTGGAAGTATTTGCTTTGCTTGCAATAATTTTATTTCGATTGCAACCGAAACATATTTTTGCAACGCCAATTACCTTTTCATTTTTCTTGAATACTAATATATCTCTAAAGATTGGAATACATGCAAAATAAATTTCCTCACGTTGGTGCTGTTCGGAAAATAGGGCAGCAAGTTTCTGAAAATCTTCAGACTTAATTTCTGTCTTGTTGAAGCCTGCTTTTGTAAGGTTGTTTATAAAGTATTCATTACTGATATTTTCTGAAGTTTCGTCGAGGATTAAATTATATCTTATTGAATCTAATAATGTTGGTCGATAATTCAGAAGATTCATTGCCGTGTTCTCATCGATGTCATTTTTATAATAATCAACGGCATCAAAAGTAAAAAAGGGTTTGCCAGGATGTGAGTTGAGATTGTTGTTGATAAAGTTTTCTGTTTCCAGCGAATTTTTATCGGTTTCTTGTTTCGAAGAATTACAAGAAATGATGATAAGAAATCCAATCAGAAAAATATATTTAATCACTGTCATTACTCATTGATCAAAAGCGGTTTCGTGGCCAAATCCTTATTGTAAAATGCGCCTTTATTTTCTTTCATTTCGAGAGAATGCTTGATAATAAGGTAAGAAACATTCACAAGATTCCTCAATTCCGAAAGCTGAGGCGAAAGTATGGAATAATTATAAAGTTCCGTTACAGCTTCATAAATTTCGCGTTGTTTTTTCTTAGCGAGTTCCAATCTAGCATTACTTCTTACAATTGCAACCAAATCGCTCATCATTTCCTGGAGTTGTTTTCTGAGATAAGTTACGAGAACCATTTCGTCTATCATTTTCATTCCTTCCTCGTTCCATTCCGGAACGGCTTTCAAATCATCGAAATTGAAATCATTTTCTTTCAGCAATTCAACTGTTTTCATCGCCGCATTGTGACCAAAGACCAAACCTTCTAATAAAGAATTCGAAGCTAAACGATTCGCGCCGTGAAGTCCGGAGTTGGTACATTCTCCAACGGCGAAAAGATTTTTGATAGAAGATTGTCCGTATTTATCTGTATCAATTCCGCCCATCAAGTAATGACAAGCCGGAACCACAGGAATCAATTCTTTGAAAGGGTCAATTCCTTCATCCAGACATTTTTGATAGATATTTGGAAAGTGATTGATGAATTTTTCTCTGTCCATTTCGCGGCAGTCCAAACCAACGTAATCGTCTCCGCTTATTTTCAGTTCATTATCAATTCCTCTTGCAACGATGTCACGGGAAGCTAATTCTTCGCGCTCATCATATTTCTGCATAAATGGTTTTCCGTTTTTGGTACGGAGTTTTGCGCCGTCACCACGAACAGCTTCTGATATCAAAAATAGCATTCCGTCTCTTTTAGAGTACATCGCCGTTGGGTGAAACTGATAATATTGCATATTGGAAACTTTCCCTTGCGCCCTGTGAACAAAGGCTATCCCGTCTCCTGTTGCAATGATTGGATTGGTCGTGTTTTTATAGACGTGTCCAGCTCCTCCGGTTGCAACCAAAGTAATTTTCGAAGTGATTTTTTTGATTTTCTTATTCTGCTCATCAAGAATGTAAGCGCCGTAAGCATTGATGTTTCCTTTGTCCAATTCTTTCCCAGGAACATGGTGCTGGGTAATCAGATCAATGACATAATGGTGTGGAAGTATCTCAATATTTGGAGAGTTTCTAATAGTTTCAAGAAGTGCTCTTTCAATTTCAAAACCTGTAATGTCTTTATGATGGACTATTCGGTTTTCCGTATGTCCGCCTTCACGACCTAGAGAATATTTTCCTTTTTCTTGGTCAAATTTTGCGCCCCATTCAACAATCTCATTAAAACGATGGGGAGCTTCTTCCACAACAATTTTTACGATTTCAGGGTCGTTGATGTAATCTCCCGCTCGTAAAGTGTCGTCAATATGTTTTTGAAAATTATCTTTGGAAAAATCCGTTACGACTGCCAATCCGCCTTGTGCATATTTGGTGTTGCTTTCGTCCTCGTTGGATTTTGTAACGATTGTTATTTTAGTTTCCGGTAATTGTTCGGCAATTTTGATGGCATAAGATAAGCCCGAGATTCCGGAACCGATTACAAGAACGTCTGTTTTTATCATTATATATTATGAAATTGAAAGATTAAAAATAAGAATTTATATTGAAGGATAATTTTCAGGGTCAGATTTAGCAAAACGGATACCGAATACCTTGACGCGTTTTTGTTCTTCAATTATAATATAGTGAATCATCACGGGAAAATTCTTGACCTGTCTTAGTCGAAACTCGCCATATCGGATTTGAAAATAAGGAATTTCCTTGAGTTGATTGATTGTATCATTGAAGTTTGAAAGAAATCGTTTCTTAAGGTCTATGGAAGTATCACCATAAAAGTCACAAGCTTCTTTTAGGTCAGCTTTAGCACTTTTTAATACAGAAACTCGAAACACTTACAAAAAGTTATGTTTGATAGAATCCCAATCTTCAAAATCTTCCTCTTTGGATTCTGCAAGACGCTTTCTCATCAATGTTTTTTCCTCTTCAGAAATCTCAAAATCAAAACTTTCGTCTTTTGCGAAAATGATGACTTCTGCATATTCAGAGTCAAAATTTTCGGGAAGTTCGATATTTAGTTTGTGGTCTTTTACCTCTACGATTTGTCTGATTGCATTCATTTTAATTGAATTAAAAAATAAATTTACAGAAATTTAATAAACTTATCCGCAGGTTTTCTTACTTTTTTGAAATTCTGAAAAATATCATCTTCCGCTCTGTAGCCAAGCGCCAGAACAACAGCAATTTTTTCGTGTTCTTTATCGATTTTCAGAACGTCTTCCAAAATATCAGCTTTGAAGCCTTCCATTGGACAAGTGTCGATTTCTTCTTCAGCGGAAGCCATTATCAATGAACCAAGAACAATATAGCTCTGTTTTTCGGACCAACTTTCCAGTTCTTTCTGGGTATAATTTTCTAAGAAAAGATTAATGTTATTTCTAAAAGCAGACAATTGTTCCAAAGTCACACCACGCTCATTAATAATATGTCCAAAATAATTATCGACATATTCCTTATTAATATGAGTTTTTGTGACCAAAGCGATCAAATGCGAGCAAGTCGATATTTGTGAAGGATTATAAAAGGCCGGAATCAATTTCTGAATCGTTTCATCATTTCCTACAACCAAAAGATGATAAGGTTGTAAGCCTAATGAGCTGACAGACAATCGTCCTGCTTCCAAGATATTGTTCAGTTTTTCAGAAGAAATCTTTTTTCCATCAAATTTTTTAACAGAATATCGCCAGTTAAGTGCTTCTAAATAGTTCATATAACAAATATAGACAATTTGAAATTTTAGTTAGAACCGTTTTAAATAATGAAACATTTCTAACCGAATTTTTTAAATCATTCATTGCAAAGGCTTTATAATAAAGGTTTTCGCAATAATTCATTTTAATCGATTTTAAATCAAATCATTAGCCAATAAAGCTTTGAAACCAAAAAGTTATAAACATTAAGTATAAAAGTGGGCGAAAGTGGTAAAATGTGGTAGATTTTTATATAAATTTGCTCCAAATGAAAAACTTCATTGGAACATACGAGTGTAAGATAGATGACAAAGGGCGCATCAAACTGCCTGCTTCGCTTACGAAGCAGATGGAACATTTTGCAGATGAGCCATTTGTGATAAAGCGTTCGGTGTTTCAGAAGTGTCTTGAGGTCTATCCGATGAAGCCTTGGGAAAAACTGATGGCAAAAATAAACGGTCTGAACCGATTTATCAAGAAAAATGCAGATTTCATCAGGATGTTTACAGCAGGAGTTAAAACCGTGGAGATGGATAACGTGGGTCGTCTGCAGATCAGCAAAGATTTGACGCAGTATGCTAATCTCAGCAAAGAAATTGTGATTACAAGTGCCGGCGAGTTGTTCGAGATCTGGAACAAAGATTCTTACGAGCAAGTCATTTCTGTCAGCGAATCTGATTTTGCAAATCTTGCAGAGGATGTAATGGGAAATCTCGATTCTGAGGAATTAAATTAATAATTAAGAAAGAATAACTAAGAGGCTCTGAAACCGATTATTAAATCAATTATCATTCATCAATTAAAAAACAATGTATCATAATCCAGTCTTATTAAAACAAAGCGTAGATGCTCTGGTAACCAATCCGGACGGTATTTACGTGGATTGTACTTTTGGTGGTGGTGGTCACTCGAGAGAGATTTTGAGCAGGCTTTCTGATCAAGGTAAACTGTTTTCTTTTGACCAGGATTTGGACGCATTGAAAAATACGATTGATGACCCGAGATTTACTTTGGTCAATCAAAATTTCAGATTTCTGGAAAACTCGATGTTGGCTTATGGGATTTCTCACGTTGACGGGATTTTGGCTGATTTGGGTGTTTCTTCTCATCAGTTTGATGAAGCGGAACGTGGCTTTTCCACCAGAAGCAATGCGCCGCTTGATATGAGAATGAATGTGATGCAGGGTTTGGATGCGAAGAAAATCATCAATGATTATGAAGAAGAAGACCTCGCAAATATCTTTTACCAATATGGAGAATTGAGAGAATCTCGAAAATTGGCAAGAGAGATCGTTCATCACAGAAAAACAAAGAAAATCAATACGACGGAAGATCTGAAAAATCTCTTCAGTTATATTCCGGCTTTTAAGCAGAATAAGTTCTTTGCTCAGGTTTTCCAGGCCATCAGAATTGAGGTTAATCAAGAATTGGAGGTTTTGAAAGAAATGCTGGTTCAGTCTTACAAAATTTTGAAAGTTGAAGGAAGATTAGTCGTGATCTCTTATCATTCTTTAGAAGATAGGTTGGTAAAACGATTTTTGAAGAACGGAATGTTTGAAGGTGAGCCTCAACGTGATATTTACGGAAATTATGCGAAAGCTTTTGAATTATTGAAAACTAAAGCAATTATTCCGGATGATAAAGAAATTGAAGAAAACTCACGTGCAAGAAGTGCGAAAATGAGAATAGGAACAAAATTATAGTTGATAATTGATAAATGATGAATGATTTTAATTCATCGCTTTTATCAATTATCATTAATCAATTATCATTTATAACATAAGTTGGCAAAATTAACTCAAAACAGACAGAAGAAACTCACTTTTATGGATATCATAAAAGGGAATTTTCTTAACCGTGATGAGGTAAAGGCGCATTACAAATATTTCTTGTTCATTTTTGGGTTATTGATGGTAATGATTTACAGTAACCACTTGGTTAACAAAAAGATTGAGCACGTTAACAAACTTAAAGAAGAGACAGAAGAATACAAGTCGCGAAATGCTTACGCACAAAGCAGACTGATAAAAATTAGAATGGAATCCGAGTTGGGAAAAGAAATGGTTCAGGATTCTCTGGTGAGTTTGGAAAGCCACCCGATGAAATTATTGATAAAAGTTGACAGCACAGATGATAAAGCAACCAAATAACAATTACGAAAAAAAGCGTTCCAATGCGTTGAAGTGGGGCTACCTTTTTGTATTGGGAGCTTTCATTTTGTTTGTCATTTTTTTAACGAGAATTCTCATTCTCCAGAATACCAATGTTGAAGAATTCGAAAATAATTACATCAGCAAAAACTATCGTGAAGCAACTTTAAAAGCTGCTCGTGGAAACCTTTTCGCTTCCGATGGCTCTATCTTGGCGACAACGGTAATGCGTTATGATATCTATCTGGATTTCAAATCGATGAGAGATACAATCTATTCCAATAATATTGGCGCTTTGACGGATTCTCTCAGTAAAATGTTCGATAAACCACGAAGTTATTTCCGAGCAAAACTGGATGCACAAAACAAGAAAAATAATCAATATTATCTTTTGGCAAAAGGTCTTGATTTCGATGAATACGATAGGATTCGAGAATTCCCGATTTTCAAAAAAGGTAAAAACAAAGGTGGTTTCATTGTAGAAAGAAATTTCCGAAGAGAATTGGCAACAACCCAAATCGGAGCCGGAACAATCGGGGCTGATAATGGCGAATCAAAATCTGGTCTGGAAGGCGCTTTCAGCAAATTTTTAACAGGAATTGATGGAAAACGGTTGGAGCAAAAAATCACTTCTTCTCAATGGAAACCAATCGATTACTGGAAGGTTCAGGAACCTGTTGACGGGCAAGATGTCTATACAACTCTGGATTTGAGAATTCAGGATATTGCGCATTCAGCATTGGAGAATCAATTGATAAAATTCGATGCAAACCACGGAAGCGTTGTTGTTATGGAAGTTGAAACGGGAAAAATCCGTGCGATGGTCAATCTTAGAAGAACCGAGCCGGGAATCTATGTTGATGCTTACAATTATACAGTGAAAGATGCGCAGGAACCGGGTTCTACTTTCAAGACCGTTTCACTTTTGGCGGCGATGGATGATGGTTTTATCGATGAAAATACGAAAGTCAACATCGGAAACGGAATCTGGACTTACGCAGGACAAAGAATCACAGACGGTCACGGCGGTGGAACTTATGATGTGAGTGATGTTTTGGCGAAGTCAAGCAACGTTGGAGCAGCGAAATTGATTACACAACATTATGCAGATAAACCACAGGTTTTCATAGACCATTTGAAACGATGGAAGATGTTCGATAAAATGCAGATCGAATTGCCGGGAATTGCAAAGCCTTCGATTCAAACGCCACAAAGCAAGCGTTGGAACAAAGCAACTTTAGCCTCGTTAGCTTATGGATATTCGTCAAGATTTCCACTTCTGCAGCTGGTAACTTTTTACAACGGAATTGCAAACAAAGGCAAAATGGTAAAGCCTCTTTTCATTGATAAAATAATGAAAGACGGGAAGATCCTTTATGAGGCAAAACCGGAGGTCATGGTTAAAAAAATGGCGTCCGATAAAGCAATTCAAATGATGACTAGCGCATTGACAAAAGCTGTTGAAAAAGGAACAGCAAAAAGCATCTATACACCAAATCTTAAAATTGCAGGGAAAACAGGAACGGCTAGATTTGAATATTGGAAGAAAGATGGACCTATGAAATATCAAGCCTCTTTTGCGGGATTTTATCCAGCTGATAATCCAAAATATACTTGTATAGTAGTTGTCAATCAACCCGATACATCAAAAGGCTTTTATGGAGGAACAGTTTCAGCACCGGTTTTTAAAGAGATTGCCGGAAAGACATTCTTAAAAACGCCTTTGAATGTTGAAAAAGACCTTTTGGTTGAACATAAAGTTGACCTTAATAAAATGACTGCACCAAATGTAAAGGTAAACGTAACAAGAGATTCGATGCCAAATCTAGTTGGGATGATTGGAAAGAATGTGATTCCACAGCTTGAAAATATGGGTTACAGGGTCGATTACAAAGGTGTCGGAAAAGTGACGGGTCAGTTTCCTGCGGAAGGCGCAACCATTGGAAAGAATCAAAAAATATATCTGAATCTTCAGAATTAAAATAAGCTAAAAGCAATTTGCCAAAAGCTACAAGCAGAATATGAATTTAGAAAAATTATTACAAAGAATCCAGATTCTGGAAACAGTTGGAACTCTTCAAAAAGAAGTGTCGGAATTGGTTTTCGACAGCAGAAAAGTTGTTGAAAATTCTTTGTATGTTGCATTGAGAGGAACAGTTTCCGACGGTCATTCCTACATCGGTCAAAGTATTGAAAAAGGTGCAAAAACGATTGTCTGTGAAGAATTGCCTTCAGAAATCAATGATGAGGTAACTTATATTAAAGTTGAAGATTCCTCCAAAACTTTAGGATATCTGGCTTCTAATTTTTATGGAAATCCTTCTGAGAAATTAAACTTGATCGGCGTTACGGGAACCAACGGAAAAACGACGGTAACAACTTTATTATTTGATATTTTCAAAACCTTAGGTTACCAATCGGCTTTGATTTCGACTGTTGAATACAGAATCGGAGACGAGATTATTCCTTCAACGCACACAACGCCAGACGTGATTCGTCTGAATCAAATGTTGGCAAAGGCAGTCGAAATCGGATGTGAATATGCTTTTATGGAAGTGAGTTCTCACGGGATTTCCCAGGACAGAATCGAGGGTTTGCATTTTAAAATTGCTGGCTTTACGAATATCACGCATGACCATTTGGATTATCACAAGACTTTCCAAAATTATATCTACGCGAAGAAAAGATTCTTTGACGAATTGGAAGATTCTGCGATTGCAATTACGAATGCTGATGATAAAAATGGATTGGTAATGTTGCAGAATACTAAAGCGAAAAAGAAAACTTTTGCTTTGAAAACAATGGCAGATTTCCACGGAAAAGTTTTGGAAGTGGATTTCAACGGAATGTTACTGAATTTCAATAACAAAGAATTCTGGACAACTTTGACGGGTAAATTCAATGCCTATAATCTGCTTTTGGCTTACGGAATTGCGTTGGAATTAGGGATGAGAGAAGATGAAGTTTTACAGGCGATTTCTATTCTTCACAGAGTGAACGGAAGATTTGAAACAATAAAATCCGACAGCGGAATTTTCTTCGTGGTTGATTATTCTCACACGCCGGATGCATTGGAAAATGTCCTTGACAGCATCAACGAAATCAGAACCAAAAACGAAAGATTGATTTGTGTTTTCGGTTGCGGAGGCGACAGAGACAAAACCAAACGTCCGGAAATGGGTGACATTGCTACCAAAAAATCAACTTTGGCCATCATCACTTCTGACAATCCAAGAACGGAAGACCCAGCACAAATCATTAAAGAAATAGAAGCTGGTGTTCAACCCCAGAATTTCAGCAAATACACTTCGATTCCTGACAGAAGAGAAGCTATAAAAATGGCCATCAAATTTGCAGAGCCAAAAGATATTGTTTTGGTGGCAGGAAAAGGTCACGAAACGTATCAGGAAATCCACGGTGTGAAACATCATTTTGATGATAAAGAAACGATTAGAGAATTATTACAATTAATGGGAAAATAGACAAATATGCTGTATTATCTATATGAATATTTAACTGCTCACGGGATTCATGTTCCGGGAATGAACTTGTTCAAATACATTTCGTTCCGTGCAGCGATGGCAGTTTTGTTTTCGTTGATTATTGCAATGGCTTATGGAAAGAGAATTATCAATTTCCTGAGAAGAAAGCAAATGGGAGAACTGGTAAGAGACCTTGGTCTGGAAGGACAGAAGCAGAAAGAAGGAACGCCAACGATGGGAGGTCTGATTATCATTTTGGCGACCATCATTCCGGTTTTGCTATTTACCAGAATTACCAATGTTTATATCGTTCTTTTGATTATTTCGGTTTTGTGGATGGGAGCCATTGGATTTTTAGACGATTATCTCAAAAAGGTTAAGAAAAATAAGGACGGACTAAGTGGAAAATTCAAAGTAATCGGACAAGTTGGTTTAGGCTTAATTGTCGGAGTTACAATGTATTTCCACCCTGATGTTGAGGTTAAGAGAAAATACGCCGATGCAACGGTTATCAATAGGAATAATGTTGAACAGAATTTTATGCCGGACGAGAAAATTCCGGTCTCTACTGTTCCTTTTACTAAAAATAATGAGTTCGATTACAGTGGGATTTTATTCTGGATGGATGATGCAGAAGCACACGAATGGGCTTGGATTGTTTTCATTCCAATTGTGATTTTCATAGTAACAGCAGTTTCCAACGGAGCGAATATCACGGATGGAATTGACGGATTAGCTGCAGGAACAAGTACAGTGATTCTATTGACTTTAGCATTTTTTGCTTACGTTTCCGGAAATATGATTTTCGCAGACTATCTGAATATTATGTTTCTTCCGCATATGGGCGAGACCACGATTTTTGCGCTTGCATTGGTTGGAGCGGTAATAGGATTTTTCTGGTACAATACTTATCCGGCGCAGATTTTTATGGGAGACACAGGAAGTTTAATGTTGGGAGGCGTAATAGCCGTTTTAGCAATTATCCTTAGAAAAGAATTGCTGATTCCAGTATTGTGTGGTGTATTCCTCATCGAAAACCTCTCCGTGATTTTACAGGTAATGGTTTTCAAATACAGAAAGAAAAAATATGGGCTGGAATATGCTCAAAACAATAGATTATTCAAGATGTCGCCATTGCATCATCATTATCAGAAAGAAGGTTTTCACGAAAGTAAAATTGTGAACCGAATG
The DNA here is from genome assembly GCF_900102265.1 of Epilithonimonas hungarica. Taxonomy (GTDB): domain Bacteria; phylum Bacteroidota; class Bacteroidia; order Flavobacteriales; family Weeksellaceae; genus Epilithonimonas; species Epilithonimonas hungarica. The sequence continues at coordinate 821,560 of NZ_FNBH01000002.1, read as the reverse complement.
ATAATTGTGGGTGTAATGCTGGCGATTATTTGTCTGATCACTTTAAAAACTAGATAGAGAATTGTAAAATGTAAAAAGTATAATGTACAATGTATTTTTTACAGAATAAATTAAAAATTAATAACCAAATGATGTACAACTTAAAAGTCATTTTACTTTGTACATAATACATTTTACAAAATAGTATGAGAGTAGTAATACTTGGAGGAGGCGAAAGCGGCGTTGGTGCTGCGTATCTGGCAAAAGCCAAAGGCTTTGATGTCTTTCTTTCGGATATGGGAATTATCCGTGAGAATTACAAAAAAGAATTGGACGAGCTTGGGATTGACTATGAAGACGGAACACATTCAGAAGAAAAAATTCTGAATGCCGATTGGGTCATCAAAAGTCCTGGAATTCCAAAGAAAGCGGAAATGGTTCAGAAGATTCAGGAAAAAGGAATCCGATTGTCTTCTGAGATTGAATTTGCTTCGGAATTTACCAATGCAAAAATTATTGCAATTACAGGAAGTAATGGAAAAACGACGACAACGTCTTTGATTTATTATATTCTGAAGGAAGACGGATTCAATGTCGGATTGGGCGGAAACATCGGAAAAAGCTTTGCAAGGCAGGTTGCCGAAGAGAATTTTGACTATTATGTATTGGAAGTAAGTAGTTTCCAGTTGGATGATATTCAGAATTTCAGACCCTATATTTCATTGTTGTTGAATTTGTCTAAGGACCACCTTGACCAGTACAATTACAATTATGAAGAATATGCTTTGGCTAAGTTCAGAATTGCTGAAAATCAGGATGCTAACAATTTTTTCATCTACAACAAGGATGATGAAATGAGCAAGTCAATTCTTGAAAAATTGGATTTGAAAGTGACCAAAGTTCCATTTTCATTGGATGAAAGATTGGAAAAAGGCGCATTCTCGATTGATGAAAATTTTGTAGTTAATATCAATGAAGGTTTCACAATGAGTATCGATGAATTATCACTGGTTGGAAAACATAATGTGGCAAACAGCTTAGCAGCAAGTATTGCCGGAAAGTTATTGGAAATCAGCAATGAAAGTATCAGACATTCATTAATGACATTCCAGGCAGTTGAACACAGATTGGAACCTGTTGCAGAAATCCGCGGAGTGAAGTTCATCAACGATAGTAAAGCTACAAACGTGAACGCTACTTACTTCGCTTTGGAAAGTATGAAACAGCCGGTTGTTTGGATTGTTGGCGGAAAAGACAAAGGAAACGATTATACAGAAATCGAAGAATTAGTCAAGAAAAAAGTAAAAGCAATTGTTTGCTTAGGTGTTGATAATCATAAGATTATTGATTTCTTCAAAGATAAGAAAACTGAGATTTATGACACTTCCAGTATGCAGAAAGCGGTAGAAGTTTCTAAATCGATTGCAGAAAAAGGAGACGTAGTTTTATTGTCACCTTGTTGCGCAAGTTTTGATTTGTTCAACGGTTATGAAGACCGTGGAAATCAATTCAAAAAAGAAGTTTTAGAAGAATTGACAATTAAGAATTAGAATTATCAATAGGATTAGGCTTTAGCCCATTATAAAAATGAACGAATAAATTGGCTTTAGCCAAAATAAAAATGCCATTTGTAAAAGTTTACACACACATTGTTTGGAGTACAAAAAACAGAATTCCTTTTCTCAATTCCAAAGACTTGAGAATCAATGTATGGAAACACATAAAACAAAATGCAAATGAAAAAGGAATTTTTATAGATGTTGTAAATGGATATTCGGACCATTGTCATTGTTTAATTTCTCTGTCAACAAACCAGACAATAGAGAAAGTGGTACAATTGATAAAAGGAGAATCTTCATTTTGGATTAATAAAAATAACTTGACTGAAGAGAAGTTTGCTTGGCAAGATGAATATTTTGCAGTTTCTGTTTCAGAATCGATGATAGAAAAGGTTAGAAATTATATTATTAATCAAGAAAAACATCATTTGACAAGAAGTTTTTCTGAGGAATATGAAGAATTTATTTCAAAATATAATTTCAAATCAAATGAAAAATAAGTTTTGGCTAAAGCCAATGCGATAATGATAAGAAACATCCGGCTAAAGCCGGACGCAATTGAAAATAAATAGAAAAAAGAGTTCAATAAATAATAAAAATTGAATTGTAATCATCAATAGGATTGGGCTTTAGCCCATTCAATAAAATAAGGATTAAGATTGGCTTTAGCCAAAATATATAATGAACGAACAAACTACAGAAAACAAATTCGAGTTGCTGAAAGGAGACAAGGTTCTTTGGTCGGTTATCATTTTGATATCCTTCCTTTCCGTATTTCCGGTTTATTCCGCAAGTTCGAATCTGGAATATATCGTGAACAACGGGACTACAACTGGTCACGTTTTCAAGCATATCGTTTTCGTATTCATTGGTTTGGGAATTATGCGTTTCGTAGGAACAGTCAAGTACGAATATATTGGAAAACTGAGTTCCATTCTGCTTTTGTTCACGATTGGATTGTTGTTGATTACGATGTTTACAGGGCAAAAGATTGAAGGTGCGAGTGCTTCTCGATGGTTGAAAATCCCAGGAACACCGATTTCCTTTCAGCCATCTTCGTTTGCTTATTTGATGTTGATTATCTATCTGTGCAGATATTTAACCAAAAAAATCAAGAGAGAAAGAGTTCCTCTGGAGAATATCATTTACATATTCGGACCAATTCTGATTGTGTTTGGCTTGGTGGCAAAAGACAACGGTTCCACAGCATTGATGATTATGATGGTTTCGATTATCATATTGATTATAGGACAGTTGGCTTGGCAATATGTAGCGGGATTTATCTCGCTTTCAGTGGTTTTCATTGTAATGTTTTTAGTCATTGCTCTTAATACGAATTTAATTGGAGGAAACCGTGTTCACACGTGGATGAGCCGTATCGAAACGTTTACGAGTTCCAAAAAGACGGCAGATGTTGAAGACGAAAGTATCAAAGCAAAAAACTATCAGGTAATGCAAGCGAAAGCGGCTATTGTTCACGGTGGATTCAACGGAATCGGACCAGGGAAAAGTGCGTTAAAACAGACTTTGCCACAATCGGTTTCGGATTTTATTTTTGCCATTATTGTGGAAGAATACGGCTGGATAGGCGCTTTTGTGCTGATAAGCCTTTATATGATAATGATAATCAGAATTGTAATGATAGCCAGTAAAATGCCCGCATTTTTTGGCTCGTTGCTCGTATTAGCAATCGGATTAATGATATTCATTCAATTATCTGTGAATATTGCGGTTGCGGTGAATCTGATTCCGGTTACAGGTCAACCCTTGCCATTGATTAGTTATGGAGGAACATCGATGTTGGTAACTTACATTCAATTAGGAATTATCCTGAATGTCAGTTCCAGGATTCAGGTTTTTGATGAAGAAGGTTTGGGCAAAAGACAAAGCATTGAAGAAATAAATGATATAGCCTAAAGTTGGAAGACGGAAGTCCGAAGATGGATGGCAATTGAGTTCCATAAGAACGATAGATTTATTAGCGTTGGAATTTATTCCACTGAATGACGAAAAGAACGTTGGAATTTGTTCCACCGGAAATGGCAAAAAAACAAACAGAGAATCCGAAGGATTCAATTTGAATAGCCGTAGGTGAAACCTATGGCACGAGAAAAATAACACAACGAACCTGAAGGGTTCAATATTAAATAACCGTTGCTAAAACCAATGGAAAATATGAACAAAAAACTGAAAATATTAATGAGTGGCGGCGGAACTGGTGGACACATCTTTCCAGCGGTTGCGATTGCTCAGGAAATCCAGAAAAGATTTCCCGACGCAGAGTTTTTGTTCATTGGCGCCAACGGAAAAATGGAAATGGAAAAGGTTCCTCAAGCCGGATTCAAAATCGAAGGTTTAAATATCGCCGGATTTGACAGAGGTAATCTTCTGAAGAATATTGGGCTTCCTTTCAAAATCATTTCCAGCTTGATGAGGGCTAAGAAAATCATCAAAGATTTCAAACCGGATTTTGCGGTTGGAACCGGTGGTTTTGCAAGCGGGCCGGCTTTATACATTGCTGCGAAAATGGGAATTCCGACTTTTATTCAGGAACAAAATTCTTTGCCAGGAAAAACCAATGTTTTCAATGCGAAAAAAGCGAAAGCGGCTTTCACAGCTTATCCGGATATGGATAAATTTTTTCCAGGCACGAAAACTTACTTCTTGGGAAATCCAATTCGTCAGAATATCATAACAGATTTGATTGATAAAGATCTAGCGAAGGAAAAATTAGGCTTAGATAAAAATAAATTAACGATTCTTTCAGTTGGCGGTTCACTTGGTTCCAGAACTTTGAATAACGGCTGGAAAGAAAATTTAGATAAATTAAAAGAAAAAGATTACCAGCTCATTTGGCAGACGGGAAAGCTAGATTATAATGATTTGAAGGATAATGAATCAATTATCAATTATCAATCATCAATTATGTTGAAGGAATTCATCTCCGATATGGCTATAGCTTATTCGGCGGCAGATGCGATTGTTTCCAGAGCCGGAGCAATTGCGATTTCAGAATTGGCAGTGGCGAAAAAGCCGGTTTTACTGGTTCCGTTTCCATTTGCGGCAGAAGACCATCAAACCAATAACGCTTTGACTTTGGTGCAGAAAAACGCGGCGAGGATTGTCAAAGATTCTGAGATGAAAGATAAATTCTGGAACACGCTTTCAGAAATCTGTGAGAACGAAAATCTTAGAAAAGAAATGTCAACAAATCTGGATTTTTTTGCTAAGCCAAAAGCGGCAGAAGGTATTGTGGATGAGATTTTTAAACTGATATAATAAAAACACAAAAATGGATTTTAAAATTAAAGACATAATTAGATATAAAGCGCCAGGCAAAATATGTGAAATTGTGGGAACAAAAGAGCATCCAAAGCAAGATGTTTTCAATGAGAACAGGCCTAAAAAAGAATTTGATTTTGTAATAAGAGAGATAAAAACAAATCAATTATTCGATGTTTATCAACACCAAATTGAAAAGTATGAAGGATAAAATATTTTTTCTAATAATTTTTTTACTGAGTGTTAATTTTTTTAATTCACAAACAAAAGATGAAACTCAAAAATGGATTAAAGAAACTTATGAAAAACATAGAAGACCAGAAAATTTAAAAAATTGGGTTGAATTTGTAAATGGAGAATTGGTCTATTCTTCAAGTCCTAGATATTTTGAAAGAATAAAAATTTCTGACATTAATAAAATAAGTGTAAAAAAAGATTTATTAAATGATAGTTTAGGTAAGTTAAGTTGGTATTCAATAAAATTATTTTGTAAAAACACCGATTGTGTAAAAAGAGAATATGTAGATGGAAAAACTGACAAAATTGAAGAAATTTCAATAATTCTTGACTTAAGCTTTGAAGAAGATGGGCTTTCTAAAAGAATGGAGAAAGCGTTATTACATCTTATAAAACTGTATGGAGGAAATGCTTCATTAAAAAAAGAAACATTTTAAAATTAGAAAATGAGCATCTTAAACAAATATCAAAACTTCTATTTCATCGGAATCGGTGGAATTGGGATGAGTGCGCTGGCGAGATATTTTCACGCTAACGGCAAAAATGTTTTGGGTTATGATAAAACGCCTACAAAATTGACAGCTCAGCTTGGTTTTGAAGGAATTGATATTTCTTTTGAAGATGTGATTGATGAGAAAATTGTTGCGTTCGACAAAGAATCGACTTTGGTTATTTATACGCCAGCAATTAAGAAACTCGGAATTTTGGATTACTTCGCAAGTGAAAGTTTTGAAATTCTAAAACGTGCAAAAGTTCTTGGATTAATTACCGAAAATACAGATTGTATCGCAGTTGCAGGAACACACGGAAAGACGACAACTTCTACTTTGATTGCACATTTGTGTAAGGAAGCAAATCTGCCGTCATCCGCATTTTTAGGCGGAATTTCTGAGAATTTCAAATCTAATTTTGATTACAACGGCAATCAATTTTCTGTGGTTGAAGCAGATGAATACGATAGAAGTTTCCTAAACCTTTCTCCGGATTGGGCAGTTGTAACATCGATTGATGCAGACCATTTGGATATTTATGGAGACAGAGTTCAGATAGAAGACGGTTTCCGTCAGTTTGCAGGTTTGGTTCCGAATGACAATCAATTATTTGTGAGAAAAGGAATTGCTATCGGAAGAGAGCACAGGACTTACGCAGTGAATGAGGAAGCGGATTATTATTCTGATAATCTGAGAATGGACCACGATAAAATCTATTTCGATTTTCATACGCCAACGCAGGAGATTGAAGATTTTGTTTGGGAAATCCCCGGAATCCATAATGTTGAAAACGCCACAGTTGCTTTGGCAATTCTGAGCAATTTGGGAGTTGATTTCGACACTTTGAAGAAAGCTATTGCCAATTTCAAAGGCATCAAGAGAAGATATACCAAACATATTTTCGATAATGGAAAAATCTATATCGACGATTATGCACATCACCCAACAGAGCTAAATGCAGTGATTGGTTCAATAAAAACCTTTTATCCGACCAAGAAATTGTTGGTGGTTTTTCAACCGCATTTGTTCAGCAGAACGAGAGATTTTGCAGAAGATTTTGCAAGAAGTCTGGAAAAAGCTGATGATTTATTGCTGTTGGATATTTATCCTGCGAGAGAACTTCAGGAAAATTTTGAAGGAATTACCTCATCATGGTTATCGGATAAAATTGAAATTGTAAACAAGAAAGTCTGCACATTACAGGAGACTTTTGAATTGATAAAAGAAAAAGATTTTGATATTTTATTGACAGTAGGTGCGGGAAATATTGATACACTTTATGACCCGATTATGGAGTGGCTTCCCAATGTTGAAAAAGTAGAATTATGAAACTAAAAATTTTCTTCTTGCTATTTGTTTTAGTTTTCGGGTTGGGATTTTCACAGTCGAAAGCGGATTTGATAGAAGTCGAAAATATAAATAAGTATTCTGAAATCATTGATAAAGATTCACAGATAACTAAATATCAGTTTCAGGTAAAAGGTAAGAAGAAAACGATTCATTACCATTATGAGAAGAAGGGAAATGAGATTGTGAAAATCTCCCGAGAATGGAAAGAAAATAGTAATAATTGGTGGGAATTGTACAACGATTATTTTCTATTGAAAAATGGGGAAAGAGTTTTTGCAAGCCAAAGTATAACTTATACAAATATGTCCGATGCAGAAGACATAATTGGATGGAGTGTTAGTTTTTGGATTGATAAAAATAAAGTGATTCATATGACTTCCCTCGGACACGGGAAAACCGAAATGGACGATTGGGACTATGAATCAGAATTAAAAGAGAATTTCAATTATATGCTGAAGACGGTTAAAAATTATGATAAAAAATCGAAAAGCAGATAAGAATAAATAAAAGAAATATTTGATGCTGATTGCATTGATAACGAGTTATAGAGAATGAAAAATAAGTGGAGAATATTGAAGATATTGGTAACAGTCGTCCTTTTTGGATTTCTGCTCAGTTTCTCGTTGAAGCGTTTCAACAACGCCAAGATGGAGAATGTGTCTATCAATATGAACCAGACCAAAACGCCGGTTTATTTCATTGATGAGAAAGACATCAAGGATTTGGTGAAACAATACAATCCGACAAGAAAAATCGGGGATGTGAAGATTCCGGAATTAGAGAAAAAAATTAATGAAAATCCATTCGTTGACAGTGCGAATGTTTATATGAATCTGAACGGAAACCTTAATGTTGATATTAAGCAAAGAGTTCCGGTTTTCAGGTTGAATAAAAATGGAAAAGATTTTTATGTGGACGAAAAAGGCGTAGAATTCCCGATTTCGAGAAACTTTTCTTATCCGTGTATGTTGGTGATGGGCGATGTAGATGCTTCGGAATATCAGGAACTGGGACAATTGGTTGAGAAAATTGACAAAGATGATTTCAGTAAAAAATATTTCATCGGAATCAAGAAAGAAAAAGACAATTATAATCTTCTGACAAGCGATGGTAATTACAAAGTTGAGATTGGAGATTTAGAAAATATTGATTTCAAGGTTAAAGGATTTAAAACTTTTGTAGAGAAATATCTGGTTTATCAAAATCCTGAGAAATACAAAAAGATTTCGGTTAAATATAATAATCAGATTGTAACCACACTGAATCCTTATTTCAAAGAAAATGACAGCATTCTGAGAAATGCACCAAAAATTGAAATTGCAAAACCGGAAGAAAAGCCGACGCAATTATTAACATCAGTTCCGGCAAAAACAGAAACTAAAAAATCGGAACCAAAACAGGAACCGAAGAAAATAAAAAAAACTGAAGCTAAAAAATCAGAGGTCAAGAAAGAAACTTCTAAACCGAAAAAAGTAGAGAAGAAATCTGAACCGAAAAAATCTTCGGAAAAGAAAAAGGAAACCACTTCCAAATCGTCTTCTGATAAAAAGAAAAAAGCAAAAGTAGTAGTAGAATAAAAAATCAAATCGAGCATATAATGGAAAATCAAGAGTATTCAGTAGGTCTGGACATTGGGACAACCAAGATTGTCGCCATTGTCGGAAGACGTAACGCTCACGGAAAAATCGAGATCCTGGGCGTTGGGAAGGCTAAAAGTCTTGGTGTTCACAAAGGAATCGTGAACAACATTTCCCAAACCATCAATTCCATCAAAACTGCAGTGGCAGAAGCGCAATCCAGTGCGGGAGTGCCTATCCATAAGGTAACTGTCGGGATTGCAGGAAAACATATCCGTTCTCTCCAGCATTCGGATTATATAATGAGAGAGCATCCGGATAGATACATCACAGAAGATGATATCGAGAAACTAAAAGACCAGGTGAAGAAATTGGTAATGTTGCCTGGAGAAGAAATCATCCACGTTTTGCCTCAGGAATACAAAGTTGATTCTGAAGGTGAAATCCAGGAACCGGTCGGGATGCACGGCAAAAGGTTAGAAGCTAATTTCCACGTTGTAGTGGGACAGATGGGTTCTATCAGAAACATTGCAAGGTGCGTTCGTGAAGCCGGTCTGGAGATGGAAGCTTTGACATTAGAGCCTTTGGCATCGTCTGAAGCAGTTCTGACTAAAGAAGAAAAAGAAGCTGGTGTTGCGATTGTAGATATCGGTGGAGGAACTACGGATATCGCGATTTTTAAAGATAACATCATTCGTCATACTTGTGTGATTCCTTACGGTGGTGGAATTATCACCGATGATATAAAGGAAGGATGTTCAATCATCGAGAAACACGCAGAACAGCTGAAAGTGAAATTCGGTTCGTCTGTTCCTGAATTGGAAAAAGATAGCACGTATGTGACAATCCCAGGATTGCATGGTCGTCCGGACAAAGAGATTTCACTGAAGGTTTTGGCTCAGATTATCAATGCAAGAGTTGAAGAAATTCTTGAAATGGTAAATACTGAATTAAAAGCTTACGGCGCTTTCGAGCAAAAGAAAAAACTGATTGCAGGAATCGTTTTGACTGGAGGTGGTTCCAACTTGAGAAACCTTCGTCAATTGGCGAATTATACAACCGGTTTCGACAGCAGAATTGGTTTCGCTAACGAATATGTGGCTAACGATAAAAACCAATATCTGAAAGGACCGGAATTTGCGACTTCTATTGGTTTGTTAATGGAAAGTCTTAAAATCAGAGATAAAAGAGTCCTTCCAACCGAAGAGGAAATTATCGATGAAGCTGTAGCCAAAGCAGAACCAGCTGCACAACCAACTGCAGAAGCTGAGAAACCTCAACAGGTTCAGCATATTGAAGAAGCTGCAAAACCAAAAGAAGAGAACAGAAGAAGCAAACCAACCTTCGGACAGTCTCTAATGGATAAAGTGAAAAAATTCTTTGAAGAAGTAGAAGAGTAAAAATGAATGATCAATGATAACTGATGAATGGTTTTCATCGGTTATCATCCATCAACTATCAATTATAAAATAAAATACTATGGACAATATAACTAATACACAAGGATTTTCATTTGACCTTCCAAAAGGGAATTCCTCCATCATCAAAGTGATTGGTGTTGGAGGCGGTGGAAACAACGCTTTGAAGCATATGTACGAAAAAGGGATCTACGGTGTGGATTTCGTGATCTGTAATACAGATGCCCAGACTTTGGATAACAATCCGGTTTCTAATAAAGTTCAGCTAGGAATTTCTATGACAGAAGGTTTGGGAGCAGGCGCTGACCCGGAAGTAGGCGAAAAGGCGGCCATCGAAAGTATCGATGAAATCAAAGCGGCAATGGGACAAAACACCAAAATGGTCTTCATAACTGCCGGAATGGGCGGTGGAACCGGCACTGGTGCTGCTCCTGTGATCGCAAAAGTGGCGAAGGAAATGGGGATTCTGACAGTAGGGATCGTAACTGTGCCTTTTAGTTTTGAAGGAAAAAGAAGATTGGACCAGGCAGAATTAGGTCTTGATAAATTAAGAAATAATGTCGATTCCCTTATTGTTATTAACAACGATAAATTGAGACAGCAATTCGGAAATCTTGGCTTCAAGCAAGGATTTTCTAAAGCCGATGAAGTTTTGACGAATGCAGCAAAAGGAATGGCCGAAGTTATTACAGGTTATTTCGATGTTAATATTGACTTCCGTGATGCGAAATCTGTTTTGGCAAATTCCGGAACAGCATTGATGTCAACTGGTGTTGCAACCGGCGAGAAAAAAGCGGAAGAAGCTGTGAAAAAAGCATTGGATTCCCCATTGTTGAATGATAACAAAATCACCGGTGCAAAGAATGTGCTTTTGCTAATCAGAAGTGGTGTTTCCGAAGTTACGATGGACGAAATCGGTGTAATTATGGATTACATCCAGAAAGAGGCTGGAAATACGGCTGATATCATTTTTGGAGTTGGAACTGATGAGGAATTGGGCGATGCAGTGAGCGTTTTGGTGATTGCTACAGGTTTTTCTAACGATAACAAGAAGCATTCTGGTGTTACTGAAACTATCAAATATTCTTTGGAAGACAGACCAAATCCTTCAAGACACAGAGAGTCGCCTTTCAAAACAAGAGCTCAGGAAGATGTAAAACCACAGACTGAATCTGGGAAAAATTTTTTTCGCCTAGAAGATGAGGACGATTTCGGAACTTCGAACTTTCCAACTAATTCGGTTGCAGAAAGCCTTGTGGAAGAAGTTGAAACTGAAACTCAAATCATCGAGAACGAGGAGGTCCAAGATTTCTCAAATGATTACAACAACGAAAAGCAGGAGTACAACCTTTTCACTTTCGAGGAAGAAAGCTACGAAGAGATTGATCTGGAAGCGCAGTCTTTTACTTTCGAAGTTGAGGATAAGCCAAAAGCTTCTTTCAAAGAAGAGGAAATCGAAAAACCTGTTGAAGTAACTTTTACAATCAACGAACCGGCTGTTGAAGAAGAATTTCCTGTAATCGAAAAAGAAATTGTTGCGGAAGCAAAGGAAGAGTTCGTTATCGAAGAAAAGGTTGAAAAACCAACCACATTTTCTTTCGCTGTTGAAACTAAGGAAGAAATTGTAGAAGAGAAAAAACCAGAACCTGTTCAGGAAACTGAGAACGGATTTACTTTCTTCAACAAAACTCCTGATACGTCAAAGGCTTTGGAAAGAAGAAACAAGCTGAGAGAATTCAATTCCCGTTACCAGCAATTGGATAATGAAAATGTTTTCGAAACAGTTCCTGCTTTCAAGAGAAAGAACATCAACATCGATGGTTCTAACGCATCCGACCAGAATATCAACACTTATTTGTCTGATAACAACGGAAGCATGCAATTGAGAGAAAACCGTTTCCTTAATAAAGATGTAGACTAAAATTGTACTGATGTATTCGTGTGAAATGTATTAACGATACCAGAAGTTCGTTTTACATTTTAATCATAAATCATTAATACCTTTTAAATTAATACAAACAAAATGAGTTTAGAAACTATAATAAGCGAAGCCATCAAAACAGCGATGAGAGAAAAAGACCGTGTGGCTTTGGACTCTCTGAGAGCAGTAAAATCTCAAATTCTTTTATTACAAACCGAAGCCAGAGGTGCTGAAGTTACTGCAGAACAGGAGATTGCTATTTTGCAAAGAATGATAAAGCAGAGAAAGGATTCTTATGAGCAGTTTAAAGCTCAGGGAAGAACAGATCTTGCCGAAGTGGAAGAAGCTCAGTCGAAAGTGATTGAGAAGTTTCTTCCGAAACAATTGTCTGCCGAGGAATTGGAATCGGAAATAAAAGCAATAATTTCTGAAACCGGAGCAGAATCTATTAAAGATTTAGGAAAAGTAATGGGCGTTGCTTCCAAAGCATTGGCCGGAAAATCAGACGGAAAGAGCATTTCCGAAATGGTCAAAAAGTTACTTTCTTAATTTATAAATGATAGTTGATAAACGATAATTGATATCATTTATCATTAATATTTTATCATTTATTCTCTACGGATATACTTAATTTGCATATCGATTTGATTAAAGCCTTGGATTTTCGGATTCAAGGTTTTTTATTTTGGAAAACCTGGACAAAATGACTCAATAGATTTTTGGAATGATTTTAATAGAATCATTAATGTGATAATCAAAATAATAATTGATTAAATTTGCAATTCAGAAATTAACCTAAAATATATTTTACTATGTATCCAGCAGATTTAGTATTGCCAATGAAGGCAGAACTTACAGATAAAGGTTTTGAAGACCTTACAACACCGGCACAAGTTGACGCAGCTCTTAAACAGGAAGGAACAACACTATTGGTCATCAATTCAGTTTGTGGATGTGCAGCTGGAGCAGCAAGGCCAGGCGTAGTTTACTCTTTGACGGGAGAAAAGAAGCCAGACCATTTGGTAACTGCTTTTGCAGGCTTTGATACAGATGCGGTTGCAGAAGCGAGAAGATTGCTGGCACCGTTTCCTCCAAGTTCGCCTTGTGTGGCGCTTTTCAAAGACGGAGAGTTGGTGCATATGCTGGAAAGACACCACATCGAGGGTAATCCTGCAGGCGCGATTGCTGCTAATCTTCAGGCCGCTTTCGAAGAATATTGTTAAGAACAGAAAGACCAAAATAGAAATATTTTGGTCTTTTTTTATAAAATCACTTTTATCAATTCTTGTTGAGATCAATGATAATAGGTGATGGAATATTATATCTTATAAAAAATAAAAATCTATTTATGAAAAGTTCGGAAATAGGCTTTCAAACTTTTCATTATTTTTTAAATTTGCAAAAAAGTAAAAATGTCAGATCAAGCAAGTTATTTGTTTTCTACCAGAACCAGCCACGAGTTGGCAGAAAAAATTGCTCAGAGTTATGGGCAGCCACTTGGCAAAATTAATATTCAGCATTTCAGCGACGGAGAATTTGAGCCGGTTTTGGAACAATCTGTGAGAGGAAGCCGGGTTTTCCTTATCGCATCTACATTCCCGCCAGCAGATAATCTTTTGGAATTGTTATTAATGATAGACGCCGCAAAAAGAGCGTCTGCCAAAAATATTACCGTCGTAATTCCTTATTATGGTTTAGCAAGACAAGACAGGAAAGACAAACCAAGAGCTCCGATCGGAGCAAAATTGGTTGCGAATCTTTTGACTGCAGCGGGAGCGACTAGAATTATGACAATGGATCTTCACGCAGATCAGATCCAGGGTTTCTTCGAGATTCCTGTTGACCATCTGTATGCTTCTACGATTTTTGTAAAATATATCCAATCTCTAGATCTTGATAATTTGACGATTGCTTCACCAGATATGGGTGGTGCAAAAAGAGCGAAAAATTATGCAGGACATCTTGGGGCAGAAGTGGTGATCTGTTATAAAGAAAGAAAAAAAGCTAACGTAGTAGAAGAAATGTTCCTAATTGGTGACGTTAAAGACAGGAACGTGATCCTTATTGATGATATGATAGATACAGCAGGTACACTTTGTAAAGCAGCTGACATCTTGATGGAAAAAGGCGCAAAATCTGTAAGAGCAATGGCAACCCACGGTGTTCTTTCCGGAAAAGCTTATGAAAATATAGAAAATTCAAAATTATTAGAAGTGATTGTGACAGATTCGATTCCACAAAAAACAGAGAAATCATCAAAGATCAGAGTGCTTTCCTGTGCCGAATTGTTTGCCGATGTAATGAATATGGTACACGAGCACAAATCTATAAGTGAGAAGTTTATTATTTAAAAAAAATTAATATCTTTGCACCCTTAAAATAATTTTATACAAAATGAAATCTATTACAATTCAAGGTACAAAAAGAGAAAGCGTGGGCAAAAAGTCTACTAAAGCTTTACGTGATGCTGAATTAGTTCCTTGTGTTGTTTACGGAGGTGAGACTCCTTTGAACTTCTCTGCAGAAGAGAAAGCCTTCAAAGGATTGGTTTATACTCCTGAAGCACACACGGTATCTATTGAGGTTGACGGAAAAACAATCCCTGCTGTTCTTCAGGATATCCAATTCCACCCAATTACAGACAGAATTATCCACGCTGATTTCTATCAGCTGTCTGATGATAAGCCTGTGATCATGGAAGTTCCTGTAAGAATCACAGGACGTTCTAAAGGTGTTGTTGCCGGAGGTGTTCTAAGACAAACTTACAGAAAACTAAAAGTAAAGGCTATCCCTGCTAACTTGCCAGACGAGATCGTTGTCGATATTACACCGCTTAAGATTGGAAACAAGTTCTATGTAGAAAGTCTTAAAAATGATAAATATTCTTTCATGCACCCGGACAATGCAGTAGTAGTTGCTGTTAAGATGTCTAGAAATGCTAGCAAAAATGCAGCAGCAGGACAAGATGATGACGAAGAAGAAGAAGTGGTAGCAGATGCTTCTCCGGAAGCGACTTCTGCAGAATAATAATTAAATTATTATACTATAATATTAAGCCGTAGATTTTTCTACGGCTTTTTTTATATCTTTATTTAAAATTTTTAAAAAAAATATTATGAAAAAACTTCTACTGACTGCTTTATTTTTACCAATTTTTGGAATAGCCCAAACTTCTGTTTTTACAGAAAGTTTTGAAGAGACCACAGATTTGGAAGGTGCCGGCTGGACATTATATAATGATGCAAACACACCATTTGGGACATATGCAACAATGCTTCCTAAAGCATGGAATATTATATCTTGGGTTTCGGAAAGTGGTAACACCGTTGCCAGTGCTCCTTCTTGGTTTACGGTTGTAGCTCCTGCTGATCGTTGGATGATTACGCCTTCTATTACCTTACCAGCAAACTCAACAATTTCTCTGGAATTTTTTGCCAGATCAAGTGATGTTAGCCCATATGATGATGGATTCAAAGTAAAGATCTCTACGACTAATACTGCAAAAGCTTCTTTCACAAATATATTGGCAGTTGCCCATGCGGTCAATTCTCCTATAGCGGATCTCACGCCATACACCGTAGATCTTTCGGCCTATGCTGGGCAGACGATCTATCTATCATGGGTCAACGATTATACAAATGGTAATGTTTTAAGTGTAGACGATATTGCTGTTACTGCTACACCATTAATGGCGGTAAATGATGTCAACAAAAAAAATATGACAGTATATCCTAACCCGACTTCAGATTATTTCATTATTAATAATGCGAATGATGTTGTTTCTGTTAAGGTGTATGATATTTCAGGAAAAGTCGTGAAATCCAAATTGGAAGCCGTTGATAATAGATTCGATATCTCTGATCTTGAAAATGGAGTCTATACTGTTTCTATAGAAACTAAAACAGGAACTGTAAGCAGAAAATTAATCAAAAAATAACTTACATTCTTACTTCAGATTCATATAAAGAACCTCTTTTTTAGAGGTTCTTTTTTTTGCTCAAAAATTTGATTTGTTACGCCAAGTTTTGGCGTTATGCCTTATTAGATTTGTCCCAAAAGAGAATCAATATGGATAAAATTACACAACAAAGAATTCAGAAACTTCATCCAAAAGTGAGAGAGGAGGTCATTAAAATCATTGAAGATTGTGATAAAGAACTTACAGGAAGGGCAAAGATTAGAATAACCCAAGGCTTCAGAACTTTTGATGAGCAAGACCAGCTGTATACGATCGGTCGCACAAAACCCGGTAAAAAAGTAACCAATGCAAAAGCGGGACAAAGCATTCATAATTACGGATTGGCAGTCGATATTTGCCTTATCATTGATGGAAAAACGGTGAGTTGGGACACTGCGAAGGATTGGGATAATGATAAAGTAGCTGACTGGTACGAGTGTGTCAAGGTATTCGCAAAACATGGTTGGAGTTGGGGTGGAAATTGGAAAACCTTCAAAGACCTTCCTCATTTCGAAAAGAGATCAATCAAAACAAAGACCTCAGAGATCAAAACTACTTGGAGAAACCTTATCAAACTTCCGAAAGATAAAGGAGGGTATATAATTTTTTAAAATAAATTTTGTCACGTCGAGTTCTGTCGTTACCCGCATCTACATTTGTGATATCAAATCAAAGCAAATGAAAAAGATCACAATATTATCGTTAGACGGTGGTGGCATTAGAGGAATTATCTCTTGCATCGTTCTCCGCTACCTTGAAGAGCTTTTACAACAGAAAGACCATCCAAATGCAAAACTCGGAGATTATTTTGACATGATCGCAGGAAGCAGCACAGGCGGGATTCTGGCGTCTGTCTTACTTTATCCTGACGGAAATAGAAAAGCCAAATATTCTATCCAAAAAGCCTTTGACCTTTATACGGAAAAGGGGGAGGATATCTTCAATGTTTCACTTTGGGAAAGTCTTATTAATCCTTTCGGTCTGTTCAGCGAGAAAATTTCTCAGGATAACCTTGAAAGACAGTTGAGAGATTTTTTTGGTGACCTGGAGTTAAGAGATCTTATAAAACCTTCTCTTATTACAAGTTATGATATAGAAAACAGGAAGGCCAAATTGTTCAATACGATCAATGCACAACAGAGCCAACAGAATTTCCTTGTGAGGGACATTTGTCGGGCAACTTCGGCGGCTCCAACTTATTTTTCCCCGGTTCAGATCAGATCATCTTATGGGCAGATCTTCAGTTTGATAGATGGAGGCGTTTTTGCCAATAATCCAACTTTATGTGCTTATGCAGAAGCCAGGAAGGTCGCATTTGCCAATGTTCTGGAAAATCCTTTCAAACCGAATTATCCTTCTGTAAATGATATGATAATCATCTCTATCGGAACGGGGACAGAGATGAGATCCTATCCCTTCAGGAAATATCAGAACGCAGGGAAACTGGCTTGGGTCAGCCCAATTATAGATATCCTTCTTTCCGCAAATGCGGAGACTGTCGACTATCAGCTGAACCAGATGTTTATGACACTTGGGAAACGCAACAGGCAGAATTATTACAGGATCAATCCTTCACTTAGATCCGCATCTCCGGAAATGGACAACGTGAAGAAAAAAAACCTGGAAGCACTGATACAGGCTGGTCTAAGCTATGTCGAGGAAAACAGTACACTTCTAAATGAGATCGCCGAAAAATTAATTAAAAATAAAATTTAACACGACGAGTTTTGTCGCCACTGCAAAATATCTTTGATCCATAGAAAAAGAGAAAAAACGAACAAATGATGAAAGCAAAAAATAAATTTTATTACGTCAAGTTTTGGCGTTAGCACCCACTACTTTTGGATTATAATTAAGGCCTTAATTAAATAATCAACCACTTTTCAAAAATCAACTTTCATGTTAGCCATAAAAAGCTTACAAGGAACACTATTACCCAAACGCAAAATATAATATGGAAAACAAAACAGACAACATATCCGAAGAACTCCCGCAAGATGCTATTTACAGTATAGACTGGGAAGATATCGAAAACGAAGAACCGGACTACGGCTATGATCTGGACGAGATAGAACATTTCTTCCGGGAGGACTTTGAGAATGATATTATTTATTAACCTTTTAAAATTTAACATTTATGAAAACAAACGCAGAACTGAAAACTTACTTCGAAACAGGAGATAAACCTACACAAGAACAATTTTATCATTTAATAGATCGCCTGGGAGAATGTGTATATGGAACTCAAAATCCGCCGACTTTGGCTCAATTGGATAATCTTGGTATCAAAACAGGAAATTATTATGTGCAGACAAGTAACGGATTGTCTACCGGGACAGAAATTCAGAGAGCTTTATTCAACGGTGTTCAGCTGACGGAATGGACTGTAACAACAGCAGTTTGGAATGAGTTGAGCGTAGAGCAAAAAAACGCAGTCAAAACTTTTAATATTATTCCATGATGAGTTTAGTTGATAAAAATAATATGATTTCTAAGAGCATATCTTTAGATAATAGAGTTATACAAAAAAGAACATCTGCAGATAAAATATGTTTTGCCAATGCAGACATACAATTGTCTTTTACTGTAAATACAACAGATAGGAATACTGCTGGTGACTTAATATTAACCTTTGATAAAACATTGGATTATATAATTGGAAGTTACCAAATAGGTAATAATTCTAAATTATTTAAAAGAGTCAATTCAACAAATTCAATCACTAAAAACGTTAATATAAATCTGGATAATAATGGGCCAGGAAATGGAATTGTTTTTGAAACATTTTTAAACAACAGATTTCATTTATCAAAAATAGATGATATCACAACTCTGACCGTATCAAGAACAGGTGCAGGAATACAATCAATGGAGCTGAATATTTTAAGTGCTTTCCCTTCATTGGTAACTTATGTGTCAAATATTTCTCAAACTCCTAATTTTGCATTTTTGGAAAATATTCCTCAAATCTCAAATTTAAATTTTCAGTTAGGGACAGGAGTATGGAGTAATCTGGAGTCATTAGCAACCAGTAATTTAAAATCCTTGATACTCAAAGGATACAATTCATATACCCCAAATATATTTGCCAATTTACCTGATAGCCTATATTATTTAAGTATTACTCAAATGACTTCATTGACAGTAGATTTAGCAGATTTCTTTAAGCAGAATAAGTATAGAATAGGAATTTTCTTAAATAATATTAATAGAGTTATTTATACGGGAGGTGCTTTTTTCCCTCAATTGATATCTGATACTCCTGATTCTAAAATAGATTATTTAATTTGTCAATCAAGCTCGGTAATTTATAAACTATCATCAGATCAGGCGGCGCAACTCCTGATAGATTTTGCTAATCAGGTGGATAATGTAATACTGCAGACTCCTAATAATAAAAGAATAAGAATATCAGGGACTACCGAACCAATAAATTTTCCAGGTTATGTAGCCGCTCGAACCAAAATAACGGATGTATTAGGTATAAGCTTATCATTTTCTTAAAATTAAACATATGAAAATCCCTACAAAAAAATACGCATTAATATACAATGGAGAATCTAAAATGATAATTTTTAAAATCAATAATAATTCGCCAGAATATCCTACATATCCGGCTAATGGTACAATAGGAGTAGAGTTCGACACGGAACAGGAATTAGATGATTACATATCTGAAAATAATCTTGTAGAATAATAAAAATAAATTTTATTACGTCAAGTTTTGACGTCACCACCAAGTACTTTTGGATTATAATTAAGGCCTTGATTTAATCTACATCACTTTTTTACGAAACCAATTATGATATCAGCAAAGATGCCGATAAGGAAAATTATTACCCAAATATAATATGAAAAATTATTTATAAACCTTTTAAAATTTAAAATTTATGACAACAAAAACAAATTTAAAAAGCTTCTTCGAAACTGGAGATAAACCGACACAAGGACAATTTTATGAATGGATGGATTCTTATTGGCATAAGGATGAATCTTCCCAAATAAAGATCAACTCTACGACCGAAATTACCAATCAAACTACTGCAGCCAATGGTTATTCTCAGAACGGAAAGAATGTTTTGATTGATAATGGAAATACAGATATTAATTACAAGATTAATTTAAGTTCTGATACAGAAGAGAATTTTCTTATTACAGGAATTAAATTGGGAACCGCAGCGATAACATTTACAGTAGGTTCAGGTTCTCCGGTTCTGACAAAAATTGACAATACGCTTGCGGTTAACGGGACAAAAGGAAGCAGATTTATGATTTCCCGTGTAGGCAACACCAATGAATTTTTAATCTTTATAAATAATCTCTAATGAATCCAGCAATTTTTTATCCTATAAAAAAGCCATTTGCAAAACTTTCTTTAGTTGATTCCCCTAGATGCTCATTTTCTTTGTCCACTAGAAAAAGTGATGTTTTAATTGATTGGGGAGATGGGACAAAGCAGCTATTTTCAGTCGCAGGATCAAGCATGTCCAACATAAATCATAGTTATAGTGCTAGATATACAGGTGATGTCAAAATATATCCTTTAGGAGGGCTAAGTGATGTGCATTCGATTAAATTTAGTGATGATGCAAGAGCTGTTAACCTTTCTCCCGATGGAGCCAACAAATGCACCCAATATAAATTCTCCAATGAATTTGTCAAGCAGTTTCCAAATATTATATATTTTGCTGCAGATCTTTACTACTATTCTCAACATATTGGTTATTCTGGAGTGGAAGTTACAGGAGATTGGGCAGACATTCCAGATTCTTTGGAAACCTTACTATTGCCGATGATAAATACTGCATCGATGCCATACATCAATTGTGATAATTTTTCTACCAATAGCAACCTCAAAAAACTTTTGGTCTGTTATGATGGTATTTTTGATTACGGAGGATCAAGAGTATATAGATTTAATATAAAAGGAGATATTGCCAAACTCCCTCCAAAAATAGAACAGGTGAGGCTTTGGTTCTCGAAAGAAACAACTCCTACATATTCTGGTGGTAGAAATTGGAATGCTAATATGGATTCTGTCTATTTATTTGGGCAGTCAGCATTTGATGGAGTTACTACAAAATCTCTAAAACAGACAGAAAATGATATGTTATTAAATGACTTGTCAAATGCCACAAGTTGGTCGGGTAGTAAAAGAGTATATACCAGAGGAACACGTTCGTCAGTTTCCAATGATGCTGTAACTATTTTGGAGAGTAAAGGTGTCACAGTGACCCCATCAGCAGCAAGTTAATCAAAACAAAATTACGCTTTAGATATTCCGATAAAAATATTGGAACAGCTAAAGGAATGTCTAAAAATAAACAGCAACAATTAAAAAAACAAAAAAAATGACAACAGAAAACAATACAAACTCAGAAACAGCAGCCAACCCTGCTACACAAACACTTTTCAGATTTGTAAGCCTTAGAAATCCTCAGCTTGCAAAAACAGAAGGTAATACAAAATTCATCTTCAGGTACAAGGATCACAAAGGTATTTTTGATACTATGCTTGATAGCACAGAATGGGCACAATCAGGAAAGAGCAAGATAGACTTCCTGACAGATAAGATCAAATCGGGCAACTTCGACTTTACCAAGGTTTATAGAACAGAAGGAGATTTGAAAGAACATTTTTTAGACCTCTATGATTTGACCAAAATTTTGGTAGAAAGCGGATCATTGACATCTTTGCAGGTAAATGGGTTTGACAACCAGTCTCTAAATATGCCATTTCTTTGGGATAGTCTAATCTACCAGATCCTCACACAGGAAGATTTCTATTTAAAGGAACTCCTGACCCAAATGTTACAAACATTACATTATATAGATAACTATGATGTTTTTTCTACAGAGGCTGATGCAAAAAAGAAGAAAGCAAAAGAGAAAGAAGTCTCTAGCGCCAAAGTTGTAATTCCGGATTTCCTTTTCGTGGATTCTGCTTCTATGCCTAGCGATAACCAGTCCAATGCTTTCACGGTCGGTTCTAGTGCGGTTGGTTCCCAGGATTATATTAGTGGAGGTAATGCCAATAGTAATGCGTCGGTAGATGTCCAATATTTTCCTACGGAATCTATGCTGAAACGTCAGAAAGTAGCTTTGGCTTCTTATGAAAAAGTGCAATTAGAGGACCTTAAAAAAGACCTTACCAAAGCTCAGAATATTTATAGAAAACAATATTCCAAGGCTTATAATCTTGCGGTTAAAGATTATCAGGATTTGATAAAGCCCCTTTATGATGATTATGATCAAGGATTGTTGGAGGTAGAAGCAACTTTTACAGAAGAAATGACAGAAGCTGCTAAAAAGTTAGCTTTGAGCCAAGTGGCAAAACCGGAAGTACCGGAGTTCCAATTCGAGTTCCGAAGAGAAAGGGATGTCAGCTTTTTACAAAGCAAGTTATCAGAAACTTCATTAAGGTCTTTTGTAAACCTAATAGGAGAATATGCAGAGGCCGAAAACCTTTCAGGAAGACTGAATAGTGGAGAGGTATTGCAGGAGAATATTGTTGCAATAGGAGAAGACCAATTCGTTCTTCCGGAAGATGAGAATCAGAACTTTGAAGAGATTCTTGAGACCATCAATGCAAAATTATCCGAGTTGAATGAAACAATCTATCAAAACACAGAGGTTGAAAAACAAGAGTTTGTAAGTGTTGGTGGTGTCTTGATTCCGGTTAATACTTGGCCAAATAAAGTGGCTAATTTGGGCTTTACGGCACAAACTGTAATGAGAGCTCCCAATTATATGAGTGTTCAGGTTACTTTTAAAGATCCATCTATTCAAATTTTAGAGGCTAATTATAAAACTAATACTCTTACAAAAGAAGTTGATGATACCTATTTTGACAAGATTGCTAATGGTTCTTATTACCTTTTTAATAACGAAACTTTTCTCCATGTTAATGATGTCAATCAAGGCGGATTTTTTATACAAGGAAAAGTTAAACTTTCTGATGGGCAATATTATGAAATGAGTTTTATTATGAGGAGAGAAACGAGCGTTCCTATGAGTGGCAATAATGGGCATTTTTTAGGAGATGCTTCATTAATAATAAACAACCCAAATGAACCCGAGAATCCAAACGAACCTGAAAATCCAGGTAACACCAATACACCTATAAATACAAACAACACTTTCGTCCCAAAAGGTTTCGGAATCAAAAGACTAGGTATTGCAGACTATCTTAAGGTAGAACAGACAACCCACGCTTATGTAGAAGGAGAAGTGGCTAATATTGAGAATATCATGGCTCGTGAATATCGTGAAAAATCTACAAGAAGATTACGTAGGAGCGAGGTCACAGAAACCACATCCTCTGATACAGAGAGAGAACAACTGACAGATACAACCACAGCAAGCCGGTTCGAGATGCAATCTGAAATTGCCAAAATGCAACAGGAGGCAACTGATGTTGGTGTGAATGTTCAGACTGGATATAAAGGCCCAGGAGGATTATTTTCTTTAAACATCGGAGCTAGTTATGCCAACCATCGTTCCAAAGAAGAAAGCATGAGGCAAGCTGTTACCCAAGCACAAGATGTTACTGCTAGAGCATTGGACAGAGTGGTTACCAAAGTTCATCAGGAACGTATTGAGAAAATCATCGAAGAATTTGAGGAAAACAACTCTCATGGTTTTGACAATAGAAAAGGAGACAAACATGTTGTTGGTGTTTATAGATGGGTTGATAAGTTGATGAAAAACCAGGTCTGGGATTATGGCAAAAGATTGATGTTTGAGTTTGCGGTACCACAACCAGCAAAAATTCACACCTTAGCTACTGCTTCTTTGAAGAATGGGAAAGTGATTGAAAAACCTGTGGATCCTAGAAAACAAGAAGGAATACTTAATCTTAGTGATTACTCTAAGTTATCAGATACGACCTTAAAGCATTGGACAGGAATTTATAATGTAGAAATAGAGGAAAAACCAATGGAAAGCTTTAGTGTCAATAAATCTTTCAGTGGTAGGGATTCACTATTTGATGGGCAAGATCGTGGAAGCATTCAATTAGTAAATGGGAATGGTGAGGTAATTATTCCCGAAGGATATATTGCAACAGAGGTACGATATTTATTTGATACATGGCCGCACGGTTTCAAAGGAGGTCATGCAGGTTTTATATCTGTTGCAGGAGTAACCTCAAAATGGATAACGGGATTTGACAAAACACAAATTGATGGTGTTATTGAAGACCTTAATGTTAAAGATAAGCTTGAATTTTCTTTTGCGACGGGAGAAAGTCCAATTATTCAAGGAACATTAAATATTACATGTGAAGTAACAAAAGAACTGGAAACTACATGGCAACAAAAAACTTTCAATGCTATCATCGAAGCTTATGAAACTGCTCTAGCAAATTATAATCAGGAAGTAGCAGAAGAAGAGACAAAAGCAGGAAACATAAAAGAGACCAATGCCAATTTCTACCGTCAGATAGAGCAAGATGTCTTGAAGCATAATTGTATCGCTTACATGGTAGATCCGAAAGTTTTAGGTACCAAGCTATATGACAAAGAGAATATAGAAAACTTTGAAGTCATTAAAAATAAAAACCTGGATGAGTATGCTTCGCTATCTAAATTTATGGAGCAGGCATTTGAATGGAATATCATGTCCTATGACTTTTATCCTTATTATTGGGGAGCAAAAGAAGCTTGGCAGGCTTTATACCAATCAGAAAGTATGGATCCATTGTTCCGTTCATTCTTGCAGAGTGGTATGGCGAGAGTAGTGGTAACCGTTCGTCCAGGTTTCGAAGATGCAGTTCAGTTCTATATGGCAACAGGTAGATTGTGGAACGGTGGAGAAGTTCCAGTAATTGGAGATCCAATGTACCTTTCTATCGTAGATGAGTTGAAAGATATCAAAGGAGAAGCTCAGGGCAAGCCTTGGATCACAAGACTTCCTACATCGCTTACCATTCTTCAGGCACAGAGTATTGGCTTAGCAGTATCATCTGCACTTCCATTCACGAAAGAAGACCCTGCGTTGTTTGAAAATCCGGAAGAAGTCATTACAGCAAGTAATTTCAGTAATAACACTGCAATGATAGAATCTGGTGCCGACAAGCAGGTCGCTAAAATCGGATTGGACGAAGACTCTCTGCAGTTGACCACAGAAGATGATAAGGTTGTGTCAGAGCTTTCTTTAGATGATCTGAAAGAAGCTTTAGAATAGTATTTTTTGTTTAATCCATTACAAGGGCGGTTTTCTAAGCCGCCCTTTTTATTAACTATTAAAATTGATGAAATGACACAAATTTTATATAAACAAAAATCATCTATTCAGAAAGGCGAAACCGTAAGAGGAATGAATTTCGTAAGTCCGCTTGTGGAGTATAAATTTTATAATCAAAACTCGGAGCAGATTTATAAAAAATATTTTCCCGATGCAGATAACTTACAGCAAGCAAACAGCAATCTTATTCTTGATGCTATTGATGAAACCAAAAACGGGTATGATTTTAAAAGATATGATTTTTTTTCTGATAAGAATAGGGACAGCAAAATTAACCCTAATGAAGAATTAATCTTTAAACTATTATTATTCGTCTCAACAGACGGTAACAAGGTCAAAGAATGTTACGAAGTGGTAAAGCCTGCTGATGACGAAATCATCTTTTTCTTAGAAACCGATTCAGATTCTTTAAGTGAACAAAAATTATTTGGCAGAGTTTCTGAGAAAATCAGAAAGACTTATGTGAATACGTCTACAGGAAAATTGTACAGCTCTTTTTTTGATGGTAATATCATAGATACCGTTCAGAAATATTTGAGCAAAGCTAATAAGCCCATTATTGAAGAACTCTTTATTAATGGATATATTACAGATAAAAGTATTGCGGCGGGTTTTTTCTCAGGACTTAGATATCTGCTTATAGCATTATCAGCACCAAGTAAAGCTTTAGGTTGGGTTGTAAATAAGCTTGGAGAAGAATTTGACTCCTTAAAAATACCAGACGAATTCTGGGATACAGAAAACGAGAACTATTCTTTTAATAAAGAAAACATCATAGAAAACCTAAGTATATCCACAGATAAATTAGCTATTCTCAAAAATCTTTTCACAGATAAAAAAGGCTTTAACCTTGCAGATATAACGCTCAAGATGTTAGATGATATCATCCTCAATCAGCTTGCGGTTATAGAATCATTCGTAGGCAAATATAACAGCTATGTAAAAACCGAGATTGAGGACATTTTTAAAATATTAGAGTTGCCAGAGATGGAAATGGCAACAGACAGTATTGCTCAGCCAATCGCTTTAATCTGTGGTGTCTGGAACGGATTGGTAGATTTTGTCTCATCTATTTTCAAGTTTATAGGAATGCTTTTAGAAGCTCCTTTTGATATCAGCAAAGATTTTCAGCAGATACTAGAAATGATAGACAATTTCTGGGATGGACTCAGAGATGGCAGTGTTTGGAAAAACCTTAAAAATGCTGTAGATGCAGGGATGAAAGATATGGTAGAATATCTGAAAGGAAAAGATGCAAATGATATCAACTGGGTTCGTATCTATTATATATCGGGCTTTACTATCTCATTTATAGGTACATTCTTTATTCCCGTTGCTCATGTTGCTAAAATAGGAGAATTAGGAAAGGTTGGTGAGATTTTGGTGAAAATAAATGAAGAAGTTGGCAAAACAATTTCCCAAACTGCTAAATTTGTAAAAGTTCAAACTGCAGAAGCTTACCACACAGTAAGCAAAGCCTTCATAGAATTATTTGAGCTTATTAAAGTTGGCGGACAAAAGCTAAAGAACTTTGTAAATGATATCTGGAAGAAAATCGCAGATTGGTTTTTGAAGAATAGAAAAACAGCAAATGCAGTAGATTGGATGTCTTCTAAGTTGTTTAAATTTGGAGACGATGATAGAACATTTAGAAATTTTCTAAAATTAAGACAAAGGGCAACAGATGAATTTTATAATGTTTTATGTCACGGCGAACCAGACAGAATAATTATAAATGGTAGAAAATTGAAAGCAGAAGAGTTTGCTAAAATGCTTTTAGAACAAGGTTATGAGAAAGGAAAGCCGATAAGGCTAATTTCCTGTCATACGGGAGTTAAGCAAAATGGTTTTGCTTCAAAATTAGCAAAACTATTAGAGACAAAAGTAATTGCTCCAACAGATAGAATATCTCTAAATGACTTAGGCGAATTTATAATTGATAAAAAAGGAAAATTTGTAGAATTTAATAAATAATAATAAAATGAAATATTTTGGATTTATAAAAGAGCACGACAATGACAAATATGCAGTAAGCATAAAAGATTTAATTGTAGATGGAAATAAAGAAAATCCTCATAGGAAAGAAGTAATAGAATATTTAAAAAAAGGAGAGCTTTGCGTGCCATTTATGGGATGTGTAGAGAATGCAAATGACCCCAATTTTAATACCGATAATTATGATGATGATTATTTTATAGCTTATATTTCAATTTCTACAGATGGGAAATGGTACTGGCCAGATTATATTATTACCTATTTAGAAAAATATCCGACAATGAGAATAGACAAAGACTTCATAAATTATGTTCTTAGAAATAAAGATAACGAAATAAAGCTGTCAGAAGAAGATATCTTAAAACTTGAGAAATTATATATTGATAAGGCAGGGTTTAGAAAAGCAGAATAAATTTTAGCAGTCATTTATGACTGCTTTTTTCATATAAATTTGTCAAAGTCCAAACTGCAGAAGCTTACCAAACAGTAAGCAAAGCATTGATGAACTTATTTGAGCTCATTAAAGTTGGCGGACAAAAATTACAGGATTTTGTCAGAGATATTTGGAGGAAAATCGCAGATTGGTTTTTGAAGAACAAGACAAAAGAATTAGTAGATGAAATTTATGCATTCATAAAACTTCTTCAGAAAAATTTTAACTACTTAGAATGTATAAAGTTAGTAAATAAACGCAGAGTTTTTGCATTATGGATGACAGTAGAATACGAAGCAATGATAAAATTTTATACAGGAAATGTATATAAAATTTTAAACAGAGCTTTGCGGGGAATTGGTGGAGAAAAAATGACCAAGGAATTACAAGCAATGCAAAAAGTATTAGATAAAGCATTGGAAAAACTACCGCCATCAATTTATAATGAAGGAATTTTGCAAAGATCTTTGTCGCTCACAGAACAGGAAATAAAAAATCTCTTCAAAGTAGGAAAAGATTTTACAGAGAAAGGCTTTATGTCTACAACATACTCAGAAGTTGTATTATTAGATTGGATGGCAGTTAATCCTGCAGATAATGTCATTATTAAAGTGATGGGAAAAAATGGCAAATTAATTGAAGATGCTTCACTTTTACCACATGAATGTGAAGTTTTATTTAAATCGAATACGACTTTTATTGTAGAAAGTGTAAACGCTGGATATAATTTTAAATTAGGTAGAAAAATAACAGAAATAATATTAAAAGAAAAATAAATTATGAATTCAAAAGAAGAATTAGAAAAATTAAAGAAAAGATTAAGAGAAATAGAACCTATTTTATCAAAAACTTTTAATACAGATAAAGAATTAAATGCTTATTTAGAAAAAAATAAAAACTTATATGAAGAGGGTAAAAATCTTTATGAGCAGATAAAACAGCTTGAGTACGGACTAATGTCTTCACAAGAAAAAGAAGAGCATGACGAATATTTAAGAAAATTAAAATTAAAATCGGAGGGAAAACCATTAATTTAAAAAGATAAAGCTGCATTTGCGCAGCTTTATCTTTTTAAATTAATGGAAAAAATGGCAAATTAATTGAAGATGCTTCACTTTTACCACACGAAGCCGAAGTTTTATTTAAATCAAATACTACTTTTACTGTAGAAAGTGTTATAAAAATAAAGCATCCAATTCCAGGAAAAACTGAAAAAATATTTGAAATAACTTTAAAAGAAAAATAGAATGGATAAAAAATTAGAATTGCAACAGAAGCAAGAAAGAATGGAAGAGTTAAAGCCTATTGTTTCAAAAGGATTTCCCACCGATGAAGAACTGGATTTGTATATTGAAAAAAATAAAAAATACTTTGACGAATATGATATCCTGTTTAAAGAAATCCAAAAACTTAAATATGAAATAAAAACTCCACAAGAAAAAGAAGAGTATGATGAGTATTTAAGAAAATTAAAATTGAAAGCAGAAGGAAAGCCTTTAATTTAAATGATTAAGCCACAGAGATGTGGCTTTTTTTGTTTCCCAAACTGCTAAATTTGTAAAAGTTCAAACTGCAGAAGCTTACCACACAGTAAGCAAAGCCTTCATAGAATTATTTGAGCTCATTAAAGTTGGCGGGCAAAAACTAAAGAACTTTGTAGATGATATCTGGAAGAAAATCGCAGATTGGTTTTTAAAGAATAAGGAATTAGTTTTATCGAGATATGAAAAAATTGCTAATATAACTGCAAAAGAATTAGATTGGATGGCTTCCCGACGAATTGGGAATCTTGGTGGTAATATTTTAAAAGAAACTCAGATTAGAAAATTAAGAGGAATTTTAAAGCAAAAAGGAATTCAATTGATTGTAGATGGTGATATTAATTCAATTGCTAAATTATTTAAGCCTATTGACAAGTTTAAATCTTTAGATGAGTTATTGTTTTTTATGAAAACCAGCAAAACTCCAAAAGTGGGATTATTTCACGCAGGAACAAAACAAATGATATTAACTAAAGACTGTACAGAAATCGTGGCTTTTCACGAAATGTGTCACTTAAAACATTTTGAAGAAGTTGGAGATATAGCTTACAAAGGATTTAACAGATTGGAGAAAGAGATGTATGTTTGGAAACAGATTCTTGCTAATCGTGGTAAATGGACAAAGGCTGAGTTGAAGGAATCGCTAAGGTATATTAATGAAATTAGAACAGAAGAATACGGTTTAACCCAATTAAAAATTAAATAAAATGAAATATACGGAAAAGCAAATTTTAGAAAAGACAAAAAAAATATTACAAGATTTGCAAGGACAATTTTATAACGAAGAAAGTATTAAAAATGCTCGGTTTAGTGATAAAAAGGAATTATCTAGACCTGAAGGAAAAACGGCTCCTGTATGGACGGTATCTATTGATGAACCTGTCTTTGATGCTTGGGAGTTTCTAACGATTTCCGATGAAACGGGAGAACCATTATATTATCAAAATGCCAATATGATAATTCACGAGATAAAAAAAGATGATAAAGGGAATTATTATTAATCAATATTAGCAGTCAGAAATGGCTGCTTTTTTAATATAATTT
Organism: Epilithonimonas hungarica; assembly: GCF_900102265.1. Lineage (GTDB taxonomy): Bacteria > Bacteroidota > Bacteroidia > Flavobacteriales > Weeksellaceae > Epilithonimonas > Epilithonimonas hungarica. The sequence continues at coordinate 791,531 of NZ_FNBH01000002.1, read as the reverse complement.
TGTAAAAGTTCAAACTGCAGAAGCTTACCAAACGGTAAGCAAAGCCCCCGCTAGCACGAGCGTCTCGCTCGTGCCCACCATAAAAAAGCAGTGATAACTATCACTGCTTTTCCATTACTATAATCCTTAGCTTAAAAAATAAAATATTTTATTTAACATAATGTAATTTTCAATATTTTTTACAATAAAAACACATGTAATTAAAAATAATTTTTAGATTTATTATAATAAATAATTAAAAAAATAATAATTATGCCCCCCCCCCGCTAGCGCAAGCATCTCGCTCATGCTCATCCGTAAAAAGCAGTGACAATCAATCACTGCTTTTCTGTTTTCAGTCATTACGGGAAATATATTATGTTAAATACCAAGTAAGCAATAATATTTTTACAATAAAACGCTTACTGATTAAAATTAATTTTACATTTGTCATAACAAACAATTAAAAACACAAAACACTATGGCACCAGTTTACGAAACAGGGCACGCAAAGAACGTTGCGAACTTCCAAGATCTGATCTCTTTCTGCCAAAGCTATGGCACAACTTACAACCCAACAAAAGAAAACCTCAAGATTCCACAACTGCAACTCCTGTATCAGGAAGCACAAAGCAAATTGGATGATGCCAAAACACAAAAGGCTACCTTTGACAATGCGACCAACAGCAGACGAAATACCTTTGCAGACCTCAGGTCTCTTTCCACCAGGGTCATCAATGCGTTGGCTGTTTCCGGCGCAGATGCTTTGGCAATAGAAGATGCAAAGGCCATCAACAAAAAGATCCAGGGTACATCTTCCAAAAAACCTACATCCACAGAAACGCCCACAACATCGGAAGGCGCAGGCGGAGGGATTTCCACTTCCCAGCAATCCTACGATCGTTTGATCGATCATTTTACCAGCCTGATAGAATTACTAAACCAAAACAAATCCTATGCACCCAACGAGGATGATCTGAAGACCACAACTCTGCAGACCAAGCTCACAGAAATGAAAACCGCAAACACAGAACTTATAAACGCCTTTACGGCCAATAGCAATGCCATGATCAGCAGAAACGAAACACTGTACCACAAACAGACAGGGCTCGTTCAGATTTCCAAAGAGGTCAAGCAATATATAAAAAGCGTATTCGGAGCAGGTAGTCCACAATATGATCAGGTAAATGGACTGGAGTTCAAAGTTCGTAGAAACTAGTATAGAACGACTGCCGTCTCTCTCAGAACGACCATTGGCGGACATACTATTACCATTGGAGATTTCAAAGTTACCCTTGGCGACCATATTATTGGCGGTGGCGGTCATACTTTTACCTTTGGCGAACATGCTATGAGCAATGTCTTTGACAAAACGACCGATGGCGACTATGCTTTTACCTTTGGCGTTGACAAAGTTACCGATGGCGGAGATACTTTAGGCAATGGCAGTTTGACATCAGCACATAGCACGGATCCCGATCCGTGCTTTATCATTTTTAATAAGCAAAACTTATCCACAAAAAGAAAACACGACAAGTTTTGTCGCATTAAGAATTTATATTTGTGTAACAGAATTTAAAAACTAAATATTCCTACAACCATCAATGAAAAAAGATTTTTACCTTACCAGATACTCTCTGATCATCAAAAGACTGGAGCGTTCGCCAGCCACATATCCCGAGCTGGAGAGCTACCTTCTCAACTCCTTCGAGTTTCAGGATGCCAAGATCGTGAGCTACTCCATCCGCACATTGCAGAGGGATATCAAGGACATAGCAAATCTTTTCAATTTTGATATCCATAACAAGAAAAAAGGCGATAACCGTTATTATATAGAAAGCCGCCCCGTGATGGAGGTGGACGAGTACAACCAGCGTCTCATAGAATCTTTCCAGATCATGAACGCAGTGAACTCCCAACCCGACTTTGCAGAGTTCGTCTATCTTGAAAACCGCACACCTAGAGGGATACAGAACTTCTATGACCTCCTTTTCGCCATCAGGAACAAGAGGATCATAGAGTTTCAGCATTTCAAATACAAGGATCAGAGTACCAGTTCCAGAAAAGTACATCCCATGGCGCTCAAAGAGTCCAAAGACCGTTGGTATCTCATCGCCCTTGATACCAAAGATGAGAAACTTAAGGCTTTCGGACTGGACCGCATCAGTGATCTGGTGGTGAGCAAAGCAGGCTTCAAACTCCAGCAAAGATTTGATCTGAAAGAACATTTCAAGAACGCCTTCGGAATCATGAATCTGGAAGAACAGCCAGAAAATATTATCATCCGCTCTACAAAAGAACAGGCAGAGTATCTCAAAAGTTCTCCGCTCCATCATTCGCAAAAGATCCAGAGAGAGACAGAGAAATCGGTGTATTTCATATACGACCTTTATCCGACCTATGATTTCATTCAGGAGATCCTGTCATTTGGGAATCAGGTAAAGGTAATGGAGCCCAAAAGTCTTATCAATAAGGTAAAAGAAACACTGGAAAAATCTATTCAACAATATGATGAATCCTCGGTGGAAGAAGAAAAAAGCTGATATTTTTCTATTAAGATGATCAACATGTTTTCCATCCTCAAAATTTATTATATTTGTGAAGAATGGCAACTAAAGCACTTTTTAACTCTGTCGTCAATTGGTTTATCCTTCAGCGGATAGATCAGATAGATTATTTTATAAAGTATCCCAAGGAAACTCAGGAGGGTCTTTTGTTCTCGCAACTCTTCCATGCAGAGGAGACAGAGTATGGACAGAAGTATGGCTTCAGTTCCATATCAAATTACCGAGACTTTCAAAAAAAAGTTCCTATTGTCTGTTATGAGGATTTCGAGCCTTATATAGAAAAAGCAAGGCAAGGTCAGAAAGATGTTTTCTGGCCGGGATTGATCAGACAGTTTGCAAAATCTTCCGGAACTACCAATGCCAAAAGCAAATATATCCCAATTACTGATGAAAGTTTGGAAGATTGTCATTACAAGGCGGGCAAAGATATGGTCGCTCTCTATGTCAACAACCACCCGGAGAGCGAGCTCTTCCAACACAAAAATCTCAGACTGGGCGGAAGTGCAGAGATGTATCAGGACTTTAACACCAAGTTCGGGGACCTGTCCGCCATCCTGATTGAGAATCTGCCTTTCTGGGTAGAGATCATCAATACACCAAGTAAAAAGATCTCATTGATGTCCGAATGGGAAAGCAAGATGAGAGCGATTATCGGTGAAGTGAAAAACGAGGACGTGGGAAGTCTTACCGGTGTTCCGAGCTGGATGATGGTTCTGTTGCAAAGGACATTGCAAGAGACAGGGAAAAACAATATCGGAGAACTTTGGCCAAATCTGGAAGTTTTCTTTCATGGCGGGATCAGTTTCAAACCTTATAAAAATCAGTATAAAGAGATCATCGGGAAAGATATTCGTTATTATGAGATCTACAATGCCTCCGAAGGTTTTTTCGCCATTCAGGATCAGGCGGGGAGTGATGAGATGCTACTGATGCTCGATTACGGGATTTTCTACGAGTTCATTCCAATGGATCAATATTATGACGGAGTAAGGAACGCGATTCCAATCTCGGAGGTCGAACTGGATAAAAATTATGCGGTCGTTATTACCACCAATGGAGGGCTTTGGCGTTACTTGATCGGAGACACTGTGAAGTTTACCTCCATCCATCCTTACAGAATTAAGATTTCGGGTAGAACCAAACATTACATCAATGCTTTTGGAGAAGAACTGATGATAGATAATGTGGAAACGGCTCTTAAAATTGCTTGCGAACATCTGGATGCAAGTATTTCCGATTACACAGGTGCTCCGGTTTTCATGACAAATGAAAGCAAAGGCTGTCACGAATGGATCTTCGAATTCACCAAACAACCTAATGATCTTAAAGAATTCACAGAAGTGTTTGACAGAACACTCAAAACTTTAAATTCTGACTACGAAGCAAAACGCTATAATAATATTACGTTAAGATGCCCGATTGTGCATTCTGCAAAGCCAAATCTATTTTATCAATGGATGGCAAGTCGCGGAAAATTAGGTGGACAGAACAAAGTTCCAAGATTGAGCAACGACCGACAGTACATCGAACCATTGCTGGAACTTAACCAATCAATTCCCTAGCTTGGGAAATAGCCGCATCTGTAATCTTTGAGCCTGATATCAATTGTGCGATTTCGTTCAGTTTTTCACCTTCGGAAAGTTTCACAATAGTTGTCTTGGTAATTCCATTTTCATCGAATTTCACCACTTTGTAATTCTCATTTCCCTTTGCTGCAACCTGCGCAAGATGTGTGATCACGATAAGCTGAAGGTCTTGTGCCATCTCCTTCATCAGTTTTCCCATCTCTTCGGCAATTCTTCCGGAAACTCCTGTGTCTATCTCATCCAAGATCAATGTTGGTAGCGCATTATTCTCGGCCATTATCTTTTTGATGGCGAGCATTACTCTGGATCGTTCTCCGCCGGAAACGGCACTTTGGATTGGCTTTAATGGAAAACCAGAATTGGCCTGAAACAAGATCTGGATACTATTTTTCCCAAATAAATTGAATGATGGAGAATCTGATAGATCAATTTTAAGAATCGCTTTTTCCAGACCTAATTGGGCAAAGATCTCTTTAGCTTGAGTTTCCAGATTGCCTGAAAAGTTCTTTCGGCTTTCGGATAATTTCCGGCTTAGAGAATCAAGTTCTTTTTCAATAAGTTTAAGGCTTTTCTCTTTTTCTTCAATTTGACCTTCAATCGATTCGAGAGAATTTTGGCTTGCAGATAACTCGCCTCTTATTTCCAGAAGTCCATCGATGTCATTCACTTGGTGCTTTAGAAATAAAGAATTCAATCGGTTGACCGTTGTCAATAAGGCTTGCAAAAGACTAGGGTCAATTTCTAGGCTTTCTGCTTTGTTTTCAATTTCTGTATTGATGTCTTTCAGCTCCAGATAAGAAATTTCCAGTCTTTGGCTGAGGTCTTGATACTCTGAAGATAGTTCAGAGAGTTTGGCGACTTTATTTTTAACATCGAAAAGAATTGATAATATCCCGAAATCTTCCTGATTCAGTTTTGAGATGACTTCCGAAAGATTTTCACTGATCTGTTCTGCATTTTCTTGTGTGTTGAGTTGATTTTGGATTTCCTCATAATCCAAATCGTCCAGCTGTGCTTCTTCTAGCTCGGCAAGCAGAAAATTTTTATAGTCAGATTCCTTGTTGTTTTCTGCCAAAGCAGATCTCAGTTGCTCGATTTCTCGTTTTATGATCTGATGGTTTGTGAAATGTTTTTGATAATCTGATAGTAAAGTTTTATTTTTTGCCAATCCATCAAGAATCCCAAATTGGAATTGCTCTGTAAAAAGGTCAGACGTTTCGAATTGTGAATGGATATCGATCAGTTTCGATGACAAATCTTTCAGAATGTCCAGCGTTACAGGGACATCATTGATGAATGCGCGAGATTTTCCGTTCGGTAAGATCTCTCTTCTGATGATGGTTTGTTCTTCAAAATCCAGATCGTTTTCCTCAAAGAAATCTCTGAAGTTTTTGCTGATCTTGAACTCGGTTTCTACAATACTTTTAGCATCGGATTTCGCAAAAGATTTTACATCCGCCCTTTCGCCCATGATCAGACGAAGAGCTCCAAGAATAATTGATTTCCCAGCACCGGTTTCTCCGGTAATGACTTGTAATCCGTTTCTCAGATCGATTTCCAATCGATCGATCAAAGCAAAATTTTGTATGAAAATTCTTGAAAGCATGGTTTTAAATAATTAATAATCTACAATTGATCGATCATTTAAAACTATTTCCATTTATCCCATTTAGAATCAATGTCTTTTGGAGAGAAGGTACTCATCAAGGTTTTAAGCTCACTGATGTTCACAGACGTATTAGGTCCGCTATTGAAGATATTGAAGATCTCGGTGCTTTTTGTTTCCATGAAAACGCCGAATGGGTAATTCATCTGGAAATTATTATCATAGAATTTCAACTGCATAAGAGATTCTGCGATAATTTTTTTCGCAGGGTTTTGGTCTTGTTTTGCAAGATTGTCCAGTCCAGATCTGTGATAGCTGTAATAAACGGTTCTAAGTGTGGATGTATTCTCATTTTGCAGACCACTTATCAGTGCTCCTCTGTTTCTTTGGCTTTCCACGGCATTCCAGCCAGCATAGTTTTGGTTCTGTGCGTTCTGCGAGATCTTGAAAGCTTTATCAAACCAAGGCTGTCCACCCTTCAACTGGAAACTGTCTCCGTCATAGCCCAAGATCAGATAAACATAGAAACTTATCACATCGATAAGGTTTTTCCCGGAGAATTGTCTTTCGTTGAAGATAAGGTTCTCATTCTCATTGTATTCGAAAGCAAAATTAGTATCATTCACATTGATCAGAGGCGATTCGTATTGGGAATTGAAAACAGGTCTGGTTGCCTGCACGACAATTGCTCCTTTGAAAGCATTGTTTGCGGTCCGTTCAGACAGGACTATGGCAAAATTACATTTGATCTTTTCGAAGTTCTGAAGTTTTTTCCCTGTCCAACTCGTATTGTTGATGAAATCGCGCAAAGATTTTTCGAGTGTTCTGAAAACCTGTGTATTACTTCCTTGGATTTGTTGATTGTTGATCTGTACCGTTGCTAAAAGCTCTTGCGAAAATGCTGTCTGAGCGAAGAATAAAGCAAAGATTATATAAAGTAGTTTTTTCATTCTTATAAAAGTGTCTGTAAAAATAAGGAATCTTTGTTAAAGTTCAGAATCTAAATCCTGATAAGAACATAACGTGATTTCGGTTATTTTGTTACAATTTTTTGCTCAATAAAATTCAATATGTCATTTGCAACTTCTTCTTTTGATTTTAAATCGAAAGAATGTTCCTCGGTAGGTGTAAATATTTTGATCTTATTTGTCGAATTCGCGAAACCGGCACCTTCGTCCCGAAGAGAATTGAGGATGATCATGTCGAGATTTTTCTTGATCAATTTCCCTTTTGCATTCTCTTCCTCATTCTGAGTTTCCAATGCAAATCCAACCAAAAACTGATGAGATTTCTGTTCTCCCATTGTTTTGAGAATATCTTTGTTCTTGACCAGTTCTATTGTCAATTCGTTTTCACTTTTCTTTATTTTTTCTGTTGCTTTTACTTTTGGGGTGTAGTCGGCAACAGCTGCACTCATTATTGCAATATCTACATTTTCATAATATTTGAAGACTTCGTCAAACATTTCCTGAGCTGAGGTCACTTTATGAAGTGTGATGTTTTTATCATCCACTTTTTCAGAGGATGGACCGGAGATCAATATAACTTCTGCTCCTTTTTTCGCTGCTTTTTTTGCAATTTCAAATCCCATCTTTCCAGAAGAATGGTTTCCAATGAACCTTACCGGATCAATATTTTCATAAGTAGGACCAGCGGTAATGAGGAATTTTTTTCCTGCAAAACTTAATACATCATCAGAAAATTGATCTTGTAAAACTTTTAAAATTGTTTCAGTCTCGGCTAATCTGCCTTGTCCGATCAATCCGCTTGCTAACTCACCGAATTCTGCGGGGATGATCTGATGGCCAAAACTTTCTGCAATTTGTAGATTTCTTGTTACAGTTGGGTGCGCATACATATCGAGGTCCATAGCTGGAGCGACAATAACAGGACATTTTGCCGACATGTAAACTGCCATAAGAAAATTGTCACAGATTCCACTGGTTATCTTTGCCAATGTGTTAGCGGTGCAAGGCGCAATCAGAATCATGTCTGCCCAAAGTGCCAATTCTACATGATTTTTCCAATTTTTATTCTCGTCATAGAAATCTGTGAAAACCTCATTTCTAGAAAGTGTAGAAAGTGTAAGTGGTGATACGAAATCTTCAGCCGATCTTGTCATGATAACTTTTACCTCTGCACCGTTTTTGATGAGGTCCCGAACAAGATAATTCATTTTATATGCGGCGATTCCTCCGGTGATTCCCAAGATGATTTTTTTGCCTTGCAAGCTCATTTTGCCTTTGATTTTTATTAACGAAAGTATTAATAATTTTATTAACAAAAAAACCATCTCATTATAGAATGAGACGGTTTTTGTCTTTTATTGATAAGCAGAATTAGTTTCTTTCTTCTGTTTTTCTAAAATATATTTCATCATCTAACCATTCTTTGATGGCGATAGAAGTAGGCTTTGGCATTTTTTCGTAATGTTTAGAGATCTCTATTTGTTCTCTGTTTTCGAAAACTTCTTCCAAAGTGGAATTGTGAACAGCGAATTCGTCTAATTTGCCATGCAGTTCAGAACGGATCTCAGCATTGATCTGCTCCGCTCTTTTGCCCATGATCACGATAGCTTCATAGATGCTACCTACTTTTTCTTCGATCTTGTCTTTGTCGTAAGTGATCGTACTTATTTCTGCTTTTGTATCTTTAACACTCATATGGCGAAATTATTTTGGGATTGCAAATATACTAATTATCTTTTAAACTTGAAAGTAGCTTGAGGTTCAGGCGAATTAATCTTTGCGCTGTCCCTTCTTGTTTGCTCTGCTGCCTTTTGCATCTCTAGCTGATTTTTTTCCTGAGCTAGATCTTTTTTCTCATTTTCTTTAGCTTCAGCATTCTTAACCTTAGCTTCGTACTCCGCTTTTCTTTTTTCTACCTCTTCCTGTAGTTTAGCGAACTTCACTTTCTCTGCTTCTAGCTTTGTGTAGAGGTCGTCAGCTGTTTTAGAATATTCAGAATTTGGGAGTTCCGTGCTTACTCTTTTTGCATAGGCTGCCGCAGCGTCTAATCTTTCTTTTTTCAACTCATAAACAGAATTGACGGCCAGTTCATATTTTGACTTTAAAGAGATATCATAGATCTTTGGTCTAAGCTTGGTGGCAGGAAAATCTTCCAAAACATTTTCGAAAGCAACAGAAGCAGCTTTGTATTCTCCCATTTTGAAATACTGCTTAGCATTTTCAAACGCCTTGAACTCTAATTTGTAAGTTAATTCATCAATTAATTGATTGATATTCTTAGAACGCTCAGAATCAGGGTAATCATTGATGAAGCTTTGTAGTTCGGTGATTGCAGATTCTGTATTGCTCTGATCCAAATTGTATTGTAGAGATCCTTCATAATAACAAAGCGCAGATAAGTAAGCTGCCTCCTCTTTTCTTGGGTCCTGAGGAAAGCTTATCGCAAAATTCTTGAACTGGTTAGCTGCCAATCTATAGTTTTTGTCATAATAATTGGCGTATGCAGAATTGAAGACTACATTAGGAGCATCATCTGTACCCGCTACAAGATTGGGTAGTCTGTCATATAAAGCCAAAGCGTCTGACCATTTTTTCTTAGCAAATTTCTCATTCGCCACCTTTAAGATAAAATCCTTGTCGGCACTCTTCATCGCCTGATCCATTTCAGTTTTGCAAGACAGCAAAAACATAGATAATACTACTAAACTGATATATTTCTTCATAATTCCGAACAGAATAATTCTGCTTACTTGATTCTAATTAATTTGCAAAAATAAAACTTTTTTCATCATTCTCTTTTTTTTATGAAAGATTAACGTTTATAATACATAGCTTACTTTATTCATAAAATTAATTTTACATAATATAGATTGTAGTAAATACTAATAATTTATTTTTGCAGGAAAATTAATTAAAATGAAATTCAAATACTTTCTTGCACTATTTCCTATTATGTTTTTTTCTCAAAAAACAACAGTTATAAAATTTTATGATCCTATAAAAGATAATACAAAAACCTTTAGGACTTTATCTGTTATTGACAACCGCGAAGATAAAGAGTTGGGTACAATTACTCATAAAAAAGAAACATATCGTTTTGAATTTCCAGATAATGATGCAAAGAAAAGTATTGATGACTGGTTTGTTTCTTCCAATAAAACTCCGTCCGGCGCTAATGACATGGTAGTTTTTTTAGAAGACTTTCGAGTTTTCAGCGAAGATGTGCAGAATGCTACCTTGCCCAAAGCTGAAGTCAAAATAAGTTCTTTTGTACTAAAAGAGGGTAATTATTACTATTTGGACAGAATTAATAAAGTTGTAAATATTAGTCCTAATGTTAATAAAACACCTTTTGGATTGTCTTATACCCTTTCAAATCTATTACATGAGTTTATTAAAACGTCATTTAAAACTAAGCCATCCGAGTTAAAAATTGGTGGAGATCAACTAGCTAACTATGCTGATATTATTACTAGTGGGTTGCCTGCTTTTAAAGATACTCAAATCAAAGATGGTGTTTATCCGGATTATAAGTCTTTCTTCGATAATACTCCTTCAGAAGGCTATGAACTGGTAAAAAATTCTAAAGGTGAAGTGGTGAGGGCAAAAAAAGGTGATGAACGAATCCCTGCCTATAAAATGTTTGCTTATGCGGAAAATGGAAAAATATATCATCATGCTCTAAGCGGATTTTTGGAGCTTATGAAAGATGACAAAGGATTCTATGTTTTTACTAATTATGTCACACTTTTCCCTGTTGAAGCAGATTCAACTTATGGTATGTTTGGACTTATAGGAGGTGTTGCAGGAGCCATTGATGCCAACGCAAAAAATAAAAAATTACAGAAAGAAGAAAAATACAATATTTATATAGATCCTCTTACAGGAGATTACATTCTTCGTAAGTAAAACTCACACAAAATATTTTTAAGAGACTTTTTAGTCTCTTTTTTTTATCTTTGCAAATTACAAGGATTTTAAATGAAAAACATCAGGAATTTCTGCATCATTGCACATATCGACCACGGTAAGAGCACATTGGCAGATCGTCTTTTAGAATATACGAATACTGTCACGCAGAGAGAATTGCAATCTCAGACATTGGACGATATGGATCTTGAGAAAGAGCGTGGAATCACGATCAAGTCTCATGCAATTCAAATGGATTATGAATACAAAGGAGAAAAATTTGTTCTCAATCTGATTGATACACCGGGACATGTGGATTTTTCTTACGAAGTTTCCCGTTCTATTGCAGCGTGTGAAGGTGCTCTTCTGATTGTAGATGCGGCACAAAGTATTCAGGCACAAACTATATCCAACCTTTATTTGGCTTTAGAAAATGATCTGGAAATTATTCCGATCCTTAATAAAATAGACCTTCCTTCTGCAAATCCTGAGGAAGTTACCGATGAGATCATGGGGCTTCTTGGTTGTAAATACGAAGATGTTCTAAGGGTTTCGGGTAAAACTGGAGAAGGTGTTCATGATTTACTTGAGCAGATCGTAGCAAGAGTTCCTGCTCCGGTAGGGGATCCAGAAGCTCCGCTCCAAGCATTGGTCTTTGATTCTGTTTACAATCCTTTCAGAGGAATTGAAGCTTATTTTAAAGTTGTGAATGGACGTATCTCTAAAAACGAAAAGATCAAATTCTTTGCTACAGGGAAAGAATATGGTGCAGACGAGGTTGGTACTTTGAAATTAAAACAAGTCCCGAAAAAAACTATCGAATGTGGTGATGTAGGTTACATTATTTCGGGAATCAAAGATGCCCGTGAAGTAAAAGTGGGTGATACCATTACTTCATTTGTAAATCCTGCGGAAGCACCAATCGATGGTTTTGAAGAAGTAAAACCGATGGTTTTTGCAGGAATTTATCCAATTGAATCTGAGGATTTTGAAGAACTGAGGTTTTCATTGGAAAAATTAAGACTGAATGATGCTTCCCTGGTTTTCGAACCAGAAAGTTCTGCGGCTCTTGGTTTTGGTTTCCGTTGCGGATTCTTGGGAATGTTACATATGGAGATCGTTCAGGAACGTTTAGACAGAGAATTTGATATGAACGTGATTACAACAGTTCCCAACGTTTCATATCACGGTTTTTCCAAAAAAGATCCGGAAACTCCGATTTTGATCAATAATCCTTCAGAGATGATGGATCCAATGAGTCTTGACAGAGTCGAAGAACCTTTTATCAAAGCTTCCATTATTACAAAATCTGATTTTGTAGGCCCTGTTATGACGCTATGTATTGAGAAAAGAGGCGAAATCGTTAACCAAAGTTACTTGACTGCAGACAGAGTGGAATTGACCTTCAATATGCCATTGGCAGAGGTCGTTTTCGATTTTTATGACCGATTGAAGTCGATTTCTAAAGGTTATGCTTCATTCGATTATTCTCCGATTGGGATGCGTGCTTCGAAATTGGTGAAAATGGATATCTTGATAAATGGTGATATGGTAGATGCTTTATCTTCGTTGATCCACGATTCTAATGCTTACCACATCGGTAAAAAAATGTGTGAGAAATTGCGCGAACTGATTCCGAGACAACAGTTTGATATTGCTGTTCAGGCGGCTTTGGGAGCAAAAGTGATCGCAAGGGAAACCATCAAAGCTCTTAGAAAAGACGTTACCGCAAAATGTTACGGAGGTGATATTTCCAGAAAGCGTAAACTTCTTGAGAAACAAAAAGAAGGTAAGAAAAAGATGAAACAGATTGGTCGCGTAGAAGTGCCGCAATCGGCATTTATGGCTGTCTTGAAGTTGAATGATTAAAAATAAAAAGACCAGTTTTGGTCTTTTTTTATTTAATTTTTCTTCCGAAAAAAGCAATCTCACCATTTAGGTGGCGAATGATTTTAGCAATATTATTGACAACGCTTTTTTCTGTTTTTAAATTATTAATGTAGCGAATCAATTCTTTTTTGTGGTAAGGATTCAGATTTTCAAAGTTTTTTGAGGTAATGGGATTGTTGTAGATTGCTTTTTTTAGTTCAGGATGAATAAGTTCTGTTCTTTCAGAGCTGTCAAACTCTAACTCAATCTCAAGAGTTTCTCCAATTCTTTTAGGTGAGTTTTCAAGCATTTTCAAATTGATATACAATCTCCATTCTCCAGAATATTTCACAAGGGTTTGAGTGAATCTCACATCATTTACTTTCCCTTTAACTGAAATTGGACTTTTGTTTTTTCCGGAAACTTCGAAGATTTTGGCCAAGATATTTTCCGGAACAAACACAAACGGATTGATTCCAATAATATCAAGTTTTGCAGAAAATTTTTTATTATCCATTTAGACTTCTAATTTAATAAAATTTATAACCCACAGAATCTTCTATGGATTTTTTGTTTCAACCACTTAAAAGTATAATTTTGTGTATTCATAACGCAAATTTATTATGCAAAACATAAAAGTCGCTGTAGATGCCGTCATTTTTGGGTATTTTGATAAAAAAGACCTTCAGATTCTTCTAATTAAAAGAAATATAGAACCTTTCAAGGGCGGTTGGGCGCTTCCAGGCGGTTTGGTTTTGGATGATGAGAATCTGGATGATGCCGTAAAAAGAGAATTACACGAGGAAGCCGGAATCAAGCCTGATTTTCTAGAACAACTTTATACTTTTGGAAACGTTGGTCGCGACCCGAGAAATCGTGTGGTTTCTATTGCTTATCTGGGTTTGGTCAATCCTTCTTATCACGAATTGTTTGCTGATTCCGATGCAGATGATGCACAATGGTTTAGTGTGAATCACCTTCCAAAATTGGCTTTTGACCACCAAAATATTATTGCTATCGCATTAAAAAGACTTCGCACCAAAATCCAATATCAACCGATTGGCTTCAACCTTTTGAATGAAGAATTTGTGTTTTCTGACCTCGAAAATCTCTACAAAACCATCATCGGACAAGAAATCGACCGCCGAAATTTTAGAAAAAAAATAATGAGTTATGGACTTCTCAACGAAACCAACAACTTCAAAAAAGAAGGAAGCGGCAGACCTGGAAAACTATTTACTTTCAATCAAGAAAAATATAAAGAGCTGGAAGAACAAGGTTTTTACTTTGAAATAAAATGAATTTTAACTATTGATAATCAATCAATTAATTTGATTAGTGTAAAATTAACGCAATTAAATTTTGTTAGTAATTCATATTCTTATAAATTTGTGTAAAAATAACGCAATAATGAAATACACATTACAAAATACAATTGAAAGATTTCAAAGGAATGAAAATTTAGATTTTCTATTCTTTTGGGGACATACTGTTAAAGATGAAATTACAAAATCTTGCTTCAGTCAATGGTTTCCTTGTCAGTTTAAAGAGGATGGAATGGTTTACAAAACTGCTGAACATTATATGATGACAGGCAAAGCCAAGTTGTTCAAAGATAATGACATTTTGGAAAAAATTTTAAAATCAGAAACTCCGAATGAAGCTAAAAGTCTGGGTAGAAAGATAAAAAACTTTGATTCGCAAGTTTGGGATGAACGTAAATATGAAATCGTAAAGCAAGCAAACCTTTTGAAGTTTTACCAAAATCAAGAATTAAAAGCTTTCCTTTTATCTACATACAATAAAATTTTAGTAGAGGCAAGTCCATACGATACAATTTGGGGAATCGGAATGCTGGAATCTGATTAAGAATATTCATAATCCAAATTTTTGGAACGGAGAAAATCTTTTGGGATTTGCTCTGATGGAAGTTAGGGATGAATTACGGGAGCAAATAATTATAAACTAAAGCAATGAAACTTAAATTAAAACAATATAAAAAGCAATTAAAAGATTGGCCACAAATAGGGTATCACATAATGGCTCAATTTGATGATGAAAAAATTATCGTTTATCAATCTTATCGAAAAGATATCGGAGAGTTTGCTGTTAAAAACCAATATTTTGGAGGAGCATTCAGCTTTGAAAGAATGACTTGGATAAAACCTAACTTCCTTTGGATGATGTATAGAAACGGTTGGGGAACAAAGGAAGGTCAGGAATGTGTCTTAGCAATCCATTTAAAATTGGAAGCGTTTAAAAGATATTTAGAAAGTGCGGTTTATTCCTCCTTTAATGATGAACAGGGAGTTTCCAGAGAAGACTGGCAAAATCAGATAAAAGAATCTTCTGTAAGATTACAATGGGACCCAGACCACGACCCTTTTGGACATAAATTGGAAAGAAGAGCGATTCAAATCGGATTGAGAAATGATGTTATTAAATCTTTTGCGAAAGATGATATTATTCTGATTGAAGATATTTCGGATTTTGTAAAAGAACAACATCAATTTGTTTTGAATGATGATTTAGATAATCTGATAATTCCTGAAGAAAAGCCATTGTTGTTTGACAATGAAAATTTAAACAAAAAATTAAGACTCAATGAAACCTACAATTGAAATCATAAAAGGCGACATCACAAAAATTAATGCAGATGCAATCGTAAACGCCGCTAATTTATCTTTACTTGGCGGAGGCGGAGTTGATGGAGCAATTCATCGTACAGGAGGAAAACAAATTCTGGAAGAGTGTATGGAAATCAGAAACCGACAAGGGAAATGCAAAACTGGAGAAGCTGTTTTTACTTCTGCTGGAAATCTTCCTGCAAAATATGTGATTCACACCGTTGGTCCGATTTGGAATAATAACGAAGAAAAAAGCTCTAAACTCCTAGCCAATTGTTATAATAATTCTTTGAAACTGGCAGAAAGTCTTGGAGTAAAAACAATTACTTTTCCTAATATCAGCACGGGAGTTTATAGATTTCCGAAAGAATTGGCTGGAAAAATAGCTGTTGAAACTGTAAGAAATTTTCAGTCAGATGTAATTGAAAAAGTTATTTTCATCTGTTTTGATGACGAAAATGAAGAGATTTATAAAAAACTTTTGCAATAATGGAAAAATATAATTTCAGGTTTGTTAATGATTCTGAAAATCCAAATAAAGGATTGACAGATACGGAAATCGATTTTCTTCAAGAAAAATTGAATCTGAAATTCCCCCCAATGTATATTTTTTATCTTCAAAATGCAGGACAAAATTCAAATGTTTTTCGGATTGAAACAGATACTAATCAGTTAATAAAAATTCAAAAGGAATTAAGATTAGAACTTGATAAACTTAAAGTATTACAGAATGAAAATATTCTATGTATAAAAAAGTATGAGGTGTATGAAGAATATTTTAGTTCGAATTTTGAGACCTATTACTTTTTTAATCTTTCCGAAAATAAACGGAATCCAACACTTTATATTTTTGAAGAAGTTTGTATCAATGACGGATGGAAAGCTTTCGAAAAAAGAATAACAAAAGTAAAAGAAAAAAACTTTTCTATGTTCATAAATAACAGAACAGATGAAAAATATGGAATAAGCATAAAACAACATTTTAAAAATATTCCATTTTATATAATTTCAGTGCCAATTTCAATTATTTTGATAATAGTATCAGTATTCCAAATTTTAAAAGAAAAAATTTTAAGCAAAAGAAAAAATTAAAACAATGGCAGAACCAGAAAAGAAAAAAATAAGCAAATTTCTAAGCTTAGTTCTTCGACATCAACCAGAAACTATTGATTTAATATTAGATGAAAATGGCTGGGCAAATGTTGATGAATTAAGAGAAAAATGCTCGAAACATAAAATAGATTTTACTTTGGAAGAACTCAATGAGGTTGTAGAAACCAATGATAAAAAACGTTTTATTTTCAATGAGGATAAAACCAAAATCAGAGCAAACCAAGGACATTCGATTGATATTGACTTGGCATTAAAACCACAGCAACCGCCGGAATTTCTTTATCACGGAACTGCTCATAGCAATGTGGAATCTATTTTAGAAAAAGGAATTGAAAAAAGGAATAGACAGCACGTTCATTTGAGTTTAGATAAGGAAACAGCCACCAAAGTTGGAATGCGTCACGGAAAAC
This sequence comes from Epilithonimonas hungarica, assembly GCF_900102265.1. Classification (GTDB taxonomy): domain Bacteria; phylum Bacteroidota; class Bacteroidia; order Flavobacteriales; family Weeksellaceae; genus Epilithonimonas; species Epilithonimonas hungarica. Next base: position 774,897 of record NZ_FNBH01000002.1, on the reverse strand, counting down.
CGATTATCTTGACCATCAGAACTGAAAAAATGTTCGAAGACGGAATTCTGTTTTATCTTTCTGAAAACAATGTCTGGCTGACAGATTTTGTGGATTCGAAATATATTTCAAAATTGTAGATTTGTTCTTTGATTCAATAAAATGAAAAACCTCCCAGTTCTCTTCCTCCTAATCTCAACTTTCACATTTTCTCAATCCTTCCAAACCCCTTTTGAAAAAGGCAACGGCAACCAAACCACAACTTTTGATGAGATGCGAAAATTCTATCAGGAATTGGCGAAACAATATCCATCAATTAGTTATGAAACTAAAGGTGAAGATGACAACGGCGCACCAATCGATGTCGTAATTTTCAACCCAACAAAACAAAGTTTCGAAGATGCAAGGAAAGGTAAATCAGTTTTGTTTGTTAACAACGGCATTCATCCAGGCGAACCAGACGGAATCGATGCAACGATGATGTTAATGCGAGACTTGGCAACAGGAAAAATCAAAGCGCCAAAAAACGTCATTTTCACAGCAATCGCAAATTATAATGTCAGTGGAATGATGAACCGAGGCCGTTTTTCCAGAGCCAATCAAAATGGCCCGGAAGAATATGGTTTCCGTGGAAACGCTCGAAATTACGATTTGAACCGAGATTTCATCAAAACAGATTCCAAAAATTCCAGAAGTTTCCAGCAGATTTTCCAATGGTTGAAACCCGATGTTTTCATTGATAATCACGTTAGTAATGGCGCGGATTATCAATACACTTTTACTTATATTTCGACTAACAAAGAACGGCTGGGAACTATTTTAGGAAATTATTTCAATGACGAAATGCAGAAAACACTTCTGAAAAATATGGAGAAAAAGGGCGTTATTTCTGTTCCTTATGTCAATATTCACGGCGATGTTCCGGATGGTGGTTTTCCTGCTTTTGTGGATTCGCCGAGATATGCAACAGGTTACACGACTTTGTTCAATTCCATCGGAACGGTTGTGGAAACGCATATGTTGAAACCTTACAAAGACCGTGTGAAAGTGACTTACGATTATATGGTTGATAATCTGAATTATATCGATGAAAACTACAAAACCATTCAGCAGAAAAGAGCCGAGAATCTGAAACAATACAAAGTCGGAAACCGATATGCGTTGGCTTGGAAACTCGATTCTACAAAATATGAAAACATTGATTTCAAAGGATTTGAAGCGAAATACAAACCAAGCGATATCTCGGGAAAAACCAGACTTTGGTACGACAGAAATTCTAAATTTTCAAAGCCTGTCAAGTTTTACAATACTTATGTTCCAGCAAAAGAAATCACGATTCCGAAATATTACGTCATTCCACAATCCGAATGGAAAATCATCGATTTACTGAGACTTAATCAAATCAAGATGATACCGATAAAACAAGATTCTGCGATTACAGTGGAGCAATATAGAATCAAAGATTTCAAAACCGTTCCAAATCCGTACGAAGGTCATTATCTGCATTACGACACATTTGTGACCAAGGAATCGGGTAAAACCAAATTCAGAGCGGGCGATTTCATTGTTCCACTTAATCAAGACGGAGTGAAATTTCTTCTCGAAACTTTGGAGCCGGAAGCGGTTGATTCTTACTTCAACTGGAATTTCTTTGATGCGATGCTAGGTCAGAAAGAATATTATTCGGTTTATGTTTTCGAAGATACTGCAGCCAAACTTCTCAAAGAAAACAAAGCTTTGAAAACCGCATTCGAAATGGAAAAATCCATCAACCCAAAATTTGCTCAAGACGGCGACGCACAGTTGGATTGGGTTTATAAACACTCGGAATACTACGAGAAAACGCATCGTCTTTATCCGATTTTTAGGATTAATTAAAATATATTTTTCGCAGATTTTACAGATTCAACAGATTAATTAAAAAAGAATTTGCAAAATTTGCCCAATCTGCGAGACACAAAATCTATTTCTTAGGAACGTCAATCACTTTTTGCAAAGCTTTTTTAGGATTTCCATTTCTGTCCCAAAGCAAGGGATAATTGGTTCGTCCGGGAATTGGATAATCGTTTTTCCAAGACATTTCGTCCTTCATTCCCCAGGTTGTAACACGGTCCAGTTTATCTCTTTTTTTGTAGAAAATTTGGAACAATTCTGCATATCGATTGGCTAGTTGTTCATCGATATCTTTTGGCAAGCCATTGATGTAAGGGTCAAGATAAGTTTTGAATTCCTCATTCTGAAACTGCTTGTGCGTGAAAGCCTGACCAATGATTTGTCCTTCCTTTGTCACAGGCAAAACATCCACATCGATTTCCGTAATCATCACTTTGATTCCGCAGGCAGCGTAAGCATCGATGGCATCTTCGATGTATTGATTTTTCGGATAGTTCAGTCCCCAATGACCTTGGATTCCGATGCCATCAATTCGGATTCCGGCGGCTTGCAACATTTTTACCATTCGTACGATGCCTTTTACTTTTTCTGGTCGCCACGCGTTGAAATCGTTGTAGTATAATTCGGTGTTGGGCGCATATTTCGCGGCGTATTGAAAAGACAATCTCATCAGTTCATCGCCGTCGCCAATACCTTTTACCCATCCTTCGTTGCGGTAACTGCCATCATCATCAATCACTTCATTCACAACATCCCAAGCTTGCACTTTTCCTGCGTATCGGCTTGCAACCAGTTTGATATGGTCGTGCAGACGCTCTTTGGTTTGCTCTTTGGTTTTTTGGGTTCCATCTTCATTTTTAAAGAACCAGTCCGGTGTTTGATTTTTCCAGACCAAAGTATGACCAACGATGAACATCTTATTTTTCAAACCAAACTCCACAAAAGCATCCGCCTGCGAAAAATCGAATTTGCCGGGAAGCGGATTCACGACTTCGGCTTTCATACAGTTTTCCGGTGTTATTGTGTTGAAATGTTCCAGAACAATAGCCTGCTGTTTTTTATCTTTTCCGCTCACGATATCGTGGTTCACAGCAGTCCCAATTTTGAACGCTTTGGAATAAGCATCTTTGAATTTCACATTCTGAGAAAAACTAACGGAAGAAATTAAAACACTAAATATGATAAGGCACTGTCTCATAAACTCAAAGATTGATTTATCTAAATATAGAAAAATAAAATAAACGTAAAATTGACATTTATTTCAATGCTTTGAATGGCTTATTGCTTTGCTAGAGACAATTTACAGAAGTTTTAGATAAATTAATTGAATGTTATTGAAAATCCGAAATTCATTATTACGAACCAACAATTTCTCGAGTTTAATGAATGTTAAAGTTGAGCTTGAATTAATTTTAATTGTGGAAATTTATGGTAAGTGTTTATGTTTTTTGTGACGAGTAACTTAAAGATTTTTAATTAAAACAAATTTATTTTATCAATGTTTGTAAAAACTCTTCAGCATTCATCACAGGAATCAGAGCATTTTTAAAATCCTTTTCGTTTCGTGTGATGATGACATCGCAATTGGAAGCCAAAGCGCTAAAATATTGCATCGCATCTTCAAAATCTTTGAAGTCAGAATGAATGGCTTTTTCCACCACTTCGTCATCTATTACAGACATCGAACACAAAAGCTTGAATTTTCTTATTTTCTCTAATGCAATTTTGGAATTTTCATATTTCGCTAAGACATAGAAAACGTTGGAAATAGAACTTGGAGAAGTGTAAACTTGGATTTTCTTTTTATCGGCTAAAGTCAGAATTTTTGCCGACGCTACATAAAAACCTTCTCTTTCTCCAAGAAAATCTATGATGATATTGGTATCCAAAAATATTTTCTTCATCTACTTATATTTTTTATCCAAATTGTCCGCATATTTATCTCTCAAGGTTTTCCAATCCAAATCTGCAGGCACACTTTTTCCACTGGAAATGCTTCTCACAAAAGGTGAAATCTCAAAATCATTACTTTGTTCGCGTGTGATAGAATCAAGGTAATTTTCAATCAGTCTCGATAAGCTGACTTTCTTGCTGGAAGCATAAATTTTAGCTCTTTCGATAACATTTTCATTTAATTTTAAGGTGAGTTTAGAATCCATAAAAATAATTTTACGTACAAATATAAAAAATTAATACGTAAATATGAATTTTGATTTTATACGAAACTTGCCATTAACCAAAAACTTAGTATTTTTGGTAAAATTATTATAACAACCTTTTAGGTTTAATCATAAGTCTATGAAAAAACTGAAATTCTCTTTATTCTCAATTCTTTTTTCTTTAATCTTATCGGCTCAGCAAAGTTCTTATTATCAACAATATGCCAAATATAAAATGGATATTGATGTAGATGCTGACAATTTCACTTATCAAGGGAAACAAACTCTGGATTATAGAAACAATTCACCAGATGAGTTGAAAGTCGCTTATTTTCATTTGTATTGGAATGCTTTCAAAGCAGGTTCTATGATGGACCAGCGTGTACAGTCTCAAGGCGTGAATGCGGACGGAAGATTAGCGAAAAGAGTTGGAAATACAGTAGTTTCCAGATTGTCAGAAATTCCTAAAAGTGAAGAAGGTGCACAGAATATCCGTTGGATAAAGCAAAACGGAAAAGATTTGAAATTCGAGATTCAGGGAACTGTGATGAAAGTTTTCTTGGCAGAAGCAATCAAACCAAATTCTTCCACCACTTTCACAATGGAATGGGACGCCAATATCCCGATGCAAATCCGAAGAGCAGGAAGAAACAACCGCGAAGGTGTCGATATGACAATGACACAATGGTATCCTAAAATCGCTGAATATGATTATGACGGTTGGGCAGCATTTGATTATGTCGGAAGAGAATTTCACGCACCATTTTCTGATTATGAAGTGAATATCAAAATCGATAAAGATTATGTCATCGGAGCTGGCGGAAATCTCGAAAATCCAACTGAAGTAAAAGGTTATGACAGCAGTGCAACTATAAAAGAAGATATTTCTAAAAAAGTAACCTGGAAATGGACTGCAAAAAACATTCTTGATTTTGCTTGGGCGGCTGACAGAGATTACTCGGTGGAGAGTTTTCCGATTTTGGATGGGCCAAAAGTTTACTTGGTTTACCAAAAATCTGAAAAGACAAAATATTGGTCTGAAATGAAACCATACATCACAAAATATTACCAGCTGATGAATGCGACTTTCGGACGTTACAAATGGCCAAGTTACTCATTCATCCAAGGGGGCGATGGCGGAATGGAATATGGAATGTGTACTATGATCTTGGGCGAAGCAACAAGTTTGGAAGGTCTCAGCGGACTGATGTTTCACGAAGGTGCACACTCCTGGTTTCAACAGATGCTCGCAACCAACGAAAGTGTAAGACCTTGGATGGATGAAGGATTCACACAGTATGCAGAAGATTTTGTGTCTTACAGATTATTCCCGCCAAAAGAATCTCAGCCAAATCCATTTGTGGGTGCATTGAAAGCTTATGCTAATTTCGCCAAATCAGGAAAAGAAGAACCTGCGGTTTGGTTGGGCGACCACCACGATAATGGCACGGCTTATACTTATGCGAGTTATATCAAAGGTGAAACGTTTTTAGTTGAGTTAGGCTATATTGTTGGAGAAGAAAATCTTAGCAAAATTATGCTGAAATATTACGACGAATGGGCGATGAAACATCCTACGGAAAGGGATTTTATCCACATTGCACAGTTGGTTTCCGGGATGGATTTGAAATGGTTCCAGCATTATTGGATCAATACGACAAAGACTATCGATTACGGAATCAAGAATGTGAAATATGACCCGGAATCTACCACGATCACTTTGGTGAATAAAGGTGGCGTTCCGATGCCGATCGATTTCAGTGTTTTGACGAAAGATAAAAAGGTCATCAATTATAATATTCCTTTGAACCTGACCAGAGTTTGGAAAACAAAAGATATTTACGGGAACATTCAGACATTGCCTTATTGGGCTTGGACTCAGCAGGAGTACAGTTTTACTATTCCGTACACTAAAGCACAATTGTCTGCAATGGGAATTGATTTCAGTCAGCGATTGGCAGATGTGAATCCTGAGGACAATTATCTGGAAGTTAAATAAAAATTGTAAAAAGTAAAATGTATAAGACTTTTTTATACTTTGTACACTTTACTTTTTATTTAATACAAAATTTATGAATTCTATCGTAATCAACATAGGCAACACCAATATCCGTTTCGGGCTGTTTGATGATGACAATTGCGACATCTCCTGGGTAATCAATACCAAACCGTACAAAACGACGGATGAGCTTTTTGTCCAGATCCTGATGCTTTATCAGACCTATAAAATCGAGGTTGATAAAATCGATAAAGTAATTATTGGTTCCGTTGTTCCCCAATTGACAAAAGTTGTTGCAAGCGCAATTAAGAAAATTCATAACAAGATCCCAGTGATAGTGGACAGGAATACACCATCTGGCGTTATCCCGAAATCCAAACAAATGGGAACCGATATCTATGCGAATTTGGTTGCGGCGCATAATCTCTATCCAAGTCAGAAGAAAATCATTCTCGATTTCGGAACAGCGCTTACAGCAAGTTGTCTGGACGAAAATGGCGAAACTTTGGGTGTGATCATCGCTCCGGGAATTGTAACCTCGCTCAATAGTTTGATTCAGGGAACTGCACAATTACCGGAAATCGAATTGGTAAAACCAAAATCTGTTCTGGGATTGGATACGATAAGTTGTATGCAAAGTGGAATGGTTTACGGTTTTCTTGGAATGGTAGAAGGTTTTATTGACAGAATTAATGATGAGGTAAAAGACAATTGCTTCGTCATTGCAACTGGTGGTGTGAGCCACGTTTATAAACCTTTGACGGATAAGATCAATATTGGCGACAGATTACATACTTTGAAAGGTTTGTATTTTCTGGGGAAAGATTTATAAACTATCTTTTATTTCGGAAAAACTCTTTTATGATCAAGGAACATTCATTCTCTAGAATTCCAGAAATAATTTCTGTTTTCGGATGAAGCGATAAGCCTTTATTGATGAAACCTCGCTGCTCATCTCTTGCACCTATCACGACTTTCGAGATCTGTGACCAGTTAAGAGCTCCGGAACACATTACGCAGGGTTCTAATGTCACATACAAAGTGCAATTTTGAAGGTATTTCCCACCAAGGAAATTAGCAGCCGAAGTTATAGCCTGCATTTCTGCATGGGCTGTAACATCATTTAGAGTTTCGGTAAGATTGTGAGACTTTGCAATGATCCGGTCATTGGAAACAATGATGCATCCGATGGGGACTTCGTCTTTTTCAAGCGCTTTTTCTGCTTCTTGCAAAGCCATTTTCATAAAATATTCGTCGGTGAACATTAGATTGGCGATTGCTCGGATTTTGTCATGTCAGCGATACTAGTGTCCAAAAGAGGCAGCATATTGTCACGGACGCTGATCAATAATTTCCTAATACTGCAAGTTGCTTCATCTGTGCAGTCAGCACATTTTTCATAGAAATTAAGGGAAGCACAAGGTAGCATCGCTACAGGGCCATCAACAATTCTGATGACATCCAAAACTTTGATGTCGGCAGGATTTTTCATGAAAGTATATCCGCCTTCAGCACCTCTTTCGCTTTTAAGGATTTTGTTCTGCTTAAGTTCTCTTAGGATTTGTTCCAAGAACTTTAGAGGAATGCGTTCGCTCTCCGAAATTTTTTTCGCAGAAAATAAAGAAGCATTGTCTTTGCGGTTAAGAAACAGCAAGGTTTTGATCGCGTATTTGACTCTTTTTGAAAGCATTTTGTAAAAATAATCAAAATTTTATATTTCGAAAATAATATTTTTAATCAATAAAAAACCGCCTTGTTTTAATAGCAAGACGGTTTAAATTATAATCGATTCCTTCTTATTAAGGAAACTTAACTCCTGAATAAGAATTCGGACTGATCATTGGAAGATTGGATTTGTATTTAGTATTGATTGCTTTTAAGAATTCATTGGCAATAATGGCATAACCACGACCTGTCAAATGAACACCATCTAAAGAGAATGCTCCTCCAGTAACAAATTTTGCGTTGTATCTTACGCCATCCCATTGGATTCCTGAAGCAGAATTTAGCTCTACCATTTTTGCATTAGCATCTACAAAAGCAAATCCATTGTCATCAGCAGCTTTTTTAATGATAACATTGTAAGCTGCTATTGCAGTATTAATGTCTGTAGCTTCTTTGGACGTAAGTACATATTTGTCGGCAAATGGGTAAGCTATGCCTCTTGCTCCAAGACTAGCGGGTACGCCAGGAGGAAGTGTTTGTGCACTGCCAATTTTTCCTCTTGTTGTTAACGGTATCAAATCTGTTGAATTGGTTTGTCTGGCTTGACCATAAGTTGCACCAAGATATCCTGATAATGCCATCAAAGTTGGATTTCCAGAAGCAGCAGCAGCAGCAGCTATCTGAGTTCCAAGATTGGTTAAACTTTCATCTTTCATCAAAAGAGGGTTGGTACTTGTCTTGCTTAGTGGTTTGATTCTGTCACCTGCGCCTATTGCGGTTAAAATTTGACTAAGCGGACCGTATAGATTTGTATTTAAATTATCTATTATTGCTTCCCCTGCAGCAACGTTACCTTGTCCTAGTACAGAAGACGTAAGAGGATTGTATGGAATTGTCGTTAACGATGGTATTGAGGTAACGCTAGGTATGTTGGCAATAACACCTTTTGCTCCTGTAGTTTTGATTTGATTAACCAATAAATTATAGTATGTTCCAAATTGTTCTGCAGGTGTCAATGTTTCAACAGAATCATCAGCTCCAGCTAATGCGTATAATAAAGCATCATTGTTACCAATCCATAAAGTGAAAAATGTCGGCTTTTGACTAATAAAGTCAGCAATTACGGATGTTGTAGGACTGGATGCGAATCTTACAAAATATGGGTTCGCTGTTTTATTAGGAACTCCTGTTGGATTACCAAATCCAGGAGCTAACAGATGAGCAACTTTTGCTCCCGGAACTCCCATATTATTAAAACCTCCTGTTAATACTTTAGTAACTTCAATAGCTGGAGTTCCAGAATTTGCAGAGTCAAGATCTGGAGAACCATTTGTAAAAGATTTTATATACAGCTTAGTGTTTGCGATTTTATTCCCAGCAAATAGTAATCCGCCATTATTATCATCTACAAAAGGAACTTTGAACTCGCCACCTCCCGCACGTTTCATTTGCTCAGAAATCATCACAGGGTAAGATTCTTTTTGGCCGTCCAAATATAGTGCTCCATCTCTATATCCTGCTGTCAAAGAGTTTCCTAATGAAACATATTTTGAAAAGTTCGCTTCTCCCGAAGTTACAACCACATCTTCTGTGCTGTTATCAAAATCTGTTTCACAACTTGCTGTCAATAAAAGTGTTGCAGCTAATGTCGATATATATAATTTTTTCATAATAGATTCAATTTTTAAAATGCGTTGTAAGATAATCCTAAACCAAAGTAGAATACATCGGCTTTTGCCTGCCCGGCGAAGTTGTAATATGCATTGTTGAAAGTCCTGCTTTTCGGCATTGCATAAGCTCCGGAAATATCTACACCCAATTTGTTGAACTTAAGTCCAACACCTCCTGTTATCACATAATTGTCAAAAGAAGGCGTTTCTGGGATGAAGTCTTTATCAGCATAAGGGGATTGGTCATAATACCAGCCTAATCTACCAGCAATCATATCATTGAAGATGTACTGGGTTCCGACACGCACACTTGAAGTATTTTTAAAATTCTTAGGTGTTACCAAAACTGTAGGGTCGTTTGGCTGATTACCTGCTGCTACGTTTTCAAAATCAAGCGTCAGTTTATTATATCTTTCCCAGCCATGATAGTTGTAATCTGCGGAGATCAACCATTTTGGAGTTATTTTATAAGTTGCCCCCAAAGTAATTTCATCTACCAAAGGAAGTGTGGCTTTGAAATTGTCCGAGCCGCCATTAAAGTTTGGTGCCAATGCGGAAGGAACCATAAATGTTGCTTTACCTTCCTTGGCCTTCATGTCAACCGGCGAACGATAGGCAACGCTCACATCCCATTGGCTGTCTGGCTGGAAATAGAATCCAAATCCGAAACCATGTCCTGTTGCTTGGTCATCTAGCAAATTAAGCTGCCCATTATATTGAGTTAAAGCTTTCGTCCAGTCAACCTTTCCTTTTGCGTAAATGTAGCTGGCTCCGAAGGATGCCCAAGATGCCAATTTTACAGAAACCATTGGTTGGAAAAAGTAACTTTTCAATTCTAATTTCTGTACCATTTCTTTGCCTTCCCAATCACTTGGCCACTCGATAGTACTTCCAAAAGGAGTTGAGAAACTGAAACCTACGGAAAGGTTATCTAAAACCTTGTAAGCTACAGCTGCATAAATAGGCGTTCCTAATGGATTATCTGTCTCGGTCTGCTGCAAAGTACTTGTGTTTTGGAATGTTATCTTATTTGATACACCGAATCCACCTGCAGCTACGCTCAATTTGGAAGGGATAAAGGAAATACCGGCAGGGTTGAAGAATGCAACACTTGCATCCTCAGCGTGAGCACTGGTATGAGCCATTGCTAGCTGCTTAACACCCTGAAGAGATACTCGGAATCCTCCTGCGTATGCCATTACACCGGCAGCTAATGCCGTGGTCATTAAAATTCGTCTCATATAATTATTATTAATGTTCCAAATTTATAATTATTTTAATAACAATTATAAAAAAACATAAAAAAAGTTAAACATTGCTATTCTAAGAATAGTTGTTTAGTGTTTATTGTGTTTTATATTATTGATAATAAGTGTTTTAAAGCGATTATTTTAATATTTTTTTGTTTAGTTTAATTTTAAACAATGTAATGTAAACCATAATAAAATGTAATTTTTTAATTTGAGTATATATTGGCTTTTTGTTGTTTTATTTAGCATATTATCAATGTTAATCATGTATTAACTTAAAATTAATAAAAAAATATTTTTAAAAAAGATATTCGGTAAGCTTAAATAAAAATTATATTAACTTTGCGATCAGACATAAAAAAATAAAATATGAGTTGTGGATGCAAAACATCCGGCGATTCTTCCCATTCTTGCGGCACAAAGACCGCTAATGGGTGTAGTAGTGTAGATACCTGCGGGAATAGTTATAAATTAAGTGTTTTTGACTGGCTTTCTGATATTGATCCATCAAGATCTAAAAGCTCTGAATATGTGGAAGTTCGTTTTAAAAACGACCGTAAATTATATTATAAGAACGTCAACAACCTGCCCCTGCATATTGGTAGCATCATTGCTGTAGAATCTAGTCCGGGTCACGATATAGGAGTAGTGAGTCTTTCGGGAGAACTGGTGAAGATCCAGATGAAAAAGAAAAATGTTCCCGAAGACCATGCGCTAAAAATCTATAGACTTGCCAGTCAAAAAGATATAGAGACCTGGCAAGACCTTAGAAAAAAGGAAAACACGATCAAGATAGAGGCGCGCAAAATAGCTTACGGTCTTAATCTTGAGATGAAGATCACAGACGTAGAATACCAAGGAGACGGTTCCAAGGTTACGTTTTACTATACAGCTGATAATAGGATAGATTTTCGTCAGCTGATAAAGGAATATGCTTCTAATTTCCGTACAAAGATCGATATGAAACAGATCGGATTCCGTCAGGAATCTGCAAAAGTTGGAGGTATCGGGTCTTGTGGAAGAGAACTTTGCTGTTCTTCTTGGCTTACCGATTTCCGTTCTGTAAACACCAATGCTGCAAGATATCAGCAATTAAGTATCAATCCCCAAAAACTGGCTGGACAATGTGGTAAACTGAAATGTTGCCTGAATTACGAATTGGATAGCTATCTGGACGTACTAAGAGATTTTCCATCATCCAGTACAGTTCTTAATACCGAGAAAGGAAGAGCTTTTTGTATAAAGATCGATGTCTTCAAAAAGAAAATGTGGTTTGCTTATGTAGAGAATTCTATGGCTTGGTATGACTTGGATATTTTCGAAGTCAAAAAGCTGATCACGATGAATAAAAATGGCGAAAAAGCACCTGCTTTGGAGGATCTGAAAGTTGTTGATAATCCTTTGGTGACTTCTGACCTGATACAGGAAAATAGCGTAGATCGTTTTGAGAAGAAATTTAAAAAATCAAGAAACGGCTCAAATAATAGAGACAGAAATCCAAAACAGTCTGACAATAGACCAGCGAGATCACAGGATAATAAAAATCTACGACAGGCAGATAACAAAAACCGTTCTAATGAGCAAAAGCCATTAGAAAATAGATCAACAGCTCCAAATGCTCAGTCGAAGGATAATCAACCGCAAGAAAATAAAACGCCAAGGCAAAATCATAACAGAAATCGTCCGAGCGGACAAAAACCAGTAGAAAATAAGACGGTAGCTCCAAACATTCAGACGACGGAGAATCAATCGCAGGAAAATAAAACGCCTAAAAAACCGTTCAAAAAACCGAAAAAGAAAATGCCGCCTAAAAATGAAGGTAATGCTTAGAATAATAGTTGTTTTTATATTGTTTTTCTCTCTAAGTTCGTGTCAAAATGACAATGAAAAGGTCGTGGTAAAAGATGTTGGCAATAGCTGGAAAAAAAATGACAGTAAAAGCCTTGATTTTGATATAAAGGACTCCCAAGGTCCTAAAAATCTGGTATTTGTTATCAGGAATAATAATGATTACCCTTACAGCAATTTGCGTTTGATAGCCAAGATAGAGGAGGGTAAAAAAATTATTTCCACAGATACACTCAACTATGTTTTGGCCAAACCTAACGGAGAATGGATCGGAACAGGATTTGGTGATACCAAAGAGAATCTATTTCAGTATAAACTCAATTATAAGTTTCCGCAAAACGGTAATTATTCTGTAAAAGTTGTTCAGGCAATGAGACGAAATGTATTGCCGGGAATCGAAGATATAGGAATTAAAATTCAAAACTCAAAGCCTTGATTTATTAATGGAAAATAAGAAAACTGAACATAAAACCTTTCCTCTACCAGACAAGAAAAAATCTAAATCCGGTATCAAAAAATGGATCAAAATTGTGTGGATTGGATTCTTTGCTGTCGTATTAGGGATCTCTGCCTTGTTTTTTGCTGTTTCTCAGGGGTTTGTCGGAGATATGCCGGATGTGAAAGAATTGGAAAATCCCGATATCTATGTTGCGTCGGAGATCTATTCTTCAGACAATGTCCTGTTAGGAAAATTTGAAAAAGAAAAGACAAAACCAGTTACTTACAAACAACTTCCACCATATTTGGTTTACGCACTTCAGGCAAAGGAAGATGAGCGTTTCAAGGAGCATTCTGGTATCGATCTAAAATCTATTCTTAGAGCTATCAGATATGGTGGGGAAAGAGGAGGAGGATCTACCATTACACAACAGTTGGCCAAACTTTTATTTACAGGAAACGCCTCTCAAAATAAAATAGAAAGAGCTTTCCAAAAACTGAAGGAATGGTGCGTTGCGGTAAGTCTTGAAAAACGTTATACTAAAGAAGAAATTGTTGCTTTATACTTCAACAAAATGGATTTCCTTTTCAATGCAAAAGGGATTGAAATGGCTTCCAGGGTTTACTTTAACAAATCTACAAATCAATTGACCTTGCCGGAAGCGGCGACTTTTGTTGCGATGCTGGAGGCACCTAGAAGAAACAACCCTTATAGAAATCCAGAAAGAGCAAAGGATAGAAGAGATGTGGTTCTGAAACAGATGTTGGAAACTGGCTACATTGATAATGCTACCTATGAAAAAGCGAAAGCAACACCAATTGTTGTGGATTTCCACGAAATCAAAACTGTAGAAGAAGGTTTTTCATCTTATTACAAATTCTATCTGAGAAAAGAAATTCAGCAATATCTGGACTCATATGAAAAAGAGACAGGTAAGGAGCTCAATCTTTATAAAAATGGTCTCAAGATCTATGTGACTTTGGATTCCAGAATGCAGAGATATGCGGAGGAAGCTATCAAAGAGCATTTGACCGATCTTCAGAGAAACTTTGATGGTGAGATGAGACGTAATCCGAATCGTCCTTATTACAATCTTTCCAAAACTCAAATCAATGATCTGATGATGTCTGCAGTTAAGAGAACAGGTCGTTACAAGCAGCTGAAAGCTGAAGGAATGCCGGAGGATTCTATTATGATGGAGTTTCATGAGCCTGTTAGAATGACCAGGTTCACTTGGCAGGGAGAAGAGGAAGTTGAGATGTCTCCTTGGGATTCTATCCGTTATCATAAACAGATCGCGCAAGCTGGTCTGATGTCTATGGAGCCGGCAACAGGAGATATCAAAGCCTGGGTCGGAGGTATCAATTGGCAGCATTTCCAATATGATCACGTAAAGCAAGGTAAGAGACAGGTGGGTTCAACTTTCAAACCATTTGTATATGCAACGGCCATTATGCATCTTGGGATGACACCTTGTTCCACAGTGTCCAATGCTTCTTATTCCAAAGGAAATTGGCATGTAAAGGGTAGTGGGGGAATGTTGACACTCAAAGATGCTTTGGCAAAATCACAAAATCCAGTTGCAATCCGATTAGCTGAAATGGCAGGAACGGAAAATGTAATCCAATTAGCAAGGGATCTGGGAGTAACAAATCCTATCGATAAACATTTGCCCATGGCTTTGGGTACTTCTGATATTACAATTTATGAAATGTTAGGGGCATTCAGTACTTTTGCTAATTTCGGAAACTATACAAAACCGGAAATGATCTGGAGAATAGAGGATGCCAACGGACGAGTGATCAAAGAAGTGAAGCCTGTCGTAAAAGAAGTTATGAATGAGATGTACGCTTACACAATGCTTGATTTGATGAAAGGTGTAACAGAATTCGGTACAGCGTCTGGAGAATTGAGACGTAGAGGGATTCCTGCAAGTGTAGAAATCGCAGGTAAAACCGGGACAACTCAGAAAAACTCAGATGGTTGGTTTGTAGGAATTGTTCCAAAACTAGCGACTGATGTTTGGGTTGGCTGGGAAGACAGGGCAACTCACTTCTGGAGTACAGGGGAAGGTCAAGGAGCTAAAATGGGATTGCCGATCTGGGCAATTTACATGAAAAAGGTTTTTGCTGACAAAGCTTTGAATATTCTTCCAGACGATAAATTCATTAAACCAGCTAACTGGACGGGAAGTTGCTCAGACCTTAATAATCTGAGAAACGGATACGGAGACGACGGGGGATTACAATCCATTGAAGAGCTCAAGAATCCTACACAGATCGTTCCGGACAAACCAGTGAAAAAAGAAGACAATTCTAATGAAGCTATTAATTCCTCGGATGATATAGACTTTAACAAATAAAATAATAATCCCATCCGCACTAAGTGAGATGGGTTTTTTGATAATGAATTTAAAAAACATTACCCACAATTTCACAAAAGTATTTCCCGGAGACTTTTCGGGGAATCTGATGCAGAGGCAAACACCGGATGTTTTGTTCAGTATAGTTGAACCTGCAGATTTTGATAAAACTGAGTTAATTGATTTTAACGAAGAATTATCAATCGAAATTGGTTTGGGGAAATTAGACAATGATAAAGATTTTTTAGCAGCTCAGGATCTTCCAGATAATATCAAAACCTATGCAACGGCATACGCAGGTCATCAGTTTGGAAATTGGGCTGGACAATTGGGAGATGGGCGAGCAATTTATGCTGGAGAAATCTCCAATGAAAATCATCAAACCGAAATCCAATGGAAAGGGGCAGGCGCAACACCATATTCCAGACATGCAGATGGAAGAGCAGTTTTACGCTCCTCGATCCGGGAATATCTGATGAGCGAGGCAATGTTTCATCTTGGCGTTCCAACAACCAGAGCCTTGGGTCTTTCGAAAACCGGAGAAGATGTGATTCGTGATATTCAATATTCCGGGAATCCACAAAAAGAGCAAGGTGCTGTTGTCGTAAGAACTGCTGAATCTTTTCTCCGTTTTGGACATTTTGAATTGTTGTCTGCTAGGAATCAAACCGATTTATTAAAACAATTAGCGGATTATACAATTGAGAATTTTTACCCGGAAATTAATTCAGAAAATAATCCGAACAAATACATTGACTGGTTCCAAGCCGTCTGTAACAGAACTTTGAAAATGATAATCGATTGGTATCGCGTTGGTTTTGTCCACGGTGTGATGAATACTGATAATATGTCGATTCTTGGACTCACGATTGATTACGGACCATTTTCGATGATGGATGGTTATGATTTGGACTTCACACCGAACACAACCGATTTACCAGGGAAACGGTATGCTTTTGGAAAGCAAGGTCAGATCTCACATTGGAATTTGGCTGCTTTTGCAAACGCTATTTTTCCTTTGATCAATGATCCCGAAATTCTTGAAAAAATCCTGGATGATTATGGAAAAAGATTCTGGACAGAGCACGATAAAATGTTAGCAGATAAGTTTGGATTCGATGAGGTTTTGCCGGAAGATGAAAGGTTCTTTACGGAATGGCAACAGCTAATGCAGGATTTGAATCTTGATCAAACATTATTTTTTCAAAGTCTTGAGAAACCAATTTCAGAAATTAATATTGATGATTTCTCCAACTCTTTTTATCGAAATCTGAGTGAAAACGAGTTGAAACGACTTTCTAATTTTATCGAAAAATATAAAGAAAGAAGATTCAAAAATAAAATCTCAGAAACAGAGTCTCTGGAATTAATGTCCAAAACAAATCCGAAATTCACTCTCAGAAATTATCTTTTGTTCGAAGCTATTCAGGATGCAGAAAATGCTGATTACAGATTGTTTTTTAAGCTAAAAGAAGCTTTGCAAAACCCTTACGAAAATCGTTTCCCGGAGTTCAATCAAAAACGTCCTTCGAAGTACGATAATCAAACAGGTTGCAGCCAGTTGTCTTGTAGTTCGTAGAAGCGATTAACATTCCATAATGATTACTTTAAAATCTTAAACCAGCCTATTTGCATCAAAATCCATCCTCTTAGACTGAGTATTGAAACTTTTACGTTGGAAGTTAAGCCATTTTGCTTAAGAAACCAGCCTATTTGGTTCGAAAACCACCCTTTTAGGCTGGAAATCCACCTTTTTTGGTTCAATGATGAGCTTTTTTGCCTGAACATTGAGCCTTTTTGCCTCGATTACTAATTTTACTTGTTCAAAATTGATTTCGAGATTTAAGTTTAAACATTATTTTTGCAGAAATATTCTAAACTTGAAAATCCTGAATAAAATCCTATCCATCTTAAAAATCGTTTTTCCTTCCACTAAAACAGAATTACTGATTTTCTTATTCTTTGTAATTCTTTATGGCGCAAACGCTTGGTTTATCGCAGAGAATTTCAGCATTATTTATGATGACAGAATCCCATGGGATGGTTATTTCAGTTTTGATAACAGAGCAATAGTTCAGACTGGCGGTGGTTTTGAAAGGCATCCTTTGTCCAATTATTTCTTTGACCAGATCAGAAATTTTGCATTATGGATCTCCGGAAATCGTTATGATTCGGTTTTCAGATTGGTTTTGGCTTTATTTTCAACATTTGTTGTGTCTTTAGCTAATGTTCAAATATTCAAATACCTGAATAACATCATTCAAATACCATTGAAAATCAGCTTGTTGATTTTAGCTTTTTACGGGTTGTTTGTGACTAATATTCTTTTGTCATTCACACCGGAAACTTATACTTATACATTGTTGTTTCTTTCGATGTTCAATTATTATTCAGCGAAGAAAATCAAAGAGGAAAAACCGATTTCTTTTGGAGCAACAATTTTCGGTTCGATCTTCATCGGTGGGTTGACGATTACAAATATTGTCAAAGTTTACATCCCGTTTTTATTTGAAAAGAAAATTTTCTGGAACTGGAAAAAAATCGGAATGGCTGTTGCAAAAATTGCGACTTCGGTTATTGTGTTTGTTTTTCTGTTTTTGCTAAGATTGAATTTTAATTTTCAAAACTTCCTAAATAAAACCGAAGAACAATATGATAAATTTTCCAAGCCGAAAGCAACTCCGCTTTGGGATATGATCTATTCTTGGTTTTTTGGAGGCAATATTCTGTTTTCCAATTACGAGATTAGAGATTACCATAACAAGGACAAAACCTTTTATTACAAAGCGCTTTTTATGGACGTTTATACATCGTTTGTTCCTTATCTTTTTATCGGAATTATTTTATTATTAATCATTTGGAGCGTTTTCAAAAATTATAAAAACAAACTGATATGGATTCTTGTGATTACATTTTTGTTTGATGTTTTGATCCATTGTGTTCTGAAATTCGGACTTCATACATCCTATATTTACGGCGGACATTTCGTGTTTGTTTATCCGTTGTTGTTGGGTTGGTTGTTTTTCAGTTATCGAGATAGGAGAACTTCCATCAGCTTGTTTTATGGATTACTTTTGATAATGACCGCTTATCTCGGCTTCAATAATTATTATCGACTGACCGAGTTCTATCAATTTTTAGAAACTTATTACAGATAAAAATGCCTTCGGAATTCTTAAGTTAAAGTATTTTTTAACACAGAAAAACAGAGCGATAAAGACGAACAGGGATCCCATAAGAATAATAGGCAGAACGTTAACATGGCCAATTATTCATTTGATAAAAAATAATAGCTTTTTGTAAGACATAAAAAAACCGGAACTGAGTCCGGTTGATATTATTTAGCTTCTACACAGAAGACCGCGTAAGGAATGACCGTCGCCGAGGGATAAATTTTTTTGATATTTTTCAGGTCATCAGAGGCGCTTTGCTTTGAGAAGTAACTTCCGGCAAGTATTTTATAGTTTGGTCTCAATGATGCATCAGTCTCAACTTTCAAGCTTCTGAAATTATTTCTGAACTCAGTTGCTATTTTTCTAGCCTCATCATTGCTTTTTACAACAACTACCTGGACCTTGAAGCCCATTATTTTTGGATTTTTTCTACAGATTTCGGCATTCGTAAGCTCTCTGTTTGCGACCAGAACCTTTGTTGGTGTTTTTGTGTGGGTGCCAGAATTTCTGTTACAGTTATCTTCAATTTTTTCCAGAGCATCATTCACACGTTCGTCCAATGCAAAAGAAAGCTCAGTTCCCGACAAAGTGTCTTTTTTTACAATGTATTGAGCATCAATTTGGTAAAAACAAAATAATGTAGAGATTATGAAAAGCTTAAGCAGATTGTTCATTTAAAATATATTTTCAGCAAATTTAAAATAAATTGAATGAAACGCAAACTCTGTTATTTAGAACGTTTACAAATTAATTATAATTGAAAAAAAGCATACGATAAGGGCTTCTTAATTTTTGTTAAAGTGTTATTTTTGCCGGATTGAATGTAAACTGAATAAATTTTACTAACCCAAGATTATATAAATGATTAGTTGGAGAAAGCATTACAAAAAGGGTCTGATAGCAATTAGTCTATTGTTGTCAACCGGCGCTTCCGTTTATGCACAAGGCGATCCGAAAAAGGGACAGGAGCTGTTTAAGGCTAACTGTACAGCTTGTCACGCATTGGATAAAAAAGTTGTAGGGCCTGCACTTGGCGGTGTTGTTGAGAAAGTTAAAAAAGATGGTCAAGATGTTGACTGGCTTCACAAATGGATCAGTAACAACGAAAAACTTAGAGCGTCAGGCGATGCATACGCAAACAAGATCTACGAAGAAAATGGAAAGGTTGCGATGCAGGTATTCGAAGGGAAACTTTCCGATCAGGATATCGATGATATCTTAGAATATACAACTAATCCCCCAAAAGAAGAGCCTGTTGCAGATGATAAGGCAGAAAGCGCTGATGTCAATAGTACTGCTGCAATTGAAGCTCAAAAGGCCCAACAGCTGAACTCCAAAATTGTAGTTGCCGCTCTAATTGCAATTGCTGGTTTATTGTTGTGGTTGTTACTTAAGATCCGTCAATTAGTTAAACTGCAACAGACTCCGGAATTATCAGAACTTAATTCAACAAGACTTACTTCTTTCTCAGAATTGTATGAAAAGTACAGTTATGTAGGAAAAGGACTTGTTGGTCTGCTAGCTGTATTCGCTTTATATGGTGTTTGGAACTGGTTGATGTGGGTCGGGGTTTACAAAGGATATGCTCCAGAACAGCCAATCTATTTCTCTCACAAGATCCACGCTGGCGAAAACAAGATCGACTGTCAGCTTTGTCACTCAGGTGCTAAGTATGGTAAAGTTTCCGAAATTCCGTCTCTTAACGTTTGTATGAACTGTCACCGCTCTATTTCTGAATATAAAGGGAAATATATCGAGCCAGGAAAAGATAGAGACTTCTATACGGGAGAAATCAAAAAGATCTATGCTCACGTAGGATGGGATGAAGATAAGCAGGCTTATACTGGGAAAACTGAACCTGTTGAGTGGACAAGGATTCACAATATGCCAGATTTCGTATATTTCAACCACTCTCAACACGTTGTTGCTGGTGAGCAGGCAATCATTAACGGATTCAATGCTAAGCAGAAAGATGCGGCTAACAAGATCGATGTTGTTTGTAAAGCTTGTCACGGTAAGATTGATACAATGAACGTAGTTCAAATGGCTAATAACTTCACAATGGGATGGTGTATAGATTGTCACAGAACTACCGAGGTGGATATGAACAACGGTTATAATAAAGAATACTTCAAAAATCTGCATGATAAGTTGAAAAAACAATATGGTGAAGGAAGCAAGATCACTGTAGATGCGATTGGAGGTCTTGAGTGTGGTAAATGTCATTATTAATAACAAAAATTAGAAGTATAAATGGCTTCAAATAAAATACAATTCAGAAGTATTCACGAACTAAAAGACCCAACTTTGAATGGAAAGTTGGCTGCTAAAGAGTTCCAGAATGAAATTCCGGTTGAAGAGTTCTTAGATGATTCTAATAATTCAGGAACTTCTCGTAGGGATTTCCTTAAGTTATTAGGTTTCTCTACAGCTGCTGTCACATTGGCAGCGTGTGAAGCTCCGGTTCTTAAAACGATTCCTTATGTTGTAAAACCTCACGATATCATTCCTGGTATTCCGAATTTTTACGCATCTTCATATTTTGACGGTTTCGATTTCTCTAGTGTTTTGGTTAAAACAAGAGAAGGTCGTCCTATCAGAATCGACCCTAACCCAGCAGCTGGTTCATTAGGGACAACTAATGCAAGAGCTCAGGCTAGTGTTCTTTCTCTTTATGATAATGATAAAGTGAAAAAACCAGCTTTGAACGGAGAGGAGCAAGATGATTTCAATAAAGTTGATGATTTTGTACTGAAAGGTTTGACAGAATCTCAGGCTGGTGGTAAAAAGATTGTAGTATTATCTCACTCTTTCCCAAGCCCAACTTTCAAAAAGTTATTTGCTGATTTCAAAACAAAATATCCTTCTGCTGAATTAATCACTTACGATGCATATCCTCACGCTGCGGCTTTGGATGCAGCACAGGAAGTTTTCGGACAAAGAGCTTTGCCGGTTTATGATTTGAGTTCAAGTCAGTTGGTGGTTTCTTTCAATGCGGATTTCTTAGGAGACTATAACGGAGGAAGTCTGGAAGTTTCTTACGCTGCAGCTAGAAAACCTGGGGAAACTATGTTGAGACATATTCAGGTTGAATCTAATATGAGTTTAACAGGAGCGAACTCTGATACAAGATACAAACTTAAGCCAAGTGCTGTTTTCAAAACTTTAATCGAGGTTTACAATGGTCTTAACGGTGGAACTTCTGATAAAGTTGCTTCTGCAATTGTTAAAGAACTTCAAGCTAAAGGCGACAAAGCTGTTGTTTTTGCAGACGGTTCAAAAGCAGCTTATGTTTTAGCACATTTGATCAATCAAAAATTAGGATCTAAAGCTTTCACTGGTAAAGCTAATTTCCTTAAAGAATATGATAATGCGAGATTCAACGAGTTTGTTTCTTGGTTGAATGGAGGACAAGTTGGTGTTTTGATTACCAATAATGTGAACCCGGTTTACTCTCACGCAAAAGGAGAATCACTTAAAGCGGCTTTTGCAAAAGTTCCTTATTCTGTAGCAATTGTAGATAAGAAGAACGATATGTACAAAGCTTCTAAAGCAGTGATTCCTAATACACACTGGTTAGAATCTTGGGGAGATATCACTCCGGAAACAGGTGCATACTCTTTGATGCAGCCTACTATTCAGAAGATCTATACTTCCAGACAAGTTGAAGAATCTTTATTAGTTTGGATCAACGGTAAGAATAGTCCAGCTAATAATTATTATAATTATCTAAAAGCAAACGCCTTACTTCTTAATGGAGGTCTTTCTTTCAACAAAAACCTTTACAATGGTTTCACGAATGGAGGTCTTTCAATGGGATTGAGTTATTCTGGAGGAAATGCAGCTCAGGCTGTTGCAGAATTATCAGCATTCAAAAATGTTGAATTCGAATTACAACTTTACACCAAACCAGGTATCGGTGACGGAACACAATCCAACAACCCTTGGTTGATGGAGCTTCCAGACCCGATCTCTAGATTGTCTTGGGATAACTACTTGACAATTTCTCCAAAAGATGCTAAAACACTTGATATTGAGAATAGCCTTAATGCAAGAATGCAATTGGACGGAGATACTGTTAAATTGACAGTAAACGGAGTTACTCTTGAAAATGTCCCAGTATTTATTCAGCCAGGTCAAGCAGAAGGTTCATTAGGATTGGCGCTTGGTTATGGTAAAAAAGATTCTGGTAAAGTTGCTGAAACAGGAATCAACGCATATCCATTATTCGACGGTTACAATACAGTTATTTCTAATGTTAAAATTGAAAAAACTGGAGAAACTCACGAATTTGCAGGTATGCAGCTTCAAAATACACTAATGGGTCGTTATGAGATCGCTAAAGAGGTTTCTTTAGAGGATTTCATTAATAAGCCTGTTGATGACTGGAATGCACCTTTAAAAATGCATACGATTGGAGGCGAACTTCCAATCGGGAAAATCGACCTTTGGGATTCTTTTGATGACACAGATGGCCCTCACTTTAACTTATCAGTTGACCTTAACTCTTGTACTGGTTGTGGAGCTTGTGTTATAGCTTGTCAAGCGGAAAACAATGTTCCTGTTGTTGGAAAAGAAGAGATTAGGATGTCTAGAGATATGTATTGGTTAAGAATTGACCGTTACTATTCTACTGAACAAAAGGTTGAAGTTTACGAAGGTCTTAAAGAAGGAATGGCGGTTCCAGAACTTTACGGTAGTAGTCTTCTAGGAATTGAAGGAGCATTGGAAAATGCTGCTGATAATCCAGACGTGATCTTCCAGCCGGTAATGTGTCAGCACTGTAACCACGCACCTTGTGAAACAGTTTGTCCGGTTGCTGCAACATCTCACGGTAAGCAAGGTCAAAACCAAATGGCTTACAACAGATGTATCGGTACCAGATATTGTGCAAACAACTGTCCTTACAAAGTAAGAAGATTCAACTGGTTCAACTATGCGTTGAATGACAAGTTCGATTTCAATATGAACAATGATTTGGGAAGAATGGTTCTTAACCCAGATGTTGTAACAAGAACAAGAGGGGTAATGGAGAAATGTTCTCTTTGTATCCAAGAAACTCAGTTAACGATCCTGAATGCCAAGAAAGATGGTAGAAGAGTGACTGATGCAGAGTTCCAAGCATCTTGTGCTTGTGCTGCAGCTTGTTCTACAGGCGCTATGAAATTCGGAGATATGAATGACGTAGATTCTGAAGTTAGAAGCTTGTTCAACGGAAATAGAAAATATACTTTGCTTGAAGAGATTGGTACAAAACCAAACGTATTCTATCACGCAAAAATCAGAAACAGAAAAGAAGAGAAAAACGTTTAAATAATAAATAGGTAAAAAATGTCAGGACATTACGAAGCTCCGATAAGGGAACCTTTAATTATTGGTCATAAGACTTATCACGATATTACAGAAGATATCGCAAGACCTATCGAAGAACGTGCAGGTAAATTATGGTGGGCATCTTTGTATGCGGCTTTAATTCTGTTCGTTTATGGATTTGGTTGTATCGCTTACACAATCGGAACCGGTATCGGTGCGTGGGGACTTAACAGAACTATCAACTGGGGTTGGGATATTACCAATTTCGTATGGTGGGTAGGTATTGGTCACGCAGGAACATTGATTTCCGCTGTACTATTATTATTTAGACAAAGATGGAGAATGTCTGTTAACCGTTCTGCAGAAGCGATGACCATCTTCGCAGTTTGTCAGGCAGCTATCTTCCCGGTAATTCACATGGGTAGAGTTTGGGTTGGATATTGGGTTTTCCCATTGCCAAACCAGTTTGGTACACTTTGGACTAACTTTAACTCTCCGCTACTTTGGGACGTATTTGCAATCTCGACCTATTTCTCTGTATCAGTAGTATTCTGGTTTATGGGATTGATTCCTGACTTTGCCATGATTAGAGATAGAGCAAAGACTCCATTTAATAAAAAGATCTATACACTTCTTGCATTCGGATGGGGTGGAAAAGCAAAACACTGGCAAAGATTCGAAGAACTATCTTTGGTTCTTGCAGGTTTGGCAACACCACTTGTATTCTCGGTACACACAACCGTATCATTTGACTTTGCTACGTCGGTAATCAAAGGATGGCACTCAACAATCTATCCTCCTTACTTCGTTGCTGGTGCGATTTTCTCTGGATTTGCGATGGTACAGACACTATTGTTGGTAGCAAGAAAAGTTTGTCACTTAGAAGATTATATCACAATGTACCACATCGAGATTATGAACATCGTAATCGTTGTAACAGGTGGTATGGTAACTGTAGCTTACGCAACTGAATATTTCATCGGATGGTATTCTGGTTCAAGATTCGAAGATTTTACTTATCTTTCTCCAGGCGCTGCTGTTGGACCTTATTGGTGGGCATTCTGGGCATTGATCATCTGTAACTTGGTTGTACCGGCAGCATTCTGGTTCAAAAAAGTTAGAACTAATATCTTCTGGACTTTCATTATTGCATTGATCATTAACATCGGTATGTGGTTTGAGCGTTTTGATATTATTGTTATCAACTTGTCAAGAGATTATTTACCATCATCTTGGACAATGTTTAAACCAACTATTATTGACGTTGGTGTATATCTTGGAACAATTGGTTTCTTCTCAGTATTATTCCTTTTGTATGCAAGAACATTCCCTGTAATTGCACAGGCAGAATTGAAGAGTATTTTGAAAATTTCCGGTGAAACTTATAAAGCAAAAGAAGGAGATGAGCACCACTAAGATTATATATGGACTTTACGGCGACGACGATGATCTAATGCACGGCGTTAAAGCCTTTAATGACACTAGTATAAAAATTAACGAAGTTTATACACCATTCCCGGTTCACGGACTAGACAAAGCTCTTGGTTTAAAGAAAACCAGAATTTCTGACGCTGCATTTATCTATGCTTGCTATGGTGTTACAATCGGGATTACTCTGACCGCTTATATTATGAATCACGACTGGCCACAAAATATTGGAGGTAAGCCTTCTTTTGACTGGTTGCACAATATGCCGGCTTTCTTGGACCCAATGTTTGAATTGATGGTTTTCTGTTCTGCTCACTTGATGTCATTGACTTTCCTTGTAAGAAATAAAATGTATCCGGGAGCAAAACCTCAGAATCCAGACCCAAGAACTACGGATGACAAATTTATGATGGAGTTTATTGCTAAAGATGATCAAGAATTGGATTTTATTAAGCAAAAACTTATTGATACAGGTGTTGAAGAAATAACAGTTAAAGATGCTTAAGATGAAGAATAGTATATTAAAATTGACTGCGATCTTTGGTTTAACAACTGTTTTACTGAATTCTTGCGGTGGCCCAAAAGATAACCCGCCTTTGGTATATTTTCCAGATATGTATTTTCCTGTAGCTTATGATCCATTGATGAAAGCTAAAGATGCATATTCTGATCACGAAAATGAAATTCCTGCTTTTGTAGCTCGTAATGGAGCAACTGGACTTTCTCCTGTAGAAGGAACTGTTCCTCAAAACAAGGACGGAATTGTAAGTGAAGAAACTCTGCCTAAAAATGTTGATGAATATAACGCAGGATATGATGCTTCAAAATTGGTAACAGCTTCTCCTTTAAAACCTGAGAATCTTGAGAAAGATTTGGCAAGAGGGAAAGTATTGTTCGACCATACTTGTTCTGCTTGTCACGGTACAGGAGGTGATGGACAAGGACCAATTGTAAAAAGTGGTGCTTATTCTGGAGTTCCTAATTATGCAGATAGAGATATTACAATCGGTTCAATCCATTATGTTTTGACCAACGGTAGAAACGCAATGGGTTCATACGCAGGACAATTGAATGTGGGAGATAGATGGAGAGTGGCTTTATATGTCTACAATACTTTTAAAGCACCAACTGCTACAGCAGCTCCGGCCGCTGCAACTCCAGCTACGACAGAGAAAACTACCACTGCTCCTGCAGCAGCTGAAGCTAAAACCAATGCTAAATAAAAAAATAGAAAATGTATAGTTTTTCACCTAAATTAAGATTATATTCAATTATACTCATTGTTGTAGGAGTTGCTTTATTCGGTATTGGTTATGCACTTAACCATGGATTGGATGATACGGCAATCTCCCATTGGATGGAGTCAGTTCACTCAAAAGGACACGAAGCTCCTTCACATTCAAGCGAATTGGTTGGTCCACAAGACCACGAAGCGCATTTGGAACACGCTAAGCATCAGATTCATAATCAGCCGTTGGCAGCAATCCATACATTTGCGGTTTTCGCTTTTGGAATCAGCTGTTGTGCATTATTCTTTTACAGTATTCAGCATGCTGCACATGCGGGCTGGTCTATTATTGTAACAAGAGTTATGGAAGCTATCGCTTCATTCATCCCTTACGGAGGAGCTCTTTTAGTTATAATTATGTTACTGAATATTTCAGGATACGGGCACCTTTTTCATTGGATGGACCCAGAATTGACAGACCCGAATTCCCCAGAATTTGATGTGATATTATTCGAAAAGAAAAGATTTTTAAACATTCCTTTCTATGCTATCAGAACATTTATTTATGTTGTAGGAGCGTCTTTCTTCGTTTGGAAACTGAAAAGTATTTCTAAGAAAGTTGATGAGAACAAAGGAGACAGAAAAATCTACGCAAGTTTGTACAGCTGGAGCGTTGGTTACATTGCATTCTTCGGATTTGCATCTGCAGCTTGGGCTTGGGATTGGTTGATGTCAATTGACCCACACTGGTATTCTACACTTTATATCTGGTACTCAATGGTGAGTTGTTTATCAACTTCTATTGCGGTAATGATCATTATCAGTGTCTATCTTAAGAAAAAAGGAGTTTATCCTCAGTTCAACAATAACCATCTTCACGACCTAGGTAAATTCTTATTTGCTACAAGTATGTTGTGGTCTTACCTTTGGTTCTGTCAATTTATGCTTTATTGGTATGCGAACGTTCCGGAAGAGGTTAACTATTTCTTTGGTAGATTCGAATATTATGCACCGACTTTCTTACCAATGTTGATCATTAATTTCCTTGCTCCGCTATTGGTTTTAGTAAGTAGTAGCATCAAGAGGAATTATAAAGTGGTAACGTTTATGGCTTGTGTTGTAATCATCGGTCACGCAGTGGATTATTTCAATATGGTAATGCCGGGAACAGTCGGTCCTTATTGGAACAATGCTTCAAACGCATTATTAGTTTTAGGTTCATTTGTTTTCGTAATTGGTTTGTTTACATTCACAGTGATGACAGCTTTATCAAAACTGAAATTAATGCCAACTGGAAACCCATTCTTCCACGAATCAGAGATTTACGAATATCCATTCTAATTAATTTTAGATCTGAAAATATAAACCCAGCAGCAATGTTGGGTTTTTTTATTAATTTTAAAAAAACAAAAGACAAATGATTCATAAGATCCCAATCGAAAATATACTTTTCCTCGACATTGAAACAGTTCCTCAAATTGATACTTGGAACAACCTGGATTCTACAACACAATACCTTTGGGATAAGAAAACTAAGTCTCAAAGAAAGGAAGAAATCGAAGCTTCAGAGTTCTATGAACAAAGAGCTGGAATTATGGCAGAATTTGGGATGATCATCTGCATTTCTATTGGAATGGTTGATAGCAATTCCGGAAGACTTAAAATCAAAACCTTTTCGGGAAAAGAGAAGGATTTGTTGATTTCATTTTGTGAACTCTTCAATAATCCTCGATTAAATAATGTCATACTTTGTGCGCACAATGGTAAAGAATTCGATTTTCCCTATATTGCGAGGCGGCTTTTAATTCACGGAATTCAACCGCCGATCCCGTTTCAGATGTTTGGAAAAAAGCCTTGGGAAATTCCTCACATCGATACGATGGAACTTTGGAAATTCGGAGATTGGAAAAGTTATGTTTCGCTGGAATTATTGGCCCATATCTTCGGAATTCCCACTCCCAAAGATGATATCGACGGAAGTATGGTGGCCGATATATACTACAAGGACGGCGATATAGACAGAATCATTCATTATTGTGAAAAAGATGTCTTAACTTTGGCAAATATTTTCAGACGGATGCGTCAGGAAGATTTATTAAAAAGATTAGATTAAAAATGAAATATACAGACGACCAAATTGCTGATATTGGTGAAGAAATAATTAAAGAACTTAAAACGGTTTTTGACCCTGAAATTCCGGTTGATATTTATGAATTAGGGTTGGTTTACGATGTACAGATTTCTGATGAAGGTGAAGTTCTCGTGATAATGACCTTAACTTCTCCGAATTGTCCGGTTGCAGAAACCCTTCCGGTAGAAGTAGAGGATAAAGTAAGAGGAGTAGAAGGTGTGAAATCCGCAAAAATCGAACTTACTTTTGAACCGACCTGGACCAAAGAAATGATGAGTGAAGAAGCCAAGTTTGAACTTGGTATGTTATAAAAATAAATCCTGCAATTTGCAGGATTTTCTATTTTAATTTTGATATTCAAATAGGAATATTTTCTTGATATCTGGATGTAAACTAAGATACACTGGACTTGTTTTAGCTGTATTTTCGACAAACTCTTTTTCTTCCGGACTGTAAGAATGTGGGAATTTGAAGACGCAGAAAATCTCACCAATTCTTCTTGGTTCAAAATACATTGTTTTTTTCAATTCGCAAGTTGCACCTGTGATATCAATATTTCTATCCTTGCCCAAAACAACAAGTGAAGCGAATACACTCTCTGCCAATGCCGTTGCAAAAATATCTGTCGGTGAAAAATGCTCACGTACAGTAAAATCATTGGAAGGAACATACGTTGAGAAAACTTCACCGGAGGCTTCGTGCACAGATTCAATTTTTGATTCTCCTAAGTAAGTAGTTTTTGAAGTCATAACCGATAGTTTTTTAATTGTTTTTTCTGTAATAAATTTACATCATTTTTTTGAAATCCCGAATTCTGAATGTGAATAATTATTAAAATATGATATAATTTATGTCTACATAGAGAATTTAAAAATGGAAAATATCTTTTGCCATATTGTATGCACTCTCAAAGTGGAGTAGATTCTGATGAATATCCAATTTTTCTGATTGCATAAAAGTGAAAACCTTTTCTGTAGGCATATTTCCAACCAGATCATCTTTCGCCATTGGACAGCCTCCAATTCCTTTTATGGCACTATCAAATCTTCTGCAGCCTTCATCATAGGCAGCTTTCAGTTTGATGTAAGAATCCTCGTATCGGTTATGAAAATGTGCCCCGAAATTGATGCCCGGGTATTTCACAGGAATTTTGTTAAACAAAAGCGATATTTTTTCCACATCGCCAACGCCTGTTGTATCAGAAAGTAAAATATTTTTGATTCCAATTTCCTCAAAACGCTTGGCCCAAAAATCCACATCTTCCCATTTCCAGCTCTCGCCGTAAGGATTCCCAAAGGCCATCGAGAAATAGAGATTCAGTTGTCTGCTTTCAGATTTAGTAAGCTCCAAAATATTCACAACTTCTGTGAAAGCTTTTTCACGACTTTTATTTGTATTTCTGTGTTGGAATGTTTCAGAGATTGAGAAGGGAAATCCCAAAATGTCAACTTGCTCGTGAGTTAAAGCTTTTTCTGCACCTTTCAGATTGGCAACGATTACAGAAAGCTTGGTGTTGGAAAGCGATTTGTCGATTTCATCCACAACAATTCCAGAGTCCGCCATCTGGGGCATTGTTTTCGGGTTGACGAAGCTTGCGCAATCTAAAACATCAAAGCCCACTTCCATCAACCGGTTGATGTAGTCTATTTTCGTTTGCGTGGGAATCATTTCTCCCCAGCCTTGCATTGCGTCTCGTGGACATTCTGTTAAGAACATTTTATCATTTTTTAATTATTTGGGAGTGTCCTTTTGTCCCGATTTTATCGGAACAAGCAGGTCGCGCTTTCCGCTATATCTTTTTCTTTGCAAACCTTCATTCTTCAGGCTTACAAAGAAAAAGGATGCCGCTGCAATCGCTCAGGCGTGCAATTCGGCGTTCCAGTGCGACTCATTGGCGCTCACTTCGCTCGCACACAAATACATCCAAAATTTTGACAAATCACACTCATCAATCCTTCAGATATTATTTGTCGTTCACTGCATAAATATATAACTTTGCGGAGATATAGCAAATTATATGGAAAACATCCAATTGGACGGAGTTTGGAAAGAAAAGCTCCTGAACAGATTCATCAAATATATCAAGATATTTTCTACCAGCGATGCAGAAAGCGAAACTACACCTTCTACGGAAAGACAGTGGGACATAGCGAATTACCTTCATGAAGAATTGAAGGAATTCGGTTTGGAAGATGTAAGCATAGATGAAAAGGGATATGTTTTTGGATTTATTCCTTCTAATATTGAGGAAACTGTTCCACAAGTTGGATTCATTGCGCATTACGATTCTTCCCCAGATTTCAATGGTGAGAATGTGAATCCACAGATCTGGGAGAATTATGACGGAGAAGATCTGTTGCTGAACAAAGAAACAGGATTTACTCTGTCATCATCAAAATTCAAAGACCTTAAAAAATATATCGGACAAACCATCATCACAACAGATGGAACAACATTGTTGAGCGCTGATGATAAAGCTGGTGTTGCAGAGATTGTAACTGCGGCAGAATTTCTTCTGGCCAATCCACAGATCAAACACGGACGAATTTCTATTGGATTCAATCCGGATGAAGAGATAGGAAGAGGCGCGCATCATTTTGACGTAGAGAAATTCGGAGCAGAGTGGGCTTATACAATGGACGGCGGGGAAATAGGAGAGTTGGAGTATGAAAACTTCAATGCGGCTGGAGCAGTGATAAAAATCCATGGATTGTCAGTACATCCAGGTTATTCTTTCGGAAAAATGCTGAATGCAGGTTTAGTGGCTTCAGAATTTATCAATTCGCTTCCAGCGAATGAAACGCCTGCAACGACTAAAGGCTTCAAAGGTTTTTTCCATTTGACAGATTTCGAAGGTGATGTTTCCGAAGCTAAACTTCAGTACATTATCCGTGACCACGATGACCAAAAATTCGAAGACAGAAAAAAACTGATTTCGGGAAAAGTTGAAGAAATCAACAAAAAATATGGAGACAAAACTGCTGAGATAGAAATCAAGCCGCAATATCTCAATATGAAAAAGCAGTTCGAAGGCAAAATGCATATTGTTGATATTGCAGAACAGGCAATGAAAGATTCCGGAATCGAGCCGAAAATCAAGGCTATCAGAGGCGGAACAGACGGCGCCCAGTTGTCTTATATGGGATTGCCTTGCCCGAATATTTTTGCTGGTGGACACAACTTCCACGGACCTTACGAATTTGTACCTTTGGAAAGTATGATTGCGGCCGTAAAAGTGATTGTAAATATTGCCCAGTCGGTAAAATAATTTAATTTTAAATCAAATAAATTTCTGAATGACAATCAAAGAAAAACAACAAGAACTCATTGATGAATTTGCCTTTCTGGACGATTGGGAGCAGAAATATGAATATATCATAGACCTTGGGAAAGAGCTAAAAGGACTTCCTGAGGACAAAAAAACAGATGATAATCTCATCAGAGGCTGCCAGTCAAAAGTTTGGATCGATGCAGAGTTCAAAGATGGAAAATTGTTTTTCAATGCGGATTCTGACGGAATCTTGCCAAAAGGAATTGTTTCGCTTTTGGTGAGGATCTATAGTGGACATTCTACTCAAGAAATCCTTGACTCGGATTTTGATTTTATATCTGAAATCGGATTGCAGGAATTCTTGTCCCCATCCAGAGCCAACGGCTTAATGGCTATGACCAAGCAGATCAAATTTTACGCTGTTGCATTTCAACTAAAGAAGTAGGTGAAAAGAATTCTGGCATATCGTTTTTCTGCATTCGGAGATGTAGCCATGACAGTTCCCGTCTGCGTAGAGTTTCTGGAACAGAATCCTGATGTTGAAATTGTATTTGTGAGCAGGGACAATTTCAAAGATCTTTTTGACAAACATCCGAGACTGAAGTTCCACGGAGTCAGCTTCGATGATTATAAAGGGATTTTCGGAATCAGAAAACTGACGAAACAATTGATCAGACAATTTAACCCCGATTACGTTGCCGACCTACATGATGTGATCAGAACCAAAATGATCAATTCTATTTTTTTTAGACATGGTTTCAAAGTTTATCAGATCGATAAAGGAAAAGATGATAAAGAGCGACTTACAGATGTCTGGAATCTTGATAAATTTCAGCTGAAAAGAACAGTTGAAAGATATGCCGATGTTTTTCGGAGAATGGGTTTCAAGTTGGAATTGTCACATCAATTACGGCCTGAAATTGTCAATAAAAAAGATATTGGATTTGCACCTTTTGCACAACACAAAGGAAAGATGATGCCGGAAGAAAAATCTTTTGAATTGGCAAAAATCCTAGCAAAAACCCATAAGGTTTATTTTTTCGGAGGAGGAAAAGAAGAAAATGAGATTTTAACAAAATGGGAAAGTCAAATTCCAAACACCTATAGTTTATCAGGTAAATTATCGCTGAAGGAAGAACTTAAAAAAATTTCTGAACTGAAAGTTATGATCTGTATGGATTCTGCGAACATGCATTTGGCAAGCCTAATGGGAACTAGGTGTATTTCTGTCTGGGGTTCTACGCATCATTTTGCCGGCTTTCTTGGTTACGGACAAAGTGAAGATGATATTGTCCACGTTAAGGATCTATCTTGCAGACCTTGTTCTGTTTTCGGCGATAAAGAATGTTTCCGGGGCGATTATGCATGCCTGGAAGAAATTAATATACAGAATATTATAGATAAGGTATGAAGCTGAGTATTTGTATTCCTATTTATAATTTTGATGTCAGTGAGCTTGTTAATGATCTTTACAGCCAGATTGCTTTGGATAATCTGGATGCGGAGATCATTTTAATTGATGATGCTTCTAAAAAAGAATTCATTGACAAGAATAGAGCTCTGGAATCCAAATCTGATCAATTCATTTTCCTTAATAAAAATATAGGACGTTCCAAGATACGAAATCTATTTACAGAATATTCAGACTCAGAGTATTTACTTTTCCTGGATTGTGATGGAAAAATAATTGATAAAAACTTTCTCAAGAAATACTTTGATTTTATTAATGGAAAAAACCCCGATGTTATTTACGGAGGTAGAAAAGTAGATGAGAAGAAACCGGAATTGGAATTTGGTCTACGCTGGAAGTTTGCGACCGAGCGAGAAAAT
Organism: Epilithonimonas hungarica; assembly: GCF_900102265.1. GTDB lineage: Bacteria > Bacteroidota > Bacteroidia > Flavobacteriales > Weeksellaceae > Epilithonimonas > Epilithonimonas hungarica. The sequence continues at coordinate 741,259 of NZ_FNBH01000002.1, read as the reverse complement.
TTGCCGGTGAAAGAACGGATCAAAATGCCATATTCCAGTTTTCAGACCAATAATTTTATTGTTAGGAAAAGTATTTTGGAAAAAGTTCCTTTCAATGAGGGAATAACTCAGTATGGTTATGAAGATCTGATCTTCGCCAAAGACCTTTTTAAAATCAAGGTTAAAATTGAGCATATTGATAATCCGATTTTCAATAATGATGTGGAAACCAATGTCATTTTTCTTGCAAAAGCAGACCAGTCTGCGAAAAGCCTCTCTCAGTTAATCAAGAAAGATAAAGATATCGAGAGAATATCTAAAATAAAATTGGCCAAAGCTTATTTTAGATTAAAACGGACCGGAGGAATTTTTATTTATAGGTTTATCTATAAACTATCGAAGCCATATATAGAAAAAAAACTTCTAGGAGGACATGCATCTCTAAAAGCCCTTGATTTTTATAAATTGGGACAACTTATTGGTTATATGAATAAGAATTGATCTTGGGATACCCTAATCCTAACTCTAGTCTTATATTAGCTATGTTCAGCCACGTTGCTAATTTCAGCCCGAAATACCCGATCAACATCCCAAAAGTATTAAGAAATACATCATCGATGTCAGCTGTTCCTCTAGCTGTGTAAAGCTGTGCTAATTCTATCATTGATACCCAGGAGATAAACAGGCAAAATAACAAGGGAAGATTGTTGAGGCGCTTATCTAAAATGCTTAACCATCCGTATGGAATGAATACCAATATATTTCCTAAAATATTGACCATGAATTTCTGAGAAAAAAACTGATGATAATTGAGGAAGTATTGGATACTGTGAAAAGGATTTAATTGTAAAAACCCGAATTCAGGATGTCTTCCGCATCCATAGAACATCATATATAACAGAAAAATAGTGTAAAAGAAGATCAACACTGCATAATATCTTTTCATAGGTTTCCTTTTTAGGGGATTAGTAATTAAAAGAGTTTTATACCAACAAGGCGTAACAATTTTATCTTTTACAACTTATCAAAAATCTTTCCGTTAACTAAGAATTAAACAAGTGATTAGCTTTTTTATAAAAACTTTAACATTATGTTAAATGAGAAAATAGAAATTAACAAAATTTTAAGAAAGTGGGCAGTACAGGATTCGAACCAGTGACCTCTGCGATGTCAACGCAACGCTCTAAACCAACTGAGCTAACTGCCCAAAACTTTGACTTTAAAGAAAAAATCTCCCAGTTTCCTGAGAGATTTTGTGGGCCCTGAGGGATTCGAACCCCCGACCCTCTGGGTGTAAACCAGATGCTCTGAACCAACTGAGCTAAGAGCCCTGAAATTTTTTTAAAGGCTTCAGTATCCTTTTTTGTGGGCCCTGAGGGATTCGAACCCCCGACCCTCTGGGTGTAAACCAGATGCTCTGAACCAACTGAGCTAAGAGCCCGCAACGGTTTGCCGTTTTGAGTGGTGCAAATATACAACTTATTACTAAATCAACAAATTTTTTTCTAAAAAATCTCCCACTACAAAGTTGCTTCCGCCGATGAAGACCATTTCCCCATCTTTACAATTCTGTTTTGCAGAAAGATAGCCATCTTGGACGCTATTGAAGATTTTATAATTTAATTCAGATTTTTTCAAGAGATATTCATAATCCTCGGGATGCCTTCCTCGGGTGATGGTTGGTTTTACAAAATAAAATTCGGCTTCGGAAGGTAGCATTGGGATTACTTCATCTATTTTTTTATCATTGACGAAGCCAAGAACAATATGTTTATGCTGAGAATAACCTTTCAGTTGATTAAAAACTTCTTCCAAACCAGCTTGATTATGCCCTGTATCGCATATTGTTAAAGGCTCTTTTGAAAATTCATACCAACGACCAATGAAGTTGGTATTTCTGTGAACATTCAAAAGTCCGGATTTTAAATTTTCATCATTGATTTCAAATCCTTGATTTTTTAATTCATTTACCAAAGCTAAAACCACTTTGATATTCTTCTTTTGATAATTACCTTTCAAATCAGATTCTAAAGTCGTTTCTATTTTTGTTGCATCTACAAAAGCAGAACATGTTTTTTTGGCTTTATTAGTGATGATCTCCTTTACAGAAGGATTTTCGTCCCCGGAAATAATTTTAATATTTTCTTTTATAATTCCAGCTTTTTCTCTGGCTATTTCTTCAATAGTATCGCCTAAGATATTCTGATGGTCAAGCCGAACATTCGTAATCGCAGAAACCAAAGGTCTGATGATGTTTGTAGAATCCAATCTTCCACCCAGGCCAACTTCAATAATTGCCAGATCGACCTTTTGCTGATAAAAATATTCAAATGCCATTATCGTTGTGAACTCAAAAAAAGAAGGCTGAATTTCGGATGGCAATTGTTTTAATTTTTGAATAAAATCGTAAACAAATTCCTTATCACAATTTTTTCCGTCAACTTTGATCCTTTCTGTAAAATCAATCAAATGTGGCGAGTTGTAAAGCCCGGTTTTATAACCAGATTCCTGAAGGACCGAGGCCAGCATATTGCTTGTAGAACCTTTTCCATTAGTCCCGCCAATGTGGATGGTTTTGATTTTATCTTGCGGATTTCCGAAAAAATCACAAAGTTTTCTGATATTGTCGAGTCCGGGTTTGTAAGCCTTTTGTCCGTCAATCTGATAATTAGGAGCTTGAATAAAAAGCCAGTCAACGGCTTCCTGATATTCTTGTGAAGTCATATTTCAAAATGAAATACAAATTTAAAAATAAGGAGAAATCAATGGAAATTAATTTTGGAAATTTAGATAAAAAAAATTTTAACGGAATGAGGTTAGAAATTGATAGTGTAAGTTCCCTGGGAAATATTCTGAGACTTCTTTGCTTTCACATATTTTTTTGTCCAGATCACGGCTGCGGTAATATTACAGGCGTCTTTTATTCCACTACTTCGTCCGGCGTTGGTCACATTTCCTGCTTTATCAACGGTAATGAACATCACGAGCTGACCCTTGGTTTTACAATTATGAGAAGGTAGTTTTCCTGCTTTTCCCATCGTTCCGGGGATGAAAGCAGTAAGGATTCTGTCTTTTCCAATTTTAGTGATTTTGCCATCCTTTGAATCAGTTGTTTTAGAATCCTTTGTTTCTTCTTTTTTAGTGAGTTTTTTATCGTCTTTTACGGGGTTTTCTGTTGATTTTTTCTCTTCTTTAACTGGTCCTTTCTTTTCCTCATTTGGAGAAACTTTAGCAATAGAAACGGTGTCAGGAGGTAGAACTTCAACGTCCGGAACGTAGATTTCTTGTTTTACGACAGAATCTTGTTCTGGTTCTTCAATAACTGATTTTACAACCTCAGTAATTATAGGTTTTGGCTGTTCAGAGGCTTTGTAATAAAGAGAATTAAAGGAAAATAAAAGCACAAAAAATAACAACGCAACGACATAAAATGCAATTGGCAATCCGGATAATTTTTTTGTTCTTCTTTGGAATTCCATTTTCTAAGAAGGTTTATTGATGATATCCAAAAATTCGTTTGTATGATATTGGATTTTCATCAAAAGATAATCAACTTTCGAAACCAAGATATTGTGAAAAACATAAGATAGAAAACCGACCAAAAGACCGATTGCAGAAGGGGCTAGGGCTTTATAGAAATCAGCAGCAAGAAGATTCTGAGAAATCACAGAATCTGTTTTGGATATCGTTCCAAATGTAGAAGCTAAAATGAGAACACCACCAAGAAGTCCTAACATAGGCGCAGCACCGGAAAGCGTTGCTAGAAAAGTGATATTTTTTTCTGCTTTATTAAGTTCTATTTGGGCGTGCGTTTCCATTGCATTGGCAATTTCGCTTATTGGACGACCTAATCTATTAAGTCCTTTTTCTACACTCCTGGACTCTGGAGAATTGTCTCTTCTGCAAAAATCAACAGCGGATTGGATTCTTCCATCATTCAGAAGGTCATTCACGTTTTTCAATAAGTAGGGATCAACTCGATTTTCCCGATTGAGGGCGTATAGTTTCTGTCCAAAAAAAACAATGGCTGCAATTCCTAAAAATATAAGAATAATGATAATGGAAACACTAAGCAGACCTCCTCCAAAAAGAAATTCCCAAATTGATATCGACGATTGTTTTGCCATAGTTCTTAATTGTTATTACAGTTTCAAATTTATGAATTACCAGAGAATTAATCTGAACGGATTAAAGAAAACTTTACGAAATATGATTATTAATAGGAATGTTAAAAAACAATTTTATACGTTCCTTTGGATGACACATTCGCAGCTTCCGCTTTTACATATTGCTTCACCCAATTGATCGCAGTACTTGATACGCAAGGGTCAGAAACACCGCTTGACCGTCTTGCAGATGTTACCTTTCCGGATTTATCAACCGTATAAGAAATGGTAATGCTTCCACTTGCGGAACAATCGTGATTGGGTTGTGCCCCGCCTCTTCCCATCGTTCCTGGGATAAAACCGATTAATTTTCTGTCAACACCAATTAAACTGGTTCCATCTCCGTCACCTCCTAGCGGATCACCATAATTTCCTGGTCCTGTTCCGTTTCCTTGAGACCCGGATTTTGTTCCTCTTCCTTTCAGTAGGTTTCCGATGGCCGCATTTCCTTGCCCGTCTCCAGTTGCATTTTCTTTTTTGATGTCGCCTTTTGTATTGCTTTTTCCAGTAGTGTTTTTTGTGGAATTGGCAACGGCTGGAGAATTAGCTTTTTCGTTGGATTTTTTCGTTGTGATAGGCGGATTTTTTGTTCTCGTAGGTGTTGGGACTACATTTTCCGGAATGTCTTTTTCAGTTTTTTCTTTAGAGACTTTCGCAACTTCAGTTACGATTTCTTTTTCTTCCTTTTTCTCAACTATTGGAGCCGGACTGCCTTCTTCCTCCTTCGGTTCTTCTATGTCTTTTCCGTTTCTGTTATCACCATAGTTGATACGCATTTCCGTCAATTCAACAGGAATGATATTTTCGCTGTTAACAGCCGTTATTTTTTTTGATTTAATGAAAGAAGCTGGAAGACAAAATAAAATGGAAAAGATGAAGATCCCAACCACCAAAGCTTTGGTCAATGTAAAATCATAATGTTTCCGGTACTCGTAGGCACCGTAAGCTTTATGCCGGTCTTCGAAAATAATATCATCTAAATCCTGATACATAGGGAATAACTTGTTTGCGTTATAACTTATTATCTATAACGAATCGTAAATATAAATATTATTTTCTGAAAGATCAGTCGTCCACTTCTATCTCATCCGGACGGAAGTGACATTTTAGTTTGAATTCAATGGGATTTTCAGAACCCGTATAGAAGTCTGTGATTTTCCCTGTCCAGCAAAGCTGAAGGTCATCATTGTCGTTTTTATCAAATTTCAGCTCATTGTCAAACAAGAACGCTTCCTCATCATCAAAAAGGTCGACTTCTGTATAAGAATCATCATCCGTGTCCTCTACAGAAAAAGTCTGTCCTTCCAATTCTGATGTTGTAATTGGAAAATCAAAAATATTAAGAGAGATCTGAGGAAAATTGTATTGCAGAGAGTCGTCCTCAACGTGGTCTAAAGAATCATTCGTTATAACCTCAACTTCCAAAAAATTCTGCTTGTTGCTATAGACAGATTTGCAATAAGTACTGTCAATAAAATACTTCAGAGTTTCCTCTGGATGATAAATCTTTAATATTCCTTTCATTGTAAGGATAATGAATTATGAAATGATAAATTTTTAAATTGTGTCTAACAAAGATAAAAAATTGAATGAATGTGAAAAATTTTTGTCGATTATTTTTGAAAATAATCATAAAGATTGATGTAATTCTTGATATTGTGTTAATCTTGAGATGCAATACCCTTAAAAAATTGAGGTCGATTTTTTATGATCTTAAAATATTATCTTTACACTGCCTAAAAAAATTAAGAATGAAATCTTTTTACAAAATATTATTTTTTGCCGTTCTCCTTTTCTCGGTTTCCTGTAAAAAAGAAGATTCTCCAATGGTAAAGAATGTCGGGTTCAGCGTTTCTGATCTGGATTCTATCGCTGCAAATTATTACGAAGGATATCTGAAGTTTTATCCTCTGGAAGCTACTTCCCAAGGCGATGAAAGGTACAACGACCTTTTGCCAAATAATCTGAGCCAGGATTTTATCAAAAAAGAAATTGCATTCTATAACTCAGTCCATGATCAATTGAAGTCTGTGGATTATAATTCTTTGGATAATGACCAGAAAGTGGTTTTTGACGTTCTTGAATATACATTGATCGACAAGCAGGAACGTTATGCTTATCATCCGGAATATATTCCTTTCACGCAGTTTGGCGGATTGCCTTTGGATTTTCCGATGTTGGGAAGTGGAACTGGGATTCAGCCTTTTAAAACTGAAAAAGATTATGATAACTGGCTGAAAAGGGTGGACGAGTTTCCAATATGGATGGATTCGGCAATTGAAAACTTCAGATTGGGGATTAAAAATAATGTGGTTCTTCCAAAATCATTAGTTGTAAAAATGATTCCTCAGATGAAAGCCGAAGAAATCACAACATTTGAGATAGAAAAAAATATTTTTTACGGTCCGATAAAGAATCTTCCAAAAGATTTCAAACCGGTTATCGCGAACAAATATGCGAAGCTTTATCAGGATGCTATCAAAAGCAAATTGATTCCGGCTTATCTTAAAATGGCTGATTTTCTTGAGAAAGAGTATCTTCCAAAATCCAGAACGACAGATGGTTATAATGCTTTACCAAACGGAAATAATATCTATGCTTATTACGTGAAAAGCTGGACAACAACAGATAAAACACCAGACGAAATTCATAAAACAGGACTCGCTGAAGTTGAAAGACTTCGTAAAGAAATGGAGAAAGTGAAAAATCAAGTTGGCTTCAAAGGTTCTTTGGAAGAATTCCTGAATTTTGTAAAAACTGACCCCAAGGCAATGCCTTATAAAACATCAGCTGAGGTCTTGGCGGGCTTCCAATCGATTCTAGATAAGATTACTCCGAAGCTGAAAACAATGTTCAATGTAACGCCAAAAACACCTTTCGAAATCCGTCAAACCGAAAAATATAGAGAAGCCAGCGCCAGCGCAGAATATATCCAGGGAAGTCCGGATGGAAAACGCCCAGGGATTTTTTATACACCAATTCCTGACCCGAAAAAATTCAATGTGACTTCTGGGATGGAATCTCTTTTTCTCCATGAGGCAATTCCTGGCCATCATTATCAGATTTCGCTTCAGCAGGAGAATTTGAAGTTGCCTAAGTTTATGAGATTCGGTTGGATTGGAGCTTATGGCGAAGGTTGGGCTTTATATTGCGAATCGCTCGGCCCAGAGTTCGGGCTTTACACAGACCCATATCAGAAAATGGGTTCTTTGAGTGACGAGATGTTGCGCGCTGTTCGTTTGGTTATCGATACGGGAATCCATACTGGGCAGATGTCACGCGAAGATGCCATCAAATATTTCTTGAGCAATGTTGCTTATGATGAAGCCGGAGCAACTGCTGAAGTTGAGCGATATATGGCAATGCCGGGACAGGCTTTGAGTTATAAAACCGGTGCAATGAAAATAAGAGAATTGAGAAACAAATATCAAAAAGAGCAAGGAAAGAAATTCAATCTGGCATCTTTTCACGACGAAGTTTTGAGCCAAGGTTGTCTTCCATTAGAGGTTTTGGAAAGAAAAATGAACCTTTGGGCGAAAAGTGTGAAATAATGAAAAAGCATATAAAAAGAAGACTAAGACACACTAAATACATCTTTTATCAAGAAACTCTTATTGATTTCAAAGACCATTTTTGGTCGTTTCTTGGTGCTTTTTTCGGAATCGGATTGATTGCATTTCTTCAATCTCAACATTTCTCAGAGATTGAAAACGTCTTTCTAATTGGCTCTTTCGGCGCATCTGGTGTTTTGATTTATGGTGCTGTAAACAGTCCGCTGGCACAACCAAGAAACCTGATTGGCGGACACGTTTTGTCAGCTTTGATAGGTATTACGGTTTTTAAATTTTTACCGGAAATTCTTTGGCTGAACGCTTCTGTCGCAGTTGCTTCTTCCATTGTTGTAATGCAAATCACAAAAACGATGCATCCGCCAGGTGGGGCAACAGCTTTGATTGCGGTTCTTCCGTCAGATAAAATTCAGGACTTGGGATATTGGTATGTTTTGTCGCCAGTTTTGAGTGGCGCGTTGATTTTATTAATTGTTGCCTTGATTTTTAATAATATTCCAAAAGGTCGAAAATATCCACATCGAATTCGTCAATCCAAATATGTTCATATGAGGAGAATGATGAAAAATAAAGATTAAAACTATGATAATAGAAAGCCTGAAATCTCTTTATAATAGAGATTTAAACAAATTAAAACTTGAAATCGAATCTTATAAAAGTGAAGAATCAATTTGGAAAATCGATAAAAATATTTCAAATTCTGCTGGGAATCTTTGCCTTCATTTGGTCGGGAATCTCAGTACTTACATCGGTGCTGAACTTGGAAATTCAGGATATGTGAGACATCGGGATTTAGAATTTTCATCGAAAGATATTCCTAAAACTGAACTTCTAGAAAAAATTAAATCTTTGATAGAAATTGTTGATTCTACACTCAATCAATTGTCGGATGAAGATTTGAAAAAAGATTATCCAACAGAAGCATTAGGCTATAAAATGACAACAGGATATTTTCTAATCCATTTGCTTTCTCATTTGGATTATCATTTGGGACAGATCAATTATCACAGAAGGCTATTAGATATTTAATTATTTCTCAAACAACATTTTAGTCAAAAAATCCTTCTCTTGACTTCCTCTCGCCGGCGAATATTCCCGTCCGTAAAAAATGATTTGAAGATGTAATTTGTTCCAGACACTTTCGTCCCAAAGATTTTTTGCGTCTCTTTCAGTTTCGACAACGTTTTTTCCTTCGGTCAGTTTCCATTGTTTCATCAATCTGTGGATATGCGTATCGACAGGAAACGCTGGAAAACCAAATCCCTGACTCATTACAACAGAAGCCGTTTTGTGACCGACACCAGCCAAACTTTCCAATTCTTCATAAGTCTGAGGAACCACGGAATTGTATTTTTCCACCAGAACTTCCGCCATTTTTTTCAGGTTTTTCGCTTTGGTATTTGTGAGTCCAATTCCATTTAACAATTCTTTGATTTCTTCAACGCTCAGCTTGGCCATTTTTTCAGGCGTATCAGCAACAGCAAAAAGTCCTGGCGTGATTTGATTCACTTTTTTGTCTGTCGTCTGTGCAGAAAGTGCCACTGCAACCATCAGAGTATAAGCGTCTTTGTGTTCCAGGGGAATCGGAACTTCTGGATATAATTTTTCTAATTCTTCCTGAACTATTTTTGCTCTTTGCTTTTTCGTCATTTTGATGGTAACTTTGTCGTACAAAAATAGAAATTATGTTGAAGGTTGGCGATTCTTTACCGGAATTTATCGGAACAAATCAAAACGGAGAACAAATCGATTCTCAAAAACTGAAAGGCAAAAAACTGATTGTTTTCTTTTATCCGAAAGCGAGTACGCCAGGTTGTACAGCAGAAGCCTGTAATCTGAGAGACAATTATTCGGTTTTGAAACAGAAAGGTTATCAGCTATTGGGGGTCAGTGCGGATTCTGTGAAACGTCAGAAAAATTTTAGTGATAAAAATGGATTACCGTTTGATATGATTGCAGATGAAAATCACGACATCATTGACAAATTCGGAGTTTGGCAGCTGAAGAAGTTTATGGGACGGGAATTTATGGGAATCGTGCGAACGACTTTTGTTTTTGATGAAAAAGGGATTTGCAGGCAAGTCATTGATAAAGTGAAAACTAAAGACCACGCAGCTCAAATTTTAGACTAAGTAAATATTCATCTGTAGAAATTATAATTGTCACTCTTAATGATTGTTAATTGAATACCAATAAACTCCTTTATGAAGAAATATTTTTTATTATACTGTATCTTGGTTTTCCAAATCTCTTATTCTCAGACTTTTAAAAATGATTCTGTAAAACAATTTATTGATAAATCTTTTGCATTAATAAAATCACATTCAATAAATGTTGAAGATTTGGATAGGATTAAAAATGAGTTATATTCAAAATCTGCAAATCTTTCTTCTGTTGATGAGTTGGCACCTTTATATGAGGGTGTTTTTAAAGAATTAAATGACCATCACGGTGGTTTAAAATATAAGGGTAAAACATATGGCTGGAAAAAACCATTAGTTTCTAACAGTTCTTATTTGAAAGAAAAGATAAAGACTGAAAAGACAGTTAAAAGTAAAGTCATTGATAAAAAATATGGATATATCCGGATTCCGGGCAATAATGATTTTTCTTTTAAAAAAGTTGATAGCATTTCGGATGATATCATTTCACACATCAATGCTGTTAATTCGAATAAAATTAAAGGCTGGATTATTGACCTAAGATTGAATACGGGAGGAAATATGTATCCCATTCTTCTTGGTTTGAAGAACTTCATTGGAAATAATTTGGTATTTGGAGGCTTTAACGATGCCAAGAATCAATCTAGTGGAAAATGGGAGATTTATCAGGATAAAATGTTGATTGACGGGATTGAGCTAAATAGTAAAACGACTTTAAAAAATTCTTTAAAAGAAGCTGTGCCAGTAATTATTTTGACAAGCTGCTATACTGCAAGTGCCGGAGAAATGACTGCTATTTCTTTTATTGGAAGAAATCGGACTTTTATAGTTGGAGAACCAACTGCAAATTACACTACCGCCGTGCAAGGTTTTAAAATCAATAATATTGCTGGTATTAATCTGTCTACAGACTATGTGATAGATAGAAATCAAAAGATCTATAAAAATAATATAATACCTGATTTTGAGATTATAGGCGGCGATGATTTGGAAAATCTAATGAATGACCATAAAATTATTAAGGCTTTACAATTATTAAAAGAGATAAATTAGAGATTGCCAACAATATCACCGAGATTACAGAATAATTATTTTATAGGAATCCAAATCTCTTCCTCTGCAGAATCATCATTCGGATTGTAATCGTCTCGGAAAATCTCAAAATGTGGTCTGTTATCAATCTCAAATTGATTTTCCGGAATGAAATTTTGAAAAATATGTCTGAAAATTTCCGGTCCGTTTTCTGCTTTACCTTTGTAGTTGAAAACCAGATATTTTCCACTTCCTAATTCAAACGATTCAAAATCATTTGGAATATTATCGAAATCGGAAACTTCAGCCAGAGCATATTTTCTGAAAGACTGATTAGGCGTAAAATGCTCAGGATAGATTTGAAGCGAAAATAATTGACTGGAAATTCGGTTTGTGATCTCACTTCTTCTCATCATAAATTTTCTCCACACAATTGGCGTTTTATCTTCCTGAAAAGAAGTTGTAATGCTGAAACCAACTAGTTTTTTTTCTTCAATAATTTCGATGCGATGAGGTAAATTCATTATTATAAATTCAGTTCATAAAGATTCAAATCTGCATCGTCATTCGGGATTCTAACAACTTCTTTGAAACTCAATCCAAGTTTTTCAATCAATTTGATTGAGGAAAAATTCTCCGGCAAAGTAATCGCACTGACTTTTTTTATTCCGAAATCATTGATTCCAATATCCATCACTTTCTTGGCAGATTCGTAAGCGTAACCTTTGCCTTCATATTCTTCCAAAAAGGCAAAGCCGATGTCAACGCCATCAATTCCTTCTCTGTCATACAAACCAACAGTTCCGATTTTTGTATTATTTTCTTTCAGAATTACAACAGCATTTCCAAAGCCGAGACGTTCGATTTGAGGAAGATTTTTTTCCCGCACATAATTTTCGGCATCTTCTATATTATGAATATTTCGGTCACCAATATTCTTTAGCCATTTTTCTGTGTTTACCAATTTCAACAGAAATTCGGCATCGTCCAAATCAACAAATTTGATAATGAGACGTTCTGTTTCGTAAGTTTTTGACATCGATTATTATATATTAAACCACATAGACACATAGAAACGAATTGTAAAACTAATAAAAAGATCAAATAGAATTGTAAATTATCTATCTAATCTAAATCCAGGACGAAAAAATATGTGTCTATGTATTGAAAAAGATTATTGGTATAAAAAATTAATTCTCATAATACCTCAATTCCTCATTGTCATCTGGAAAAATGACATATTTTTTGAATTGAAATCCAAGCCTTTCAATTAATTTTTGAGAAGAAATATTCTCGTCAGAGGTCATTGCTGAGATTTTTGTCAAACCGAAATTGGTAGCGACCAATTCTTTCAATTTCGAAGCTGATTCATAAGCAAATCCTTTTCCTTCAAAATCCGGAAAAAAAGAAAAACCAATGTCAGGAACTTCGATTCCATCTCGAACAAATACGCCAACAGCGCCGATTTTTTTGTTGAGCTCCTTATGAATCACAACATAATTTCCGTAGCCTAATTTTTCAATATGAGGTAAAAATCTTTCCTTAATATATTGTTCAGAATCTTGTTTGGTACGGAGATTTCGGTCGCCAATGTGTTTGATGAATGATGGCAGATTATACAATTCCAAAAAGAAATCTGCATCGTCTACGTCGGCGAGTTTCATTTTTAATCGTTCGGTTTCGAAGGTTTTCATTTATCAAAAATATAAAATTTAAGGAACGATAACCGTAAAAATATAAGCGAGTAGATTGACCAAAAGTACAACACCGTAAAGAATGTTTGTTTTTCCTCGGTTTAAAGATAGCATCACGGTGTAAAGTGATAATGCGAGTAAAACCATCGATTTGATGTCTAGTCCGAGCAATAATGGCATTTCGTAAATAATTGAAACTACCGCAACACACGGAATTGTCAATCCAATACTGGCGATTGCAGAGCCCAAAGCCAAATTCAAACTTGTCTGGAATTGGTTTCTTCTTGCTGCTTTTATCGCTGCCATACCTTCTGGTAAAAGGACAACTGCTGCAATGATAACACCAACTAATGCTTGTGGCGCTCCCAAATTATGGACCATACTTTCGATTTGAGGAGACAGTGCCTTTGCGAGAAAAACTACAACACCCAAACAGATGATCAGAAATATCAGGCTCATTGTGCTTTCGAAATTGGTTGGTGGTTCCGCGTGTGGTTCATCGTCATTCTCCGGTAGAAAATAATTTCTATGTCTTACCGTTTGAACCATTAGAAATGTACTATAAATAATTAATGAGGCAATTGAGAAGAAGATCAACTGCGCTTTGCTAAATGTTGCAGAAAGTTCGGTGGTGGTATAATTTGGTAAAATCAAAGTCATTACAACAATTGCAACGAGACTTATCAAAGCCATATTACCAGAAGTTCGTGCGAAGAATTGCTCTTTGAATTTGATTCCGCCGAGAAGAAGACAAGCGCCGAGAATTCCGTTTAAAATCAACATTACTGCAGCGAAAACTGTGTCTCGGGCTAATTTGTCGGTTTCTTTTCCACCGGCAACCATTAAGGAAACGATCAGTCCGACTTCCAAAACGGTGATTGCTATCGCTAAAATAATAGTCCCGAATGGCTCGCCCACTTTATGCGCTACGACTTCGGCATGATGAACAGCCCCTAAAACCGACGTGATGAGTAGCAAACCGCCCAAGCCGGCCAGCCATCCATTATTATCAACAAGACCGAAAGAATAATAAGCAAGGGATAATAAAGGGAAAATGTAGGACCAGTGAAGTAAAGATTTTAAACTCATAAAAAATGATTTCTCTAATTTACAAAAAAATATTTTAGCAGTATTTTTGATTTTTCACCCAACAAAAAAGCCACCAAACTGATTTCTTAAACCAGTTTAAGTTTTTCAAAGTCTACAAGTCAGAATTTTGCTCAATATATTAATCAATAAAAATAATTTTATGAGTAACAGATTAAATATTGCAAAAACTGATGCTGCGGCTTACAAGGCAATGCTTGGATTGGCAAATTATCTTCAGAACATTTCGCTAACCCATACTTGGCAGGAATTAATCAAGATAAGAGCTTCACAAATCAACGGTTGTGCACATTGTCTGGATTTGCATACCAGAGATGCCGTAAAACTGGGCGAAAACCCACAACGGATTTATCTTCTTAATGCTTGGCGAGAAGCGCTGGAATTATACTCTTTTGAAGAGCAGGTTATCCTGGAAATAACAGAAGAGATGACATTGATCAACCGGAAAGGCTTATCAGAAGAAACTTATTATAAAGCAAAACAGCTTTTTACGGAAAAACAAATTGCTGAAATTATAATGACTGCAGTTATAATTAATGCTTATAACAGAATCGGGATCAGTACGCTGATGCCAATTTCTAAAGGATAATTAAAAAAGCCACCAATATTGGTGGCTTTCACTATATTAATGATAATTATTTTACCAAAGTTAATTCGCTGATCAATCTTGTTGCACCGGCATATTTGTCAATAATCCAAAGAACGTAACGAACATCGACGTTGATGGTTCTCTGTAATTTTGGTTCGAAAACGATATCGCCGCTCAAAGCTTCGCTGTTCCCGTCGAAAGCAAGACCGATAAGATTCCCATATCCATCAATGATTGGAGAACCTGAGTTTCCACCCGTGATGTCATTATTAGACAAGAAGTTAATTGGCATAAATCCTTCTTTGTCTGCATATTGACCATAATCTTTTTTCTTGGCAAGGTCTAGAACTTTTTTAGGCAGGTCAAACTCTTCGTCCCCTTTTTTGTATTTGGCAACCATACCGTTGATGTCGGTATAATAGTTTTCTTTGATGCCTTTGTAGTTTCTGTCTTCTCTTACAGGAAGTGTTTCAATCGTTCCGTAAGTTAATCTCATGGTAGAGTTGGCATCCGGATAGAATACTTTTTCTGGTTGGGCTTTTCTAAGACCATCTAAGAAAAGTCTGCTGTTTTTAGCAAAATTTTCATCGATTTTGGAATATTTCTCGTTGCTTAATTTTTGGTCTTCAACAATTCCGTTTACGAATTGTCTCAATTTATCAGCATCTATTTTCAATCTGTCAGGATTTTCTACGAAAGCCAAAGCCGATTTTTTATTAGCAAAAATAGAAGAGAATGCCAAAGTCGAAAGGCTGTTCACATCAGCAGCTAAAATTGTTGGAGAAGCAAATTCTTTCGACACCTTTGTTTTGTAAAGATTAGCCAATGAGTTAAGCATTTCTCCTTCTACATTATCGTGGAAACCATCATAAGCTTTTTCTACAGCATCCAGAACTTTTGGCTTCATAGCCGTTTTTCCGGCTTCATCTTGGTCAGCGTAGGTTTTGAAAAGGCTTCCTAATTGATAGGCTGTTGCAATGTAATGTGCATTTCTCTGTAAGATCCCTCCGTAATTACGCTCTACATTCCTTCCGGAGATTTGCTTGTAATAAGTTTGTATTTCCGGTAGAACACCATAATAAGTCTGCTCATTTGGAGACTGAGCGGCCCATTGATTATAGATCTGTTCTGTTTTTTGTTTTTCGGCAACTGTTCCGTTTTTCTTTACTGCATCAATCGTCCCTTGTCTGTTCTTCCAATAATTAGCAACACTTGCGTACTGAGATGCATAATCCAACTGAGTTGCTTTGTCTTTATCCATATATTTTTTCAAAACATCCATAGTCAGTTTAGATGCCTCTACCCAAGCCGGATAATCTTTGTCAACCATTTGCTCGATTCCGTAAGAGGTCAAATAACGGTTGGTTCTTCCTGGATACCCCAGGATCATTGCAAAATCACCTGGTTTATAACCTTTAAGGGAAATTGGTAAGTGGTGCTTTGGTTTCAGTGGAACATTGGTTTCAGAATATTCTGCAGGATTTCCGTTGGCATCAGCATAAGCACGGAAAACCGTGAAATCTGCCGTGTGTCTTGGCCATTCCCAGTTGTCTGTATCGCCACCGAATTTTCCCAATGATGATGGAGGCGCTCCAACCAATCTGATGTCTTTATAATCTTGATATACAAAATAATAGAACTCATTTCCGTTGAAGAAATCTCTTACTACAACAGTGTATTTTCCGTTCTCAGAATTTTCTGTCTGGATAGCTTTGTATTCTGCATCGATAACCGCTTTTCTGTCAGCGGCAGACATATTATTATTAAGTTTTGCATTGATTCTTGCAGAAACGTCATCCATTCTTACAAGGAATCTTACGTAAAGACCTTTAGCATTGAATTCTTCATTCGGTTTCATTGCCCAGAATCCATTCTTCAAGTAATCTTTTTCAGGAGTGGAAGCCGCAGCAACAGCGTCATAACCACAGTGGTGATTGGTAAAGATCAGACCTTGGTCAGAAACCATTTCACCAGTACAGAAACCACCGAAACTTACGATGGCGTCCTTTAAACTGGAATTGTTCACGGAATAAATTTCTTCCGGCGTCAAATGCAGGCCTTCTTTCTGCATATCAACGCCGTTCAGACGTTTTACAAGCATCAGAAGCCACATGCCTTCATCCGCTCTCATCTGAGCATAACCCAAGATCAAGGTCAATACTAAAAATATTTTTTTCATAGAGAATTATTTTAATGGGGCTAATTTAATCATTATTTTATATCTAAGTGGTACGAATTTGGCTAAGAGATTAGGCAAAGTTCAAAGTATGAAATTTCTACAGTCAATCGGTATTCTATCATTAATATTACTTCTTACAGTTTCTTGTAAATCATCAAATAATTCTATGTCAGGAATGCAGAATCTTCACAAAAAATGGATGCTCGTTGAATACAAAGATTTTACTAAGGAAGAGTTGACAAAACTGGAAGCTAATGTTGATTTGACGAAAAATCCCGAATCGCCGAATCGTTACACTGCGAAAATGGGATGTAATGGAATGTTTTTCACGGCGGAATTTAATAATGGAAAAGCAAAATTTTCTGGTGTTGGTTCTACAATGATGTACTGTGACGGAAGAATGAGGTTGGAAGAATTATTCGGAAAAGATTTACCAAATATGAATCAGTACATAATCGAAGGACATTTCTTAACTTTAACGGATGGAAAATCAACAATGAAGTTTGTGGCTGCAGATTGGGATTAAGAAATTAATGATGAATTATAAATTATAGTCATTTGCGACTTAAAATATTGAATTTTTAAAAAACTTGCGCCTTTGCGATAAAAAATAATACAATCAATAATATAAATCCAAAACAAAATTTATTATGAAAAGAAGTGCAAAAGCAGTCTGGAAAGGAACAGTAAAAGACGGGAGCGGTGTTTTAACGACTCAAAGTACAACACTTGACGAAACACAATATTCTTTCAAAAGCAGATTCGAGGAAGGTGTTGGGACCAATCCGGAAGAATTGTTGGCAGCAGCCCATGCAGGTTGTTTTACAATGAAGACTTCGGCTTTGTTGACAGAAGCTGGTTATAATCCGGAAACTTTGGAGACCGATTGCAAAATCAGTTTGGTAGACGGAAAAATTACTTTATCAGAATTGACATTGACTGCAAAAATCCCTGGAATCTCAGAAGATGATTTCCAGAAAATTGCAAAAGATGCCAAGGAAAATTGTCCTGTAAGTCAAGCTTTCAGTTTTGAGAAAACATTGACAGCAACTTTGGTTAGCTAAATACTAATATTTGATCAAAAAATTATTGAGACTTTCTGAATTGGAGAGTCTCAGTTTTTTTCTAAGTCTGGACCTCGCAACTACAATGCTGTGCGGACTTTGGTGTGTAATGTCGGAAATTTCTTTTGAGGATAAATTAAGTTTGAGAAAAGCGCAGAGCCTCAATTCATTCTTGGTCAGATCAGGAAACTCGCTGAGTAATTTCTTATAGAAACCCTCCTCAGTTTCCATAAAAATCTTTTCAAATTCTGCCTTCCCAAAACTTTTGGAACTTTTTCTAAGGTCAGCTAAGATATTAGAGATTTTATTGTCAGATGTTTCTGTTCCGGAATTCAGTTCGCTCAACTCTTTTTGAGTGGATTGGAGAACCTCGGAAGTTTGCAGCATTTGGATGGCGCTATTTGTCAGTTCTTTATTTTTCTCTTCTAATTTCTTGGCCAATAATTCGTTTTCAGCAACTCTTTTGGCAGTTTTATTTTTCTGTAATTGGAATAACAAAAAGATGATAACCGAGAAAGACAAGAGCAGAACGATTCCAAAAATAAAGAATCGCTCTCTTTTGGTTTGAGAAGCTAAAAGCTCATTTTGCGTCATTTTTTCATTAAACTCGATTTCCAAGCGGTTAACTTTCTTTTCATTTTCCTGATTGATGGAAGCTTCGGATAAAGATTTTGCGGTGTGCAGGTATTGCAGAGCATTTTTGTAATCCTTTTCTTTTTCGAATAGTTTTACTAAACTTTCTGATGAATAAAGCTTGATGTCGGAAAAACTACTCTTGTCAGCGATATTATAGGCGTTTTTCAAATAATATAATGCAGAGTCCCGGTTATTCAGATTATCGAGATTGATTTTTCCAAGAATATTATAAAGGCTTGCTATATCGTAGGGTGATTTGATCTTCTTCGCTAAAGTGATGCCTTGTCTCAAATTTTCTACGGCAGTGTCGGTTTCTTTTAATTTCAGATTTACATTGGCAATATTCTCATAAGCCATAATAATATTAAGCGTGTCTTTTGAGGCCGTATTCCGATTCTTGAATTCCTTCAACATTTCCAGTGCTCTTGCATAATTTCCTTGTTCTTTTTCCAAAACTGCGAGATTGTTGTAAATAATAGAACCTTCTACAGATTTGTCACTCGCTTTGCTGTTTTCAAAATTTTTAAGTGATTGTTCCCAAAATTGTCGTGCTTTCTTATAATTTCCCATTAGGTAATAACAACCTCCAATGTTGTTCAGAATAGAGTAAGAGTCGCGGGACTCTATTTTGTTGTTGATCTCTAATCCTTTGTAATAATAATTAAGTGCCTGATAATAAGATTCTTGGTCTTTGTATGTGTTTCCCGCTGTAACGTAAAGGCTGATTTTTGTACTGTCGGCCAATTTGTTTTCCAGTTTAAGAGCTTCTTGCAGATAGCTCATCGCTTTTGTTCTGTTGGTCTGCATATAATCCACCGTCTGCTTCAGAAGAGTAGAAGCATACTTATCCGGGTCTTTGGAAAGACTGGTCTGGCCGGAACTCAGTACTAAGCTAAAAGCAAAAAATAAACAAAAAATCCAACGCATTTTCAGAAATATGACCCGAAGATAGGAAGAATAATTTTCAAAAAAAACTACTTTTTTAATTAATTGATTTTCAGAATTTTAATTGATTTGTATATATAATGTTACCTTTGCTTTTTTGTTAGTAGTCATATTGTTATCTCAACAAATGTCCAAAATCTTTGATGATATTCTAATATTGTCTCAATAATTATAAAATATTTTTAAAATGAATGTGAAATTACTATTTAAGTGCCTGTTTCTATTTATGTTCAGCATAACTAGTGCGCAGCAGATTACATTGGATACTTCTTTGGTTTCCGATGAACCAAATACAATTGAAGAATTCTGGTATTGGTCAGGCGGATTTCCGGTGTTAGGTTCCGGATTTACACCTAATTCTACAGTAACGGTTTTTGATACCGATCCAAATGGAAAGAGATGGAGGGACTTTACGGGAACTGTAGATTCTCAGGGTAAATTTTCTGTGCAAATAAGTGCTAAAATGATCCGTTCTCTGAAAGGCGCTCATACAGTGAAAGCTACAGACGGAGAAGGAAAAACGGCAAATGCTACACTACAGGTTGTTGCAAATGAAAATGAGGTAATAGAAGCTTCTGTTTCCAATAAAATATTGACAATGGCGCAGTTCTTTGACTTTGGGATAAAACTCCACGCTACCAATATTGAACCGAACGCACAAGTCGTGGTTCATATTTTCTCTCCCAACGAATCTGGTTCCGGTATTACTGGACAATATTATGCAGATGCCAACGGAAACTTTGATATCGTTTTCAATGGAAATACTCCAACTTATCCTTGGGGTGATACCATGCCTGATATCGCAGGCACATGGAGGATCAATGTAGAGCAATTCGAAACTAGTTTCTACGGTACAACAGAATTTCGGGTATTGCCAGACAATCCTAGTCCACAGTCGTATGATTTAATTTCTAATGTGGACAATGGTATTCCGTCAACACCAATAACGCGCTTCGAAGTGAATGGCGTGGGCTACAATTCAGATCCGAACAGTTCTGCTTTCTACGAAGATATGACAGACAAAGTGTTCAGTTTACAGGCGGGACAAACTTACAATGTGAAAATTAAAGGTAAAAATCGTGTTGATTATGCGCCGGATACTTATACCCTTTTCGTTGACTGGAATCACAACGGTATTCTGGATGAAAGCAACGAAATCGTCAG
This sequence comes from Epilithonimonas hungarica, assembly GCF_900102265.1. GTDB lineage: Bacteria > Bacteroidota > Bacteroidia > Flavobacteriales > Weeksellaceae > Epilithonimonas > Epilithonimonas hungarica. Next base: position 720,973 of record NZ_FNBH01000002.1, on the reverse strand, counting down.
TGAAGGTTATCTTTTCGGATCTTCGGGTGTGGATGATAAATTTACGCAATTCCCAATAACAGTTCCGCAAAATGCGATCAACGGAAATACAAGGATAAGGGTGCTGAAAATGCAATCAGCTACAGAGTATTCTATGTTTTGGCCTATTGGTGCTTCAGGGTATTATTACAATTCCGGGCAGGCAGAAGATTACACTTTGAATATCTCTGGTGGTATTGCAGATCCAGGATGTGACTTTAGCTGTCCTTCAGATATTAATGCCAATACAATTCCAGGAGGAGAAACTGCAGTCGTGAATTATAGTTTACCATTCAATTGCGGTTCTCAAGGAAGCTCCAGTTGTGGAATAGATTATCCGGGAAATAATTATGAGAACTGGATGCCTGCTTCAAACTTCAATACCGTAGCTAACGACTTTGTGATTCCTGCTGGGAAAACTTTGAAAATCGATAAAGTTATTCCTCATTTGATTAGATTCTCTTACGGAGCAACTGTTGCATTCTATAAAGATAATAATGGCAAACCGGGAGAATTGATCATGAATTATGCTGCGCCAACGATCGAATCACAAAATGAGATAGGAAGTACTACTGGTGGAACAGCATATGAAACGGTTATCAAATTGCCAGAAGTATTAGAATTGACATCGGGGAAATATTGGGTTGCCATTAATATGCAGGGCCCGTTGGTTTCTTGGGAAATAAAATCGGCTTTATCAAACGGAACCACTGCATTTACAACAGGTGACGGACTGAACTGGACAGCAAAAGAAGGTTTTGATGGTGTTTTCAAAGTGAGTTATGTCTGTGAGACTCCAGAACCGCAAGTTGTTTTGGTTCAGGGATTAGAATCGGGAGTTGCGTTCCCTGAAGGCAATACTGTTGTTGTCCATAATCTGGTATATGAGGGCGCTGTTATAGATACTTGTGTATTTAACGTACACGTTGATAAGATCCTTGGGACAACGGAAACCTCTAAAAATCAAATTTCTTTCTATCCAAATCCGGTAAAAGATATTTTGAAAATTTCAAACATCAAGGATATTAACAACATAAATGTTTACGATATGTCGGGTAAGGAAGTTTTTGCAAAAGAATTGCATCAAAAAGATGCTGAAATCAACCTTTCCAAACTGGCTTCCGGAATTTATATTATGAAAGTAGGCAGCGGAAATGAAGTGAGGGCTTTCAAGCTTATCAAAAAATAAAAATCTTCATAATTGTGCTTTTGGGTCGTTCCTTTTTGGAGCGGCCTTTTTTTTGCAGACAAGATTTATTGTTACATAGAGGTCTTCATTATTATCAGACTTAAACTTTTGTTTTTTTGATAAAAAATAGTATCTTGTCAAAATCAGAAATTATAATTTTTAAATGTTAGAAAAAAAAGAACATCAGTATGAACAAGCGGTTTTGGTGGGCTTAATTACCCAAAATCAAAGCGAAGATAAACTGATAGAATATATGGACGAACTGGAGTTTCTGGCTTTCACAGCAGGCGCTACGGTTGCCAAACGTTTTACCCAAAGATTGACCCAGCCAGATTCCAAAACATTCGTAGGAAAAGGAAAAATGGAGGAGATCCGTGACTATGCGAAAGAACATAATATCGGAACGGTCATTTTCGATGATGAATTGTCACCTTCCCAATTGAAAAACCTGGAGCGAGAAATGGAAGTCAAAATCCTTGACAGAACCAATCTGATCCTAGATATTTTTGCCCAAAGAGCTCAGACTTCCTATGCAAGAACGCAGGTAGAATTGGCTCAGTATCAATATCTTTTGCCGAGATTGACCAGGATGTGGACCCACCTTGAGAGACAAAAAGGGGGAATAGGGATGCGTGGACCTGGAGAAACGGAGATCGAAACCGATAGAAGGATTATCCGTGACCGGATCACTTTGTTGAAAGACAAATTGAAAGTTATCGACAAACAAATGGGAACGCAGCGTAACAACCGTGGAAAAATGGTGCGTGTTGCACTCGTTGGTTACACAAATGTGGGAAAATCAACCTTGATGAATGCTTTGTCAAAATCCGATGTTTTCGCTGAAAATAAATTGTTTGCAACGCTGGACACAACGGTTCGTAAGGTTGTGATTGGAAATCTTCCCTTCCTTTTGACGGACACCGTTGGATTCATCAGAAAGTTGCCGACGCAATTGGTGGAAAGTTTCAAATCAACTTTGGATGAGGTGCGTGAAGCCGATTTGTTGATTCATGTGGTTGACATTTCGCACGAAAGTTTTGAAGACCATATTAATTCTGTGAATGAAATCCTTCAGGAAATCGATGCGCATCAGAAACCCATGATTATGGTTTTCAACAAAATTGATGATTTCAGTTACGAGAAAAAGGATGAAGATGATTTGACGCCTGGTTCCAACAAAAATATTTCTTTGGAAGAATGGAAAAGAACTTGGATGGCGAAGTCCAAATTTCCAACGGTTTTCATTTCTGCCTTAACGAAAGAGAATTTCCCAGAGATGAAGAAGATGATTTACGATGAGGTTCACAGGATTCATATTTCCCGTTTCCCTTACAACGATTTGCTGTTCGAATATTTTGAGGATGAAGAGGAAAATTAATGAATAGAATCTTCTTGTTTTTCTTTTTGCTGATTTCGATTTTGGGGTTTTCTCAAAAATCAAGGATTGATTTGGATCAAATCAAGAAAGAAATTACCGACAAAGAATCGGATCATTTCTATGAAAAAATGGTCTTCAAATTCCAGGCTCTTCCCAAATCGATTGACAGTCTGGAAGCGCAACATTTATATTATGGAAGGTTGTTTCTAGATAAAACTGTTTCTACAAGTGACGAAAATTTCAAAAAAATACTGAAAGATCTCCATAAGCAGAAGTATGAAGAAACAGCAGAAAAAACGAAAAACCTGTTATCAAAAGACCCTACCAATCTGGACTTGCTGATGATAATGCTGCAATGTTATGACAAGCAGAAAGATCTCAAGAATTTCTCCTATTATTACGGTCAATTCCAATTGCTGACAAGAGCGATTTTTGATTCCGGGGATGGAAAGAATGAAGAATCTGCCTATCTCGTCAATTCTGTTGGTGACGAATATATTCTGCTCAACATTATTCGGTTCCCAATGGGAGCCAAAAGGTCTTCCCAGCCTACAGAAGGGGGAATGTTTGATATTTGGGAAAATAACAATACAAAAACTTACATCAAAGTAATCTATAATGACTTTTAACTAGGTCAAAAATCTATATAAAATAAATAAAATGGAGTTATATTACTCATTTTCAGTTCTTATCGTTTTAGCCTCATTATTCGCATATATCAATTATAGAGTTCTAAAGCTGCCAAGTACAATCGGAATAATGGTCATCGCCATTATCGTTTCTGTAACCTTGGTAGCATCAGGCGAAAATTTCTTACCAAAAACCACCAGTCATTTGACCGAGTTAGTCCACAACTTCGATTTTACCGAAGTTCTGATGGGAGCAATGCTTAACTTCCTGCTTTTTGCAGGAGGAATCCATATTAATATCAAAGATTTAAAAGAACAATTCGGTCCGGTTGTAATGTTTTCAACCGTCGGCGTTATTATTTCAACATTTGCGGTAGGATTTGGTGTGTATTATCTTCTGCCTTTGGTTGGTATTCAGATGCCGTTGATTTATTGTCTCGTTTTTGGGGCACTGATTTCACCTACCGACCCAGTGGCGGTTCTCAGTATTTTGAAGCAGGCGAATGTTTCAAAATCCTTGGAAACCAAAGTGGCTGGAGAATCCCTTTTCAATGATGGGATGGCGGTTGTGGTTTTTACCGTGGTTTTACAATTGGCAATCGGAAAAGAAATTGATTTGAATGTCGAAAACATTGGGCTTTTATTACTGCGAGAAGCAGGCGGAGGATTGCTTTTAGGTGTTCTTCTGGGATTATCGGCTTCTAGAGCAATGAGGATGGTAGATGACTATATTATTTCTGTATTGATCACGTTATCAGTTGTTATGGGTGGTTATCTGATTGCACACGAAATGCACATTTCAGCACCTTTGGCGATGGTTGCAGCGGGATTATTTATGGGGAATTTCAGTGAAAGCTTCAAAATGAAATCAGAAACGCAGGATTATCTCATCAAATTCTGGGAACTGATCGATGAAATAATGAACGCTGTTCTGTTCCTTTTTATCGGTTTTGAATTGCTGCTAATCAAAGACTTAAATGAATATCTTGTTGCCGGTGGAATTTGTATTTTAATTGTTCTTTTAGCGCGTTGGATTGCGATTTTTGTTCCAACGAAGTTTATGGCTTTCAAATATCGATTCAGTCCGCAGACGGTGAAGGTCTTGGTTTGGGGAGGAATTCGTGGTGGAGTTTCCATTGCATTAGCTTTGTCCATACCTGTGAATGAGTACAGTCAAATTATCATCAGTATTACTTATTGTGTGGTTGTGTTTTCAATTATAGTTCAGGGATTGACGATTGCGAAAGTTGCCAATCCTAAAAAGATTGCAACCGAAGAAAAAATCATTGAACAAACTCTTGAAGAGACGCATTAATTTGAAATAAAAAAAATTAAAAAACCACATAGACATATAGAAAAACAAATTATTTATTTTGAAAAAGTTAAAATAGAAACAAATGTCTAACTATTTTATCTTGAAAATTGACAAAAACTATGTGCCTATGTGGTTAATTATCACTAGAAGCCAAAAATTATATAATGAAGGTTATCGATATAAAAAACTGGAAAAGAAAAGAACATTTTGAGTTCTTTTCCGGAATGAAAAGTCCTTATTTTGGGATTGTTACAGAAGTTGATTGTACAGAGACTTATCGATTGGCAAAAGATAACAATGAATCTTTTTTCGCGCATTATCTTCATAAATCAATGAAAGCAATTAATTCTGTTGAGGAATTTGGTTATAGGATTGTAAATGATGAAGTTATAGCGTTTGATATCGTTCACGTTGGTTCTACAATTGCCAGAAACGATGGAACGTTTGGCTTCTCTTATTTCGAATATTCTGATGATTTTCAAATCTTTAATCAAAATCTCCAAAAAGAAATTAATGAGGTTCAAAATTCAACTGGTTTAAGAATCAGAAACGAAGAACTTCCACCAAATCATATCCGGCATTCCACAATGCCCTGGACGCATTTTACAGGTTTACTTCATCCAACAGATTTCGACCCAAAAGAATCTATTCCAAAAATTGTTTTTGGAAAATTCTCTGAGAAAAATGGAAGAAAAATGTTACCGGTCTCTGTAGAAGGGCATCACGGTTTGATGGATGGTTTTCATCTGGCTAAATATCTTGAAGAGTTTCAGAATCAGTTAAATTTAAAATAATTTATAAATGATGAAAAATCTGTTTTGCCTTTTTAATTTGTTGATTTTTGGATTTGTTTTTTCTCAAAATCAATTGTCTCAAAATCAAAAAATTGATTCCATTATAATTGGAAATCAAACTTTTGAAGCTTACAAAGCCAATATTGTAGAGTATGGAATAAAACCTATGAAGGTTGCATATCCGAATGCTCCGAAGGAGTTTTGGGATGAAATTGATTCAAAGCTAACTGATGCGGAAATCTTAACTCAAATTCGTGCGGTTTATAAGGAATTCTTTACTGATAATGAGATTAATGAACTTTATAAATTTATAACTTCTCCATCGTACAAAAAATACACTTCTGATTATGGAAACATTCAAGGGAAAATTCAAGAGAAATTCTTTTGGATAGGAGAAAAACTAAGTAAGCTGGAAACGGAATTATCTAATAAAGAATTATCTTCAAAATTTGATTCTAATGATTTTGTTCCCGTAAAAACCAATCTTCAAGATGGATTTTACGAAGTTTTGAATGATGAAACGAAAGATGCTTCTAAGATGAGATTTTCTAAAACACCATCAATTTCTTTGAAAAATGTCTCAATTGCAAAGGGAAATTTGGATGGTCTTAACCGACTTATCATTAATCTAGAATTAGATGAAGAAGGCTCGGCTTTATTTCATCTTTTGAGTTTTAAAAATAGAGGGAAACCAATTGCAATTGTTGTTAATAAAAAAATAATTTCTGCACCAGTTGTGATGGATGCTATTACAAATGGTAAGGTTCAAATCTCTGGAAAATTCAGTGCTGAAGAAGTTAAAGAAATTACGAATAAACTGAATTTAAAATGAAATTAGTTGATGATATAAAACAAGCTCTCGAAATTCTCTCAATTCCCGAAAAGGCAGAATTCTTCCCAAAATTTTTCAAAACTGGAAAAGGTGAATATGGTGAAGGCGATTTGTTTATTGGTGTGAGTGTTCCAGACCAAAGAAGTATTGCAAAAGAGTTTTATAATAAAATTTCTCTTGATGAGCTCAGTAAACTTTTATCTTCAAAAATTCACGAACATCGTTTGACAGCTTTGCTCATTTTGGTTTATAAATTTGAAAAAACAAAAGATAAAATTCAACAAAAAGAAATCATCGATTTTTATCTGAATCATACAAAACATATCAATAATTGGGATTTGGTAGATACGTCTTGTTACAAGATTTTAGGCCGATATTGTTTTGAAAATCAAGATTCTAAAATCTTAGAAAAATTATCGAATTCCAAAAATATATGGGAGATGCGAATGGCGATTGTAGGCACAATGCATCACATCAAAAAAGGACAATTTGAATTAACCAAAACCTTCGTTCTTAAAAACCTGAAACATCCGCACGATTTGATGCACAAAGCCAACGGCTGGCTTCTCCGGGAAATGGGAAAAATGAACGAAACCGAATTGCTGGATTTTCTCAATTTACATTACAAAGAAATGCCAAGAACTTGTCTCCGATATGCTATTGAAAAACTGGATGGGGAACTTCGGCAAGATTATTTAAAAGGAAGAATCTAATGGATTGTTTTTGGCTGAGACCGTTTTTGCATTATTTTTTACACTTTGGTTTTCCCGTTGTGCTGGCTTTCCTGTTTTTTAGAAAAGATTGGAAAAAAGCTTATTTCATAATGTTGGCGACCATGTTGGTAGATGCGGATCATTTGCTCAGCACACCGATTTTTTCATCGGACAGATGCAGTATCAATTTTCATCCGCTTCACACGTATTGGGCAATTGGCGTTTATTTTCTGTTATTATTTTTTAGAGGAATTCCGAGGATTATAGGCGTTGGATTATTGTTTCATATGTTGACAGACTGGATAGACTGTCAGTTGCATCATCTTGGATTTTAGAGAGGATTTTCGGAGATCTGACGACTATTCCTTCCTGGCATTCGCCATTTTATGATTCATAATTCTGGCAATGTTCAGGGCTCGGTTAATCGCATTTTCTGCATTTTCCCCGTCAAAGTTTTCGTGAACTGTTTTTTCCCAGATCTGCAGCCAGCGATTAAAATGTCTCTCTTCCAAAGCCGATACTTCATTGATTGGAAAATGTTTCGCCATGGGATGACCTTCGTAAACAGGATTTCCTAACAGAATACTTTCCCAGAAATTATACATTTTCGGAAGGTGTTTGCTGAGGTCAATCTTTGCAACATCTGTGAAGAAAAATCCGATCACATCATCTTTTATCACTTTGTTATAGAATTTGTTGACCAGTAATTCTACGTCTTCACGATTTGTAATATCTTTCATTTTACAAAATTATGGGTTTTATATCAAGTTGAAAATAAGATTATTATCAGTTTTTGTATCTTTGGTAAAAGCATAATTATGTTGACATTTACAGTTTTGCCAATCTTAGTGGTCATTGGTTTTATTTCGGTTACGCTTTATAAGCATTTTTATAAAAAGAATAGACAAGACATGAAAGCATCATTTCTGTTTGTGTTTTTTTTCTCTGCAATTTGGGGAGGATTATATTATTTAGTATTTTCTTGAGAAAACGGCTAATTTTGCACTTATGTCAAAATTCAGTTTTTCCAGATTAAAAGCAATCAAAGACACAGGTTTTGGAGATAATTTTTCTGGTAGATTTATTAATAAAGACGGCTATCCGAACATAAAAAAGAAAGGCGTTAACATCCTGAACCGTTACAGTTGGTATCACACGATGCTGAATCTCAAAAGATGGCAGTTTATTGGACTTTTGGTTGGAAGCTATATCGTTGTGAATTTTATTTTTGCTTTGATTTATTATTCTATTGGAATCGAACATCTTACCGGCGTCGACAAAAGTAATTTCCAAAATGAATTTACAGATGTTTTCTTTTTCAGTTCCCAGACATTTACTACGGTTGGTTACGGACGGATTGCGCCAGTTGGTTTCCTGGCTAGTTTGGTGGCAACTTTTGAAGCTTTCTTAGGATTGTTAGCATTTGCGATCGCAACCGGACTTTTTTACGGGCGCTTTTCCCGCCCACGTGCATTTCTGCAATTTAGTGATATTGCCTTAATTTCCCCTTACAAAGATAAATCCGGACTGATGTTCCGTATGGCGCCATTCAAAAATACATCGCTTACAGATGCGAGTATTACAGTTTTGGCTTCCTTTGAAATTACAGAAAATGGAGAAACAAAAAGTTCGTTTTACACCTTGAAATTAGAAGTCGCAAAAATTACTTCATTAATTCTGAATTGGACAATTGTACATTATATAGATGAAGAATCTCCTTTTTATAGCCTGACGCAGGAAGATCTTAAAAATATTGATATTGAGATTATAGTTCATGTCAAGGCATTTGACAGCATATTTTCCAGCGATGTGGTACAGAGAACAAGTTATACCTCAGACGAAATCATTTATGGTGCAAAATTTGAAAAAATGTATGGCCCGGATTCTACTAATCGATTTACAGTCCTGAACCTGGATTTGATTAATAGTACTTTTCCGGCATCATTACCAGAAATTTCGTAATTATGGATCTCGAATTTTATAAAAAGCAGGCTCAGCAAAAGCAGAAAGACCACAAAAAGTTTTTGGAAGGACTCAAAAAGAAACCGCCAAAGAACCTGGATTATTTGGTCTTAGAAAAACATGAAGAAACTTTTGAAGAAATCGATTGTCTCAGCTGTGCGAATTGCTGTAAAACCACAGGTCCGCTTTACACAGAAAAAGACATTGAAAGAATCTCCAAGCATCTTCGGATGAAACAAGCTGATTTTGAGTCTAAATTTCTGCGAGTTGATGAAGATAACGATAAAGTTCTCCAAAACTTACCTTGCTTTTTCCTGAATGATGACAATACTTGTTCAATTTACGACGTTCGTCCAAAAGCTTGCAGAGAATATCCTCACACAGACCGGAAGAAAATCTATCAAATCAATAATCTCACGATTAAGAACACTTTGATTTGCCCCGCAACTTATGTCTTCGTAGAAAAACTGAGAAAAGTTTTGGATAAGTAAGTTATATTAAAGTTTTCCCAAAAATCTTATAATTTCCAAATTTAACATAATATTGGTGTAATGTTTGAATTTCATAATGTACACTAAATAAAAATATTATGAAAAAGTTAATAGCAGGCGGCTTGATAATTTTCGGAGCAATGTTTGTTACTGCGCAGGTAACACCGCCACAAGACACAACAAGAACCAAAACGGAGAAGAAGATGAATAAAACAACTCCGGAAACTGTTCAGCCCAACGGAATGAACAGAACGATTGATACGACTACAATTCAGGATAAATCCAAAAAAATGGAGGACAAGAATAGAAAAAGACTTGAACCTCGAAAGGATGGATTGAACAACGAAGCAGTGAAACCAACACAACCTGCACCAGGACAAGTAGAATAAAAAAGGAGCAAATTAATTTGCTCCTTTTTGTTTATGGTTTCCATTCAACCACAGCTTTTATAAAAGCTTCGGCATTTTCAACCGGAATATTTGGTAAAATCCCGTGTCCGAGATTGACGACGTATTTGTCTTTTCCAAAACGGTTTATCATTTCGTGAACCATTTTTCTGATCGTTTCCGGCTTCGAGTGCAATCTCGACGGGTCAAAATTCCCTTGCAAAGTCACAGCATTATTCGTGAATTGCCTTGCTAATTCCGGAGTAATTGTCCAATCGACACCAACTGCAGAAGCTTTAGATTTCGTCATATCTTCCAAAGCAAACCAACAGCCTTTCCCGAACACCACAACGTGCGTTAATGGCGCCAAAGCTTCAACAATCTGATTGATATATTGCCAGGAAAATTCCTGATAATCAGCCGGTGAAAGCATTCCACCCCAAGAATCGAAAACCTGAACTGCAGAAACACCTTTTTCCACTTTTCGTTTCAAATAGGCAATTGTCGTGTCCGTGATTTTTTGCAATAATCTGTGCGCCGCTTCCGTTTGCAAGAAGCAAAAAGACTTCGCAATATTGAAATCCTTAGAACCTCTTCCCTCGATACAATAACAGAAAATCGTCCAAGGCGAACCGGCAAAACCAATCAACGGAATCTCATTGTCCAACTTTTCCAAAGTCATTTCTATAGCATCAAAAACGTAACCTAACGTGTCGTTTACATCTGGAATGATTACGTTATCAACTTGTTCAGCAGTTCTGATAGGTTCGTCCAGCCAAGGTCCAACAGATTCTTTCATTTTGAAATCGATTCCCATTGCCTGAGGAACCACCAAAATATCGGAGAACAGAATCGCCGCATCCAAAGGAAATCTTCTGATCGGCTGAACCGTGATTTCCGAAGCCAATTCCGGCGTCTGACATCTTGTGAAAAAATCGTATTTGTCGCGCAAAGCGATGAATTCCGGCAGGTATCTTCCCGCTTGTCTCATCATCCAGACTGGCGGTCTTTCCACGGTTTCTCCGCGAAGCGCCTTTAAGTATAGGTCGTTTTTAATCATTTTATATATTATTTTGGGCGCCTTTATCCGCCTTCCGCTCCCAATCTTTTCACTTCACTTCGTTGCGTAAAAAGGATTTCCGCTCAAGTCGGGGCGCGCTTCGCAAAATACAACTTTAGCCTTTCAAATTAACGTTTTCAGAAAGTTGAACTTGCCTTTGAAATCAAATTTAAAATATCAGCCAGCGTATTTTTTGAACTTGTAATTATTTTATTATCAGTTAGTTTTTCCAATTCGGAGGTCGTTGTTTTTCCAATTGAAAAAATCTTCATATTCTCTAAATTATTAAACTTTGCAAAACTACGAACTCCACTCGGACTGAAGAAAACTATCGCCTGATATTTCTCATCGATTTTTGGGTAAAGTAGTTCAGTCCTATAAACAGGGATTTTTCTATAAGAAATATTTTGCAAGGGCAATTTCTCATCCAGAATATCAATTGCAATATTGCCACAAAAATGCAGGAACTTTTCGTTCACAGAATTTTCTGTTATGAAATTTGAAAGTTCATTAGCGTTCTTACAAAGTTTGAAAGTCCCGAAATTATGTTTCCTAAGTTCTTTTTTTGTCTGCGAACCAACAGCGTATATTTTATTATAATTCTTCGGTTCTGCGAAATTTTCATTTGCTGAAAATCCATTCTCAAAAAAGGCTTTCACGCCATTTATACTTGTGAAAATGAGTGAATTGTTTTTTAAACCGAAAGTTTTAGTTTTTATAAATTCAGTATGGATAACTTCTACAAAATCAACCAAAAAATCAGCTCCCAATTTCTCAGAAACCTTTTTTCTGTCCAGTGATTTTGTAAAAAGGATTTTCATATTTATAAAGTCTTCGAGAGCCTCAGACTGACGATGGTAAAATTAAAACATTATTTTGTCATTCCGTAGGAACCCCGACAGCTAAGTTTAGATTCCTACGGAATGACAAACAGAACGTAGAAAGTATTTACTATTAAAGACTTTTTTGGATTTCCTCCATCAATTCCCTGCCTCCGTTTTCCAAAACCTTCAAAGCAATTTTGTCTCCAAAGTTCTCAGAATCGTTCCAGTCAAAAATCTCATCAGTTTCGATGCAGTTTTTTCCATCAAGAGAACAAAGTCTTCCTTGAAATCTGATTTGCCCATCAAGCATTTCTGCTTTTGCACCAATCGGAGCAGTACATCCACCTTCCAACGTTTTCAGGAATTCTCTTTCTATGGTTACACAAATCTCAGTTTCTTTATGAGAAATCGATTTTAGAGATTCGTTCAATTCTGCATTATCAGACAAACTTGCAATTGCAACAACCCCTTGCGAAGGTGCTTGCAATAAAAACGGGATTTGTTCATAATTAATATCCAGGTCCATTCTTTTGATTCCGGCCAAAGAAAATATTGTGGCATCGGCAATTCCTTCATCCAGCTTTTTCAAACGTGTCTGAACATTTCCTCGGATGTCTGTAAATTCAGTTTCAGGAAATTCTTTCAACCAAAAGGCACGTCTTCTCAAACTGCTGGTCGCAATTTTAAGTACTTCCAAATCCAAAGGCTCAGCATCATTATTTCTAACCAAAACATCTTCCGGAAAATCTCTTTCCAAAACTGCAGAAATCTGAATGTTTTCAGGTAATTGAGTCGGAACATCTTTCAGAGAATGGACAGCAATATCAATTTCCTTATTTAATAAAGCAATATCCAAATCTTTTGTGAAAACGCCGGTAATCCCTAATGCATAAAGTGGTTGGTCAAGATTTTTGTCTCCGGAACTTACGATAGGAACAATCTCTGTTTTGAAACCAAGACCTTGTAATTTTGATTCAACTTCGTGGGCCTGCCAAAGTGCAAGCGGACTATTTCTCGTTCCTATTCTTATTTTGTTCATCGGATTCTTGTTTATGGATGTCCAGGATATCCTCCATTATTTTTGTGATTTCGTTCGCGCGCGACGGATTTTCCAGAATATATTTAGCAAAACGGTTCGTGATTTTTTGAACCAAGTTATTAGATAATTCCATATCCTCAATTTTTGCGTAATGGAATTTCTTATGGATGTTGTGCATCTCGATTTCCTCAATCTGTTTCAAAGAATTTTTGAACTGATTGATTTGTGGTGCCAACTTCCTTTTCTTTTCCCAATCTACAAATTCCTTCGCCATTTCTTTGATGATGCCTTCTGCCTTTGGAATTTCCTTTTTTCGCTGCTCCATGGTTGCTTTGATGGTTTGCGAAAGTTGGTCAACATCGATCAATGTTACGTTTTCCCAATTTCCGATTTCTTTCTGAACATTATTCGGAATCGATAGATCAATGACAAGCATTTCTTTATCTTTTGGAAAATTGGATTCGTCAATAATATATTTCTGGGCACCTGTTGCCACAATCAGAACATCGGTCTGCTTCAGTTCTTCTGGAAACAGATTGAAATCGATTTGCGGAATACTATATTTATCAGCAATTTTTTCGGCTTTTTCAAAAGAACGGTTGGCAATTTTGATTTTCGGCTGATAGATATGTTTTACAAGATTTTCGATCGTATTCTGTCCGATTTCTCCAACGCCCAAAAGAAGAATATTCTTCTCGTGAATATGTCTCGTATTATTCAATATATAATGAACTGCCGCATAAGAGACCGAAGCGGAACCTGTACTGATTCCGGTTTCATTCTTGATTCTTTTTGAAATCTGAATCGATGAATTAATGGCTCTTTCCAAATAAGGATTAGAAAAATCTTTATATTTTTTGAATCGGTGGTACGCGTTCTTGATTTGAGAAACAATCTCAAAATCACCGATGATCTGGCTTTCCAAACCTGCCGCGACACGGAAAAGGTGGAAAAGTGCATCTTCCCTCTGCAGGACATTCACATATTTTAAAAACTCTGAAAGAGAAACACCGACTGTGTTACAATAAAGTTCGGCAATGTGAAGATAATTTTTAGTCGTAGAATAAATTTCGGTTCTGTTGCAAGTGGAAACCACGAAAGCATCGCCGTAATCCTGCTCGTGGATCTGGTTGACAAATGACTTGACGTGTTCATCGAAGAAAGCAAATTTTCCACGCGTTTCTGCATCGGCTTTTTCATAGCTAATGCTTAGAACGGCGAAATCAGAAGTTTGATGAAATTTATTTTTTAGGCTCATTTTCAGTTTGCAAATTTACAATTTTTAAAACTAAGACTGTTTCTGAATATCATTTTGGAAAATTGATAAAATCTATAAGTTTTCTGAAAATTATAAACAGATTTCCAACAATATATTTCTCTTTTTGAAGTTTTAATATGATAGGTTTGTTTGAACCTGAATTTTGGAATTTTTAGTAATTATTCGATATGAAATTTTAAGGAAATTTTAACCAAAATATTTTTAATTCAATCTATAGAATAAGTCTAAATTCCTATCTTTGTCAACTTAACAATTATTGAACGGAAATGGGTATATTGGATATGTTTACGCAAGAGATTGCGATTGACTTGGGTACAGCGAATACGCTAATCATACATAACAACAAAATCGTTGTAGACCAGCCTTCTATCGTGGCGATAGAGCGCTCGTCCGGCAAACCGATCGCTGTTGGGGAACAGGCAAAACATATGCAAGGGAAGACCCATGAGGATATCAAAACAGTTCGCCCGTTGAAGGATGGTGTGATTGCAGATTTCCACGCTTCCGAACATATGATCAAGGAATTTATCAAGCAGATCCCGGGTATCAAAGGAAAGCTTTTTCAACCCGCACTCAGAATTGTTATTTGTATCCCGTCCGGAATTACCGAAGTTGAAAAAAGAGCGGTAAGAGATTCTGCCCAAAAGGTAAATGCGAAAGAGGTTCGTTTGATTTATGAACCAATGGCTGCTGCAATAGGAGTTGGTATTGATGTTCAGAAACCGGAAGGTAATATGATTATCGACATAGGTGGTGGTACAACAGAAATTGCTGTAGTGGCGCTTGGCGGAATCGTTTGTGACAAATCTGTAAAAATTGCAGGTGATGTTTTCACCAATGATATTGCTTACTATCTTAGAACGCATCATAATTTATATATCGGGGAAAGAACGGCGGAGAGAATCAAATTAGAGGTTGGTTCAGCTGTTGAAGAACTGGACGTTCCGATTGATGATATTCCTGTACAAGGCCGTGATTTGATTACCGGGAAGCCAAAAGAGATTATGGTCAATTATAAAGAAATTGCCAAAGCGCTTGATAAATCAATCATCAGAATCGAGGACGCCGTAATGGAAACTCTTTCTTTGACTCCTCCTGAATTGGCAGCGGATATCTACAAAACCGGAATTTATCTTGCTGGTGGTGGCGCTCTTTTGAGAGGTTTGGCAGACAGACTTCACAGAAAAACCGGACTTCCTGTTTTCGTGGCAGAAGACCCATTGAGAGCGGTTGTAAGAGGAACAGGGATTGCTCTTAAAAATATGGATAAATTCAATTTCCTTATCAAATAATAATTTTTTCGAGGTCTTTTTTTAGATGGGTGCTTTGCTGAGATTTTTTTCCAAGAATGCATTATTTGTGTTCTTCATATTCCTGCAATTGGTTGCAATTGTACTGATATTCAGCAAAAATGCTATGCAGCAAAGTTTCCTGGCAGCAAAAACGGCGGCTTTCAATTCTTGGGTTTCCGGTTATATCGATGAGGGAACTTCTTACTTGAAATTAAAACAAATCAATGAAGACCTTATTGTTCAGAATAAAGCTTTGATGAAAGAACTTTACGGAAAAGAAAAGCTGGACAAGCCAGTTTTCCGAAGAGTTTATGATACGATCGGAGGTGGACAGATTTATACTTTCGTTGACGGAGAAGTTGTTTACAATACTATCAACAGAAAAGATAATTATTTCACAATTAACAGGGGACGTCTGCAAGGCGTAAGTTCTAAAATGGGTGTTATTGCACCTCGAGGAATTGCCGGAATCGTTATCAATACAACAGATAATTATTCTTTGGTTCAGTCGGTTTTGAGTACCAATAAAATCAAAATCAGTGCATCGCTTAAAAAGTCAGGATATTTTGGGACACTTTCCTGGAAAGGAGATGATACCAGAACGATGACGCTTTCTGATATCCCGAAATATGTTCCGCTAAAAGTTGGAGATACGGTTGTAACAGACGGGAAATCCTCAATTTTCCCAGCAGGAATTCCGGTGGGAACAGTTGCCGGTTATCAGGTTGACAGCAAGACAGGATTCTGGGACGTTTCTGTAGAACTTAGCGAGAAAATCGGAAAGCTGAGTACGGTTTATGTTGTAAGAAATCTTAAAAAATCGGAGGTTCAGAAAATAGATGATACTTTAAAGGCTCAAATTAAAAAAGATGGTCAGTAGAAACATTGCATCAGACTTGCTTTTAATAGCAATACTTACAGCTTTTCAGGTTTTTATCCTGAACAGGATTGCTTTGTTTGGGCAATACATTCCGGTGCTTTATCCTGTATTTGTAATGTTCTATCCGTTTTTTCGAAATCAATTTCAGTTTTTAGGATTGAGCTTTTTATTAGGATTATGTGTGGACGCATTTTTGGGAACTTGGGGTATCAATGCTTTTGCGACGACAGTTATCGCTTACTTTAGGACAATCATATTCAGAACATCAACGGATACGACTACGGATTTCTTTTCTTTCCAAAGTATCCAGTGGACACAGTTCATATTTTTTATCATCACCAGTATTTTTATCCATCAATTTTTGGTACAGTACATCGAGTTTTTTAAATTCGATAGATTTTTTGAAATTTTATTTAATGTAATAGTAACCAGTATAATCTCGTTTGTATTTATATTAGCCTATACATTAGCATTTAAAATCAAGCAAAAAGTCTGAAAATCGAAAAATGTGTATAAAAAACCAAACTATATTTTCTTTGACATTGAGGTTGCATATGTCCTCTAAAAAATAGAAAAGCACATATGAAATCACAGTATCTCAAAATCATTCTCGCACTTTCCATCATTGCATTAATTTTTATTGCAAGGCTTTCCTATCTGCAATTGTTTACTGACAGATATGCGCTTAATGCTGCCAATACCTCAATCAAAATCGAATATGTAATCCCACCAAGGGGTGTCATCTTTGATAGAAACGGTAAAATCCTTGTAGGGAATCAGCCGGCGTTTGAGATTTCATATACAGCGGCACTTCTTAAACCTGATTTTGATACACTTGGTTTTTGTAAATTGATTAATATCTCAAAGCCGGATTTCATCAAAACGATGAAAAACATTGAGAAAGAAAAATATTATTCCAAGTTGACGCCAATGACTTTTATGAAAAATCTAAGTCGTGAAGAAATGGCGAGGATTCAGGAATTGATTTTCAAATATCCGGCATTTTCAATTGTTCCGCGTCCGCAGAGACAATATGAAATCAATACTTCCGGAAATCTTTTGGGTTATACCAATCAGGTGAATGATAATGATATTAAGAAAGATTCTTTATATTATTTACCTGGAGATATTGTCGGGAAAAGCGGGATAGAAAAAGCTTACGAAAAAGAGCTCAGAGGTGAAAAAGGAATGAAATATATCCAGAAAGATATTCGCCAGAGAAGCATTGGTTCTTACAAAAACGGAGAGCTTGACAAAGAAGTTGTAACCGGAAAAGACCTGACTTTGACCATCGATTACGATTTGCAAAGAATGGCGGAGGAAATGTTAGTTAATAAACACGGTGCAATCGTAGCATTAGACCCAAACAATGGCGAAATCCTGACAATGGCAACCGGCCCGGACATCGATCCGAATCTTTTTACAGGACCAAACAAATCCAGAAATCTCTACAAACTTGCTAACGATACGATTTTCGAAAACAAGCCAACCTTTGACCGCTCTGTTCAGGCAGCTTATCCACCGGGTTCTACTTTCAAATTGTTGACAGCTCTAGCGGCAATGGAAATGGGTGTGATGACGGATAAAACAATTTTCCCTTGTGGAAGAGGTTTCTTTTATCGTGGGAAAAGCATCAAGGGGCACGGTGGCGCAGATCCACTGATTCCATCGATTCAGGTTTCTAGTAACTGTTATTTCACTTATGCCTATATATCAATCATAAAAAAATATCCGGGAAACCCATCAAAAGGGGTAGATGAATGGAAAAAGATCATCAATAGTTTTGGCGTTGGGGAATTCCTTAATAACGATTTGGCGGTCGGTGCAAAAGGTAGAATCCCATCAGGAGAATTCTATGAAAAAAGAATGAAATCTATTTATAAAGCCAGCGGTTCTAAACGGACAGATTATAAAAACTGGGACGAGATGCCAACTGGAGCCATATATAATGGTATGGGACAAGGAGATGTACTTTTGACACCGATGCAAATGGCCAATTTTGTAGCAGCTATTGCAAACAAAGGCTGGTATTATACACCACACGTTGTAAAATCTATCGATGGAAAACCAAATCCCGACCCAAGATTCAAGAAAAAACATATGACATTGGTTCAGAATCCTCATTTCTACAATGTTGTTCTTCAAGGTATGGAGGCCGTAATGTTGAGAGGAACGGGAAGAAGCTTGCTTTCTAAAGATTTCACACAATTGGCGAAAACAGGTACAGCTCAGGTGCCGCAAGGAAAAGATAATTCGATTTTTGTTTTGATTGCACCTGCGGATAAGCCGAAGATTGTTGTTGCGGCCGTTATGGAGCACGCAGGATTTGGAGCAACTTGGGCAGGTCCGGCTTGTACGACCATTGCCGAAAAATATATCACTGGGGAACTGAAAAGGGAAAATCTTTACAAAAAAATGATTACCTCGAGTTTTATGCCCGAGTATAAACGACAGTACATTTCTGAAATGAAACGAAAAGGGTGGTACAAAGAACCGCCTAAAGATTCAGCTCAGTTGAAGAGAATAAAAGACAGCTTACAAGCCATCCAAGAAAAAAAATTAAAGAAAGACAGTTCAAAAGTTAAACCTCTAAAATCCAAAGTAAAATGAAGTGGGCAGAAGGGATTGATAAATTAGGAATAACGCTATATGTTCTGTTATGTGTCTTTGCAATTCTTAACATTTATAGTGTAAAAGCAGAGTTGGGGCAAAAGCAGTTGATATTCTTCGGAATTTCTTGCTTCATTGGGATGATTATATTCTTTATGAGAACCAAGTTCTTCGAGAATATGTCTGCGATCATTTATGTTGGAGGAGTTTTGCTTTTAATTGGATTATTTCCCTTCGGAACAGAAATCCTTGGTCAGAAAAACTGGTACAAATTCGGTGGATTCACGATGCAGCCTGTAGAGTTTGCAAAGATTGGAACAGCTCTTATGCTGGCAAATTATGTTTCCAATCCGGATTTTAATCTCAAGAATAAGAAAGTACTCTATACATCTTTGGCAATTGTTGCAATTCCTGGAGTCGTCGTTCTAATGATTCCGGATGTCGGTTCATTATTGGTATTTTTCGCTTTTTTAATGGCACTTTATAGAGAGGGACTTTCGGGTTGGTTATTTGGTGTGATCTTCACCTTTGCTGCCGTTTTTCTCATCTCGATTGCGGTCAATCCGTTATATGTTGTGATTGCAATTCTTATCATTGCGGCTATTTTTGTTTTTTTCAACTTTTACACGATTCAAGGAAATGTCATGTATATTGTTGCGATTGTTTTTACAGTCGGGATCCTTAGTGCATTGTCTTATGGGTCACCTTACATTTTAACCAAACTTCCAAAGCACCAGCGCGAAAGAGTTGAGGTTTTATACAAAGGGGAAAAAGCCTTCCGGGATACTTCAGGCTATAACTTGCTGTATTCTAAAACGGCAATTGGTTCTGGCGGATTGAAAGGAAAAGGATATAAGCAAGGTTCGGTAACACAAGGTAAGTTCGTTCCGGAGCAGGAGACCGATTATATTTTTTGTACCGTTGGAGAAGAATGGGGTTTTCTTGGTAGCACGATCTTGATTCTCTGCTATGCGGTTTTCATTGGCAGGATCTACTATCTGTCAGAAAATCAAAAATCAACATTCAATCGGGTTTTTGGCTATTGTTTTGCATCTATTTTATTAATACACTTTTCCATCAATCTTGGGATGGTAATGGGACTTTTCCCGACTGTTGGGATTCCTTTGCCGTTTTTCAGTTACGGTGGAAGTTCGCTCCTGGCCTTCTCGATAATGACCTTTATTTTCTTCAAGTTGAACTATGCAGACAAAAACAGCCTTGTATAAAACGAAGCTGAACTTTATTATAATTAAAAATTTTAGTATTAAAAATAAATCTGTACAATCTGCCTTTTAGTGATTTGAATTTAATTCTTTACTAAAACCAAATACTCCCAAGGTTTCAGGTTGATAGTTGTCTTTTCAGAATCGATGTTAAAAATTTTTCCGGTGAATAATTCTCGATATTGTCCGAAATAATATTTGGTATCAACGGAAGTTGGAAGGCTTTTATCCGAGAAATTGAAAATAGATAAGACTGAGTTGTCATTCTTTTCACGATAAAAAGATAAAACATCATTCATCTGATCATTGGTTACTCGAATCATTTCTCCGCCCCATTTCCCATTCCAAAGCGCTTGGTTTTTATGCTTCAGATCAAATAACTTCTGATACATTCCATAGAATTTGTGGTCTTTCCAAACGATTTCATCTTTCTCAAAAAACGCAAGACTTCTGTCCAGCCCAGCTTCTTGTCCACTGTAGACCAAGGGCATTCCGTTGGCTGTTCCGCAAAGTGCCATTGCTGTTTCCAATCCTTTTCCGAAGTTTGAATACTGGTTGCCTTCCCAGGAATTCTTATCGTGATTATCCGTGAATAGCATTCTGTAAGAATCATAAGGAAAACTGCCGACATCGTGTGCCATATATTCGTATAAAGCATTAGCGCCTTTCTCACCTGTTGTTGCCAGTTTCAGTTTGTCCCAAAGCGTCCAGGAATAGGTCATATCAAAGGATTTTCTGTAAAGGTCACGCGATTCCCATTCTGCCAACATAAAAACCGGTTTTATCTGGTCAAGCTCTTCTCTTGCATTTTCCCAAAAATCAACAGGGATAAAGCCTGCAACATCACATCTGTAACCATCAATGTTGGCTTCTTTTACCCAGTATTTCAAAACGCCCGTCATATATTCCCGGAAGTCAGGATTGTTGTAATCAAAATCGATGACATCATCCCAATCGTACCAAGGTGTTGGCTGGAAATTACCTTCCCTTGATTTCGTATACCAATCCGGATGTTCTTTTGCCAGCGGATTGTCCCAAGCGGAATGATTCCCGACCCAGTCAAGCACAACGTACATTCCCATCGAATGGATTTTGTCAACCAAATTTTTAAAATCCTTCAAAGTTCCAAAGTCAGGATTCACACCTTTGAAATCTTTCACGGAATAATAACTGCCGAGTTTTCCTTTTCTGTGCATCTCTCCGATCGGATGGACGGGCATCAGCCAAAGAATATCAACACCCATTTTTTTGAGTCTCGGCAAATGTTTTTCAAAAGCTTTGAAAGTGCCTTCTTTGGTATATTGTCGGATGTTGACTTCGTAGATTGTCGCATTTTTGCTCCATTCGGGATGTTTGAGCTGAACGTAAGGTTTTGGCTGATAACGGGAATCTTTGGTTTGTGATAATCCCAGAAACGGAATCAGCAGAAATAAGAAAAGATATTTTAGAGAATTCATAAGGCTTATATATTTCTCTAAAATTAGAAAAAAGACTAATTAAGTTATTGAATTATTTTTAATTCTTTTCGGATTAAAAAAATACGAACGCCTAATTCCAAAACAAATAAGCCTTCCGCCAAAATGAACAAAGCTTCCGCCAAAACAAACAAAGCTTCTGCCAAAGTGAATAAAGCTTCCGCCAAAATAAAAAGACAATTTCCAAATAAAAAAAAGCATTCCGAGTTTTTTCGAAATGCTTTTTTTAATTTTTTTTTAAAGAATTAAGAATACATCTGCTCTTGTAATTCTTTGATTTTTTTGTCCGATAGATATTCATCGTAAGTCATATCTCTGTCGATGATTCCTTTCGGCGTCAACTCGATGATTCTGTTACAAACCGTTCCCAGCAATTCGTGGTCATGAGAAGACAATAGGATGTTTCCTTTGAAGTTGTTCAATGAGTTGTTCAAAGTTGTAATACTCTCCAGGTCCAAGTGGTTGGTTGGCTCATCCAAAAGAAGAACATTCGCTTTCTGAAGCATCATCCTACTGAACATACAACGCATTTTCTCACCTCCGGAAAGAACTTTACAAGACTTAAGCGCTTCGTCCCCAGAGAAAAGCATTCTTCCCAGGAAACCTCTCATAAACTCTTCATGACGCTCTTCATCATTTTTCGTGAATTGTCTCAACCAATCTACCAAATTAAGGTCATCTTGGAAGAAATCCGTATTGTCCAAAGGCATATAAGATTGGTTAGTCGTAACGCCCCAGGCAATAGCGCCTTTGTCGGCTTCTACATTTCCAGAAAGGATTTGGAAAAACTCAGTAATTGCCAATGAGTTCCTTGAAAGAACAGCAACTTTATCTCCTTTTTTAAGGTTAAGGTCAACGTTTGAGAACAATAATTCTCCGTCTTTTGTTTTTTCAAGACCCTTAACATCTAGAATTTGGTCACCAACTTCTCGTTCAACATCGAAAATAATTGCAGGATAACGACGGGAAGAAGGTTTGATGTCATCGATGTTCAATTTGTCAATCATCTTCTTACGAGCAGTAGCTTGTTTGGCTTTCGCTACGTTAGAACTAAATCTAGCAATGAAATCCTGTAATTCTTTCTTCTTATCTTCTGCTTTTTTGTTGGCCTGAGCTCTTTGTCTCGTAGCTAATTGAGAAGCCTGATACCAGAAAGAGTAGTTACCGGTATATAAGTTAAGTTTAGAATAATCCAAATCTCCAATATGTGTACAAACCGTATCCAAGAAGTGACGGTCGTGAGAAACTACTATAACCGTATTCTCATAATCTGCTAAGAAATCTTCCAGCCAAGCAATCGTTGCAATGTCCAGGTCATTGGTAGGCTCATCCAAGATCAAAACATCAGGATTACCAAACAAAGCCTGTGCAAGCAAAACTCTTACTTTGTCTTTGTTTTCCAATTCGCCCATCAATTGATAATGCATATCTTCTGTGATACCAACATTTGAAAGCAAAGTTTGCGCATCGGCTTCAGAATTCCATCCGCCCATTTCGTCATATATTACACCTAGTTCTCCAGCCTTGATCCCATCTTCATCAGAGAAATCTTCTTTAGCATAAAGTGCGTCCATCTCTTCTTTGATATCGAAAAGTCTCTTGTTTCCTCTAAGGATGGTTTCTAAAACCGTGAAGTTGTCATAAGCAAAGTGGTCCTGCTCAAGAACCGACATTCTTTTGCCGTTCTCCAAAGACACATTTCCAGAAGTTGGTTCCTGTTTTCCGCTTAATATTTTGAGAAATGTAGATTTTCCGGCACCATTTGCACCGATAATCCCATAACAATTTCCTTTCGTGAATTTTATATTAACTTCGTCAAAGAGAACCCTCTTCCCGAACTGTAATGATAAATTAGATACTGTTAACATATAGTTTTGTAAATTTGTTGCAAAAATACGAAAATAAGTTGGGATAGTGAAGTGTCTGCAACGACTTATAATATGAAATAGCAATAGTCAAATCCTTAAATAAACTACTATTAATTTAGACATTTACATTTGACCTTTGAAAAAAGCCAAGCTTCCAAATGAAAGTTAAAATAGAAAAATCTGTTAACATTCTTAACAAACGTGCCCGCTTCGAATATGAAATTCTGGATGAATACGAAGCCGGAATTGTATTAACCGGTACCGAAATAAAATCACTGCGTTCTTCCAAAGCATCCATCACCGAAAGCTTCTGCCAGTTCATTGATGATGAATTGTATGTTATTAATATGGTGATAGATGAGTACAAATTAGGAACTTTTTATAACCACAAAACAAAAAGGGAACGGAAGTTGCTACTGCATAATTACGAATTGCAAAAACTTAAAAAAAAGTTAAAGGATGTTGGGAATACTATAATCCCGTTAAAGCTTTATATCAACAATAATGGAAAAGCGAAATTGCTTATTTCTTTAGCCAGAGGGAAAAAACTCTATGATAAAAGAGAGGCAATAAAAGATAGAGAGAATAAAGTCAACATCCAGCGATTGTTAAAGAAAAACTAAAAAAACTTTGTTTATAAAGAAAAATTATATTTATTTTGCATTATCAATTATTTAATCATTTAATTCTATGAAAAATCTAAAATTAGGAATTTCAGCATTGGCGCTTACTGTTGCCTCTACTGTTTTCGCACAAACTACTTCCAACCCGTGGGTTATTGGAGTGGGTGCTCATGGAGTGAATCACGTTGCTCAGAGAGGTAATTTCAGCAATACATGGTCATTCAACAATTTTAAAGACAACTTGTTTGGTGTTTCCAAATATTCAATTACACCACCACTTTCTAAATTGACAGTTGCAAGAAGCCTTAGCAAAGGTATCGTGCTTGACTGGCAAACTACAGTGGGAAATGTTGAGAATAAGAGATTTGCTATGGACAAAGAATTTTTCCTACAAACAGGTCTTGGGGTGCAGTTCAAAGCAGCTGGTCTTTTGTGGGATGAAGAATCTTGGTTCGATCCTTACTTGAGAGTTGGTGCTAATTACTTGAGACATGATTATACAGGATTGTCTTTCCCAGCAACTGATACAAGAGGTGAGTATTATGGATCTTATGATAAAGATGGTAACTTAACTGGAAAAGCAAACCACTTTACAGTTAGTACAGGTGCTGGTATTAATTTATGGGTAACTAAAAACTTCGGTTTAGGTGTTCAGGGAGATTATGTTACTACTCCTGTTGACAAATCTAATGTTGCTAACTTCTGGCAGGCTTCAGCTTCATTATTGTTCAGATTTGGTAACACAGATAGAGATAAGGATGGAATCCCAGATAAAGAAGATGCTTGTCCTGATACGCCAGGTTTACCAGAATTCCAAGGATGCCCTGATACCGATGGCGATGGAGTTCCAGATAAAGATGATCAATGTCCAGATGTAGCTGGTCCAAAAGAAAACAATGGTTGTCCTTGGCCAGATACAGACGGTGACGGAGTATTAGATAAAGATGATGCTTGTGTTGACGTTCCTGGTCCAGCAGAAAACAAAGGTTGTCCTTGGCCAGATACAGATGGCGACGGAATCTTAGATAAAGATGACGCTTGTCCTACAGTTCCAGGTCTTGCTAAATACAATGGTTGTCCTAAACCTAAAACAGAAACAGCTAAAGAATTAGAGCAAAATTTTGGAGGTGTATTCTTCGATTTCAACAAAGCTACAATCAAAGCTGAGTCTAAAGGAGCTTTAGATGCTGCTGCTGAGTTAATCAAAAAAGACGGTGGTAACTATCTATTGGAAGGTAGAACAGATGCTAAAGGATCAGAAGCTTATAACTTGAAACTTTCTAGACAAAGAGCTGCTTCTGTAGTTGCTGCTTTAGATTCTAGAGGTGTAGATCCTAACGCTCTTAAATCTATAGGTGTTGGTAAGGCTAAAGCAACTGTTCCGGCTACGGCTTCAGACGCTGAAAGACAAGTAGACAGAAAAGTTGTTGTAACTGCTGTTGAAGATGCTGCTCAATGGAGCGCTCTTAAGAAAAGAGATTACGAAGATCCAACTCCAGTTAAAGTAGTTAAGAAAAAAGCTCCAGCTAAGAAAAAAGCTCCAGCTAAAAAGAAAAAATAATTTTAAATAATTAATTTTCTAAATATAAATACCTCCAATTTTATTGGAGGTATTTTTTTTGTTTTCAGATTTCTGTACTTTTGTAGAATAAAATAAAAACTTATAATGGGAAGAGCGTTCGAATATAGAAAAGCTTCAAAGATGGCCAGATGGGATAAGATGGCCAAGACATTTTCAAAGATAGGAAAGGATATCGCTTTGGCGGTAAAAGCGGGCGGTCCTGATCCAGACTCCAATCCGGCACTTAAAAGATGCATCCAAAATGCCAAGGGTGCTAATATGCCAAAGGATAATGTAGAAAGAGCTATTAAAAAGGCAAGTGGTGCTGATGCCGAAAACTATGAGGAAATCACCTACGAAGGATATGGACAGGGTGGAGTAGCTTTCTTCGTAGAATGTACAACAAATAATCCTACGAGAACTGTAGCCAACGTAAGAGCTATTTTCAATAAGTTTGATGGTAACCTTGGGAAGAATGGGGAATTGGCCTTTATTTTTGATAGAAAAGGTATTTTCACAATTGATTTAGCTCAAATCAAAATGGATTGGGATGACTTCGAAATGGAAATGATTGATGGCGGAGCAGAAGATGTAGAAAAAGACGATGAAGAAGTAATGATTACAACCGCTTTTGAAGATTTTGGTTCATTGTCACATAAGTTGGACGAATTGGGAATCGAAGCAAAAAGTGCTGAATTACAAAGAATTCCGAATAATACCAAAGGAATGACAGAAGACCAATTTAAAGCTAACATGAAGATGTTGGAACGCTTCGAAGAAGACGATGATGTTCAGAATGTATTTCACAATATGGAGTTTACAGAAGAACAATTAGAATCGCTTTAAATTTCTAAGATATAAACAATAAAAAATCCCGACTGAAAAGTCGGGATTTTTTATTTTATGAAACGCTGTTGATTATGCGTTTGGTTCAACAGATACAAAAGACCTGTTGTTTGCTTTCTTTCTGAAAACTACTTTACCGTCAACCAATGCAAACAAAGTATGATCTTTACCGATACCAACATTTTCACCTGGGTGATGTTGAGTACCTCTTTGTCTGATAATGATGTTTCCAGCAATAGCGTCTTGACCTCCGAAAATCTTAACACCTAATCTTTTAGAGTGAGATTCTCTACCATTTTTGGAACTACCAACTCCTTTCTTGTGTGCCATTTTATTTTAAGCTTTTTTGGATTAAAAATTATTCAGCAGATTCGCTGGTTTCTGTTACTTCAGCTTTAGCAGCTTTTTTAGGAGCAGCTTTTTTCGCTTCTTTTTTCGCACCGTCAAAACCAGTGATAGAAACAATCTGGATTTGAGTTAATTGTTGTCTGTGACCATTTTTCTTAGCATAACCTTTTCTTCTTTTCTTTTTGAAAACGATTACTTTGTCAGCTTGAACGTGGTCAAGAATTTCTACTTCTACGGCGATACCGTTTACAGCCGGGGCACCTACAGTTACTGCGCCGTTTACAGTAAGAAGAACTTTATCAAAAGAAACTTTCGCTCCTTTGTCTCCTTTCAAACGGTTCACAAACAACTTTTGGTTTTGCTCAACTTTGTATTGAAGCCCTGCTATTTCTACAATTGCAAACATTGTTTATAAATTTTTATAATTATTCGAGGTGCAAAAGTAAACATTTTATTTAAAAAACACAAGACTATTTGTAAATATTTAGTTCTGTGATTATTAATATTAGTTTGGGCAGCTTAATCCGCCTTCCGCTCCCAATCTTTTCACTCCACTACGTTGCGTAAAAAGGATTTCCGCTCAAGTCGGGCTGCAGATTCAACATAAAACAAACTTTCAACATAAAAAAACAACATTTTTCATCCAAACTTATCTAAGCGAAGCGCCTTTGTGACCTTAAAACATTTTGATATAAATAGAACCTTTGTGAACTTTGTGTTCAAAAACTATAACCCAAAGTAACTTATATACAAGATAAACTCTAACTTTGACAATCGAAATTTTTTGCGAAATGCTAAATTTTATAAAGAAAAACATCGCGCTCATCTGGGCAAAAAAACATATCGAAAAATCCAAAAATTTTAAAATCAATGCAATTGAGAATCAGCAGGAATTACTTTTGGATTTGGTAAAGACAGCTGAGAAAACATTATTTGGCAGAGAACATCAATTTGAATCCATAAAATCGATTGAAGATTTCCAGAAAAACGTTCCTGTTTCGGATTACGAAGATTTAAAACCTTACATCGAGAAAATCAAAAAAGGACAAGCCAAAATTCTTTGGCCAGATTTACCAGAATATTTTGCTAAAACCTCTGGTACAACTTCCGGCTCCAAATACATTCCAATTTCCAAAGAAGCAATGCCTTTTCAGGTTGCAGCTGCCCAAAGTGCTATTTTTCATTACATCGAGAAAAAAAATAATGCAGATTTCGTTGGTGGGAAAATGATTTTTCTCCAAGGTTCCCCAGAATTAGAAGAAATTAATGGTGTAAAAACTGGAAGATTGTCAGGAATCGTAGCGCATCACATCCCAAATTATCTTCAGAAAAACAGACTGCCGAGCTGGGAAACAAACTGCCTCGAAGATTGGGAAACCAAGGTCGATAAGATCGTAGAGGAAACCGAGAACGAAAATATGACCTTGATTTCCGGGATTCCGCCTTGGCTGATCATGTATTTTGAAAAATTGATTGACAGGCATGGAGAAAAAATAACAGAGATCTTTCCTAATCTTCAACTCATTATTACAGGCGGTGTCAACTATGAACCTTATCGAGATAAGATGAACGAATTACTGGGAAAACCAGTTGATATCGTTCAGACTTTTCCGGCTTCGGAGGGTTTTTTTGCGTTTCAGGATGATTATCAGAAAGAAGGATTGCTGTTGTTAACCAATCACGGAATTTTTTACGAATTCATTCCTTTAGAACAATACGGAAAACCCAATGCAGAACGTTTGACGCTGAAAGATATCGAACTTAATAAAGATTATGCCTTGATTCTGACGACCAATTCCGGACTTTGGGCTTACTCGATTGGGGATGTTGTAAGATTTATTGATAGAAATCCGTACAGAATTTTGGTTTCCGGAAGAACAAAACATTTCACTTCTGCTTTTGGCGAGCACGTAATTGCATTCGAAGTGGAAGAGGCTTTGAAAGCAACGGTTGAGAAATTCGCAGCTCAGATTACGGAATTTCATCTCGCGCCACAAGTTAATCCGGAAGAAGGATTGCCTTACCACGAATGGTTCATCGAGTTTGAAAAAGAACCTGAAAATTTTGAAGCTTTCAAGTCTGAATTGGATCTACAACTGCGAAAAAGAAATACTTATTACGATGACTTGATTTCCGGAAATATTCTGCAACCTTTGGTGATTACAAAACTCAAGAAAAATGCTTTTCAGGATTATGCGAAGTCGGAAGGTAAATTGGGCGGGCAAAATAAAATCCCAAGGCTTGCAAATGATAGAAAAATTGCATTATATTTGGAAAAACTAAATCTACAATGAAAACTTTTTCTTTTATTATTGCTTTATTTCTGCTATTGCAATCTTGTACCACAACCATTTACAGGAATAATGTGAACAAGGACGATTTTTCAGCAATTCAGGCTGGGAAAAAATATACTTTTTACGAAAACGGCAAGCCTAAGTATAAAGCCATAGTTTCGGCTGTGGAAGAAAATAAAATTGTGGGAATTGCAAATAGTCAAGAAGTGAACATTGCGAAGAATGATATCAGAGTGATTAAGAAAAATAATCCTGGCGGAACGACGGCTATAGTTGTAGGCTCAGCTGCTGGTATGGCTGCGTTTGTTGCATTAATCGTTTCGTTAGTTAATAACAGCTCTCCTGATTACTACTATTATTAAGAATCTGAAAATATTAGAATTTGGAAATGTCAATTGATATTACCGAATCTCTGATCGACGGACAGCGGGATTAAGCTCCTAAAAAAATACCTTTTCCGAATAATTTGCCGAAAATCGAATGCCAGTTGAATGCTATCAACTATTTTTGCATAATGGTTTCATTCACACCGCTTCGGGTTTTAAAAAATATAGAATTTCGTCATCTTTTAACAGGAAGATTTTTCTTAATCATCGCCTTCCGAATGCTGGCAACTTTGCTCGGCTGGTGGGTTTATCAATTGACAAAAGACCCGTTCTCCATCGGATTGATTGGACTTTCTGAGGTAATTCCTGCAGTTTCCTGTGCACTTTATGCTGGTCATATCATCGATATGAACGAGAAGAAAAAACTCTTGCTCATTTGTAATTATGCTTATGTGGCTTTGATAAGTTTGCTGTTGATTCCGGCATTTTTAGGGCACAGGATGCATTTTACAGGGCACGAGATCACTTATTTTATTTATGGTGTGATCTTCTTTACGGGAATTTCACGTTCGTTTTTGGGACCATTGGTTCCATCGATGATTCCGAGGATTGTGAAGCAGGAAAATCTTCCTTACGCAGTGACACTGAATCAGGCGACGTTCTTGATAGCTTCGGTTTCTGGTCACGCATTAGGTGGGTTTTTGATTGCAATGATTACGATAAAATGGACTTTGGTAGTGATTGTCTGCAGTATGACAATAGCTTCTCTGTTTTTCTGGACAATCAACAAACAGCAGTCTGAAAATAAAAATAAAGATGTAAAAGTCTTCGAAAGTATGAAAGAAGGTTTGGCTTACATCTATAAAACCAAGGAAATTCTGGGTGCGCAAATGCTGGATATGTTTGCGGTTCTGTTTGGTGGTGCTGTTGCGATGATCCCGGTTTTTGCGAGCGATATTCTGAAGGTCGGTTCCGAAGGTTTTGGACTTCTGAATGCGGCATCTGATATTGGTTCGATGCTGATTATTATTACGCTTTCTTTGGTTCCACTTAGAAAAAATCAAGGAAAGATCCTATTATTTGTAGCTTCCGGATTTGGACTTTGTATTATTGGATTTGGATTATCAAAACTGTACTGGTTGTCATTCGGATTCCTTGTTTTGAGCGGAATGTTGGACGGAATCAGTGTTGTCATCCGAGGAACGATTGTTCAGTTGAAAACACCGGAAGAAATCCGTGGACGTGTTCTAAGTGTGAATTCTATTTTCATAATGTCGAGCAATGAGCTTGGACAATTTGAAAGTGGATTGACGGCGAAACTGATGGGCGTTGTCCGTTCTGTGGTTTTTGGAGGAACGATGACGGTTTTGACGGCGTTGTTTATCGGAGCGACTTCTAAGAAGTTGAGGAAGATGGAGTATTAATTTTAATTGAATTATGAAACCAACTTTAGAATTACCAATTACAATCAGATTTCCTGAAGAAAATGAAGTTCCTATGAATTCTTCAGTATTAGAAAGGCTTAGAGAAAGTAAATCAGCAAATATTGTAGAAGGTTATACTTTAAATCAAAAACAAATTGATTCTGAAAATAAAGATTTAGGTTTTGAATTTTATGCAGAAATTAATGTTAATAATTCTAATCTTTGGAATCTCATTATTGCTTTAACTGAGAGTTTGCCAGAAGTTTCATCTCTTCTTTTCGGACATATTGATTTTGAAATCAATTATGGAAATTATGAAGATAAAAAAGAAATTCTCGAATTTATAAGCCAATATAAAGTTGAATTAACGGAGGATGCATTTATTAATTTTGGTTTGATTTATCAAGATAAAGAAAATCTAATTGAAATTTTCATTGATGAAAGCAAATATGTGAAATATTGGGGAGTAAGTGAAAAATTATTTAGAGAAATAATGGGAGATTTTAAACTTGAAGAAATCAAAAATCTTGAATTTATTGATGAATATCCAAAAGTTCGGGAGCCTTTGAGATTACATAATCCAAATACAATTGATTCAAATGAATTTATTCAGATTTTAAAAGGAAAATATTTATAGTCAGAGATATTTCAAAATAAAAAAGGAAGCAAATTTTGCTTCCTTTAATTTTATATCAAACTTCTGATCTTCGCAATCATATCATCGCCTAATTTATCCGCTTCTTCCTGAGAAAATGCCTCAGTGTAAATCCTGATAATCGGTTCTGTATTAGATTTTCTCAAGTGAACCCAGTTTTCAGGGAAATCGATTTTCACACCGTCCACTGTTGAGATTTCTTCATTTTTATATTCTTCCTGAACTTTGATTAATAAAGCATCAACGTCGATATCTGGCGTCAATTCGATTTTCTTTTTACCCATAAAATAACTTGGATAAGTGGCTCTCAGCTCGGAAACCGTTTTGTTTTCTTTCGCCAAATGAGTCAAAAATAAAGCAACACCAACCAAAGAATCTCTTCCGTAATGAAGCTCCGGATAGATGATTCCACCGTTTCCTTCACCACCGATTACAGCATTTTTTTCTTTCATTAATGTCACCACATTCACTTCTCCAACCGCACTTGCAAAATATTCTGAATCAAGTCCTTTTGCAACATCTCTCAACGCTCGGCTGGAAGAAAGATTGGAAATTGCCACACCATTTTTATTTTTCAATAGATAATCCGCAACGGCAACCAAAGTATATTCTTCTCCGAACATCTCACCTTTTTCGTCCACCAAAGCCAGTCTGTCCACATCTGGGTCAACCACAATTCCCATATCTGCTTTTTCTTTGATGACCAACTCACAGATGTCGCCAAGATGTTCCTTCAAAGGTTCCGGATTGTGAGGGAATTGTCCATTTGGTTCGCAATATAATTTCACAACTTCAACGCCGAGTTTTTCCAAAAGAGGTGGAATAGAAATCCCGCCGGTAGAATTCACCGCATCAAGTACAACTTTGAATTTCTTAGCTTTTATCGCCTCAACATCTACAGTTGGTAAATCTAAAATTTGTTTGATGTGAATATCGAAAGCGTCGTCTCGGGTTTCATATTTCCCCAAATCATCCACTTCCGCATAATTGAAATCTTCATTTTCTGCCAAAGCCAATACTTCTGCACCATTTTCTCCGCTGATGAATTCGCCTTTGTCATTCAATAATTTCAGAGCGTTCCATTGTTTTGGATTGTGAGAAGCGGTAAGGATAATTCCACCATCGGCTTTCAGTTCCGGAACCATAATTTCGACGGTTGGCGTTGTAGAAAGTCCTAAATCTACAACATTAATTCCAAGACCTTGCAACGTAGAAGCTACAAGAGATGAAACCATTTGACCAGAGATTCTGGCATCTCTTCCGATAACTAAGGTCAAATCTTTTTTATTTTTATTATTCTGAAGCCAAGTTCCGAATGCCGAAGCAAATTTCACAACATCCAGCGGAGTCAAGTTATCGTTTACTTTTCCGCCGATAGTTCCTC
This sequence comes from Epilithonimonas hungarica, assembly GCF_900102265.1. Taxonomy (GTDB): domain Bacteria; phylum Bacteroidota; class Bacteroidia; order Flavobacteriales; family Weeksellaceae; genus Epilithonimonas; species Epilithonimonas hungarica. The sequence goes on along the minus strand of NZ_FNBH01000002.1, from coordinate 688,255 downwards.
GGATTCCGGAAATTGATTTTATTAATGACATTTAATAAATTTTAAGGTTTTTTCTGAATGCAAATGTATTAAAAAGAAGTCATTTTGTTTTTAATTCTATATTAAAGCTCAGGTATTTTATCCTGAATTTTTTCATAGACCTTTTTCACTTTCGAAGGCGCGTTTAACCTATAGCCGAAAAACAAAAGAACATAGAAATTATTATTAATAATATTAGAACCATTGTCGTCATAATGATTACCAGAATAATTGAATTTGGAACCGAAGAAAATGTTCTCAGAATTATAACCCAAATGAAGACCAGCGCCGAAATTCTGAGTGAAAAAATTTTGTTTTTCTTTTTCATCTTTTGTGATGTCAGCTTTATAACTGCTCCATTTTTTTCCTAATCCTGTAAAGGCAAATGGTGCAATATTGAAGTGCTTTGTAACAACATAATTATAATAATAACCAACATCAAAACTCAAATCCAATTGATGTTCTCTGGATTTTATAGAGTTCAGATTATCAGAAAAAAGAACATATTCATAATTAATGGACGGCACAAAACTTCCACTGCTCGCTTCCTGCCATTCTTTTTGGTAATAAATGCCTTTCAGAGAAAAATTCTTATTGAAAATATAAGAGGTTGAACCTCCAAAACTTTGGATTCTGAGATTCGGAAAAGTCAAATAAGGGTCTTTTCCTTTTTGCCAATTGCTTACAAAATCCTGAGTGTTGCTGATGTAATACCCTTTGCTATTCTTGTATGACAGTGTCTGGATAATGTTTTTCGGAAAGAATCTGAAAGTGTAGTTGGTAAAACTGCTTTTTCCTTTCAAAGCATTGTTGTTTCCCTGTAAAAAATTGGGAGCGAAAGACACAGTTGCACTGACGATTTTATAATCAAACCCAATAGTTGTATTAATTTTATTATTGAGATTCAGCCTTGGTTTTATATCTAATCCTTTGGACGAAATGACATAATTGTCAATGTTGGTGTCAAAATTAAGGCGAAGAATGATTTTGTCGTCATAGGAAATCACTTTATTATGAATGCTGTCATTCTGTGCAAATGTTAATACGCAGAAATTGAGCAAAATAAAAGTAAGGATTCGCATTGATTAGTTTTATTTTCTAAAATTAATGACTTTTTTTATATTGATAATACAATTGGAGTTTGATTTGAAAAATTAAGAATTCGAAAAAATATAATTGATAATTATTTATAACTTTGTAAAAAGCAAAATATGAACGCCTTTATCATACACCCTGCAAATCAAGAAGAAGCAAGCTTATTGGAAAGCCTTTTGAAGAGAATGAAGTTCTCATTTGAAAAAGTGTCTGAAGAAAAAATAGCTGTTTCTCCAGAAGAAATTCAATCTATCAATAGAGGAATTGATGAAGCTAATGAAAACAAACTGACCAACAGTTCCGATGTTCATAAAAAAGCTAGAGAATTATGTTCGAAATAAAATGGACTCCCGAAGCGGAAAAATTATATTTTGAAACCTTAGAATATTGGATTAATCATAATAAATCCAACACTTATTCTCTGAAAATTATTAAGGAAGTTGAGAGAAAAGAAAAATTATTAGCAAATAATCCTTTTATTGGAGCTATAATTATTGGAGCAAAAGATGAAGTTAGACGAGTTTTGATTCTGGAAAATTTCTCTCTTCATTACAGAATTAATAAAACAACAATCGAAATTGTTTCTTTTTGGGCAAATAAAAAAGATTTGAAAATTTAAGAACAGCCACAATCCGGACCGCAGTTTTTCCCGTTATCTTTTTTGGAAAATGTTTTTGTAAGCTTTCTGACAATTGCATAAACAGCTGTTAAAACGATAAGCCCGATAATTACGTATTGTAAGGTTAATGAATTGTCCATTTTAAATTTACTTTAAAATTTGATAAATAATCAAAGCCGAAAAGTATGCCAAAAATGTCATCGAAACGGTTTGTAACATCGTCCATTTAAGGCTTCGCGTTTCTCTGTAAACAACAGCAATTGTAGAAATACATTGCATCGCAAAAGCATAGAAAAGTAAAATCGAAACACCTGTTGCAAAACTGAAGACTTTGTCACCATTGGGATGAACGTCCAATCTCATTTTTTCAATTAATTTTCCTTCCGGAGCTTTATCATCCAGACTGTAAAGTGTTGATAAAGTTCCTACAAAAACTTCTCTTGCCGCAAAACTTGTCAAAATTCCGATTCCCATTTTCCAGTCGTAACCAAGCGGAGCAATGGCTGGTTCCATCGTTCTTCCGATTCTTCCAAGATAAGAATGGTCTAGAGATGATTCTGTCGCTAAAATCTCATCTTTATGTTGTGGCGGCCCAAAATAACTCAAAGCCCAAAGAATAATACTCACAGTGAAAATCACTTTTCCAGCACCGGAAATAAACTCCCAAACTTTACCTAAAACCAATTTGAAATCATAACCAAACAAAGGCATTTTATAAGTCGGTAAATCCATTACCAGGAAACTTTTGATTTTGGTTTTGATGAAACTTTTCAAAATAAATGATGAAAATAATGCCATCAAAAATCCTATCAGATACATTATCATCAATGCAATTGCTCTGTATTTGATTCCATAAAAACTTTCGTCAGGAATAATCAATCCGATAATAATACTGTAAATCGGAAGTCTCGCAGAGCAAGTCATAAAAGGCGTTACAAGAATGGTAATCAATCTTTCTTTAACGTTCTCGATGTTTCTGGTTGACATTATCGCCGGAATTGCACAAGCTGTTCCGGAAACCAATGGGACAATACTTTTTCCATTGAGACCGAAAGGTCTCAGCATTCTATCCATCAGGAAAACAACTCTCGCCATATATCCCGAATCTTCCAAAAGATAAAGAAAGTAAAGAAGAATTCCGATTTGAGGTGCAAAAATCAAAATTCCGCCAATTCCCGGAATGATTCCGCTGGAAACCAATGAATTGATTGGTCCTTTCGGAAGATATTCGCCCGAAAATGCTGATAACCAAGTGAAGAAATCCTCAATCCAGGTCATCGGATATTCTGCAAGGAAAAAAACACTTTGGAAAATTAATAACAGAATCAAAAGAAAAACAACATAACCCCAAACTTTATGAACCAAAACTTTGTCCAGTTTTTCAGTCAATAATTCCTTTAACTGAGGTTTTTTTTCTGTGATTTCGGAAGTGATTTTATCAATATTCTGATATCGTCTTACAGTTTCCGTAATCTGCAAACGTTTTGGAACACTGCATTTTGAGTCTTCCTGAGTGATGATTTCGTGGATGTTCTCAATTTTTCCGAGATAAGTATCGGCAGCTAAAAGTGTCCAGATTTTATAGAGATTTTTCTCGGTTGTGTTAGATGAAACCTTGTAAACCAAGGCTTTCTGTTCCAATGGAATTTCGAAAGAATTAGTCTCCGAAATTTTAAATTCATTGTTAAAAACCGCTTCACGAACGGTTTCTATTCCCAAATTTTGTTTTGCATTGGTTTCAAAAACAGGAATATTAAGAATCTGCGAAAGCTTAGAAATATCAATTTTGATTCCTCGTTTTTCGGCTTCATCCACTTGATTGATAACCAAAATCACAGGAATTCCCAAATCCTGAATCTGCTGAAAAAGAAGCAAGCTTCTTCTCAGATTAATAGCATCAGCAATGTAAACAACACCGGAATAGTCTTCCTGAATCAGATAACGTGAAAAAATAGCCTCGTCCTCAGAAGTTGGATAGATGCTGTAAGAACCAGGCAAATCAATAACCTCGACTTCCTCGTTTTTGTAAATGTAATTTCCGGAATGGCTGGCAACAGTAACACCAGCATAGTTTCCCGTTTTTTGTTTTCTGTTACAAAGAATATTGAAAAGTGTGGATTTCCCGACGTTGGGATTCCCTACCAAAAGAATTTGTTTTTGCTTTTTGTCCTGCATCATTCCGAAAATTCTACCTTAATAAATCTTGCTTCTGCTTCTCTCAGGGCAATTCTGGTTTTGTCAGAGCCATATTCTATATAAAGCGGACCATTGAAAGGCGCCTGATAAAGAACTCTGAAAGTGGTTTCCGGAAGCAATCCCATTTCGATTATTTTTGTCGGCATCTGGAGGTTGTCGTTGTCGTAACCAAGAATTTTCCCGATTTTATTTTTCGGAAAACAGCAGAGCTTATCGATATGTTTTGTTTGCAAGACTAAAAATTTTGGACTACAAAGATAGCTTATTTCAAATTAATCTAAATAAGAGATTGGTCATAAAAAAACCGGAAACTTAATTTCCGGTTTGATACTTATTTTTTCTTTTTGTCTTTCTCTGCGACTTGAACAACTTCTATCGGGTTGTCGTTGGCATTGAAGAAATCTTTTGCGATTTTCTCTTGATTTTTCATCATTTCTCCAATGGTTATATCGCTTCCAGGCATTTTCATAGTCAGCATATTTTGAGGGACTTGGGCGCGCCATTCTGCCATCGGGTCTTGTTTGTAGGCGGCGTAAGCTTTATCAAACTTATCTTTCGGAATTATTTTTTTCTCATTACTTATCATTCCGGATTGTGCCTGTAATTCTTCTACATAAGAGAATTCCTTCCAGTTTTTTACCGTTTTGTTTCCGGATAACAGCCAGGAATAATTTTTGCCCTCATCCTCGATTTTCACAATCAATCCAGGTAAACCATAGAATTTATAAGGCCCATCTTGAAAAGGAATATCAGTTGAGAACCAAGCCGTCCATTTTCTTCCGCCAAATTCTGTCGTCGCTTTTTGAGTATTGTATTCTCCGATTTTTTCTTTGTCAGAAAGGATTTTCCAGTCGAATTTTATAGCTTCTTCGTAAGCGAAAAGATTTTTGCTGATCCTGTCAACATATTGCTCTTTCATATCAGGATACATTTTATATATCTTGAAAGCGAATTTTGGCATTTTTATCGTTTTCGAAAGGTCTTTCCAAGCTTTGGTTTTTTGCATTTCTTCCACAGCCATTTTTATGATGGAATCCTGTGCTGTGATTGTGAAATCCTGATAGATCGATTTGTCTTTCACAATATCAAGAGTAGCCATTACCTTATCAATTTTTGCCGAATCTTTTTTCGGTTTGAAGCTTAATTCATAAAAGAAACGGTTGGCTGTTTCCTGAGCAGAAACCATTAATCCTAATAATAACAAAGGAAGAATGACTAATTTTTTGAGAGATTTCATAATTTCTATATTTTCTGTTTTCTAATAATTAGTGCAGTATTCTCAAAAATGTTACACTATTTATGATACATTTTTTTAATCGACTCATTCATCAGTTGATAAATTTTCAAATGTTCATTATCATTAATGAGCTCTTCGTGGAGTTTTAAAATTCTTTCATCGCCTCTCACGGCTGGTCCGGTTTGTGCGGATTTTGGTTCCAGATGATGGATTTTTTCTACAGTTTCATCAATTAATGGAATAAAATATTCGAAAGGCAAATCCTGAGAATCCGATATCTCTTTCGCTCTTGCAAAAAGATGATTCACAAAATTGCAGGCGAAAACAGCCGTCAGATGAATGTATTTTCTTCTTTCATAATCCGAGGTTTCCACGTTTTCTGAAATAATTGAAGCTAATTCAAATAACGATTTTTCATCAATCTGATTTTCGGCTTCTATGAAAAACGGAATTTTGGAATAATTGAGATTTTTGGTTTTGGAAAAAGTCTGCAAAGGATAGAAACTTGCTTTTCTATAATTACCTTTCAAAATTTCCATTGGAAGCGAACCGGAAGTATGAGCAACTAATGCATTTTCTTTTTTAATTAAACTTGAAACTTGTTCAACCGAAGAGTCTGAAACAGAAATCAAATAGAAATCGGCATCTTCCAATTTATCCGTAGAAAAAGGAATGTTGAACTCTTCGGAGATTTTTCTTAATTCAATTTCATTTCTCCCGAAAACCTGATGAACCCGGATATTATTTTGAGTAAAAGCTTTTGCTAAATGATAAGCGACATTTCCCGAACCAATAATGACTGTTTTCATATAACAAAGATAAAATTTTGTGAGATAGGTATGATTTTTAATAATCATTAATATGACAGGTTCAAATATGTTTTTCAAAGAAAATTGAAAAAATAATTTAACTTTGGTCTTATTTTTTAATCAAAACTACGAAACCCCTGAATGAAGCTAAAGGATGAGGAGATTGTAAAGCTTTTATCTGCACCTCAAACTGTGGAAAAAGGTTTGCGTGCGATGATGGATGCCTATCAGAGCCGGCTTTATTGGCATATCAGGCGACTGATTGTGGACCACGACCTCGCTCAGGATGTTTTGCAGGATACATTTATCAAGGCGTATCAGAATATTCACCAGTTCAAGAGTGATAGCAAATTGTACACTTGGCTCTACAGAATTGCAACCAACGAATCTTTGCAGCAACTCAACAAAATGAACCGGATGAAAAAGACAGATGAAGATGCAGAATATCATATGCAGAATCTGGTCGCAGATAACGCTGGAAAAGATGCGGAGGAAATCCAGGTTATGTTGCAGAAAGCAATTCAGACATTGCCGGAAAAGCAGAAGCTGGTTTTCAATATGCGATATTATGATGATTTGCCTTACGAGGAGATCTCGAAGATTCTGGATATGTCTGTCGGAACTTTGAAGACCAATTATCATTATGCAAAAGACAAAGTTGAACAATATATAAAGGACAACTACTCGGAAGAGTTTTAAATATTAGAGAATATAGTTATGAAACGTCATCTGACGTTCCATTTGACAATGAAAAATTAAATAAAAGCAAATGAAAATTGATATAGAAAAACTGAACAGAAAAACACCTTATCCGGAACCTTCGGAAGGGTTTTTCAGAACGCTTCAGGATAGTGTGATCTCGAAAACAATTGGAGAAAGAATCCCAGTTGTTCAGAAAGAAGCAAAAGTTTTCTCTTTGAATTTCAAATGGGTTGCTGCAGCGGCAATTGTTATGATTGCAGGTATTACTGCGTTTTTGGGACTTAATGATGGTCCTGAGATGCAAATGGCTCAGCAAAAACCAATTATTGATAGCGTTTACGAAGTCCATTCTACGGAGCAAGAACCCGCAAATGCATTAGCTGACAACAATGATGTTTCAAATCCAATCCAATCTGTTGAACATAAAGCAGAGCATTTGAAATCGCAGAGGCCTATCGCTAATTTGTCTAAGTCTGATAATCGTAGAAACAATAGTTTTGATAATACGGACAGACAGGATTATGCTGTGGAAACGAAAAGAAGGTCCGAGTCTGAGGTTGAAAAGGTTCTCGTAGCTTTCACGCCGGACCAGATAAAAGATATTGACAGGAATAGTGAACAGGATGTTTATCTTGACCTTTATAATTAATAACAAAATATTAGAGAGATGAAAAAATTGTTATTGACTATTTTGATTGCGGGATTATTTTCTGCACACACAGCCAGAGGGCAAGAACGTAGAACAGGAACTCCGACCACAACACAAAGAAGCAGCCCAGGTTCTTCTTTCAGAAGTGGTTCAACAACATCGTCATTGTCACCTTCCGGAACTTACCAGAGACAAACGAGTATTCCCAGAGCATCTGAATGGAGAACAATGAACATCGATGAGAAAAAAACGGCTGTAAGTAATATGTCCGTAAAAGAACGTTCTGCCTTTCTCCAAAAGATGAAAGAGAATATTGCAATTGATGACCTGGAAATTCCTACAGACAAACAAGATGAGTTCAAAAGCCTTTTTGCGGAATATCAAAGTAACCAGAAGCAGATAAAGGAAAAATTTAATTCGGATAAAAATTTTGGAAACCTTTCTAATGAAGAGGCTATCAACCGATTAAACCAGAGTTTTGATGTTGGGCAACAATTGCTTAATAACAGAAAAACTTATGCGGATAAATTTTTAAAAATTCTTACGCCACAGCAAGTTTTGAAACTTTTCCAAAACGAAGGGAAAATGCGAGAGAAAATACTGGATAAGAAAAACGATAAATAGATCAAGAAACCTCTAAATTTTGGAGGTTTTTTTTATTTTATCAAGCACATTTACAAATGTATCCAAATTATTTTTCCTATTCTCTTAAAAATATGTATTTTCGCAAACTGATTATAAACACATAATATAAAATGGCAATTTTAGGCGAAATTAGAAAAAGATCGTGGCTATTATTAGGCGTCATAGCTTTAGGATTAGTATCATTTCTTTTTAATGCTGATACCTTTGACAAGATGTTCTCAAAGAATCCGAATGTTTTTGGTAAGGTAAATGGTGATGATATCACAAGAGATGAGTTCAACGACCAACTTTTCATAATGCAGCAACAGGCTCAGCAACAAGGACAACCAACCAAGGGTCTTGAGGAGCAGGCTTGGCAGATCCTTGTGCAGTCAAAATTGATAAAACAGCAGTTTGACAAAATGGGACTTAAGCTTACAGATGAGATATTCTGGAGTCAGCTTCAGTATGATCCTATTTTCGCACAAAGTCAGCAGTACTTTGATGAAAAAGGAAACTTCAAACTACAGCAGCTTAAATCAGAAATAGAAGCTTCTCAGGTTTCAAATCCTGAAAATTATTCCTATTGGTTGAAAAATAAAAAAGCAATCGAGTACAGGATGATGGCAAGAATGCTTTTCGGAAACTTGACCTCTGGTATAACTACCAGCAAAAAAGAAGCTGAGCTGATGATGAAGTTCCGTGATGATATGGCCAATATTGATTTCGTAAAAGTTGATTATCTTGAGTTTTCTAAAAAGAACAACGTAAAAGTTACAACACAAGATCTTGCGGACTATATCAAGCAACATCCAACAAGATTCAAAGCAACTGCAAGCAGAAACTTGGCCTATGCTTATTTTCCGGCTATACCTAGTCCTCAAGATGATGCAGCAACGCTTAACGAGATCAACAAGCTTTTCCTTAAAGGAACAGATGCTTCTAACGGGACAGAAAACTTCCAGAATACTACGAATGATTCTATGTTCGTAGAGCTTAATTCTGATGTTCCTTTCATCCCTCAATATGTAAGCCCTACACAATTGCCAACAGAACTTAAGGATAAAATTGCTACAGCAGCTATCGGACAAACTTTTGGACCTTACAAAGAGCAAAGTCTGTATGTGGTTTCAAAATTGTTAGATAAGAAAGCATCTGATTCCACATTATCAAAACATATCTTGATTGCCTATAAAGGAGCTGAAAGATCAACTTCTAACAGGACTAAAGAAGCAGCTAAGAAAACTGCAGATAGTTTATTGGCTGTAATCAAAGCTGACCCTGCGAAATTTACTGAAGGACTTAAATTGTCTGATGAACCAAATGCTGTTGAAAGAAACGGAAGTGTAGGATGGACTACTCCGGCAAGTCAGTTTGCACCGGGATATTTGAGCTTTTTAGCAAATAATCCTAAAGGAGCAACAGGATTGCAGGAAACGGCTTTCGGATATCATATCATTAATGTTGAAGACAAAAAATCAGGGGCGATGACCTATAAGATCGCTCATCTTGCAAAAGCTATCAAAGCTTCTGATAAAACAGAAAACCAAGTGTTGACCCAAGCTACAAGATTTATCCAGCAGACTGAAGGAAAAAGCTTTAATCAATTCAAAAGTTTAGCTGAAAAAAATAAATATAGATTCGATAATCCCAAAACTGTAGGTCGTTTCCAAGGAACGCTTCCAGGTCTTAATACGGATAAAGATCCGGATGTGATTGCTTGGGCTTTCGATAAGAAACGAGAAATTGGAGATACAGATATTTTCACAGTAGAAGGAACCGGAGATAGAATAGTGGCCTATTTGGTAGGGAAGCAGGATGAGGGTCTTGCTGATCCAGAAACTGTAAGAGATCAGATCGAACCGATTGTGAAAAATAAAGTTCTTGCCAAAAAAATCATCGAAAAAATCAATGCAGGAAAATATGCATCCCTTGACCAGGCGGCAAAAGCTTTTGGTACGACAAAAGGAAGTGCGGATGTTAACTTATTCAACCCGGCTGTAAATGGAGCAATGGAACCTAAAGTTGCTGGTGCTGCATTTGGAGTGGCTGCAAACAAATTGTCCCAGCCGATCGAAGGGATGACGGGTGTTTATCTGGTCGTTAAAAAATCTGTTAAGACCAACAAACTGCCAGGAGATATTAAGCAGATTACAGAATCTATCAATCAGCAGAATTCTCAGCAATTTACTGGCGCATTCTTGAAGAGTCTTCAAGACAATGCCAATATCAAAGATTTTAGAATCGAGGTTTGGGACAAGACAGCTCAATAATAGATTCAATAATATATCAAAATAAGCAGAAGCGGCATGATTGTCGCTTTTGTTGTTTTTTATTTATAATAATTATAGATCCAATATTCTTATATTTGCTAATTAGTAAAAACCCAACAAAAACGTGAAGTTAAGTAAAGAATTAAAAACAGGATTGATCGCTATATTCGCTATTGTCAGTTTTGTCGTACTTTATCAATTTATGAAAGGAAAAAGCCTTTTTACAACTGATAATATCTTTTATGTAAAGTATGATAACGTAGAAGGTCTTTCTGCTTCCAATCCCGTTTCTATCAACGGATTAAAAGTAGGACAAGTAGATGAAATAAAACCGATAACTTCCAAAGGCGGTAAGTTGCATTTTGTTGTGAAATTGACCATTGATGACAATTTCGAATTCTCTAGGAATTCTACAGTGGAGATTTTTGAACCAGGTCTAATGTCCGGAAAGGAGATAAAGGTTAATCTGTTTTATGGAGGAGATACGGCAAAAGACGGAGATACTTTAAAAGGGGATTATCAATTATCAATGCTGAATTCATTGTCATCCCAGGTAAAACCTGTGAAAGATCAATTATCAAATGTTCTATTGAAGCTGGATTCGACCTTGGCGAGTACAAACAAAATTGTAGATGAGCAGAACAGAAGAGAGATCAAATTATTGCTATCTAATCTCAACAGAACAATTGAGTCTTTCAAAGCAACTTCCGATAGAACCAACGGTATTTTGGCAAGTAATGAAAGGGGACTGCACGAAGTGGTTGCAAGTGCCAATCAAGCAATGGTAACGGCCAATAGGACTTTGGATAAATATGGCTCTGTTGCTGAGCGTGTGGATATTGAGAAATTGAATGGGACAATCGATCAGTTCAATCAGACCGCTGGCAAACTGAATAACGTTATTTCCGGCATACAAAACGGGGAAGGTTCTCTTGGTAAATTGGCAAAAGATGAAGAGCTTTACAACAATCTAACAAAAACTTCGAAAAACCTTAATGAGTTGGTGGAAGATTTCAAGACCAACCCAAAAAGATATCTGAACTTCTCGGTTTTTGGAAAGAACTCTGACAAAAAATAACTATGCAATATATTGACAATGTAATTTTTTTAATTCTTTTGGTAGCAGGCTTTGGTTTATTTGCTAAAAGTCTGAAAGAATTATATCGCAATATCAAATTGGGTCGAGAAATCAACCGGACTGACAGAAAACCGGAGCGTTGGGCAATCATGGCCAGAGTTGCACTTGGACAAAGTAAAATGGTAAAACGTCCTATTGCTGGGATTTTGCACATTTTTGTGTATGTTGGATTCGTTATTATCAATATAGAATTACTGGAGATCATTATTGATGGTATTTTCGGGACACACCGATTTTTGCATAGCATTTTAGGAGATTCGGTTTATTATTTCTTTACAGCGACTTTGGAAGTTTTAGCGGCCTTGGTCGTGTTGGCAGTGGTTGTATTTTTTATCAGAAGAAATTTTTATGGCGTCAAAAGGTTAACGATGAAAGAATTGTTCGGCTGGCCAAAACAGGATGCCAACTGGATTCTGATCATCGAATTCTCTTTGATGGTTGCTTTCTTCACGATGAACGGTGCAGATTATTATTCTGATTCAGCTCGTTTTGGTTCTAATTTCCCCATTTCAAAATATTTGTTTCCTTTCTTTCAAAATTTTAGTTTGGAAACACTTCATATCATAGAAAAATCTGCGTGGTGGTTTCACTTTGTCGGGATTTTGTTCTTTATGAATTATCTTTATTATTCCAAACATCTTCATATCATTTTGGCCTTTCCGAATACATGGTTTGCGAATCTTGAGAAAAAAGGGAAATTCAACAATTTGGATTCTGTGACGAAAGAGATCAAGTTGATGATGGACCCGAATGCCGACCCTTATGCGGCTCCCGCTGAAGGTGAGGCAGAAGTTCCTTCGAAGTTTGGCGCTGAGGATATCTTTGACCTCAATCAGCATCAGTTAATGAGTGCCTATTCTTGTACAGAATGTGGAAGATGTACTTCTGTTTGTCCTGCGAATATCACAGGAAAAAAATTGTCTCCAAGGTTGATCATGATGAAGACCAGAGATCGTCTGGAAGAAGTCGGTAAAAATCTTAATAAAAATGGAGGTAAGTTTGTTGATGATGGAAAAAAACTATTGAACGATTATATTACCAAAGAAGAGCTTTGGGCGTGTACCACCTGTAATGCTTGTGTAGAGGTTTGCCCGGTTCTGATTGATCCGCTATCGATTATTTTCGAGATGAGAAGATTCCTGGTAATGGAACAATCCGCAGCACCTACAGAATTGAATCTGATGATGACCAATGTCGAGAACAATGCTGCACCTTGGCAATACAACCAAGCAGACCGTTTGAACTGGGCAAATGATTAGAGAATGTTTTTTATGTAAGCAATAAAACTAATAAAAATTGTAAATTTAAACATTATTTAGAGCCAATAATGAACTCAAAACTAATTGTTAAAAATTTTGGACCAATAGAACATGCCGATTTAGATTTAAAAAGTGTAAATGTTTTTATTGGACCACAAGCTAGTGGGAAAAGTACTTTAGCGAAATTATATACGATTTGTAATTCACCAAGATTATATCATAATTTTAAAGAAGGTAGAAGATCTTTTTTTTCAATCACTAAAAATAAAGAAGATTTAGAACTTTTTAAGGAGCCTAGCTTCACTAAGTTTAAAGAAGCACTTGAAGATTATTCTATAGTTGATTGTCTCAATAGTAAAACAGAAATCTTATTTGAGAGTCCGACCCATAAAATTATATTAAAAAAGAGTAAGATTGTTTTTAGTGATAAGATTAACCTTTCTAAAATAAATGAAGCTTTTGAAAATCATGACTTCATTAAATGTAAGAAGGAGTTTAAGAAACTTTCAGGATTATCTCAAAATTTTGATTTTTCGTACAAATTTTCAGTAATGTGGGACAGGCTGAGTCAAACAGAAAAATCATTAGAAGATTTTTCTAAAAAGTTTCGCGAATTTTCAGATAGATTTGATTATGATCTCGATTTGTCCGAAAAAGAAGTTTTAAACGTTATCGAAACAGCAAATACTACGAAAAGAGAATTCTTTTTTAAATCACCTTTGTATATTCCTGCTGAGAGGGTTATTATTAATTTATTAAAACAAGCTGCACTTTCTTTCCAAAATCTTGAAGTGCCAATTCCCAAGCATCTACTAAATTTTGCGAGTATATATAGTAATGCATCCTATGAGATTAAAGAGTTTGATATAAGTTTCTTAAAAGAAGGTACAATATATAAGAATGTAAATGGAGAAGATAGAATTTATTTTTCTAAGAGGAAAAAAATGAAATTAACAGAAAGCGCATCAGGATTTCAAAGTATAATCCCGATTATTCTTCCTATTGAGTTTACAAAAAATAAAGAAAGGGGTGGGGGTAATTATTCATTCGTTATTGAAGAACCTGAAACAAACTTATTTCCTAGAGCTCAATATGATTTACTAAAGCTTCTTGAAAGTGGTAGAACTGATGATTTTGGAAAAATTGATAAAGGCACAATACATTTTTATACAACACATAGTCCGTTTTTCTTATCTTCAATCAATAATCTCCTTTTTGCATTTATGAAAGGAAATGAAAATGAAGGAAAAAATAGAGAAAAAATTAATAAAATAATTTCAAAAAGATCTTGGATAAATCCTGAAGATTTTGCTGCATTTCAAATTGTAAACGGTAAGACAAAGTCAATATTAAATTTGAAGACAGGTTTAATAGAAAACAATATAATAGATAGTGTTTCGGAAGATATAATGAACGATTTTAGAGAGATTGCATATATATCAGCAGATAATTAAATTATTAGATGAAAAATATATTTAATAATAACAATTTCCCCAATTGTATCGAAACTGAAACGGAAAAGATAATTTATATAAAAGATCCCGATACGAGTGGCTCTCCTTGTATTATTTCGAATGCAAATGATTTTGATTTTCAAATAAATAATCCAAAACAAAAAGAAATTGTTTTTTTGAAGATTGATAGTTGTTTATTTAATAGCCAAGATGGAAGAAAATGTGATTTTTCAATTAATGATGAAAAGGTAGTTTGTTTTGTAGAAGTTAAAAAATTAAAAGATTTTACTAATTCTTGGAAGTCTGATTCTAAAAAAGATGACGCTTTAGATCAAATCATTCAGACAATAAAAAAAATTAAAACTAATTACAATTTGACTGATATGAGAAATGTTTTTGCGATAATTTGTTTAAAACCAAATGTCCCAACACATACACAAATTATCCAGACCGCAGATCAAGTTAGAATTAATAATTTGTTATCAGAATGTGGTTGTCCTAATTTATATATAGGAAATGAAATAACTTTTAATAACTAATATGGATTTCACTATAAAAACAATGGCAGAATACGCAATGGAAGGCAAATCTCCCGAAGTTCTCTTCTGGGTAGGTTGTGCTGGGAGTTTCGATGATCGTGCGAAAAAGATCACACGTGCATTCTGCAAAATCCTTAATAAGATCAATGTAGAATTCGCTGTTCTGGGGCAAGAGGAATCTTGTACTGGCGACCCTGCAAAACGTGCCGGGAATGAGTTTGTTTTCCAAATGATGGCCTTGACCAATATCGAAGTGCTGAATGCCTACGAAGTCAAAAAAATAGTCACAGCCTGCCCGCATTGCTTCAATACGTTGAAAAATGAGTATCCGAGTCTTGGCGGGAATTATGAAGTGATGCATCATACTCAATTCCTAAAACAATTGATGCAGGAAGGAAGATTGAAAATAGAGGGCGGAAGCTTCAAAGGAAAAAAAATTACATTCCATGATCCATGCTACCTTGGGAGAGCCAATGACGAATATGAGGCGCCAAGAATGCTTCTTGAAAAACTGGATGCAGAATTGGTGGAAATGAAACGTTGCAAGACAAACGGATTATGTTGCGGAGCTGGAGGAGCACAGATGTTCAAGGAACCGGAAAAAGGGAATAAGGATATCAATGTGGAAAGAACAGAGGAAGCGCTTTCATTCGAACCAAAGATTATTGCGACAGGTTGCCCTTTCTGTAATACGATGATGACAGATGGCGTGAAACACTTTAATAAAAATACAGAAGTAGAAGTTAAGGATATTGTAGAGCTTTTGGCAGAAGCTGAAGATCTATAATTGAAAAAACAAACTAATATCTCTGGTTGTCCATGGAAAAAAAATGGAAGCTTTCCTTGTTATTTTTGCTGCCGATTTTAGCAGCACTTACTTTTTGGAATTACAACAACAGAGTTTATGATTGGGATATGCCGGGGTACATCGGTTGTATGTACGCTTTAGATTATCCTGGTTTGCCAGACAAAGTTAGAGAGCTTACTTTCTCATCAATAAAAAAAGAAGCGCCAGCTGGCCATTATGCAGATATTAATGGGACCGATCCCAAGGATGTAACCAGGCAATATTTTGAGAAGAATACACGATCTTTTACGGAACAACTTCCTTACTATGAAATAAAAGTTGGATATAATCTAGTAATAAGATTCTTGTACAAGATTGGATTTACAGCACCAATGTCAGTTCTTTTCTTAAGCCTTATATCCTATTTTTTTTCTGGTATTCTCCTATTTTATATATTCAAAATTATTTTCCCAAATAATTATTTGATTGCTTTTTTTGCAACCAACGTGATGTTATTGTTACCACCGGTAATAGAGATGTCCAGAATACCCACGCCGGATATGTTTATTTTAGTAATGTTATTGATCTTTATGATAGCACTTCTCCAAAAATGGAAAGAATGGACTGTGTTTATAATACTCTTTTTGATAACCTTCATCAGGCCGGATTATATTACTTTTACTCTTACCTATCTTGTAACAGCCTGGATTTACGCATTTATAATTGATAAAAAATTAGATTTGAGCTATTTTTTACAAGCTGCAGTCCTCATAGTATTATATTTTTTCATAATCAAATTTTACAATTTTCCCGGATGGAAGAGTCTTTTCTATGATACCTTTATATACAGAAGGCCTTTTGTTTCGACACAAGCAGCAAGCTTCACTTTACAAGATTATCTTCTGATTCTTTTTGAAAAAATAATAAATTTTAAAAAAGTAACATTAATTGCTGTTGGGAGCTTAGGTTTGATATTTTATTGGTCAAAAGATAAATGGATAAGGATCTATTCGCTTTTTATTTTCATTAATATTTATATCAAATTTGTTTTTTTTCCACAATCAGCCACACTAAGATTTTTCTTCGGATTCATTATTTTGCTTTTAATAATGCTTTCATTTGCATTGAGTAAAAAGTACAATGGTTTGCGACTCGGGAAAAATCCGTAATTTTATATTTTAAATTACTTAAAATGAAAATAGAGGAATCAAGTATTGTAGAAACAAACGACTATCGCGTTATTATATATCCTGCATCAAGACCTTTTACAGCTAAAGAAAGCAAAATCATTGCAGAGAGACTATATGATTTCTTAGGTGATTGGGCAGCGCATGGGAAACCACTTTCATCCTCTTTCAAGATCGAGAAAAATCAATTCATCATCATCTGTGTGGATGAGGAAAAAGAAGCGGCTTCTGGTTGTAGTATTGATGCACTTGGAAAAATAATGAGAGAATTGGATTCGGAGTTTGATTTAGGGCTGTTTGATAGAATGAAGGCAAGCTTTGTCGAAAACGGGGAAGTAAAAACCCTGAAGCTATCCGATTTTAAGAATAAAATAAGAAATGGCGAATTATCAAAGGACATCGAGGTTTTCGATTTTTCTAAGAACACTTACCTTGATTTTCTAAGTCATTTTTTACAGCCATTCAGCAGAAGTTGGGCTTCATCCATTTCTTAGTTTCCGAACGTAAACCGATGTAAATATTGAGAGTACTTTTCCTGACCACGGCTCACAAATATAATGATGATCGCATTTTTTATCATCAGGCGACAGAACTTGTGAAACGCGGTTTTGATGTGAAGATTTGTAGTCTGTGTTCGGAATTTCAAGGAGTAATTGATAAGGTTGAAATCGAATCTTATTCGATACTACATCACAGCGCAAGACAAAAGACAGAAATTTTTCTGAAAGTTTGTAACGATTATCAGCCGGATTCTATTATTTGTTCAGAACCAATTGCAATAATTGCGGCCCATAAATTCAAAAAAGACAAGAAAATAAGTGTCATTTACGATGTTACAGAATGGTATCCGGCAATGTCT
This sequence comes from Epilithonimonas hungarica, assembly GCF_900102265.1. Taxonomy (GTDB): domain Bacteria; phylum Bacteroidota; class Bacteroidia; order Flavobacteriales; family Weeksellaceae; genus Epilithonimonas; species Epilithonimonas hungarica. The sequence continues at coordinate 670,810 of NZ_FNBH01000002.1, read as the reverse complement.
ATGCTTCAAGATCATGGTTTTCCGCTGAAGATAGTGCATGGAATTAAGTTTTTTCTGATACAATTATACGCAGGTCTTTTAAGCACTCATTTTATTTTTGGTGAAGAAACTAAAAAATTTCCCTTAGCTTATTTTTTTCCTTTTAAAAAGAAAATGATCTTACCTTATTATCCTGATGAAAGTTTCGTTTCCGAGGGCATAAAAAAACTTGAAAGTAACCAGATCACACTTTGTTATACAGGAGCACTTTCTGAAGATAAAGGAATTGGTAATTTTTTCACAGCCATCGAAATTCTTAGGAAAAGACGACCGGAATTAAATATTAAAATTCTGATTATAGGTTCTGCAAGAACAGAAACAGATAAAATTTATTTCGATGATCAACTCAAAAAATTGTCTGTTAAAGCTATCGAGATCAGAAAACCTACATCATTTGAAGATTTTACCAAAGCTTTTTCAGATGCCGACATTTGTTTTGATCTGAGAGAATTTAATTTTGAAAATCATCATTCTCTTCCCATCAAGCTGTTTTATTATATGGGAGCAGGAAAACCGATTATTTATTCCAGTTTGAAGGGAATTAGAAAACACATGGATGTGTCAGATTTCGGATTTTTGGTCGACCCTAAAGACTCTGGGTCTATTGCTGACTGTATAGAAAAATATATTGTTGATTCTCGGTTTTATGATTTGCATGCAACTAATGCGAGAAAAGAATTTATCCAAAAATATAATTGGAAAATCATTAGCGATTCTTTCATTAACTTTATAGAAAATTCTTTACCTAAAAGCTAAAAATGAAGCAGCTCAAAGTTGTTCAGACTTTCATTTCCCGGTTTTTGATATTGATACTAAGTTTCGGCCTGGTCATCTTTTCTACCAATATCTGGGGAAGCGAAGGGAAAGGAACGATTTCGATTGTCGTTGCGAATGTTGCTATTGTCAGTTTTTTCAGTAGCATTTTTTCAGGCAGCAGTACATCATATTTTGCCCATAAGTTCAAGATAGAGCAGGTATTGGTCTATTCCTATATTTGGTCATTACTTGTAGGTATTACAGTTCCTTTGGCCTTCAGTTTTGCTTCGCTTCAGGGTTCGTATTTATATTATCTGATTGGTATTTCAGTATTTTCATCGCTACTTACGACCAATATCAGTCTGTTCATTGGCACTCAGAATATCAAGATGTTCAATCTTTATACGGTTTTACAACAGCTGATGCACGTTTTGTTCATAGTCATTTTGATCTATTTTGTAAAACTAAAAGACGTTTCTGTTTATTTTCTTGCTCAGACCCTATGTTTGATGTTGTTGTTTTTATTGAGTTTTTACCAGATCTTAAGAAAATGCAAGATCAGAGATTTTAAGTTCTCAAAAAAAGTATTCATCGATATGTTCGAATACGGTTGGAAAACACAGTTAAGCGCATTTATTCAGTTTTTGAATTACAGACTTTCATTTTACTTTTTAGAATATTTTGAAGGCATTGCTGCGGTTGGTATTTTTTCCATAGGGATTACTTTTTCCGAGGCGATCTGGACGATCACCAGAAGCATCGCAGTGGTTCTTTATTCTGATGTTGTCAACTCTAAAAGTAAAGAAGGATCCATCATCAAAACCAAATCTTCGCTCAAAATTTCATTTACACTGATGCTTGTCTTTCTTATTGGAATTATCATTATTCCGGCACAAGTTTATGTTTTGATTTTCGGGAACGAATTTAGCAAGACCAAAAAAATTATGCTTCTCCTCTCTCCAGGGATCTTTGCAATAGCAATAAGTGATATGGTCGGCTATTATTTTTCTGCGATCAAGCATCTCAAGATCTTAAATGTAAAATCAATTATAGGCTTACTTATAACAGTAATTCTTTCTTATTTCGCTATCCCGCGATGGGGAATTTGGGGCGCTTGTTTTGTAACATCCGCTTCTTATTTGGTTTCAGGATCGATATTGTTTTGGAAATTCTACCAGACCACGGATTTCAAGATTCGGGATTATTTGATAACGAAAGATGAAATTACTGCTCTGATGCAAACTTTTTCCAGGAAAAAATACTAATATTCCTATTCAGGAGTTCTTAGAAATAGAAATCAAAAACTTATTTTTACGAATCGAAAAAGATTAAGACATGTGCGGGATCTGTGGTTATTATTTATCAAAGAAAGGAATTTCCTCTAAGAATATTTTGGAGATGAATAATGCGATCAGGCATCGTGGTCCGGATGATGAAGGGTTTTGGCTTTCGGATGGATTACAAGGACATTCTTTTTGTGGAGAGAGTTCTACACAACAAGTCAAAAATATCTTTCCTGTTCTACCTGATTCAGAGTCTAATATTGCATTAGGATTTCGTAGGCTCTCTATCTTGGATCTTTCGGAAAAAGGCCATCAGCCGATGCTTGCCGACAATCAAAGGATTACGGTCACATTCAACGGAGAGATCTATAATTTCAAAACATTAAGGAAGGAATTAGAAGATTTGGGACATCATTTCAAAAGCCATTCTGATACAGAAGTTATTTTAAGGTCTTACGAAGAATGGGGAACGGATATGCTTCCTAAATTGGATGGGATGTTTGCTATAGCCTTGGTGGATCTGGATAAAAAAAAATTACTTCTGGCAAGGGACAGGGTAGGGATGAAACCTCTGTTCTATTACGAAAAAGAAAACGAATTGATATGGGCGTCAGAAATAAAAGCAATTTTGAAGAATGAATGCGTCACTCCCGAGATCAACTGGCAAGGCGTTTACAGTAACTTTCTTTTTCAGACAACATTGGCTCCGGAAACTTGCTTTCAGAATATCTATTCTTTGGAACCAGCAACTTTTTTGGTCTTTGACCTGAACGATCTTTCATCATCAAAAGAAAAATATTGGGACTTTCCAACCAAAAGTCTGAATCAGATAACAGAACAAGAAGCAATCACCGAGATTGATAGATTGCTTTCGGAAAGTGTGGAAAAACAGCTTTTTGCTGATGTCCCTGTGACAAGCATGATGAGTGGCGGAATAGATTCCACCTTGATCACTGCAAAATCAAAACCTTACAAAGAAGATATCAACGCCTTTACGATTGCGTATCAATTTTCAGAAAATGAAGTGAAGAATGCTTCTCTGATGGCTGAGAAAATAGAGATTCCGCATCATATAAAAAATGTTACCGATGAGGAAGTTTTGGATCAATTGAAAGAAAATATCCAACATTTCGAGGAACCTTACAGCAGCTTGGAAGTTCTGATGAACGCTGCAGAATATGCAAAGGAGCTTGGATTCAAGGTTGTTTTGAGCGGAAATGGAGCTGATGAGCTTTTTGCAGGATATTCCCATTCTTTGAAGCTTGATAAATGGAGGTCTACGAGAAAATTTAATTTCATCCGTCATTTTATTTTCACAAATGATAATTTTTCTAAAAAAGTGAAAAATTATTTTTCTCAGGATAGTATGTTGGAATTTTTCAGACAAAGTCAGGTCGGGATGAAGCCTTTCGAAGCCAAAAATATTTTTAAGAAAAATATATTTAATAAGATCAATTCAGATCTACAAGACAAAAAATTATCAGAAACGACAGATTATCAAGGTCTTTTTGAATATGATATGAAGTACTCTCTATCGTCACATCATGTTTTCCGCGATGATCTGAGCGCAATGAAATATGGCGTAGAATTTCGTTATCCCTATCTCAGCAATGATTTGATCGACTATGTCTCAACATTGCCGGAAAGTTTAAGATATAACGGGATCCAGAATAAACCGCTTCTAAGAAAAGTGGCTGAAAAATATGTACATCCGGAGATCTTGAAAATGCCAAAACGTGGTTTCTCTTTTCCGCTTTCACATTTCATCAAAACAGAACCAAAGGTTAGAAATTTTATCTTAGAAAATCTGGATAACCTGAAAAAGAGAGATTTTTTCAACCCGAAACTCATTGATGATTGGTGGAACAATCAAAATAATGAATACGATTGTGTGAAGATCTGGCAATTGGTGACATTCGAACTTTGGTATCAGAAATATTTTGAAAACCGATAACATATTTTTATTTTACCTTTGTGTTATGAAGAAATATTTTCTTACAATCACACTTGTCTTACTTACATTCGTCTGTTGCCGTGGAGATGAAGAAGATATCCAGACGATCGATCAGGTTCTGAATCTTTATATCCATAATTCTGCCGGTCAAGATATGTTGAATTCTAAGATCGATGGTTCCTACACTTCTATTAATTTGGTTGATCTTTTAGATGAAACGGCCCTTAAGCCTATTACAGGATATAGCTTGATAAAAGATGCGGACACTGTTACTTATCTGGATTACCCAGCCGGAGCGGTTAGACTTTTGCAGGATTCCATAAGCCCGGAAGAGAAAATATATTACTCCAATTTTATAATTCAGCTTGTGACTACTAAGAATTCAGTCACAACTACAGACCCTGATACGATCAGGATCGAATACAAATGGACACCTTCTCTTTTCCAACTGTCAAAACTCTGGTATAATGATGAACTGAAGTTCACAAAAGTTCAAGGACAGAGAAATGTGGTCAAAATCGTGAAATAAAATCGTTAAATTTGCAGCGGACTGTTCAAAGTTCGTGGTTTTGAGTTCAATATTTATTCAAAACCTTAAACCCTAAACTTTAAACTTTTATGTTACAGGTTAATTTTTTGCGCGAGAACAAAGAGCGCGTTTTGGAAGGCTTGAAGAAAAGGAACTTCAAGGAATTAGATTTGGTCGATGCAGCAATCAATGCTGACGACGAAAGAAAAAGATTACAGTTTGAGCTGGACTCGCAACTTTCCGAAATGAATAGGATCTCCAAAGAAATTGGGATTCTGATGAAAGACGGAAAAAAAGAGGAAGCAGAAACAGCAAAATCCCAAACGTCGCAATACAAAGAATCCAGCAAAGAATTACAAGCTCAACTGAACGATGCTGAGAAAAGCCTGATCAATATCCTTTATCAGCTCCCGAATATTCCTAACGAGAAAGTGGTTGCCGGAGTTTCTGCCGATGATAACGAGATCATTTATGAATCTACAACTGTTGAAGGCCTTGGAGAAGGCGCAATCCCACACTGGGAATTGGCAAAAAAATATAACCTGATCGATTTTGAATTAGGTGTGAAGATCGCTGGTGCTGGTTTTCCGGTTTATTTCGGGAAAGGCGCACGTTTGCAGAGGGCTTTGGTTCAATATTTCCTGGACAAAAATACAGATGCAGGTTATCTGGAAGTGAATCCACCTCACGTTGTGAACGAATCTTCCGGTTATGGAACGGGACAGTTGCCTGATAAGGAAGGACAAATGTACTACGTGAATGCAGATGATCTGTATCTGATTCCGACTGCGGAAGTTCCGGTTACGAACCTTTACCGTGATGTTTTGTTGGATGAGAAAGATCTTCCGATCAAGAATACGGCATTTTCCCAGTGTTACAGAAGAGAAGCGGGAAGTTATGGTGCTCATGTAAGAGGTTTGAACAGACTTCATCAATTCGAAAAAGTGGAGATTGTGAGAATCGAGAAACCTGAAAATTCTTATGCTGTTTTGGAAGAAATGGTAGAGCACATCAAATCTATTTTGGAAGATCTGGAATTACCATACAGAATCATGAGACTTTGCGGCGGCGATACAGGTTTTGCATCGGCAATGACTTACGACTTCGAGGTTTGGAGCGCAGCGCAGGAGAAATGGCTGGAAGTAAGTTCTGTTTCCAACTTCGAAACGTTCCAGGCTAACCGTTTGAAATGCCGTTACAAAGGCGACGGAAAAACGCAATTGGTTCACACATTGAACGGTTCTGCAATGGCATTGCCAAGAATTATGGCGGCGCTTTTGGAAAATAACCAAACTCCAGAAGGCATCAGACTACCAAAGAAAATCGCAGAATATGCCAGATTTGAATTGATTAATTAATTCTAATTTTAAAATATGAAAGCCACAAATAAACTTTGTGGCTTTTTATTTTGACAAATTCACGGTATAAAATATTTGCTGGCTTTTATGTTAAAATTACTTCTTCAAATTCAAAAAATAATTCCAGATCAAACGGATCTCACCATAATCAAAATCCGATGGCAAAGCGGCTTTCCAATCATTGATATTATCTTTCGGACTCTGTTTGAAAATCTTTTCAAAAGCGGTCACTTTTTCCTTAGGATAGATTCTCAGCAAATCATTTCTGTCCAGTAGATTCTGCTCTGCATATTTTGACAAATGTCCGAAAATTGTGGAATTGACCAAGCCTCTTTCTCTTGCGATCTCAGAAACTGTTTTCCCGTCTTGGAACAATTGATAGGTCAAAACGTGTGTCGGAACTTTCTTGATTGCCATAGAAACTTCTACATCTTTTTCTTTATCAAATAAAGGTGTTTCCAAAAGATAAACATCTTTCAGATCCTTAAGATAATCTTCAATATCATCCAGCCAGACACGGAAATCTTCGTTGAAAGCTTTCAGGCCTTTTACACCTTTGGTTTCAGAATAAAAATCTTTGAGTGGAGAAAATATTTTCTCATTCACATTTGTGAAAAAGAAATTGACGGCACCTTTAGCTTTGACTTCAATCTCGGTCCATTCCTCCTCACCTTGCAGGAACTTTTGAGTTTTTTGAATTAAGATTCTCTCGAATTTCTGAAAAATAGTAATGTAATTTTCAATGTCAGCTTTCAAACAATGATAAAGATAATCAGCTTTTTCCTTATCGATGAACTTACTGCTTCGGCTGATGACCATCCAGTTTTCCAAAGCGGATTGAAACCAAACACAGTCAATTCTTCTGATGACTTTTTGGATGCTGTAATTGTATTTTTCAGAATTAAGGATTTCCTCAATTTTCGAATTGGCGTGCGTCTCATCCTGAAACTTCGAAACCCGTTTGTCAGAGAAAATAACTTCAGGTGTGATCTTGGATTTCAAAATAATTCCTTCCAAAGTTCGGCAACGTGATAATGCGACATAAACCTGCCCGGAAGCAAAACTTTTCCCCGCATCGATGATCAGCCTGTCGAATGTCAAACCTTGACTTTTATGGATGGTAACCGCCCAGGCCAGACGGATAGGGAATTGTTTGAAACTTCCCAAGACTTCTTCTTTGATATTCTTTTCATCATCAAGGGAATATTTTTTCTGTTCCCAGGTTTCCGCTTTCAAAGTGATCTCTTCCTCGCTTCCGTCAAGGATCACAGAGATTTCATCTTCGTCGAGATATGAGATCTGAGCGAGTTTTCCATTGTAATATTTTTTGTCGGATGACGTGTCATTTCGGATGAACATGATCTGTGCACCAACTTTCAGTTCCAGAACCTCATCATTCGGATACTGTGTTTCCTTGAAATCGCCAACAACATCTGCAATGTAAGTATGAGATTTTCCGCCAAGCTCTTTTATCTTTTTTTGATTGATGTCATCCGCCATTTTGTTGTGCGAACAGAGATAGACATAAGCCTCATCTATTGGATCAAAGTCGGGCTGATATCTTTCATTTAATGCGTCGAAGTCTATATCCTCGGTAATCCCGTCCCGGATGGCATTTAAGATTGCGAGAAAATGTTCATCGGTCTGTCGATAAACTTTGGTGAGCTCCAATGTGATGAAATTACTGCCTTCCAAAGCTTTGGCGTGAAAGAAAAAAGGCGATGAATAATACATCGAAAGAACATGTTCATCCCTTACCACAGGAGGCAGCTGATAAAGGTCACCAATGAACAACATCTGAACACCACCGAATTTCTGCTGATTCCTGCGGACGTGTCTCAGGGAAAAATCCATCATATCCAGAACATCTGCACGAAGCATCGATGCTTCATCAATAATAATGATCTCGATCTCCCGAAGAAGTTTCAGTTTATCTTTTCGGTATTTGAAATGGACCATCAGGTCTGCAATATTGTTCGCCAGATTTTGGTTGATTCTTTCTGTGGTCGGGAGAAAGGTCCTGAGCGGCAATCCAAACATAGAATGTATGGTAACACCGCCAGCATTGATAGCTGCGATTCCTGTTGGTGCAACTACAATGTGTTTTTTCTTGGTTTTTTTTACAAAATCGTTCAGAAATGTAGTCTTTCCGGTCCCTGCTTTTCCGGTGAGGAAAATGCTTCGGTTGGTATGTTCTACGATTTCAAAAAGAGAGTCATTCATCGATTCAAAGATAAAGAATCAGGAGAGACGAATCAAGTTTAAAGAAAACAGAAAAAAATTGAAAGAGCGAAGAAAATTATTTAATCCTATCCGGATTTTGTTTTAAAAAGCTATCCCAACCGGAATAAGATTTGTCTGTCAAAATATTTCCTGAATTGAAATGATGACAAACCGCAACGGCCAAACCATCGGAAGCGTCAAGATATTTTGTAGGGAATTTTTTTAGTTTCAAAAGGTTTTGTAGCATTCCTGCGACTTGTTCTTTACTGGCATTTCCATTGCCGGTGATTGCCATTTTGATTTTTTTAGGAGAATACTCGATAATAGGAATGTTCCTGTGGAGACTTGCGGCCATTGCGACACCCTGAGCCCGCCCAAGTTTTAGCATACTTTGTACATTTTTCCCAAAGAATGGCGCTTCCAAAGCGGTTTCATCAGGATTATACTCATCGATCAAGGCCAATGTTTTATCGAAAATGACCTTGAGTTTTGTTTCATGATTTTCGTATTTTTTCAGGATCAGTTCGTGGATGGCGATCAGCTCCATTTTACTTCCCTTGACAGAAATAATTCCAAACCCCATTATTGCGGTTCCCGGATCAATTCCTAAAATTACTTTTTCCACTACCATATCTGCAAAATTACAATTATTATTGAGATAATTTTCTATTGAACTATCTTTGCACTCGAATGTAACCGATAGATCTATGAAGTTTTTCATTCCATTTTTTCTTTTTCTCTGTATTAATACTTTTTCTCAAAATGCTGACAGTCTGAACATGGAGATTGGTAATGTTGAAATTGAAAGTTCCCAAATTAATGCTAAAGCAACTATTGGCAGACAATTGGTCTTGGATGGCAAACAGATCGTGGATAACATTTTTCACAGTTATTCCAGACCTTATTATTGGAAAAAGGACAATTGGTTGGACTTTGGAGGTGTGGCAATTGGAACTGTTTTATTGTATTCTGTAGATAATGACACCAGTCGTTTTTTTATGAAACAAGGAGAAAAAGCGCCAGAGTTTCTTAAAGGTTTTGGTTATTATTTTGGAAGCCCGCAAAACAATTATGGGATAACCAGCGCGGTATATCTTACAGGACTTTTTACCAAAAATGACAAAATAAGAAATACTGGTATTCTGATGATCTCATCGGCGACTACGGCGGGATTAATACAAACATTTGCCAAAGCGCTGGTTGGGCGTGCTCGTCCCGGAGCTGGTGAAGGTAAATCCCATTTTGAACCTTTTAGTGGGCAGCCTGCATATAGATCGTTTCCATCGGGGCATACGATTTTGGTCGCTACAACAATGTTCTCATTGGCCAAGCAATTTGAAAATCCCTGGGTAAAAGCCGGGATCTATTCTGTTGGATCTATTACACCAGTGTCAAGGATGTGGGATGGTGCGCATTTTTTCTCGGATGTTTTTCTCAGTGCGGCAATCAGCTATTTTGTAGTAGAGGGAACTTATCGGTATATGAATCATTTTGATGATAAAAAATATCGAATTATAAAATGGAATATCAATGCTTCTCCAAATATGTTAGGAATTACAGGTATTTTTTAAATTAATCACATTTCCGTATGCAATAATATAGTAAATAGTTAATTTTTTCATAAAAACTGACTGAGTAATCTATTTTAATAGAAATAGTCTTTAATTTTAGAAACCTAAAAATTTAACTATAGAAACATGAAGAATTTTCTACTGACTGCGGCGGTCGTGTTCTATGCAGGTTATGCGACACCTGTGTTTTCTCAAAAAGCCGAAACTCCAAAATTTATCAGTAACACAGAAGGAATCAAAGAATATTCCTTGAGCAACGGAATGAAAGTTCTTTTACTTTCCGATCCTTCTCAAAGTAACGCTGTTGTGAATATCGTTTATAATGTTGGTTCCAAACACGAAGGTTATGGCGAGAAAGGAATGGCGCACTTGCTGGAACACATGCTGTTCAAAAGTACGAAAAAGCTAGGAGATATCAAGAAAATGTTGTCTGACAAAGGAGGTAACGCCAACGGAACAACTTGGTACGACAGAACCAATTATTATGAAGTATTTCCTTCTAATGATGAGAATCTGAAATGGTTCCTGGAAATGGAAGCAGACAGAATGGTGAATGCAACAATTCTTCAGTCAGACCTTGATAAGGAATTTTCAGTCGTAAGAAACGAGTTTGAGATCGGGGAAAACAATCCAGGCGGTGTATTGATGGAGCGTATAGTTTCTACAGCCTATCTTTGGCATAACTACGGAAACAGTACGATCGGAAGTAAAGAAGATGTTGAAAGAGTAAAGGCGGTGACGCTGAGAAAATTCTACGAAAAATATTATCAGCCAGACAATGCAACTTTGATTGTTGCTGGAAAATTTGATGAGAAAAAAGCTTTGGAATATATTACTCAATATTTTTCAACCATTCCAAAACCTGCCAGAGTTCTTGAAACGCCTTACACTGTTGAACCAGCTCAGGACGGAGAGCGTTTTGTAGAACTGAAACGTTCCGGCGATAGTAAAGTAATAGGTGCGCTCTATCATACGGCACCTTATGCGGACAAAGATTACGCAGCGTTGGATGCATTGCAGGAAGTATTGACGGCCGACCCTTCCGGTTATCTTTATAAAGCAATGATCGATACACATAAAGCAGCTTCTGTTTATGCTTATCAACCATTGGTAAGAGACGCAAGTTATTTGTATTTTGGGTTGGATGTTCCGGCTGATAAAGATGTGAAAGCCACTGAAAACGATTTCCGTGCAGCATTGGACAAAATCGCTACTACAAAATATACAGAGCAAGATGTGGCAAGAGCGAAAGCTAAGTTGCTGAAGCAAATCGAGAATATTAAGAACAACACTATCAATTTCGCAATTAATTTGACTGAGATCGTAGGTGCAGGTAATTACAAATTAGGCTTCCTTTACAGAGATGCAGTTGAGAAATTGACTGTAGCAGATGTTCAAAGAGTCGCTGAGAAATATTTTAGAACGAACAACAGAACAGTTGGTGTTTTCATGCCGGCAAAAGATGAGGTAAGAGTTAAGAATATCGAATATACCAATGAACAGATTGCTTCTCTGACCAACGATTACAAAGGGAAAGCTCTTGAAAAAGAAGCGGCACCTTTCGAAGCGAGTATCAAAAATCTGAAAGCTAATTTGACAGAAGGCAAATTAAGCAACGGAATGAAATACGGTTTGATCAAAAAAGATATCAAAGGTGGTAAAGTGCTTGGAAGCTTCAAATTTCCAGTAAGTAATGCTAAAGATTTAAATGGCAAATCTGATGTAGGTTCTCTGATGGCCCAGGTTCTTAAAACAGGAACTAAGTCTCACACCAAAGAACAGATCCAGGATATGCTGGACCAATGGAAATCTAACGTCAATTTCGGATTCAGTGGCCAGACATTATTCGTGAATTTCAGTACTTACAAAGAAAGCCTACCAAAAGTAACGGCTCTTATCAAGGAAATCCTGACAGAATCTACTTTCCCGGAGGCAGAATTGGCAAAAACAATCAACGAGTACAATACTTATCTTGAAAGTTCACTGAATGACCCGCAGTCAATAGCGTTCACAGAGATTGAAAAAATCACTGAGAATTATCCTAAAGAAAGTATCTATTACACGGCTTCTACTCAGGAACAGATTGATAACAACAAGAAAGTGAAGAGAGAGCAATTGGTAGACTTCTATAACAAGATCTTAGGCGGAAACAACGGTGTTGGTTCTGTTATCGGAGATGTTGACAGCAAAACGGTTGCAGGATTATTGGAATCAACTTTCGGAAAATGGAATTCAAAATCAACCTACGAATACATTAAGCCGGAATTATTTGCAACCAAAAAACAAGACAAAGAATATCTCACACCAGATAAAGAAAATGGTGCAGCGGTTGGGAAGATCAGTTTCTCTATGGACAGAAAATCTCCGGATTATCCAGCTTTCGTTATTGCCAACGAAATGTTAGGAAGCGGTGGTTTCTTAACGGCGAGAATCCCAACCAGACTTCGTGAGAAAGAAGGAATCAGCTATGGCGCAGGTTCTTACATCAATGTTCCTATTGATAACAACGTCGCATCCTGGGCTTGGTATGCGTTCTTCAACCCGACCAAAAAAGATGCAGTGAGCAAAGCTTTGAAGGAAGAAGTTAACAAAGCAGTAAAAGACGGTTTCACAGAAGAGGAATTCAAATCTAATTTAACATCTTGGCTCAACTCGAGAAAAACAGGTCTAGGAAACGACAATACCTTGATGGGATTGGTTAACTCTCAGCTTCAGTATGGCCAGTCTTTGGATGAGTATGATGCTTTGGAAGCAAAAGTTTCTGCATTGAAGGTATCTCAGGTGAACGATGTTCTAAAAAAATACATCAGCGAAGATAAGTTGACTTCTGTATTTGCAGGAGATTTCAATAAAAAATAATTAAAAAGATTATTCAAAAAATAACCCTTTCAAAGTTCCAAACTCTGAAAGGGTTTTCTTTTTTATCAAACACTTTGTCAGGCTGAGGCTCTCGAAGCCCGCAAGAAAAGAATAAATCAATAACGAATACAATATCCACATTTTTGTCATTCCGGAGGAATCTCAACATATTATTAAAAATGTAGCTCTTAGAGATGAATCTATTAATCTGTAAATTCTTATTATTCAAATTTTTCTTTTTTCCCGCGTATATTTTTTTCCTTCATAAAATAAAGGATATGATGCCAAATCGGATTGTATTTTCATTGAAAGGCCATCCAAATCGGGATATATAGTAAACCTATTCACATTTAATTTATCTAAATCTTTTTTTATGGATTCTTTATATGCTGACGGAATTACTATTTTACATAAATATTTAAGTTTATCCTGCTCTTCCAGTAAATCATTAAAACTTTTAATTTGTAAATTTTTCTGCAGAGGATGTAATATAAAACATCCATCTTGAGCCTTGACTCTTTCATTAATTTGAAAAGGTCTAACTAAATGATATTCATTTTCATTGTTAAGATTTTTATTTACATAATCATATGTATGTCCTTGATTTGGAAGAAATTCATATACACAACAATCAGATTCTAAAGAAGAGTTTTCTACTGCAAAAAATAAGGCAATTAATGGACTATCTGTCCAATCTAATAACCTAGTGGGTAATCCGTGATGTTGAGCAACTACCATTAAATCAAGCCTATCTTTGATGTTATATTTTTCAAGTAAATTAATTCCTTTCCTATGAAAATCATCAAGAATATAATTTTCATAGGTTTCATAGTTTGGTAATATTTCTGCTTTAGAATTATCATTAATGGATATTTGAAGCCTATAAAATGAAGGAGTTAGCTTCCACTCTTTATCTCTTTGTCCACGATAAATACATTTCATAATTAATGATTCTCGTATTTCTAAACAATTAATAAATTCGATTAAAGATGTAACAGTTATTTCTTGCATTATAATAAATTGATAAACTTCTTTTGTAAATATAATTATAATTCATAAAAACGACTCTATCAAAATCCCAAACAAAAACCCGCTTCAAATAGTTGAAGCGGGCTAATTTATTTTGTAATTCTAAGGTCAGAAACAATGATCTTGTAATGGTCACAATCCTCAAAACAGATTCCGTTTTCTTTCCAATAAGGATTTTTCGGTTCTAGAATCGGAACTTTGTAATATTCAAGATTCGCAACGATCTTCTGAAACTCTTCCAAAGTTTCCGGATAGAAAACCAGGATATCATCATCATCGAATTTAGATTTCGGAAGATTGCCGTCCTGCGTAAATTCCAAATGCCAATTCTCATTTTCCTTCCCAAGAAAAACCCCGGCATAACCATTATGTTCCTTGAAATCTCCGAGAACTTTAAAGTCCAAAACCTTGGTGTAAAAACCAATCAGTTTTTCCAGATTCTGAGTATGTCGTGCATATCGGAAAATCATTTTAATTTTTGTTTGAAGTTATATTTTATCGCAAAGGCACAAGATTAAAAAAATAATAAATAAGAAGGTGCAAAGATTTTATCTTCGATAAAATAACGATTTGATGAGCGAAGCGTCTTTGCGACTCTTAAAAACATTCAGCAGTTAAAAAACTTTGCGACTTTGCGTTAAAAAAAGCAGAACTTAAAATTGAGACAATTTCTCTTCAGATAAAATCTTCACAACATTCACCCAATTTGGGTCTTCATTCAAACAAGGAATATAATCGAATCTCTCGCCTCCGCCGTGCAGGAAAATCTCTTTTCCCTCCACAGAGATCTCCTCTAAAGTTTCCAAACAATCTGACACAAAAGCGGGACAAACAATAGCCAGTTTCTTGATACCTTTCTTACCAAGACCTTCCAGTGTGGCGTCTGTGTAAGGTTCCATCCACTTGTCTTTACCCAATCGTGATTGGAAAGTGACCAAGACTTTTTCCTTGGGCAAACCTAATTTCTCACGAACCAACTCCGTCACTTTATAACATTGATGTCTGTAACAGTATTTATGCGAAGGAAGATTATCTTTCTGGCAGCAGTTATCCATACTGCAGGTCTTCGTTGGGTCGGTTTTATAGATGTGTCTTTCCGGAACGCCGTGATACGAGAATTGAAGCAAATCAAAATCTGGAGGCAACTTTTCGCCAATACTTTTCGCCAAAGCATTGATATAGATCTCTCTATTATAAAACGGCTGAACATAATTGATCTTGATATCCGGAAAGAATTTCAGTCGAACTTCTTCCGCTTTGTCGATCACGGTTTCTGTTGTACTCATCGCATATTGCGGATAAAGCGGAACCAGCGTGATTTCCGTAATGCCTTTGTCCACCAATTCCTGAATCCCGGTTTGTATCGATGGTTCGGCATAACGCATTCCCAAACCGACCGGAACATCCACGATCTCCTGAAGCCTCTGCTGAAGATGTTTAGAAATCACGATCAAAGGCGAACCTTCGTCAGTCCAGACTGTTTTGTAAGCTTCCGCCGATTTCTTTGGCCTGGTTTTCAAAATAATCCCCTGAACCAATAATGCTCGGAAAATCCAGCGATAATCGATAACTTTCTCGTCCATCAGGAATTCGTCCAGATAATCTTTTACATCTTTTACATCCGTCGATTTCGGCGAACCTAGGTTGACCAATAGAATTCCTTTTTTGTTGTTTGATTGACTCGGCATACTTATTTGTTAAAGCAATATTTTTCCATTCAGTAGGAAACGTTTCCTACTGAATGACAAATTTAATGATTAAATTAATTTTAGTTTCATTGCCAGGCTGAGGCTCTTGAAGCCTTTATCCATTCACGGCTTCCACATTTTCAACCAATTCCGGAACGAACTGTTTAAGGATGCTTTGGATTCCGTTTTTCAACGTTGCTGTGGAAGACGGACAACCGCTGCAGGCTCCTTGAAGAAGCATTTTTGCTGTTTTATTTTCTTGGTCGTATTCGATCAGAGATATTTTTCCACCGTCATTTTCTACAGCCGGAGCAACATATTCGTTCAGGATATCACTGATTTTCTGCTCATCATTCGTATATTCTCTGTTGATGATTTTCAGAACAGGGTTCTCGTGCTGATGAGGTTCGGCATTTGAAATGGTTTTCCCGGCCTGCAAAAATTCTGCAATGAAAGAACGAACCTGATTCATGATCTCGTGCCATTGAAATTGTTCATCTCTGGTCACAGCAACAAAATTATCACTCACATAAACTTCTTTCACAAAATCAAATGCTTCATATAATTCCTGCGCCAAAGGAACGCTTTCCGATTCTTCTCTAGACTTCACTTCAATAAATCCGTCCATCAACATTTTGCTGGAAATGAATTTCATAACTGCAGGATTTGGGGTCATCTCAGAATAGATCTGATACATTTCTTTTCTTTTCTGAAGATAGATTCTAGGATTGGCCAAAAGCTCATCTTCGATAATATTTTTCAGACTTTCTGCAACATGTTCCCATTCCACAGTATCTTCTTTTGCAACGGCAATGAAATTGGCTGTGATGAAGATTCTGTTCACGAAAGGATAATTAAACAATTCCTGAGCCAACGGGATTTCGGAAATGTCAGAATCGCGGTCAAGTTCTAATGAACCTGGAATGAGATTGTAGTCTGTTACAAACTTCATCACCTTCGGATTCTCTGTAGGTTCTATTATGATTTCTTTCATTTGTTCTATTTATTTTTTAATTGTGATGTAACATTCAGACTGCAGTTTTCAGAAACTGACAAAAGTTATAGCTGAATGTTTCATTTTAAGTCTATTGAACTACAAAATTATCGTAAATTGGTGGAAGAAAAAAGCCGATAAATCCCAATGTTATGTTAAGTTTTGATTATGAGAAGCTTTGCGGATTTTCGATTTTTTCTATTGGTTTGATTTTGGCTAAATGAATGTCAAAATTTGATTGGAAAACCAATCTGCGCCCCGGCCTGAACGGAGCTCTTTTTATTTTTTTCCCGGAAAAATAAAAAAGCGGGAGTGGAGGACGGATAAAGGCGCCCAAATATTTATAATTCTAAAAATAAAATAATGGCAATTATCAGAGAGCTTTTAGGAAAAACGCCTCAGTTGGGGGAAAATACTTTTGTGGCAGAAACGGCGGTAATTATTGGTGATGTTACGATGGGAAAAGATTGCAGCATTTGGTACAATGCAGTTTTGAGAGGCGATGTTCATTTCATCAAAATGGGCGACAAAGTGAATGTTCAGGACAATGTGATGATACATTGCACTTACCAAAAAAGTCCGACGACGATTGGAAGCAATGTTTCGATTGGTCATAATGCAATTGTTCACGGATGTACAATCAAAGATAATGTGCTGATCGGAATGGGAGCAATCGTAATGGATGATTGTATCGTGGAAAGCAATTCGATTATCGCGGCGGGTGCTGTTGTAACGGCTAACACGATTATCAAAGAAGGCGAAATTTGGGCTGGCGTTCCTGCAAAAAAAGTGAAGGATGTGTCTCAGAATCTTGTAGAAGGCGAGATCAATAGAATAGCCAATAACTATGTTAAATACTCCAGCTGGTACAAAGAGGAATAGGTTGGTATAAAGATTGAATTTCCCAAAGAAATTTAAACGATGAATAAGCTTAAATCTTTTTGGGAGGTTCTGAAGGAAACCTTTGGTGAATGGATGTCTTCGTCAGCAGCCAAAGACAGTGCGGGTATGGCCTACAATGCAATATTTTCTTTGCCGGGATTGTTGATCATCATCATCTGGGTTACCGGGCATTTCTTTGGTGAAGAAGCGGTAAATGGAGAAATCAGGCGTCAGCTTCAAGGAATAATGGGTTATGATGGTGCTAAAAGCATCCAGGATATTATTGCAAGTGCGATGATTGATAAAGAAAATTTCTGGATGAAAGCTCTCGGCGTTGGAACTTTGGTCTTTGGTGCAACCAGCTTATTCTTCCAAATGCAGACCACACTCAATAATCTTTGGGATGTGGAAGCGGCACCCAAGAAGGCCTGGCAGAAATTCATCCTTGACAGAGCTAATTCCCTTGGGATGATTCTCATCATCGCATTCCTTCTTTTGACAAGTATGTTGCTTTCGTCTGTTATTGGTTTGGCCAATCAATGGATCACAAGATATTTCGGAATGGAAACTTATGTGATTGTCCAGGCTAGTAATTTCATTTTAGGATTTGCTGTCGTTACAGTTTTGTTTGCTTTTATGTTCAAAGTGCTACCAGATGTGGAAATCAAATGGAAATCGGTTTGGATTGGAGCAATTGTTACGGCCCTACTTTTCAATATCGGGAAAATGCTGATGAGTTTTTATTTCGATTTTTCAAAACCAACGTCCATTTTCGGAGCGGCAGGAACTGTGATTTTGCTGATGATGTGGATTAATTATTCCTGTCAGCTCGTGTTTTTCGGGGCAGAATTTACCAAGGTTTACGCTTACAAAAGAGGACACAAAATCATACCCTCCAAACACGCTAAGTGGAGCAAAGAAAAATTATACCGAGATGTTGAGGAACAAAAAAAACAACTTGCTCTCCAGAATTCAGAACCTATTTAAATACAGGCTTTTCATTTTCACAAACGATATTCTCAGGTTGCATTACCAGCATACAATCTGAAACCAGATTATACTTCTTATTGTAATCCGCGGCTCTCTGATTGTAAAGATTGACTTTTTCGAGAAACTTCACTTCATCAATTTTATTAGAATAAGCAATGTAGCTTACAGGTCCGCCACAAGCTTTTGCTCCTAATCCAATGGTTTTCCAATCGGCGGGATTGGTGCATTTTTCACTTTTTGCCATTGCAAGGATTTCAGATTTCAGATTCTCCATTTCGTTTGATTCCTGTTGAGTCAGATTGCCAGCGCTATCTACGGGTCTTTCAGGAAGCGGTTTTGGAAGTGTGTCCGGATTAATGGTTGATTTACAAGAAAATGAAACCATAATTATTCCTAAGCAAAACCATAATTTTTTCATAAAATACTTTTTGAGTGTGTCATCAAATATGATACCTATAAATTTAATATAAATAAAATTAAAAAATGGTACAGATTTAGATATTAGGCAAAACCTAATACTATTTGTAACAAATTAACGTTTTAAAATACAAATTATGATGAATTTATAATCAATGAAAAATACTAACACTCATAAAATGAATTGGTTTCAGCATTTTCTGATGATTTGTTCCGGCGGGAATATTCATTTGCTGAAAAAATCGCCTTCCGAATGGAACAAGTTTGCAGGAATCGGGGGAATCGTTTTGTTTACTGCGATTTTTGCAACATTATCGGCAGGTTATGCGATGTTTACCGTTTTTGATAATATTTGGGCTTCCGTTGGGTTTGGAATTCTTTGGGGATTGATGATCTTCAACCTCGATAGATATATTGTTTCCTCGATCAAGAAAACCGGAACTTGGTGGAATCAGGTTTTGATGACCATTCCGCGTTTGATTTTGGCAACGTTTCTCGGAATTATTATTTCAAAGCCTCTTGAGCTGAAAATCTTCGAAAAGGAAGTTAACAAACAACTAAATACGATTATTCAAAGAAATAAGAAACAATTGCAGGCAGAGATGAGCGGAAGGATTTTGCAGCAATCCGGACCTTTTGATTTGGAGAAGAAACAAATCCAGAATCAAATCAAAACTTATCAATTAGCTTATGACTCGGCCTCTGTAGAATTGGAAAAAGAAATTTTGGGTAAACAATCTGGTTTAACAAGTGGAAAAGTGGGATTCGGAACCAATGCGAAACGTAAGTCTGAATTGAAAGAACAGAAACGGGCCGACCTGGAAAATTACCAAAAACAACAGCAAGAGCGTTTGCAATATCTTGACAAAGAAATCTCAAAAGTCTATTCCAATCTTGAAACCGAAAGAAAATCAACAGAAGGTATCGAAGATAAATTCAATGGTTTTGCGGCAAGACTACAGGCATTGGATGAATTGGGGAAAAACTCGGCAATCATTGCTTTGGCAGCAAGTTTTATTATGGGATTGTTTGTCTGTCTTGAAATTTCACCAGTTTTGATAAAACTAATTTCTTCGGTCGGTCCTTACGATTATCTTTTGGAAAAAACAGAAAATGAGTTCAGGCTTTATTCTAAGGAGAAAATAAGGAAAGGAAATTCTTTGACAGATTATCGGATTGACGATTTTGAAGATGATCTTAAAATTAGAAAAGATAAAAAACAGGATAATACATAAAAAGAAAAGCTTCCAAATCCGGAAGCTTTATTTATTTTAAATCGCCAACTAAAAAGGGCTGTTCGGCGTTATCATTATAATCTCTCATAAATCCAATTTCTTTCGATTTTGTAATCTCGGATTTTGAAGTTCCGGAAAACCCATCCCCAAAATCGATACTAAAATCGATATAACTCAATCTGTTTTTTGTAAACTGGATCTTATTATAAACAAGAATGATGTTTTTTTCCTTCAGATTCTTTTGCAGGCTCATCAAGTCCTGCCTCGTCATTTCTTTGTTGAAAACAACAGCTATCACTTTCTTATTAGGAGTGAAAGAAAGCATTCCGAAAACAAAAACAGATAAAAATAATATTGAGAATAGGACCTTCTTTTTCATTGCAAAAAACTAAGCTGCAAATTTATTAAGTTATTTGATAATCAACGTTAATTTGAGCATTATTTTATAAAAAATATAGAAATTTTGAAATTGGCCGTTAAAAATGAATGGTGGTAAACAAATTTTATTGTTTCCAATACTTGTTCTAAATATTTGTTTCTTAATTATTTATAATTAAAAATTACAAAAGCATATTGAGGATGTAAACGTTAAAATTAGAAATCAATGCCAAAAATTAAATGTTTGTTTGTTTTTTTTGAAAAATAATTAATAACTTTGGCTTCCTAATTTTAAAATTTAATTATTATGAAAAGAATTTTATCTTTTTCTTTAACAGCGGTGATGGCTTTTACTGCTTATTCGCAAAGTCTTTGGACAGACAATTTTGAAACCTACAGTGTGGGCAATTTAAATACCCAAGGAGGTTGGGCCAGAGATGGCGGAGGAAATGCAAACTGGACCCAGGTTGCTAATATTGATGCTGCTCACGGCAAATCTTTTAAATTGGCTAGTATTGCTGCTAATGAAGGTGTATGGCATTTTCATAGTACTAACTGGGAAGGTAGATCTAGTGCAAATAATATATTTGTATTAGAATTTGACTATTATACAGGAACTGGAGGTGCAGGAGGTGCAGGAGTTGTGCAAATTTATGATGTTGATGCTGGTTTTGAGCAGCCATTCGAAATTGGATGGAGTCAAGATGATGGCTATTTGTATATAGCTGACCAATTAGACGGCGAGATACTTGTTGATCAGGTTACAACTAATACTTGGTATCATATTAAAGCGGCTTATGATAAAACAACAGGTGAAGTAAGTGCTCAAGTTAACGGTGGTGATGTTATAAGCTATTTTGGTACTCCTGATTTGAATCCACAAGAATTTGATGTATTGTTATCGGGTATATCTACTAGCGGTTTTGATAATATCGTTGCAAGTGCAACTAATACAAGTCCTTTCTTGGCTGTGTCTGATGTAACTAAAAAATCTTCTGTAAGCGTTTATCCAAATCCTGCTACAGATGTTGTTAATATCAAATCTGATAAGAAAGTAGAATCCGTGTCTATCTATGATGCAGCAGGTAAAATTGTAAAAACTACAGCTGAAACGTCTATTAATGTAGAGAATTTTGCTAAAGGTTCTTACATCGTAAGCATTAAATATGCTGATGGTTCTAAAGAATCTACAAAAGTTATCAAGAAGTAATTCCTGCAACTTTAAGTAAATTTTAAGAGCTACAGAAATGTAGCTCTTTTTTATGTATAATTTTTGTAAAAAACTCCGAGTCATTAGTCATTAAATGATTCGGAGTTTTATTGTAATAAAATAAATCCTTTTACAAAGAGTAATTCGGAGCTTCTTGCGTAATAATCACATCGTGTGGATGGGATTCTTTCAAACCACTTCCTGTTATCATTACCAATTTTGAATCTTTTTGCAAAGTTTCGATATCCTTTGCACCGCAATAACCCATTCCTGCTCGCAAACCGCCAGTCAATTGAAAAATCACATCTTCCAGTTTTCCTTTGTGAGGAACTCTTCCTTCGATTCCTTCCGGAACAAATTTTTTGGCTTCACTCTGGAAATAACGCTCTTTTCCGCCACGTTTCATTGCAGAAAGAGAACCCATTCCCTGATAAGATTTGAATTTTCTTCCCTGGAAGATAATTTCTTCTCCTGGAGCTTCATCTGTTCCAGCAAGAAGTGAACCCAGCATTACAGCGCCAGCACCACTTGCAATGGCTTTTACAATGTCTCCGGAAAGTTTGATTCCACCATCAGCGATAACAGCTACATTTTTCTTTTTCGCAAATTCGTAAACGTTATAGATTGCTGATAATTGAGGAACGCCGACACCGGCAACGACTCTGGTTGTACATATAGAACCTGGCCCAACACCAACTTTAAGAACATTAGCACCAGCTTTTATCAAATCTTTTGCAGCTTCAGCAGTTACGATGTTTCCACCAACGATGTCAAGGTCTGGGAATGTTTTTCTGATTTCAGAGATTTTATCCAAAACACCTTTCGAATGTCCGTGAGCTGAATCAATGGCGACAATGTCAACACCAGCTTTTACCAATGCTGTGATTCTTTCAATTGTGTCTTCACCAACGCCAACTCCAGCCCCAACGATAAGACGGCCGTTTTGGTCTTTGTTGGCATTCGGATATTCTAATTGATTGTCGATATCTTTTATTGTAATTAATCCAACGAGTTTGTTTTTCTTATCAACAATTGGAAGTTTCTCGATTCTGTTTTTCAGCAAAATTTCTTTCGCTTTTTCAAGATTCGTTGTTTTATCAGATGTGATAAGGTTTTCTTTCGTCATTATTTCCTCAACCTTAACTTCAAGATTTTCTTGATATTTCACATCACGGTTGGTAATGATACCGATGAGGTAATTGTTTTTGTCAACGACAGGAAGTCCGGAAATTTTATATTTTGCCATCAGTTCTTTGGCTTCTGCCAAAGTATGGTCTTTTGACAAAGTCACTGGGTCGGCAATCATTCCGTTTTCGGAACGTTTCACGCTGTTGACTTGTGATGCCTGTTCGGCAATTGTCATATTTTTGTGAATAAATCCAAGACCGCCGACTCTTGCCAATGCAATCGCCAATTCTGCTTCTGTAACCGTATCCATCGCTGCGGAAACAATCGGGACATTAAGCGAAATTTTGTCTGTAAGTCTTGATTTTAGGGAAACCTGGTTAGGTAAAACTTCTGAATAAGAAGGAACTAGAAGCACGTCATCGAAAGTGATGGCTGTCTCTACAATTTTGTTATGAATAGACATCTTTACTTTCTTTGCAAAATTAAGCTATTTTTATGGAATTTGAAAATATCGTAATTTATTTTATAAATAATTAATATTCAGGGAAATGTTGTTTGAATGTTGAATCCCATAGCCCTGATGGGAACGGCATCCTTTTGCAAAAAACAGCCTCGGAATGAGTTGTTGGGTTTTTGCAAAAGATATAGTGGACAGCAGGTTCCCGGCTTCTAAAAAAATTAAAAACGACTGAGAATTCCCCAATGGATTTTCACTTCGTTGAATTTAAATGGATTGCCGATTTCGTTTCCGTTGGAAATTTGAAAACTCATCAAACCGACGGGAAGAAAAAAGTTGAATCCCAGGCCTACGCTGTAGAGTTTTGGCGTGATTCCCAGGGCTTTGTTGGACATTTGCCCATATTGCGCAAACAAATCGAAAAAGGCTTGGTCATTGACGAGATAACGGTATTCGGCACCAGCAAAGGCGTAAAAATCGCTGACGAGACTCTGCTCATTAAAACCCCGCATCGAGTTCCAGCCTCCAAACCGAAAAAGTTCGTTTGTAGATAATTCGTTTTTTGAACTGAGCAAAGCGGATTCTCCTTTGATGTTAAGAAAGTGATTTCCTGACAAATTGAAATTATGTTCCGCAAAGAGAAAATACCGGATCTGGTCAAATTTTTCCTGCGTATCATCATAAGTTGTCTTCAGGAAATCGGCTTCTATACGGATATTACTTTTGTTCATGAACAGCGGAATATCGCTCCCTTCCTGATACTGATAATAAACACCAATGCCTTTTTTACTGTAATCCCGACCACTCGTATACAGCGAATCCAAAATCGCAGAAGACTCGAAAGTTCCTTTGAGACCGAGTTTTTGTTTCGGAGAAAGATGATAATAAACTGCAGGCAGAAATTTGACGTTCGCAAAAGTGGAATCCTGTCGGAAAATGTTGACATTCACGTTCAAACCGACATTGCTCCCAAAAGTGTAAGGAATATCAGTCTGCATATCAAAAGTCTGACCTTTGTCGGGATTTCTCTGCCAATATATGCCGATGCTTTCGAAGCTGTTGAACATATTTTTCAGCATTACATTCAGTGTTCCGTTGACGGTAAATTTTTCAGTTTTGTCATTTCCGAAGCCAATCATCCCGTCAAAAGTATTGGTTTTTCGTTTTTGAGTGAATAGAAAAACCTGCGTAGAATCTTTGGTAAATAAGGTCTGCGGTGGTTTTTCCAATGACACAAACTGATGATTCTGCAAAGACTGGTTCATAGAAACCAGATTCTTATCATCGTAGTTTTTTCCGACATATTGTTTGTTGAGATTCTTAACGAATTGTTTCGGTAAACGAGTATAACCTTTGAAAACAATGCCGTCGATTTTCCTTTGTGAAGCAGGAACAACCGATATTTTTACCGAAGGAACTCCGTTTTCCATTTTCTGGAACTTGGTTTTCACACGATTGAAAGCGAAGCCTTTATCCCGATATTTTTGATTGATATTTTTCTTAAGCGAGTCTAGGTTTTTTGTATAAACCTCATTCTTCTGAAACTTCAAATCAGAAACTAAAGAATCTGAGAATTTGACATTGGCTTTGTTAAAGTTTGGGCCTTTGTCGTAATAGATCTCTGTTCGATTTTCGATTTTTTTGACGTCCTTCAGTTCTGTAAAAAAGTAAGAATTTTCT
This sequence comes from Epilithonimonas hungarica, assembly GCF_900102265.1. Taxonomy (GTDB): domain Bacteria; phylum Bacteroidota; class Bacteroidia; order Flavobacteriales; family Weeksellaceae; genus Epilithonimonas; species Epilithonimonas hungarica. The sequence continues at coordinate 646,150 of NZ_FNBH01000002.1, read as the reverse complement.
GCCAGAGAATCCAGAAATTTAACTGCTTTTGCTGAATCGGAAACGATTTTCTTTACTTTGGTTTCTTTGTCTATTAGCCAAAATTCTTTTGTTTGAGCATAAGAAAATATGCTCAGAAGTAACAAGAATATATAGAACAGCTTTTTCAAAATAAATATAAAAGGCTTTCAAAAATAAAAGCCTTAATTCTAAAACCGAAGTTAGTCCATTTTATTATACTTCTTCATCAGATTTTCGTAAGTATTCTGAGGAAGAATCCATTTGAGAGGAACGCCAATTTTCTGCCCGAATTTCCCGAAATAGTAATGTGCTTTCCATTTTGATTTCTGAAGAAGATTATCAACATAAACTGCAACATCCAAAGGCTCAGTTCCGTCGCCAACGTGGGAATTCATCAAAGCATAGACTTTCTCGAAGACATTTCTGTAAGGCTCAGACACTTTAGTTTTTACACGATTTTCCGCAATATTGGTTTTGATGTCGCCCAAATGAAGGGAACAAACGTGGATATTCCAAGGATAAACTTCGTAGCGCATTGCTTCCGTCACTTTGTCCAAAGCAGATTTGGAAGCGGAATAAAATCCACGGAAAGGCAATCCCATTTCGGAACCGATGCTGGAAATGTTGACGATTTTTCCGGATTTCTGTTCTCTCATTTTCGGAAGAACAGCCGTCATCATTTGTACAGAACCGATCAAATTGAGATTGAATAACTTCGTAATATCTTCTTTGCTTGAATCCTCAACTGCACCAACCATTCCCATTCCGGCATTGTTGATAAGCACATCGATTCTGGTTTCTGTTTTCAGGATTTCAGAAATGGCGTTGTCTATTTGTTCTTTCTCCGTAATATCTGTTGGAATCGAAACGAAATAATCGGAGCTTACGACTTTTCTGCTAAGTCCATAAACTTTGTTTCCTCTCTTTCCGAAATATTCTGCAAGTGCAAATCCAATTCCGGATGATGCGCCTGTGATAATGATTGTTTTTGACATTTAGAAATTAAAAGATTTTTTTGAATTAGGAATTTTGATTTCATTTTTCCCCATTTTATAGTCGCTCATTTTTATGAGTTTGGGAATTTTGTAAATGAATTCTTTATAGTAATTTTTAGGAACTTCTCTTTCGTAGCCGCTGTCACATTCAGAATATTGGTCATCGATAATAACTTTACCAGTTGAAAAATTGATTTCGTTGGAGAAATTAAATTCGCAGGTGTCATCAAATTTCGCCAAAGCACCAATCAGATAAAAATCACCGTTTTGGAATCTATAAGTATTTTTTGAAGTCACAGTATGACGGGAATTTGAGAAATAAGATTGAAAAATGATTAGGCAATTATTTTTAATACTCAATTCCAATTCATTACTTTCCGGATAAAATCCTTCTTTACTATCGAAAAGCAGATTAAAATTCTCTTGCCAAACTTTTAATTTACCATTAATATTTTTCAGAATGTAGAGTTTTCTTTCCAATCCATTAGAAATGTTATTGATGATTTTATCAGTATTAAAAACCATTACAATTTCCTCTTTTCCATCTTTGTCCAAATCACCTTTTACTTCAATGATTTTCTCATAACCTTTCGGAATTACAAAATCCTTCAATTCCTGAGATTGGAGAATCGAGAAAAAAATTAAGGTTAAGAAAGAAAAGAGATATTTCATTTTAAACTAGATAACTCTATTTAATTATTAATGATTTTGCACAAATTTTCTGACTGATTGTAAGGATTGCCATCTGTTTTTATGATTTTTGTAGCTATATCATTTGGAGCAAAGACAATACTTCTTATATGTATTTTCGGCTTTTTTCCTGTATAAGCACCATCTTTAATATTTGAAAATGACACAATCGTTTCATCAAAGTTGATTTGTGCAATCTGAATTGGGTTTCCGAATTTTTTTATAACATCATCTTTTGATATTCCAATTAAGCTGTCAGAATCAAATTTTTCCGCATACCTAACTTCATATACTTCTTTAACATTATTTTTAGAATCGAACTCAAAAGTCAAAAAGCTATAACTCTTATCTGTAATATTGTAACTGCTTAAATCAACACCTCCAGAGCAATCTATATAGATACTGTCCTTTTTATCTCGATAAAGAAATTTTGAATAAGATTCTATGTTTTCAGTCCTAAGAGGTTTTCCTAATTTACCAATAATTTCTTTCTTACTTTTTCCTAACAATTTATCATTGAATAAATCTTCGTCATATTTTTCTGAATAAACCGTATTGTATTCTAAATCTGCAGTTTCTATTCCTTCAATAGATTTCACAAATTTGTAGCCAGCGAAAATGACAAATAGTATTAAAATTACATAAAATAACTCTTTCTTCATCCTAGATATTAGTTGTCACTTCAGCAAAATCCTCCCAAAACTCAGGATAAGATTTCTCGACAACGTCTTCATTTTCGATATTCAGTTCTATAACCAACGCAAAAGGTGCAAAAGCCATTGCCATTCTGTGGTCGTTGTAAGTCGCGATAGAAATGTTATCTTCTGGCTCAATGAATTCACAAGATTCGATTTTATCAACCGTGATATGTGTTTTTCCACCGATTTTCAATAATTCATTTTGAAGCGCCACCAGTCGGTCGGTTTCTTTAACTTTTAAAGTATGAAGTCCAGTTATAATGAATGGAATTTTCAATGCCGTTGCTGTTACACAAAGGGTTTGCGCAATGTCAGGACAATCATTCATATCCAGAGAAATCAATTCAGGATATTCAAAAGCGGGTTCAGGTAATAATGAAATCGAATTTTCTGCATAATCAGAAACGGTGTTGATTCCAAAATATTTCCAGTAGATTTCTTTAATTATACTGTCACCTTGAAGAGAAAGTGTATGATAGCTTTTCAGAGTAATCGATTTTCTACCAATCGCAGACAATGAATAGAAATAAGAAGCAGAAGACCAATCGCTTTCCACTTCGTAATGTTCGGTTCTGAAATTATCAGAATGAGAAACAATTTCGATTGTGTTTTCTGCAAAATGGGATTTGATTCCAATTTCGTTCAGGATTTTCAGAGTCATTTCGAGATAAGGTCGGGATGTGATTTCGCCTTCCAATTCCAATGTTAAACCGTTTTCCAATTTTCCTCCAATTAAAATCAAAGAAGTCAAAAACTGACTGGAAACATTGGCCGAAATTTTAACCGAATTTTTCTGCAATTTCTTTCCGATGATCTGCAACGGCGGAAATCCTTCTTTTTCAAGATAAGTGATGTCAGCCCCAAGAGATTGAAGTGCATCTACCAAAGGTTTGATTGGTCGGTTTTTCATTCTGTCAGAACCTGTCAAAATGGTTTTCCTGCCTTCAAAAATGGAATAATAAGAAGTCAGAAATCGCATTGCAGTTCCAGCGTGGTGAATATCAATGGTTTCGGAATCTGATTCCAAAGCTTTTTTTAACAAAGTAGTGTCCTGAGAATTGGAAAGATTAAGCATGTCAATATTCCCAAACAATTTCCCTAAAATCAAAAGACGGTTCGAAATACTTTTCGAACCGGTAATTTGTATATTTTTTCCGTCTATTAATTCTGATTTTTTTAATATCATAGTTTTGTGAGATGTGAAAAATAAAAGGTAAAAGGTCAATAAAAACTTTTTGACTTCTTACATTTTACCTCTCACTATTTTAATTTTTCATTATTGGCGTGTCGGTCTTTGTCACGCTCTGTTTTAACTTTTAATTTTTTATCAAATGCTGACTGCAAATCCGTTCCTGTTTGATTCGCTAAACAAATTGTCACAAAAAGGACATCAGCCAATTCTTCGCCCAAATCTTTGGATTTGTCTGATTCTTTTTCAGATTGTTCACCGTATCTTCTGGCAATGATTCTGGCAACTTCGCCGACTTCTTCCGTCAGCATTGCCATATTTGTCAATTCATTGAAATAACGGACACCGATGGTTTTTATCCATTCATCAACCTGATTTTGAAGTGTTGTGATTTCCATTATTGATAAGCTCCTAAAGTTGCAGGATAAGTTCTGGTAATTCCAACAATATCTGTTGCTGTGATAGGTGTGTTTAAATTAGTTCCCTTGCTTCTTGCTTTAGAATTAGCTTTCACTCTCAAATTCATTTTCTGAGTAAAATAATTCTGAAATTCCGGATCTTCGTTGGCAGTATTAGTATTACCAATGGTCAACCCAGAATTAGATGTAAATTTCAATAATGAATTTCTGAACTCATATTGAAAAGTTAAGACATTTCCATTAGATTTATTAATTGTAATCATATCTGGTGTATCACCATAAATAATTGAATTATTGACATTCAATTCAAAATCTCCAATTTCAGGTTCTCCATTTTCATTTTCCCAAATATCACTTGCATAGATTCCCAAAGCAGACATCGAAGGATTCAGATTCCAGTAATTAGCAAGCGTACAATAATTAAGTGTATAATCTCCACCAGCAGCAATCGCAAGGTCAGCTTCACCACAGTTGTTCATAACAACATTATTCATTGTAAGTTGTGAATGAATTCCATAAATACCAACATTCTGAAAAGTATGGAAAATAGAATTGTTGATGGTTGCATCATTCTTTTTCAGCTGAAGACCTACGTTTCCACCAAAAACTCTTGCATAATTCATATTAAGAAGAGAGCCTTCTTCCATTTTGATGCCGTTCCAGTTGGCAGGAAGTGTATCATATTTGGTGTCACTTCTATCACCCCGGAAAATCACTTCTTCTCCTAAAGCTCCATTGACAGTTAAGCCAGAATTTTTCTCAAAATTCATTCCGCTGTTTTTTCGGAAATAGACTTTGGTTCCTTTTTCCATTGTTAAAGTTTTTCCTTCAGCAATCGTCAAATCTCCAAAAATGATTTTAGCTTTATTATTTGTCCAGGTTGTATTTTCTGAAATGATATTTGGATTTGTATCGGTTTTAATAAAATATTCTGCATCCTGAACCACGGAGAAAAGTGTCACTTTCTGTTCTCCAGCAGGTGTATTGAAAACCACTTTGTCTTCGGCAATAGCTTCCGGAGCATTTGCAACAGGCGCAATTTCTACGAAAACATAAAGACTATCTTTCTTTCTCAGAGCCACATTTTCAAAACTCGTTCCAACTTTCCCATCTACATTGATTCTGTAAAGCGAACCACTTCCACCTTCCAAAGCAATTCTTGGAATGAGAACATCCTTGTTTTCATTATTATAAACCTTTACAGCATAAGTTTCCGAACGCATTTGGTTGTAAACGGTGTCGCAAAAAACTGTGTCAGTAGAGAATCTCAAAAGTTGAGTGGGTGAATCAAAAGAAATATCATCACGATTACAGCCTGCTAATAGCAAAAGTGACCAAAATGCGATGCCAAGAAATATTTTTAGTTTCATTTAAATCGTTTAATCTTCAAAACTACAAAATTTAAATTTTTATTTTGTAAAAGCTAAAATTTTCTTAAATAATTTTAATAGTCACAAAAACTAACTAACATTTGTTAGTTTAATAAAAAAGTGTATTTTTGAATAAATCACATTCAATATACCCAAACTGAGAATAATGGATTGAATGTCAAATGTTTAAATATGCAAATCACTGAAAAACATTTTTTAAACAAAAAAATTAGCCTGACGGATTTACTAAAATCAGCTTATCGTCTGATGTTTACGGCGAAAACAATGACCGATTTGTTCGAGCAGGAAAAAAAGACAACATCAAAATATGTACACGCTACTTCCCGCGGACACGAGGCGATTCAGCTGGCATTGGGGATGCAGTTGTTGCCTCAGGATTTCGTGAGTCCTTATTATAGGGACGATTCTATTTTGCTTGGAATTGGAATCACACCTTACGAATTGATGCTTCAGCTTTTAGCAAAACGTGACGATCCATTTTCTGGCGGAAGAACTTATTACGCTCATCCAAGTTTAAGACGCGATGATTTTCCAAAAATGATTCACCAGAGTTCCGGAACAGGGATGCAGGCGATTCCAACAACTGGAATTGCTATGGGAATGAAATACAAAGAAGAAACAGGGATTGCCGAAAATCTTGACGAAAAACCAATTGCAGTCTGCTCACTCGGAGATGCAAGTTGTACAGAAGGCGAAGTTTCCGAAGCTTTTCAAATGGCAGCATTGAAACAATTGCCGATCCTTTATCTCATTCAGGACAACGAATGGGATATTTCCGCCAGCGCGGACGAAATCAGAGCGCAGGATATTACACAATATATGCAAGGTTTCAACGGCATCGAAACCAGAACCATTGACGGAACCGATTTTATTAAGTCTTATGAGGTCGTCAAAGAATGTATTAAAATCATCCGTGAAGAAAGACGGCCAATGCTAATTCACGCAAAAGTTCCATTACTCAATCATCATACTTCTGGCGTCAGAAAAGAATGGTATCGGGATGACTTGGAAGAATGTGCGAAGAACGACCCATTAATTAAATTAAGAAACAAACTTTCAGAATTCAGTATAGAAGATTCTGAAGTTGAAACCATAGAAAAAGAAGTTGCAGAACTCGTAAAAACTGATTTCGAAAATGCAGTTTTGGCAGAAGATCCAAAACCGGAAGATGCTTACAAACACGATTTTGCACCAACGCCAATTACTGAAGAAAAAGGAGAACGTTCCCCAAGAGGAAAAATCCCAACCGTAATGGTAGATTGCGCTTTATTTGCCATCAGAGAATTAATGACAAAACATCCGGAAGCCTTGTTATATGGTCAGGATGTTGGATTGAGATTAGGCGGGGTTTTCCGTGAAGCAATAACTTTGGCAGCGCAATTTGGAGAGAAAAGAGTTTTCAATACACCGATTCAGGAAGCGTTTATCGTAGGCTCAACGGTTGGAATGAGCGCAGTTGGATTGAAACCGATTGTCGAAGTCCAATTCGCAGATTACATTTGGCCCGGCCTGAATCAGTTATTTACAGAAGTTTCCAGAAGCTATTATTTGTCTAATGGAAAATGGCCGGTTTCGATGATTCTACGAGTTCCGATTGGCGCTTACGGAAGTGGTGGACCATACCATTCAAGTTCGGTGGAAAGTGTTTTATGCAATATCAAAGGAATCAAAATCGCTTATCCATCAACCGGTGCAGATTTGAAAGGTTTGATGAAAGCCGCTTTCTACGACCCGAATCCAGTTGTGATGTTAGAGCACAAAGGATTGTATTGGTCAAAAATCGAAGGAACAGCAAATGCAAAAACGATAGAACCGGACGAGGATTACATCATTCCGTTTGGAAAAGCAAGAGAAGTTTTGCTCTGCGAAAATCATCAGAACAAACCGACCTTAACCATCATTACTTACGGAATGGGCGTTTATTGGGCTTCGAATGCAGCGAAAGCATTTGACGGTCAGATCGAAATCATCGATTTAAGAACGCTCGCCCCGTTGGATGAAAACCGGGTTTTCGAAAGTGTTAAAAAACACAACCGATGTATCGTTTTGACAGAAGAGCCAGTGAATAATAGTTTTGCCCAAAGTTTGGCGGCGAGAATCAGTGAAAATTGTTTCAGACATCTGGATGCGCCTGTAAAAGTAGTTGGTGCAAAAAATCTTCCTGCGATTGCTATCAATTCCGAATTGGAGAAAGAGATGTTGCCGAACACAGATAAATTAATTAAAGAAATAGAACAATTGTTGAAATACTAAGTTCCATAGGAGCGAAATGTTTGTAGAATGATTTTTATTTGAAAAGGAACTCCGTAGGAGTGACACAGAATGACACAAGAGTTAACTATTAATAAGAAGATAAACAAAATCAATAAAAAAGAATTGATTTTGGCAGAAGCCGCAACGCTTTTCAAAGAAAAAGGTTTCGGCGGAACAAGTATGCGCGACCTCGCCGAAAAAGTGGGGATGGAAGCCGCAAGTATGTACAATCACATCAAATCAAAAGACGAAATTCTGGAACTGATTTGTTTCAAAATAGCCAATCAATACATTTCCCAGCTTCAGGAAATCGAGAATACGAACCAGACCTTTCAGGAAAAACTGAACGCCATCATCGGACTTCACGTTCAGTTGATTATTGAGGATTCGGCATCGGTTTCTGTTGCGAATAACGATTGGAAATATCTTTCCGAAGAGAAGAAAAATCAATACAAGCAAATCAGAAAGTCTTACGAAAAAAGCTTTGCGAATATCATAGAACAAGGAATGGAAAACGGCGAATTCAAAAAGATGAATGTTTCCGTCGCTCTTTTCACAATGTTGTCGTCACTAAGATGGATTGAACTTTGGTACAAACCAAGTCGCGACATCACACCACAGGAATTGGAAGAAGATTTGAAAACATTATTGATGCAAGGAATGCTAAAAGAATATAGAGAATAGATTGATAGATGATAGATTTGATAGAATTAATTTGTGAGCTTCGTTAAGTTTGCAGTTTATACTGAGCCTGTCGAAGTACCTTGTGTATCTTAAAATATTTTCAACAATGCCAAAAAAATCTTTGTGAACTTTGTGTTCAACTAATAAATGGTTTAAATATCAATAGAGGCGGGCTTTAGCCCGTCTGATAAATAGAAAAGTAATTTGGCTATAGCCAAATTTTATAAATCTTAGCTAAGCGTAAACGGCTTTGCGAACATAAAAACATATAGTTAATCAAAAAAACTTTGCGCACTTTGCGTTTAAAAATAAATGTCAGTAGTTTTTCACCCTTTAAAAGTAAAAAAAGTCAAGAAAGAAACACAGGATTGTGTTTCCGTGAGTTTTGATGTGCCTGCAGAATTATCAGAACAATTCAAATTCACGCAAGGACAATATTTGACATTCCGACAAATCAATGGCGAACAGGAGCTACGTCGTTCTTATTCGATTTGCGCAAGTCCGCACGAAAACGAATTGAAAGTTGCTGTAAAAAAAGTTCCCGAAGGTTTATTTTCTTCTTTTATGAATGAAAACCTGAAAGAAGGAGACATTTTGGAAGTGATGCCTCCAATGGGGAAATTCTACACGGAACTCAACCCCGAAAACAAAAAAATTTACGTTGCTTTTGCTGCTGGAAGCGGAATCACGCCAATTATTTCGATTATCAAATCCGTTTTGAAAAACGAGCCTCAAAGCCAATTTATCCTGATTTACGGAAATAAAAATAAAGGAACGATTATTTTCAAAGAAGAAATCGAAGCTTTGAAAAACCGTTTTATGGAACGATTGAGCGTTTATCACATTCTCAGCCGAGAAGTGGCAGATGCTGACTTGTTAAGCGGAAGGATCAATTCCGATAAAGCTGAATCTTTTCTTAAAAATATCATTCCGGCCGAAAAAATCGATGAGGTTTTCCTTTGCGGACCGGAAGAAATGATTCTGAGTGTGAGAGATACTTTAATCCAATCCGGCGTTGAGGCTAAGAAAATTCATTTCGAATTATTCTTCAGTGCAGCCTCAGCCGAAAAGAAAAAAGAACACGAGCTGGCTGTTAATAAATCCGATGATGATTTTAGTAAAGTCACTGTGAAATTGGATGCAACCGCTCTGAAATTAGATTTAGCTTACCACGGTCCAACTATTTTGGATGCCGCTTTGCAAAACGGAGCCGACTTGCCATACGCCTGCAAAGGTGGTGTTTGCGCCACTTGCAAATGCAAACTGGAAAAAGGCGAAGTCGTGATGGACATCAATTATTCCTTGGAACCGGACGAGATTGCCGCAGGATTTATTCTGTCTTGCCAGGCGCATCCGAGGTCGGAGGAAGTGGTTGTGAATTTTGATATTAAATAAAATAAAATAATAATTATGGCAGCTGTATCCGCCTTCCGCTCCCAATCTTTTTTGCAGACGCTTTGTCTTCAATTAGAAAACGAAGTAAAAGCAAAAAAGGATTTCCGCTCAAGTCGGGCTGCAGATTCGGTATAAAACAAGATTAAGTTATAACCACCAAGTTTGTCATTCCGTAGGAAACCTAACGAAGTGGTTCGACGAAGTCAATCTAAACCATTGAGATTTCTACGGAATGACAAAAAAACTTTGAAGTTTAATTCTTTGATGAGTTTTACGTCTTTGCGAACTTAAAAAACGGTAAAATAAATAAAAAACTTTGCGCGCTTTGCGTTTAAATAAAATTCCATTAAACCAAAACATTATGGAAACAACAGAAATCAACTTAGAAGAACATTTTCAGAATAAAATAGACAGCGAAATCCGCATCGAACCAAAAGACTGGATGCCGGACGCGTACAGAAAAACCCTGATTCGTCAGATTTCCCAGCACGCCCATTCCGAGATTGTCGGAATGTTGCCGGAAGCCAACTGGATTACACGCGCCCCAACTTTGAACCGGAAAAAAATTCTTCTGGCAAAAGTTCAGGATGAAGCTGGCCACGGCCTGTATCTCTATTGTGCCGCCGAAACTTTGGGCGTTACAAGAGACGAAACAATAAATGATTTACATTCCGGGAAAGCTAAATATTCCAGCATTTTCAATTATCCAACCTTGACTTGGGCAGATATGGGCGCAATCGGCTGGCTGGTAGATGGTGCTGCGATTCTGAATCAAGTGCCACTTTGCCGAGCTTCTTACGGACCTTATGCCAGAGCGATGGTTCGGATTTGCAAGGAAGAAAGTTTCCACCAGAGACAAGGTTACGAGCTGATGATGAAACTTGCACAAGGTTCGCCGGAGCAGAAAGCAATGGCTCAGGATGCGTTCAACCGTTGGTGGTGGCCGACGTTGATGATGTTCGGACCCAAAGACGCCGAATCTGGAAATACAGAAATGTCAATGAAATGGCGAATCAAACGATTCACCAATGACGAGCTGAGACAGCGTTTCGTAGACGTTTCCATTCCTCAGGCAGAATATCTGGGTCTGACGATTCCCGACCCAGACCTGAAATTCAATGAAGAAACCGGCCATTACGAATTCGGAGAAATCGATTGGGATGAGTTTTGGAAAGTGGTCAAAGGCAACGGCGCTTGCAATAAAGAACGTGTCGAAACCCGCAAAAAAGCCTTCGATGACGGCGCTTGGGTAAGAGAAGCCGCAACCGCTTACCACGAGAAAAGAAAATTAAGAGAAGAACAAAACAGAAAAACAGTTTAATATAAGCCGGCAGATTAAAGTCTATCATCTCTAATCTATCCGTCTCTAATCTGAAATATTATGCAAAATACAGAATGGCCACTTTGGGAGGTTTTCATCAGAAGCAGACAAGGCCTCGACCACAAGCACGTCGGCAGTCTCCACGCGGCAGATGCTGAGATGGCAATCCAAAACGCACGTGATGTTTACACCAGAAGGATGGAGGGCGTCAGCATTTGGGTGGTAGAATCCAAACACATCCACGCCACAAATCCCGACGATTCCGAGGCATTTTACGAACCTTCGGAAGACAAAGTTTACCGCCATCCCACGTTTTACCACGTTCCGGAGGAAGTGAAGAATATGTAATTATTATGGCAGCTATTTCCGCCTTCCGTTCCCAATCTTTTTGCCCAGCTTTTCCAGCCACAAAAAAGGATTTCCACTCAAGTCGGGCTGCAGATTCTACATAAAAATAGATTTCGTTATAACCACGCAGTTTGTCATTCCGTAGGAAACCTAACGAAGTGGTTCGACGAAGTCAATCTAGACTGTTGAGATTCCTACGGAATGACAAAAAACTTAGAAGTCTAATTCTTTGATGAGTTTTACGTCTTTGCGAACCTTAAAACATTGTAATAAATAAAAACTTTGTGCGCTTTGCGTTCAAATTAAACATAAAATGGAAAAAAATAAAAACAACTGGCTCAATTATCTCCTGCACCTCGCAGACACAAGCCTCATTCTCGGACAGCGTCTTTGCGAATGGTGTGGGAAAGGTCCAGTCTTGGAACAGGATATTGCCTTGTCAAACATCGCTTTGGATTTGTTGGGAGAATCTTCCAACTATTATCAATATGCCGTTGAGATTCAGAATGAAGGAAAAACCGAAGACGATTTGGCCTTCCTAAGAAACGAGCGTGATTTCAAGAATCTGTTGTTGGTAGAAAAAGAAAACGGACATTTCGGAGACACGATTGCGAGACAGTTTTTCTTCGATGCTTATCATCATTTATTATTGACAGAACTGAAACACCATTCAGATTTGAAACTCGCTTCCATCGCAGAAAAGTCTTTGAAAGAAGTAACCTATCACTTAAAATGGAGTAGCGAATGGATGATTCGATTAGGCGACGGTACAGAAGAAAGCCACAACAAAATCCAAAAGTCAGTTAATGATTTGGTGGATTTCACAGACGAAATGTTCATTCCTACAAACTGGGAATTAGAATTAATTGAACAAAACATCATCCCAGACATCAGAATCTTCCGAACAAAATGGGAAACCAAAGTTCTTGAAATCCTGAACGAAGCCACATTGTCCATCGATTTCGAAAAATCAAGAAAACTGACAGGCGGAAAAGACGGAAAACATACCGAGAAAATGGGTTACATCTTAGCAGAAATGCAAATAATGCAACGCACTTATCCAAATATGGAATGGTAGATTTATAAGAGAAATGACAATGACTCAATCTTGTCAAGCCACGTAGTGGCTTAATGTTAATAGCGTCGGGTGAAACCCGATGTAAAAATGACCAAAATGAAGAGAGCCCTGAAGGGGCGACACAATTATTAGCCTTTGTAATAAAAATGACAATCACGGAAAATGACATCTGGCAAATCTTAAAGGAAGTTCCTGACCCGGAAGTTCCGGTTCTCAATCTTTTGGATTTGGGAATCATCCGCGATGTGCGATTCAATGATGACGAAATCGAAGTGGTAGTGACACCAACTTACTCCGGTTGTCCTGCCACATCGATGATTAATATGTCGATTAAATTAAAACTGATTGAAAAAGGTTTCAACAATATTAAAATAACAAACCAATTAAGTCCGGCGTGGACAACCGATTGGATGACTGAAGAAGGAAAACAAAAACTAAAGGCTTACGGCATTGCACCACCTGTCTATTCAAAAAATAGTGATGAATTATTTTCCAAAACAGATGAGGTAGAATGTCCGCTTTGCAGTTCAAAACACACCCATTTGGTAAGTCAGTTTGGTTCCACAGCGTGCAAGGCATTATATCAATGTGATGATTGTAAAGAACCTTTTGATTATTTTAAATGTCATTAATTTGGTTGATGGTTGTTAGTTGATAGTTGTTTGATTTAAATTAAAACGAAAAAAAAAGTCATTGTACTTTTTACATCATACATTTTACAATTAAAAATGAAAATAGGAATAGTCGGTAGCGGAGCAATGGGAAGTGGAATAGCACAGGTTTTGGCAACAGCCGGAAACGAGGTTTTGTTGTACGACAGCAATCCAACTGCCGTAGAAAAAGCAGGACAAAACCTCGAAGCACAGTTTCAGAAATTGGCCGAGAAAGGCAAAATGACATTCGAGGAAGCGGAAACTTATTTTGATAAGATTCGATTGAGTGATAAATTATCCGAATTAAAAGACTCAGAATTAATTATCGAAGCCATTATTGAAGAGTTGGAAATCAAAAAAGATTTGTTCCAAAAATTGGAAAGTCTGGTTTCCGAAGATTGCATTTTGGCGACCAACACGTCATCGTTATCCATTGCATCCATTGCATCGGCTTGTCAGAAACCGGAACGTGTGATTGGGATTCATTTCTTCAATCCTGCGCCGTTAATGGCTTTGGTTGAGGTTATTCCTGCTGTTCAAACGGATAAAAATTTAGCTTCACAAGTGAAAAACTTAGTAGAAAGCTGGAAAAAACTTCCGGTGATTGCAAAAGATACACCCGGTTTTATTGTGAACCGCGTCGCAAGACCATTTTACGGAGAAGCCATCCGGATTTTGGAAGAAGGAATTGCTGATTGTGCAACTATAGATTTTGCAATGGTAAGTTTAGGCGGATTCAAAATGGGACCATTTCAACTGATGGATTTCATTGGTCACGATGTGAATTACAGAGTTACGGAAAGTGTCTTCAAAGAATTTTTCTACGACCCGAGATTCAAACCGTCATTTACCCAAAAACGATTATTTGAAGCTGGTTATTTTGGAAGAAAGTCAGGAAAAGGATTTTATGATTATTCTGAAAATGCAGAACAATCTGAACCAAATGAAAATCCTGAATTATTAGAATTAATCTTCAAAAGAATCTTGGTAATGTTGATGAATGAAGCCGCAGATGCTTATTTCTTAAACATTGCTTCCGCAGAAGACATCGATTTGGCAATGACAAAAGGCGTGAATTATCCAAAAGGATTACTGAAATGGGCAGACGAATTTGGTTTAGAAAATCTTCAGAACGAGCTTGATGAACTTTATAATTTCTACCACGAAGACCGCTACAGATGCAGTCCGATTATTAGAAACTTAATAAAACAGAATAAAACTTTTTATTAATAATATTTTGAACCACATAGACACATAGTTTTTTATAAAGTTTAAATAGTTCACGCAAATTATTTCTTCTCTAACTTTTAAAATTTAATCCTTAACTCTATGTGTCTATGTGGTTAATTAAAAATTTACAATAACTAAATCATTTATCGATTATCATTAATCAATCATAAAAAATGAACAACGCATATATAATAGATGGCATCCGAACGCCAATTGGAAAACTGAAAGGAAGTTTATCTTCCGTTCGTCCCGATGATATGGCGGCTTTTGTCATCAAAAAATTATTGGAAAGAAATCCGAGCATCGACCAAAGTAAAATCTACGATGTCGTTTTAGGTTGCGCCAACCAAGCCGGCGAGGACAACCGAAATATCGCAAGAATGTCAGCTTTGCTTTCCGGTTTGGATTATCACGTGCCTGGCGAAACGGTGAATAGACTTTGTGCTTCTGGTTTGTCGGCGGCGATTAATGCAGCGAGAGCCATTCAGGTTGGCGATGCAGATTTGATGATTTCTGGTGGTGTGGAAAATATGACGCGCGGACCATTGGTGATTTCAAAATCTGAAAACCCGTTTGGTGGTGATTCAAAAATCTACGACACGACTTTCGGCTGGCGGTTCGTCAATCCGAAAATGAAAGAAATGTATGGTGTGGATGCAATGGGCGAGACAGCAGAAAATCTGGCTGAACGTGACCAAATTTCCCGTGAAGACCAGGATTTGTTTGCCTTTAATTCTCAGCAGAAAGTGAGAGTTGCTCAGGAAAGCGGAAGATTGTCGCAAGAAATTGTTCCGGTCAATATTCCTCAGAGAAAAGGCGAAGATTTGATTTTCGATAAAGATGAATTCCCGAAAAACGATACAACATTGGAAGGTTTGTCAAAATTAAGAACAGCTTTCAAAAAAGACGGAACGGTAACAGCAGGAAATGCTTCCGGATTGAATGACGGCGCAGCTGTAAATTTATTAGCTTCGGAAAATGCGATTAAAGAATTTGGATTAACGCCAAAAGCAAGAATAGTTTCCAGCGCGGTTGTCGGTGTTGAACCAAGATTGATGGGAATTGGTCCTGTAAAAGCAGCTGAATTAGCATTGCAAAAAGCAGGATTGACATTTAATGATATTGATATTATTGAATTAAATGAAGCATTTGCTGCACAAAGTTTAGCTTGCATCAGAGCTTGGGGATTGGATGACAACGACTCGCGAATCAATCCAAACGGCGGCGCAATCGCACTCGGACATCCACTTGGAATGAGTGGAGCAAGAATCCTGAATTCAGCAATGTATGAACTTCAAAACCAAAATAAAAAATATGCCATGGCAACGATGTGTGTTGGGTTGGGACAAGGTTTTGCGGTGATTATTGAGAAAGTTTAAATCAGACCAATAGATGATAGACGAATAGAAAACAGACATTTTAAAATCTATCATCTATCCGTCTATTATCTCTAAGTCTAAAAATTAAAATTATGCAACTAGAAAATTACGCGCTCGGCAGATGGACAAAAGGAGAGGGAGAAGGGCAGGCTTTATATAATTCCATCAACGGTGATTTGGTGGCAACAGCGACTTCCAAAGGTTTGGATTTTGCGGAGATGATGGATTACGCCAGAAAAGTTGGCGGTCCGGCTCTTAGAAAATTGACTTTCCAGGAAAGAGGATTGATGCTGAAGAAACTAGCTTTTCATCTTTTGGAAAAGAAAGAAACGTTCTATAAAGTGAGTTGGGCAACCGGCGCAACCAAAGCTGACAGTTGGGTTGACATTGAAGGTGGCATCGGAAATCTTTTTGCGAATGCATCACTTCGAAGACAATTTCCTGATTTACCTTATTATATAGATGGCGATGCAGTGAAACTTTCCAAGGAAGGAACTTTCATTGGTCATCATATTTGCACGCCGAAACGTGGGGTTGCAATTCATATCAATGCATTTAATTTTCCGGTTTGGGGAATGTTGGAGAAAATTGCGGTCAATCTTTTGGCTGGCGTTCCGGCAATCGTAAAACCTGCAACCGCAACAAGCTTTTTAACAGAAGTTGTCGTTAAAGAAATCATCGCTTCCCAAATTTTACCCGAAGGAAGTCTGCAACTGATTTGTGGTTCAGCCAACGGAATCTTGGAAAGTGTGACGAGCGAAGATGTCGTGACTTTTACAGGTTCGGCTTCCACAGGGAAAATGCTAAAGTCTCATCCAAGAATTCTTGAAGAATCTGTGCCTTTCAATTTGGAAGCCGATTCTTTGAATGCAATGGTTTTAGGCGAAGATGCAAAACCAGGAACAGCGGAATTTGATTTGTTCATTAAAGAAGCCGTTCGTGAAATGACGACCAAAGCTGGACAAAAATGTACGGCGGTGAGAAGAATTTTAGTGCCTATTAATTTGGTTGAAGATGTTCAGATTGCGCTTGGACAAAGACTTTCAACCGTTGTCATCGGCGACCCGAATGTCGAAGGTGTGAGAATGGGCGCTTTGGCAAATAAAGACCAGGTGAAGGAAGTTTCCGAGAAAGTACAGGAATTATCCAAAACTCAGGAAATCGTTTTTGGGAATGTGGATGATTTTGATGTGAAAGGTGCGGACAAAAGCAAAGGCGCTTTCATTTCCCCGATTTTATTCCTTAATTCAGACCCTTTTAAATATACAGATTGCCATAATATTGAGGCTTTCGGACCAGTCAGTACCATTATTCCTTACCATAATATCGATGAAGCGATTGAGCTGGCGAGAATGGGAAAAGGTTCGCTTTGCTGTTCTGTTGTGACGGCTGACGACGATTTTGCAAGAGATTTTGTCATCGGTGCTGCATCGATGCACGGCCGGATTTTAATACTCAATTCCGATTGCGCGAAAGAAAGTACAGGTCACGGTTCGCCTTTGCCAATGCTGGTTCACGGCGGACCGGGAAGAGCTGGCGGAGGCGAGGAAATGGGCGGGAAACGTGGCGTTCTTCATTATATGCAACGCACGGCAATCCAAGGTTCGCCAACGACTTTGACCAACATTACGCAGCAATATCAGTACGGCGGAAAACAGTTTGAGGACAATATTCATCCCTTCAGAAAGCATTTTGAAGAACTGAAAGTCAGTGAAACTTACATCACGGCGAAACATACCGTTACCGAAGCAGATATTACGAATTTTGCCAATGTTTCCGGTGATAATTTCTATGCACATATGGACGCGACATCTTTGGAAGGAACGATTTTCGAAGGTAGAGTAGCGCACGGATATTTCATTTTGAGCAAAGCGGCGGGATTATTTGTTGACCCGAGAAAAGGTCCTGTTTTGCTTAATTACGGTTTGGACGAATGCCGTTTCGTGAAACCCGTTTATCCGGGAATGACGATTGGCGTGAAGTTTACCTGCAAAGAAAAAATCAGTCAGGAAAAACGGGATGAAGACGATATTGCCAAAGGAATCGTCCGCTGGCTCGTGGATGTTTATGACGAAACCGGAGAAACTGTGGCGATTGCTACGATTTTGACGATGGTGAAAAAACTTAATCAAGAATAAATTAAGAAACAAAAGAAAAGAATAAAGATAAAAGATTGCGATTCGAAATTTTTATTCTTTCAATTATTTAATATTTAAAAATGGAAGCATACGTAAAATCAACCATAGAAAACGGAATCGGAACCATCGAGTTTTTTCATCCGCAAAGCAACTCGATGCCGAGTTCTCAACTTAAAAATCTGGTAGAAGAAATCAATAACCTTGGAAAAAATGACGATGCAAAAGTCATCATATTAAAAAGTGCTGGCGAAAAAGCCTTTTGTGGAGGTGCTTCTTTTGACGAATTGATTTCAATCAAAGATTTCGAAACGGGAAAAACATTTTTCTCAGGTTTTGCCAACGTCATCAACGCTATGCGAAAATCTCCGAAACTCATCATCGCAAGAATTCATGGAAAAGCTGTGGGAGGAGGAGTTGGAATTGCCTGTGCTGCTGATTATACTTTTGCTACGGAAAATGCTTCTGTCAAACTAAGTGAATTGGCGGTCGGGATTGGACCTTTTGTTATCAGTCCGGTTGTAGAAAAGAAAATCGGAACTTCCGCTTTTGCTCAATTAGCCATCAACGCAACTGAATTTTACTCTGCTGAATGGGCAAGAGAAAAAAATATGTTCCAGGATATGTACGAAACGACGGAAGAAATGGATGCTGAAATCCAAATTCTTGCAGAGAAACTAGCAGCTTCAAACCCAGAAGCAATGTTCGAACTGAAAAACATTCTTTGGAAAGGAACAGAGCACTGGGACCATCTCTTAACTGAGCGTGCGGCGGTCAGCGGACAATTGGTTCTGTCGGAGTTTACAGTGAATGCCATTAATAGTTTTAAAAATAAATAATTGCCAACAAAAAGCCTTTCAAATTCTGAAAGGCTTTCGTTTTATTCTTTGATGATTTTCTGAGTGATATTCTCTTTGTCCGTTTTGATTTTCACAAGGTAATTTCCTTTTGGCAAGTTAGAAATATTGACTTCTTTTATTGTTTTATGGAAGCGAAAATAATATTTTTTTATTGAAAATTTTACAACAAATAAAATCCCTTTCAAATCTGAAAGGGATTTTCTCCATTTAAGGGATTAAGTTGCTGATCCGACTCATAACTTAATTTTCTGAAACATTCTCATCATTATTAGTTTCTAATCTTGGAGCGTTCTGCCGATGAGAGCAGAAATTGCTAACTATTATATATGAATTTGTGTCTGTATCTTCTTGTACAAAGATATTATAATACACACGTGTGGAAACAGAGCAGAAATTACCAATTTTATGATTAAGTATTTATACGGAAATGTTTTTGAATCAATAAAAAAGCTTCATCAATACATTTTTGATGAAGCTTTAAAAATATGAAGCAGGTCTGTCTTATTTTTGCTTTAAAAAAAATGATCGCTAGATTCTAATATTACCGATTTTTTATTGGTTTTATTTCTGGATCTTGTGACACAAAAAACATTTTCTCTTGTTTGTATTACTTCAAATGAGCTGTAAGCCGTTCCAATAGAAACAAATGGCTTTGCCGTAAAAACGCCTCTCGGCGTTCTGATCATCGCTGAAACCTGAACGATAGGACAGATTCCCCGTTTTTCTGATTCCCAATTAGTATTTGGTTTCACAAAAAAATAATGACTGGAACAAAAGACAGTCATATAAGAGATCTCGCCTGAGATGATATAATTGGTAGAGTTTATTATTTCTATTGGGGAAGACATATTGTAAAAAATTAGATAATTGTTTTTTTACATTTTCATACTTCAAAGAAATAATAAAAAATAATCCTGTATTAGAGTAAAAATACTGAATTTTTAGGAACTATAGTTTAATTGAAACAGAATGGATGTTATTAATAACGGCATAGATAACAATCCCTACCGTGTTTTTGGCGCCAATCTTGTCAAGGATCCGTTGGCGGTGGCTTTCCACAGTTCTGGGACTTAGGAACAATATATCAGCGATCTCCTGATTGGTCTTTTCCTGGCAGATCAGTTTTACAACATCTATTTCTCGGTTGGTAAGCGTTTCTTCGTTTTCAAATAATGATTTTTTTCGGGAAGGGGTATTCATATAAGATAGAAGCATTTCATGATCTTCTTTTGTAAAATACATTCCGTTCTGGTCAACTGCTTCTATGGCTTCTATAAAAGTCTTTTTATCAGAGTTTTTTGGAAGAAAAGCAGAAACGCCCAGTTTGATCATATAACCAAGAACACTGCTCTTGTAATGCGAAGAAAGGATAATGATCTTTAGGTTAGGATAGTTTTTTTTCAGGATTTCTACGAGTTCGAATCCATCCATAGGTTGCATCTGTACATCGATCATGGCGATATCCGGAAAATCAGTGGCGCCTATTGTCTCCAAATGTTCCAAAATCTCTTTACCAGAAGTGGCGGCAAAATCTACAGAGATATTTGTTTGTGCAGCAAGCAGCATTTTGATTCCTTCCAGAATGAGCTGTTCATCATCCACCAAAACAATTTTAATTTTTTCACTCATAATTAATTAGGAATATTAATGATCAATCGGCTTCCTATCCCGATTTTGTTTTTCCATTTGTAAAAGCCTTTCACGGAACTGATTCTGGATTCGATGTTTTTGATTCCCATTCCTTTGCCTGCTTTTTCGTAATCGAAACCTTGTCCGTTATCAGAAAGTATCATAGTCAGATATTTCTGATGATTTCTAATGTAAACGACTACTTCATTAGCATTCGAGTGTTTCATTACATTGGTCGTGAATTCCTGAATCACTCTGTAGATCTGGACTTCTGTAAATATATCTTTTTTCTGATAGGCAGGATCGATCTGCAGTATGAGATTTATTTTATGGGAAAGATTAGTAACCAGTTCTTGTAAATATAAAACCAGACCCAGCGTCTCCAAATTTACAGGATAAAGAGAATGCGATATATTTCGGGTAGAATCTATAAGCTCGGTGATCTGATTAGTAATGACCTTTTTGGAAGCTTCCTGGTTTTCTGCATCGAGATTGTTGAGCCAAAGTGAGAGAATATTGAGACGATTACCAATGTCATCATGTACAGATATGGCAATTCGTTTTCTTTCATCTTCCTGCCCTTTGATATGTTCCATCGTCAGTTCCTGCTGATGATTTAGCTCTGCCTGAAACTGGATGTCCTTTTCTTTGATAATGCGCTGAATAAAACTTCGGTACGCTAATAATATAAAGGATATGATGATTATCAGAACGACAATCAACAAGACCAGAAAAATGATATTGAGTTTTATTTCTTTAATTTTAAAAAAGTATATAAAAATGTTAAATATAGGATGACAAGCAGTATATTATTGATGGCCCAGATTATAAAAAAAGATTCGTGGTCAAATCTGAGCACTTGATGCTGCAACATAAAAATAAAAATGCTTACGGTGTAATACAAAAAAAGCATTCCGTCCAAAAAAAGAAATTGGCTTTTAGTTGAATGTCTTATCTCCTGAATTAGCGAATATGCGATAAGACAGATGATAATCAAATTGGATATTGCCTTGGAGTAATCATTTTCATAATACGGAAATATTTGACTTGCGGTCAAGAATACCAAACTTAAAAGTATTATCGGAATAAAATAATATCTGCTAAAACTGAGTTTTTTTAAGAAAGTTCCGCTCAGCAAGAAGAACTCTCCGGCAATATAGATAGGATAGAGATGGGTATGTGTTTGTTTTATTTTGAAAAACATGATGATCTCTATACAAAACACGAAAAAGGCATAATAGATATACCATCTTTCATTTTTTGTAAAGAACTTAAGCTTTATGATTGCAATGATAAGCGTAATTCCCAGAAAAATATCTGCTAATGTAGCACAGATTTCAAATATCTTTTCCACAATTTATCCTATTGTTGATGCTGTATAGGGCGGATATGGCCTTGACCAGTCATACGTATTGGATGGCAACTTTGTGGTCACATTTTTCAAACTCGGGTCATCAAAACAAGAAATGAAGATCAGAGTTGGCAGCAATCGCTGATATACAGGCGAATATTTCAATCCAAATGCACAAACAATACTTGTGGCATCATCCTGATTTTGCAAGAGGTCTGCCTTGGGCACATAAAAGCTTTGAAATATCCTTTCCCCATTGAACTCGT
Source organism: Epilithonimonas hungarica (assembly GCF_900102265.1). Lineage (GTDB taxonomy): Bacteria > Bacteroidota > Bacteroidia > Flavobacteriales > Weeksellaceae > Epilithonimonas > Epilithonimonas hungarica. Next base: position 624,186 of record NZ_FNBH01000002.1, on the reverse strand, counting down.
TGGACTCCAGACTTAGCCAGTCCATCCCGTTTTCTCTCCAGGACTCGATTTCATCTACGGCAATTTGTTGGGCTGTTACCGGTTGTTGTAGAATCGGAAAGCTGACATCGGTGTCGTTCTCGTGTTTTGTAAGGTCCTTGGACAATATATAATTATTGGTCATTGTGTAGGTCTTGGTCTGGGTCAGCGTAAGGTCATTCTCCAGAAAGCCTAGCGGAGCATACTCGTAATGGTCTAATATTTTTATATCACCAAAAGTTGTTCTTGGAGCCAGTATCAGGATCAATTCATCTCTCTGCACACCGATATCAAGACGGAAGTAGGTCTCAGTTTCGTTGTTGTTGGCTAGCCAATCTATCTGGTCCGGAAACAATGTGAAAACCTTTTGCGGAGATATAAGACTTTGGATATCAGAATAATTTGATTTTGACAGATTCCAGTTGTCTATGGCAAGGTTATACTTTTCGAAAGTTAAATCAGACATATGTTCTCAATTTTTAGTTTGGGATAAAAATATGCAAAGAATTTTATTGAAGCAATATTAATAACCGATTATTGCCAGGAGAATGATAAAAATTATGGAACGGTCGGGATTTTTAATTTTCGGAATAAATATTTGCAGAATAAAAAAGTTTTCTTATTTTTGCATCCTCAAAACCAGAGTTGCTGGATCCATTAGTCCGAAACTCATATTATAACAAATTTTAAAACTTCTGAAAATGAAACAAGGCATACACCCAGAAAATTATAGATTGGTAGTTTTCAAAGATATGAGCAACGATGAAATGTTCCTTTGTAAATCTACTGCTGATACTAAAGATACTATCGAGTTCGAAGGACAAGAATATCCTTTGATCAAAATGGAGATCTCTTCAACTTCTCACCCATTCTACACAGGTAAGACTAAATTGGTTGACACTGCTGGTAGAGTTGATAAGTTCATGAACAAATACAAAAAATTCGCTAAGTAATCTTAGCTCGTTTTATAAATACAAGCCTTTCGTTTTCGGAAGGTTTTTTTATTTGTAAATTTGCTCAACGTTGAATTTGGAATTTTAAACTCAGAATAAATAATGCAATTAGTATTCTCAGACGCACAATATTGGGAAGATTTCCTTCCGTTGACTTTCACAAGACCTGTTGCAGAAATGCGAATGGGAATTCTGACCTTCTCAGAAAGATGGAAAAAACTTCTTGAGATAGATGATGTTTTTTATATAACTGAAAATTATCTTCAGGATAAATTCAAAGAACCGAAACCTGAACAAAGTCTTTTCATTGTTCCTAATTTCTTCCCTTCAAACGAAGTTTTGAAACAAATTAAAGACTTGCAACCTGGTGAGGCTTTGGTTTATGAAAATGAGGTTCTGGTGGCGAACATCAATATGGAGAATTTTTCTTTGAACCAGATCAATAAAATGACGGATATCCATGAGAAATTATTATTCATAGAAAAACCAACGGATATTTTTTCACATAACGATTTTGCCATTAATTTCGATTTCGATTTGATAAAAGGAGATAGAGATTCTCAGGAATTATCACCTACGAACGGTTTTATTGGGGATAGAGAAAACCTGTTTATAGAAGAAGGTGCTGTAGTAGAATATTCCACTATCAATTGTAAAACTGGACGGATCTATATCGGAAAGAATGCGGAGATCATGGAAGGTTCCAATATCCGTGGTTCTTTGGCGCTTTGCGAAGACTCGAAAATAAACTTAGGAACCAAATTATATGGTGGAACTACGATTGGGCCACATTCCAAAGTCGGTGGAGAGGTCAATAACATTGTGATTTTTGGTTATACCAACAAAGGTCACGATGGTTTCGTGGGCAATTCTGTAATCGGGGAATGGTGTAATTTGGGTGCAGATACCAATTCGTCAAATCTTAAAAATAACTATGCTTCCGTAAAACTTTGGAATTATAGGAAAAAAAGGTTTCTCGACTCCGGATTGCAATTTTGTGGGCTGATAATGGGAGATCATTCCAAAACAGCGATTAATACACAACTTAATACAGGAACTGTGGTCGGTGTTGCGGCTAATATCTTCAAATCAGGTTTTCCTCCAAATTTGGTGGATAGCTTTTCCTGGGGAGGAATGAAGGGTGATGAGAAATTCAAATTGGAAAAATCCTATGAAGTCGCGGAAAAAGCGATGGGACGCAGAAAAATAGCCATCACAGAAGCAGATAAAGATATTTTGAAGCATATATATAATGAGTTTTAATTTTAAAACTCATTTTTGTTTTCAATTTAACTTACTTTACAATTGTCGAAACAATTTTGTATCAAAGTTTCCTTATTTTTGCACTCGAGGATTTTAGTCTAAAATCTAAATTCCAACATCTAATATCTAATTTTTATAATGAAGCAGTTTCTTCTTTGGCTTTTTGCATCGTTGGTTTTGGTAAGTTGTGCCAGAGTAGGTTCACCTGTGGGAGGAAAAAAAGATTCCATCGCTCCAAAAATGATAGGCTCTAATATTGATACGACCAGAGTTAATGTTTCGAAAAATATTAAAGAACTTAGAATCTATTTTAACGAATATATCCAGTTGAAAGACATTAGTAAAAATCTGATCATTTCCCCACCTATAAAATATACCAAGATTCTTCCTTCTTCTACGGGGAACAAGTATTTGGAAATCCAATGGAAAGATTCTTTGCAATCAAACACGACTTATAACTTCAATTTTGGAAATTCTGTTGTGGACCTTAATGAAGGTAATGTGTTGCCCTATTTCAATTTTGCTTTTTCGACGGGAGAAAAACTGGATGATCTCTATATAAGTGGAACAATTTCTGATGCCTTAGGGAATAGTAAAAACTCAGAAGGAAAAGAAAAAAACTTGGTAGTTGGACTTTATCAAGTAAAAGATAGTATGAATTACCGCCAAAAACCTTATTACATTACAAAAGCCGATGAGGATGGTTATTTTGAACTCAATTACCTGACACCTGGAAAATATAGGATCATTGGTTTCGATGATGAGAATAGTAATTCCATCTATGACTCGGGGAAAGAGAGTGTTGCTTTCCAAAAAGCAGAAATCAATCTTGAAAGTAGTATTTCGGGAATGAGGATGAAAACTTTTCCATCAAAAAAAATTGTAAAATATAAGGAAATGGCTGCAACCGTGGGAGGTGTAGCAATGATTTTCGAAGGTAATCCTGATAAAGTCATCGTGAAAACTGTAGGAGAAAAACCGACAGATTACAAAGTGACACACAAGGCAAAATCAGATTCTGTTCGAATTTGGTTCGATGCTGCAAAAGAGAATATTGGAGCAACAGTAAGTGAGAATCTGAAATTTTCTTATGATACAGGTTCCAAACAAGATACAATGTCTGTATTTTATAAGAAACCTGCAAAGGATGAAATGACTATTGCAAATCCCTTTTCTAATAAACTGGCACCAGAAACGGATTTTCGATTTTCCTCTAATTATATTATTAATAAGATCCAACCAGAAAACTGGAAGCTGGAGTCAGACAGTATTACCCAGGATTTCACAGCAAGGATCTCGGAGTTAGATTCGACACAAGTTATTGTTAAATCAAATTTTGTTTCTGGAAAGAAATATAAACTGACTGTTCCTAAAAATACGGTCATTTCTTATTATAACAGATCCAGTGAAAGTGTTCGTTTTGATTTCGATGTTTCAAAACCGGAAGAGTTCGGGAGCTTTAAGGTCCATCTTATAAACCCGCCTGCTCACAAATTTTGGATACAATTACTTAATGAAAAAAATGAACCCGCATATCAGCAATATACCAATCAATCTGAGATTGCGTTTGTCAATATAAAACCGGGAACTTATAAACTAAGGATTTTGGTGGATAACAATGAAAATGGATATTGGGATAACGCAGATTTTGCAACCGAAACTTTGGCGGAGGATGTATATCTTTTCAAGAAGGTTGGGGAAAAAGATGCAATGAGCAATATCAATGCACGACAAATGTGGGAGATCAATGAGAATTGGGATTTAACAAAAGAAGAGCAGCCTGTCAATTGAAAAAAATAATTTTTTGGATAGTTATTGTTTTTCTGGCAATACAATTTATTCCTGTTAATAGAGAAAATAAACCTGTCGATAGGAAAGATAACTTTGTTGATATTTATAAGACTCCGGGAAATATAAAGACAATTCTGAAGAACGCTTGCTATGATTGCCATTCCAATGAGACTGTTTATCCGCAATATTCTTACATAGCCCCAATTTCATGGGCTGTTAAAGATCATATTAATGAAGGTCGGGAATATCTTAATTTTTCCGAATGGGGCAGATACAATGAGGATTTAAAACAAAATGCTGTTCAAAAAACGATTAGCACCGTTCGCGATCTTCAAATGCCTTTACCTTCTTATGTCAGTTATCATCCCAAGGCTAACCTGACAACAGAGCAGAGAAAAGTACTACAAGATTATTTTTTTAATCTCCAATAATCATAAATTAATATTACCCAATTTTATTTAACACATTTTATATCTGGTTAAATAAATTTATGGAACGCCTTTTAACATTTTCTTAATGTTTTGTTTTCTTGCAACTGCACAAAAAAAACAAACAAAAAATCGACAAAAGATGAAATCTGATAAAGATGGATTTTAAATCTGCTATCTTCAAAAGCCATCAATTCGCATACGAGAGAATCATTATCAAGAGGTTTAGCATTCAAGTTTCTTGCGATCCCTCTTGTTATATTTAAATAATAGGGTTGATATTCAGGGTGTAGTGTAGATATGAGAATAAAAGTGCCGGATAAATTTGCGGTTAGGCGAAAAGTTTCTATTTTTGCAACCGCTTCGAGAGGGGCAGCGCAGGAGGGGGTTATGATATCTGGTTGGGATTTTTGGTTTGGGCCTTCGGGTCGACTATAAATATTTCCAGAATAACTTGCCGGGTCGGAAAAAATAGCTATCTTTGCATTCCCTTATCGAGAGAAGGGGAGCGCAGGAGCGGGACCGGGGGTTTGAGAAGGGGTTAAGGTCACTTAAAAAAAACTTTAAGATTTTCTTCAAAAACATTTGGTCATTAAAAAATAATTTTCTACTTTTGCACTCGCAAATCGGGACAAGATGACAGAATTAGATGTCCCGGGGAAGCGAACAGAACGCAGTTCATTGACATAAAAGATATAACAACCAAGTAAGGAAAAAAACCAAAGCGTCAATTTTAGATTGAGTTTGAGTATAGGGACGAACGAACATACAATGGAGAGTTTGATCCTGGCTCAGGATGAACGCTAGCGGGAGGCCTAACACATGCAAGCCGAGCGGTAGAGGTCCTTCGGGACCTTGAGAGCGGCGCACGGGTGCGGAACACGTGTGCAACCTGCCTTTATCTGGGGGATAGCCTTTCGAAAGGAAGATTAATACCCCATAATATATCAGATGGCATCATTTGATATTGAAAACTCCGGTGGATAGAGATGGGCACGCGCAAGATTAGATAGTTGGTAGGGTAACGGCCTACCAAGTCGATGATCTTTAGGGGGCCTGAGAGGGTGATCCCCCACACTGGTACTGAGACACGGACCAGACTCCTACGGGAGGCAGCAGTGAGGAATATTGGACAATGGGTGAGAGCCTGATCCAGCCATCCCGCGTGAAGGACGACGGCCCTATGGGTTGTAAACTTCTTTTGTACAGGGATAAACCTTTCCACGTGTGGAAAGCTGAAGGTACTGTACGAATAAGCACCGGCTAACTCCGTGCCAGCAGCCGCGGTAATACGGAGGGTGCAAGCGTTATCCGGATTTATTGGGTTTAAAGGGTCCGTAGGCGGGCCTGTAAGTCAGTGGTGAAATCTCATAGCTCAACTATGAAACTGCCATTGATACTGCAGGCCTTGAGTAGATTTGAAGTGGCTGGAATAAGTAGTGTAGCGGTGAAATGCATAGATATTACTTAGAACACCAATTGCGAAGGCAGGTCACTAAGATCTAACTGACGCTGATGGACGAAAGCGTGGGGAGCGAACAGGATTAGATACCCTGGTAGTCCACGCCGTAAACGATGCTAACTCGTTTTTGGGCTTTCGGGCTCAGAGACTAAGCGAAAGTGATAAGTTAGCCACCTGGGGAGTACGTTCGCAAGAATGAAACTCAAAGGAATTGACGGGGGCCCGCACAAGCGGTGGATTATGTGGTTTAATTCGATGATACGCGAGGAACCTTACCAAGACTTAAATGGGAAATGACAGGTCTGGAAACAGACCCTTCTTCGGACATTTTCCAAGGTGCTGCATGGTTGTCGTCAGCTCGTGCCGTGAGGTGTTAGGTTAAGTCCTGCAACGAGCGCAACCCCTGTCACTAGTTGCTACCATTAAGTTGAGGACTCTAGTGAGACTGCCTACGCAAGTAGAGAGGAAGGTGGGGATGACGTCAAATCATCACGGCCCTTACGTCTTGGGCCACACACGTAATACAATGGCCGGTACAGAGGGCAGCTACACAGCGATGTGATGCAAATCTCGAAAGCCGGTCTCAGTTCGGATTGGAGTCTGCAACTCGACTCTATGAAGCTGGAATCGCTAGTAATCGCGCATCAGCCATGGCGCGGTGAATACGTTCCCGGGCCTTGTACACACCGCCCGTCAAGCCATGGAAGTCTGGGGTACCTGAAGTCGGTGACCGTAACAGGAGCTGCCTAGGGTAAAACAGGTAACTAGGGCTAAGTCGTAACAAGGTAGCCGTACCGGAAGGTGCGGCTGGAACATCTCATTTTAGAGACTATACGTCAAAAAATATTAAAAAGTGCTTATACAGATAATAAGCTTTGGTTTTTTTACTCGGTTGCTTATATTAAAAAATACACCCACTAGAAATTAGTATAAGGGATAAGAGATTTAGAAAAAGAAGTTAGGACTATAGGTTAGAGATTATCTACCATGTAGTGTCTAAAATCTAACATCTAAAACAAAGTCTCGTAGCTCAGCTGGTTAGAGCGCTACACTGATAATGTAGAGGTCGGCAGTTCGAGCCTGCCCGAGACTACTAATTGTAAAAGACGGGAAGACATCAGATATGAGACGACAGGCATTAAGTCTGACATCTATCATCTGACATCTGAAGTCTACTAGAGGGGGAATTAGCTCAGCTGGCTAGAGCGCCTGCCTTGCACGCAGGAGGTCAAGGGTTCGACTCCCTTATTCTCCACTGTTCTAGGAGTTTGATCTAAAGGTTACGGATAGAGCCAAAACAATATCCGTTCATCAGACGACTAGGAAGAACAAAGATCATTGACATCAACGGTAAGAACATCACAAAGAGAAAACCGAGCGCGACCAAGCGTTTGAGTTTACAAGAATATCTGGCAGCGATGTTAGATAAAGATATTGAACTGATTAACAATCAGGAAAGAAATCGTTAAGGGCGTATGGCGGATGCCTAGGCTTTCAGAGGCGACGAAGGACGTGGTAAGCTGCGAAAAGCTGCGGGGATCGGCACACACGAATTGATCCGCAGATGTCCGAATGGGGCAACCCAATACATTGAAGATGTATTACCTCTTAGGAGGGGCAAACCCGGAGAACTGAAACATCTAAGTACCCGGAGGAAAAGAAATCGAAGAGATTCCGTAAGTAGTGGCGAGCGAAAGCGGATTAGCCCAAAAGTCCTTATATGTTTAATAGAACGTTCTGGAAAGAACGGCCGTAGACGGTGATAGCCCGGTATATGAAAGGCATATTAGGATGATAAATGAGTAGGGCGGGACACGTGAAATCCTGTCTGAATATGGGGGGACCATCCTCCAAGGCTAAATACTCCTGAAAGACCGATAGTGAACAAGTACTGTGAAGGAAAGGTGAAAAGCACTTCGAATAGAAGGGTGAAACAGAACCTGAAACCGTACGCCTACAAGCGGTCGGAGCACCTATATGGTGTGACGGCGTGCCTTTTGCATAATGAGCCTACGAGTTGATCTTACTAGCGAGGTTAAGGACTTCAGGTCCGGAGCCGGAGCGAAAGCGAGTCTGAACAGGGCGCATAGTTAGTAGGATCAGACGCGAAACCTTGTGATCTACCCATGGGCAGGTTGAAGCTTTGGTAACACAAAGTGGAGGACCGAACCGGTTGACGTTGAAAAGTCTTCGGATGACCTGTGGGTAGGGGTGAAAGGCCAATCAAACTGGGAGATAGCTCGTACTCCCCGAAATGCATTTAGGTGCAGCGTCGTGAAAAAGTTTATTAGAGGTAGAGCTACTGATTGGATGCGGGGGAGTCAAATCCTACCAATTCCTGACAAACTCCGAATGCTAATAAATGTTCCACGGCAGTGAGGGCATGGGTGCTAAGGTCCATGTCCGAGAGGGAAAGAACCCAGACCAACAGCTAAGGTCCCCAAATATATGCTAAGTTGAAGCAACGCGGTTGGACTGCATTGACAGCTAGGATGTTGGCTTGGAAGCAGCCATTCATTTAAAGAGTGCGTAACAGCTCACTAGTCGAGCGGTCCGGCATGGATAATAATCGGGCATAAGCATATTACCGAAGCTATGGATTTATAATTTATTATATCTGGTAGGGGAGCATTCTGTTTGCACAGAAGCAGTGGCGTGAGCCATTGTGGAGCGTACAGAAAAGAAAATGTAGGCATAAGTAACGATAAAGCGGGCGAGAAACCCGCTCACCGAAAGACTAAGGTTTCCTCAGCCATGCTAATCAGCTGAGGGTTAGTCGGGACCTAACGCGAACCCGAAAGGGGTAGTGGATGGACAATGGGTTAATATTCCCATACTTGCTCACACTAAAAAGGGGACGGAGTGCCGTACCTGCTGGAGACTGACGGAATAGTCAAGGCCTAGCCTTCGGGCGAAGCTGCTGCAGGGAAAGTGCTTCCAAGAAAAGCCGAAGTGAAGCAACCCGTACCATAAACCGACACAGGTAGTCGAGGAGAGGATCCTAAGGTGCTAGAGTGAATCATGGTTAAGGAACTAGGCAAAATAGTCTCGTAACTTCGGAAGAAGAGACGCCATCAGCAATGGTGGCCGCAGTGAAGAGGCCCAGGCGACTGTTTATCAAAAACACAGGACTCTGCTAAATCGAAAGATGCTGTATAGGGTCTGACACCTGCCCGGTGCTGGAAGGTTAAGGAAGGGCGTTAGCGTAAGCGAAGCGTTTGACTGAAGCCCCAGTAAACGGCGGCCGTAACTATAACGGTCCTAAGGTAGCGAAATTCCTTGTCGGGTAAGTTCCGACCTGCACGAATGGTGTAACGATCTGGGCACTGTCTCAACCATGAGCTCTGTGAAATTGTAGTATCGGTGAAGATGCCGATTACCCGCAATGGGACGAAAAGACCCTGTGAACCTTTACTATAACTTCGTATTGACTTTGAGTAAGTAATGTGTAGGATAGGTGGGAGACTATGAAGCGGGCACGCCAGTGTTCGTGGAGTCGACGTTGAAATACCACCCTTTACTTACTTGGAGCCTAACTTCTTTCAGAAGGACATTGCGTGGTGGGTAGTTTGACTGGGGTGGTCGCCTCCAAAAGAGTAACGGAGGCTTTCAAAGGTACCCTCAGCACGCTTGGTAACCGTGCGTAGAGTGTAATGGCATAAGGGTGCTTGACTGTGAGACCTACAAGTCGATCAGGTGCGAAAGCAGGACATAGTGATCCGGTGGTTCCGTATGGAAGGGCCATCGCTCATAGGATAAAAGGTACTCCGGGGATAACAGGCTAGTCTCCCCCAAGAGCTCATATCGACGGGGAGGTTCGGCACCTCGATGTCGGCTCGTCACATCCTGGGGCTGGAGAAGGTCCCAAGGGTTGGGCTGTTCGCCCATTAAAGTGGCACGCGAGCTGGGTTCAGAACGTCGTGAGACAGTTCGGTCTCTATCTATTGCGGGCGTTAGATGTTTGAGAGGGCTTGGATCTAGTACGAGAGGACCGATCTGAACAAACCTCTGGTGTATCAGTTGTACCGCCAGGTGCACCGCTGAGTAGCTACGTTTGGAAGAGATAAGCACTGAAAGCATATAAGTGCGAAACTCGCCTCAAGATGAGACATCTTTTAAGGGTCGTTGGAGATGACGACGTTGATAGGCTACAGGTGTAAAGGCAGTAATGCCATAGCCGAGTAGTACTAATTACCCGTAGATTTATGGCCTGATTGGCCAATGCCTGGCCGCGCGACCAAGGTTTGCTCTTTGTGAGAGTTTTTATCGATAATTATCGTATACTGTAAAAAGTATGATGTACAAAGTATGAACGAACATCGTGAATACACTCTACATTTTACAAGATACATTGTACATTGATATAAATATACCGTACATCCCTTTGTACGTGACAGCCTTTAGGGTGGTTCTAGCAGAGGGGCTCACCTGTTCCCATTCCGAACACAGAAGTTAAGCCCTCTAGCGCCGATGGTACTGCGAAAGCGGGAGAGTAGGTCGCCGCCAGTTTTTTTCAGACGCTCATCAAGTAATTGATGAGCGTTTTTTTTTGGTATATGGCCCCGTCCATCTATCTGTCCGGATGGGCCTTTTTTGTACCCTATAGGACAAGCCCGTACCCACCCACCCAGGTGATAATGGAGAGATTTATTTAATTAGGGCAATCATTTTTTTGAATAATTTATTTTTGAAGTTTGAAAGCTTCATAACATTTATCTCCTATTATAGGTATTATCTGTTAATGTTTTGATAAAAATGCAAATTTCATTTTTTTTCAAATCTTAATTAAGTTATTTTTGCACAAATTAATTTTTAAAATGAAAAAGTACTTATTTCTTCTTTTACTCTCTTTGATAGTAGTTTCTTGCTCCAAAGTTAAGGTTGAAGGAAATATCAAGGGAGGTTCTCCTTTGGAAAGAATAGAATTTATAGAAGCCTCAGGCGTAGCTACTTTGCCATTGGTCAATATAGGTGTTGACGAGAAAGGTAATTTCAAAGGTGAGTTCAAAGCTCCAAAAAATGGGATGTATGCTATGACATATGCCGGAAAAATGAATTTTATTTATCTTAAAAAAGGACAGAACCTTAAAATCTTTGGAGATGCTGCTACGTTCCCTGAAGTTTATAAGATAGAAGGAGATGCTAAGAAGAATAATGATTTCATCACTGCGACTCAGAAATATATGGAGACTTATAGTTCTAAACTCAATATGGGACTACTTCAGAAGAAAGAATCTGATTTTTTGACCGAGATCAAAAAAGTTTATGCCGACCTTGAAAAGAATATCGATGAAAATGCTGATAAGATTGGCCCTGATAGCGATGTAGTAAAACTGAAGAAAGATGAATTAACAACCAATGTTCTTACATTCCTGGTTCAATATGAATCTTCACATGGACAAGTTGCTAGTGACCCGTCTTTCAAAGTTTCAAAAAACTTCCTTGATTATGAAAAATCTTTGACAAAGAACAATGACAGAATGGTAGAAAACCTTCCTGTTTATAGAAACTATCTTTTAAATAAAGTAGGACAAGATTTTCAGAATTTTGCAGTTAAACAAAAAGACAAAGACAATGTTAGCATGTCAACTATCTTTGCGAGATTTTTGGCTACAAATAAAGACTTATCTCAAAAAACAAAAGATTATCTATTGGCTTTCGTAATTGCAAAGTTTGATCTTAATCCTTATACAAGTGAAGTAGAAAAAGTGCAAAAGATCAGCGAAGAATATATCAAGGATTCTGAGGTTAAGAAAGATTTGAATTCTGCTATCAATGCAGTTTTTGGACTGAAGAAAGGTGAAATTGCCCCAAAGGTCAATTTACTGAAATTGGATGGTAAATCTGGAAATATCGAATCGAATGGCAAACCAACTTTGGTTATGAGCTATGCTTCTTGGAATCCTTATATCGGACAGTCTACGATTCCTGTTCTTAAGGAAGTTGTTAATTTCTATAAAGCTAAGGTTAACTTTGCCTTTGTAAATCTGGATGATACAAAAGAGCAATTTACTAAAACAGCAAATGCAATGTTGAAAGGAATTCCTGGAACTAATTATTATGCTGAAGGCGGATTGTCATCAGAATATGCTAAGAAATTTTTTATCTATGGATTCAAGATTCCAGGTTTTTTCTTGATAGATAAAGATGGAAAAGTTGCTAGCCAAACTTTTTATAATTTGGGCGACGCTAAATTTGTAGAAGAGATGAACAAAATTTCCGGTTTACAAGCACCATCTGTTAATCAGCCGGCACAATTGCAAAATGATCTGTTGCAACAAAAGCCAACAACAACTGATTCTACAGCAACAAAATAAATGATAGATGAAGAAAAAAAAGAATCTGATTCTTGAAAATATCAAACTCCTTTCCGCAGGTGCGAAAGGAGTTTCTGTTGGTAAGACTACAGAAGGAAAGACTGTTCTGGTTTCCGGAGCAGTGCCAGGAGATCTGGTAAATGTAAGGGTTAAAAAAGCCAAAAGCAACTATTACGAGGGTGAAGTTGTAGACATCTTGGAATATTCTGAAGACAGAGTTGAGCCAAAATGTGTGCACTTTGGAACCTGTGGTGGTTGCAAATGGCAAAATATTGCTTACGAGAAACAATTGGATTTCAAACATAATGAGGTTGTAAATAACATTACGAGAATCGGAGGTGTGTCAGGATTTGATATTATTCCAATTCTGGGCTCGGAAGAGCAATATTTCTATCGCAACAAAATGGAATTTTCTTTTTCCAATGCACGTTGGTTGACTCAATATGAGATCAGTTCAGAGGAGAATTTCGGTAACAAAGATGCTTTAGGTTTCCATATTCCGGGAATGTGGAGCAAGATCCTAGATCTTAAAGAATGTTTTCTTCAGGAAGATCCTTCTAACCAGATTCGTTTGACAGTGAAGAAATATGCAGTTGAAAATGGCTTGGAATTCTATGATGTAAAGGCACAGGAAGGTTTCCTAAGAACATTGATGATGCGCCAGAATTCTAAAGGTGAGTGGATGGTCCTTTTTCAATTGTTCAAGGAGATGAAAGCTGAAAGAATCAAGTTGTTTGATTTCCTTTTAAGCCAATTCCCACAGATCAAGACGCTTGTCTTTGCCATTAATCCAAAAGGGAACGACAGCATTTATGATCTGGATATCCAAACATATTTTGGGGAAGGTTTTCTTTATGAGGAAATGGATGGCCTTAAATTCAAAATTGGACCAAAATCCTTTTTTCAGACCAATTACCGTCAAGCCCTTGAACTTTACAGAAAAACTCTTGAATTTGCAGAATTGACAGGCGACCAAGTCGTTTATGATCTTTATACAGGAACTGGAACTATTGCACAATATGTTGCAAGAAATGCCAAACAAGTTATTGGGATAGAAGCGGTACAAGAAGCTATTGATGCAGCAATTGAACATGCAGAACTGAATGGGCTTGATAATACAACATTCTATGCCGGTGATATGAAAAATGTTTTCAATGATGAGTTTCTGGCAAATCATCCGAAAGCTGATGTTTTGATTACCGATCCGCCAAGAGACGGTATGCATCAGAAAGTGGTAGAACAGATATTGAAATTGGCACCGGAAAGGATTGTCTATGTAAGTTGTAACTCTGCTACACAAGCCAGAGATATAGCACTCATGAAAGATGATTATGATCTGGTAAAGATCCTACCTGTGGATATGTTCCCGCAAACACATCATGTGGAGAATATTGCATTGCTTTTGAAAAAATAGAACATTTTCTCTTACCTTTATTTAATGAAAAAAATATTTTTCTTTCTAAGTTTTATCTTGATCTTAACAAGTTGCGGAGGAGATGATGACATCTGTCTGGGAGGAGATTCTACACCGAGATTGAAGCTGAAGTTTCATGATAGTGGTGGAAAATTGATGCAGGTAGATTCTCTGTATGTATATGTAGATTATGGAAATACAAAACTTACCAATATCATGTCTGCTGGAAAAGTAGATTCGGTTTTCATTCCTTTGAAGGTGGATGACAGTCCTTATACAGATGTTTATTTTAAGACAACGATCAATGGAGATAGTTCAAAAGTCCGAATCAACTATGATAGCAAAGCGGTATATGTTTCACCAGCCTGCGGTTTTAAAAAGAACTATGAGAACCTGAAAGCCGAACTTTTAAAAAGTAACCCAGTTTCACTTGTTGAACAAAATCATACATCACTTACAGATGAGAACACGATCAATTTTTATCTGCGTTTTTAGTCTATTTTGTATCTCTGTTTTTTCTCAGAATGAACCTGCAGAGAATAAAAAATCAGATTCTATAAAATGGAAATACACACCTAACTTTACCATAGGTGCGGATGTACTGAATCTTGGAATTGGGCTCTTTGGAGACAGAAAGCTGTTTCAAGGTTTTATTTCTAGTAGGATCAATAAAAGAACACACGCAGTAATCGATCTAGGTTATGATAAAAATATCTATCAGAAAAACGGATACGATGCGAAAGCTGACGGAATGTTTGCCAAGGTTGGTGGGTTTTATATGTTGTCAATAGACCCCGAGAATGATTTGAACGGTTTCTATGCCGGAGGAAAATTAGCCGGCAGTTTTTATACACAAGAATACATGGCAGTTCCAGTAAAAGGAATGTATAGTGAAGGCGTTACTTTGGCTTTCGACCCTTCTACACAAAGCAGTTATTGGATAGAGGCTATGTTAGGAGCAAGAGTTCAGGTCTTTGAAAGCAATTTCTTTATAGATGTCAATGTACAACCAAGATATCTTGCATACACTACGAAGCAGGACGAAATAGAACCGATGATCGTTCCCGGATTTGGCAGAAGTTCGGGTAAATTCACAATGGGATTTAGCTGGAATATCGCTTACAAATTTTAGTACATTCAATAAAAGCATAAAAAGTCTGCAGTGAGCAGGCTTTTCTGTTTTAATGGCATTGCAGTTGGCCTCTTCCATCTTAGGCGGATATCTCCATTCAGCCTAGGCATCAGCTATATGATCAATGTCATGATTATCATTGCCTGGAAGGTTTCCAACTTTAAGCTAGAAGTTGGTCAATAACAAGCTAGAAGTTAGTCAACAACAAGCTAGATGTTGATCAATAACAAGCTTGTTAATATCCAGAGAGTGGCTTCTCATCTACCGAAACCCATACGGCTTGTTACAAACTCATGATCTTAAATAGAGAGTGATGATTCAAAAATAAAAGCACAAAGCTCGTTTATTGGGCTTTGTGCTTTTTAAACTTTATTTTTATAAAAATTAGTTGATTTTTATACTGAAAGGGCTTTCCATCATTACCGCAGATCTGGTATCGGGGTCAGTAATATGCTGGAAGATTTTGAAATTCTCTTTCCCGATTTTATTTTTGATAAGCCTCGTCGAGAAATCCTCTTCTGTTTCCGCTGAAAATATTTGTTCAAATTTCGAAACTTTTGCAGGGTAAGAAGAAACACCATAATCCTTTAGGCCAGCAGACTTGGCTGCGTAATTGATCGCATCTTGTAAAGTCCCCAGTTCATCTACAAGACCAATTTGTTTAGCTCTCACACCAGACCAGATCCTTCCGCCGCCTAAAGCGTCTATCTCTTCAAAAGATTTTTTTCTGTTCAACGTTACGAAATGTACAAAGCGCTGATAGGTAGATTCTACACTCCTTGTCATTATATTAAGGGTTCCGGGACTTAGACCGTTGATTGCAGATATCATATTAGAATTGGCATTGGTAGAGACGACATCGCTTCTGATGCCATTTTTCTCAGCCAATTCTTTGAAATAGGGAATAACTCCGAAAACTCCAATGGATCCGGTCAAAGTATTAGGTTCCGAGAAGATCTTGTCAGCTCCCATGGCGATATAATAACCTCCGGAAGCAGCATAGTCCCCGAAAGAAACCACGACAGGTTTTTTTCTTTTAAGTTGTTGTAATTCAAAAAGGATCTCATCAGAAGCATTGGCACTTCCACCAGGCGAATTGATTCTGAAAACGACAGCTTTCACATCGTCATCTTTCTGTAATTTTTTGATCTCTTTTATGAAATTCTCAGAATAGATGCCATCATAGCCTTTTCCGTTATAGATCGCCCCGGATGCATACAGGACCGCGATCTGTTTATCATCACTATCAGAATTCAAAGATTCTGAGTATTTTGCAAATGATATCTTATTAATTTTCTTATCATTATCAATATTCAGTTTTTTCTTGATGATATTATCATATTCCGATTTTTGGATCAGTTGGTCCGCAAGTTTATATTTAAGACTTAAGTTGGGAAGGTAGCTATAAAGGCTATCCGTAATTGTATTTAGTTCTGCCAGAGGTATTTTCCTGGAACTTGCAATTTTATTGGAGGTGTTTAACCAGATATCATTCAGTAAAGTCGAAAGCTGCTCTTTGTTTTCAGGAGATATTTCGTCTCTTAAAAAAGGTTCAACCGCAGCCTTGAATTTCCCATGGCGGATCACCTGTATGCCTACACCATATTTTTCAGCGAAGTTTTTGAAGAAAGTTACTTCTGTAGAAAGTCCTTTCAATTCTATTAATCCCGCTGGGTTCAGATAATATTTGTCAGCAACAGAACCTAAATAATAGGCGCCCTGAGAAACGGTATTACCATAAGCATAAACAAATTTTCCACTTTTTTTGAAATCTATTAACGCATTTCGGATATCATCTAATTGGGTCATCCCGGCATTGATATTGTCCATTTCCAGACTAATTCCTTTTATTTTGTCATCAGTTTTTGCATTTTCAATAGCCTGCAAAATGTCATAAAGCAAGACAGAAGTTTCTTTTTCCTTGTTATTAAATGCAAAAATATCTTCCTGGTCTTCTGACGGACTATCAATTATTTTTGTTTTTAAATCGAGAGTCAAAACAGAATTCGATTTGACATCTGTGCCTCCCGATATCGATGATAAAATGATAAATCCGATAAAAAACAGGAAAAAACCTGCCATTATAATGAAAATTGCAGTTAAATTTGCTAAAACTAATTTGAAAAAACTTTTCATCTAATTATATTATTTGATATATATGTCGTACAATGATGTGGTTTTGTTACTGGGAAGTAATATAAATAATCCCTGCAAAAATATTGAAATTGCCTTAGAAAAAATAGAAAACAATATAGGTCTTATTTTAATTAAATCAGATTTAATATTAACAAAACCTGTAGAATTTGATAGTATCAATAATTTTTGTAATATTGCAATTAAATTAAAAACACATTTTTCACCTATAAGACTACTCTCTGAATTAAAAAACATCGAAATAGAAATGGGTCGTTTAAAAGACTCGAGTTATTTTGATACATATCAGGACAGGATTATAGACATTGATATAATATTATACAATAATATAAAGTTTATCTCAAAGGGATTGATTGTTCCTCATCATAAAAATCTTTATGAAAGGGAATTTGCAAAAGAGATAATCAGGTTTGTAAAATAAACTCATTTAACACAGATGATTATGAAAAAAAAATTATTATTACTTTTTCTATTACCAGCTCTTGGTTTTTCACAGACTAAGGAAAATACACAACCGAAGCAAGCGTTCAATAACAAAAGCCGACTTTTCAAAGATTGGTCAGTTTCTGTTGGCGGGGGTGGTGCTTTCATGGCCAATGCCGATCTTACCTCTTTATGATGGAGATATCAATTGGGGATGGAATGGCTATGTAAGTTTGGATAAGCAGATCAGTCATACATTTGGGATTTCCTTAATGTATACGAGGGGTGAAACAAAACAAAAAGCTTATCTGAATGATGCCGCCGGAGTGGGGCATGGTTATACCAAATTCGACCAAATTGCATTGCTAGGGGATGTCAACTTTTCTAATATCATGAGAAGAGTGGATAATAGATCTAATTTTAGATGGGCATTGCATGGATACGGAGGTATTGGTGTAATGGGATATAGGACCTTCTTACAAGATAATGCTGTCCTTAGCAAATGGCCTTTATACATAAAACAGAAAATAGATATTTCAAGCATTAGCTATATCGGAGGTATTGGGCTGAAGTATAATATTTCTCGTCTGCTTGACGTAGAATTAAGAACATTATATCTGATAAGTGGAGATGAGGAATTTGATGGAGGTGGATGGACAAGAAATGCAACTCCGGGATACAACTTGATTAATGATTCTTATACGGATAATGCATGGCTTGTAAATTTAGGGATTTCGTTTAAACTTGGAAAGCACGACGATCACCTTCGCTGGGTAGATCCTCTTCAAAGAGCTTATGCGAAAACTGCGGACCTTGAGGAACAATTCAAGGATTTCAAAGTTTGCGAAAAAGGAGACATGGATAACGATGGCGTTTGTGACGATTGGGATAGACAATTGGATACGCCTGCCGGAGCTAGAGTAGATGGAGCTGGAGTTGCTTTGGATGTAGATTTGGATGGCGTTATTGACCTTAACGATAAGTGTGTTACGGTTCCAGGCCCTGTCAATAATAATGGCTGTCCAATAGAGCAAAAAATTAAAGAGCCTTTGCCATCTAGAGAACTTGCCATAGATGAGATCAACAAATATTTTAATGGAATAGAGTTTGAACTTAATAAGGATGTTATTAGAGAAAAGTCATATTCTGACCTTAATAAGGCTGCAGATATTATCAAAACATTAGGCGCGGATAAAGGCTTCCTCGTAATCGGAGCTACAGATACAAGAGGTTCTGCTGTTTATAATAAGAAACTTTCTCAGTCCAGAGCTAATGCTGTTGTGAAATATCTTGTTAGTAAAGGTGTACCAGCAGATGTTTTAACTGCTGAAGGTAGAGGTAAAGATGATCTTAAATATACTGAGTGCGATCCGGCTACAAAATGCCCGGAATGGAAAAATGAAGCAAATAGAAGAGTATATTTTATTGCAAAATAAATAATTAGAAAAAAAACATTCAAATATGAAACAAAATTTATTATCATTAGTAGCAATAGGTTTATTGTTGCCTATGGGTTTAGCTGGACAAGAAGCTTCGACAGGAGGAGCTAATTCTGGATCACAAAATATTTCTCCATTCACACAATCTTCCAAAAGATTCAATGATTGGTCCATATCTATAGGGGCTGGTGTCCCATTGATTCAATCAGCAGATATGACGTCCATCAAGAATGGTAACGGGAAAAATCTTTTTGGATATTCTGCTTATGTAAGTGTTGATAAAGCTATTACCCATGCATTTGGACTTAATTTGCAATATGATAGAGGGGAGACAAGACAAGGTTATGCTAATACAAAAGATCATGTCGAGTTAACAGGAAGAGAAATAGCTGGTAGAACTCAATATGATGCGATTTCTATTTTGGGGGATCTTAACTTTTCTAACCTTCTCAGAAGGGTGGATAATAAATCTCCGTTCAGATGGGCATTACACGGATACGCAGGTATTGGAACAATTGCATATAAGTCTTATAGACAAGATCCTGGTCCGTACAACCAAGTTTTAAATATTGAGAAAAAACCTTTCAAATTAGGATCTCTTTTCGGACAAGCGGGAGCTGGTCTTAAATTTAAAATCAATAACAGATTTGATATCGAAGGAAGGGTAATGTATGTTGTGACTGGTGATGATGAGTTTGATGGAGCTGGTGTTGGACAAACAGGTTATAACCTTACAGAAGATCAGATTTCGGATAATTTCTTCAACACAACTTTGGGAGTTACTTTCAAATTAGGGAAACATGAATCACACTTGATGTGGCATGATCCGTTACAAGAAATCTATTACAAGTTAGATGTGCTAGCAGACAAGACACAAGATCTAGAGGTTTGTAAAAAAGGAGATGTAGATAATGATGGAGTATGTGATGATTGGGACAGACAATTGGATACACCTGCTGGTGCAAGAGTTGATGGCGCTGGTGTAGCTTTGGATACAGATTTGGATGGTGTTATCGATCTTTATGACAAATGTGTAACAGTTCCTGGACCGGTAGAAAATAACGGTTGCCCACTTACAACAAATAACAATGGTGGAACAGGACTTGTTTCAGAAGAAACGACACTACTTAAGGGCATTGAGTTTGATCTAAATTCAGATAGGATTTTACCATCTAATACGCCAATCCTAAATAATGCAATTAATTATATTAATTCTTCTAACAGTAGCTTCCGAGTAATTGGTGGTACAGACACAAGGGGAACAGAAGAGTACAATCAAGGTCTTTCTGAAAGAAGAGCTAATAACGTTAAAGATTTCCTTATTCAAAACGGAGCTGATAAAAATAAAATCGAAGCTTTAGGAAAAGGAGAAACTGATCTTCTTTATCCAGAATGTGAACCAGCTTCTAAATGCCCGGAATGGAAAAACAGAGCTAACAGAAGAGTTTATTTTGAAGCTAAATAAAAAAATAAATTCAATATCATAAAAACCGCAGTAATGCGGTTTTTTTATTTTATAGAAATGGTTAAATTTACAAATGCTTTCTTTCACAGAATCACAGGACAGATTAATTCATCAAACACTCAAACAATTTTGGGGCTTTGATGATTTCCGGTCTTCACAAAAAAATATTATTCTTTCCGTTATTAATGGTAAAGATACTTTAGCGTTATTGCCGACTGGTGGCGGCAAATCTCTTTGCTATCAGTTACCAGCGATTGTTTTGGAAGGAACTTGCATTGTTATTTCTCCACTTTTGGCATTGATGCGAGATCAGATTGATTCTTTGCAAGGTCTGGGAATTGAAGCTGAATTATTAAGTTCAGAATTAGACGAGTTCGAGGAAGAGTCTGTCTATAACCGCTGTAAAGATGGATTGATTAAGATTCTTTATATTTCTCCAGAAAGATTGCAAAATCAATTGTTTTTAAGAAATATTCAGGAAATCAATATCTCATTTATTGCAGTAGATGAAGCTCACTGTATTTCTGAATGGGGCTCGGATTTTCGTCCGAGTTATCAGAACATCAAAAAGTTTCGGCAGGAATTCAAAAATGTGCCTTGCCTTGCGTTGACGGCAACGGCTACAAACAAAGTAGTTGAAGAAATTTCAATAAGGCTAGGACTTCATGATCCTCAGATTTATAAGCAAAGTTTCAAAAGAGACAACCTGAATATCATTCTAGAAAATACCTCTAACAAGTACAACCGGATTTTAGAATTTCTAAGACAAAATCCGGTTTCAGGAATTATCTATACAAGGACCAGAAGAGAAGCAGAAGAGCTAACATTGTTTCTTAAAAATAACAGATTCCAAAATGTCGATTTTTTTCATGCAGGTTTGACTCCTAATGAAAAAGAAAAGCTTCAGAAAAAATGGATTGCCAGTCAGTTTCACGTTTTGGTTTCCACCAATGCATTTGGGATGGGAATCGATAAAGACAATGTTGGTTTTGTTATCCATCTTTCACCTTCCTCCACGATAGAAAATTATTACCAGGAGATTGGAAGAGCAGGACGAAATGGAAACGAGGCTTTGGTTCTAATGCTTTGGAACGAACAGGAACTCACGAACATCGATAATACATTCCAAAACCAGATTCCTAACAAGTCAGAATATCAAAAAATATTGACTTATCTGTATTCCATTTTTCAGGTTGCAGATTCCGATTTGCCGGAAAGAACATTTCAGCTGGACATCAACAGAATTAAAAATCTGACCAAATTATCAACTGCAAAAATCAAAAATATTCTGACGTTTCTGAACAATCAGGAGCTCATTTATTACAAAAATAATATCTCGGCTTCTACCATTCAGAGTTTTATACAGTCTGATGAGTTGGAACAATTGGCTCCCTCCGATGCCTATTTTATGGAATTGTTGTTTAGGAATCTGCCGGGTTTGGCCATTCAAAAAGTATATTTCAGCGACTTGGCTTTTTGCAAAAAGAATGGATTTGATATTTCAAATTTCAAGGAAAGACTGAAACAAATGCAGAAATCCGGACATCTGGAATATCTCGACGGAAGCCAGCATTCCATCAAGTTTTTGAAACCTAGAAATGACCGACATTTGTTTGGAGAATATTGGATACTTTTTAATAATATTCAGAAAAATAAACTGAGGAAATGGGAAGAAAACAAGTTCTTTATTCAAGATCCCGATTTCTGTAAAATGAAACTCATTCTCAGTTATTTCGGGGAACGAGATGTGGAAAATTGTGGAAAATGTTCCATTTGCAGAAAGAGAACCAATTCCAAAAGAAATTTATCATCCGATATTGCGCAACAGCTTTCCAATCGACCGATGTCATTGAACGAGATGGCGGCAAACCTCAATTTTTATTCCAAAGAATCTATTTCAGAAACCCTGATTTTCCTTTTGGACATCGGAAAAGTCAGGATGTTGAATTACAAAACATATATGCTCAATCAATAGAATCAATTTTATGGCAGCTTAATCCGCCTTCCGCTCCCAATCTTTTTTGCATAACGATTTCAGTTCAATAGAAACCGAAGACAAGCAAAAAAGGATTTCCGCTCAAGTCGGGCTGCGTAAGATTCACTGCCAAAACTAAACTCTAATATTAAACATCTAATAAAAATAAATGCAGACGAAATCCCTTAATGTCGTTTTTTTCGGAACTCCCGATTTTGCAAAGGCTTCTCTGGAAGCGATATTCAAATCTCATCATAAAATTGTAGGCGTTGTGACAGCAGCCGACAAAGCCAGCGGAAGAGGAATGAAACTCACGCCTTCACCAGTGAAAGTTTTTGCAGAAGAAAATAATCTCAATCTTTTCCAGCCGGAAAAACTCAGAAATGCAGAATTTTTAGAAGCAATCAAAAATCTGAATGCCGATGTTTTTGTAGTGGTGGCTTTTAGGATGATGCCTCAGGTTTTGTTCTCTATTCCGAGATTGGGGACATTCAATCTGCACGGTTCTTTATTACCCGATTATCGTGGCGCAGCGCCAATTAATTATGCTGTGATTAATGGCGAAAAAAAATCGGGTGTAACTACATTTTTCATCAATGAAAAAATAGATGAAGGTCATATTCTCCTCCAGGCAGAAACCGAAGTTTTGCCAGAAGATAACGCCGGAACTTTGCATGATAAATTGATGGTAGTCGGTTCAGAATTAGTGATCAAAACTTTAGACGGATTAGCCGAAAATTCGATTACAGAAAAACCTCAGCCCCAAAAAGAAAATCCAAAAACAGCTTATAAAATTTTCAAAGAAGATCTGAAAATCGATTGGAATCAAAGTTCTGAAACGATCCATAATTTTGTAAGAGGAATGTCGCCTTATCCAACAGCTTTTACAATTCTAAAAATCGTAGATGAGGAAAAATCATTGAAAATTTTCAAAGGGCATTTTGATTTAACTTCTCATTCAAGAGATGCTGGTGATTTTGATATTTCTAAAAACGAGTTCAAATTCTATACAAAAGACGGAGTTTATTATCCGGAAGATGTTCAAATACAAGGGAAGAAAAGAATGGCGGTAAAGGATTTCCTTAATGGAATTCAGAATTTTGAGGATTATAAATCTTAGACAAAAAGAGAATAGACAAATAGATAATAGATTCCAATGCAAAATAACAAAGTCAAGATTTTAAAGACAGAAATTCTATCGGATAATTGGTACACCTTGAACAAAGTGACTTTCGAATATCTGAAGAAAAATGGAACGCTGGAAACCCAAAGCAGAGAAGCTTATGACCGTGGAAATGGTGCAACGATTTTGCTTTATAATAAGGAATTGAAAACTGTCATTCTCACGAGACAATTTCGTTTGCCCACTTACATAAATGGAAACAAAGACGGAATGATGATAGAAGCTTGCGCCGGACTTTTGGATAAAGATAATCCCGAAGACTGTATCAAAAGAGAAACAGAAGAGGAGTTGGGTTATGAGATTTCAGACATCAAAAAAGTTTTTGAAGTTTATATGTCGCCAGGTTCTGTTACGGAAATTCTTTATTTTTTCATTGCGGAATATTCCAAGTCGATGAAAATCAATGATGGTGGCGGATTGGAAGAAGAGCAGGAAGAAATAGAAGTTTTGGAACTCGATATCGATAAAGCTCTTGAAATGATTGATTCGGGAGAAATCAAAGATGCGAAAACAATTATGTTACTTCAGCACGTGAGACTCAAAAATATTCTATAGATTTAAAATCAATTCAATTATAAAAATTTAAAATGAAAAAATTATTTTTCGGATTAATGTTCGCATCCAGTCTTGTGTTTTCTCAGGATTTGAAAGTGATGACTTACAATATTCGTTTGTCGTTGGATAGTGATAAAGAAAACTCGTGGGACAACAGAAAAGAGGATGCTTTGGCATTGATGTCATATTATCATCCGGATTATTTCGGCGTTCAGGAAGCTGTTCCACAACAGATGGTTGACATCAAAACGACATTGACGGATTATGATTATGTAGGCGTTGGAAGAGATGACGGGAAAAATCAAGGCGAATATTCTGCTATTTTCTATGACAAAAACAAATTGGAAGTTCTGAAATCCGGAACTTTCTGGTTGAGTGAGACGCCAGAAAAACCATCCAAAGGTTGGGACGCAGCGTACAATAGAGTTTGCACTTATGCGCTTTTCAAAATGAAAAAAGGTGGTAAGAAGTTTTGGGCTTTCAATCTGCATTTTGACCACGTTGGCGATGTTGCCAGAGTTAATTCTGCGAAGTTGATTCTTGAAAAGATCAAAGAGCTTAACCCGAAAAATCTTCCATTAACCTTGACTGGAGATTTCAATTTGACGGATGATTCTGAGCCTATTAAAATTATTTCTAAGTCTTTGGACAATGTTTATTACCATTCCAAAAAACCACATTATGGACCGAAAGGAACGTTCACGGCTTTTGATATCAACACCGTTCCGAAGGAAAGGATTGATTATATTTTTGTAAAAGGTTTTGATGTTTTATCTAACAGAACAATCAATGACAGACGGGAAAATCTGCTTTATCCTTCTGACCATTTTCCGATTTTGGCGGAGATTAAGTTTAAGAAATAAACAAATAAAAAATCCTCTTGTTGAAAGAGGATTTTTTATTTTTCAGATGAATGCTTTTGTGAAATATTTGGCTCTGCAAAACCAATTTTTTCTTCGGAGCATAACTTTGATAACTTTTTGAAAATTTCAGAATAATTGAGATGATTTGGAATTTCCATTACAAAATATTTATTTCCCATTCCTTCGCTTTCACATCCTATATTTTCAAATTCATTTCTTAATTGCATTACATCAATATCTTCATCAAGAACAATGATTTGAATTGTTGAATTTCCAGAATATTCTACAACATTTCTATAAGTGATATATTCTTCGTCTTCATCATATTCCGCAAAAACGATATCCCCGCAAGAAAAATCCGGACCATAAAAGGGAATATTATCAATTTTATAAAGTCCTTTTTGAATGTCGATGATTTCTGTCCATAAAGTTTCAACTGTGATTTCTTCAAGAACATCACTGTAATATCGAACTAAAATCTTTTCCGAATTATCACTCATTGTGAATTGCTAATAAATTGCAATTTAAAAAAAATTTATTTCTCCCAAACAATCTTCTTCGTCATCACATCACTCGAATTAGTTCCAACCATAATTTCAAATTCTCCGGCTTCCCAATCATAATTTAGTTCGTCATCATAGAATTTCAAATCTTCCGGAGTTATTTTGAAGTTAATCGTTTTGTTTTCGCCTTTCTTCAAAAATATTTTCTGGAAACCTTTCAGTTCTTTGATAGGGCGAACGACTTTCCCGAAAAGGTCGCGGATGTAAAGCTGAACGACTTCTTCGCCGTCAAAATTTCCTGTATTGGCAACGTTGACATTAATTGTTAAAGTTTGATTTCCTTTAAGATTGTCAGAACTTAGATTAAAGTTTGAATATTTGAAATCTGTATAACTCAATCCAAATCCAAAAGGGAATTTCGGGTCGTTATCTAAATCGATATAAGCGGAAACATAATTTCTATCGGTTGATTTTTCAGCAGGTCTTCCGGTGTTGTAATGGTTGTAATAGACCGGGATTTGACCTTCTGTTCTAGGGAAGGTCATTGGCAATTTTCCACCTGGATTCACATTTCCGAAAAGAATGTCGGCGATTGAATTTCCGGCTTCCGTTCCCAACCACCAGCTGTAAACGATGGTCGAAATATTATCTGCTGCCCAATCAAAAACCAAAGGTCTTCCAGCATTGATCATCAATACAATTGGTTTTCCGGTTTTAGCAATTTCCTTTAACAATTCTTCCTGAACGCCTGAGAAATGAATGTTGCTTCTACTTTTCGCCTCGCCACTCATTGCGTGCCCTTCGCCAAGAGTCATTATTACAACATCTGCTTTTTTTGCTGTTTCGATAGCTTCTGTAAACATCGATTTGTCTTGGTCATTTTCATTACAACCTTTCGCATAAAGCAAAGTTGAGTTTTTGTCTAACTGATTTTTGATTCCATCAAATTGAGTCACGATTCTCTGTGCATCATCTTTGAAAGGAACCGACCAAAATCCGTGCATTGCCACCGTTTCTTTTCCAAACGGACCAATCAAAGCAACTGTTTTAGTCGATTTTGAAAGTGGAAGAAGCTTTTTTTCATTCTTAAGAAGAACTACACTTTTTGCTCCAAATTCTCTCCCGAATTTTCTATGCTCAGGATTATTCGTCTGTTGTTTTTGTCTGTCATTATTGATAAATCTATATGGGTCATCAAATAATCCCATTTCGAATTTCTTTGTTAAGATTCTTCTTACCGCATCATCCACGAACTTGATATCCACTTTTCCTTCTTTTACCAGTTTTGGTAGTTGTTCCATGTAGATTCGGCTTTCCATATCCATATCGCTTCCTGCAAGGATGGCCTTTTCTCCGGCTTCAGCATTGTCTTTGGCGTAGCCGTGTTTTATCATTTCGCCGATACTTCCCCAATCGGAAACCACAAAACCTTGGAAATTCCATTTTCCTTTTAATAAATCTCTTAGGATATATTTGTTAGCCGTTGCAGGAATTCCATTAATATCATTAAAGGAATTCATAAACGTTGCAACGCCAGCCTCGGCAGCTGCTTTGAAAGGCGGCAAATAAGTTTCATTAAGCTGTCTCAAACTCATATCCACAGAATTGTAATCTCTTCCGCCAACTGCTGCGCCATAAGCTGCGAAGTGTTTTGCACAAGCCATTATCGCATCAATATTTCCCAGACCTTTTCCCTGGAATCCTTTGATTCTTGCCAATCCGATTTTAGTTCCGAGATAAGTATCTTCACCCGAACCTTCCATTACGCGTCCCCATCTTGGATCTCTTGCAATATCCACCATTGGTGCAAATGTCCAGTGAATTCCGTAAGCTGAGGCTTCTGTTGCGGCAATTCTTTCGGATTTTTCTATCATTTCCAAATCCCAGCTTGCTGCCTGCCCAAGGTTGATAGGGAATGTCGTTCGGAAACCGTGAATCACATCTTGTCCAAACAACAAAGGAATTTTCAATCTTGATTCTAATGCTAATTTTTGGAAAGCCCTGGTTTCTTCTGCGCCAGTTACATTGAGCATAGAGCCGACTTTTCCACTTTTTATTTCTTCTAAAACTTTTTTGGAATTAGAGTTCTGTGGGCCTGTTGCGTATTCGAAGCCGCTGTATTGGACCAGCTGACCTGCTTTTTCTTCCAGAGTCATTTTGGAAATTAATTCATTGACTTTTTGCTCTATGCTTTTCTGGGCAGAAATGCTAATCGCAAAGGTCAGAAACAGAAAGGAAAGGAAATGTTTTTTCATTAGAAAACGTTTTGTCTCTTTTTGAGAAATTAATATCGTAAAAATAATATTAATTTCAATAATAATAATATTTAAAACAAAAAAGCTGTTTTCGCAATCTGCAAAAACAGCTATAAATAATTAAATAGTTGGTTAATAAACTCTTAATCCAGATCTTGCTCCTGTAGATGTAAGTACAGATTGAGCTCTTACTTTTTGACCAGCTGAGAACATAAACATCGCAGCATCATCTACATAATCCATATAGTTCATAAACATTACAGATCTGGAAGTTCCACTGCAAGTGTTGTATAACGGATAAGTTGGTTTTCCGTAGTTAGCACCAGTTTGTGTTGGTGTGTCGGCAACTAGATCGTTCCCACAAGATGCATCTCCCCAGATGTGTCTTAGGTTGAGGTAATGCCCAACCTCATGCGTCGCAGTTCTCCCTAGATTATAAGGAGCTGTTGCGCCGGTTTTACCAAAATATGGAGCGGCGATTACAACACCGTCATTCCAAAGGCCAGATGATTCAGGGAAAGTTGCATATCCAAGAATTCCGCCCATATTTCCAACAATCCATAAGTTAAAATAACTGTTTGGAGTGGTTGCATCAATGCCTCCTGTTGAGGATTTTTTCATTGCGTCATTAGTTCCCCATTTGGTTTTCGTAGTAGCTTTTCTAACTGTTTTCACAAGGTGAAATCTTACTTTGGTATCACCAGCTTTGACTCCGGAAAATTCAGTCGGTATTTTGGATGCATCGGTATTTGTTCCACCAAAATCAGCATTGAGAATAGCAATTTGTTCTGCAATCCTAGCGTCTGAAATATTTTCAGCAGATGTCTTGTACAACACATTTACAACAACGGGGATATCCACGGTTCCATCTGCTAACACTTTCCCTTGGAATGAGTTTGCAACAGCTTCTATATTGGCATAGCGTTCTCTAGCGCCTGCGTCTCTTTTTAGGAGCTCTGCTCTGATTTCTTCGGAAGGACAAGATCTTCTTGCAGATACAGTTGTTGTAGAGTTATCTTCAGACAACGTTTCGGTTTCGGGATTTTGGCTGCAAGCTGCCAACAAAACTGCTGAGGCCAAGTAAAAAAATGTTTTCTTCATAGGATTATATTTTTAAAATTTTATCAAATGTATATATTTTTTTCATTCAAACGCATTTTGTTTTAAAAAATATTTAACGATTATTATTATGTGTTGAATATTGTTTAATTAATCGTTTGTTTGAATTGATTTTAATTCCTTTCAAGCATATGTGTATATGCTTCTCTGAATGATTAGAAATAACATTTTGATTTAATTCTTTATTTTTGACACTTAAATTTTCTAGCAATGAACAAACTATTATTGGGATTGATTCTGATTGGAACTATAGTTTCTGCACAGGAACTATATATGCCGAGGAACATCAAAAAAGCTTATGCGAACGGAACGCGTGATATGTCTGGAAAACCCGGAAAAAATTATTGGCAGAACAAAGGCGTTTATGATGTGAATGTAAAAGTGGATGCAAAGACAAAAATGGTTTCCGGTTCCGAAACGATCCAATATTCCAATAATAGTCCGGATGAGCTGAAGGTGTTGGCGATCCGGTTTGTGAATAATGTGAATAAACCACAAGCGCCGAGAGCAGGGTTTTCTTCCAAGGATGCTTTGACAGAAGGTCTTAAGATCAAATCGTTTTCCATCAATGGTGAAAAATACAATATCAACAGTGACAATTGGGGAACTGTAGAAGTAGTCAAATTGACGAAAGTGATCGCTTCAAAATCCAAGACTGAAATCAAAATCGAATGGGAATATCCATTGGCAAAGCAAAGTGGAAGAGAAGGACAAATAGACCCAGAGACTTTTTATGTGGCTTATTCTTTCCCGAGAATTTCGGTTTATGATGATTACAATGGATGGGATATGTTACAGCACAACGGCAGACAGGAGTTTTATAATGATTTCAATGATTATTCTTTTGCGATTTCCGCACCTAAGAATTTTGTGGTCTGGTCAACGGGTGATTTCCTGAATCCAGATGAGGTGCTTCAACCAGAATATCAGAAACGTTTCAAAGAATCTTTGAAATCTGATAAGATCATCCACGTTGCAAATGAATCTGAAATGAAATCGGGTAAAGTGACGAAGCAAAATGAGTGGAACATCTGGAAATTCAAAGCGAATGATATTGTGGATTTTTGTTTTGCATTGAGCAATCATTACGTTTGGGATGCATCCAGTGTTCAATTAGAAACAAAAAGAGCAAGTGTTCAATCTGCTTACAATGCTGGTGCAAAAGATTTTGAAAAATATACAGAATGGATGCGTTACAACCTGAAATGGTTCTCAGAAAACTGGCCTGGTGTAGAATATCCTTTTTCTACAATGACCGCCGTTCAAGGTTATGCTGATATGGAATATCCGATGATGATCAACGATACGAGTATTCCAGACGATCTGCAGGATGCGAGACTGACGGCTGATCATGAGATTGCGCATACTTATTTTCCTTTCTATATGGGAATCAATGAAACCAGATATGCTTATATGGACGAAGGTTGGGCAACGATGTTGGAATACCTGATTGGCATTGATGAAAATGGAAAAGAAGCTGCGGATCAATTTATGAAAAACTTTCGTGTGAAACGTTGGATCAATGATGCTTCTACTGAACAGGACCAACCGATTATTACAATGAGCTCTCAGCTTTCGGGCGCAGGTTATGGGAATAATGCTTATGTGAAATCTGCATTGTCTTATCTGGCTTTGAAGGATTATTTGGGCGATGAATTGTTCAAAAAAGCGCTTCATACTTATATGGATAACTGGCATGGAAAACATCCGATTCCGTGGGATTATTTCAATTCTATGAACTCGGGTTCGGGTAAAAATCTGAATTGGTTGTTCAATAATTGGTTTTATACTAATAATTATATCGATTTGAAACTATCTGATTTTAGGCAGCTAAATAATCAGCTAAATCTAAGTATCGATAATGTTGGAGGATTTGCAATTCCTTTTGATGTGGTTTTGACTTACGATGACGGAACGACTGAGAAAGTTCATTTTACACCAATCGTTTGGGAGAAAGACCAGAAATCAACAAATCTGAATATTCCTGTTAAAAAGAAAATCAAATCTGTGAATCTGGATGGTGGAATTTTTATGGATTACACTTCCGATGATAATTTGAAAAGTCTTTAATCCTTTGTTTTACAAGAGTAATTTTGTATGAAAAATATTTGTCTTTTATTGGTATTCGCATTTTTTTCGTCCTGTGTCTCACAAAAGAATAAAACCATTCAGCAAAATATTCTGACGTTGAAGGACAGTTATTGCAAAGCGCCGCTTCAGTACAATTATTCTCAGAAAGTCCCTTCCTATAATTCTGATTCTATTATTGTAGCAAATCAGAAACTTAAACAATATTTCTCGGACCAAAGCATTTTGATTCTTAATGCTTTGGAAAGTATTGATGAAGCAGAGAAAATCATCGACTTGAAAAAAGACTCGACGCTGAAATCCCAATTGAGAGTGGTTCAGCTCAAGACCAAAATCAATAGCAAAATCAGTATTGCGCTGACAGAGCTGGATGCGGTTGCTGCGGAATTTGACTGTGAAGGCGAAAGAGTGGCGCAAATGGCAAATTATGTGGACAATATGAACAGCAACCGAAACAACAGGCTGATTCTTTTCTCGATTATTACCGGTGCTGTGACGTCAGTTGCCGGCGGCGTTATAAAAGATAATGGTGTGGAAAATGCTGTGAATATTGGCGGAGGTTTACTCGGAGCGGGATTGGGTTTGGCAACTTTTAACCCGAAAGGTAAGAAGGTGGAGTTCATCCACGAGCGGAATCTTTTGCGTGATATTTGGGAACAAAAATTATTGTCCAAGAATTTTCCGCCTTTCATCTGGTATATGTACACAGAGAAAAAGTTTACAGGAAATCGTGAGCATTCTATTATAGAGAATATGAAGCAAAGATGGATCCAGTATCAGTTTGACAGCGATGAGAAATCTGCGAATCAATCTGTGAATTTTGGAAATGGCGGACTTTACCGTTCAGCTGATCTGCATAACCGTGCCTCGATGCTGAATCAAATGCAGTCTGCAACGAGAACCATCAATCAAAATATCAATTATCTTTTGCTGGACCTGGATAAGGTAATATCGAATCCTTAAATCAAATCTGTGAATCCGATGTGGGATTTTATGGACTGTACGACGGAGGATAATTTGAAGAATTTGTAAAATAAAAACGCCACAGAAACCTGTGGCGTTTTTATTTGAAATTTTCAATATTGAGTTTTTCTAATTATTTATATACATTTTTATATTAATAAATGTAAAACTATTATGTACTAAAATTAAAATACCAAGATACTATTATAACTATTGCTATAGGTTAATTCCTCTTCCGGCATAAAAATCAAGAACTTTGATACTGAACAGGTAATTGTATTTGGCTTGTGCAACAGAACCTTGCGCATTCGCATAATTGTTTCTGGCAATCGTCACATCATAGATCGTGGAACGTCCCGCATCATAACTTTTAGTAGCAAAATCCAAAGCTAATTTTGTACTTCTTTCTGCTTCAACCGCAGCAACATAAACTTCATAATTGGAATCTGCATTGAACTGTGCCTGCTGTATATCCTGTTTCAACTGGAATTTCTGTTGCTCCAGATTATTTTTGGCAATGACTTCATTGATTTTTGTCTGCTCAACCTGCAGTTTTGTAATTCCTTTATTGAAAATTGGGATGTTTGCAGAAACGCCAACTTGCTGACCAAAATTATCTTTGTATTGTTCAAAAAAACTATGCTCTTTTACATATGGACCTGCGGGATTTCCAAAATTGAGATTATTGGTATACAATTGATTATTATAAAGTGACCCAATTCCCGCACTTGCAGTAATCGTTGGCCAAAAATTTGTTTTCACAACTTCGGTTTGTGCTTCGGCTGCTTTTATTCTGATTTCCGCAGCTTTCACGATTGGTTGAGATGTGTAAGCGATATTCAGAACTTCTTCCACAGATTCCGTTTGAGGCGTCAATTCATCGGGAACTGGGATATCAACAACATCAAAGGTTTTATAATCTTGTAATTGAAGAAGCTGAGCCATTGCAAAAAGCGCTTTGTCAACATTGATCTGAGCTGTTTTTACATTCTGTTTTTCTCTCGCCAAAGATGCCGTTGCTTCTGCTAAAACGGTCTGAGCTGTGGTGCCAACATCTGTTGTTATTTTAGCTCGGTCGTATA
This sequence comes from Epilithonimonas hungarica, assembly GCF_900102265.1. Classification (GTDB taxonomy): domain Bacteria; phylum Bacteroidota; class Bacteroidia; order Flavobacteriales; family Weeksellaceae; genus Epilithonimonas; species Epilithonimonas hungarica. The sequence continues at coordinate 591,341 of NZ_FNBH01000002.1, read as the reverse complement.
ATCTTTGTGCATTTTCCATCGCACTCTCAGAGATTTTTTTGATTTCTCTGTTCAACATCACGTTTAGGTATTGCTGTGCTATTTGAAGCGAAATATTATTTTTAATTGTTTCAATATCTTGTAAACTAGCGTCTAAATCAAAACTGTTTTTTCTGATATTTTTTTCAAGCCTTCCATTATTATAAACCAAAACGCTTGCGCCAACATTAGCATTATTATTGAAATTATCGTTTCTAACACTGGTATTTACAAACTGCGAGTTTCCAAAACTTGCGGTATTTGAAATCGTTCCGGAAACCGAAGGCAGATATTCCTTTTTAGCCATTTCCAGATTTTTTGTCTGCACATCTTTGTTGTAAGCCTGCGCCTGGATTTGCAGATTGTTTTTAATAGCATAATCCACACATTCCTGAATCGTCCATTTCTTCTGAGAAAATCCCAAAACTCCAATAGACAAAAGCGAAATACAAAAAACTTTTTTAAGCATAAAAGAAAAATTATATACAATAAGACTTCGGAATTGTAAAAATGTTACGCCTGCAATTAAATTTTTTTTTAAAATTTTGATTCAATAAAAAATTATAAAAATAATTTTTCCGAAACTGTAACAATTCCTTATTCGGATTTACTTATATGTAAAATCCAGACAATGTCTCATCCGATTCTGAAAATAGAAGATGTCAACAAATCTTACGATACAGGTAAGAGCAAACTTCACGTGCTGAAAGGTATTAATCTTAGTATCAACCAGGGCGAGTTTGTTTCTATTATGGGAAGTTCCGGTTCCGGAAAATCGACTTTGCTTAATATCATTGGGATCTTGGACGAAGCCGATAATGGGATTTACGAGCTTGATGGATTTCCTATCAAACATCTTACAGAAGTAAAAGCGGCAGAATATAGAAGCCGCTTCATCGGATTTATTTTTCAGTCATTTAATTTGATCAATTATAAAACGGCGCTTGAAAATGTTGCGCTCCCATTATATTATCAAAATGTTTCCAGAAAAGAGAGAACGAAAAAAGCGCTGGAATATCTGGAAAAAGTAGGATTGAAAGAATGGGCGGAACACCTTCCAAGTGAACTTTCCGGAGGACAAAAACAAAGAGTTGCCATTGCAAGAGCATTAATATCGGACCCGAAATTGATACTTGCCGATGAACCAACCGGGGCTTTGGATTCCAAAACGACACACGATATTATGAAACTGCTTCAAGATATTAATAATGAAGGAAAAACAATCGTTGTGGTTACGCACGAACCAGATGTTGCAGCACAGACCAAAAGAAATGTTGTTTTAAAAGACGGCAGAATAGAAAGTGATGAATTCATTAAGCAAATAGTATTATAATAAAGGCTTCGAGATCCTCAGCCTGACAAAAAAATTAAGAAATAAAATAACGCGAAAAGCTGGAAACTCTCAACTTCCTGCTTCTAGCTTCCAACCTGAAAATTATGTTTGATCTAGACCGCTGGCAAGAGATATTTAGTTCTATTCGCAGTAATGTATTGCGGACGGTTCTTTCCGGGTTTACTGTGGCGTTGGGGCTATTCATTTTCATCGTTTTGTTTGGAATTGGAAATGGGCTTAATAACTCATTTGCAAAGGCATTTACAAGAGATGCGACCAATCTGATCATGGTTTGGGGTGGTAAAACCACGATTCCATACGCAGGCCTTCAGTCTGATAGACAAATTACTTTCAATAATGATGATTTCGATGCAATTGTCAAAGAAAGTAAAGGAAAATTAGAATATGCTTCACCAAGATACCAGACCAATCTTACCGTAAAATATGGTAAAGAAAGTGGCGGTTACCAAATCAATGGTGTCTTAGGAGATGAAAAATTTCTGGAGAACAGAACAATGATTGACGGACGATACATCAATGAACGAGATAATGAACTGAAACAAAATGTCGCCTCTATCGGAAGAATGGTTTGGCGGGATCTGATAAGAGATGGGAATCCGATTGGAAAAGATCTGGAAATCAATGGAACAATGTTCAAAGTTGTTGGTGTCTTTTCCGACCCAGGTGGTGATTGGGATGAACGTCATATTTCTATTCCATTGGCAACACTTCAGCAGATGAAGAAAAGCTCCGATACGATTAGTACTGTAATGCTTTCCTATAATCCTAATATGACACCGGATGAAGGTGTGAAATATGGTGACCAATTGGAGAAAAATATCAGAGCAAGACACAAAATTTCTCCGGAAGACCAACAGGGAATCCGAGTTAATAACAATGCGAAGAATACGCAGGATTCTTTCGCTTTCTTGTTCGTAATTACTGCAGTTGTAGGGTTCATTGGACTTGGGACTTTGTTGGCGGGAATCATTGGTATCAGTAATATAATGGTTTACATCATCAAAGAAAGAACGAAGGAAATCGGAGTAAGAAAAGCAATTGGTGCGAAACCATCCGGAATTGTCGCTTTGATTTTACAGGAAAGTATTGTGATTACTGTAATTTCCGGATTTGTGGGTGTTGGACTAGGTGTTCTTGCTTTGAAATTAATTGGAAATAATCTAGAGGATTACTTTATCACCGAACCTTCCGTAGGATGGGGATTGATTGCGGCGGCATTTTTCTGTTTGGTTATTTCAGGTGCGATTGCAGGATTTGTTCCAGCTTACAAAGCCTCGAAAATCAAACCAATTGAGGCACTTAGAACAGACTAAAAAATAAAGGAACTATCAACTAAAATGAATATACTTTTCAAAAGAGATACCTGGCAGGAAATCTATTATTCCCTTCGGAATAATAAGCTCAGAACGTTCCTTACGATGATAGGCGTAGGTTGGGGGATGTTTTTGTATGTTAGTTTGTTAGGTGCTGCAAACGGGATGGAGAATGGTTTTAACAAGTTGTTTTCAGGATTTGCGACCAACTCGATTTTCCTTTGGCCACAGAATACCAATATTCCTTACGAAGGTTTTGCGAAAGGCAGAAAAATGGACCTTCATCTAAAAGATATTGAATATATTACTAAAAAAGTTCCGGAGATAGATTATATCTCGCCGCAAAGTGTAAGAGGTAATTTTGGAACGGCTGGTGAACAAATTTCTCGAAACGGCAAGAAAAATACCTATATGATCACTGGCGATTTTCCTGTTGGTAATCAGATCTCCAAGAAGAAATTATTGTTTGGACGATATATCAATGATGCAGATATTCAGTCTAAAAAGAATGTCATTGTGATAGGAGAGGAGATCTACAAAAATCTTTTCGATGCAAAGAAAAATGAAAATCCAATCGGAAAGTCAGTCAATCTGAAAGGTATATTTTTCAATGTCATAGGCGTTTTCCGAGTTCCAAGAGGAGGAGGGATGGAGAATGACCAGTCAGCTTATATTCCGTTTTCAACCTATTCCGGGATGTATAACGAAGGCGACAAAGTTGGATTTTTTGCCATCGTTGGAAAACCCAATGCAGAAGCAGCACTTGTAGAAACCAAAGTGAAAGATGAACTGAAAAGAATCAATCATGTTTCGCCTGAGGATACCAATGCATTTGGAAGTTTCAATCTCGCTAAAGAATTCAAAAAAGTAACAGGATTTTTGACCGGAATGCAGTTGCTGACCATAGTTGTAGGAACATTGACGATTTTGGCAGGAGTTATAGCGATTTCGAATATCCTGTTGATCACAGTTAAAGAAAGAACCAAAGAGATTGGAATAAGAAGAGCTTTGGGTGCAAAACCTGCAGAAGTAAGAAATCAGATTTTGCTGGAAAGCGTTGTAATTACCTTGTCATCGGGATTGTTGGGGTTTTTATCGGGGATTTTCCTACTCATCATTCTCAATGTTTTGACAATGAACAACGATGCTTTTCCTTTTTACAACCCGACCGTAGATTACGGCAACGTATTTTCCGCAATGGGAATTATGATTTTCCTCGGGTTGGTTATCGGATTGATCCCAGCACAAAGAGCGGTGAAAATCAAACCAATCGAAGCATTAAGAACAGAATAAAACTAACAATTAATCATTTATAATTAAACTATATTTCTACATAATGGAAAAGGAAAAAAAGAAATTTACATTCAAGAAAGCGATTTCCATATTTTTGGGATTACTTTTCGTGGTAGCTTTGGTTGGTGGAATCGGTTATCTTATCAAGTCCAATTCGGCTGAGAACGAAGTTTTCCTGACCAGAAAACCCAGTATCAAAAATCTGGATGACAAAGTAATGGCCACAGGGAAAATAGAACCTCGCGAAGAAATCGAAATCAAACCGAATATTGCCGGAATCATCCAAACGATTAATGTGGACGAAGGTGATAAAGTGCAAGCCGGACAATTGATAGCAACAATAAGAATTGTTCCTAATATCACGGAAGTGAACAACGCTACGATGCAGGTCAGTAATTCGCAAATTCAATTGACGAATGCAAAAGTCAATGTTGACAATCAGCAGAAACAATACGAGATGCAGGCGAAATTGTACAAGCAAGGTGTGATTTCTAAGCAGGAATACATCACAGCTCAGCAACAATTGGAAACGACGGTTCAACAACAGAAATTAGCCGTACAACAGCTGAATGCGGCTCAAAAGCAATTACAGATCGTAAGAACCGGCGCTACACCAGAATTGCAAAGTATGGCAACCACTCAAGTCCGTGCAAAAGCAGCGGGAACGGTGCTTACAATCCCTGTAAAAGTAGGAAGTCAGGTTATCGAAGCTAACTCTTTCAACGCTGGAACGACAATCTGTTCTATCGCAGACCTTAATTCATTGATTTTTAAAGGTAATATCGATGAAGCGCAAGCTGGAAAATTAAAACAAGGAATGGATATGAGTGTGGTAATTGGTGCTTTGCAAAACAAATCTTTCCCTGGAAAACTAACTTTGATCGCGCCAAAAGGAACCGAAGAAAGTGGAACGATTAAATTTGCTGTAGAAGGCGATGTGTTCAACAAAACCGGAGAATATATCAGAGCAGGTTTTAGTGCGAATGGTGAGATATTGTTGAGTTCTCAGAAAAATGCATTACTTTTGGATGAGTCGCTGATTCAGTATGAAAAGGGAAATAATAAAGCCTTTGTAGAAGTAAAACAACCGAATGGCGGCTTCAAAAAAGTATATGTCAAGCTGGGTTCAAGTGACGGAATCAATGTTCAGATCCTTTCCGGAATCGATAAGAATGCTGAAGTAAAAGTCTGGAATCCTTCTGATAAAGACAAAGAAGAGTTGAAGGAACAAAAGAAAAAATAGACCTTTAAATTATAATTGTTAAAAGAATCCGTCTCGTTTTTATAGCGAGACGGATTTTTTTGATGATAATCTTTGGGTGTATCTATTCTCTTTTTTTTCTATGAAAATAAAGCCAAACTCAAAAAGAAAAAGCCCTGCAAAGTAATTTACAGGAGCTTCGAGTTGGTTAATAAATCTGTAAGGATGCTACATCGGCGGCATATCATCTCCGCCACTACTATTGGCATTGATATCTTTCTTCTTTTTCGGTTGTTCTATCTTTTCTCCTTGTTTGAAACGATAAGTAAATGATATTGAAAACTGTCTTGGATTCCATTGCATATACTGATATTGAGAATAACTTGGAGCATATGTTGTATTTTCTCTGGCTCTGGTATTGAATATATCCTGAATGTTAAAAGCAAGAGTACCATTACCATCCAGAATAGTTCTTGTTGCTCCGAAATTGATAGAATACATAGAATGTCTGTCAACACTGGCCGTTTTTTCAGAACCTCTGTAAAAACCTTGTATTTGTAAAGATGTTTTTTTATCCGGTCGGAAGGTCGTTGTCAATCTTAACCTGGATGAGAAGCCGTTTCCTTCATAACTGAAATCTTTGTAGGAACCAGAATTATCATATCCAAACAAATCAACATTCCCCATTATTCTTAACCATTTGAAAGGGTCGTAAGTTGCATTAAGATCTAGACCGTAATTAGTTTCTGAACCGGCATTAACCGGCATTCTGTATAGAACAGTATTGCCATTGGTATCCAAGGCATCGTATTGGTAGAAATTAACTTCATCTTGGGATTTTTTGAGATATAAAGTAGGATTAAATACGATTTTGCTTTTAGACAAACTGTAGCCTAATTCAAATGAATTTTCGTAGGTTGGGTTCAAGTCAGGATTTCCTAAAAATAAGCTTCTGTCATTACCAAAAGACATAAAAGGAATCAAAAACCAGGAACGTGGCCTGTTGATTCTTCTGGAATAGTTCAATAAAATCTGATTGCTTTTATCCAGGTTATAACTGAAGAACGCACTAGGAAAGAAGCCTGTGTAATTTTTAGGAACTTCTACCAACTCTGCATTTTCCATACTTTTGAAACTTACGTCGATATTGGTGTTCTCCATTCTTAGACCTAACTGGTAACCGAAGTTTCCAATCTTGCTTCTGAACTGGGAATAAACAGCCGATATTTTTTCATCATAACGGGTGTCGCTGGTAAATCGTTCCAAAATTTCAAATGGGCTATCATTTGTACTTTGATTAACAAAATAACTATAATCATTATTATTCAAATCAAATCTTGCTCCGGCTTCCAATTTAGAATTTTCCCCGATTGGCAATTCATAGTCTGCTTTGGCTAGAAATGTCGTATTTTTCGAATTGTTGAGAATATTGTTGACCACAGATTCGCTTGTTCCATCACTTACAATACTTGTTTGATCGATAGGTCCGGAACTGTCACTTTTGTTGGTTTGATAACTCGTGGCCAGGCTTAGAAGCTGTCCTTTGTCGCCAATTTTTTGGTCAAATCCCAAATCGGCTTGGAAAGAATTATTGTTTCTTATAGATTCATTAACTCTGAGTGAGTTTTTGTCCAATATCGTATATGGAACATCAGGATAATCATCAGCGTCTATATCTTTCCGGACTATCCTGTCGTAAGTGTCAATAGTTTCAGTTCCTTCGTTTTCAAAGGTGCGGAACATAACAGATGCGTTCAAAGAAGATTTTTCTGACAGATCAACCACAAATCCGGAATTGACGTTATAATTTTTATTTTCGCTTTTATTCTTCCCTCTTTGGTCGGTAAAGATACTGGCATTGTTGCTCAGTCTGACTGGGTCTAACAGATAGTTGTAAGTGGAATTGTTAGTTGATTTGTTCCTGTTATAGCTTCCTCCACCGTTTAAATAGTAGGTCCATGACCCTTTTTTCCAGCTAAGGCTCGTGTTTAGTCGGGTGTTGGGAAGGTAACCAAGCGTCCCCTCAACGCTTCCGTTGAAACCCATTTTAGACGATTTTTTAAGGATGATGTTTAGAATACCCGCAGTTCCGCTTGCCTCATATTTGGATGAAGGATTGGTAATTACCTCGATTTTTTCAATTTGATCTGCCGGAATTGATTTCAAAGCATCAGCACCATCATCGATACCTAATAGTGAAGAGGGTTTACCATTGATCAAAAATCGAATGTTAGAATTGCCTCTCATAGAAACAGTTCCGTCTGTATCCACAGACACCGAAGGAACATTTGAAAGGACATCCTGAAGATTGCCCCCTTTGCTCACTATATCCTGCGAAGGGTCATAAGTTTTTTTGTCAAGTTCTACTTTGTAAGGTTTTGTAGAAGTAGCAGTAATCACAACACCCTGGATGTCGGTGGTATTATTAAGATTAGCTTTTCCGTCAGAAACGATAACGAATGGAGAGATCGCTCCTGCCTTTTCAACCCGGATTGTTTGAGTGAATTTTTTATAATCAACCGCTTCTATACTTACGTCATAATTTCCGGGTGCAAGGTCTATTTTATAATTTCCATCCACATCTGCTAAAGCAGCATCACTCAATTGTGAGTTTTGTTGATTTTTAAAAGTGATAGATGCGTATCCAACTCCGCCATTTGCATCCTTTACGTTTCCAGAAATATTTACCTTTTGCTGGGCCATTATAAAACTCGCTGCTCCTATTGTCAACGCAAGACCAAAGATTTTTTTCTGAAATACACTTACAATTTCCGTTCGTTCCATTCTTAGTTTATTTTTGAGCCGTTGCTCATTTATTATTTTATTTCTTTGCTGTTCAACCAGTCCTGATAGGCTTTTGCATTTTTAGCGTGTTCAGCATCATTATCTGTGAATTTATGATAACCGAATCTCGCTGGGTCGGCGCACATAAAAATGTAATTGTTGGTTTCCGCTTCCAAAACTGCATCTAATGAGTTCTTATCTACAATACAAATTGGACCCGGAGGAATTCCCTTGTTCGCATAAGTGTTGTATGGCGAAGGTTCTTTAAGATGTTTGTAATAAACTCTCTTGATCTGCTGAGTGAAATTACTCGCTTTGTTCACTGCATAAATGACTGTCGGGTCACTTTGCAGTTTCATCCCTTTTTTATACCGATTGATATAAAGCCCTGCAATTGTTCTTTGTTCATCTGGTTTTCCACCGGATTCTTTGTAAACGATTGATGCTAAAGCATAGATCTGATCTCTAGTTAATCCAGACTTCTTTTCTTTTTCGATTCTTTCTGCTGTCCAAAAATCCTTATAGTCATTTTCGAATTTTTCAAAGAATTCTTTCGGCGTTACAGTCCAGAAAAAATCATAAGTGTTGTTGAAGAAATATTTTTTGAGATCTTCGGCACTTTTATAACCTTTATTGATAGCAATTTCATCTAACTTTTTTATGAATTTTGCAGAGTCGGTTTCTGTTTTTTTAGAAACTCTCCCAACCATTTGATAGACATCATCAAAGTCTTTGATTCTAAAAGAATTCGGCGTCTGATTTCCTGCGATTATCATATTGGTGATTTCTCTGTTGTTCATTCCCGATTTTATTTCATATCGTCCGGCTTTGAAGTTTTCTTTCAGATTTTTATCGTCGGCAATGCTTGTAAAATTGTCTTTGTTTTTAATGAAAGGCGAAATAGAGTCAAGGATCTGCTTATAACTCGAATGATGCGGAATCAGAACAAAGCCTTCTTTTTCCACATTATTTCCAAGATATTTATTATAGAATCTCAATCCAAAAAAAACGAGGATTGCGACAATAGCAACAAAAATGATAAGAATTGTTTTTTTCATAATTTTAAAATATCAGGCTTTGTCTAGATTGATGTCTCCTTTAAAAACCTGAACAGCAGGGCCTTCTAACCAAATGTTTTTGAATCCTTCTCCATTTTTTTCGGCATAAACTTTCAGCTGTCCTCCCATTACTTTGACTCCAACAAACGTTTGATTATTATTTTTCATAAAAGTTAAAGCTGCAGCCGTAACTCCGGTTCCGCAACTGTAAGTTTCGTCTTCAACGCCACGTTCATAAGTTCTTACAAAAAGCTCCTTATCAGACAGTTTTTCCACGAAGTTTACATTGATACCTTCCTGTTTATAAGTTTCAGAATTTCGGATTTCGTTACCGTTTTTGTAAACATTATAATTATTTAACATTTCAACGTACTTAACATAATGTGGAGAGCCTGTATTCAAAACAAAATCATCTCCGTCTGTATCAATGGATTTTACATCGCCCATTTTTAGCTTAATGATACCATTTTTGATTTCCGCCTCGTGGATTCCGTCTATAGCGTTAAAAGTGGTTTTATCTTCAATAATATCTAAGAAATGAGCAAAAGCGACTGAACAACGCGCGCCGTTTCCACAGAAACTTTTGGAACCGTCGGAATTGTAATAATCCACTTCAAAATCAACGCCTTCTGCAGAATTGATTTTAATTAATCCGTCTGCCCCAATCCCGAATCTGCGGTCACAAAGCTTTTGTATTTTCTCGATTGATAGGTCATCCCATTCGCCTAAACGGTTGTCTATCATTACAAAGTCATTTCCTGTGCCTTGATATTTATAAAATTTCATTATTTATTTGTCTGATATTTAATTGTTTATTGTGATTTTTCTATTCCAGAATCAAGCCAGTAAAAATACTCCTTTTAAAATAATTTAGCCTTGATATTTGTTATTTAAATTCACTCTAAATCTCAAATGATTTCCATTCAGAATAATAGAAATTCTCAATCTCTCCATACTAATATTTTTTAATAATATATAGCTATCTTTGTTCACTGAAAAATGAAAGAAGACCAGTTACTCGCTCTCATCATAAAAGCCAGGGATAAGAATCAAAAGGCTCAGACACAACTTATTAATCTATTTTGGGTTGATGTTTTTTCTTTTGTGATGAATAGAGTGAAGGATGAAAATGATGCAGATGAAATCACGGTTTCTGTCTTTTCAAAAGTTCTTAACAAGCTAGATCTATTTGACCCAAATTTTCAATTCAAGACCTGGATCCTGACTATTGCTCAAAATACGATCATTGATTTCTGGCGAAGAAAAAGCCGGGAAAACGAAGATACAAGCGATGGATTGGAAAACGTGAAGAATGAATTTGCAAGGTCACCGGAAGAATTGTTGATTTCTGAAGAAGACCAGCAAAAGATCATCAAAATCATAGAAACAATGGATGCTAAGAATCAGGATATCATCAGATTGAGATTTTTTGAGGAAAAAAGCATCAAAGAAATAGCGGAAGAACTCAATCTTTCCGTAGCCAACACAAAAGTGAGAATAATGCGTGCCAAAAAAATCCTGGCCGAATTATTAAAAGAAGATGAAACGGATTTTTAAAAAGTTAGAAGCTAGATGTCCGAAGTCAGAGGTTTTCAATATTGATCGAACCCTCGAACTTTAAATTTTGAACTTTGAATTTAAGAAATGGAAGAAACAGTCACTCAAAAACCCAAATGGATCCGCGTAAAATTGCCAACTGGTAAGAATTACCGAGAGCTAAGAAATTTGGTTGATAAATATAAACTGAACACAATTTGCCAAAGTGGAAGCTGTCCCAATATGGGCGAATGTTGGGGAGAAGGAACGGCGACATTTATGATTCTGGGAAATATCTGTACCAGAAGTTGTGGTTTCTGTGGTGTGAAAACCGGAAAGCCAATGGACGTGAATTGGGATGAGCCGGAAAAAGTAGCACGTTCTATCAAATTAATGAAAATCAAACACGCTGTTCTGACTTCGGTTGACAGAGATGATCTGAAAGATATGGGCTCCATTCTTTGGGCTGAAACAGTGAATGCTGTTCGTAGAATCTCTCCGGGAACAACTATGGAGACTCTGATTCCGGATTTCCAAGGTGTGACAAAACATCTTGACAGATTGGTGGAAGTAGCTCCGGAAGTGATTTCCCATAATATGGAAACGGTAAAACGTCTGACAAGGGAAGTGAGGATCCAAGCAAAATACGAACGTAGTCTGGATGTTCTGAGATATCTGAAAGAAGCAGGGCAGAATCGTACAAAAACCGGTGTAATGCTTGGTTTGGGAGAAACTAAAGATGAGGTTTTCCAAACGATCGAAGATATCAGAAATGCCAATGTAGACGTGATTACATTAGGGCAATATCTTCAGCCGACTAAAAAACATCTTCCAGTTCAGAGATTTATTTCTCCTGAAGAGTTTGACGAATATGGAGATTTTGCGAGAAATTTAGGTTTTCGTCACGTAGAAAGCTCGCCTTTGGTAAGAAGTTCTTATCACGCTGAAAAACATATTCACTAAGAATATTTATATCGATATTAATGAAAAAAGACTCCTATATGGAGTCTTTTACTTTTGGTTCTACCGGTTGTATATTTTCGGTTTTGTTCATCTGTTCCACTTGTTTAGGAATGAACATCATGTAAGCGAAGTATCCTAAAAGGAATAAGACGATTATGATGATAATTGCCATCATTGGACCTTTGTTGGTCTCGCTGTCTGGTTTTGGAATATCTGATCTCATAATTTATTTTTGTTGATTATATATCAAAACTGATGCCTTATTGTTTTTCGGGCTTTTCGACATGTTGGATGATCTAAATTTTATTTTTAATAATAAAAAATTAGGGGTTTGTGTTTTTGTTTTTATAATTAATTCAAATTAACCCTTTATATTTGCAGGGTTAAAATTTTAAAATATGAAATCGTTTTGTTTTTAGTTTCTGAAAATGACCAAGTGAAATAAACGATTCCATATAACTATTAAAAAAATAAATATCTATATATGAAAATTGAAAAACGCTGGATAATATCATTCGTGATAATTAGTATCGTTTCAATCGCCGCACTTTTCTGGCCGGAACAGACTTCTTTACCAAAACCAGGAATTTTTCTGGGAGAAGATAGTATTGTAGGTTCGGATGTTGCGTGGATTCTGGCTTCTTCCGGTTTGGTTTTGTTGATGACACCCGGGCTTTCTTTTTTCTATGGCGGGATGGTCGGGAAAAAGAATATGATTTCTACGATGCTGCAAAGTTTTATTGCTCTTGGGGTGATTAGTATTGTTTGGGTTGTTGTTGGATTCAGTTTATCTTTTGGAGATTCTATCGGGATTACTATTAATGGGGAACATTATGGACTCATAGGAAACCCGACATCATATTTATTTTTTAACAATGTTGGCGTTTTGCCCCACAGTCAGATGGCTTCTACGATTCCGTTTGTTTTGTTTGCCTTGTTTCAAATGAAATTTGCGGTAATTACGCCGGCATTGATAACAGGTTCGTTTGCGGAGAGGGTAAGATTTATTTCTTATTTGCTGTTTATGGTTTTGTTCAGTTTAATCATTTACACACCACTTTGTCATATGGTTTGGCACCCGGACGGTTTGTTGAACAAATATTTCGGAGTGAAGGATTTTGCCGGAGGAACTGTGGTTCATATGAGTGCAGGGTTCGCTGCTTTGGCTGGGGCTATGATGATCGGAAAAAGAAAAAATCCACATCACGAACCTTCTAATATTCCGTTTGTTATTTTGGGAACAGGAATGCTTTGGTTTGGCTGGTTTGGTTTCAATGCAGGTTCAGCTTTATCGGCAAATGCAACCGCTGCAATGGCGTTTGGGACAACAACAGTCGCTTCTGCAACCGCAATGTTATCTTGGATCTTCTTTGATAGGGTCAATGGTCGCAAAGTTTCTGCTTTAGGCGCCTGTATTGGTGCTGTCGTTGGTTTGGTTGCGATTACACCTGCTGCTGGTTTTGTGACAATTCCGCATGCTATTTTTATGGGATTCATTTCCGCTATTGTTTCAAACTTGATGTGCAACTGGAAAAGACTGAAAAAAGTAGATGATACCCTGGATGTTTTTGCTTGTCATGGTGTTGGCGGAATTATGGGAATGATTCTGACGGCGATCTTGGCTCAAGGAGAGAACGCAAGTCTTCTTCACGGTGGATTCGAAGTGTTTGCGCATCATATGATGGCTTTGGTTTTGGTTTCGGCGTTTACATTTTTAGGTTCGCTGATCTTATACAAATTAACGGATATGATAATTCCTTTAAGGGTTGCGGAAGAGTCTGAGAATATTGGACTTGACTTGTCACAACATGATGAAAGCTGTACTTGATCAGAAATTTGATTTTGTTTTGATATGAAGAGAACCTCGTTTGTTTTTAACAGCGGGGTTTTTTATTAATGAAACTCATGATATAATTCTTAAATTTTATGCCATAAATACAACTTAAATCCGCCAAAAAATATCTAAATTCGTGTCTTAAAATTTTTAAAATGACGAAATTCGGAGTTGATGCGGCCAGTTTTTATGTGCCTTCTTTATATTTAGAAATCAAAGATCTTGCAGAGAAAAGAGGAATCGAACCAGCAAAATTGGAAAAAGGTTTAGGCTTACACAAAATGGCTTTGCCCGATGTTCATGAGGATGCAGCAACTTTTGCTGCGGAAGCTTTACTGAAATTGATCCAAGATTATAACATCGATCCGAAAGAGATTTCCAGAGTTTATCTTGGAACGGAAAGCGCCTTAGACGCTGCAAAACCAACCGCGACTTATGCAGTTCAAATGGTAGAAGAATTCCTAAGTGACGAATTTGGGGAAAGAAGTTTTAAAAACTGTGATGTGGTTGATATGACTTTTGCCTGCGTTGGTGCAGTTGATGCGCTTCATAATTCATTGGATTTTGTAAGAGCAAATCCTACAAAAAAAGCAGTAGTCATTGCGAGTGATTATGCAAAATACGAATTAGCTTCTTCCGGAGAATACACCCAGGGTGGAGGAGCGGTTGCACTATTGGTTTCTGCCAATCCGAAATTGATTGAGATTGATAATAATTGGGGCGTTGCGACAGAAAGTGTTTTCGATTTCTTCAAACCAAGACGTCATCATTCAAAATCTGAATTAACTTCAGCTTCGGAAAGTTATCCTGATAAAATCGAAGTGTTTACAGACGAACCTGTTTTCGACGGTCAATATTCTAATCAATGCTATCAGGACAGGATCCGTGAAGCTTATCAGCATTACAAAGAACAGACTTTTACTGTTAGACCTTACGAAGACTGGAGATATTTGATTTTCCATTTGCCTTACGCATTTCATGGGAAAAGGGTTTTTACCGAGATTTATAGTTTAGAAAATCATCTTGATTTTTCCGATGCCGAGAAACAAAAAGCCATTGCAAAATCTGAAGATTACATCAATTTCATCAATGAAAAAATTGAGAGATCCCAAAGGGCTTCTTCCGAAATCGGAAATATGTATACCGCTTCTATTTTTATGGCTTTGATGTCTGCACTACAAACTTCGTATGACGAAAATGAAGATTTAACAGAAAAAGAAATTGGTTTCTTAGCTTACGGAAGTGGTTCCAAATCCAAAGTTTTCGTAGGAAAGGTTTCTCCAGAATGGAAATCAGTAGTTAAAAAATGGAATCTTTTTGACAGCCTGAAAAACAGGTTAGCGATTGATTTTGAAACTTATGAAAAATTGCACCGTAAACAATTGGATTTTTCTGTAAATCTGGATTATAAAGGATTCGGATTGACGAGAGTTGAAAAAGAAAGCCCGGTTCTGAAAGGCGCAAGGTATTATTCTTATCAAAAATAAAATTGATTAAGCAATAGGTACATAATTCTTTATTTAAAAGGAATAAAATAGAAAATGCAGACTATTGACTATTTATACTTTACATAGAACTTAGTTAATATTAAATCTTATGTGTCTATGTGGTTTAAAATAAAATCGAAGACGAGCAAATAAATCATTTGCTCGTCTTCTTTTTGAAAATATCTATAACTAACTATTTAACTCAAATTAATTTTTTGTTCTGAAAGATTTTAGGCGTTACACCTTCCATTTGTTTGAAAACCCGGATGAAATAATTCGTATCCGAAAATCCTGTACTGAAAGCAGTCTCACTTACCGAACTATTATGAATCAACATTTCTTTCGCTCTCTTGATTCTTTCCTGAATGATAAATTCATTTGGTGAAATCCCCAATTCTTCCTTGAACATCTTGAAGAAATTCGATTTGCTGACATAAGCCATTTTTGCAATCGCATCAATCGATAATTTCTGATGAAGATTTTTCTTGATATAATCTGCAACAAAACCAATTCTTGATTTATTTTTCAAAGTGTTTTTCTCTACCAGATTTCTTGCTTGTGTCTGCATCAGCCTTATCAAGAGTTCCTTTAAAGCAAAATCAGCAATCACGTCTTTATAAGAATTATCATCCATCGCAATTCTCATAATATTATTGGTTGCAGAAGCCAAAGCCTTACTATTTAGCAGATAAAATTCTTCCAAAGAAATATTCCATTGTGAAGAATCGTCCACTTTTTTCGTATTGAAATTCAAATGGTCAAGCGATTCCTGCACAAATTCAGGATTCAAGGTCAAAGAAATGCACTGCGAAGCGTCTTTATCGGCATCAGGAAAATCAATGACCATTGTTTCGCCGGGCGCAACCAAAACACTTTCTCCAGGGAGATATTCGAAGTAATTGCTTTTATCCTGGAGCTTCATCCATTTTTTTCCTCTCAACATTCCCGTAAACGCCAGATGTTCAAAGTGCAATTTCACGTCATATGCACTCTGATGCGTCTCATAGATACTGAATTCACAATTATTTAAACTGAACTTGGTCTGATTTTCCACCAATGTGTTCAGTTTATTTTCCTGTGTCAGATTAGGTTTGTTAAGCTGAAAATGATTTAGATTCATTGCTCAAGATTTTTATAACATCTTGTTTCTCAAATATAACAAATTTAAAATTATGGCCAAACATAATTTTTTCTTAATGAAATGATAAAGAATCTTAAAAGTAGGATTTTACTATTTTTTTGGAGAATTGTGCTATTCTGTTTGTTTAATGTCTGGTTAACTTAGCCTTAATCAAATGTTAACTGATTATTAATAAAAGCAAATATTATTATGAGCACAACACTAGCACAACAAAACTCGACCACTTTAGCTTGGCCGGAATTCAAAGCTAAATATGATAATTACATCGGTGGAAAATTTGTACCATCCGCTGGCGGACAATATTTCGATGTGGTTTCTCCGATTAACGGAAAAGTATTCACACAGGCTGCACATTCTAACAAAGAAGATTTGGAAAATGCTGTGAATGCGGCATCAGAAGCTTTCAAAACATGGAAAGATACTTCTCCAACAGAACGCAGTATTATCCTGAACAAAATTGCAGACAGGATTGAGGAAAATCTGGAATACATCGCAACTGTAGAAACAATTGACAACGGAAAAGCGGTAAGAGAAACTTTAGCTGCGGATATTCCTTTGGCGATTGACCATTTCAGATATTTCGCTTCTGTGATTAGGGCTGAGGAAGGTTCTCACAACGAGTTGGATAAAGACACCGTTTCATTAATAGTTCATGAACCGCTTGGCGTCATTGCGCAAATCATCCCCTGGAATTTCCCAATCCTGATGGCTGTTTGGAAACTGGCTCCGGCTTTGGCGGCAGGTAACTGCGTCGTTCTGAAACCGGCAGAAAGTACACCAATTTCAATTATGGTTTTGATGGAACTGATTGGAGACTTGCTTCCAGCAGGGGTTGTAAACATCGTAAATGGTTTCGGAGCAGAATTAGGAAGAGCTTTGGTAACCAATCCAAAAGTCAACAAAGCGGCTTTCACGGGTTCTACAGCTACAGGCCGTTTGGTGATGCAATATGCGACGGAAAATATCATTCCTGTGACATTGGAATTAGGAGGTAAATCGCCTAACATTTTCTTTAATTCAGTGATGGATGCAGACGATGAATTCTTGGACAAAGCAATCGAAGGAGCGGTTCTTTTTGCATTGAATCAAGGAGAGATCTGTACTTGTCCTTCAAGATTATTAGTTCAGGAAGACATTGCGGATGCTTTTATTGCTAAAGTAATCGAAAGAACCGAGGCAATTAAAGTCGGAAATCCATTGGACAAAACAGTGATGATGGGAGCACAGGCTTCTAAGATCCAAAAAGATAAGATCGAAGGTTACCTGAAGCTCGGTAAAGAAGAAGGGGCAGAAGTATTGACAGGTGGAGAAGCTAACCACATCGAAGGATTGGAAGACGGTTACTACATCAAACCAACTATTTTCAAAGGAAATAACAGAATGAGAATCTTCCAAGAAGAGATTTTCGGACCTGTGGTGGCGTTCACGACTTTCAAAGACGAAGCGGAAGCTCTGGAAATTGCGAATGATACGATTTATGGTCTAGGAGCTGGCGTTTGGACGAGAGATGCACATCAGTTGTATCAGATTCCGCGCCACGTGCAGGCTGGTAGAGTTTGGGTAAATCAATACCATGCATATCCTGCTGGAGCACCTTTCGGAGGTTACAAGCAATCCGGAGTTGGGAGAGAAAATCACAAAATGATGCTCGACCATTATCGTCAGACAAAAAATATGCTGATATCCTATAACAAAAATAAACTAGGATTCTTCTAACTGATTTAAATTTATTTTTCTCGCAGATTTTACAGATTTAGCAAATTAATAGATTATATAATCAGCTTGATTTGTTTAATCTGCGAGAAACTATAAAAATAGTTGTGTTTTTAATGGCGTGCCCGTTGCCTTGGCTTGGTCCGAGGCTACGGTCGGGCTTTTCAGGGCTACACTTCGTTTCGGTACTCCGCTTCGCTCCGCACTCTCGCCTGCGGCGAGACCCTTACAATCCCACACGCAGATGGCACATTAGGCAGACATTGGAACATCAAATAACAATAAAAACAAATAATATTAACCATATAAAAAGTAAATTATGATTCCAAAAACAATGAAAGCGGCAGTTGTACAAGGTTATGGCGAGCCATTGAAAATTATGGAAGTTCCGGTAAAAACTCCCGGACGTTATGAAGTATTAGTAAAAGTAATTGCCTGTGGCGTCTGTCACACCGACTTGCACGCTGTGGATGGAGATTGGCCGGCGAAACCCAAAATGCCTCTGATTCCGGGACACGAAGGTGTAGGAATAGTTGTGGCTTGTGGACCGGAAGCGATGGTGAAGGAAGGCGATGCAGTTGGAGTTCCTTGGTTGTATTCGGCTTGTGGATGCTGCGATTATTGTATCACGGGATGGGAAACCTTGTGTGAAGCTCAGAAAAACGGAGGTTACAGCGTAGATGGCGGATTTGCAGAATATGTGATCGCGGATTCCAGATATGTTGGACATTTGAAAGATAATGTCAACTTCTTAGAAATAGCTCCGATTCTTTGCGCTGGCGTAACCGTTTATAAAGGACTGAAAGAAACCGAAACAAAACCAGGCGAATGGGTTGCCATTTCTGGAATCGGTGGATTGGGTCACGTTGCCGTTCAGTATGCAAAAGCAATGGGGATGCACGTTGCAGCGATAGATGTCTCAGATGATAAATTGAAATTGGCTAAAAAACTAGGTGCAGATTTGGTTGTGAATGCAAAAGAAACCGACCCGGGACAATATCTTCACAAAGAAGTTGGAGGAATGCACGGTGCATTGATTACCGCTGTTTCTCCAATTGCTTTCAAACAAGGAATTGATGTTCTTAGAAGAAAAGGGACTATTGCACTCAATGGTCTACCGCCAGGTTCTTTCCCATTACCGATTTTCGAAACAGTTCTTAAGAGAATTACCGTGAGAGGTTCTATTGTTGGAACCAGAAAAGATTTACAAGAAGCGCTTGATTTTGCCAATGAAGGTTTGGTAAAAGCAACGGTAACTTCTGCAAAACTGGAAGATATCAATGAAGTATTTGACAAGATGAAGGCTGGACAAATCGATGGACGTATCGTTCTGGATATAGCTGGACAAAATTAATTTATTGTTATTTTGAGTTTTTAAACCCGGCAGATTTCGTTTGTCGGGTTTTTGTTAACTTTAATGAAATTAAGTGTTTAAAGACTTCGACTCCGTTCAGTCTGACAATATTGATAAAAATTTAGTATTAGCGATGTCATCCTGAGCGAAGTCGAAGGATTTTGTTATAAGTTTAATTTTAAAAGAAAAATATGGAAACCAAAGATAAAATAGCAAGACTTTCCGTAACCGAAAAAGCATTGGAAGTGATTTGGGAACTGGAAAAGAAAAACGGCGAACTGATGTTCTACCAGGCTGGTGGCTGTTGCGAAGGGACACAGCCACAATGTTTCGAGAAAGGTGGTTATTTCCCAAGGATGAACGACGCCATGATTGGAACCATCAATGGTCACGAATTCTGGATAGACCGCGACTTGTTCGAGTATTGGAAATATTCCCATTTTACGCTGGACGTCCTGGATGGCTGGGGGCCTGGTGGATTTTCTTTGGAAACGTCTTTGGGAAAAACCTTCAAAGTTCATTATAGATTGTTCACACCGGAAGAGCTGGAAAATCTGGAACCAGTCAAGAGAAGTGAGTAAACAGCGAATTGCTAACTAGCCCCGATGGAAACGGCATCCTTTTTTGTTTTCTTGATTCTCGCTTCAATCAAATGGCAAACGTTGTGAAAACAAAAAAGATATAGTGGACAGCGGGATTAAGCTCCTAAAAAAATTAAACAACTTCGGTTTTCACAAACTTGGAGACCATCATACTTGCGAGAATGTTGCCGACGGAATTAAGAACAGTTGCCAAAGGGTCAACCAAAGTCCCGATAATGATAACAGCAGGAACAACATCGGGCGGGATTTTGTAAACCGAAATCATCAGCATCTCCCCAATGTAACCGCCATTTGGGATTCCGCCAGCGACGGCACTTACGAAAACGGTGATTCCCAAAGCCATTATAAGATTCATTGGTTCGAAGAAGTTCCAGCCGAGCAATTGAAATGCGACATAGATCTTGATAATCGATGAAATAGACGAGCCGTTCTTATGGATCGTAGTTCCAATCGGGATTACGACATTGGTGATAGAAGCAGGGACGCCCATTCTTTTTGCAGATTCGATGGCGACTGGCATTGTCGCCAAACTACTGCATGTACTGATTGCGGTTGCAGTAGGTAAAAGACTTTCTTTCCAAAAAGCTTTCACACCTTTTCCTGATTTCCAGATGAAGGCATAAAGACTAAAAAATACGATAAAATAAATAGTTCCGGCAATATAATACAACCCCAAAGGTTTCGCATAAAATCCAAAAAGCTGAGGCCCGATTGTTCCGACTTGGTAAGCGAAATAAGCACCTAATCCAATTGGAGCGACTTTCATTATCAATAATAAAAGCTGTTTCATCACTTCGTTTCCTGATAGGATGAAATTTTGGAATTCTTTGCCTTTTTTTTCCGATTTTCTAATGGATATTCCGACCAAAAATGAAAAGACCAAAAGTGCAAGCATATTTTGTCTCGAAAACAAATGGTAGAACTCGCTGACAGTGAAAAATCCAACGATCTGGTCGTTGATATTCGCCGTATTCTGAAGGTTTTCTGATATGGTTTCGGTGATGTTTTTCGGTGTTTCGGTTGGGAAAAGGTAAACCATTATGATACAAAATGTTGCAGAAATCAAAATGAAACTCAGGAAAGTCAAGGCCATTATTCCGATGATCTTACCCAGTTGATTTTGCTGTTCGATGCCGGAAATGGCTGAAACAATGGCAAAAAACACCAAAGGAATAACTGTTACAAACAGCAGATTAAGGAAAATATCGCCAATCGGTTTCAGATAGGTCACAAAATCCGGGACGAAAATTCCGACAAGGCTTCCGATGAAAATTCCGATGAGAAGCAGGATAATGTTGCTGTAGTTGTTCCAGAAAGATGATTTCATTCCCAAGTTTTAATCAAAGATAAAATAAAACCACGTAGTCACATAGAGATAGATCAATTTTTAGAAGGTAAAATAGCAATCAGAGTCTCTATTCAATCTGAAAAAACTATGTGTCTATGTGGTTGAAAATATAAAATATTTCCGAGATTTGTCTTTATGAAAACAGCAGTTCTGATCACTATCGGTGACGAGATCCTTTCGGGAAATACCGTTGATACCAATTCCAATTTTATCGCAACACAACTCAAAGAAATCGGGATAAAAGTGCTTTCTATTTTTACAATTCCGGACGAGGAACAAGCGATTGTTTCAACTTTAGGGAAAGCTTTTGAAATGGCTGATGTTGTTTTTACAACAGGTGGATTGGGGCCAACGAAAGATGATATTACCAAAAAGGCTTATGCAAAATTCTTCGAAGATGAAATGATCTTCTCAGACGCAATCTATGAACACCTCAGAGCTTATCTGGAAAAAAGAAACCGACTTTGGATTTTGGAGCATAACAAAGACCAGGCGATGGTTTTGTCGAAGGCAAAGATTTTCCTCAACTATTTTGGAACAGCGCCTTGTATGATTCTGGAGAAAAATGGAACATATTGTTTTAGTTTGCCAGGCGTTCCTTACGAAGTAAAACCTTTAGTAAAAGACCAGATCATACCTTTTCTGAAAGAAAAATTATCACTTGACCATATCGTAACCAGAATAGTTTCAGTCGTTGATATTCCGGAAAGTATTTTGTCAGAAACCATTGAAGAATGGGAATTGGCTTTGCCGGAACATATCAGTTTGTCTTATTTACCTGTTGGAACGAGGGTAAAATTAAGATTGACTGCTTCTGGAAGTTCACAGGAATTACTGAATGCAGAACTGGAGAACGAAATCATAAAATTATTTCCTCTGATCGGAGAAAATATCATCGCTACGCAGGAAGATAAGATAGAGAAGATCCTTAGCGAGTTACTGACTGATAAAAAACTGACAATTTCGGTTGCAGAAAGTTGTACCGGGGGAGAATTAGCACATCTGATTACTTCGGTTGCAGGAAGTTCCAATTATTTCTTGGGAGGTGTTGTGACTTACGCGACACAGAAGAAAATCGAGCTTTTGAATGTCAATCCAAAAACAATTGAAGAATTCACAGTTGTGAGTGAAGAAGTCGCTTCTGAAATGGCGATTGGTTGTCAAAAATTATTTAAAACAGATATTTCGGTTTCTACAACAGGCGTGGCTGGTCCGGGAAAAGGGGAGGATGGAAAAGATGTGGGAACGGTTTTTTATTCGATTAGAATCGAAAATGAAGAAGTGGCCTCAAAACTATTTCTGCCACATCTGGAAAGACTAGATTTTATGCATTTTGTTTCTCAGAAAGTAATCCAAGACATCGTTTCATTATTGATTAAAAAATAAAAAAGACAGCTCTTAAGCTGTCTTTCTAACTTCTAGTATCTAAAGTATAATTTCTATTTCAAGATTTCTCTCAGGAACATCAAGGTATGATTCCATGCGCGTTTTGCCATTACTTCGTTATAATCCGGTGCTTCAGGATTGGTAAAAGTATGCGTTGTGTTGGCATAAGTTATGATTTGCCAATCGGCCTTGCTATCGTTCATTTCTTTTATGAAAGCATCATAATGTAGCTGCGGAACACTTCTGTCGTTTGCCGGATGCTCTACCAAAACCTTAGTTGTAATTGGGTCATTCGGTCTCTCAGGATCTTTATATAGACCGCCGTGGATGGAAATAACACCTACAACAGGTAAGTTTCCTCTTGCAGCTTCCAAAGCTCCTGTACCACCAAAACAATAGCCGATTACCGCAATTTTATCAACGTTGGCGCCAGCTTTTTTTAATTCCTCCAAAGCCAGAGAAATTCTTTTCTGATAAAGAGCGAAATCTTTTTTGTAAGTATTTGCAAGTCTGGCAGCATTTTCGTTGCCTGCCGGGAGATTGCCTTCACCATAAATATCAGCTATAAAAGCAATATAACCTTGTTTCTGCAATTCGAGAGCGGCATTCTTAGCTTCGTTGTCGATGCCTTTCCAGGCAGGAAGAATCAAAACGCCGGGAAGTTTTTTTCCTGCATTGGACGTTACCATCCCAAGAAGTTTTTGCTCGCCGTCCTTATAAGAAACTGTTTTCAGTTTTTGAGCAGATGCGATCTGGATTCCTAAAAATAATGTTAATAAAGCAATTGAAATTTTCATAAAGAATGTTTCTATTTATTAGTATTAGATTTTACTGTTTTGAATATATTCATCAAAAATACAAAAATACTGAAAACAACGAGCTGTAAACCGACATAATGCCATCCACCAAGTTCCCAACATTTCAAGCCTATAAAAGTTCCGATTGCACCGCCGGCAAAATAAGAGGTCATATAAATCGTGTTGATTCTGCTGTTTGCTTTTTGGTCTAACCTGTAAATCAAAGCAACATTTGTCACTTGAATGGATTGAACGCCAACGTCAATGAAGATCACTGCTAAAATAATGGATAACAGATAATCCGGGAACAGGAAAATAATAACCGAGCCGGCTAACAAAATAATACTTGCGATTAGCTGCGTTTTGCTCGACTCTCCTTTGTCAGAAGCTTTTCCAATCATTGGTGCAACCAAAGCACCGGCAATTCCCAACATTCCAAAAAGCCCGATGGTGTCAGAACTATAATTGTAAGGTTTTTCAACTAAAAGAAATGTCAAGGTTGTCCAGAATGAGCAAAAGATGGAGAAAGCAATTCCGCCCATCAATGCTAATAATCTCAGTTGAGGGAATCGTTTTAACTGATAAAATGAGGATGAAATTAATTTAAAATAAGATTCTTTGAAAGTCGGCTTGACGCTCGGTAATTTGAAATAAACAAATGCCAATGAAAAAATCGTAAATCCGGCTGAGATGTAATATACCATTTTCCAATTGCTCCATTCGGAAATATAACCGCTGAAAACTCTTGCCATCAAAATCCCGACAAGAATTCCTGTAAAGATGATTCCAACATTCTTACCTTTCTCATTCCCTGATAATTCCGCTGCCATTGGTAAAATAACCTGCGCTGCAACCGCAGTCAAACCCAACAGTAAGCTAAATAAGAAAATGAAATAATAATTGGAAACCATTCCTATTCCTGCCAAAATACAGAATAAAATGGCTAGTAAAACCAATATCAATTTTTTGCGGTTGACCTTATCGCCCAAAGGAACCAGGGTCAATAATCCCGCACCATAACCGACTTGCCCCAAACCGACCATGATTCCCATTTTACTTTCGGAAACTTTAAATGTTTCCGCGATCTGATGCAGAATGGGCTGTGCATAGTAGATATTTGAAACACAAATTCCTGCTACAACGGCCATTCCCAGAACCTGAGTTTTGCTCAATTTCGATTGTTCTTCTATCATTGGTTATTTTGAAGCTTGATTAAGGATTTCCAGATCTTCCGAATCCAATTCTAATTTCGGCGCATCGAAAATCGTCTGCAATTGTCTTTCGCTGGTTGCACTTACGATTGGTGCAGTGATCAAAGGATTGGCTAACAGCCAAGCTAAAGCAACCGTTGCAGGCTGAGATTGATGTTTCTCGGAAACTTTGTCAAGTGTACTCAAAACTGCTTTTCCTTTATCATTAAAATATTTCTTGATTCCACCACCTCTTGTTGTTGTTCAAAATCGGCTTCTGTTCTGTATTTTCCGGTTAAAAATCCTGCAGCCAAAGACCAATAGGGAAATGCACTTAATCCAAATTTTTCAACCAATGGCGCATATTCTGTTTCGAATTTTTCTCTTTCCACCAAATTGTAATGAGGCTGTAAAGCAACATATTTTGGAAAGTTATTTTTCTCAGCGACTTCAAAAGATTCAATCAATCTTTCCGGCGAAACATTAGATGCTGCAATATATCTTACTTTTCCCGCTCTTACGATTTCGTCATAAGCTGATAAAGTTTCCTCCACAGGCGTTTTGTTATCATCAAAATGGGTATAATACAAATCGATATGGTCTGTTCCAAGACGTTTCAGAGATTCATCCACAGATTTAAGAATGTGTTTTTTACTGATGTCAAAACCGTGTTCTTTCGTTTCCGAGCCTACTTTTGTAGCCAGAACAATGTCTTGTCGGTTCTTTTTCTCTTTCATCCATTTTCCGATGATTTCTTCAGACTGTCCGCCTTTTCCGTTTACCCACCAAGAATAGGTGTCGGCTGTATCAATAAAATTGAATCCTCCTTCTGCGAATTTGTTCAAGATATTGAATGATTCTTTCTCGTCCAAAGTCCATCCAAAAACATTTCCTCCAAAATTGATTGGAGCGATTTCTAAGTCTGTATTTTTAATATTTACTTTTTTCATTTTGATAATTTATTGTTTTAAAAATTCTTTGACAGGTTTTATGAATTGATCAAAAACCTCGATATGCGGAAGATGCCCTACATTTTCTATTTCTACCAATTTTGAACCTTTTATTTTTTGCAGAGTAGCTTTTCCTAATAAGTCATATCGTCCCATTGTTTCAGCTATTTTTGGATCTTTTACATTGGTTTTTCCAATTGCTGTTCTGTCTCTTGTTCCAATAATTAATAACGTTGGAACATTCAGGTTTTGGAATTCATAAACCACGGGTTGCGTGAAAATCATATCCGAAGTCTTGGCATTTACCAAAGCGACTTTAGGATAGTCTGGCGCTTTTGTCCATCCTGTCAAAAGATAGACCCATTCGTCATATTCAGGCTTCCATTTATTGTCGTAGTAGAATCCATTTTGATATTTTTTTGTGGATTCGTAGTTGGCTTTCAGTTCGGTTTCATAATTTTTATCGATGGAAATGTAAGGCGCAACCAGTTTCCAATCTTCCAGTCCGATTGGATTTTCAAGAATTAATTTTTCAACCGTTTCAGGATACATTAATGTGAATCTTGTCGCAACCATTCCGCCCATCGAATGTCCCAGAAGATAAATTTTATCTAATTTTAATTCATCTAAAATTGCTTTGGTATTTTGAGCCAATTGCTGAAAACTGAATTGATATTCTGTCGGTTTTGATGACTTTCCAAACCCGATTTGGTCAGGAACAATAACTCTGAATCCTTCTTTTTTCAAAGCTTCAATCGTCGTTTTCCAATAAGCTCCATTGAAGTTTTTCCCGTGAAGCAGAACAACTGTTTTTCCGTTTGGCTTTTCTGGTTTTACGTCCATATAAGCCATTTTCAAGTCCTGATTCTGACTTTTGAAATTCAGAAAGTGAACTTCGTAGGGATATTGATAATTCGTCAGCATAATATCCAGAATCGGACGTCCTTCCTGAGCGGATAAATTAATTGATAAGAATAAAAGGGCTAAATATTTTAAAAATTTCATAAGATTTTAAATTTAATGATTGGATTCCGGTTTGTACTTCTGCCAAAACCAAACCAATCCACCCAAATAGGCAGAATGTAGCAACTGCGCTTCAATTGCGCTCCAGTTTTCAATAGATGAGCTTCCTAATATTAAAATGCTCATCAAAACCAATCCTGTAAACAAAGTATATTTGGTTTGAAATCCGATTAATAGTGACAGCCCAATCAGCAATTCTACAATTGGCAAAATGTAACTGAAAGGTACAATCATGAAGCTTGGAATTGCAGATTTTTCCATTGATGTTACCATCCAATTACTGAATATTTCCAGTTTCGGAAGTCTTACGAATCCGTGACCGAATAAGGAAATGGCGATTGGTAATCTAAGAAAGAAGAAAATCGTTTTGAAGTCTTTCATAATTTATATTTCTAAGTTTATTTTAATTCAAATTCATTAAATCAATTGCGTCGGGCTTTAGCCCGATGTCAAAAATTATCATTATCAGGCTTTAGCCAAAATTTTAATTAACTTTCGGCTAAAACCAACTCCGCTTTTCTTTTTAAAATGAGTTGAAGCCTATTCCTATCGATATTAGTTACTGAACTAACTTACTTCAAATGACTGTAAAAATCCGGCGCTGGATTCAGACTTTTATTTTTCCATTGATGCCAGTATGGATAAGTTGGCGGAACTTCACTTGCTTTGTCCAGTTTTTCAACTTGTTCACGAGTCAAATTCCAGCCGACAGCTTCCAGATTTTGCCTTAATTGTTCCTCATTTCTCGCACCAATAATAATGCTGGAAACTGTTGGACGTTGCAAGAGCCAATTAAGCGCAACTTGAGCCACGGTTTTTCCAACTTCTCCTGCGACTTCTTCCAAAGCATTGACGGTATTGTAAAAAATTTCTTCCTGAACAACAGCTTCCGGCACAGGACTTCCGCCTTGGGCGATTCTTCCGTCCTGGGGAATCGGTTTGTTTCTTCCGTGTTTTCCGCTCAATCTTCCCGAAGCCAATGGCGACCAAACGATTGCGCCGACATTTTGGTCTAATCCGAGTGGCATCAATTCCCATTCGTAATCGCGGTTTGCTAAGGAATAATAGACCTGATGGGCGACATATTTGTTCCATCCATATTTTTCCGAAATTCCAATAGACTTCATCAGATGCCAACCTGAAAAGTTGGAGGCCGCGATATATCTTACTTTTCCGCTCGTTACCAATTCATCCAAAACTTTCAATGTTTCTTCAATAGGCGTATTTCCATCAAAGCCGTGCATATGATAAACATCGATGTAATCTGTTCCCAAACGTTTCAGACTGCCTTCAATTTGTTTTAAAATATGATGTCGGGAGGAACCTTGATTATTCGGTCCTTCGCCAAAAGTAAAAGTTGATTTTGTTGATAAAATCAATTGGTCACGGGAAATTCCTTCAATCGCTTTTCCTAAAACTTCTTCTGATTTTCCATCAGAATAGATGTCCGCCGTATCAAATAAATTAACGCCTGCATCCAAACAAATATTGATGAGGTTTTTGGCTTCGTCAACCTGCGTATTTCCCCAGGCTTTGAAGAAATCGCCTTCGCCACCGAAAGTTGCCGTTCCAAAACTGAGGACAGGAACTCTCAATCCTGATTTTCCTAAAAATCTATATTCCATTTTTCTTTTTTTAATTAAATTTCATTCATTGTTTAAAAAGCATTTACCAAATCATCAATTGTTTTAATTTCTTCTCTTGAGAGATCGATTTCGATTGCTTTTGCATTCTGGACCGCTTGTTCTGCATTTCTGGCTCCGGCTAAAGCAATCGTAATTCCTGGTCTTTCAATTGTCCAACGCAAAACCAATTGTCCTAAAGTTGCATTGTGTTTCTCGGCAATCGGTTTGATTTTATCTAAAAGCTGATTTGTTTTTTCAATAAATTCAGGCTGGAAATGCTTGTGACTTGCACGATGGTCACCTTCCTGAAATTGATATCCGTTATGAATTTTCCCAGTCAGCAAACCTCTTTCCAAAGGACTGTAGGCCAAAATCGATTTGTTATTTTTGATGCAATAAGGAACGGTTTCTTTCTCAATTCCACGATTCACCATACTGAACGGAATCTGATTGGAAACCAAATTCAAGGTTTTTTCCGCTTCCGCCAGTTGTTGGGCATCATAATTGCAAACACCGGCAAAACGAACTTTTCCTTGTTCAATCAATTTTGAAACTGCTTCGAAGGTTTCATCGATTGGCGTTGTAGAATCCGGCCAATGGATTTGGTAAAGATCGATGTAATCTGTTCCCAGACGTTTCAAACTTTGTTCACATTCGTACATGATGCTGTCTTTCCCGGCATATTTGTAAACGTCGATATCTTGCCCATCATTATTTTTGCTGTGCATCGCAAAATCGCCTTTGGCCAAATCCCAACGCATCCCGAATTTGGTCAAAATCTGAACTTTATCACGAGAAATTTCCTTAATCGCTTCGCCGACAATTTCTTCACTTGTTCCTTGTCCGTAGATTGGAGCAGTATCGATGGAGGTCACGCCGACATCATAAGATGCTTTTATTGCTTCGATGGCTTCGTTTCTGTCTGTGCTTCCCCACATCCAACCGCCTGCAGCCCAAGCTCCGAAAGTGATTGCCGAAACTTCTAAATCGCTGTTTCCTAATTTTCTATATTCCATTTTGTTGATTGATTTTATAATTGAATTTGAGTTGAACTTATCAAGTTTTACAAATTTCGTTTTTTGAGTTGTAAAATCGGATGTAATATTTTGATATATTATTGTAAATTTGTGATATGAAGAGAAAGCAGTTTAATCCTTTGGAAATCGATTCTTTTGATGTAGAAGAATATCCTTTGCCACGTCACAGCCACACTTATTATGAGTTGGTCTATATCTTCAAAGGTTGTGGTAGCCATCATCTCAATCATTTGGTAATGCCTTATAAAGCTGGAGATTTGTTTCTGATCTCTCCTGATGATGAACATTATTTCGATATTAAGAAGCAGACTAAATTTGCTTTTATCAAATTCAATGACAGTTTTTTTGAAAGTAATAAACATCTTGCACCGGACACTTTGATGACCGCTTCCCCAATTGATATTATGCGGAATCCGATGCTGAAAGAGATGAAACTTTGCTTCGATGAACCCTGCAAAACGATTCTCAGGAAAACCGTGGAGAATATTATCGATTATGATAAGATCTGCGATGTGACGACTTCGCCGATTATGTTTTTCCAAGTTTTGTCATTATTTGGATTGATTCGTGAAGCTTCTGCTAAACTGAATGTCAGAATCGATAACGGTGTCCCGAGTCAGGAAGATTTGATTTCGTACATTCATCAGAATATCTATCGTCCGGAAATGATTAGAATCAAGACGATTGCATCACATTTTAATATTTCGCCGACATATTTCAGTGCTTATTTCAAACGGAATTTCGAAATGTCTTACCGTAACTACATCAACAATTACCGATTGGCACTCATAGAAAAACGGATAGAATCCGGACAGAATACGATAAAGCAGATTGCTTATGAGTTCGGGTTTACAGATGAAAGCCACCTTTCACATTACTTCAAAAATAAGAAAAGTAAAACGCTGGGTTCTTACAAAGTAAGAAGCAAGAATTTAACTCAAAGTCTGGATGCAGAACTCACGAATGTTCCATAATTCGTCCAAAGAATAAGGAATTCCAGGATATTCTGAAAGCCAGTTTTTCAAATAGTTTTTATGAAATTCTATTTTGAATTGGTTGATTTGATGAGGCTGGATTTCTGTTTCTTCCAGAAGGTCATTGATAAAATCATTTTCAGAGGAATTCTTTTTTGTGAAATCAAGAATCTAATTTTTGAATTTCAGATAATTATGCGCTTCCGGAATATAATCGAGATTGTAAGTTTCTAAAACTGATTTTATTTTAGGCGTATTATTTCCATCCATCTTGAAAATTCCGAGAATCAGTTTAAAATCAGGTTGATTATTTTCTTCTGCCAATGTTTTCAGAAGAGCGTGTTTTGTGCTGCAAGTTCCACATTCATCAATGAAAACTGTAGCGAGATTGTCTTTGTTGAGGTTTCTTCGGTAAGGTAAGTTTTTGATAAATTCTGAAGCCGAGTGAAAGTCAGAACAATTGTTTTTTAGAAATAGTTGCGAGATTTCTTGGTCGGAATTAATTTTAAAATTGATTGAATCCATAAACTATAGAAATAGGTTATTCAATTGCGTCGGGCTTCAGCCCGATGTTTAGTAATTTTTGAAAAAAGGCTTTAGCCAAATGTTATGTGAGTTTTGGCTAAAGCCTAATTGATATTTTATATTGAGAATGGGCTAAAGCCCAATCCTATTTATTTTTTTTAGACTTCATCGCCCTAATTTTTTTGACAGAATCATCTTTCAACAATTTTTGATATTCCTCCGACTCAGCAGGAATCAATTGAACTTTCGAATCCTGATTATGAAAAATCCCGAATCCATTTTTCTTGGCTAAAGGCGAAGTCCGCAGACAAGCCTGTCCTTTTGAGAAAAAGTTTTGTTTCTCTTCTTCCAATTCTGAAGGCGAAATATTATTGCGTTCCGCAAAAATATCGAATAGCAATTCGTCGGAAGTATATTTCAGAGGATGTTTGGAAAGTTTCTCGTATTGATAATTGGCAATCGTCTTTTTATCTTTTTTCACAACCGGAATCACCGATGCAGAAACCGGAGAATCTTCTGCGATTTCTATTAAAGTGTTGGTGTAATTGGTGGTGTGGGTTTTCATATTTAAAAATTCAACCACAAAAGGCACAAAAGCAAATCATAGTTACTAATTCAAAAAAATTTAAAAAGGATAGACTGTCCATCACTTCATAAGACTTTAAACAACTGAAAGGATCGTGATTCTTTTATGCCTTTTGTGGTTAATGCAAGTTATGCAGTTACTTTATTTTCAATATTCCCTTTCGCCTTCACCAACCACAACCCCACAAACGTCAAAAACCCGTTCAAAATAATCAGCTCTACACCAATTCTGTAATCCGTGTTATTCGTTACCAGATAATTAATGATGTAAGTTACAATCGGCGCCAAAATCGTCACGGCCAAAATCGAATATTTCTTTGTGATTTGATATTTGGTCAAGATTCCGAAAGCAAATAATCCCAACAATGGGCCATAAGTATAACCCGCAACTTCCATTATCAGATAAACAATCGATTTGTCATTGATCGCTTTGAAAACCATTATCAATGCAAAGAAAATCACGGTGAAAGTCAAATGAACTTTCATTCTCAAGCGTTTCTTTTGTTTCTCGGTTTTTTGCTGGTCTTCGTTCAGATTCAGCAAATCCACGCAGTAAGAACTCGTCACCGCCGTTAAAGCACCATCAGCAGAAGGGAACAGAGCGGAAATCAAACCGATGATAAAAATCACAGAAATTGCCATCGGAAAATAATTGAGGGATAACGCCGGGAAAAGGTCGTCGCCCATAATATTGGTCACATTACCCGCCGCATCTTTGAAGCCGAAAGTATTAGTAATGACTTCTTTTCCGTCAACCATATTTGTGACTTGGGAATAATCTGCACCATTTTGTATCGCAAAAAGATAAAGTAATCCACCCAAAAATAAGAACGCCAAATTCACAAAAAGCAAAGTTCCGGCAAACGTCAGCATATTCTTTTTCGAGTTTTTCAGGTTGTCCACCGAGATGTTTTTCTGCATCATTTCTTGGTCAAGACCAGTCATCGCAATCGTGATGAACATCCCGCCCAGAATGGTTTTCAGAAAAAAAGTCTTGGAATTGATGTCAGTATTGATGAAATGTGTGTACTGTTTCTGCTCCAAAATCGAGTAAGCTTCGCCGAAAGACAAATTCAGATTTGATAAAATATAAACGATGCACGCAATCAAACTCAAAATCATAAACGACGTCTGCAACGTATCCGTAATCACAATCGTTTTCACGCCACCTTCAAAAGTGTAAAGCAAAATCATCAAAAGCAACACGAAAGCCGTTACCCAAAAAGGAACACCAAGATTCTCAAGCAGAAAAATCTGAAGAATATTCACGACTAAGTACAACCTCGCCGTCGCCCCAATCGCTCTCGAAATAATGAAAAATAAAGACCCAATTTTATGCGCCTCCACATTGAATCTTCGACCCAGATAAGTAT
This sequence comes from Epilithonimonas hungarica, assembly GCF_900102265.1. Lineage (GTDB taxonomy): Bacteria > Bacteroidota > Bacteroidia > Flavobacteriales > Weeksellaceae > Epilithonimonas > Epilithonimonas hungarica. The sequence goes on along the minus strand of NZ_FNBH01000002.1, from coordinate 558,877 downwards.
AAATCGAAGTCAGATTCATCCGGTAATAAAGCGGAAGCAGAACCCCGGCCACAATAAAATAACCGATGAAAAACCCAATCACCATCATATAATATTCGAAACCGCCAAACGCATAATCGCCCGCCGTCATCTTCCCAACTGTCCCCGGAACCGAGATAAACGTCACACCCGAAAGCGACGTCCCGATCATCCCAAACGCCACCAGCCACCATTTGCTTTTCTTGTTTCCAATGAAAAAAGACTGGTTGTCCGAGTTACGGCTTGTAAAATAAGAGATGACCAAAAGCCCTATAAAATAGGCAAAAACGAATAATAATAAAACAGTTCCCGGATTCATTGTTCAAATTTGAGTTGAACAAAAATAGTTTTTTTATTGGTTTGTGAGGAAATTAATTATTGATTTAGTTCTAGCTGTAAACGGAAAGATTTTGTTGAAGAAATAAGGTTTTTTAAAGAAGACGAAGAATCGACAGGTTGATTTAAAAAGCGATTTATAAATCATGAACTTCATCAAAACTTCAATTTGTTGATACTTTGGCAACTTGCTCTTCGAAAAATCTTTGCGATTAAATAACTTGTTTTTAGATCTAATAGAATTGCGAAATCAGAATTAGAAAAATTATCTGTTCGGAATCATCTTCTTCACAACGATATAAAGAAGAACGGCCGATATTGCCAGAATAGCAAAAGAACCATACCACAAACTATCGAACCCAAATTGACTCACTACATAAGTTCCCAGAAACGGTGTGATGATAAACGAAAAAGAAAATGCAATTCCGTTCACACCCATATAAGCGCCCTTGTTACCACGTTCCGAACGAAGTGCTGTCACTGTTGACATAAATGGAAGAGCCCAGATTTCTGCGATACAAAGCACCGTCATCGAAATGATCAACCAAAGAATGTTGCTTCCAAGTACCAACATCAAATAGGATAATCCGGCTAATACCGCTCCCAGAAATAAAATTTGAGGAATCTTCAACGTTCTTTCAGCAATACTTACCAAAGGCATTTCCAACAATACAATGATAAATCCGCTATAACCTAAAATAAATCCAATCGTACTTTGACTTAGCTTTCCAACTTCTTTATAAAACAACGGGATCGTATTGAAAAACTGGAAAAAACAAATCGCGAAAACAGTACACAAGAAACTGTACAATAAAAACGGATAGTCTTTGTAAGGTGATTTTCCTGTTTTTTTGATTACTTCAAACGTTTCTGATTTCTTTTTCTCCCGGAAGATCTTATTTCTTTTCCGGAAAAATATCACGTAGATAACTCCGGCAAGGACTGCGCCGATGAAATTAACGATAAACAGAAAATCGTAAGAAATCCCTGATAAGATTCCACCCAAAGCCGGACCAATTGAAAAACCGAGATTGATTGCCATTCTGTTGAGGGAAAAAGCCTTCGTTAGGTTTTCGGGTCTTGCATATTTGGTGATTGCCACAGAATTCGCAGGACGAAAGGTATCGCTTATTGTACTTTGAAGAAATATCAGAACAGCCATCATTTCCACGCTTGGAAAAAACGGAATGATTAAAAATATCGGTGCGCTGAGAAACAAACTCCAGGTCTGAATATAATATTCCCCGAATTTATCTGTCAAATAACCACCCAACCAGGAACCGAGCACAGAACCGATGCCATAAAAACTTAAAACTATTCCTGCATTTTCTAGAGAAAATTTTAAATGGTCTGTCATATAAACTCCCAAAAACGGCAAAACCATCGAACCGGAACGGTTGATGAGCATTACAATGGACAGCATCCAGGCTTCTCTGGAAAGTCCTTTGAAAGTGTTGATATAAGAGTTGAAAAGTTTCACAGGAATAATTAAAGTGCAAAAATATTGTTTTGTCTTCTACATTCAGAATGATTTTGAAAATAAATGAAAAAGGGCTTATCAAATCGATAAGCCCTTTTAAAATTTAATAGTTAGTTTTTAGGAATTGTTTTCTTTATTTCAGCTAATGTTGCTGTGTTTGGCAATCCTTGTACTTGTTTTTTTGTGCTGGTCTGCTTTTTATTGGTAATAGCTCTTCCGGGGATACTTGCCTTAATTTCATAAATGTCCGAAGTCCCAGGAATCGTTTTACCAGAAGGAGCTGAGGCTCTATTCTGAGTTTTTGATTTTTGAAGTCCTTGTTCCGAGGCTAGACCAGTTCTCTCAACTTTCTTTTCAGAAGCTTTGTCTTTATAAGCTTTGGCATTGGCTTCCATCACTTCTTTAGGGATTTCTTGTTTTTCCTCTGTGGTTTTTTTTTCTTGAGCCATTGCAAAAGATGTTCCTGCAATCATTAATATGGTGATATATAAATTTTTCATTTTAATATGGATTATAGATTATTTGATACTTACTAAAACATTGATTTTGCCGATGTCATTTCCATCATAGGATTGCAAGGCTTTTCCCAGAACTTGTCCTACTTTTAGCTTGTTGATATCGGCTTTCATCGCTACACCAGGTATAGAAGAGGTTACTAATAAATCTCCTCTTTTGATTGTGCCGCCTTCTTGGCAAACTTTTGTAGGAATTACTCCGATTACTCCCATTGGAACTTTGTCAGAAATATCAGTATCAATATTTTCTTCAGTTAAAAGAACGCCGGGTTTTGTTGCATAAACACCAGCAACTAAGTTTGAGTATGGTTTCGATGATTTTTCAACTGTCCTGTCAGAATCAGTTGAAATTACCAAAATATCTCCTGTTTCGTATTGCGAAATATGACCTTCTACATCAAATGCTTCAGCAATGTCAGCACCACTATTTTGAGTTCCTCCGTTGAAAAATCCTCTTCCCGCTTTGTTGATTCTAACCACGTTGGCACCTGCACTCTGGAATGTGGCGAGGTTTCCAGACGCGCCAGTATGATTGATTAGGAGGGTATTTCCAGTCCCGTTAGATGAAATCTGTACAGTAGCTTGTCCGTTGGAGGCATTAAAATTGGCAAATCTTCCCGCTCGTCCTGTCCCGAAATTGGGTGTCCAACCATATATTGCGCTACCATTTCCATCTACGGTTGCCTCTACACCATCACCATTTCCTCCTGCATTTGCGGTAATTCCATTACCTGCTCCTTCTGTGAGTGCTAGAAGTGCTGGTCCGTTACCAGAAGGGTTGCTTGCATAAAATAGACCAGCATACCCACCTGTCCCGGAGGATCTACCATAGACTCCGGCTGTGCCAAAATTGGCAAAGATAGAATTGACTTCACCCATAACTGCAGGAGATGTACCTTGTGTGTTATCCACCAAAAAATTACCGGCAGCTCCATTTCCAATAGTCTTTACATTGACCACACTATTATCATTGTCTTCATTGAAATTTTCAAATCTGGCGGCTCGACCTGTTCCAAATGAAGGAACCCAGCCATATACTGCAGTTCCTGCACCATCTACATTGGCTTCCATAGCATTGCCGTCTTTACCTGCGTTGGCAGTAATGGCATTACCATTACCATCTGTTAATGCAATTAAAGCAGCGCCATTTCCTGCCGGATTGGAAGCATAAAATAAACCAGCTCTACCACCAGTTCCAGATGATACTCCGAAAACACCTGCAGCTCCAAAATTTCCAAAAATAGTATTGACTTCTGCTCTTACTGCTGCACCTACACTGTTTGTATTGTCTAAAAGAAAAGAAGACGCATTGCCCAAAGTATTATCAGGGATATTACCATTGGAATTACTTTCAACTTCTAAGATATTGGCTTCTGTATTAACTTTATTAAAGTTCTCAAATCTTCCGGCTCTACCTGTACTGTTATTAATTCCAACTTGTCCATAAACTCCAATACCTGTATTAGATGTATTAGTAGCAACAAATCCACGAACACCATAACCTCCACCGTCATTACGTCCTACAACTGCACCTGCAATATCACTAGTTGTCAGTCCCACAACGGCTTCACCTGCACCATTATTACGACCAATTACTCCGGCTGCTGTTTGTGCTGCCGTAGCAGCGTCAATTCCGGATCCTCCGGTACTGGAAGCATCGACTCCGTTTCCGTTTCCAGTTGTACTAATACTGATAACATCTCCGCTACCAACTGTAGATGCATTCAAAACATTATTGTTATTGGCATTATTAAATATGGAAATACTTGCAGGAATTCCGTTTGTGCTGGTTGCCGTAAGACCTGTGCCAGAATTGCTATTGGCATAGACTCCTGTTCCACTGGCTGATGAATTTCCATAAACTCCAAGACCATTTGGTGTCACACCATATACGCCCCAACCAGATCCGGCCTGAGATCCCCAAACACCAATTCCTAGACCGCCCGTACCATTATTGATACCTTTTACTGCTGAAGAAAAACCGCCTGGAGCTGTGTTTGTAACTTCTCCTCTTATAGCAGAGATACTGGATGTCGTAGTAGAGTTTTGTCCTACAATAGAGCTTCCGTCTCCGTTATTGGCTAAAGTAAAAAGATCAGAAGCATTGGTTAAGGTATTAGTATATGGTAACGTAAAACTACTGCCACCTCCACCAGCAGATTTTGCATACAAGGCATAGGGAACGCTTAATAATTGGCTTGTGCCAGTTATGGTATAGTTCGTCCCGCCCGCTGGATCGGTCTCTGTTTTAAGATAGTAAGAATTCCCGCCCCAGTTGATCGTGTTGAATGTACCACTGAGAACCGTTCCTGATCCAATTTCCAGACTTACCAGTCCATTAACGTTGGTAGTTCCTGTGATTCTTTCCGAATAGACCGCAGCTCCTGCTGCAGAACCTTGCAGTACACTTACTCTTACGGCAATATTCTGATTGGTCAAAAGTTGCCCGGAAGTGTTTCTAATAATTGCCTGATAGCTCATTTTTTCTGGAGCCTGAGCAGAAACCAGATAAGTTCCTAAGGCAAGTGCTGCAATTAATACAATTTTTTTCATAAGATTATTTTTTAATGATTTTAAATGATTTGATGATCTGGTTTTTCTGGAAGACCTGGATGATGTAAACAGAAGATGGTAAGAGAGAAAGGTCTAACTCGGATCTTTGTTGGCTGAGGTTTCCTTTCTTGATTAATTTTCCTTGAGAATCAAATAAGACATAATTGGAATCTTGATAATTCTTATCACTGAAATCGACAAATAGCAAGTCTTTCACTGGATTGGGATACAAAAGGATATTTCGTTCTTTAGAATCTAAATCTTCTACAGCAAGGGTCAAGATCTCATAGGAATGCTGTACACCTTCCATTACCTGAGCATTGGTTCCCTTCTGCTTGTAATCTATTTGTCCAACAGTGTAAGAAGCACTTCCGCCGCTTCCGCTGGCTGTTGTTCCTGTCGAGGCGATTGCTTTCTGGGCTTTCAATAATCCAAAAGGAGAAATGGATACAATTAAAAGCTGAATTAATAATTTACTTTCCATACAGTTAATTTTTTCTTTGACCAAAGGTAGAATTAGGACAAGCCGATAAAAAGATGAAATAGATGAACGACAATTTTAATAGACCAATGACATTTGTAGAAAAATTATCGTAGCTTTAAAGTAGTTTTTTATAAAATCCTATTAATGAGTAAAATATGGATTTTTTTGATGTTGAATTTGACCTTGTTTCTATTTTCGCAGAAACAACCTGATCTTTTGCAATATAAGACGACAGAAGACAAGATCAAGGCTTGGGATTCTTATTGCAATTTATTGACTGAAACCGAGAATTACCCCTTATTAATCCAAGAAGCTGATATTGGAATTGGTCTTGCAAAAAAAAATGCTAAATACTTATCAAAATTCTATTTCTATAAAGGTTATGGCTACGAGTATACCAATAACCAATATGAAAAAGCAACGGTTTATTTTGAAAAATCATTAGAGCTGGCGAAAGGTAAATATCTGGAGCAGGAGGTTTTAGCTTTGATGAGGCTCAATTATATGTATTATTCTATAAAGGAATATAAGAAAGGGGAAGAACTCATTGATTATGTCAAAAAAATTGTTGATACCATCAAACCCAAAAATCTTAAAGCAACATTATTAGGAAGTATTGGCGAGTATTATCTGGATAGATCTGAATTTGAAAATTTCATTAATTATAAGCTGAAGGCTATCGATTATTTATTGCTGGATAAAGAAAAAAAAGAGACCAGCAATAATATTGGCATCTCATACCTGCAGATCGCAGATGCCTATAATGATATGAAGCAATATGAAAAAGCAGTAGAATACACCAATTACGCCGTTCCATATCTTAAAAGATCAGACGGGATTGCTTTTTTATATAATACTTATATCGAAGCTTATACGCATTTGGGAAATATAGATCTGGCGAAAAAATACTATCAAGAGTTGTATCAAATTGGATACAATAATCAGATGCTTTTTCTTAATGTAAGCTACGCAAACCGGAATATGTCAGAATTTTATTTGGAAAAAAATAGGCTGGAGCTGGCAGATGATTATGCAGATAAAGCTTTATTTTTTGCTACAAAATCAAATGATGAAGAAATCCTGATGGAAGCCAATACAGTAAAAGGAAAAGTGCTTGTCGGGCAAGGGAAATATTCCGAAGCTATTAAAACTCTTACTAAAGCGCTGAATTTTGCATATATCTATGACAAGCGGTTTTTTGCAGAAATTAATAAAAAACTATCCGAAAGCTATGCGGCTCAAAAACATTGGGAGAAAGCTTACAAATATTACAAAGCTTACAGCCAGACCAATGACTCTCTTTCTGTAGAATCTGGGAAACAAAGCCTTGCTAACGCAGAAGCAAAGTTTCAGAACAAAAGCAAGCAGCAGGAAATAAAATCGTTGGTCAGTGAAAATACAATCCATGAACTGACAATTAAAAATTCAAAAAAACAACGGATTTATCTTATTTCAGGATTGGTTGCTATTGCCATTATTGGAAGTTTAGTTTATTATCAGAGTCGAAATAGGAAAAAAATCAATCAAAAATTAATGGTGCTTAATTCTGAACTTGACAAAGCCAACAAAACCAAAATGCAATTTTTCGGAATTTTGAATCACGATCTTCGGAGCCCTGTGATCTCATTGATCAATTTTCTCCATCTCCAAAAAGAAGCACCGGAAATGATGGATAAAGAAACAAAAGAGCGTCTCGAGTTGCAAACGACAACAGCAACGGAGCAACTTTTGGAACAGATGGAAGACCTTCTGCTTTGGAGTAAAGGCCAAATGGAAAATTTTGTCCCTTCGTTCAGACATTATAAAATAGAAGAGATATTTTCTGATACCAAAAAAGAATTTGTCTGGGTGGAGAATATTGATGTTTCATTTCATTTTCCGGAAAATATGATTGTCTTTACGGATAAAGAATATATGAAAACGATTATCCGAAATTTGATCAATAACAGCATAAAAGTTTTACAGGATAGATCCAAGGCTCACATTATTTGTAAGGCCTGGGAAGAAAATAATGAAAGTTTTATCGAGATCTCTGATAATGGCGGGGGAGCTAATATTGAAAAATTCAAAGCTCTGTATGATGATCATATCAGCATCGGGATCAAAAAAGGTTTGGGGCTACACGTGATCCGGGATCTCTGCAAATCGATAAAATGCAATATCGAGGTCAAAAGTGATCTGATCCTTGGTGAGACTTATGTACTTCTAAGAATCAAAAAAACTTAGGTTTTCTTTGTAAGCTCTGCCGATCGGTAGATTGATATGATTATTGATAACAACCTCGTAGCTGTTTTTTCTTGTAATAAGGTGCCTAGGAACAGCATAGCTTTTATGTATACGGATAAAGTTTGAAAAATGATTTTCCTTTAAGATTTGACCAATGGAAGATAGAACACAGTGCTTTTTCTGTGCCGTTATCAGCCGGGTGTAATCTTTCAGAGCTTCCAGATAGATAATATCAGATATCTTTATCTGAACAATATTGTGACCTTCTTTTATTTTTAAGTATTGAGTGCCGGTGAGAATGTCAAAATATTCAGATTTTTCCCGCAGGGTGAAAAAATCAATAAGCTTATTGATAGAATAGTCGAAACGTTCTTTTTTCAAAGGTTTTGAAATGAAGTCTAAAGTATCAAGTTCAAAAGTTTCGATCGCATATTCTGGATGAGAACTGATGAATATGCAAGCAGGAATTGTTTGATAAGTTTTTCTAATTTCTATTCCAGACATTTCCGGTAGATCGATATCAAGAAAAAGCAGATCTATCGAATCATCAAGAAAAAGTTTTGCATTTTCAGCAGAATCAACAGCCGCCACAAGTTCCAGAATATTTTGTTGCTTGATCAGATGCTGGAGCATCAGCCTATCTATCTCCTGGTCTTCTATTACGATACATTTGATTTTTTTCATACCATTTGATGTTTATCAAAGTTAGAAAAAAATCCATATAAAAACCCAACCTGTTTAATGGTTGGGTTCAATATTAAATATTTTTGAAAATAATTTATTGTAGTTTGAAGCCTCTTGTTGTGATTCTTCCGTAGCTGTCCACGTATTTTACCTGAACATTTCCTTTGTAACCATTCAGGATCTTTTCAACATCTTTTTGAGAATTGACCGGTTTTCCGTTGATTTCCATTACGATATAATTATCAACGACACCAATTTTGTCCATCTCTCCACCTTCGGTAACATTTTTGGCTAGAACACCACTTTCCAATCCGTAGTCTGTTTTTACTCTGTCGCTAAGAGGCTCAAACTCGGAACCGATCTTCTCGGTTACGGTCAAGTCATCTTTGCTTCTGGAAGATGTTCCGCCTTTCTGGTCTTTTAAAGTAACAGTTACATTGTTGACCTTACCGTTTCGGGTATAAGTTACATTTACCTTATCGCCAGGTCTTCTGCTTCCGATAGCGAAAGACAGGTCGGCAAAGCTTCCAATATCGGTATTATCGATCTTCGTTACGATATCACCAGTTTTGATCCCTGCATCTTCAGCACCACTTTTATCAGTGACTTCCGTTACATAAACGCCATCTCCAACTTTTAGGTTGGCTTTATTCTTTTGGTTGTAAGCCGCAACTTGCATATCATTGGACAGGTCCAAACTTCCGATTCCCAAGAATCCTCTTTGTACCAATCCGAATTTTTTGATATCCTCAACAATTTTTCTTGCCAAGTTAGAAGGAACCGCAAATCCGTAACCTTCATAATAACCAGTTTTTGATTGGATTGCTGTATTAATACCAATAAGGTCACCATTAACGTTTACCAAAGCACCACCACTATTTCCAGGGTTGATCGCCGCATCGGTTTGGATGAAACTTTCAATAGGTGTCCTGGATTGTTGACTAAGGATGTCGATGCTTCTTCCTTTTGCAGAAATGATTCCCGCAGTTACTGTTGAATTAAGTCCAAGCGGATTTCCTACAGCCAGGACCCATTGTCCAACTTCCGTCAGGTCCGAGTTGGCAAAATTAAGATAAGGCAATCCTTTTTCCTCGATTTTTAAAAGTGAAATATCTGTGTTCGGATCAGTACCAATTAAAGTTGCTATATAAGATTTTTTATTACTTAATACGACTTCCAGTTTATTCGCTCCGGCTACTACGTGGTTATTTGAAATAATGTAACCGTCTGGCGAAATAATTACCCCGGAACCTAATCCTGAAGGCATATTTTTAGGCGGTTGCTGTTGTCTTTGCTGACCGCCTCCAAAAGGACTGTTGCCAGGTCCGAAAAAGAAATCAAACATGTCGTTGTCAGGCATTCTTTGAGTTGCTCTGTCCTGATAATTTTTGATAGTTACCACAGCCGGAACCGTAGCTTTGGACGCTTTTACGAAATCATCGCCAACTGCTGTTCCCATTCCTACAAATGCGGATTTTTTGGAAGCTGTTGTGAAATATGAGAAATCTTCTCCATTATTTTCTGAGCTGAAATATTGACTAGCCCCGAAAACCGTTGCTCCGGAAATAACACCGGTCAATGCAAAAGGCATCAGTTTTTTTAATGTATTCTTCATTTTAATATTCATTTCTTTTTTTGAGATTATCGTTACACAAATTTAATGCTAAATTAGTCTGAACTAAAAACTTAGTGTTACACTTTTAACGAAGTTTAACCAATTTTAAAAATTTCTTAATAAAATCACTTTTCAATTACGTCAAATTGGCAGATGCTATTAGCATTAATTCAAATTGTTATCGTAATTATTGGTTTAATGTTCAAAATTTCTTTAGTATTTTAATAACATAAAATTTTCTCAATTGATGTAAAATCTTGTCTCTGTAACTTTTGGCAGAACTTTTGTTTTTAGACTTACAAAATAAATCATATGAAAAACACCATAAAAGTTGCTTTGGGATTTGCTGCAGGCGGCGCATTAATTTTAATGAACGAATTGAGAAAGAAGAAAAAAAGGCAGTCCAACAGCTTCATCGCACCAGACGGAAACAGATACCAAAAAGATGAAATGTACAGAAATGCTGAAGGCGAAATATTCAAAAATGGAAGAAAATTGCACTTTGAAACACCAAAGCTTTTAGTTGAAGCCAATAATAAGATAGATTCTAATCTTAATAAAAATGCTCACCTAAATAACCAAAATCCAATTGACAGAAATGTGAACTACCACAAACGAGGCGTAAGGCATCATTAGAATTGATCAATCACAAAAAATAAATTATGGAAACAGAAAATATCGTCGAAAGACTTACAAAATACGAATACGATAACAGTATTGTTTATACAGGATTCAGGTCTGTAGGAGAAGCAAGAAAATTTGCGGAAGAAAGAAATGGAAAATTGGTTGAGGTCGGGTTTCTGGACGGGAACGATAATCCAGTTGAGGACGATTCTCAAAATCTAATTGCTGAGAATAAATATTATAAAGCTTTTGCTGGCCCAGATTATAAAATTCTGCATTCTTCGGATGAAGGTTTTCAGGAGATCGCAGATAAATTAAAAGAGAGACAGACGGAGATCACAGAAAAAAGTCCGGATGAAAAATATTTTTCTGACGCCGATTGGCAGATCAAGGAAGATGCAGTAATTGTTCTCTTCAAAGGAGAAATAGAAAATATCACATCACGTGAACGTTCAAAATATCTGATGCATACCAAAGTTTATGAACTGGCGGTAAGCGTCCCAAAATCAAAAGATTAAAAAAATGGCAACTAAAAAATATTCTGATAAAGCTCAAGAGAAAGTTGGAAAAGTGATGGAGGAGTTCAAAGAAGGAAAACTGAAATCCAGTTCCGGAGATAAGGTCACCAACAGAAAGCAAGCAATTGCAATAGGAATTTCCGAAGCGAAAGAAGCAGGCTTGAAGGTTCCAAAGCAAAAGAAATCAAAATAATTGAATACGGTTTTTACAGCCGGATTTTTGGTTTTATTAATTCTCGATCAGAAAAACTCTTCATTTGGAATGATTTGGATTTTATTAATAACTTTGCGGACTTATGTCAGATGTAATTTCACAACCGAAAACCGTTGCTTTTCATACACTTGGCTGCAAACTGAATTTTGCAGAAACCTCCACTATTGCCAGACAATTGACAGATGCGGGTTATCAGAAAGTTAATTTTGATGAACCTGCGAAAGTTTATATTATCAATACTTGTTCTGTTACAGAAAATGCAGACAAGGAATGCAAACTTCACGTCAAACGCGCAACAAAGGCCAATCCGGAAGGTCTGGTTGCGATTATCGGTTGTTATGCCCAATTGAAACCGGAAGAGATTTCGGGAATTGAAGGTGTAGATCTGGTTTTGGGAGCTAAGGAAAAATTCAATATCCTAAGTTACCTTGATGATTTGGAGAAATCTAAAAGTTATGCTCAAATCCATTCTTGTGAAATAGATGAGGCGGATTTCTTTGTCGGTTCATATTCTATCGGAGATAGGACCAGGGCTTTCTTGAAAGTCCAAGATGGTTGCGATTACAAATGTACCTATTGCACGATTCCTTTAGCAAGAGGGATTTCCCGCTCTGACACCATCGATAATGTAGTTGTAAATGCCAAAGAAATTGCAGCAAGAGATATTAAAGAGATTGTTTTGACAGGTGTTAATATCGGAGATTATGGAAAAGGTGAATTTGGTAATAAAAAACATGAACATACTTTTTTGGATTTAATTTCTGAATTAGATAAAGTAGAAGGCATTGAAAGAATCAGGATCTCTTCCATCGAACCAAATCTTCTGAAAGATGAAAGCATCGAGTTGGTTTCCAAAAGCAGAAGTTTTGTTCCGCATTTTCATATTCCGCTTCAATCCGGAAGTGATGAATTGCTGAAAAAAATGAAACGTCGTTATTTAACGAAACTTTATTATGATCGAGTTAATAAAATCCGGGAAGTAATGCCGGATGCTGCGATTGGTGTGGATGTGATTGTTGGATTCCCCGGAGAAACAGAAGAGTTATTTATGGAAACTTATAATTTTCTAAACGATCTGCCGATTAGTTATCTGCACGTTTTCACTTACTCCGAAAGAGAAAATACAGAGGCAGCCGATATGCAAGGAGCAGTTCCAATCCCCGAAAGGAAAAGAAGAAACAAAATGCTGAGAATCCTTTCCGAGAAAAAGAAAATGGAATTCTACAGAACACAATTAGGGAAAGAATTACCAGTTCTTTGGGAGCATGAGAACAAAAATGGAATGATGTATGGTTTTACGGAGAATTATGTGAGAGTTTCAAAACCATTTGATAAAAGATCAGTTAATCAAATTGAAAATATTATTCTTGACAAAATCTTGGAAGAAGGTTGTGTATCTGTTAAAGAAACCCAATTCGAAGATTTTCTGGCAAGGATTTAGAGGTCAGAAAGTTTATTATAAAAAGAATGGGTTTCAATATTGAAACCCATTCTTTTTTATTTGGATGGAACACAAAATTTATTTTTCACTGTCCAATCTGGTTCTGGTATTATAAAGCTGGAAATTAAAAACAAAACTTCTGTTTGCGTAGACAGTTCCATAGATTGTGTTATCTCTGGCATAAGCTGCTCTTGATGGAACAATAATAACACCCTGCATATTATAATCTGTTGACGGGTCTAGATTATCAAAAGATTTAAAATGTTTCAATCCTTCCTGTAAACCCTCGATTTCATAAAAATCTCTTCCAACGGTTGTATTGTTAGCCTTGTTATAGGCATCCAGGACAGATTGTTTTACATAAAAATAAGCTGGGTCTGTGCTTGGGACGCCGGATGTTGTAACATTATTGATAAAAGTCGATTCACTGCTATATGCAATTTTATCATCGGTTTTCGTTGCGATGTAAGTTTTTGTTACCTGCATTATACTGATCACATCTGTTGGAGCAATTTCCTTACCTGGGTTTGGTTGAAAAGTTTCTGCTCTTTTTATATAGATCACGCCAGATGGCAAAGTCTCATGAGGATAGGAAGATAATTTAGGATAATTATCATCAGTGGTCACAGTATCATCAAATGCTGTAATGACACCCTTATCATTGAAGTAATTAGATTCCATGAACTTTATTGCTGCAGCATCGTCATACGCATTCTGATCGGCAATAGGAACCACTACGATTTCCTCCTCGTCATTATCTTTCTTACAGCTTTGTAGTGCAACTACACATAGAGCTATTCCTAAAAGTATTTTCTTCATTTTTTTATTTAATGTTAAATTGCAATTAATTTTAACGTGACAAAAGTATAAAAAATTATGAGAATAGATAAATTTTTGTGGAGTGTAAGATTTTATAAAACCAGAACCATTGCTGCTGAGGAGATCAAAAAAAATAGAGTCGGTATTGGGGAGAATGCTGTAAAGTCTTCTAAGGAAGTGAAGGCCGGAGATATTATAAAGGTCAGAAAGAACCAGATCGATTATAAAATCAAAGTCATTGATATTCCCAAAAGTAGAGTGGGTGCCAAACTAGTAGCTCTATATGTTGTCGACATGACCGAGAAAGAACAATACGAAATTCTTAAAATGAGAAAATCTTCGCAAGATTATTACAGACAGAAAGGTATCGGAAGACCTACCAAAAAAGATAGGAGAGATATGGATGATTATTCTTCCAGCGATTCTTCAGAGGATATGGATAGTGATGACTGGGATGTGTTTTTTAAAGAAGAAGAGGATTAAATTTTTAAAGCTTCTATGATCTCATCGGAAATGTTGCTGGGTTCCTTGTAATCTGTATCTATTGTAAAATGGGCTTGGGAATAAAAAGGATTTCTTTCAAAAAGATGCTTTGCAATGAACTCAGGAATATCCGAATCTTCTAATTTTGAGATCAAGGGTCTGGTGTGTTTCTGTAAAAGTACACGATCTGTGAGGGTTTTTACAGAAGCCCTTAAAAAAATACTTTTTGATTTTATATTGATGAGGTCCATGTTGTCGTAATAGACAGGAGTTCCTCCGCCAAGGCTTAATATGATGTTTTCTTTTGAGTTCAGAATATCTTCTAAAATTCTTTTTTCCTCTTTACGAAAGAAGATTTCTCCTCTGGTTTTGAAGATTTCCGGAATAGTCAGCTGATGTTCTTCAGAAATTTTTTGGTCGAGGTCAATTAATTGAAAATTTATTTTTTTGCTCAAGTTTTTGGAAATGTGAGATTTACCACTACCCATGTATCCCAACAGAGAAATTATCATATTTTTATTTTAAACAAAGTTCTTAAAAAATTTTGAGATTTTAAAAAAAGCTATATCTTTGCACCACTTTAAAACGAAATAGTAATATTGAAGTTTTAAATGTGGCCGACCTGGTAGCTCAGCTGGTAGAGCAATACACTTTTAATGTATGGGTCCTGGGTTCGAATCCCAGCCAGGTCACAAGCAAAAAATCCGTAGAGATACGGTTTTTTTTTGCCTGCGTGGTGAAATTGGTAGACACGCCATCTTGAGGGGGTGGTTTCCTAAGGATGTGCTGGTTCGAGTCCAGTCGCAGGCACTGCAAAAATTATTTTAATTATTGATTCCGATTATTAATTAAAGTGGCCGACCTGGTAGCTCAGCTGGTAGAGCAATACACTTTTAATGTATGGGTCCTGGGTTCGAATCCCAGCCAGGTCACAATTTACGCAAGTAAATTTTTTTCATATTAATATTTTGTGATTTGGTGTAGAAGCTTCTTGTAAAAGAAGCTTCTTTTTTTGTTCAAATCCAATCCTTAATCCAGATGAAGGTTGTCAATCAATCTTACCTTTCCAACATTCACAACGATAAAAGCACGATAGTTTCTGCCGTTAGATGAGACGGCGGATTCTTTCAAAGTTTCTTCGTCAGCAATTAAGAAATATTCCAATTCCATATTTTCTTTAGAGAAGATTTCCTCAACTCTATTTTTGATGTCGTTGATAGGAATTGATTTAAACCAACTGTTCACATGATTCAAAGTTCTGTATATAATAGTAGAAGCATGTCTTTCGTCCTCAGAAAGCCGCATGTTTCTAGAGCTCATTGCGAGTCCGCCTTCTTCTCTGTGGATTTTCACACCATGGATTTTGATTTTCAAATCAAGAACTTCGACTAATTTTTCGATAATCTTAAGCTGTTGGAAATCTTTTTCTCCAAAATAGGCATTATCTGGCTGTACTTGTCTGAAGAATTCCTCTACAACAGTCCCTACACCATCAAAATGGCCAAGTCTTGCAGCGCCTTCCATCTCGTTTTCTATGCCTCCGAAGTCGTAATGCTTTCTTTCCATTCCATTTGGATAGATATCCTCAACTCCTGGAATGTAGACAGCATCTACAAGTTTGGAGTCTCCTAATTTTTTAATGTCTTCCTCAATGGTTCTTGGGTATTTTTCAAGATCTTCCGGATTATTGAACTGTGTGGGATTTACAAAGATGGAAGATATTACAATGTCATTATGCTTCTGGGCCTCTTGATAAAGTGAAATGTGTCCTGCATGTAAGGCGCCCATTGTAGGTGCGAAGCCTATTTTTTTCTTTTTTTCTTTTAATTCGGCGATATATTTTGAGAAAGAATTCTTATCGTAAAAGGTTTGCATTGTTTTCCTTGTTTTATCAGGCAAAGTTAACGGTTTTAATTACGATGTGGAAATAATTGAAATGTTTCAATTTTTTTCCGGATGTTTCATTTCTAAGTATTGGTAATTTGTCAGGTTGAATTTTTCAATTATCAATATTTGAGTGAAAATTAACATTTTTTAGTCTGTAACTTGTTGGTATATAGTTGTTTTTTAGGTTGAATATTAATGTTGTTTAAAATAAATGATTTGATCTAATTTTTCGTAATTTTGCAAAATGAAGAATTTATACTTCGTTTTAAAGTAAATTTTATGCCTAATCAAAAGATTTTATACGTTACTACAGAAATGTACCCCTATCAGGAAGATACCAATATGGGAAGCTTGGTACACAAAATGGCACTGAAAATGCATGGTAGCGGTAACGATGTCAGAGTTTTTATGCCTAGATTTGGGCAAATCAGCGAGCGAAAATTTCAATTACATGAAGTGATCAGACTTTCTGGGATGAATATCATTATCAATGATCTTGATCAGCCTTTGATCATAAAGGTAGCTTCGTTGCCGGGCGAGCGTCTGCAAGTTTATTTTATAGACAACGAAGAATATTTTAAAAGAAAACAGTTTTATTTTGATGATGAAGGAAAGGCTTTTGAAGATAATAACGAGAGAGCGATCTTCTTTGCCCGCGGCGTTATCGAAACAATCAAGAAACTGAATTGGGTTCCGGATGTGATCCATTTGAATGGATGGATGTCTTCTCTTATACCAATTTACTTGAAAACATATTACAAAGACGATACATATTTTAAAGATACAAAAATTGTTCTTTCTGTCTATAATGAAGATGACATAGAACTAAATGAAAACACAAAAGAAATTTTGGGGTTTGATAATATTTCCGGATTACAGTCGTTAGATAAGCCAAGCTTTCTTAGTTTCGTGAATGATAGTATGGATTATGTAGATGTGATCGTGAAGGGGAATGAGTTCTTGGAAGATAAATTGGAGGAAGCATATGAAAAATCGAATGCTGAGAAATCTGATTATTTGAATGCTGATTCTATAGCAAATGTATATTAAATACTAGGTGTTTAAAATGATAAAAATAAAAAAAATAATGAAGCTGGTCCCATTATTAGTAATGGGAATTGTTGTACTTAATTCTTGTGAAGGGGAATTAGATGACCTCGGATCTCAGCTTGTAGAAGGGTCTGATGCTTATGATAAAATCTTTGGAGTAACTGCTTACAACGTCAATAATGGTGACGTCCAAAAAGTAGTTACATCCCAATATGATAGTGTAAGGATTGGAGCATTTAGAGAGGATGTTTTTGGAGGACAAAAAGTGTCATACATCACTCAGTTGAGATTAAATACTTATGATCCGGATTTTGGAAAAAATCCTGTTATTGATTCTGTAGTTCTTACATTGAAACCAAGATACGAGTCTGCAACGGATTCTATCACTACTACTACAAATGAAGATTACGTTTATCCAGACGGGCAAGTAGCTGCTAAAAAAGTGGTAACAACTTATCCTGTTAGAAAATATGGGAAATACAAGATCAATGGTGAAAAAACGCCTTTTACTATAAAAGTTCATGAAGTTACGGATTTCTTAGGTGGTGCTTCTGATTCTATCCTGACGAATAAAGCATTTGCTTTAAGTTCAGAAATAGGTTCAAAATCATTTAATGGAACAGTTAACTCTGTTGTGGTCACAAAGGATTCTGATGCTTCTGAATTGCTTAATAGAGCTGTATCTTTCAGAATGGAATTGAAAAAAGAATTCTTTCAAGATAAAATTATTGCCAAACAAGGTAATCAGGTGCTTAAAGATGCAGCATCATTTATAAGATATTTCCGAGGAATCAGTATTTCTGTAGAGCAAAATGACGGATATCTTTTCTCGATGGCTCCAAATGATACAGGAATTACTATCTATTATAAGAATGATGTAACCGCAACAGACGGAACCGTTACAAGAACAAAACAAGAAACTACTCTTAACCTTGGGGCGTCAAATGTTCATTTAAGTCAAGTGATTTATGACAGAAACAGCGATAGCCCATATGCCAAAGCAATGTTAACTGCTGTGAAGTATGAGGATCTTAAGAAAAATCCCGGCTTGGCAGTTAACCCTGCAGACAAATTGTATTTACAAGGTATGGGAGGAAGCGGTATAGGAATTAGAATACCACAAGGTACAATTGATGCACTAAAACAAAAATTTCAAAACGAAAAAATAGCAATTGTTTCTGCTAAGATACGTTTATATAATAATGCTGATGAGTGGAACAATAAATTTAGAAAACCATCTAGTTTATTGGTTCAGGAGATGATAAAAGATACAGTTCGTTTTCTTCCGGATATGACGTCCTTGGCTTCTGCTGGATATAGTCTTGTGAAAACGGCCAATCTTTCTACAAAAGACGCTTATTATGATATAGGGATTACGGCTTCTTTGAAAAATATTGTGGAGAAAAATAATAATGCTCATGATTTTGTAATTAACGTAGGCAGTTATCTTTCTGATCCATCGACTGGAACATTGTTGGGACAAACGTACAATGATAGACCGTATAATCCTTTCAGAATTGCATTAACGGGAATAAATACTAATAATATAGGTCAAGAGCTATTACCGGATTCTAAAAATGTTCAGCTTAGAATAATATATACAAAAAAATAAAAACCAATTAGATATGTGTGGAATCGTCGGATATACAGGTTTTAGAGATGCGTATGAAATTGTTATCAATGGATTACGTCGTTTAGAGTACAGAGGCTATGATAGTGCGGGTATTATTTTAGAAACTGAAAACGGAAATTTAGAAGTTAAAAAAACCAAAGGTAAGGTAGATGACCTTGTGGCAATTTCAAAAGGTTTGAAAACTACTTCCAAAGTAGGAATGGGTCATACAAGATGGGCCACACACGGTGTTCCAAGCGACAATAATTCCCACCCACACCTTTCTAACAATAATAAAATAGCAATAGTTCATAATGGTATCATTGAAAATTATGATACTATAAAAACAATGCTGATCAATAAAGATTACGAGTTTAAATCCGAAACAGATACCGAAGTTTTGGTCAACCTTATCCAATATTTCTTGGACAAGGAAATCAACCTTAGCTTTCCAGAAGCAGTAAGATATGCTTTGAATGAAGTCTATGGGGCATATGCAGTCTCTGTAATGCATGATGATTTTCCTGGGCAATTGGTTGTAGCAAGATTAGGCTCTCCATTGGCAATTGGTATTGGAGATGATGAATATTTTGTCGCTTCTGATGCATCCCCATTTGTAGAGTTCACAAAAGAGGCGGTTTATTTAGAAGAAGGCCATATGGCTACTATTTCTCTCGAATCTGGAATTGATATTAGAACCATAAAAGAGAATGCCAAGATAGAACCTGCAATACAAGAACTAAGGCTTAATCTTGAGCAAATAGAAAAAGGAGGATACGAGCATTTTATGCTGAAAGAGATTTTTGAGCAATCAAAATCTGTTTTGGATACTATGAGAGGTAGATTATTGGTAGATGAAGGTGTGATAAAAATGGCCGGTATTTGGGATCATTTGGAAAGATTGACCAATGCTGAAAGAATTATTATTATCGCTTGTGGAACTTCTTGGCATGCCGGATTAATTGGGGAATATCTTATAGAAGAATTTGCTAGAGTTCCGGTTGAAGTAGAGTATGCGTCAGAGTTTCGATATAGAAACCCGATTATAACTTCCAAAGATGTTGTAATAGCTATTTCTCAATCTGGGGAAACAGCAGATACAATGGCTGCTATAAAATTGGCTAAGGAAAAAGGTGCTTTTGTTTATGGTATCTGCAACGTTGTAGATTCGTCTATTGCAAGAGTTACAGATGCTGGTTCTTATACACACGCCGGCCCAGAAATAGGAGTGGCTTCTACCAAAGCATTTACGGCGCAACTTACCATCCTTTCTTTGATAGCAATCAAATTGGGTAACCATAATGGTAACTTGGGTAAAGCTGATTTCATGAGATTGATTACTGAGCTGGATGCAATACCTAAAAAGATAGAAGAGGTTTTAAATTCTGTGGATTCAGTAGTTAAAGATATCGCTTCTAAATTTGTGAATGCAACTAATTTCTTGTATTTAGGAAGAGGATATAATTTTCCAACAGCTTTGGAAGGTGCTCTAAAACTTAAAGAGATATCGTATATCCACGCAGAAGGTTATCCTGCCGCAGAAATGAAACATGGTCCGATCGCATTGATCGATGAGAATATGCCAATAGTTATAATTGCTCCTAAAATTGGACATTATGATAAAATTGTAAGCAATGTTCAAGAGATCAAGGCAAGAAAAGGAAAAGTTATCGCAATCATCAATAAAGGTGATACCCAGGTAGCTTCTATGGCGGATCATATTATTGAGATCCCGGAAACATCTGAATGTTTCTCCCCAATATTAGCGTCTATTCCATTACAATTATTGGCATATTATATTGCTGTGGAAAGAGGGGCTAATGTAGATCAGCCAAGAAACCTTGCTAAATCAGTAACTGTAGAATAATTTCATGCTTTATGAAATATTCTTTAACAAATTACGTTTTGAATAAAAATTGATAATTATTCATAAAAAAAATTATATATTTACCGCTTAATTTCTTTAAAATAGGATGAAAAGGATATTACTTATATTATTATCAACTTCAGTTATAATTTCTTGTTCCAATGGGGGCGGAAAAGGTATAACTGGTAATCCCGGTATCAAGGGAGAATTGATTCCAAGAGGGTCTTCGAAATCGTTTGTTGCAGAAAGACCATATGGAATGGTTCCAATCCCAGGTGGTTCTTTTGTGATGGGTATGGCGGATCAGGATTTCTCCAATACTCCAGAAAAAGCAATGCCAAAAACTGTGACGGTATCTGCCTTTTTTATGGATGAGACCGAGATTACGAATGCAGAATATAGATTATTCATCAATGCAGTCAGAGACTCTATTGCGAGAGGTTTATTAGCAGAAGCCGCTGGTGAAGGTGGTGGAGATGGTGAAGGAGGTAATGGTGGCTCTATTGCAGATTATGCCTATGCAGGTAAAAAAACTGGGGAAGAAGCGACCCCATACCAAAAATTCTTAGAGTCTCAAGGAGGTAGAGAAGGTGGCTATGATGAATCTAAAAAATTGGATAAGAAAGTCCCACTTACGTATAATACATCAGCCTATCCAGATGAGAAATATGCCGAAGTATTGGAATCAATGTATCTGCCTGCAGAAAAGAGAATCAATAACGAAAGGATTATTGATTGGTCAAAGATCAAATACGCTTACCAATGGGAGGATGTAGCTTCTGCTGTAAAAGATAAGGACAGAGGTTCACAATATCTTAAAAAAGAAAGTATTGCCGTTTATCCTGATACTACCGTTTGGGTAAAAGATTTCAAATATGCCTATAATGAACCGTTATTTGGACAGTATTTTTGGCATAGTGCGTACAAGGAATATCCTGTTGTAGGGGTTACTTGGGATCAAGCGAGAGCTTTTTGTGATTTCAGGACCAAAATGAAGGCAGATTACAACAATAGTATTAAAAAGAAAAAGCAAAAACCTATGAGATTCCGTCTTCCTACTGAGTCAGAGTGGGAATATGCTGCTAAAGGGGGAATCCAGAATGCCACTTATCCTTGGGGAGGGCCGTACCTGCAGGATGACAGAGGATGTTATTTGGCTAACTTCAAACCTAAAAGAGGTAACTATATAGAAGACGAAAAAACGGGGAACTACACATATACAGCACCTGTGAAAAAATTCTCTAAAAACGGATACGGATTATATGATATGGCAGGAAACGTTTCTGAATGGACAGAATCACCATTCAATAACTCTGCTTATGAATTCTCATCTTCTTTGAATCCAAGTCTTTCTGCTAACGCGGCAAATGACGTTAAAAAAACTGTAAGAGGTGGATCATGGAAAGATGTAGGATATCTATTGATGACAGGTTATAGGGATTGGGAAAGAAAAGATTCTGCAAGAAGCTATATCGGATTCAGAACAATTCAAGATATTCCTTCAGGGTCAGGTAGATTTTCAAGAAAAACTAAATAATAATTAACTAACTATTACTAACTAAAAATTCAAAAAAATGTTTAAAACTAAAGATTCAATCACGAATTTTATCTATTCGTTTGGTGCTGCTATCGTAATCTTGGGAGCTTTATTTAAAATGACGCACTGGCATGTTGGTCCTATTACTGGTAACGTTGCACTTGCTGCAGGTTTGATTACAGAGGCGTTAATTTTCTTATTCTTCGCATTCGATCCACCAAAGTCAGAAGAGAACTATGCTTGGGAGAATGTTTATCCGGAATTATTGGACGAAACTGCTGAGAGACAACCTAGAAAAGCTGTTAATAAAGTAGAGAACAAAGAATTGGAAATATCATTGTCTGATAAGCTTGACAAAATGTTAGCTGATGCTAAATTGGATGTTAGCTTATTCGAAAGACTTAGAGGTGGAATTGACAAATTCTCTTCTTCAGTTGATCAGATCAACCAAACAGTAGATGTTTCTGCTTCTACACACAAATATAATGAGCAGTTGAATCTTGCTGCTTCTCACTTGGAAAGCATGAATGCCTTATATGCGCTTCAATTGGAGCATGGACAAAAACAATCAGAATTCAGTAAAAAATATGTTGAAGATATTCAGAAATCTGCAGCACAATCAGAAAAATTCAATGAGGAATTACTAGGTTTGACATCTAATCTTAATAATCTTAATAGAGTTTATGGTGGTATGCTTAGCGCAATGAAGTCTTAATAACTATCATTTTAATTATTGTTTAACGATTAAATTATTTTATTAAAATGGCAGGAGGTAAACAGACACCACGTCAGAAGATGATCAACCTGATGTATTTGGTTTTCATTGCAATGCTTGCGATGCAGATCGATCAGGAAATCATCAGATCATATAAAGATACCAATCAATCCCTAATGGATACCAGATTGATTGTAGAGAAGAAAAATGATGACATCTTTGAGAAAACTTTAGCTGCTAAAGCTCAAACTTCTCCAGAAAGTTATCAGTCTCTTTTTGATCAATATAAAACCTTAAAAGGGAAAACCAATGATTTGGTAACTTATATTGATGGCTTAAAAACAACAATGGGTACTGCTGCAGAATATAATTCTGATGCTGAGATTGAAGAGAGTTTTGCTTCTCTTAATAATACCGAGCCGGCAACTAACCTTTTCTTTAAAGATGGAGATGAAAAAAACATTAGCGATAAATCTAATGAATTAAAGGCAAAAATTGACGATCTAAGAAATTTTATTACTTCAACTTTTGGTAATAATGCACAATTGAAGTCCGTTGCTGATAGAGCTCAGAGACATTTGGTTGCTGAGTTTGCAAAAGACGACAAAAGAAGCAAAAAAGGATGGTTTCAATATAAGTTCTATAATCAACCATTGATTGCTGCTTTATCTAATCTTGAAGTTATACAATCTGAAGCAAGAAACCTTCAGTCTGATGCATTGACTTCTATGCTTCAGGAAAAAGTGGATGCAGATATTAAGTTTGATGCTTATGAAGCTTTGGTTTCAGGGCCTAGCTCTGTAATGAAAGGTGAGCCTGCTGAGATTAAAATTGCTATTGGTACTTTTGCAAGCTCTGTTCCTGGTTTGGCTATTACTGGTGCTAAAGTTGTCAATGGGCAAGGTATCATTACGCCTGCCACAGGTGCTGTGGGAGCGCAGGAGTTTAAAGGTCAAATTTCATTTACGGATAAAAATGGAAAGGTGCATTCACTTCCATACGCCCATACTCTAAATGTAGTTTCTGGAGCAGAAGCACTTAAAGAACAAAATGGTGCGATTTTACAAGCAGACAAAATGATGGTATTGTATAGAGGTCTTCAGAACCCAGTTTCTGGGGCAATCCTTGGAGCTGATCTTAGTGCTACCACTTTATCTGCACCTGGGGCATCAGTTAGCGGAGGAAAAGGAAAATGGATGGTTACACCTGGAGCTGGAAGTACTGTTAAATTAACAATTTCTGGAAAAGCACCAAGTGGAAAAGTTATTTCTCAAGGTTTTGATTTCAGAATCAAGAATATTCCTCCACCAAAAGGACAGATCAGAGGGGCTAGTTATACATCCATGCCTGCTGCTTCGATTTCTAAGCAGACGCTTTCTGCAACATTGCCTGATTTCGATTTTCCAGTTAGTTTTGATGTTGTAAGTTTCAAAGTTAAAGTTGCTGGTAAACCTGCTATGTCAATCAATGGAAGTTCATTAGGTCAAGCAGAATCATTGACAAAAGGATTAAGAAGTGGTGACATTGTCACGATTTTTGATATTCAAGCAAAAGCTAACGGCTTAAATGGAGTAGTACTCCCTAATATAGGAAACGTTATTATCAACGTTCTATAAAAATTTAAAATTAAAAGTTGATTGATTTTATACTATTCAATATTTATTTATGAAAAAGATTATATATAGTTTAATTTGTCTTTCCTCTACCATTGCTTATGCTCAGAACAGCATACTCAATGCCAGTTCTCCACAGACATTCCGTGAAGAACGCGAGATCAAGAAAGATAGTATTGCTTCACCTCTTAAATATGGTTTTATCGAGGATAAGGATATATTGAGAAGTATGGTTGTATGGGAAATTATTGATATGAATGATAAGATCAATCAGCCTTTTTACCATAACTCAGACGGCCTTGTTTCTCAGAACAAATCATTGTATCAAGTTTTGCTTGATGCTGTGAACAATGGTAAGATCAAAGAGGTCTATTCCGGCGACGATTTTACAGCAAGGTTAACTCCTGAGCAAATCGTGACTGCGACTTCTGCTGTGCAAGTAGCGGATTACTTTTCTCAAACACTTAACGAGAACAAGATCGAAGATGGAACTGCAAATAATTTAAAAAAATATTTCAATTCGATTATTAATTCCACGGATGCTGATATTAGCGCTCTGAAAGCTTTTTATGGAACTCGTCTGGAAGATATACTTCTTGTAAATGATGGTAGCACTCCAACTGCTACTGAGGAAACACCTGTTGAGACTACAACTACAACCAAAAAAGGTAAGAAGAAGAAAGTAACAAAAAAAACAGCTGCTAAGCCAGTTAGCATTCCTCCAGGTACAGTTTTGGTCAAATTAGACGGTAGCTGGTATAAAATCAATAGAAATGATATCTCAGCAAATGTTGATAAGATTGTAACAGGAACTGAAAAGGTTAAGGCTTTGAAACTGATGGGAATGTGGTATGTTGATAAAAGAGATTCTCAACTTAGATACAGATTGTTAGGAATTGCTGCTATGGGTGAAGATCCAAATGCTGCTAAACTTAGAGCATCTCAGGCACAAGCTCTGGCAGAAGCTGGACAACCTGTTGATAATTCTACAATGAGTGGCAGTGCTGCAGATCTGATTGATCTTTTCTGGATCTACTATCCGGATGCTCGTCAGGTTTTGACTACCAATTTCATTTTCAATGCTAAAAACTCTACATCTGACATTACATTCGATGATGTATTGAACCAAAGACGTTTTTCATCAATTATTTATAAATCTGATAACGGTCTTGGAAAAGGAGGAAGCGGAGTTATTGATGAATATATTCCGAATGATGCCGATGGACAGATAGAAGAAAGCGATAGAATCAAAGCACAGATTCTGCAAATGGAAAACGATATGTGGAATTACTAATATTTCTCATAGTCTAAATAAAAAAACCTAAGTATCTTTACTTAGGTTTTTTATTTTTATGGAACAGGTAGATTACATTATCATTGGGGCAGGTTATGCAGGAATCTTTTTTGCACATCAATTATTAAAGGAAAATAAATCCTTTAAGATTTTCTATGATGACAATATTTCTGCTTCCCAAATCTCCGCTGGTGTTTGTAACCCTGTTATTCTGAAGAGATTTACAACGTTCTGGAAGTCACAGGAACAAATAGATTATCTTGATGTTATCTTTGATGAAATCGAAAAATATCAGTCCAAAAAATATTTGATTGATGAAAACGTTGTCCGAATTTTTCATAACGATTCTGAGAAAATTCAATGGAAGAAAAATTCTGAAAAAGAAAACTTACAATCTTTTCTTAACAATGACTTTATCAAACTTGATAGTGTAGAAAATCCTTTCGAAACCGGAAAAGTCAACCATTCTTCAAGATTGAATGTTACTGAATTCTTCCAAGATATGCTCAATTATTTTGAAGAGAATAATTATTTGATCAAAGAAAAATTTGATTATGATTTGATTAATACTGAGAATAATTCCTACAAATATCTTTCATTTAAAAACCTTGTTTTCTGCGAAGGTGTTGCAAGTAATCACAATCCTTATTTCAAAGAAATTCCCATCAAACCGAATAAAGGGCATTGTTTAAAACTTAAACTTAAAGATAAACCAGAACCTTATATTATCAAGAAAAAACATTTCTTATTCAACCTTAAAGATGATGAATATTATTACGGTGGCACTTACGACCGTTTTGATATGACGGATGACATCAATCAGGAATCTTTTGAAGAATTAGGAAATGGACTTCAAGAATTGTATAAAAAAGATTTTGAAATCAAAGACGTTAATTTTGCTTTTCGAGCAACGGTTATTGATAGAAGACCAATTTTAGGTAGGCATAAGGAACATCAGAACTTTTATATTTTTAATGGACTTGGAGCGAGAGGCGTTTACAACGGGAGCTATTTTTCAAAAGTCCTTTTCGATTATTTAGAAAATGACATTAAACTTGATGCTGAAATTGATGTGAAAAGATTTTACTGATCTAATTAACAAAATTTAAATTATACTAATTTGGTCAGAGTTGAATGAATTGTTAAATTTGTATTTCGGATAATATCTAATGATGAAGAACGAACTAAAAGAAACTTACCAAAAACTGATTGATGAAAATATTGAATCAAAATCAATAGAAGAAGTTCTGGAGATTCTGACGACTATTTTTCCCGACGAAGTTTGCTTTTCCACAAGCTTTAGTTTCGAAGACCAAGTGATTACGGATTATGTCAAAAACTCAGGAATCAAAGTCTTCACTTTAGACACAGGCCGTCTGTTCGAAGATACTTACAATACTTGGAATTTAACCAAATCCAAATACCAGCTTCCGATCAAAGCTTATTATCCGGATCCAGAAGAATTAGAGCCATTCATTCAGGACAATGGTCCGGATTCATTTTACAGGTCCGTAGAGAATAGGAAAACTTGTTGCGACATCAGAAAAGTTCATCCTTTGAAAAGAGCTTTGAAAGGTAACAAAATATGGATTACGGGATTGAGGGCCGAACATTCTGTTGCAAGAGAAAACCTTTCTCAATTCGAATGGGACGAGTCCAACCAAATCATAAAATATCATCCAATCCTCTTCTGGACAACGGGACAAGTGAAAGATTACATCAAAAAAAATAATATTCCTTACAATATTTTGCACGACAAAGGTTTCGTCAGCATTGGTTGCGCACCTTGTACACGTGCAATCCAGCCGGGCGAAGATTTTCGTGCCGGTCGATGGTGGTGGGAGGATGCCAGCAAAAAAGAATGTGGTCTCCACGTTCACAAATAATAATTAATTAAAATTAAAATGTCAAAATATCATTTGGATTATCTGGAACAGTTAGAATCCGAAGCCATTCATATTTTCAGGGAAGTTGCGGGTCAGTTTGAACGACCGGCTTTGCTTTTCAGTGGTGGAAAAGACAGCATTACGTTGGTGCATTTGGCGCTGAAAGCTTTTCGTCCGGGGAAATTCCCGTTTCCTTTGGTTCATATCGATACTGGTCATAATTTTCCCGAAGTTCTCGAATTTCGTGACCAATTAGCTGAGCAAATTGACGAAAAACTGATTATAAGAAAAGTAGAAGATACCATCAAAGAAAAAGGCTTAACTGAACCAAAAGGTAAATTACCAAGCAGAAATGCTTTGCAGACTTTCACACTTTTGGACACCGTTGAAGAATTCGAATTCGATTGCTGTATCGGCGGAGGAAGACGTGACGAGGAAAAAGCCAGAGCTAAAGAAAGAATTTTCTCCGTTCGTGATGATTTCGGACAATGGGACCCGAAACTTCAACGTCCCGAACTTTGGAACACTTACAACGGAAAAATCCACAAAGGAGAACAGGTAAGAGCATTTCCAATCAGTAACTGGACAGAATTAGACGTTTGGAATTATATTTTGAAAGAGAATATTCAGTTACCATCAATCTATTTTTCACACGAGAGAGAAGTTCTCAATCTGGACAATCAATTCATCGCAATGAACGAGTTCGTGAATCTAGAAGAAGACGATATTGTGACAAAAGAAAAAGTACGATACAGAACGGTTGGCGATATGACTTGCACCGCAGCGGTTTTATCCGAGGCTGATAATCTGGAACAAGTGATTGCAGAGATTATCACCACAAAAACCAGCGAACGTGGCGAAACCAGAATAGACGACCGAACTTCGGAAGCCGCAATGGAAGACAGAAAGAAGGCCGGATACTTTTAATATTAATGATAAATGATCAATGATTGCATTTCCAAAATCATTTATCAATTATCAAATATCAATTATCAAAACAATGGACATATTAAGATTTATAACTGCAGGAAGCGTAGATGACGGAAAAAGTACACTGATAGGCAGATTATTATACGATAGCAAAAATATTCTCATAGACCAATTAGAAGCCGTTGAACGCGCAAGTAAATTCAAAAATGACGGAACCATTGATTTGGCTTTGCTGACAGACGGTTTGAGGGCCGAACGTGAGCAGGGAATTACAATTGACGTTGCTTACAAATATTTCTCCACTCCGAAACGTAAATTCATCATTGCTGATGCGCCGGGTCACGTCCAATATACTAGAAATATGATTACTGGAGCCAGCAACGCTGCTTTAATCATTATTCTGATTGATGCCAGAAACGGAATCATAGAACAGACCAAAAGACATTCAATCATTGCATCATTACTTAACATTCCGAATGTGGTTGTCGCGATTAACAAGTTGGATCTAGTTGGTTATTCAGAAGAGATTTTCAATAATATTAAAGAAGAATATTCAAAAATAGCAGAACAGCTGTCTTTGAATAATGTCGTTTATATCCCGATCTCAGCTTTAGACGGTGATAATATCGTTGACAAATCCGAAAACCTGAATTGGTATCAAGGAAAAACGTTACTAGATTATTTGGAAACTGTTGAGCTGGAAAACACGATCAATCTGAATAAAGCTAGATTTCCTGTTCAATATGTAATTCGTCCTCAGACAGAAGAACTTCACGATTATCGTGGATATGCAGGAAAAATCACCAGCGGAATTTACAAAGTTGGAGATTCGGTGACGATTTTACCTTCCGGAACTGAAAGTAAAATTTCTGCAATAGAAGTCGCCCAAAAACAAGTTGAAGAAGCATTTGCACCTCAAAGTGTGGTTTTACATTTAGAAAATGATGTGGATATTAGCCGAGGCGATTTAATTGTAAAATCAGATGACCTTCCAAAAACCGAACAGGAATTAGAAGTTCTGGTTTGCTGGATGGGAGATAAACCTTTGAAATCGGGTTCAAAATATCTGATTCAAAATAACACAACCCAAGTCAAAGGAATCATAAAAGACATCGAATATAAATTGGATGTCAATACTTTAGAGAAACAGGAAGTTGAGCAGGTCTCACTTAATGAAATTGTAAAACTGAAACTCAAAACTGCAAAACCTTTGGCTTATGATTCTTACAAAGATTTAGCTTCCAATGGCGGAATTATCTTTATCGATGAGACGAGTTTTGTAACAGTTGGTGCAGGATTGATTCAGTAATTTTAAATAAACAGACTGTGACATCAAAAATTTCACTTCCGGTTTTCATCAACGCATCGACTAACAAGATCCTGATCGTCGGCGGTGGAAAATTAGCTTCGGAACAGCTTAATGATTTGATGCAGAATATTCCGGATGCTAATATCAGCGTTCTCGCAAAGAGACTTTCTGATGATATCAAAAACCTGTTGTTGGAAAATACATCGGTCAAGATTATCAATGAAGATTTTGATGATTCTTATTTGGAGATTGCAGACTTGTTCATTGTGGCTACAGAAGATCCTGTTCAAGACCAGCTGATAATTAATAAAATCAAAGAAAGAAAGAACTTATATTTTGCTCCAAGTCTTCCTTCTGAAAATGATTTTTTCTTTCGAGGGAATAACGATAAACAAGAGAGAAAATCTCTTTTCATTATTAACGGGGAAAAAAAATGGCGCAGAATTGCAACCATATTTTTCTGGGCATTCGTTGTTCTGTTAATAGGAAATATTGTATCATTTTACATAGGATTCGAAGATTTTAAAGTCGCTTATCAATACCTGAATCATAATACGGATGAACGATTTTTCTGGTTATTCTTGGTTGGATTTTTGGCCCAGTTAATTGACGGTGCTTTGGGAATGGGTTACGGTGTAACTTGTACTGCGGCACTTTTGTACATAGGAATTCCGCTGCCGGCAATCAGCAGTAGTATTCATACTGCAGAAATGTTTTCAAGCGGCGCTTCGGGCTTCAGTCATTACAAATTTGGGAATATCAATAAGAAATTATTCAAAAATATATTGATTCCAGGCGTTATTGGAGCAGTTTTAGGAGCGTTGTTGTTATCATATTTTGGAGAAAAATATGCTGGAATTATTAAACCTTTTTTAGCACTTTATACTTTCGTTCTCGGGATCAGGATCTTACTCAATGCTTTCAAGAAAAATAAAAATCGTAAAAAAACCAAAAGAGTAGGCTGGCTTGCAGGAGCTGGCGGGTTTTTGGATTCATTTGGTGGTGGAGGTTGGGGACCGCTGGTAACTTCAACATTGATCTCGAAAGGAAAAACACCGCGTTATGTGATCGGAACAGTCAGTTTAACAGAATTCTTTGTGACATTTGCGAGTGCATTGACATTCTTCTCAGTTATCGGAATCAGCCATTGGCAGTTGATTGCCGGATTGATTTTAGGTGGCATTCTCGCAGCGCCAATTGCAGCGAGACTTGCCGGGAAATTGCCTCTGAAAGCAATGTTCATCGGAGTTGGATTGATGGTAATTATCTGGAGTCTTAATGTTCTTTTGAAAACATTTCATATCATATAGATAATTTGGGCAAACCCCTCGCCAACGCTTTCCAGCCGCTTGGGTCGGGCTATCCGTTGCAATCTTTTTCTTTTCCTTATATGAAAGAAAAGAAAAAGGATTTCCACTACTATCCCTTTTGCAGGTTAGTAACAATCAATTATTTTACACTTTATAAGAACGTCAGCAACAAAGCAATCAAAATCCCAATTACAGTAAAAACCATTCCTCTTTTGAAGACTTTAGATTTTGGCGGAAACATCCAAAAACTGGATAATACAAAGAAAAATAAACAAACGCCGAAAAATGTATTGAGCGGAGAAAGGGTCTGTTCCGATTTTGCTTTGTGAAGTTTCGTCATTTTGTCCCATACAAACGGCAGTTCTTTTTTTGTGTAATCTGCTTTTCCGGTTAGAGAATTATAAGTGCCTTCTTTGAAATAAAAAATACCATTCTGAGTTTTGGTCACCTCAAAGTTTTTGATTTTCGTCTCTTCACCAATTTGTTTCTCGGTCAGATTTTTCTCAAAAACTTTCTCATAATGATTTTCTTTTTTCAAAAAATCGGTGTCACGGTAAATCAAAATCACACCGCTTATTGCATAGACAGCCATTATTCCCGCCATCAGATATCCAAGATATCTGTGAACGATTCTCATAAAACTTCTTGTGTCCTTTACCTTATCCATAACCTAAAAATCATAACTAATCCTGAAGTTCCAGCCAACGCATTTCGAATTTCTCCAATTTTTCGGAAAGCGTTTCCAATTCGGCAGAAAGTTTTGAGATTTTATCGTAATCTGCTTCATTATTCAGTTGCTCCAGAATTTTGCTTCTTTGCTCTTCCAATTTTGGCATTTCTTTCTCGATAGTTTCCAGCTCGTGCTGTTCCTTGAAAGATAATTTCTTTTTTGGTTGTTGGTTACTGGTTGTTGGTTGCTGGCTTGTAACACTAAGCGGAGTCGAAATGTTTTCTGATTTCTTATTTACAGCTTCGGTTTTTTCTACTTTCTGACTTCTGTCTTCCGACTTCTGACTTTCTCGATATTCAGAGAAATTCCCAACAAACTCCTTGATTTTTCCTTCGCCTTCAAAAGCCAGAACGTGGTCCACAATTCTGTCCATAAAATAACGGTCGTGAGAAACGATGATCAAACTGCCTTGAAAATTCTGAAGAAAATTCTCAAGAACCGTCAAAGTTGGCAAATCCAAATCATTCGTAGGCTCATCAAAAATCAGGAAATTCGGATTCTGATAAAGAATATACATCAGGTGTAAACGACGCTTTTCTCCCCCAGAAAGTTTCGAAATTGGCGAGTATTGCGTTTGGTCATCGAACAAGAATAATCTCAAAAACTGAGATGCTGATATTGTTTTTCCATTCGCTAAAGGGAAATTTTCGCCAATCTCCTTGATGAAATCAATGACCCTTTCGTTTTCTTTATATTGAAGTCCTTTCTGAGCAAAATATCCGAATTTAATCGTTTCTCCAGTTTCAATTTCCCCCGAATCTTTCGGTTCAAAACCTTGAATGATATTCAGTAAAGTAGATTTTCCGGCTCCGTTTTTCCCAACGATTCCCACTTTTTCGCCTCTTTGAAATTGATAGGAGAAATCTTTGAACAAAACTTTGTTACCAAAACTTTTATTGATATTTCTAAGCTCAAGAATCTTATTTCCCAGTCTTTTCATTTCAAAATCCAGTTCCAGAGCTTGTTTTCTCGTATCGGTTTTCGCTACTTTTTCAGTTTCGTAGAAATCATCTTGTCTGGATTTTGATTTCGTAGTTCTCGCTTTTGGTTGTCGTCGCATCCATTCCAATTCCTTTCTGTAAAGGTTTTGCGCTTTATCAATCGTTGAGTTCAGGTTATCCTCACGAATCATTTTATTCTCAAGATAAGTAGCGTAACTTCCATTGTGGAGATAGAGATTTCCGTCTTCCATTTCCCATATTTTGTCACAAACAGCATCCAGGAAATAACGGTCGTGGGTCACAAGAAGCAAGGTGATTTTTGCTTTACTCAGATAATTTTCCAGCCATTCCACCATTTCCACATCCAAATGATTGGTCGGCTCATCCATGATCAACAACGTATGGCGATGTTCTGCCCGGGTTTCTGTCAATAGTTTTGCTAAAGCAATTCTTTTGATTTGTCCACCGGAAAGTGTTCCCATTTTTGCCGATAGATCTGTGATCTTTAGCTGAGAAAGAATCTGTTCCATCTCATTTTCCAAATCCCAGGCTTTATGGATTTCCATTTCTGCCAAAGCCGTTTCCATATCATCCGGGTTTTCCGAGGTCAAAGCGTGGTGATACTTCTTCAAAGCCAAAATCGGTGCAGAATCCAAAGTCATCATAAACTCGTCCACAGAGAGTTTCGGGTCAAAATCAATTTCCTGGTCAAATAAAACTACCTGAATATCCTTGTTGATAACCACATCTCCGCTGTCAGCAATTTCCTTCCCCATCAGGATTTTTAGTAACGTTGATTTTCCACTTCCGTTTTTGGCAACGATGGCAATTTTGTCGCCTTCGTTCACGTGGAAGGTAATATTTTTGAACAAAACTTTGACACCGTAAGATTTGCTAAGATTTTCTGCAGAAACGTAATTCATTAGTTATAAATGATGATTGATAATTTGAACGATTTGCAAAAATAAGAAATTGAAACTCGATAATCCTGCTACTATTGATTAATATTCAGAAAACTTTAACTAAAAGATTAGTCGATTTAACCTTTCTTTGAGAGAATCAGAATGGAAAATTTCAGAATTTTGCTCTCAAATTAGTAAGTATGAAAAAATTCAACATTATTTTTGCTTTATTCGTATTTGTAGCGTCTCAGGCACAACTTATTTCTGGAACTGTTTTATCAAAAGATGATAACCAACCCGTTCCTTATGCCAAAATCGGAATCATTAATAGCAATTACGGAGTTCAGGCCGATGAAAATGGAAAATTCCAAATTCAATTGGAGAAGGTCAGCAAAGACAAAGAGCTGATTGTTGTAGTTGGAGGATACAAACAGTTCAGAAGTACGGTGGAAGACTTCGTCAAGAGCAATCCTCACAACATCTATTTGTATGAAAAAGTGACCAATATTCAGGAAGTTGTCATTACACCTCAAAATTATAAAGAGAAAAACCTGGGTATCAACAGCAAGTCAAAATCGATGATGTTCACACCTAATATGGAAAAGGGAAATTCTGTTGTGGAAGAAACAGCAGTAGAATTTAGTTCTAGCAAAAGATTGAAAATCAATAAAATCAATATGAATTTTTCCAGATTCGAATCGACTACGCCCATCAAAGTTCGTTACACGGTTTACGATGAAAAAGATGGAAAACCAAATAATCTGATTTTGGAAGATGATATTATCGCAACAATTAGTAAAGACAATTTACAAGACTGGACTTTTTCTATAGATGTAAGCAGAGAAAATATTTGGTTACAAGGAAAGTTCTTTGTCGGGATTCAATTTATTGGACAGTCTGATGGCAAAGTGGCTTTGAGTGGTGCCATGTTCAGGTCTGGTTATTATCGTTCATTTTATGGAAATTGGGAGAAGATTGGTATTGCTGCACCGGCAATTAATATTGATGTGAAGGTGAGAAAATAATTCGACTTATTATTAAATTTGATAATCAATCACATCAAGATGAAAAAAATATTAGCCTTGATCATTCTGCTTGTTTTTACAGTTTCTTTTGCTCAAGTTTTTGATTTTGGAAAAAATCCGAAAGCTGGAAAAATCCTTCATTTGAAAGATGCAGATATTTACTACGAAATTTATGGAAAGGGCGAACCATTGTTTTTACTTCACGGAAATGGAGGAAGCATTGATGCTTTTTCGAAGGAAATTCCGGAATTATCTAAACATTTTAAAGTTATTGCAATGGATACACGAGCTCAAGGGAAAAGTACGGATACTTCAGCAGATCCTTTGACTTATATTAAGTTTGCTGATGATGTAAAAGCCATTGCAGATGAATTGAAATTGAAAAAAATCAATATTCTTGGCTGGAGTGACGGCGGAAATACAGGACTCGAATTTGCTATCAAATATCCAAAAATGGCAAGTAAAATCATCACAAGCGGAGCCAATGTTTTTCCAAATGGAGTAGGTGAAAATGAAGTGGAGAACATGAAAAGGGATGCCGAAAAAATGCGTGCTGAAAACAAACCGGAACGTGATATCAGATTACTTCAGTTGATGATTGATGAACCAAAAATCACCAAAGAACAACTCAATAACATCAAAGCAAAAGTCTTTGCAGTAGCTGGGGAAAATGATTTGATTCTTCGTTCTCATACAGAATACATCGCAAAAGAGATCCCCAACGCTAAACTGAAAATCTATCAAGGTGCATCACACGGTGTTCCGATAGAAAGAGCAGAAGAGTTGAGTAATGATGTGATTGATTTTATAAAGGATTAATCAATCGTCAGCATTTTCAACGACCAAAGATTCCCATTATAAATATCCAGATCAACTTTTGAATTGATCCCATAAACGATTCCGTTTTCTGAGAATTGCCAAAATTGCCATTCATCATCAGGAGAAGGCGTTGGAACATCATTATAATTCGCCAGCCAAAGCGGATAATCATCCAACTCGCCTTTCAGATAATCTTTGTAGTAATGATAATAAGTGTAAATAATCGGTTTTTCGCCGTAAGTATCTTCCATTATTTTTATCCAGACTTTGAGGTCAGAAACCAGTTGTTCTTTTGTTTTTTTTCTGGGATTTTTCTCGATGTCGAGAATTGGTGGAAGATCACCTGATTCTAACTTGGCAACAGAAAGAAAAGAAT
Source organism: Epilithonimonas hungarica (assembly GCF_900102265.1). Lineage (GTDB taxonomy): Bacteria > Bacteroidota > Bacteroidia > Flavobacteriales > Weeksellaceae > Epilithonimonas > Epilithonimonas hungarica. The sequence goes on along the minus strand of NZ_FNBH01000002.1, from coordinate 523,064 downwards.
TGGCCTGCATCACAGGGTCTTCATCCGGACGATAAAAATGATACGCACCGCGAATTAAGTTGTGTTGTTTTGCCGTTTCCCAAAAATGGTCAAAATTCTTATCCAATTTTCGGTTTCCCATACTTGCTCTCAGAACTACAAATTTCAAAGGAATGGTTCTGTTGCCGATGCTCAAACTATCCCATTGGATGTCTTCTTTTCTTTGATAATGAGAAATATCGAAACCAAAAGTCTGATTGGAATAAAGCCCGATTATTTTTTCAATTCGTTGAGATTCGGTTTCAGTATTTGATAGTTTCTTATGCTCAAAGTGTTTTCCTAAATAATAGGTGAAATAATAATTGATCTTCTGTCTTAGATAAAAACCAGTTCCCAGTAAAGAAATGCAAAGTATAATCAACAGGATCCAACGCTTCTTGAGATACGCTTGCTTTCTTTTCTGATGGATTTTTCTTTGAGTAGTCCGGTTTGTCTTGGCCATAAGTTTTGCAAAAATATTATTTTTATCTATTTGAAATGTCGAAGAAAATTTATTTTTAAAAATTAAAAGATTAATGAATATTTTTGGCTTACTTTATGCTAATATTGTAACATTAATTTTAAAATATAAAAAACGATGAAAAAGAGACTATTATCATTAGCAGCAGTTCTATTTGTAGCAGTTGTAATGAACGCTCAAACTGTAAAAGAAGAAGTTAAAAAAGATTCAAAAGCTGTAGGAACTGCTGTGGAAAAAGGAGCTAAAGCAACAGGAGAAGGTGTAAAAGATGCTGCGAAATGGACAGGGAAAACCGCTGAAAAAGGAGCAAAAGCCACTGCTGAAGGTGTAAAAGACGGAGCGAAGTGGACAGGGAAAAAGGTTAAGAAAGGCGCAAAAGCTACAAAAAAAGGAGTGAAGGACGGTGCAAAATGGACTGGGAAAACAGCAAAAAAAGGAGCCGATGCAGTTAGTGATACTTACAAAGACGTGAAAGACGATATCAAAAAGAAAGATTAATTTCTCTTGAATCAATAGAAACAACTTCAAATCCAGAAGTTGTTTCTATTTTTTTGTAACAAAAACAACAAGAGGTGAACTAACGGAAAAGTATTATTCTGTGAATTTCACTATATTCGTTCATATAAAATAAAAAATTAAAATGAAAAAATTGATTTTGACATTTGCTCTTTCTGTTGCGACAGTAGCAAATATTTCTGCTCAAACAGCAAAGCAAGTGATTGATAATTATATTACTGCGCTTGGAGGAAAACAAAAACTGGAGTCTGTAAAAACGCTTTCTATGAAAAATACCATCAGCGTGATGGGAATGGAAATGGAAGGGAAAACTGTAAAAAAAGACAACAAATTCAAATCTACCCAAAGTATGATGGGACAGGAGATGTCTCAGGTTTTTGACGGGGAAAAAGGTTTTGCAAACCAAATGGGACAAAAGGTGGATTTCCCAGCTGACCAAGTAGCAAAATTAAAGGATGCAAAAATAATGGATGCGCTTGGAATGAATCCTGAAAAAATTAAGACTGTTGAGAAAAAACAGATCGATGGCAAAGATTATATTGTTCTTTCTTCTGATGACAGCAAATATTATTTTGATGCAAAAACCAATTTGCTTTACAAAACCGAAGGCGATAAAGGAACAATGACCATTTCCAAATATGCTGACGTGGACGGAATCAAATTCGTGGAAGAAATGTCCATCGATGCGGCTGGACAGCAAGTTCAGGTGAAGAATTCTGAAATCAAAATCAATCAGCCTGTTTCTGATGACGAATTCAAATAAGTCAATTTGAAATAAAATATAAAAGGATTCAAATAATTTTGAATCCTTTTTTTGTGAAATATTTCACGATTTGAAATCTCAAATCTCAAGTATTATATTCTTTCTCCCACTCTTCGGCAGCTTCACAAAGTGTATTGTAAAAATCTTCGCCGTATTTTCGGATAAGCGGTTCTTTAAGGAATTGATAAATTCTGACCTGCAATTCTTTTCCCAGAGTACAGGCATCATTACAGATTTCCCATTCGTGATAGTTCAAGGCAACAAAAGTTTTGTACTCATTCACACGGATTGGATAAAGGTGACAGGAGATGGGTTTTTTCCAATCAACCACACCGTCTTCATAAGCTTTTTCGATGCCGCATTTTGTTGTTCCTTTTTCATCAAAAATCACATAAGCACATTCGCTTCCGTTCACCAAAGTCGTTACATAACCGCCGTCATAAGGGTCGACCACCCAAGTTCCCTGTTCTTCGATGGCCTTTACACCTTCTGGTCTCAGGTAAGATTTTATTTTCGGGAAAATTTCGTCCAATATTGGCAGTTCGTCTTTGTCAAGAGGTGCTCCTGTATCGCCGTCAACACAACATACACCTTTGCATTTGGTAAGATTGCAGACAAAACTTTCTGCGAAAACATCTTCTGAAATTAATTTATCATCTATCTGAATCATTCGACATCCATTTTAAATTTTATACAAAATTAACGATTTTAAAGATCGCAAGCGTAAAGACAATTATCCAAAGTCCAACTTCCTGCATCCAATATTGGGGTAAGAAACGCAGCATTCTGCTGATAATGATGCTTGAAGGCAGCGCGAGAAGCAACAGATATTCGTAGTTGGTTCCCATATAGAAAATAATCGTGATCAATTGAGCAAGAGAAAATACAAGGACAAAAGTGTATTTGTACCGGCTTATTGGACTTTTCTCGTTGTAATGTTTGAAATGGTCAGAAAGTGAGTAGAGCAGCATCAGTGCGATCGGACTTAATATATACAACGGATAATAAGAATCCAATGCCTCGAATTTACCATAAAAAGGTAAATAAGTTTTGTCCCAAGTCGTGTAATGGATGAGATACATCAATCCGAAATAACTCAGTACGATCAAAATAACGCCAAATAATAATCTGAAAAGATTAAGTCCGATTCTTCCCGAAGTTCCTATAATATGGAAAATTACAAAAACGCCCATTGGCCAGCTTGACGGAAAAACCAGATAATTGAAAGCTAGGATAGAACCTACCAGCGTAAAGGAACTTTTTCTCAATTGGTCGTTTTGGCTGGTTAAGATCAATAATAGAATAGAGCTCATCAGAAAAGTGAATGCCAATCCCAAATCGATGGTTCCATCATAAAATGAAGCCACAAAAATTGTGTAAAGAAAGAGCGGAAGATGCGAAAACTGATTAAGCGCAATCGCATTGAATAAAAAATATCCCAAACTGATTCCCGTAAATGTAATTATGGCTGGAAATACATCTATGTATTTGAAATCTAATAGGTTAAGTGATAAAAATATCAGAAACAAAAAACCGATGTAAACTGGAACCGAAAAAATATTGCTTTCTTTAGAAAGTAATCGAAACATTTTTTATAAATTTGTGCAAAGTTAATTTAAAAAAAGAAAAATATGACATCTTTCTGGTTAGCATTAAGTGCAGCATTCAAATGGTCTTTTGGTTTCTTCGACCTTACTGCTAATGTTTTGAATTGGATTTTATTCCTTGTAGCTTCTGGATTTTTTACATATTGGTGCTATATTTTGGTAGTCACATTAGGAGCACAAAAAGATAAAGATTACCATTCCCCAACAGAAGGAAAGCATCCTTACTACGACCCAAAAATTTACAAAAACGAAGGTTAAATAAATTGATTATATTTATAAAAAACCCGTCTTGTTATTGCAACGAGACGGGTTCTTTTATTTTTGATCTTTTGCCTTGAGCTTTGGTCTTTTAGAATTATTCCTCATCGTGACAAGGGACAACCAAAACGGGAATTTTTGATTTTCGGGTAATTTCTTTGGTCAAACTACCGATGAAAACATCATAAACACCGCTTCTTCCGTGGGAACCAACTACAATATAATCAGCATTTTTTTCGTCAGAATATTCTAAAATTGTATCGCCAGCGACACCCTGTTTTAGAATGTGAGTACAGTTTACACCTTGAGAGGTCACTCTTTGCTCAAGTCTGTTGAGTTCTTTCAATTCGTATTTGATTTCGTTTTCTTCCACTTCCGGAAAATACTGGAAGCCCATATCTCCAATCACAAAACCAATATCTGTAGCAGCAACGTGAATTAGTGCAATCTCGGCATTTACATCTTTTGCAAAACCAACAGCATAATCTACCAATTTGTCAGAGCTGTCAGAGAAATCTACGGGTAAAATAATTTTTTTCATAATCTCAAGGTTTATAGTATTTCTATTTGTAGAAAAGCAAAAACTCAGCCATTTTCACATTTCTAGGTATGATATAAATTTCAATGAAAAGTTACTGAATTTTCAGAGAAAACAATTTTTTATCTTCGAGAGATGCTTCCAGCAAATCATTCTCAGAAACTTTTCCAACACCTTTGGGCGTTCCGGTGAAAATCAAATCGCCGACTCTCAATGTGAAATATTGTGACACAAATGCAATAATGTCATCAAAACTGAAGATCATATCTTTTGTATTTCCGTTTTGGACTTGCTCGTTATTTTTTACCAGAGAAAAATTCAGATCCTGTAAATCATAATTTACCTTAGAAACAAAATCCGAAACCACGGCCGAACCATCAAAGCCTTTTGCCAACTCCCAAGGCAAGCCTTTATCCTTTAATTTGGACTGCAAATCTCTTGCTGTAAAATCAATCCCAAGACCAATCTCGTCATAATGTTTTCCTGCATTTTCTTTTTGGATATATTTTCCGCCTTTTGAGATTTTCAGAACAACTTCCAATTCATAATGGACATCATCAGAGAATTCCGGAATGTAAAAATCAGAACCCTTTTTCAAGATAGCGGTATCAGGTTTCATAAAGATTACCGGATCTTCAGGAACTTCATTTCCCAGTTCTTTGGCGTGTTCGCTGTAATTCCTTCCTATGCAGATTATTTTCATTAGTAATTAAATTAAATATTTATGAAATTAGAATCGAGACTTCAACTGGATTTTAGTAAATATTTTCTTGGTATAAAGTGGAAAATCCGCACTTTGAAGCCAGCCGTAGTAACCCAAATCTTTTTGGAAAACATCTTTCACTTTTTGACCTTTATATTTACCAAAAGCAAAAATCTCTTGTTCGTTTTCATCAAAATGAATCATTCCTGCCAAGTCCGCAAATTTGTTCTGCGTAGAAAAATCACTTAACTCAGCAATTTCGTTTGGAACATCATCATATTTTCCGACTTGTGCGTCCAGAACTTCGAAAGTTGCCATTACATCAGCCTCTGCAGAATGTGCATTCTCCAACATTTTTCCGCAATAGAATTGATAAGCGGCGCCAAGATTTCTAGGTTCCTTTTTGAAGAAGATATTTTGGGCATCTACAAAACGATGTTTGCCAAGGTCAAAATCTACATCCGCTCTTAACATTTCCTCGGCCAAAACAGGAATGTCGAATCTGTTGGAATTGAAACCTCCCAAATCAGAATCCTTGATCATTGCCATTACTTTCGGAGCAATTTCTCGGAAGGTTGGTGCTTCTGCAACATCTTCGTCATAGATTCCGTGGATTGCAGAAGATTCTTTTGGAATGGGCATTTCCGGATTTACGCGCCAGGTTTTGCTTTCTCGCGAAGCATCTGGATTGACTTTTAGAATACAAATTTCTACAATTCTGTCTTTTCCGATGTTGGTTCCGGTCGTTTCCAAATCGAAAACGCAAAGAGGTTTATGGAGTTTTAGGTTCATTTTTTTATAATTGATTTTATTTTGCCGGATATCGGAAGACCGATGTCCGATGTTTTTAATAATATGTTTTTTTATTGTTTTCGACTTGAAGATCTTCCATCTTCAGACTACTTAAGTTGTTTTTGGAATATTAATGAAATTAAGATGTAATATATGATCATTAACGGAATTCCTGTTGTTTTGAAAATTAATAAGATCAAAATCCCGCCAATCAATAATGCTAATTTTGGATAATTGTCTTTTAATTGTTTCGACTTGAATTTCATTGCAATCATTTTGATTGGGCTTACCAAAAGCCAAGATGAAATTACCGTGAAAATCAGTAAATAAATTTCGTTTTCAAATAAAAAACTGAAATTTCCCGATTCTTTATAGACATAGAATAATCCAAAGATTAATATCGTATTACTCGGTGTATTAAGTCCTTTGAAGTAATATTTCTGGTCATCATCCAAATTAAAAATTGCTAATCTAAGACAAGAGAAAAGTGTAATCAGAAAACCAAAATATTTGACTTCAAAAGGTAGTTCGATTCCGAAAAATTGGTTGCCATAAGGTTCCAGCATTTTCATCATCGCAACACCCGGCAAAAAACCAAAACTTACCATATCCGCCAAAGAATCCAGCTGTCCGCCAAGATTACTGCTGGAACCCAATGCTCTCGCAACAAAACCGTCAAAGAAATCAAGAACCAAAGAAATAATAATACAAATCGCTGTCGTTTGATAATCGCCGGAAAATAAATGAACAATCCCAACACAACCAGAAAAAAGATTTCCTAAAGTAAATGCGTTGGCGAGGTTGTTTTTGATGAAATTCATATCACAAAAATAGTAAAAACTAATACAAGGAAAGTTTTAATTTTGCAAAATGAAGAATTTAAGAGGGCAGGAATTATTTGCCTTGATTTACAGACTTTTTCTGGTGTTTTTCTTTTACCAGATGGCGAGATTGCTGTTTTGGTTATTCAATAAAGACCTTATAAAAGTTGACAGACTATCAGAATATTTCAATTTATCTTATTACGGAACTGCGTTTGATACGACTGCAATCTTGTATGTGAATGCGGTTTTTATTTTGCTAAGCATCATTCCGTTGGTAATTAATACAAAAAACGGTTATCAGAAATTTCTTTTCTATTGGTACTTTATCACGAATGGAATTGCATACTCGCTCAACTTTGGTGATATGATTTACTATCGATTCAGTCAGGCAAGATTAACGTCTGCTGCGATTGAAGTTGGTAAACACGAGAATAATCTTGGAGGAATATTTTGGAATGCGGTTTTACAGCATCCGTTTGTTGTTGTTTGGTTTATTGTGGTTTTGTTTCTTTGGATTTTTCTTTATAAAAAAGTTAAAATCAATGATGAGAAACCTAAGAATGTTATAGTCTATTTTATTTCATCAATTATAAGTTTGTGCGTGGTTACGACTTTGGTTGTTGGCGGAATCAGAGGTGATTTCAAACATTCTACAAGACCAATTAATCTAGTTGATGCCAATAAACACGTTAGCAATCCACTTCAGGCAAATATTGTTCTGAATAGCGTTTTTTCATTTTTCAGGACAATTGGAACTAATAATTTCAAGCTTGTTCATTTTGTGGATGAGAAATTCATTGATCAAGAAATTAAACCTTATAAATTATACAATCGAGAAGTTGGCTCAAAACCAAATGTTGTGATTTTCATTATGGAAAGTTTCGGGAAAGAATATTCCGGAGCGTTTAACAAGCAAAATAATATTAAGGATTTTGTTTCTTACACACCATTTTTGGATAGTTTGGGTAATCAAAGTCTTATTTTCATTAATGCTTTTGCCAACGGACGACAATCTATCCACGGAATGAGTTCTGTTCTGGCAGGAATCCCAAGTTTGACGGATGCTTTTACGAGTTCGCCTTATTCCAATCAAAAAATCCAATCTATTGTTTCGGTTTGTAATGATTTGGGCTATGATACGAGTTTCTATCACGGTGCACCGAATGGTTCTATGGGATTTCAAGGATTTGGAAATATCTTAGGCTTCAAACATTATTTTGGAAAAACCGAGTATAATAATGATAATGATTTTGATGGAATCTGGGCAATTTGGGACGAACCATTTTTTCAATATTTTGCAAAAAATATGGGCAAGAAGCAACCTTTTATGTCAACCCTGTTTTCAGCATCTTCTCACGACCCGTTTAAAATTCCTGAGAAATATAATGGGAAATTTAAAAAAGGAACATTGCAGATTCACGAACCAATTCAATACACGGATCATTCATTAAAAAAATTCTTTGAAACAGCGAGTAAGCAACCTTGGTATCATAATACAATTTTTGTAATTACGGCTGACCACACCAATCAAATCAATTATCCCGAATATCAAAAAGCGATGAACCGATTTGCGATTCCATTATTGTTTTTCTCTCCCAATCCAAAATATAACTTAAAAGGTGTTGATGATAGATTCGCTCAACAGATTGATATTTATCCAACTTTGGCAGATTTGCTTGGATATAATAAAAAGATTAGAAGTTGGGGTAGAAGTTTGCTGTCTGATAAGAATGAGGATTATATGATTGTCAATTCCGATGCAATTAATGAGCAGATGATTATTGGAAATTACATTTATATATTTAATGGAAAAGAAGTGACGGGGATTTACGACAAATCAGATTTAGCATTATCCAAAAATATTTTGAGTAAAAATTTGAATCCTAAACAAAAATTAGGAATCGAAAAAACAAAAGCTTGGTATCAGGATTATATGGATAGAGTCATCAATAGAAAACTGAGGTGAAGTAAGTGTTTAAAACAGGAAAAATCTTGTAAGTGGCGTTATTTATGCTTTGGATAGCAAATAATTATTGTTTGTTTAAAATAAATTTATATTTTTAACAATGTTAATTTAACGTTAACAAGAAAAGCCTATCAAAACAAAACAACTTAAAATAAAAGACAATGAAAAAATTAATCTTATCATTTGCCTTATCATTCATCGGAGTTCTGTCATTCGCTCAAATCGAGGGGAAATGGAAAACTATTGACGACGAAACCGGAAAACCAAAATCTATAGTAGAAATTTCTAAAGACTCTAAAGGGAAATATGTAGGTAAAATCGTTCAGTTATTGATTAAACCGGAAAACGTAAACTGCGTAAAATGCAAAGATGACAGAAAAAACAAACCTCTTATGGGATTAGAAATCATCCGAGGACTTTCAAAAGATGGTAACGAGTTTTCTGGAGGAACAATTACCAATCCAAAAGATGGAAAATCTTATAAAACCGAGATCGTAAGAGAAGGTGACGAGTTGAAAGTAAAAGCTCTGATTCTGGGAATCGCAGTGAAAACACAGACTTGGCATAAAGTTGATTAGGCGAAAATTATGATAAATAGCAGGCTTCCTTTTGGGAGCCTTTTTTTGTTATGCGAATAATAAAAAAATTAATACTTTTGTATTTCGAAATTTTAAACGAACATTTTCAAGTGAAACGCATTGCGTTGCATCTGACAAAAAAATAATTAATATTACAGATGAAAGAACATACATTTCGTGAAGTAATTGCTCAAGCTATGAGCGAAGAAATGCGTAAAGACGAGTCCATTTTTCTTGTAGGAGAAGAAGTTGCAGAATATAATGGAGCTTACAAAGCTTCCAAAGGAATGTTAGATGAGTTTGGTGCAAAAAGAATCATAGATGCGCCTATTGCAGAGCTTGGCTTTACAGGTATTTCTGTAGGAGCTGCAATGAACGGGAATCGTCCTATCGTAGAATTTATGACTTTCAACTTCTCTATGGTGGCTATTGACCAGATTATCAACAATGCTGCGAAAATCTACCAAATGAGTGGCGGACAGTGGAACTGCCCAATCGTTTTCCGTGGTCCAACAGGGTCTGCAGGTCAGTTGGGAGCAACGCACTCTCAGGCTTTCGAAAGCTGGTATGCGAACTGTCCAGGTCTTAAAGTAATTGTTCCTTCCAATCCTTACGATGCGAAAGGACTTTTGAAGTCTGCAATCCAAGATAACGATCCAGTGATCTTTATGGAATCTGAGCAGATGTATGGTGATAAAATGGAAATTCCAGAAGAAGAGTATTATATCCCAATCGGAAAAGCAGATATCAAAAAAGAAGGAAAAGATGTAACATTGGTTTCTTTCGGTAAGATTATGAAAGTAGCTTTGCAGGCTGCGGAAGATTTAGAAAAAGAAGGTATTTCTGTAGAAGTTATCGATCTTAGAACAATCCGTCCTTTGGATTACGATACAATTCTCGAGTCTGTAAAGAAAACCAACAGATTGGTGATTTTGGAAGAATCTTGGCCATTCGCTTCTATTTCTACTGAGATTACTTATATGGTTCAGCAGAAAGCATTCGATTATTTGGATGCGCCAATCAAGAGAATCACTACGCCGGATGCATCAGCACCATATTCAGCACCATTGTTTGCAGAATGGTTCCCGAAAGTGGACAAGGTGAAAGAAGAGATTAAAAACGCTTTGTACATCAAAGCATAAGATACAAAAAGACTCCCGATTTATTCGGGAGTTTTTATTTGATAGTATTTTTAGGAGCTGTTTCCCGCTTTCCGTTGCAATCTTTTTTGCCGACGATTTCCATTAAGTAGAGCCTGAAGACAATGCAAAAAAGGATTTCCACTGCAATCGGGGCTAGGGGATTTGTCATCCATTCAATATTCAATATTAAAACACAATATTGTCATTCCGTAGGAAATTCAACAGTATAGATTCCTACGGAATGACAAACTTACTTTTTGATTATGTCTTTGCTGAGCAAAAGAGCTTGCGAACCTTAAAAATATTTTCAATAATATCAAAAAATCTCAACGGTCTTTGCGTCAGAAATATTTAGATGAAGAAACTTCTTGATAATTTTAAAAATAACACTACGAAAATTTGTAGATTAATAAATTATTCCTATTTTTGCACCTCAAAATGAGATGTAAATTATGTTAATAATACCAGTAAAAGACGGAGAGTCTATCGATAGAGCTTTAAAAAAGTACAAAAGAAAATTTGATAAAACTAGAGTTGTAAGAGAACTTAGATCTAGACAACAATTTATTAAGCCTTCTGTAACTTTGAGACAAGCTAAACTTAAAGCAGCTCACAAACAAAGAAACTTGAGCAAAGAAGAACAAGCTTAAGTTCTTTTTTAGCAAAACATAATAAAAATCACTTCCGAATTTCTATATTTGGAAGTGATTTTGCATTTATATACCCATGATAGAAAGATTTCTAGATTATATTGCCGTAGAAAAGAGATATTCTCCGCATACTTTGACCAACTACAAAAAAGACCTTTTGGATTTTTCCGCCTTTGTGTTAAAGAGTGAGGCTTCCGAAGACATTGTTCATGTGCATAAAAAGGTGATCAAGAACTTTATTGTAGAACTGGGTAGTTCTGGGCTTAGTAAAAGGAGTATCAATAGAAAGTTGTCCTCGCTTCGTAGTTTCTATCTTTTTATGCTTAGACTGCAAGAGATAGAAGTTTCACCTATGGAAACAATAGATTCACTTAAGTTCTATGCAGAGAAACGAATTCCTTTCTCTGTGGAAGAGATGGATGAGATGAAAACTGAGATCGAAGAAAAAGGGAAGATGACATTGTTGGAAAAACTGATCATAGAGACATTATATCAGACAGGAATCAGAAAATCGGAATTGTGTAATCTTTTGTTCGAAAATGTGGATTTTTCAAAAAAAGAAATGCTGGTGATTGGTAAAGGTAATAAAGCCAGAGTTATTCCATTGTCTGATGAATTGTTGTCAGATTATCAAACATATCTTAATATGAGATTGGCCGACACGGAAAACCAACATTATTTTTTCGTTAATAAAAAGGGAAAAAAACTAGGTGAAAAGTTTGTGTATCTAGTCGTTAATAAGTACTTTAGTAATGTTACTTCCAAGCAGAAAAGGAGTCCGCATATCTTGAGGCATACTTTTGCAACACATGTTCTGAACCAAGGTGCAGAAATATCAAAAGTTCAAAAAATATTGGGACATGCCAGTTTGGCAAGTACACAAGTTTATACGAGTGCTAATATAGAAAAGCTGAAAGAAGTTTATAAAAGTGCACATCCAAGAGAAGCTAATAAAAAAAATGATATGAAGTGAAAATTTACATTTTTATTGTTTAACCATTTAAAACAGACGTTATGAAGATTACAATTCAGACAGTAGGTGTTACACCTCATGAACCATTGAAAGAGAGAATTGAAAAAAAATTGAGCAAACTTGAAACATTTTATGATAAGATCGTAGAGTCCGCAGTCTATCTTAAGGTAGAAAATACATCAGACAAATTAAATAAAACTACGGAGTTGGTTGTGAAGATTCCAGGTAATGATATTGTGGTGAAGAAGACTTGTGCAAGTTTTGAGGAAAGTTTGGACGAATGTGTTGAAACGGCTAAAAAACTGTTAATCAAGAAAAAAGAATTAGCTTAGAAAAATAATTAAAATTTTTTCGTAAAATATTTGTAGATTTCAAAAAAGTGTCTCATATTTGCACTCGCAAAACGGAAACAACCGCAACGCAGAAAAGAAAGCTCTTTTGAAATCTATTTGCCTCCATAGCTCAGTTGGCCAGAGCACGTGATTTGTAATCTCGGGGTCGTGGGTTCGAATCCCTCTGGAGGCTCATTTATAAAAAAATACTGGGGAGATACCAGAGCGGTCAAATGGGGCTGACTGTAACTCAGCTGCTTCGGCTACGTAGGTTCGAATCCTGCTCTCCCCACTTTTTTATAATTAATTTTGCAGATTGAAAATTTATTTTTAAATTTGCACACGTTTACCAACAATTTAGGAAACAAATTGCGAAAGTAGCTCAGTTGGTAGAGCGTCAGCCTTCCAAGCTGAATGTCGCGGGTTCGACCCCCGTCTTTCGCTCAAAATCACAGACCTTACGGAATGTGATTTTTTTTTAAGCCGACTTAGCTCAGGGGTAGAGTGCTTCCTTGGTAAGGAAGAGGTCACGGGTTCAAATCCCGTAGTTGGCTCTGAAGATCTCGAATCATTTTCGGGATTTTTTTTGGAAACTTTTTACATTATATTGGTGTAAATTTGTATTCCGGTCTGAGATAGGAATAGTGAATTATTTCAAATTATTTCAAATTGAAAATCATATTATTAATTTTTATGTAAAATAATTTTTGATATTTAAAAATTCATTATATTTGCAGACCGAAAAAAAATAGTTAAATAAATTAAATATTAAAATCATGGCAAAGGAAACGTTTAATCGTTCAAAACCACACTTGAACATTGGTACTATTGGTCACGTTGACCATGGTAAAACAACTCTTACGGCTGCTATTTCTGCTGTATTAGCTAGCAAAGGTCTTGCTGAGAAAAAAGACTTCTCTGCAATTGACTCAGCTCCAGAAGAAAAAGAAAGAGGTATTACTATCAATACTGCTCACATCGAGTACGAAACTGAAAAAAGACACTACGCTCACGTTGACTGTCCAGGTCACGCGGATTACGTAAAGAACATGGTAACTGGTGCTGCTCAAATGGATGGTGCTATCGTTGTATGTGCTGCTACTGACGGACCTATGCCTCAAACTAGAGAGCATATCCTACTTTGCCGTCAGGTAAACGTACCTAGAATTGTTGTTTTCATGAACAAAGTTGACATGGTGGATGATCCAGAATTGTTAGAGCTTGTTGAAATGGAACTTAGAGATCTATTGTCTACTTACGATTTCGACGGAGATAACTCTCCAGTAATCCAAGGTTCTGCACTAGGAGCTCTTACAGCTGCTACAGCTGCTACTGTTGATACTGAAGATAAATGGTTCAAATCAGTTGAGGAATTGATGGATGCTGTTGATACTTGGATCGAGCAACCACCAAGAGATACTGATAAGCCTTTCTTGATGCCAATCGAAGACGTATTCTCTATTACAGGTAGAGGTACTGTAGCAACTGGTAGAATCGAGGCTGGTGTTATCAACACTGGTGATCCAGTTGATATCGTAGGTATGGGTGACGAGAAATTAACTTCTACTATTACGGGAGTTGAGATGTTCAGAAAGATCCTAGATAGAGGTGAAGCTGGAGATAACGTAGGTCTATTGTTGAGAGGTATTGAAAAAACTGACATCAAGAGAGGTATGGTTATCGCTAAGAAAGATTCAGTTAAGCCACACAAAAAATTCAAGGCTTCTGTTTATATCCTTTCTAAAGAAGAAGGTGGACGTCACACTCCATTCCACAACAAATACCGTCCTCAGTTCTACGTAAGAACTACTGACGTTACAGGTGAGATCTTCTTACCAGAAGGTGTAGAAATGGTAATGCCTGGTGATAACTTAGAAATTACTGTAGAATTGCTACAACCAATCGCTCTTAACGTAGGTCTTAGATTTGCGATCAGAGAAGGAGGTAGAACTGTAGGTTCTGGCCAGGTTACTGAAATCTTAGATTAATCATCTTAATATAATTAAAGTTCCGTAGGGAAACTTACGGAACTTTTAATCTACGGGCATCGTCCAATGGTAGGATACCGGTCTCCAACACCGTTGATCTGGGTTCGAATCCTAGTGCCCGTGCAAAATTAAAATATGAGCTCATTAGTTAATTTTTTAAAAGGTTCTTATACAGAATTTAAAGATAAAGTGGAGTGGCCGAAATGGCCAGACTTGCAGTCTTCTACAATTGTTGTAGCTGTGACTACGGTTATCCTTGCTTTATTTACATTTGGAGTAGATTCTTTGTTCAGTGTTACTATCAAGAATCTTATTGCTACGTTTATTAATCTATTTAACTAATCCAAAATTACTTTCCTCATGAGCGAATCGAAATGGTATGTGCTGAAAGCTATTAGCGGACAGGAAAATAAAGTAAAGAATTATATTGAGAACGAGATCCAACGCTTAGGTATGGATGCTTATGTTACTCAAGTAGTAATTCCTATGGAAAAAGTTATCCAGATAAGAAATGGTAAAAAAGTTCCAAAAGAAAAACCTTATTATCCAGGTTACCTGATGGTAGAAGCTGATCTTGTAGGAGAAGTTCCTCACGTTATCAAAAATATTCCGGGAGTAATTTCTTTCTTGAGCCTTACAAAAGGTGGAGAGCCTGTTCCAATGAGAAAGTCTGAGGTTAACAGAATGCTCGGAAGAATGGATGAGCTTTCTGAATTTGCTACAGACGTTGAGATTCCTTTTATTGTTGGAGAAAATGTAAAAGTGATCGACGGTCCTTTCAATGGATTCAACGGAACCATAGAAAAGATCTTGGAAGACAAGAAAAAAGTTGAAGTTTCTGTTCTTATTTTTGGTAGAAAAACCCCAATGGAACTTAGCTTCATGCAAGTTGAAAAAGTATAGATCTCATATTTATAAAATGCAGAGGCCTAAGATTATTTCTTAGGCCTTTTTTATTTTATCAACTCATTATTGAATTCAGTTGGCGTTTTTCCAACATATTTTTTGAATGCCCTATTAAAGTAGGATATATTATTGTAACCAGTACTGTAACAACTTTCTGAAACGCTTTTTCCTTGTAAAATAAGATGACAGGCTTTTTCAATTCTATATTGATTAACAAATTCTGTGAAAGTTATTTTCATTGTTTTTTTGAAAAAGTTACAAAATGAAGGTAAAGTAAGATTCACGATATTCGCAACATCATTCACATCGATCTCTTTCTGATAATTTTTCTCAACAAATGTGAATATGGACTGCAACCGCTCTTTATTCTTTGAAATAATGGTGTGCGGCATTGCTTCCTTATTTAACAAAACATAATCCTCTTCTTCAGAAAGTTCAACTAAAAGATTTATTAATAAAAGATATCTTTTGGAGTTTTCAGTTTCCATCATTTCACGAAGTTTTGGTAGTATTTTTTCTTTGGTAGGATTACTGAATAAAACACCAAACTTTGCAACAGATAATAATTTTCTGAGAGCTGATAATTCACCAACTTCTTTTGGCAATTGAATGATCTCTTCCCGAAACTGCAAAAC
Organism: Epilithonimonas hungarica; assembly: GCF_900102265.1. Lineage (GTDB taxonomy): Bacteria > Bacteroidota > Bacteroidia > Flavobacteriales > Weeksellaceae > Epilithonimonas > Epilithonimonas hungarica. Next base: position 507,394 of record NZ_FNBH01000002.1, on the reverse strand, counting down.
GATTTCTTCGTGTGGGTCTGAAGAATTAAGACCAAACCCGGAATGAGGAGTATTAGAACCAATCAAAACCAGGTCTCCATCTCGGAAACTACTTTTATGATAGCCAACATGTCTAGTTCCGCTTCCCGAAACTACACAAACCAGTTCCAATTCCGGATGATAATGATATTCCCAGCGAAATTCCTTGACAGGAAAGTTCATGTGCAGAGTTCGAAAAGATGAGTTTTCATCGGGCTTAACATTTTCGTAACTTACTTTCATCTGATTAATACATAATTTTATCAAATATATTATTTTATATTAATGTAGTGTCATTAATAATGTATAGTGTTAAATTAATGTAAACAGTTTGTAGATAATTTTGTAATCGATGAGAAACTTAAATATCAAAGCGGTCCTTTTTCTGAACTATTTTCTTTTTGCCATTCTGCTGAATTCGGTGGGAACGGTAATTCTTCAGGTTCAGCAGAATTTTGGAATTTCAAAATCCGAGGCAAGTATTCTGGAAGGCTTCAAAGATCTGCCAATTGCAATCTGTTCTTTTCTTTTGGCGTCTTTTCTTCCTAAGATCGGGCTAAAGAAGTCGATGCTGATCGCACTGGCCCTTGTAAGTGTAATGTGCTTTCTAATGCCGTTCGCTAATGCGTTTTGGTATTTCAAAATACTATTTTGCGTTGTGGGGATTTCATTCGCATTGATTAAGATTTCTGTATTTACATCCATTGGACTCATTACTAACAATGATAGAGAACATTCCAGCATAATGGGATTTTTAGAAGGGTTCTTTATGATAGGGGTTTTGGTAGGAAATGTTCTTTTCAGCCTTTTCATAGATGACAATGATCCGCAATCAAAAAGCTGGCTCAATACCTATTGGGTTTTAGGATTATTGTCTGCTGTTTCTTTTCTGATTCTCTTATTTTCCAAACTGGATGAAAGTGAAGCTAAAATTGAAAATACAAGTTTGAAAGGTGATATCAAAAATAGTGTCGGCTTATTTAAACTTAGGAAGGTTTTGTTCTTCATTGTTTGTGCATTTTTATTTGTACTTGTTGAACAAAGTTTCCAAACCTGGACACCTACTTTCTATAAAGAAATTCTTCATCTTCCCACAAGTATGGCCGTGCAGGCCGGAGCTGTTTTGGCTGGGGCATTTGCACTGGGAAGATTTCTTTCGGGTTTTTTTTCCAAAAAATATAAATGGATATATGTTGTTTCGTTTTGCGTTATCTGTTTCGCAGTAAGTGTCTTTTTGGTTTTACCATTAACACACAACATTCATCTTGATGAAAATGTAACTTGGCTTAATGCGCCTTTGGCAGTTTATATTTTTCCATTGATGGGCGTATTCTTGGCACCGATCTATCCAAGCATCAACTCGGTGATTCTTGCATCGATCCCGAAATATTTACAAAGTTCCATGTCTGGTCTTATCGTGGTTTTCTCAGCAATCGGAGGAACACTCGGCTCAATGATAACAGGGTTTGTATTTCAGGAAACTGGTGGGCAGCAGGCTTTTTATCTATCATTCATTCCATTATCACTATTACTGATCTTTGTGATAATGATGAACAAACAACTTAAGAAATAATGAAGAATTATACTGACATAAAAGATTTTTACAACTTATTCGAAACTGTTCAAAAAGCTGAGATTTTCGAAGACCAAAAAACAATGGTTGATGCAATTCCACTGTTTTCAATTGATGAAATCGAGAAAAAATATGAAGAAGAGAAAAATCATTCCGATTTTGATTTGAAGGAATTTGTATTACAAAATTTCTTTTTGGAACAATTGTCAGAAAATGAAAATGATAGTTTAAGAAATAAACTTCCTATTAAAGAACATATTAAGAAACTTTGGAATCGACTTACAAAAACAGCTTATGAAGAAAGAGGAACTCTTTTAGGACTTCCTAAACCATACATTGTTCCAGGAGGTAGATTCATTGAGTTTTTTTATTGGGACAGTTATTTTGTGATGTTAGGATTACAGGTTTCTGGTAATATCGAAATGATGAAGAACATTGTTGAGAACTGTTCTTACTTAATAATGAACTATGGCTTTGTTCCAAATGCCAGCAGAAGCTATTTCCTAAGTCGTTCACAGCCGCCTTACTTTTCTTTGATGCTGGATCTGATATACGAAAGCACAAATGATGAAAAGATCTACTCTCAATATTTCGAAACATTGGAAAAAGAATATCAGTTTTGGATGTCGGGAATTGAAGATCTGGAAAAAGGGAAAGCTGTCAAACGTGTTTTGAAAACCAATGAAGGCGATATTCTGAATCGTTACTATGATAATGAAAATCTACCTCGTCCGGAAAGTTATTTAATTGATGTCAAAGATTTTGAAACTTCGAACAATCAAGAATTTTACAGAAATGTAAGGGCGGCTTGTGAATCTGGTTGGGATTTCTCCAGCAGATGGTTTGAAGATGGAGAGAATATCGGAACAATCTACACTTTGGAATTAGCTCAAGTTGATGTGAATTGTCTTCTCTGGCACCTTGAAACAACACTTGCAAAGGCTTCACGTCTTAATGAAAAATTTGACTTCGAAGAAAAATATCAGTCATTAGCAGATAAACGTAAGTCAAATATTGATAAATATTTCTGGGACGAGGAATCCAAAATTTATAGAGACTACAATTTTATCAAAAACAAAAAAACACAATCCGAACATATAGCTTCATTGTATCCATTGTTTATAAAGCTTTCTGGCAATCAACAAGCTGAAGAAATGAGCCAAAGGATTTCTGAAAAATTCCTTCACTCCGGAGGTCTTGTCACTACTACAAAACAAACCGGACAACAATGGGACTTTCCTAATGCCTGGGCTCCAAATCAATGGATAGGTTATGTCGCTATGAAGAATTATGGTTTTGATGATCTGGCCGAACAGATTAAAAATAACTGGAGCAAAAATGTGGAACGTGTTTACAACAATACAGGAAAACTGATGGAAAAGTATAATGCCGTGGATGTGAAAAGTATTGCAGGCGGAGGAGAATATCCAAATCAAGATGGATTTGGGTGGACCAATGGGGTTTATTTGAAAATGAACAATTAACCTTAAATAATTATATGATATGAAAAGAAATTCGATTTTTTTGATGGTAGGCGTAGCCTCGCTCTACTTTCAAAATGTTTATGGACAACAAACTGAGAACGATTCCATAAAATCAAACAATATCGAACAAGTCGTAATTACGGGAAATTCTAGACCAAAAGCTAAACTAGAATCTGCAACTGCAATTTCTACTTTTACAGCAAAAGAGATTCAGAAACAAAATCCAATTAGTGCAGCGGCATTATTACAAAGAGTTCCTGGTTTTGCAGTGGAAACATCTGGTGGAGAAGTAGGGAACAACCTTTTTGCAAGAGGTATTCCTTCTGCCGGAGCTTACGAGTTTACACAGATTCAGGAAGACGGATTACCAGTTTTTGAAGATGGGGCATTACAATTTGCAAATGCTGACAACTTTTTCCGAGTAGATAATACGACAGCAAGATTAGAAGCACTGAGAGGAGGAACCGGTTCTATTTTCGCAACCAATTCTCCGGGTGGTTTGATCAACTTTATTTCAAAAGAAGGAACTAATGATTTTAAAGGTGTAGCAAAGCTTGAAACGAGTACTTATGGATTGATGAGAACTGACCTTAATCTTGGAGGAGCATTAATCAAAGATAAATTATTCTTCAACGTTGGAGGTTTTTACAGAACAGATGATGGTATCAGAAAAACAGGTTTCAAAGCTAACAATGGTGGTCAGATCCGAATGAATTTGAAATATGTCTTTGATAAAGGTTATGCAAAAGTGTATTACAAAAAACTGGATGACAGAAATGCTTTCTATCTGCCAATTCCTTTGACCAATGATTTGAAAGAGTTTCCAGGTTTCAATGCTAATTACGGGACTTATACTTACAATACAATCGGTCAGTTGAATATTCCGCAAGCCGGTGGTGGTTTCTTTAAAAGAGATTTAACGAATGGAATCAATCCGAAAATGGATGTTATAGGGGCAGAATTCAAATATGATCTCGGGAATAATTTAAGCTTAATCAATAAAACGAGATATACCAATATCAATTTGAATTACACAGGAATCTTTCCTGCTGGAACACCAAAAACTGCGGCAGATTTTGCTTCCAATAATGGTATTTCAGGAAATAGCTTTCAATATTCTTTAGTGGGAAATGGACAATTGGTGAATCCTCAATATGTTCAGGAATTAGGATTCTGGGCAATTGATAAGCAGATGGATAATTTCATCAATGATTTGCAATTCAATTATAAATTAGATAAAGGAAATATCACTGCAGGTTTTTATAAGTCCAATTGGAAATCAAAACAATACTGGAATTGGAGTAATATATTGACAACTGCTACAGATAAACCACAACTTCTTAATCTTGTGGATACTTCTCTTAGTCCTAATGACGTAGGTTACTCCAAAACATATAATGGTGTTACAGATATGTCATTCTTGCTTAGAGATTCCCAAACGGAAGGAAGTCTGAATGCTTTATATCTAAACCTAGATTATTCTTTGACAGATAAGTTAAGTTTCAATGGAGGAATCCGTTACAGTAATGATACTTACAGAGGTTATAAAGTAAACACTACAACGTCTAATCTTAATAATTCTGGATTAACAGCCTTCTACATTACCTCTGGAAATACTACAACTAATTATGGTTTTAGTTCTACAACCGCTGATGACAATATGAGTGTTTTGGGTAATCAATATACTTATTGGAGATATGATGTAGATAAAGTATCATATACAGGTTCTTTGAATTATAAAATCGATTCTCAAAATGCCGTTTACGGGAGATTTTCTCACGGTTTCAGATCACCAAATGAAGAAGCGTATTATAACAATATTGATGATCTAAGTGCACTTAAACCGGCATTAACAAATCAAATAGAGTTAGGTTACAAATATTATTCAAGAACATTTGATATTGGGGTGATTCCGTTCTACTCAACGCTTAAAAATCTTTCATTCACTGATATCCTTTCTAATGGAAGGTCTGAAAACAAATTTGCGGATACGAAAAATTTAGGAGTAGAGATAGAAGGTTTTGCAAGATTGTTTAGTAATATTTTAGAAGTTACTTTTAACGGAACAATCCAAAGTCCGAAATATAAAAACTTCAAAGGAACAAATGAAGATGGGACAACCTTTGACTATGATGGCAATTTTGTAAGAAGAATTCCGAAATTATATTTCAATATTTCTCCTGCGGTTAATATTACCAAAGAGTGGAGAACTTATGTAAGCTATAATTATTACGGCAAACGTTTCCAGAATGAAGCTAATGATGAGAGCTATTCTTTACCGGCTTTCAGTGAATTTGGAGCAGGAACTTCTTATCAGTTAGGGAAAATTCGTTTCGCGATTGATGCTACTAATATTTTTAACACTATCGGGATTACAGAAGGTGACCCAAGATCAACTGTAGATTCTGGTTCTAATGTTAGAATGGCTAGACCAATTATGGGTGCAGCTGCAAGAGCATCAATAACTTTGGAGTTCTAATATTTTAGTTATTTTCTTAGAGTAATATCCATTCAGATTTTTGAGTGGATATTTTTTTGTAAAATATATAAAATCAGCAGATTCTATTTGCAGATTAAAAAATAATTAATACTTTTGCAAACCGAAATATAGGTCTTCTTTTATGCGAAGTGACTTATATTGAATAATTAATGCTTCCACATTCAATTATTTATTAATCAAATCAAAACATTAAAATGGCTAAAAAAGTCTTTAAAATGGTAAAACTTCAGGTGAAAGGTGGCGCTGCCAACCCTTCTCCACCAGTAGGTCCGGCATTGGGTTCTGCAGGTGTGAACATCATGGAGTTTTGTAAACAATTCAACGGTAGAACTCAGGATAAACCTGGTCAAGTTCTTCCTGTAGTTATTACGGTGTATGAAGACAAGTCTTTTGAATTCATCATCAAAACACCTCCAGTTGCGATCCAATTATTGGAAGCTGCAAAATTGAAAAGTGGTTCTGGAGAACCTAACAGAAACAAAGTAGGTGCTGTATCTTGGGCTCAGGTTCAGAAAATCGCAGAGGACAAAATGGGAGACCTTAACTGTTTCACAGTAGAGCCTGCAATTTCTATGGTTGCTGGTACTGCTAGATCTATGGGATTGAGAGTAACAGGAACTAAACCAACTAACGCTTAAAACTTAAAGAAATGGCAAAATTGACAAAAAAGCAAAAAGAAGCTTTAAGCAAAGTGGAAAAAAATAAAATTTACAATCTTGACGAAGCGTCTGCTTTGGTAAAAGAAGTAAATTTTGCAAAATTTGACGCATCTGTAGATATCGCTGTTAGATTAGGTGTAGATCCAAGAAAAGCAAACCAAATGGTAAGAGGTGTTGTATCTCTTCCTCACGGTACTGGTAAAGATATCAAAGTTTTGGCTTTGGTAACTCCGGATAAAGAAGCAGAAGCTAAAGAAGCCGGTGCGGACTATGTAGGTCTTGATGATTATTTAGCTCAAATCAAAAATGGTTGGACAGATGTGGACGTTATCGTTACTATGCCAGCTGTAATGGGTAAATTAGGACCATTGGGTAGAATTTTAGGACCAAGAGGTCTTATGCCAAACCCGAAATCTGGTACTGTAACTATGGAGATCGGAAAAGCGGTAGCTGAGGTTAAAGCTGGTAAGATCGATTTCAAAGTAGATAAATATGGTATTATCCACGCAGGAATTGGTAAAGTATCTTTCGATGCTGCTAAACTTAAAGAAAATGCTCAAGAATTGATCTCTACATTGATCAAGTTGAAGCCAACTGCTGCTAAAGGAACTTATGTAAAAAGCATCTATCTGTCTTCTACAATGAGTCCTGGAATCGCAATTGATACTAAATCTGTTAACTAATAATAATCCTTAAGACAATGACAAAAGACCAAAAAGTTGTAGCAATACAAGAGATCAAAGACTTGCTTCAGGATGCAAAAGTAGTTTATGTAGCAGATCTTGAAGGATTGAATGCTTCTAAATCATCTGATTTCAGAAGACAAGCTTTCAAACAAAATATCAAAGTAAAAGTTGTGAAGAACACATTGCTTCAAAAAGCAATGGAACAGATCGAAGGTGTAGATTATTCTGAGATGTTCGAAACTTTCAAAGGGAACTCTGCGATTATGATTGCTGAAACGGCTAACGCTCCGGCAAAATTGATCAAAGATTTCAGAAAGAAAGAAGAGAAACCAGCTCTTAAATCGGCTTTCGTTCAAGAAACTTTCTATGTTGGTGACGAGAACCTAGACGCGTTAGTAAGCATCAAGTCTAGAGAAGAAATGATCGGTGAGATCATCGGATTGCTTCAATCTCCAATTCAAAGAGTTGTTTCTGCTCTTCAAAACAAATCTGAAACTGTAGAAGCTAAAGCTGAAGAAGCTGCTCCTGCCGTTGAAGAAACCCCTGCTGTTGAGGAAGCTCCAGAAGCTCCAGCTGCAGAAAGCACTGACGAAACGCCAGCTGCTGAATAATTACACTCAAAAAAATAGATAAACAATCAACAAAAAACATTACAACAATGTCAGATTTAAAAAATTTAGCTGAAACGCTAGTAAACTTAACAGTAAAAGACGTAAACGAATTAGCTACTATCCTTAAGGATGAGTACGGAATTGAGCCAGCTGCTGCAGCAGTAGTAGTTGCTGCAGGTGGTGCAGGTGAAGCTGCTGAAGAAAAAACAGAATTCGATGTAATTCTTAAATCAGCTGGAGCTTCTAAATTAGCTGTTGTTAAATTGGTAAAAGATTTAACTGGTGCTGGTCTTAAAGAAGCTAAAGATATCGTAGACGGTGCTCCTGCTCCAATCAAGCAAGGTGTGTCTAAAGACGAGGCAGAAGCTCTTAAGAAACAACTTGAAGAAGCTGGTGCTGAAGTAGAATTGAAATAATTTCAGTCTTTCTGAAAATAATAAGTCATCTCAATTTGAGATGACTTTTTTTGTGTTGAATGATTAGTCCTAAAATAGGTTGACAAGTTTTTCAATTAAGATACTAATCCGGAAGATATTGATTCGTAACGATATTCCCGTACACCTGTTTTACCGCTGTTTTTTTCGTCATATTGGGTGGGTTTTGATGACTGCAGATTTATTGTTGTTTTTTTAATTCGATCGATATAGAAAAAATCCAGAACGATATTTTTGAGGTATGGATTTGGATTAATAGAATGTATGCATTGTAGTTATTCCCAAAAAAAATCACTGAAAAGCCTTCGCTCCACTGCCATTTTCACCAAAGAGGCGACATTTTTTGCTCCGAATTTCTGTAATAAGCTTTTGCGATGGGTATTGGCTGTCGGCAAGCTGATGAAGAGCCGTTCGGCAATTTCTGGATTGGTGAATCCGTCACAAATTAAGCTGAGAACTTCTTTTTCCCGCTTTGTGATGATAGGATTTGAGGTTTCGGTATTCTGAAGCGATTCCGCAGCTTCCATACAGAGATAACTTTCCCCATTCATTACCGATGCAATAGCATCTGTAAGTTCTTCTTTGGAAGCATTTTTCAAAAGATAGCCCGAAGCCCCGTTTTTGAGCATATCCCGAATGACGGACTGCTGATTGTAAGTGCTTAATCCTAAAATCTTGATTCTCGGATACTGCTTTTTTACTTTTCTGCAAAGGTCGATTCCGCTTTCATCGGGCAAGCTGATGTCCATAAGGATTACGTCCGGGCGGTATTTTTCTAGAAAATCCATACACGAGGAAGCACTCATAGAATGTCCCAGCCAATTGATATTTTCTTCGTCCTGCAATATGGAGCGAATACCTTCGATTACCATAAAATGGTCGTCTACAATAAGAATATTGATATTATTCATCATACGGGGATTTCTATTAATACCGATGTTCCTTTTCCGATGCCTGAGTTCAAATCGATTTTTCCTTTTACAAATTGTACCCGGTTACGGATATTTTTCCAGCCGATTCCTTCCGAGCTTGACAGCATTGCTTTGTCAAATCCTTTGCCGTCGTCTTCAACGGTGATATGGAGCATTTTTTCTTCATCCGAAAAATGTGCCTGAACGAGCAGATGCTTCGCTCCAGAATGCTTCAGTGCATTATTGGCAAGCTCCTGAACAACCCGGTAGCCTGTAACAGAGATGTCCTGGGAAAACTGCTGGTGTTCCATATCGATAGACTGATAGCTTGTTTCCAGGGAAGTGGTACGCCCCAGCTCGGTGCAAAATTCCCGCAAAGCATTATCCAATCCGTATTTCAGCAAATTTTCGGGCAGCATATTGTGAGCGACACGCCGCATTTCCCGAATGCTGTTATCAAGCTGATGAATGCTTCTTTCAAACGCTTCCGCATTTTCAGAAGTCATAATAAGATTTTCTTTCATAGCACTAAATGAGTGTTTTACACCGCTGAGCATTCCGCCCAAACCGTCGTGCAAATCTTTGGCAAGACGGGAACGTTCCTGCTCCTCGCCCCGGAGAACCGCTTCTGTTGCGGCAAGCTGCTTTTCGGTTTCAAGCTCGGTGATTTTTTGCACCTGTAGCTTTTTTTTGTGGCTGTAATTTCGGTAGGATAAAAATAAAATAAGGAGCAGGGCCACAGCACTTCCGATTAAGATATAATTGAGAATATTTTTTTGCCGGATTTGTGCATTCTGCAATCTGATTTGGTTTTCTTTCTTTTCGGTTTCGTATTTTTTATCCAGATTGATGATTTTATTTCGGATTTCGTCACCGAATAACTTCTGCTCAATAATGCCTGCACTGTCTAAATATTTTTCGGCAGTTTCAACATCGTGTTTGGCAAACAGAATACTGGATTTCAAATTCATAGAAGACATTATTTCTTTCTTCAAATCCAGATTTTTTGCGAGCTTTAAAGCTTTATCTATGAACAATTCCGCTTTGTCAAATTCTTTTTCCTGTATATAGCACATCGCCAATCCGCGGTTGGAAATAGTTTCGCCTTCTTTGTTTTCCACATCGATACTTATTGTCAGCGCTTTTTCGTAACAGGATTTTGATTTTTCTATTTCAAAACGGTGAAAATAAGTATTTCCCAGTCCTAATAAAGTTGTCAGTTCGCCTTGTCTAAAACCTATTTCCTGTGAAATTTCCAGTGCTTCCTGATATGCTTTTAAAGACTGTTCCTCTTGTTTTGCATTGCTATAATTATTGGAGAGATTAATCAGGGCACTTGCCAATTCCTGTTTTTTACCTTGTTTCCGAAAATAGTCTGTAGCAGCTTTTCCATAGGAAATTCCTTTTTCGGACATATTTAGTTTGCAATAGACATTTTGAAGTAAATCCTGCATTCTTGCTTTAAAATAATCCTCTTTTATCTCTTCAAAAAGAGTTAAAGCTTTTTGATATTCTGCAAGAGTACTTTCCATATTATTCCTGTAGTTGTAGCTGTTACCGAGATTTGCTGTGGCTTTAGCCAGAATGAGCTTGTCGCCCAAATCTTTTGCTATTTCTACTCCTTGCTTGTTCAATGTGAAGGCACTGTCCAATTCTCCTTTGATATTCAGTATCGCGGTATAATTGGAAATATATTTTAAGATTCCTTTTTTATAATTCAGTTTTTTACTGAGTTTTCCTGCCTGTCGGTAGTATTTTCCTGCATTTTCGGTGTCTTCATATTCTACGGAATTTCCGAGATTGATATACAGGAGTACTTTGCTGGTGTCTTCTTTTGCCTTGGGAAGCAGGCGGAGCAAGCTATCCCTGTTCATCTCCTGGGCAGACAAAAGCGAGGACAGCAGCAGAAATAGGAAAAGTCTTCTCATAAAGCAAAATTATACATTTTATCCCACCGAAAACATCGTCCAAAAAGATGATTTTTAAAGGATTATGAAAAAATCATCTTTTTGGACGATTGCCCAATGTTCGTATTATCGCAAACTTTGCTTCATCAAATTTTTAAAATAAATGCTGCTATGAAAAACAGAACTATACTTAGATTCTTCATCTTAGGCTCGTGGTTGCTTACGATGACGGTTTTCGGGCAAAACATTACCACCGTGGGTTTGGGGTATAATTTTACGTATGCTACCGACATCACGCAGGATTTGGACGGAAATATCTATGTGTGCGATGCCACAGATGAGCTCATAATGAAAATTAACGGTGCCAACAAAACCACCGTAATCTCTGCCGGAAAAGGGAAGCCCGGAGCAATAGCTTTGGATAACGACGGCAATTTGTACGTTGCCTATATTGCGGGAATCAACTCGGGCAAAATATTTAAAATGACAACCGATGGCGGCAACCCGACATTGTTTGCCAATCCCAATACATCCATTACCAATTTGGAGTTCCTGGGGATTTATATCTGGTACACCGCACCAGCTCTTAGCAATAAAATAGGAAGAATCAGCCTGTCTGACGGCACTATTGGTACGGTAAATATGCCTTATAACGTGGCGAATGCAAGCGATTTCACCTTTGACAATACAGGTAACAGCTATTTTGTTTTTCCCAATTACAATAATGTGGTAAAAATAGACAACATTTTTTCCACTTATACCATATCGGATAATTCGGGAACTAGCATCACCTGTGTAGATTTTCGTCCATTTCTCGGATTGGTCATAGGAGGTATGTCGGATATTGTCATAATGAGTGTTGACGGACACGTAATTACACACTGGTCACTTCCCGTTTACAATCCCGGACAATCGTTTTTACCGATGTCGGTAGAAGCAAGAGCACAGAATAATGCCAGCTTTGTCTTCTATGATACAGATGCCAAATACAGAGTGTATAACTTCAAATACCCCGACAATACTTACGCTGTGAGAGGAAGCCGGTTTGATTCGCCGGCAAGCATTACGATAGATTCCGGACACAACATCTACATCAGCGACCACGATATTTCTACGGGCTACAATTCGATAAAGAAAATCGTTCCGAACAATGCCTATTTCGGAGGTTACCAGATATCCAACATTTGGAATACCACAAACACGCTTGCCGGGATAGCATACAACAGCAATGCCGATTACATCTACTACGGAGATGCAACTGATAACGTCATCAAATTTGTGAACACTTCCGGAAACACTTATGGAAATTATATTACAAATCTTGCCAATCCTTATATGATGAAGACATACGGTCAGACTGACTATTACACCCAAAGAAACTACTCTTATCTTGTCGGACGAAAATTAAATTTCCCTTTCGGATATACCTACAACTACTTGGGCGTATTGAATGATTCGAAAGGATTTGATTTCGATACCGCCGGAAATGCATACGTGGCAGATTATGCTTCCAATGTTATTATCAAAATCAATCTCTCGACAGGAGCTAGCACTGCTTTGGGAAATATCGGCAATAATTTCAACAAGCCAAGCAGCGTAGCCGTGGATAATGTGCATAATGTGATGTACATCGCCGATACCGGAAATAATGCAATTAAAAGAATGGATATGAATGGCAACAACATCACAACAATCGGCAGCGGATTTTTCAAACCCGAAGGTGTCTATCTGAATAGTTCTGCAGACAAACTCTATGTGGCGGACACAGGGAATAACGTTGTGAAAATTATTGATTTAATAGATCCAAATTTGTCCGTTTCCGAAATGTCCGAAACATCGAATCTTCAAATTTTTCCTAATCCGGCATCCGATTTTGTCCAAATTTCCTCAAAAGAAAAAATAAAAACGTTGGCACTTTTTGACCTTTCGGGGAAACAGGTCATGGACGAAAGCAATTCGGGAAACAAAATTTCATTAGAACGGTATCCGAAAGGAATGTATTTACTGAAAATTATTTTTGAAGACGGAAAAATCGAAATCCGAAAAATTGTGAAAAAATAAACGCTTTGTGGTTGGATTTCAACAGTATGCTATACAATATTTTTACAGCAGATTATCCGCTGAAAAGGGCAACTTGGTCGGTCTGTTGGCGCCAAAACCAAAAACTTGGGGAAAAAAACAACATTTAAACTTTAAAAATAACATATTATGAAAAAAACATTAACAATTTTAGCTTTTATTGCTTCATATCTTGTTTACAGCCAAGGAATACAAGCCTTAGATGGGTCTAATATTTTTTATCGTTATGCAACTGTTTACGATTGGGATTGCTGTTTGCTAGGTCCGGGATATAATGATGGCCAACCTTATAATTATCCTGTTGACGGTCATTTTAAAGTAATGTATGACGATTTTGGAAATGGTACGGTTGTAGAATCAACTGGGAGTTATGCATCTATTAATCCGGTCGGTTCATCTTATAATTCCAGTTTTGGGACATCTTCATATCCAGATTATAAAAGTCTTATTGTCAATAGCCAGTGTTGCAATGAATTTGGCGATAAAATTTATGTTAAATTGAGTGAACAGATAACATTATCTACGGAAAATAATAATAAAAAATCTTTTAAAATTTATCCAAATCCCATCACAGATATCATCAAAATTCAAAACCCTGAAAATCTTAAAATCATTAAAGCAGAAATATTTGATATGAACGGAAAATTAATCGATAACTTCAAAATTGAAAATGATAGAATTAACGTGGAAAGCTTACTAAAAGGCATCTACTTCCTGAAAATATCATCGGTAAAAGGTACGGAAAATTTAAAATTTATTAAAAAATAAGTTTCCTGAAATTGCTATTAACACTGAATTAAAAATAGCTACCTATAAGGCAAGGTAGTTTAGTCAATATATTATTTGAACATAAATTATTGAATTTCAAATTGATTATCAATTATTACTTAAAGAAAAAGCCGTTTCAAAAAATGAAATGGCTCTTTCTGTTTTTTCACTACTCATTTAACAAAAGTTTAAGACCATAAACATTTGTCAAATAATTTTAAAATCCGTACATTTGCAATTCTTTTGGCGCTAATAATTTATATACAGTAAAAACAATTTTCATACTCTTTCATTTTCATGAAGGGGGATTTTCTGTTTATAAATAGATAATGTCTGAAAGAAATAAAAATATTTTGCACTACGCCGTGAAAAGATATACCGGTGTTGCAGTTAGATGTTGAAAGACAAGAGAAACAAGCAAAAGAAACATACATAACGGCGCCAAAGTTATATATTCCTTTAATCTTTTTTACTTTTTTCTTGACTCTTGATTATCTGATATTTTTTGAATCAAAATATTTTTTAACCCTTTTTCTTATAATTTTATGAGTAAAACACAGGCCGCTCCTAAAGTTCAAGGTACAGAGAGAATCAACTTTTCATCAGCGAAAGGTAGAATCGAAACACCTGACTTTTTGGACATCCAAATCCAGTCTTTCAAGGAGTTTTTCCAGTTAGACACGCTTCCTGAGCAACGTTTGAATGAATCACTTTACAAAACGTTCCAGGAAAATTTCCCAATTACAGATTCTAGAAACCAGTTCGTTTTGGAATTTCTGGATTATCTGGTAGATTCTCCACGTTATTCTATCGATGAGTGCGTAGAGAGAGGTTTAACGTATAACGTACCTCTAAAAGCTAGACTAAAATTATACTGTACAGATCCGGAACATGAAGATTTTCAGACTGTTGTGCAGGATGTGTATTTAGGTCCGGTTCCTTATATGACGCCTTCCGGGTCATTCATCATCAATGGTGCGGAACGTGTTATTGTAACTCAGTTACACAGATCTCCGGGTGTATTCTTCGGACAGACCTACCATGCAAACGGAACTAAACTTTATTATTCGAGAATTATCCCTTTCAAAGGATCTTGGATGGAGTTCACTACGGACATCAACAACGTAATGTATGCGTATATTGACCGTAAGAAAAAATTACCTTTAACTACACTATTAAGAGCTATCGGTTATGAATCTGATAAAGAAATTCTTCAGATCTTCGACCTTGCAGAGGAAGTGAAAGTTTCTAAAGCCGCACTTAAAAAAGTAGAAGGAAGAACTTTGGCTGCGAGAGTTTTGAACACTTGGTTCGAGGACTTCGTGGACGAAGATACAGGTGAGGTAGTTTCTATTGAAAGAAACGAGATCATCTTGGATAGAGAAACTATTCTTGAAAAAGAACATCTAGATGTTATTTTAGATTCTGGAGTTAAGTCAATCTTGATTCACAAAGAAAATTCTAACGAGTTCTCTATCATCCAGAATACTTTACAAAAAGATCCAACCAACTCAGAAAAAGAGGCGGTGGAATATATTTATCGTCAGTTAAGAAACGCCGATGCTCCGGATGAGGAAACTGCAAGAGGAATTATTGAGAAATTATTCTTTTCAGAACAGAGATACTCTCTTGGAGAAGTTGGTCGTTACAGATTGAACAAAAAACTAGGTCTTAACATTTCGGAAGAAAATCAAGTTCTTACAAAAGAAGATATCATCTCGATTGTAAAACACTTGATCGAATTGGTTAACTCTAAGGCTGAGGTTGATGATATCGATCACTTGTCAAACAGAAGGATCAAGACTGTTGGAGAGCAATTGTCTGGACAATTCGGCGTAGGTCTTTCTAGAATTGCCAGAACAATCAAAGAAAGAATGAACGTTAGAGATAACGAGATCTTTACACCGGTTGATTTGGTTAATGCTAAGACTTTGACGTCTGTTATTAATTCATTCTTTGGTACCAACCAGCTTTCTCAGTTCATGGATCAAACCAACCCATTGTCAGAGATCACGCACAAGCGTAGACTTTCTGCACTAGGACCTGGTGGTTTATCAAGAGAAAGAGCAGGTTTCGAGGTTCGTGACGTTCACCATACTCACTATGGTCGTATCTGTCCAATCGAAACTCCGGAAGGACCAAACATTGGTTTGATCTCTTCTTTGGGTATGTATGCGAAGATCAACACTTTAGGTTTTATTGAGACACCTTACAGAAAAGTAGAAAACGGAAAAGTAGACCTTAATGCTGCGCCTGTTTATCTAAATGCTGAGGACGAGGAAAATCAAGTTATTGCTCAGGCAAACGTTGCCTTGAGTGATGAAGGTCACTTCGAGACGGATAGAATTATTGCCCGTTTGGATGGTGATTACCCAGTAGTTGAGCCTCAACAAGTCGATCTTATCGACGTTGCACCAAACCAGATCTCTGGTATTTCTGCTTCATTGATCCCGTTCCTGGAGCATGATGATGCGAACCGTGCATTGATGGGGTCTAACATGATGCGCCAGGCAGTTCCTTTATTGAAGCCTCAGGCACCAGTTGTTGGTACAGGTCTGGAAAAACAAGTTGCGAGAGATTCTAGAATTTTGATCAATGCAGAAGGAACTGGAGTTGTAGAATATGTGGACGCTGAGAAAATAGTTATTAAGTACGAAAGAAGCGAGGAGGATGATCTAGTTAACTTCGATTCTGCTACTAAAACTTATAAACTGACTAAGTTCAGAAAAACCAACCAGAGTACAACTATTACACTAAGACCAAACGTAAGAGTAGGTGATACAGTGGAAAAAGGTCAGGTTCTTTGTGATGGTTATGCAACTGAGAACGGGGAATTGGCTCTTGGTAGAAACTTGGTAGTGGCGTTCATGCCTTGGAAAGGTTATAACTTCGAGGATGCGATCGTAATTAATGAAAAAGTGGTTCGTGAGGACTGGTTTACTTCGATCCACGTTGATGAATATTCTCTGGAAGTTCGTGATACCAAATTAGGTATGGAAGAATTGACAGCAGATATTCCTAACGTTTCTGAAGAAGCTACAAAAGATCTTGATGAAAACGGGATGATCCGTATCGGTGCAGAAGTGAAGCCTGGTGATATCCTTATCGGAAAGATCACTCCAAAAGGGGAATCTGATCCAACTCCGGAAGAAAAACTTCTTAGAGCGATCTTCGGGGATAAAGCTGGTGATGTAAAAGATGCTTCATTGAAAGCAGATTCTTCTCTTAGAGGAGTTGTTATCAACAAAAAATTGTTCTCTAGAAATATCAAGGACAAAAAGAAAAGAAGCGAAGAGAAAATCAAACTTGAGGAAATCGAAAATACTTACAAAAATAAGTTCGATGATCTGAGAAACACTTTGATTGACAAATTGAATACCTTGGTTTCTGGTAAAACTTCTCAGGGTGTGAAAAATGACCTTGAAGAGGAAGTAATCAGCAAAGGAACCAAATTCACTTTGAAATTGCTTCAGTCTGTAGAAGATTATGTGAACATCAGCGGTGCAGATTGGACCGTAGATGCAGACAAAAATGAATGGATCAAACAATTGATTCACAATTATAAAATCAAATACAATGATCTTTCGGGAGTTAAAAACCGTGAGAAATTTGCATTGTCTATCGGAGACGAGTTACCAGCAGGTATTATCAAATTAGCTAAAGTTTACATCGCTAAGAAACGTAAACTGAATGTAGGTGATAAAATGGCAGGTCGTCACGGTAACAAAGGTATCGTTTCAAGAATCGTTCGTGAAGAAGATATGCCATTCTTGGAGGATGGAACACCAGTAGATATCGTATTGAATCCGCTTGGGGTACCTTCCCGTATGAATATTGGTCAGATCTACGAAACTGTTCTTGGATGGGCAGGTACAAAACTGGGATTGAAGTTTGCAACACCGATCTTTGATGGTGCAAGTCTTGAGCAAATCACAGAATATACTGATCAGGCAGGTCTTCCGAAATTTGGTAGCACACACTTATACGACGGTGGAACTGGGGAGAGATTTACGCAGCCTGCAACTGTAGGTGTGATCTACATGTTGAAACTTGGACACATGGTAGATGACAAAATGCACGCACGTTCTATCGGACCTTACTCATTGATCACGCAACAGCCGTTAGGTGGTAAAGCACAATTCGGAGGTCAGAGATTCGGAGAGATGGAGGTTTGGGCTCTTGAAGCATTTGGAGCGTCTAACATCCTGAGAGAGATCTTGACTGTGAAGTCGGATGACGTGATTGGTAGAGCAAAAACTTATGAAGCGATTGCAAAAGGAGAAGCAATGCCAGAACCTGGTATTCCGGAATCTTTCAACGTATTACTTCACGAGTTACAAGGTCTTGGACTTGATGTAAGACTTGAAGAGTAATTTTAAATTTTAAATTATTTTGAATCTCACAATTCAAAGCATTAATCTAAAATCTAAACTCTAAAATTTAAATTCTAACAAATGTCAAATAAAAATAAAACTAGTCGATTTAATAAAATCACTATTGGTTTAGCTTCACCGGAATCTATTCTTCAGGAATCGAGAGGGGAAGTTCTAAAACCAGAAACGATCAACTATCGTACACACAAACCGGAAAGAGACGGATTGTTCTGCGAGAAGATCTTCGGACCTGTAAAAGACTACGAGTGTGCTTGTGGAAAATACAAAAGAATCCGTTACAAAGGAATTGTTTGTGATCGTTGTGGAGTAGAAGTTACCGAGAAAAAAGTGCGTAGAGAGAGAATCGGACATATTGGTTTGGTTGTTCCTGTGGCGCATATCTGGTATTTCCGTTCTTTACCAAACAAAATTGGTTATCTATTAGGTATTCCTTCCAAGAAATTGGATATGATCATCTATTACGAGAGATATGTTGTGATCCAGCAAGGTATCGCTAAGAAAGCAGATGGTTCAGATTTCGATGACAAAGAATTCCTTACAGAAGAAGAATATCTGGATGTTCTGGAAACACTTCCTATTGAGAACCAATATCTAGATGACTCTGATCCGAACAAATTCGTAGCGAAAATGGGAGCAGAAGCTGTTGAAGAATTGTTGAAGAGAATCGACCTTGATTCTCTGTCATTCGATCTTAGACACAAAGCTCACAATGAGTCTTCTAAACAAAGAAGAACAGAAGCGCTTAAGAGGCTTAACGTTGTAGAGGCACTTAGAGCAGCTAATACAAGAATGATCAACAAACCGGAATGGATGATTATGCGTGTTCTTCCTATCATACCACCAGAACTAAGACCATTGGTACCGTTGGATGGAGGACGTTTTGCAACTTCCGATCTGAATGACCTTTACAGAAGGGTAATTATCAGAAACAACCGTCTTAAGAGACTATTGGAGATCAAAGCTCCTGAAGTGATCTTGAGAAACGAGAAGCGTATGCTTCAGGAATCAGTAGATTCATTATTCGATAATACAAGAAAATCTTCTGCTGTTAAGTCGGAATCAAATAGACCATTGAAATCCCTTTCTGATTCATTGAAAGGTAAGCAAGGTCGTTTCCGTCAGAACTTATTAGGAAAAAGGGTAGATTACTCGGCTCGTTCGGTTATTGTTGTAGGTCCTAGCTTACAATTGCACGAGTGTGGTCTTCCAAAAGATATGGCTGCAGAGCTTTACAAACCGTTTATCATTAGAAAACTAATTGAAAGAGGAATTGTAAAAACTGTAAAATCAGCTAAAAGAATCATCGATAGAAAAGAACCTGTAGTTTATGATATCCTGGAAGGTGTTATGAAAGGTCATCCTGTTCTTTTGAACAGAGCACCTACGCTTCACAGATTGGGTATCCAGGCGTTCCAGCCTAAGATGATCGAAGGCAAGGCGATCCAGCTTCACCCATTGGTAACAACGGCTTTCAACGCCGATTTCGATGGGGATCAGATGGCGGTACACTTGCCATTAGGTCCAGAAGCTATTTTGGAAGCTCAGCTATTGATGTTAGGTTCTCAGAATATCCTGAACCCGGCGAATGGCTCTCCTATTACCGTACCTTCTCAGGACATGGTTTTGGGTCTATACTTTATGACCAAAGAAGCTCATTCTACTGAAGAGAAAAAAATCAAAGGCGAAGGTCTTGCATTCTATTCTCCGGAAGAAGTAGAGATCGCTTACGCGGAAGGACAGGTTTCCCTTAATGCAAAAGTAAGATGTCGTCTTCCTGTAAAAGAAAATGGAGGAATCGTAACTAAATTGTTGAATACAACGGTTGGTAGAATTTTGTTCAATCAGATCGTGCCAAAAGAATCAGGGTACATTGATGAGTTATTGACTAAGAAATCTCTTAGAAATGTAATTGGTCAGATCTTGGAGGATACAGATTTCCCTACGACTGTTAAGTTCTTGGATGATATGAAGAATCTCGGATATGCTAACGCTTTCAAAGGAGGTCTTTCATTTAGTCTTGGAGATATCGTGATCCCGGCTGAGAAAAAAGCAATGATCGCACAATCTATCGAAACGGTAGATGAGATCAAGGCTAACTACAACATGGGTCTTATTACAGATACAGAACGTTATAATCAGGTAATTGACGTTTGGACAAACACCAACGCCGGATTGACTGAAATGATCATGAGCAGAATGAAGACCGATCAAGGTGGTTTCAACTCTGTATATATGATGCTTGATTCTGGAGCGAGGGGTTCTAAGGAACAGATCCGTCAGTTATCAGGAATGAGAGGTTTGATGGCAAAACCGCAAAAAGCAGGTTCTGTAGGAGCGGAAATCATCGAAAACCCGATTCTTGCAAACTTTAAAGAAGGTCTTTCCATCTTAGAATACTTTATCTCTACCCACGGTGCTCGTAAAGGTCTTGCGGATACCGCTCTTAAAACTGCCGATGCTGGTTACTTGACCAGAAGATTGGTAGATGTTGCACAAGATGTAATTATTACTCAAGAAGATTGTGGAACACTTAGAGGAACAGAAGTTACTGCGCTTAAGAAAAATGATGATATCGTAGAAAAAATTGCTGAGAGAATTCTTGGTAGAGTTTCTCTTCACAATATCTATCATCCGGAAACAGATGAGTTATTAGCTAATGCTGATGAACTAATTGTAGAAGCGGTTGCTAAGAAAATTGAAGAAGCAGGAATAGAAGCTGTAGAAGTTCGTTCTCCATTAACTTGTGAATCCAAAAAAGGTATCTGTGCGAAATGCTACGGACGTAATCTTGCCACAGGTAAAGGAATCCATATGGGAGAAGCTGTGGGTGTAATTGCAGCACAATCAATTGGTGAGCCAGGAACTCAGTTGACACTGAGAACTTTCCACCAAGGAGGTACCGCTGGTAACATTTCAGAAAATCCAAGTATCGTTGCAAAACGTGATGGTATTGTTGAAATGGACGAAGTTAGAACTATTAAATCTGAAGGTGAAGAAGGACAATCAGCAGATATCGTTGTTTCTCGTTCTACCGAATTCCGTTTGGTTGCAGATAACGAAGCCAGAACACCAATTATGATTGCCAACGTCCCTTATGGTTCCGAGTTATTTGTAAAACCAGGTGATAAGGTTAAAAAAGGAGATCTTATTGCGAAATGGGATGCCTATAATGCGGTTATCATTGCAGAAACTTCTGGTAAGGTAGAGTATGAGGATATTATCCAGGGTATTTCTTTCGTATTGGAAATTGATGAGCAGACAGGTTTCGAAGAGAAAGTTATCTCAGAATCCAGAAATAAAAAAGCGGTACCAACATTAAAAGTTGTGGATGCAAAAGGCGTAGAGCAAAAAGCATATAACTTACCTGTAGGAGCCCACTTGATGGTAAACGATGGTGAAAAGATCAAGGCTGGTAAAGTCCTTATCAAGATTCCGAGAAAATCTGCAAAAGCAGGGGATATCACCGGAGGTCTTCCAAGAGTTACCGAACTGTTCGAAGCTAGAAATCCTTCTAATCCTGCTGTAGTTACAGAGATCGATGGAGTAGTTTCTTACGGTAAGATCAAAAGAGGTAACCGTGAATTGATCGTTGAAGCTAAAACTGGCGAGATCAAGAAGTATTTGGTAAAATTATCAAATCAGATCTTGGTTCAGGAAAATGACTTCGTTTATGCTGGAGGGCCACTTTCTGATGGCTCTATCACGCCAGACGATATCTTAAGGATCAAAGGTCCAACTGCGGTTCAGGAATATCTGGTAAATGAGATTCAGGAAGTTTACCGTCTTCAGGGTGTGAAGATCGATGATAAGCACTTCGAGATCATTGTTCGTCAGATGATGACAAAAGTATCGATTGTTGATGGAGGAGATACTCAGTTCCTGGAGGGAGCTTTGGAGCACAAATTCGATTTCTTGGAAGAGAACAACAGAGTTTTCGGACTTAAGGTTGTTACAGAGCCGGGAGATTCTAAAGTATTCAAAGCAGGACAGATGATCACTGCCAGAGAACTAAGAGACGAGAATTCGAAACTTAAGAGAGAAGATCAGGCTTTGGTACAAGTTAGAGAAGCTCTTCCTGCAACTGCAACTCCTGTATTACAAGGTATTACAAGAGCAGCATTACAAACCAAGTCATTCATGTCTGCGGCATCGTTCCAGGAAACAACGAAAGTTCTTAATGAAGCAGCTGTTTCCGGAAAAATCGATTTCTTGAGCGGTCTGAAAGAGAATGTGATCGTAGGACACAGAATTCCTGCGGGTACAGGTCTTAAAGACTATCAAAACGTGATCGTGGGTTCTAGAAAGGAATTCGAAGATATTAACTAAAAAAAGTAATTATAGATTATGAATTTAAATTTTAAATGATTTATATTCGTAATCTATAATTTTAACAAAATAATTAAACAAAGAAAATGGACAATAATCAAAACCAAGATCCAAACAACATTAACATCGAACTTAATGAAGTTGTAGCAGCAGGAGTTTATGTGAACTTAGCTTTAGTAAATCATTCACCTTCAGAATTCGTATTGGATTTCATCCAATTGATGCCGGGTGTACAACAAGCGAAAGTAAGATCTAGAGTTATTGTAGCTCCTCTTCACGCAAAAAGAGTTCTAGCTGCACTTCAGCAAAATGTTGCCAACTATGAGCAGCAGTTTGGTGAGATCAAAGAAGTTGAACCTTTCGTATTAGGAGGTAACAACGTTCAGGCTTAAGATATTTCTCTTAACATACCGATCCCGATTCTTCACCGAGTCGGGATTTTTTATTTTAGGATTAATGTTTTCTTAATCCTGTATTCTTTCATTAACAAAACAATGATATATCCGTTTTTTGGTAATTAGAAGAAAACTAATAACGATAGATTAAATTTATTAAAACTGAGGAAGAGGTGCTATTTTGTGTCCTCTTTTTTTGCGAGATTTTGATATAATTTTACTTCTTTTAAGCTAAAAAATGACCTCTTGCAGGTTCGATAAACAGGGCGTTTGCAGAGGTGCTCAAAAACGTACGTACCTTTTCATGAAAACGTACGTATCTTTTTACTAAAACACACGTGCGTTTTTAGTAAAACATACGGAGCTTTTTTAGGATAGGCTTTAGTTATGCCTTAATTTGACTCTAGAAATCCTTAAAACAAAAAGAGAGAATATCAACAGATATCCTCTCTTTTTTATGATCAAATAATTAAAATTAATTCTTCAGACTTTTCATATCGATGACGAATCTGTATTTGACATCACTTTTTAGCATTCTTTCATAAGCATTGTTGATGTCCTGGATATTGATGATTTCGATGTCAGAAACAATGTTCTTTTCTCCACAGAAATCCAGCATCTCCTGAGTTTCTTTGATACCGCCGATCAATGAACCGGCAACAGACCGTCTCTTGTAGATCATCGGTCTCGTACTTACAGCATCGTTCCCGAATTCTCCGATGAACCCAACAAGAACCAATGTCCCATTCACGGTCAATGTATTCATATAAGGATTGATGTCGTGCTCGTAAGGGACTGTATCGATGATCAGATCGAACTTATTGGAAACCGATTTCATTTGGTCTTCGTCGGTGGAAATAATGACGTGGTCTGTTCCCAAAGCCTTGGCATCCTCAGTTTTCCCAGGTGTTCTAGAGAATAAAGTCACCTCTGCGCCCAGACCTTTTGCCAGCTTAATAGCCATATGGCCTAAACCGCCCAAACCGACAACTGCGACTTTAGAGTTTTCTGTTACATTCCAATGTTTAAGAGGTGACCAAGTCGTGATTCCGGCGCAAAGAAGTGGTGCAGCAGCAGCCATATCCAGGTTTTCCGGAAGGCTCAAAACAAAATGCTCATCTACAACCACAGACTCCGAGTAACCTCCAAACGTCCTGGTATCTTCGAAGTATTTGTCTTTTCCGTTGTAAGTTCCTGTGAATCCCTTTTCACAGAATTGCTCCAAGTCTTGTTCGCAGCTATGGCAAGTTCTGCATGAGTCCACCATACAACCCACGGCAACCAGATCTCCGATTTTGAATTTGGTAACATCTGTCCCGACTTGCAATACTTTCCCCACAATCTCGTGACCGGGAACTACAGGATAAACAGATCCGCCCCAATCGTTTCTTGCCGTATGAAGATCCGAGTGGCAAACGCCGCAATAATAGATGTCAATTTCTATGTCTTTCGGTTGGATTTCTCTTCTTTCTATGGTGATTAGTTCCAAATCATTCTCTGGAGCATCTGTTCCGTAGGCTTTTACTTTGTGTGTGTGCATTATTTTAAATATTTTTACTTAAATTTTTATTAATTATCTATTCTTTCTATTTGATGAAGAAACTGCTTTACCGGGTTTATCCTGCACTTATCAATGTCTATACCGTTTTTATGTTGTATTTGCTGTTTTTTGCAACATTCCGTGATGATCTGGCAGATTTTTTAACAATTGAATATGTTCCGTTTAAAACAATTATCAGATATTTAACTACTGTATTGCCCTATCGCCCTTTCGAATTCACATTTAATATGATTGGGAATATCGTTATGTTTATTCCTTATGGCTTTCTAGGGATTCTCTATCCCAAACTCAATAGATTGGGATGGCTCTTGTTGGCATTCATTGTTGTGATTAATATCATCGAGTTTTCACAGTTTTATTTTAAGAGAGGTTTTGCGGACGTCGATGATGTTATTCTTAATACTTTAGGTGTTGTTATTGGATTTTTGATTTACAAAAAATGTTTTTTTATCAAGGGCAAATAACTTTCATCTCTGTTCTTCTGTTGATCTGATGCTGTTGTTCGGTACAATCTACACTGTTACTGCATTTGTTTAGAAGTTGCGTTTCTCCATAACCAATTGGTTTCAGTCTAGATTTGTTGATACCTTTCGATACCAGATAATCTACCGCAGCATTTGCACGATTTTGAGAAAGCGTTATGTTGTAATCATCAGACGCTCGGGAATCTGTATGAGATGCCAATTCAACTTTCACACTTGGATTATCTTTCATGAACTGGACCATTTTGTTAAGCTCTGCTTTTGCATCTTCCCGGATAAAATATTTGTCCAGATCGTAATGGATGTTTTTCAAATTGATTGGCTTTCCACAAGTAGTTTCTTCCATACAAACTTGTAGGTTAAGGAAAAAAGTATTGGTTCTGTCAACATTTTTAGAGGTCACAGTTTCTGTTTGTGAGAAGTAGTTACCCTTTTTTCCATAGATGTTGTAGGTCGTATTCTTATCTGCTTTGAAATAAAATTTTCCGTTGATATCTGTTTTTATTTCGTGATAGATCTCTGTTTCATTATTTTTGACCAGAACAGTTACATCTCTCAAAGGATTTTTAGAATTACAGATGTTCACTTGACCTTTTACAAAGAAAGTTTCTGAATCTGTAGAGATTTCTTTTTTAAGCATTGAGTTTTTCACAAACTCTGTTTTATTAGTTTTTGCTGAGGTCAGCTCTATGTTATAAAGATTTCCTTTGATATCATAATTGTCGGGTTTGATGTTCTTGAAAAAAGCCACACCTTGAGAATTGGTTTTGGCAAAGTGTGTTCTTTTCCCATTTTTAAAAAGTTCTATAAAAGTATCAGGCAGGATCAATCCTGTTTCCTTATCTCTCGCCACAACAGACAATCCATAATTTGGGCTTGCTTCTTTTGTCGGAATTCTAAACGTCAATCCGGCAAAAACACCAGCCGAATGGATCTCATGGTCAAGACTATTATTTCTAATATCCGAATTATTTGGATTGATGTTGTATTGATTTCCAGATTCTGTAAAAGGAATATACCCGGAAACGGAATTATTACTGATTTTGTCTTTCGCTTTGAAATGCTGGATATAATAGCCGCCAACATTCAGCCCAACATATTCTGAAAAAAACCAATTCAACTCAACTTGCCCTTTTCCGGTCAGAACATTTTTCTCATTATAACCATTGTGATAGTTGAGATTGTAAGGGGTTGATGTCAATGATGTTTCTCCACCCTTGATATTGGAAATTCCTCCTTTCAATTTGAAAGCTAAACTCAGATCATCATTAATGATATATCGGAAATTTGGTCCAATTCCAAAGAAATACCGCTGAATATTATTTTGAGTTAAATTAACATTGGTAAGGGGAGTCGTTTCATGTAGATTCTCTGTCGGATAAGTATTTTTCGAAGTATTCTTCAAGTAATCGAAATCAATTCCCAGACCTATCCAATTGAAATAAAAGTCAACAGATGTCCCCAGACTCAGATTGTATTTGTAATCGATGTATTTCGTCTGATTATCATAAGAAGGAAAATCCAGTCCTCCTCGCAAAGACATATTTAATTGATTATCATCATAAAGAGAGTTTCTGAATTGTGAGTTAAAGATCTGAAAGAGAATCACAAAAAGTAAAGTGACCAGTTTTCTCATAATTTAATTTTCTTGGCTATGACAAATTTACAGAAATAAGGATTACAAATAAAAAATGCCGGATGAACCGGCATTATATATTAAATTGAATTTTTACTGTTTGATGATTTGAGCAATCTTTTGGGTATTATCATCCAATGTATATTTCATCAGATATTTTCCAGGACGCAGTTTGTCAAGTCTTAGTTCTGCATTGTTATTATTGATCGTATATTCTGCAACCTGAACTCCCAAAATTGAGAAGAATGCTACAGTTTTAATTTTTGCAGAATTATCCTTTGATTTCAAGATCAAAACATCCTTAGTAGGGTTAGGGAACGCAACCAAAACACCATCATCGGTCTTTTGTCCTGCAATTGCACGAGTAGACTGTGCCTTCATTTCTCCCGAAAATCCAACTGAAACTACCGTAAATATTATAAAGAATAGAAATTTTTTCATTCGCTTTAGCGTGTACTTAAACAATTACAACAAATATATTTTAAATAAAATTAATATGCAATAGTCTATCCGTAAAAGTATAATTAAATTTGCACAAATAATTTTATCAAAATGATTTCAAGAAACAGAAGACTAAGAACCAACGATTCTATAAGAGGTCTTGTTCGTGAAACCAACCTTACAACAAACGACCTGGTGTTACCAATGTTTGTTATGGAAGGTAATAACAAAAAAGAAGCCATTTCTTCAATGCCTGGCGTTTTTCGTCAAAGTTTAGACCTGACGGTGCAAACTGTCAAAGAAAACTACGATTTGGGAATCAAGGCTGTCAATCTCTATATGAAAGTTTCCGATAACCTGAAAGATAACACAGGAAAAGAAGCCTGGAATCCGAATGGATTGATGCAAAATACTATAAAAGCTATCAAAGATGCAGTTCCCGGAGTTGTAGTAATGCCAGATGTTGCATTGGATCCATACTCGATGTATGGCCATGACGGGATCATTAAAAATGGCAAGATTGATAATGATTCTACAGTTGAAGCACTTGTGAAAATGGGAATTTCCCATGCAGAAGCAGGAGCTGACATTTTGGCACCAAGTGATATGATGGATGGCCGTGTTTTGGCTATGAGAGAAGGATTGGAAGAAAATGGATTTACAGATGTCGGGATTTTATCTTACGCCGCCAAATATGCAAGTGCTTTTTACGGACCTTTCAGAAGTGCTTTGGACAGTGCACCAGTTGATGTGCAGGAGATTCCGGCAGACAAGAAGACCTATCAGATGGATTTTCACAATTCCCGAGAGGCGATTGACGAAGCATTGAGAGATGTGGAAGAAGGTGCAGATATCATTATGATAAAACCGGGCATGCCTTATTTGGACATCGTTTCCAAAATCCGTGAACTCATCACGCAGCCCATTGCAGTTTATCAGGTGAGTGGCGAATACGCCATGTTGAAAGCCGCTGCGCAAAACGGATGGCTGGACAATGATAAAGTTCTTTTGGAAAGCTTGACTTGTATCAAACGTGCAGGCGCAGATATGATTTTCACTTACGCTGCACCAGAAGTTGCCAAACTTTTGAATAGATGAAATTTTTAGGAGCTATTTCCCGCTTTCCGTTGCGATCTTTTGCTTTTTCATAGGTGAAAAAAAAGCAAAAGGATTTCCACTGCAATCGGGGCTATGGATTTTGTCTGCTAAACAACTTTTGTCAAGAATTGAACTAGCATAAGTTTAAAACATTTAGTTTGTCATTCCGTAGGAATCTAAACGGACTTTGTAGAGATTCCTACGGAATGACAATATTAATCTGCTTTATCTGCGAGAATTTAAACAATCTACAAATCTTCCTCATCCAAACCTTGAGGGAGATTTTTTTTGTTCTTAATACCAAGATTTTTCAATTTCTGAGTCTGAACAATCAGATTGTCATTTCCCGAGCTCAATTGTTTGAAAGCATCATTATAAGAATTCTTAGCTTGGTCAATATTCTTTCCAATACGTTCCATATTTTCAACAAATCCCACAAACTTATCATAGAGTTTTGCGCCTCTGTCTGCAATTTCCATGGCATTTCGGTTTTGATGTTCGCGTTTCCAAAGGTCTTGGATCAGCTTGAGAGAGGTTATCAGATTAGTTGGACTTAGCAATAGAATTCTTTTGTCATAGGCAAAATTCCAAAGATTGGGTTCTGTCTGCAGAGCAGCAATGTAAGCTGCTTCACTTGGTATGAACATCATCACAAAATCCAGACTTTTATCAAAATCATCATAAGCTTTCTGACTCAATTGATTGATGTGATTTTTCACAGATTGAAGATGTAGATTTTGTTTTTGAGTGAAAAGTTCAGGATCAGTTTCATCTGTCATTTCCACAAAAGCAGTAAGAGAAACTTTACTATCGATGATGACGTTTCTGTTATCAGGATATTTCACAACCGCATCCGGGCGCATTTTTTTTCCGGAAAATTCTGAGAAAATAGCTTTGTTGTTTTCATCTCTTAGTTCGTGTTCCAGAAAATATTCCTGATTTTTTCTCAATCCTGATTTTTCCAGAATACTTTCCAGGATCATCTCTCCCCAGTTTCCCTGCGTTTTGCTTTCGCCTTTTAGAGCACGGGTCAATTGTTTGGCATCTTCGGAGATCTGCTGGTTCAGGTCTTTCAGTTCACGAACTTTTTCGCCAAGAGAGAAACGTTCTTTGGCTTCTTTATCGTAAGTTTCGTTCACCGTATTTTTCAGCTCATTGATCTTTTCCTGAAAAGGCTCCAGAATTAATTTTAGCTGATTTTGATTGAGTTGAGAGAATTTCTCTGACTTTTCTTCCAAGATCTGATTGGCCGTTTTCTCAAATTGTAAACGGGTCGTTTCCTGAATTTTCAAAAATTCTTCTTTCTGATTTTCGAGTTGGTCTTGTAAGTTTTTGTAATGGGCATTTAGCTCGGCGTTTGTGAAAAGTAGCTCTTCTTTACTTCTTTGGATTGAAGAGATTTCATTGGTCAGATCATTATTTGAAAGTTTTAATTCATCAATTTTTTGTTGGTAATTGTTCTCATTTTCCTGAGAACGGATGAGTTTTTCATTCAGAACATCAATGTTTTTCTTGCTTACATACAACGATTTCATCAAAAGGAAAACTAAAAATCCTCCGATGATCATTCCAACAAATGCATAAATAACTTCCATTTTATTCTTATTAATTTTTTACAATTTTAAAATAACTTTCGTCTATAAAATTGAGGTTTTCCGTAATAGGGAATTACTTTTCACTTTCCAATTTTGCTTTGGATTCTGCTAATCCGTTTTTCTCATTTTCAGAAAGTTTTGGATATTGCAGGTTCATTTCATCCAGTTTATCAATAATAATTTGAATCGCGGCAACTCTGGAAAACCATTTTTGGTCAGCGGGAATTACAAACCAAGGAGCAGAAGCGGTAGAAGTTTCGTTAATGACTTGCTCGTATGCTTTCATATAATCATCCCAAAAACCTCTTTCTGTAATATCTCCCGAAGAAAATTTCCAATTTTTATCACCCTCATTGATTCTGTCTAGGAAACGTTGCTTTTGTTCTTCTTTGGAAACGTTCAGGAATATCTTGATGATTTTTGTTCCGTTATTTGCCAAATGTTTTTCAAAATTTCGGATGCTTTCGTAACGGTTTTCCCAGAATTTTTTATCGAATTGTTTTACATCTTTCCAAACCTTTTCGCTAAGATTGTACTCAGGATGGACCTTACAGACCAACACGCTTTCGTAATGTGAACGGTTAAAAATCCCAATTTTTCCTTTTTCGGGGAGTGCATGGTATTGTCTCCAAAGAAAATCGTGAGAATATTCTTTAGAACTTGGTGTTTTGAAACTTGTTACTTCACAACCTTGGGGATTCACACCACCAAAAACATGTTCTATCAAACTGTCTTTTCCAGCGGCATCCATTGCCTGAAGAATGATGAGCAAAGACTGGCTTCCATCAGCATACAATTTCTCTTGTAGAACACGTAGTTTTTCGTTTTCTATCTCCAGGAGTTGCTTGGCTTCATCCTTATTGATGTTACCTTTGTAGCTTGTATTATGTTTTTTTATCTCGAATTTTGAATTTTCTTTTATCAAGAAGTCGTCAGAAAAGTTATATCCCATAAGAATTTGATTTAGTGTAAAAATAAAAAACCGCTCCTTAAAAAGAAACGGTTTTATAAAATTTATAGAAATTTATTATTTAGCAGCTTCCACTTTTTGAACGGCAGCTTTTTTTGCGGCTCTTTTAGCTTGTGCAGCAGGCTGAGCAGCTACAGCCGTCGCTGTTGCAACTGGTGCTACAGAAAGTTTAGCTTCTTGATTAACTCCTTGCAGATCCTCAACATTTCCTTTGATATAAAGAACTGATCTGTTGTTTGCAGGATCGTTGGAATAAACTTCAATTAATTTGTTGAAAGCTCCCTTGATGCCAGTGTTGTATCCAACTTTGATCTGGGCAGATTTTCCAGGTAGGATCGGGTCTTTGCTCCATTCTGGAGTCGTACATCCGCAAGAAGGTTTTACTTCGCTGATGATAAGAGGCTTGTCACCAGTATTTTTCACTGTGAAAAATCTGTGTCCGTCAGAACCAGCTTTTACATTTCCATAGTCGAAAGTTGTTTTGTCGAATGATATTGTTTGAGCAGATGCGAATGCGATAGCTCCTGTCATAAATAATCCAGCAAGAATCTTTTTCATATTTTTTTTGTTTTAATTAAATTTTAAAGAACAAAGTTATAAATAATTTAAATATGTGATGTTAATTTTTTCACATTATCTTATTTTTGCAAGTTACAAGCCAAAAATAATTTTAAAATGCAGATTGCAGACAAATACAATCCACAGGAAACTGAACAAAAATGGTATGACTTCTGGTTAGAAAACAAATTTTTCCACTCGACTCCAGATAACAGGCCTCCTTATACAATTGTAATTCCGCCACCTAACGTGACGGGAATCCTTCATATGGGACATATGTTGAATAATACGATTCAGGATGTATTGGTCAGAAGAGCAAGGATGCAGGGTTTCAACGCTTGTTGGGTTCCCGGGACAGATCACGCTTCTATTGCAACAGAAGCAAAAGTTGTTGCCAAATTGAAATCTGAAGGTATCAATAAATCTGATATTACCCGTGAAGAATTCCTAAAACATGCCTGGGACTGGACTGATAAATATGGTGGAACAATCTTGGAACAATTGAAAAAACTAGGTTGTTCCTGCGATTGGGACAGAACAAGATTTACTTTGGAAGATAAAATGTCCCAGCAGGTTATCAAGTCTTTTGTTGATCTGTACAACAAAGGTTTGATCTACAGAGGCTACAGGATGGTGAATTGGGATCCTGAGGCGAAAACCAATATTTCTGATGAGGAAGTAATTTTTAAAGAACAAAACGGAAAATTATATTTTCTAAAATATAAGATTGAGGGTTCGGAAGATTTCCTTTCGGTTGCTACAACACGTCCTGAAACTATTTTTGGGGATACAGCCGTTTGTATCAATCCAAATGACGAGAGATATGCTCATTTGAAAGGTAAAAACGTAATCGTGCCAATTGTCGATAGGATCATTCCTATTATCGAGGACGACTATGTTGATATCGAATTTGGAACTGGTGCTTTGAAAATTACGCCGGCTCATGATGTTAATGACTACGAGATCGGACAAAAACATAATCTTCAGATGATTGATGCTTTGGATGATGACGGTAACCTGAACGATTACGGTTTACATTATGCCGGAAAAAACAGATTCGATGTAAGAAAGCAGATTGCAAAAGAATTAGAAGAAAAAGATCTTTTGTTGAAGGCAGAAGATTACATGAACAAAGTAGGAACTTCTGAAAGAACAGGTGCTGTTATCGAACCTAAGGTTTCTGTTCAGTGGTTCTTAAAAATGTCAGAAATTGCAAAACCTGCTTTGGATGTTGTGATGGATGATGAGGTGAAATTTTATCCTGAAAAATTTAAAAATACTTACAAGCATTGGATGGAAAACATCCGTGACTGGAATATTTCCCGTCAGCTGTGGTGGGGACAGCAGATTCCTGCTTATTATTATGGTGACGGAGAAAATGATTTTGTAGTTGCTGAAAATATTGAAGATGCGGTAAAATTAGCGCAAGAAAAAACTTCCAACTTCCAACTTCAAGCTTCTGATCTGAAACAAGACCAAGATGCTCTTGATACTTGGTTCTCATCCTGGTTGTGGCCAATGTCTGTTTTCGATGGGTTGAATGAGCCGGAAAATAAGGACATCAATTACTATTATCCAACTTCAGATCTGGTTACAGGTCCGGACATTATCTTCTTCTGGGTTGCCAGAATGATCATGGCGGGATTGGAATTCAGAGGGAAAGTTCCTTTCAAAAATGTTTATTTCACAGGAATTGTGCGAGATAAGCAAAGAAGAAAAATGTCTAAACAATTAGGCAATTCCCCGGACCCGATAGATCTTATTGAAAAATATGGTGCAGATGGCGTTCGTGTAGGAAGCTTGTTGAGCGCACCTGCAGGAAACGATCTGTTATTTGATGAAGATCTGATGTTGCAGGGCAGAAACTTTGCTACAAAAATCTGGAATGCTTTCCGATTGATCAATATGTGGAATCACGAAGACAAGCCTCTGAATGATTCTGACAAACAATCTATCGAATGGTTTGACAACAAATTAAATAAAACGATTGTAGAGATCAATGACCAGTTCGAAAAATTCAGAATTTCTGACGCTTTGCATTTGATCTATAAATTGATCTGGGACGATTTCTGCGGATGGTATTTGGAAGCTATCAAACCTAATTTTGGTGAAGGAATTTCTAAAGAGGTTTATACAAAAACCATTTATTTCTTCGAAGAATTAATGAAGTTGCTTCATCCATTTATGCCTTTCTTGACGGAGGAATTATGGCAGGCTATTTCTGAAAGAAGCACAGATGAAGCTTTGGTAATTGCTCAGCAGAAAAAAGCAGATGCATTTAGCGAAAATATCATCAAGAACTTTGAAACTTCAGAAGAATTGATTTCCGGAGTGAGAAATTACCGTCAAACAAAGGGAATTTCGCCAAGAGAGGCTGTTGAGGTTTTTACTAATGCTACAGAATTTCCGAATGAAGCGGTTGTAAGAAAATTGGCTAACGTTTCTGAAATCCATTTTGGAACAAAAACAGATAAGCCAAGCTTCACATTCTTAGTTGGTTCTGCAGAAATTTCAATTCCTTTAAGCGAAAATTTGGATCTAGCCGAGGAAAAAGCAAAAACTGAAGAAGAGTTAAAATATTTGAAAGGATTTTTGATTTCTGTAGATAAAAAATTATCGAACGAAAAATTTGTAGCTAACGCAAAACCAGAGATTGTAGAAGTTGAGCGTAAAAAACAAAAAGATGCTCAAGACAAAATTGCTTTGCTGGAAGAGAAATTAAAAACGCTTTAGCCAAAAGATATCAACTGACAACTATCAACTAAGTGATGACTCACATAGAAAACATAAAAAAATTATTCTCCCGGGACTTCGTAGAAAATCCTTTATTGGAAACCTACGAAGTCGGGGAAATCCATATTTCATCAGGACAAATTGTGGCAAGCGATGTTTTGATTATGCCTGATAAATACGCCTTCAATCAAGAGTTTCCGAAAGGTGATTTTACGGTTTTGATTCACAAAGAAAGGGAGTCCAATTGTGTGGCTTATGCTGAAATCGTTTTCGATAAAGATCAATTGGCTGAAAACTGGACTTTGGCTTTATGTGATGACCAAGATCTGAAAGATTTAAAAGAAGGTGAAATCTTTGGTTATCCTGTAGAATCTGGAATGGGAAGTTTTATGGACAAGGATGCTCAGACCGCTTTGAATAATCTGGAACAAGAGCTTTTCCATAAAAAAGGAGCTGATTTTATGGGAATCTATGAAGAGTTTTTTCATTCCCATTTTTTTGATGAAAATGGCGCAATTGACCAATTTGCGTTTCTGAAACCTTACGATAATAAAAGTGAAAATATTGTCGCTTTCGAAACAGGTTATGGTGAAGGTTTTTATGCAACATATATCGGTTATTCCAAAGACAATCAAGTGGTTAAATTAATTTCTGAGTTTATAGAAATCGGAATGGATTAAATTGTTACATTAGCGGAAATGAAATCCTAAATAACAATTTCATTTGACTTTTAAACAATTAATATTACCAATGAAACTAAGTAATATCAAACCTCAGATTGTAGTTGTAGGAAGCTCATCAATCGACCTGGTTCTCAAAACATCTAAAATACCGACTGCAAATAATACTGTTCTGGCAGATAGCCTGAAAAGCTTTCTTGGAGGAAAAGGGGCAAACCAGGCGATTGCAACATCACGTTTAGGCGCCCATACTTCTTTGATAAGTCGTGTAGGAATGGATCCCTATGGACAGCAGGTTCTTAGAAATCTGGATGATGAAGATGTAAATGTGGCTTATGTTGTGGAAGACGATGACGAAGACACAGGAACGGCTTATGTAAACGCTTCTGATGAAGGAAACGCCATCACGGTTGTTCCCGCAGCTAATTATAATCTGTCTCCAAAAGACATCAACGAAGCAGAGAAATATCTTTTGACAGCAGATCTGAT
The DNA here is from genome assembly GCF_900102265.1 of Epilithonimonas hungarica. Taxonomy (GTDB): domain Bacteria; phylum Bacteroidota; class Bacteroidia; order Flavobacteriales; family Weeksellaceae; genus Epilithonimonas; species Epilithonimonas hungarica. The sequence continues at coordinate 472,406 of NZ_FNBH01000002.1, read as the reverse complement.
TTTAACTCAGCTAGAGATTCCTTTGAAAACTGTTGAATATCTTTTCAAAAAAGCAAAAAGTCTTGGAAAGAAAATCGGGATCTATGCAGCTCCTGCAAATCGATTGTCAGATGAAATTATAGAATATGCAAGCTTCATAGTTGCAAAAAGTACAGATTTGGAAGTAATTTTCGGAGAAGGCAACCACGAAGAGATCATGAAACACCTTCCCAACAAATTATTTGTGAGAGATGGTGCCAACAGTACCAGCTATTTTGACGGTTCTGAGATGAAATATTTCCGGAATGACCCTAAAAGTCAATCGCATAATATGGGGTTGGGAGATGCTTTTACATCAGGATTTTCCATCGCATTGCTTCACGGGAATTCTATCGAAGATTGTGTACAGTTTGGGAACGAAGTTGCACTTAAAGCTGCTGATTACAGAGGTTCTCAGAAAGGTTTGCCTTATCTTAAGGATTTTCAGAATTAATATTTCCAGCATATCGAAATATCAATTTCAACGGTTTGATTTTTTTACTTTTATAAAATGATTCCATTAAAATCATTTTTAATGCAAAGTATTAATATCATAACCGAGGATAATTACAGTTTGTCTGTTCATATTTTTGAACCTCAAAATCCTAACAGAAAGATTTTGTTGATCAATTCTGCGACAGGTGTCAAACAGCAGATCTACTTTTCGTTTGCCCAGTTTTTTTCTGAGCATGGTTTTACTGTTGTTACTTACGATTATCGTGGAATAGGACTTTCAAAGCCTGATAAAATGAAAGGCTTCGAAGCATCGATGAGAATTTGGGGGACGAGAGATTACAAAGCTGTGACGAATTATATAAAAGCAAACTTTCAAGATTATCAGAAATTTTGTTTAGGACATTCGGTTGGTGCTTTGATTTTAGGAATGAATCAGGATTCCGAGATGTTTGAAGAATTTATATTTGTAGGAACTCAGAATGCTTTCGTCGGAAATCTAAAATTCAGAACAAAGATTGAAGCTTATCTTGGCTTCGGAGTTGCACAGCCTTTATCAACAAAATTATTAGGCTATTTTCCTGCGGATTGGTTTGGTTTAGGCGAAAGTTTACCTTCGGGAAGTGCATTTGATTGGAGAACTTTGATTCTCAATAAAAAATCAACAAATAAGCTATTAGAAAAATCGGAGGATTATTCTAAAAATTTGACCCAGAAAGTTTTTGTAGTAAGGGCAGAAGATGATGCTTGGCTCACAGAAAAAGGTGTGAAATCCCTTTTAGAAGACACTTATCCAGATCTGAAACCCACTTACAGACTAATAAAAACATCGGAGTCAGAAAAAAATGAAATAGGACATATTAATTTTTTCAGAAGCTATAACAAAAGACTCTGGAATATTATTTTAAAGGAATTAATCTAAACTTAAATATTTGTGAACTTTGCCAAGTTTTACACCTTTGCGAACTTAAAATATTTTCAATAATTATAAAAAATCTTAGCGCTCTTTGCGTTCAAAAAATATGGAATTGATCAACAAAACAATAGAATTAGTAAAACAAAAATTAGAAGGAACAGAGTCTGGTCACGATTGGTTCCATATCGAGCGTGTTTGGAAACTGAGTCTGAAAATTCAGGAAAAAGAAGGTGGTGACAAATTGATCATTGAGCTAGCTGCATTGTTACACGACATTGCTGACCCAAAATTCCATAACGGCGACGAAACTCTGGCTTCTAAAATTGTCAACGACTTTCTTACAGAACAAAATGTAGATTCGGAAGTCATTCAAAAAGTTATTTTCATCATCGAAAATATGTCGTTCAAAAACCGGAATGACGCTCCTGAAAATCTGCCGTTGGAACTCAAAATCGTTCAGGATGCGGATAGATTGGATGCAATTGGTGCTATCGGAATTGCCAGAACTTTCAATTTCGGAGGCTACAAAAACAATTTGATGTATCACCCCGATATCGAACCAAAACTTAATCAAACGAAAGAAGAATATAAAAAATCCAACGGAACCACAATTAATCATTTCTATGAAAAATTATTGCTTCTCAAGGATTTGCTCAATACAAAAACGGCTAGGGAAATTGCAGAACACAGACATCAGTTTATGCTTCAGTTCCTCGATGAATTCTACAAAGAATGGAATGTCACGTTCTAATTGACGAGAAACCATTATCTTTGTTTCAATGATAATCATCCTAATCCTCATATTTCTCATAATCGCTCTTTTTCTTTCCGGTTTTCGGACAGGAAAATGGAGTCTGTGGAACAAGGCGGTCCGGACGATCATCACCATTTCTGCAGCGGCTTATTTCACGTTTTGGTTTGTGGAGAGAAGTGTGTCTCAGTTTTTAGAAAACTCTTTGGCAGTGCAGGTTATCAACTATTTGCCCCAGCCTATTGACTTTTATATCATCAGGATTCAGGACGGAGAAAAAGAAACTAAATACCTTTCAAAACACGTTGGCCAGATCCGACCGGAATATTTCCGGATAGAATACCTCAATATGCAGAAATCCAGCGAGTTTTGGGTCGTTGGCTATATTGGAAAAAACAAACTGGTTTATTTCTCGCAGGTTGCAGTTCCCAACAAAAATGAGGACAAGATCATCGAGGTCAAGAATTATATCAACCACAGTCTCAAACTATCGGCTGTTGCAACAGAAAAAATCGGTGAACTCAAATACGATAACATCAAGCTCAGTATTTGGGTGACATTGGATCTACTGCTTATTTTCCTCAACGCCGTTTTACTTTTCCGAAGTAGCAAGAAAAATTAATATAATATTTTGGGCGCCTTTATCCGCCCTCCGTTCCCGCTTTTTTCTTTTTATTCAAAAAAGAAAAAGAGCTCCACTCAGGTCGGGGCGCGAGCAATTCTCTGTTTTTGAATTACTTTCAAAAATTAAATTTCATTATTTATAAAATTTACTGCAAAAATTTATAAAAAGTATAAAAATAAGTATTGGTTTTATTTTCAACTTTGTACATTTAGACTCGCAATAATTGGTACAATTAATGCACCCCAATATTCAATAAAATCAGAGAAGAATGGATTTGACAAAACACATTGATTCTGCGCACCAATCATTCCAAGATTGGAGAAAAACTCCTTTTGAAGAAAGACAAAAGCTACTTTTGAAACTGGCAGATGTTCTGGATAAGAACAAACAAACTTATGCAGAAATCATAACCACAGAAATGCATAAGCCGATTTCCCAATCAATTGCCGAGATAGAGAAAAGTGCCGGAATGATTCGGTTTTATGCCAATGCAGAAAATGTATTGAAACCCGAAAAAATCACAACAGAATTCAATGTAAGCGAAGTCCATTACGATGCACTGGGAATTATCCTTGGCGTAATGCCTTGGAATTTTCCGTTTTGGCAGGTTTTGAGATTTGCGGTTCCAGCAATTCTAGCAGGGAATGTTATATTGCTGAAACACGCATCTATCTGTTTCGAAAGTGGTGATGAAATAGAGAAAGCTTTTGCAGAAGCAGGCTTCCCGAAATATATTTTCCAAAATCTAAGAATCGGACATAACGAAATCAAAGATATTCTTGAAAATCCTTTGGTGAGAGGTGTAAGTTTGACAGGAAGCGAAAAAGCAGGAAGTGAAGTTGCTTCTCTTGCAGGGAAAAATATCAAGAAATCAGTTCTGGAATTAGGCGGAAGTGATGCGTTTATTGTTTTAGAAGATTCTGATTATGAGAAAGCAGCGATTGACGGACCTGCCGGAAAACTTCAAAATACAGGTCAGGTTTGTAATGCTGCTAAACGTTTCATCGTTCATCAAGATATAGAGAAAGAATTTGTTCCAAAATTTGTAGAAGAATACAATTCTTATCAACCTGCTGACCCTTTTAAAAAAGAAACCAAATTGGGAAAAATGGCAAGGCCGGATTTGGCGGATGAATTAGAAGATCAATATAAAAAAGCATTGAAACATGGAGCAGAAGTGGTTCTGGCTTTGGAGCGTATTTCTGAGAATGAATTTCGTCCGGGAATTATTCGGGTAAAAGAAGGTAATCCAATCCTTCAGGAAGAATTATTCGGACCTTTGGCAATTCTGATGATTGGAAAAGATGACGATGAAATCTTGAAATTAGCGAATGATATTCCGTTTGGATTAGGCAATGCTGTTTGGACGAAAGATAAAAAACGTGCTCAGTTTTTCATTGATAATCTGGAATCCGGAACGGTCTCCATTAACAAGTCAACGAGTTCTGACGCAAGACTTCCTTTCGGTGGCGCTAAATCTTCCGGTTATGGTGTTGAGTTGTCTTTGATGGCAATCAAAGAATTTACGCAGGTGAAAACGGTTGTGGGGAATATCTAAAATAAAAGATCTCGTATTAATTTGAAAAATTGTAAAATTCTATTTCAAAATTATCCTGCCAGAAATCTATTAGGAAATTACGATCGTTGGGAATGATTTTGACCGATTTGACATTCTTATATTTTAGACGATCTGTTTTATATAAATTATAATAATCTTTTGTGTCTTCTACCAGTGGAGATATTAAGTAATCAGTTTCAACCATTCCGCTTATTAGTTTATATTTTTTTTCTGAGTTATTATTTTCTTTGGTGATGATATACAGTTTATCGGACCTGAAAAATCTTGTTATAAATTTCCCCAAAAATGTCGGTTCTATTTTTATTCTGCAGAATAAGAGACCGGTATGGTCCGGGATTTTTATTTCCTGATTAAGTCTCCCAGATTGCTTTTGTATAAGATCCAGTTTGATATCTCTATTTTGTTCATATCTTTTTTTTAAGATGAGATAATCATTTTCGAATTTTATTGGTTTGTAATTTGAAAGTATGAGAGGCCAGCTATTGCCATCTTCGGTTGATGGTAATCTACCGTCGATCGTTTCAACTTTAAAAAATAAATTGTCTGGACTTTTATCCGATAATAAATGATCTCTATTGGCATATAAAAGTTCTTTTGTATATGCGGTATAACTTTGGAACACAGGTCTTGGGTTCCAGATATTTTTAGATGCAAGGAGATAACTCTGCTCAAAATTATAAATATCACTACTTCCGGATAAAATAGGTAGTTGTATTTGCTTATTGATGTCATCCAACTTTTTTTGATATTCAGTTTTTAATTTTTTATGTTGTGACCTGAGTTTTATTCCGTCGTATATTTTCACAAAATTACCTTTGATAGAACTGCTAAATGAAGTATTGTTATACAACTTGTAGGAAGTGAAAGAAGTAATCGTACACAAACAAAATATAATAAAAGATGATCTTGTTTTTGAAAACAGATAAATAAAAAAAGCAACAAAAATTAATATGGAGAAAGATATTTTTGTATGCTCATCCTGCCTTACAAATCCACTCTTGAAACTTAAAAATATGATGAAAATTGAAACGATCGATAAGATAAAAGAATGAGGCTTATGTTTTAAAAACAACAATTGCACAATGATAATTATTCCTAAAGACCAGAATAGAATAACTTCAGATAGAGAATGTTCGGTACTTGACATTCCTTCAGAAAATCCAGATATCAACGGTATGTTCGAAATAAAATATGAAAGTAGGTTCGCTGGCTTTTGATCTGAGATGGTCCAGAAAAATATTAACCCGGAAAATATGATTATTGATATAGTTATTATTTCCTTTGCCCTTTTAGATGATATGAGTATAAAAAATATAATAGGAAGAATTACTAGATAAGGAATAATAAAGGAACATTTTATTAATACGATCAACCCAATTGGAAAGTATAATATAAAGTCATGTAATAAGGATCGTTCGGTATTATTAATATCAGATCTGATAAAATCAAAGAAAAGCATAAAAGGGGCGAGGTAGAAGATGAAATCCCTATAATTGGTATTGGATATTAAAAAGAATATGGCAAAGAATAAAAAAATGATTGTCACTTTTTCTTTTCGTAGTAAATTATAGATAAGGTATCCGAAACTAATACTTAGAAATGATGAACATATCATATTGATGCTGTCCAACTTTGGATGAAAATAGTGTGTACAGATCCCGATATAAGGTCCATACGTGAATATTATATTTTTACCTAATTCTAATTTTTCTGAAATGGCTACATTCATAGCATGTTGCCAAGAAGGATCTAACCCCACACCTGGCATTATGGGCTCAATGGGTATTAGAAATAGGCAAATGCTCAAAAAAATAAGAAAGAAAAGGATTTTTTTAATATAATTATGCGTATTGTCCCTATTGATCAACATTCAATTACTAATTTTAGCTAAGGTAAACATATCTAATTAACTTAGCTAAAATTTACTGATAGAAAACATGAAGATTCTCCAGGCAACAATCAAATTATAAATATCATTGTAATTTTGTAGTGTCTTTGTTTGCCAACGACATCAAAGAGTCTGCTTTTGCTTTTTTCTCCCGCTCAACTTGCTGAATGACAATGTCCCGGTTTTCCTGTTCTTTCATGATCTCTGCAAGTTGAGGTTCGATGATTTTGTTCATTTCATCTTCAGATATATTGTTAGCTTCGGGAGAATCCAGCAGTTTTTTCCATGGTCTTCTTTTTCCCCAAGGATAATCACCATAAACGATCAATGGCGTTCCTTTGGCTCTGGTAGTTGCTCCACCTTTATTAAGGATCCAAGTGTCCACCCAGGTGTACATCCATTTGGCGTCTTCTTCCAGCATTCTGAGGCACGAGTGCGAAGCCGGATACCCGGGCATTGCATATTGATGCCAACCGATGCCGTCAAAATTTGCAACATTTACATTCCAACGGAGTTTCCATTCGTCGCTAACGGTAGAAATCGCCACTTCTTTTTTCCAATTGGCGAACATTAACCCTTTTTTAGTAGGTGTTGCTTTCTTACCCATACTTGTAGGACCCCATTTGATAAGGTTTCCGTTTTCATAAACGCCGAAAGCCTGAATCGGATAAGAAAAGAAAACGAATTTTCTCACATTTTCAAGAGTTGTAACATGACCGGGAAATGGTGAATATATTAGGAAATCGTCCTCTATCTTTGCCGGAACAACCAATGTGTCGGCCGCTCCGATGTTGGCTCTGTCAAGACGATTAAGAGCAAGAATTGTATAAAGGGCCTTTCCCGTAAACTCTTTCTTGTTTTTTTGTGAAACTGAGTCGGTGTTTTTGTAAACCCAGGGATAGAATCCAAAATCTTTTCTCGGGATGACAACATCCGGTATTTTTGGTTTTTCTTCTTTTATTGAGTCTTCCTCTTTTTTGTCGTCAGGAGACAAAATATCTGTTATCGGATTGTCATTTTTATCTGATGAAGGAACAGATTCGTCCTTTTTACATTGAACAAGAAACAGCGAAATGATGATGAATAAAGGAAATGTGTTTTTAATTAATTTGATGTTCATAGTTTTTCTTTCTGCGTCAATAAGTTACAAAAAGAATACCAACTAATAAATTATACATAGTGAAATATTAATTTTTACTAATGATGTCTTTGATAATTTGCTGGGCGTGGATCCTGGAGTTTTCTATGAACCAAAGATGCGTGTCTTTTCCACCACAAACTACACCAGCTAGATAAATTCCGTCAACGTTGGTTTCCATTGTGTCGGGATTATAATGAGGGTTTTGACATTCGCCCTTTAAATGGATTCCAATGCTTTTCAGGAATTCAAAGTCAGGAAGATAGCCTGTCATTGCGAGGACAAAATCATTTTCTATTTCTTGAGTTTTGCCTTTATTGGTTTTGAAAATAACAGAATGGGACTTCACTTCCAAAAGTTGTGCTCCGAAAAAAGCTTTGATGCTTCCTTCTTTGATTCTGTTTTCGATATCTGGTTTTACCCAATATTTTACGCTTTTAGAAATTTCATTATTTCGGATGATCATCGTTACATTTCCACCTTTTCGGTAGATTTCCAAGGCGGCATCAACAGAAGAATTACTGGAGCCGATAACCACGACATTCTGGAAAGCATAAGGGTAGGGTTCCGTATAATAATGTTTTACCTTTGGTAGATCTTCTCCTGGAATTTCCATCAGATTAGGAATATCATAAAAACCTGTGGCAATGATTACATTTTTGGCAAAATAGATCTGCTTGCTGGTTTCAACCTGAAAGAAAGTAGATTTCTGAATATTGATAACCTTTTCGTAAGATCTTATATTGATTTGCTTTTGGCGGGCAATTCCCTGGTAATATTCCAGTGCGTCTTGTCTTCCGGGTTTTGGTCTTGTAGTGATAAATGGAATTTCGTCAATTTCCAATCGGTCTGCCGTTGAGAAAAAAGTCATATACAAAGGATAGTTGTACAGGCTGTTCGCCACCGTTCCTTTTTCAATAATGATATATTTCAGGTTATTTTTTTTTGCTTCCAAAGCACAGGCCAATCCAATAGGACCGCCACCAACAATAAGAACATCATATAACTCCATCTCACAAATTTACAAAGAAAATCGGCTAAATTTCTGCATCTTCCCAGTTTTCGAACTTCGAAACATTTTGTAACAGTCTGCGATTTTGATTTTTCAGATCTTCCAGTTGATTGAGAAGCCTATGGATGATTTCGATGCCCGGAAGATTAATATCAAGGTCGTAATGCCAATTTGCGAAACGTTCAAGATGAGGTAGTTCTTCATAAATAATATACCGGATGCGGTTATCGGTCTCGGGGTGCAATAATTCCAAATCGATGAGCTGGTCAAGAAAGGAATGATCTATTTTATATATTCGGATGATTTCTTCTATGGAGATTCTTTCGTTCATTGCTAAGAATTTTTGAGTTGTTGAAAAAGGTCTTTTTGTTTTTCAGTAAGGTTGGTTGGGATTTTTATGTTGTATGTTACGTACAGGTCACCAGATTCACCTTCTTTTTTATAGACCGGAAATCCTTTTCCTTTTAGTCTTACCGTTGTTCCATTTTGAGTTTCTGGTTTCACTTTCAGATTAACAGAACCGTCAAGTGTCCGGATGTTAACATCGCCGCCTAAAACAGCTGTGTAAAGGTCTAGATCGACAGATGTTCTCAAATTATCACCTTCGCGTTTAAAATCCTTATCTTCCGAAATATTGAAAGTAATGTAAAGGTCACCATTCGGTCCACCATTTATTCCTGGATTGCCATGACCCTTCAGTTTGATCTGCTGACCATCATAAATGCCGGCAGGTATTGTGATCCTTACTTTTTTACCATTGATATCGAAAGTCTGCTGGTGCGTTTTCGCAGCGTCTTTCAAACCGAGATTCAATTCAGCTGAAACATCCTGACCTTTGAATTTTCCGCTCGCACTTCCTCTAGAGTTCTTTCCAAATCCACTACCACCTCCTCCAAACATCGACTGGAAAAAATCCGAAAAATCTTCGCCTTCACCAAAATCCGCTCCTGAAGATCCGCTGCCGAAGTTTCCGGAATATTGTTGTTGCTGTCTCTGCTGTTGCCGCGCACGTTCGTACTCTTCGCCGTGTTTCCAATTTTCGCCATATTTGTCATACTTTGCACGGTTTTCCGGATTGCTCAGAACCTCATTTGCCTCATTGATTTCCTTGAATTTTTTCTCCGCTTCCTTATCGCTCGGATTCATATCCGGATGATACTTCCGCGCAAGCCTTCTGTAAGCTTTTTTGATGTCATCTGTGGATGCGTTTTTCTCAAGCCCAAGAATTTTGTAATAATCTATAAACGCCATATTATCAATTGGTTTTTATCTGGATTTAGATGTTCTAAGTTAGCGATTTGTTTGCCAAAATACAAATTATCAAAGCTGATTTTTAGGTGCGTCACGTTTCGGTATCGGCTCACTTTCCAACCCGCTTTCCGCTATATCTTTTTGCTAACGTTTTCAAGCCAACGCCAAAAAGGGATTCCGTTGCAATCGGGGCTAAATCGACGATCTGTACTTCTTTTCACTTTTTCTATTTCTGTTCCACCCAGATCAATTTGGAAGTATCATAACCAATGGATTCTGCTTTCTCAAGAAATCGGGTTTTAATAGTTTCCGGGATTGTTTTTTCACGAGACAGAATCCAGAGATAATCCAGATTCTTTCCTGCAACCAAAGCATATTTGTAGTCAACCAGATCGATGACATTATAACCGGCCCAAAATGGTTTGAAGAAAGAAACTTTCAGTCTTGCCTCGCTTTCAGAGTTTACAGATCTTGCTTCGCCAATGCTTTGTTTCCACTCTTTTTTCACATAATCATAGCCTTTATTATCAACTTTTATAGTTCCGTCAGGATTCTTGGAATAAGTGGCTGTGACCTGATTCATATTCTTTTCAAATTTGAAATCGAATCTTGCGATCTCATACCATTTTCCCAGATATTTCTCTGAATCAAAATTCTGAATTGCGGTTGCTTTTTCAGGAATTCCAACAGAACAGGATTTAAATATTAAGATTGCCAAAACTCCAACTGAAATTGGTATTGCTATTTTTAGAAATGAATTTTTCATAATAATTTATTTTCCTCATCAATTCAAAAATAATTCCATACGATTTATTTATAAATAATAGAATCAAAATGATAATTAATTCAATAATTTGTTAAAGAATTTGACTATTTTTACAGAAATAAAAGCTGAAAAATCAATAATTAATGAAACGAAAATTACTTTCTATATTTTCACTTGTAGTTTTTAGCCACGCTTTCGCACAATCAGACAAGTTCTATGCAACGACGGATTCTGAAAGCGCAAAAGAACTAAAAGAAAAATTCCCTGAAGAAATTGAAATTGTAGGTGCTGCCGGAAATCAATCTGCTATTTTTCTGACCAAAAAAGCAGCTGAGTTTCTTCATCATAATGTCATCACACATGGTCCTGGTTATGTTTACAAATCTTCCAAGGAAGAAGCGTTATCAGCAATTAACAGATCTAAAAGATCAAATAGAGTTTTATCATTTACGATTGACCAAAATGCTGCTGTCAATTCCGCTATTGCAAAAGTAAGTGCCGATAATATCAAGGCTCATATCCAGGTTTTGGAAAATTACGGAACGCGTTATCACACGACAGCGAAAGCGCAAACCGCTGTTCAGGATCTGAAAACAAAATGGCAAGCTTTGATCACTGCTTCTGGAAGAACGGATGTATCTGTTAGAGTAGTTGATCACTTTGGAACACCGATGCCTTCTCTGGTTTTTACAATTGATGGAACTACGGCTCCGAATGATTTCATCATTGTGGGGGCGCATATGGATTCTATTACCAGTAATGCCAATTTTGCACCGGGAGCAGATGATGATGCGTCAGGGATTGCCACAATTTCTGAAATGATAAGGGTTTTGTTGGATATGGATTACAAACCATCGAAAACCGTTGAGTTTATGGCTTTTGCTGCTGAAGAAATCGGATTGGTTGGCTCTTCGGAAATCGCTCAGGATTATGCACTTGATAATAAGGATGTGGTTTCGTTTGTGCAATTCGATATGACCAATTATAAAGGTTCTCCAAAAGATATTTATCTAACAACGGATTCTTATAATAGTAATGACCTCAATTTGTTTCTAATTGAATTGATGGAACATTACAACAAAACAGGCTCTCATGCTTTCACTTACGGAAATACGATTTGCAATTATGGCTGTTCAGACCATTTCAGTTGGGCAGATAATGGTTATGATGCTGCTTTCCCTTTCGAAGCTTCTTTTTCACAGTATAATCCGAGCATTCACACGACCAACGATAAACTTTCCAATATGGGAAGTAGTGCAACTCACGCTGCAAAATTTGCAAAACTGGGATTGGAGTTTATCATCGAAACGGCAAAAGGTTCTGTTTTGGCTGTTTCTGACTTGGAGAAAAGTCCTGTAGAGATTTTTGTAAAAGACAAATCTCTGAATTATAAATTAGGAACTGAAGCTATTGAATCCATCGTGATCTTGGATACTAGTGGAAGACAATTATTGGAATCAAAAAATCTTCTTTATTCCGGAAAAATTGATTTGAATAAAATTAACAATGGATTTTATTTAGTGGTTTTTAAAACCAGATCAGGGAAAGTAATTACTAAGAAATTCATTTTAGAATAAATAATTTGAAACCACATAGAAACATAGATTAAATCTAAAAAACGATGTTTCTATGTGGTTAATATTCTGGGGCCAACTCTATGACGAGTCCTTCCAATTCTGGAGTTACAGGAATTTGACAGCCTAATCTACTGTTCGGTTTTACATTGAAAGCTTCTGCTAACATTGCATCTTCGTCCGGCAGCATTTCCGGCAGCGGAACATCTTCGCTTAAGATATAACATTGGCAAGAGGCACACATTGCCATTCCTCCGCAGATGCCAATCGTTCCCTCTTCTGCCAATTCATAAGCACGGACAACTTCCATAATGCTCATTGCCATATCTGTTGGTGCAGGAATCGTATGAGAAACGCCTTCTCTGTCTATGATTGTAATATTAACGTCTGACATTTTGCAAAGATAAGGGATAGATTTTAGACAAGAGATGTCAGATGTCAGATTTTTTAATTGTGCACAAAAAAGAGGATTCTAGAATCCTCTCTATATTATAATAATTAGAAAAACTGATTTTTATTCCCTAAAAACTTTTAATCAATCGATTTTACAACTGCTTTTTCAGCTTCTTTTCTGGTTCCGTCGAAACCATCGACACCACTTACGGTTGTATATTTTAATACGAATTTTTTTCCGGGATTTAGTCTGTTGTAGACACTTTGAACCATCAAAGTTGCCTCGTGGAAACCACAAAGAATCAATTTTAGTTTTCCAGGATAGGTATTGATATCACCAATAGCGTAGATTCCATCTATGTTGGTTTGGTAGTCCAAAGCATTGTTCACCTTGATCGCGTTTTTCTCGATCTCTAATCCCCAATCTGACAACGGTCCCAACTTAGGGGTCAATCCAAATAATGGGATCAGGTAATCTGTTTCCAGGACTGTTTTTTCACCATCTTTTTCAATTTCGATTGCGGTTAATTTATCATCGCCAATCAAACCTGTAACTTCAGCAGGTGTAATTAAGTTGATTTTTCCTTGATGTTTTAACTCTGTTACTTTTTCTACTGAATCCAATGCGCCACGGAACTCATTTCTTCTGTGGATCAAAGTGACGTCAGAGGCGACATCGGCCAGAAAAACCGACCAATCCAAGGCAGAATCTCCACCTCCGGCGATCACGATTTTTTTGTCACGGAACATTTCTGGTTCTCTCACGAAATACTCTACACCGTTTTCCTCAAATTTATCGATGTTTTCCAATTCTGGTTTTCTCGGGTCAAAACTTCCCAATCCACCTGCAATTGCAATGGCTTTTCCCTTAACTTTTACACCTCTGCTTGTAGTAACTATGAAATCGCCCTCTTCTGTTTTTTCATAGCTAACCGCTTTCTGGGCCAACGAAAACTGAGGTTCAAATTGTTTGATCTGTTCCATCAAGTTGTCCACCAAAACACCAGCATCCACACTTGGAAAACCTGGAATGTCAAAGATCGGTTTTTTAGGATATAGTTCTGTTAATTGTCCACCAGGTTGTGGAAGTGCATCGATCAAATGGCATCTTAATTTTAATAACCCTGCTTCGAAGACAGCGAAAAGCCCTGTCGGACCTGCACCTATTATAATGATATCTGTTTCAAACATTTATAAAAAATTTTGGAAACGCAAATTTAAGGATTAAATATGATTTTAGAATGATTCTAAAGTATGAGATTAATTAGCTTGTGAAAAAAATTAAACAAAACAAGGGTGTATCAATGAGGCTTGATGATTAAATTAAACTATAAATAAATAAGAGATTCAATTGAATCTCTTATTTATGTTAAAGAATTTATAAAATTCTCTTTTCTTACCAAATGATAAGGTTTTTTAATGAAATATGTCTTAGATTTGCACTTTCATCATTTGTGTTTTTAATTCCTAGGAATACCTTGTGTATCCTAGGAATTTTTTTATCAATTACGTTTGATCAGTGCCATATAGAATCCGTCATAACCTTCGCTAGGCATTGTTTTTTCATCTTTGACAAGGGAAAAATCAGGATTGTTTTTCAAGAATGTTTTTACTTGTTCATTGTTTTCTGATGGAAGAATAGAACACGTTGCATAGATCATTTGGCCTCCTTTTTTCAAAATTTTAGAATAATCTTGTAAAATCTGTTGTTGTTCCCCTTTGATCCTGTCAATGAAAGCTTGATCGATCTTCCACTTGGAATCCGGATTTCTTTTCAAAACGCCAAGACCTGAACATGGTGCATCTATCAATAGCCTGTCAGCTTTTTCGTGTAATCTTTTGATGACTTTATTGTCAGAGATCACTCTGGCTTCTATATTGTGAGCTCCAGCTCTTTTGGCCCGTCTTTTTAGCTCTGCTAATTTCCATTCGTAGATATCGAGTGCAATGATCTGACCTTTGTTTTTCATCAAAGCTGCTAGATGTAAGGTTTTTCCGCCAGCGCCAGCACAGGCATCCACAACTCGCATTCCTTCTTTTACATCCAATAATTCTCCGATTTTTTGGGAACTTGCATCCTGAACTTCAAACAAGCCATCTTTGAAGGCTGACGTCAAGAAAACGTTTTTCTTCTCTGCTAATTGTACGGCGTCAGGATAATTTTTGATTGTAAAGGCTTCTACATTTTCATCATTTAGGTCCGCTATCAATTCTCTTGGCGTCGTTTTGAGGGTATTTGTACGAAGGACTGTAGGGGCTTGCTCGTTAAGCGCCAGCATTTCTCTTTCCCAGTTTTTTCCTAATTCCTTTTCCAAAGTTTCAGCTAACCAATCAGGAATAGAATGCTCTATGGCTTTTGTTGGAACGGTGCCTTTTTTCAACTTGGTAAGGATATCCGCGACCTTGATCCCGTCAAATTCTTCAAATTTTTTATAATGCGTTTTGCTCCAAAGAAGATAGGCAATGATCATCTTATATACATTCGTAGGTTTCACGCCTTCTCCCATGTAGTATTCCAGACGTTTTTTCCAACGGATGATATTGTAGAAGATCTCGGAAACTACCTTTCTGTCCTCGCTTCCCCATTTTTTGTGAGATTTTAGGAGTCTTTCTATGACTTTATCTGCATATTTTCTGTCCTCGAAAAAAGTTTCTTGTAGAGAATCATGAATCCCGATCAGAAGGTTGCGATGTATTAATTCCATTAAATTATGAATAAGAGTTATGAATTATCAAGTTTCCCAATTTTCGGATTTTATACTTTTTGGAAACCTATTTTATGAATTTTGCAAAGTTACTGATTTTAACTTTATAATAGAATAGTAATTCTTGCCCTAGGAGAAGTGCCATGGATTTTCTGAATGTTAAGTTTGTATTAAATTTTCAAATTTGTTTAATTTTAATGTTTAACAATTTTGTCAAAACAAATGATTGATATAAATTTGCACAAAATTGTTTAACAAAAATGTCAAAACAAGAAAAAAAAGACCAAACACAGGAGTTGATCAAAGAAACAACGAAGAATCTCTTCTTTGTCAAAGGGAAATTTGATGCTACAACTCAAGAGATTGCCGATGAAGCAGGCATTAACAGAACACTGATAAACTACTACTTCCGATCAAGAGATAATTTGATTCAAATCGTCTTTGATGAAGCACATAAAGTGGAAAAGGAGAAATCTGAGGTAATTATGAGGTCTGATCTTCTCTTTAAGGAGAAAATAGCCCAGTTTATTGAAGAGAGCTTATCTACAAGTTTACGGTATCCATATTTGGAAACTTATATCGTTTCACAAATCAATAAAGGAAATTGTCACAAAAAAGATGTTGAGGAAAATGATCTGAAAAAGCTCTTTCGAGATATTGAACAAGAGATGGAGCTTGGAAATGTAGAAAAAATGGAACCAATCCAGTTCATCTTCAATATGATTTCACTCCTTGTATTTCCGAGTGCGGTAAGACCTCTTATTATGGAGAATTTGATGATCGACGATAAAGAATTTGACAGATTGATAGCCGACAGAAAAGATATTATTCTCAATATGCTTTTTAAAAATTGAAAATAATATTAAAGTATTTTGGCAGACCATCCGTCACTTAAGAGTAAAAGCTTTCAAAAAAATAAAAGAAATATAAAAAATTAACGAAGTAATAAACTATGATTAATAACAAAATGATAAAGTGGAGAAAATTGGCTTTAGGCGTTTTGACTGTTACGGGATCACTCTTGTATTCTCAGCAGAGCATTACACTGAAACAAGCCATAGAATATGCTTTGCAGAATAAGTCTGATGCATTGAAAGCAAAGCTGGATATTACAAATGCAGAGGCGAAAATACTAGAGGCAAAAGCAGGTGCGCTTCCGAAAATTAATGGAACAGCTAATCTTACTTATAACCCAATCATACAAGAGATTGCACTTGAAGGTGCGACTATTAAAATGGGTCAGCCTTGGAATGTGAATGCTGGTGTTCAAGTAACTCAAGCAGTTTTTAACCAACAGGTTTTTGTTGGATTGAAAGCAGCAAAATCAACTAAAGAATTCTATCAACTCAATGCAGATTTGACAGATGAACAAATCATTGAAAGGGTTTCTAATGCCTACTTCCAGGTTTTCACAGCCCAGGAAAAGAAAAGTACTTTGGAAAGTAGTTTTGCAAGTACAGAGAAAGTGCGAAACGTAATCAAGAGTTTGTTTGACAATGGATTGTCCAAAAAAATCGATCTGGACAGGACTAATGTTAATTTGACTAATATCGAAACCAATATCAAACAAAGTAATAATGGAATTGCCCAAGCAGAAAATGCCCTGAAATTTTATATGGGAATGCCGATTGAAACCAAAATCCAGCTTGTGCCAGGAGATATGGAAGTTACGCCGCATCTTTTGGAAAATATGGTTAATACTGATGAGAGAACAGAGGTGAAAGTTTTATTGAAAAACAGAGAACTTCTTGAATATCAGAAAAAAGCCACAGAAGCAGCTTATTATCCAACAGTTAATTTAACCGCTAATTACAACTGGCAGGGTATGGGAGAAAAATTTCCATTGATTAATGGACGATCCAATGGCATTATGTGGTCGGATTATTCTTCTATTGGACTAGGTGTTAATATTCCAATCTTCAATGGATTTGCTACCAAAGCAAAAGTTCAACAAAATCAGATTGAGATCGATAAATTGGAAGCAGACTTGAAAGATACCAAACTGGGATTGGACCAAGCTTATCAGAATGCTAAATCGCAAATAGAAAATAGCCTGTCATCAATTGAAAATCAAAAAGCGAATGTAACATTGGCAGAGAGTGTTCTTGCCGATACAAAAAGCAATTATCAATATGGGTTGGCAACACTTACGGATTTGCTAGATGCCGAAAACTCTCTGGTTCAGGCTAAAAATAACTATACTAATGCAATTCTTGATTATAAGATCGCAGAAGTCCAGTATTACAAATCAAAAGGGGAACTTAAAACTTACTTAAAATAAACTATAAAAAATAACGGTCATAAAATGAAATCTTTGATTCCATTTGTCATTAAAAAAAATAATTATTTCAAATGAAAAAAACATTAATATATATCATCGTTGCAGCTGTATTGATTGGTTTGGCTGCCTACAAAATAGCGGATAACAAAAAGAAGCAGGAAACTGAAGTAAAAGAAGTTGCAAGACAAGTTGACAAGATCAATGTTAACGTGATCACAGTTTCCCGTGAAAACATCGATACAGATTATTCTGCAAACGGGACATTTATCCCGAAACAGGAAACTAATCAATCTTCTGAAATATCTGGCCGTATCGTTAGCGTTTTGGTAAAAGAAGGTTCCAGAGTAGGAGCTGGGCAAGTTTTGGCAACTATCAAAAGAGATGCTATCGAAGTGGATGTGACACAAGCTCAAAATACTTTGCAAAATGCGATTATTGACAACCAACGTTACGAAAATGCCTACAAAACAGGAGGTGTTACAAAGCAGCAATTGGACAACTCAAGACTTCAATTGAAAAATGCACAGACTGCGGTGAGAGCCCAAGGCGTAAAGATCAATGATACAAGTGTAAGAGCAGGAATTAGCGGAACGATCAACAAAAAAATGGTTGAGCCGGGAATGGTTGTTGCGCCAGGAACTTCGCTTTTCGAGATTGTTAATATCAATACTTTGAAGCTTTCTGTTCTGGTTGATGAGAGTCAAGTTGGAAGGATCCAATTGGGTCAGGAAGTAAAAATCAATGTTAATGTTTTACCGGAAGATTCTTTCAGCGGTAGAATTACTTTCATTGCTCCTAAAAGTGATGCTTCATTGAATTTCCCGGTTGAAATAGAAGTTCAAAACAGAGGAAACTTGAAAGCTGGTATGTATGCAACTGCGATTTTTAAAACCAACCACGGTGCTGAAACTCAAAATATGCTGACTGTTCCTGCAGAAGCTTTCGTAAATGGGGTGAGCTCTGGACAATTATTTGTTGTTAGCAACGGAACTGCAAAATTAATTAAAGTTCAAACCGGAAAAGTTTACGGTGATAAAGTTCAAATCTTGAGCGGTCTTAATGGTGGTGAACAAGTTATTACCAGCGGACAGATCAACTTAGATAACGGTTCAAAAATCAATATTGTAAAGTAGAGTACAGATGAAGTTAGCAGAAATATCCATTAAAAGACCGTCGCTGGTTATCGTATTATTTACGATTCTGACGCTAGGTGGTTTGTTGAGTTACTCTATGATGGGGTACGAATTGATTCCGAAGTTTGAGACCAATATGGTAACCATTTCTACGGTTTATCCGGGAGCATCGCCTGCAGAGGTGGAAACTTCGGTGACCAGAAAAATTGAGGATGCCGTTGGTTCTTTGGAAAATGTGAAGAAGGTAGAATCTTCATCTTATGAGAGTTTATCGGTGATTATGGTTCAGTTGAACACCGGTGCTGATGTAAACTATGCTTTGAACGATGCACAACGTAAGGTAAATGCGATCTTGGCAGATCTTCCGGAAGATGCAGACCCACCTTCGTTACAGAAATTCTCATTGGATGATTTACCAATTATGACATTGAGTATCACCAGTGATAAGCTTAATAATAAAGACCTTTATGATCTTTTAGATAAAAAAATAGAGCCGATATTTTCCCGTGTAAACGGTGTTGCTCAGGTTGACCTTGTTGGTGGACAGGAGAGAGAGATTCAGGTAAGTCTTGATGAGAAAAAATTGCAAGGTTATGGCCTTTCAATTGGAGACGTACAACAGGCAATTCTTTCTTCAAACTTAGATTTCCCGACAGGAGCTTTGAAGACCAGGACTTCGCGTTCTACGATCAGACTTTCGGGAAAATATAGAGATGTGATGGAAATGAACAATCTTGTGGTCTCTAATAAAGACGGAGCACAAGTTCGTTTATCTGATATTGCAACGGTTTTTGATACGCAGAAAGATGTTGAGAAAGTGGCAAGATTCAATCAGAATTCTACGATTTTGATGCAGATCAAAAAACAATCTGATGCCAATGCAGTATCGGTTTCAGAATTGGTTCAGAAAACAATTGCCCAGGTTCAGGAAAATTATAAAACACAGGCCGTAAAGGTAAATATTGTTGATGACAGTACAGATTTTACCCTTGAAGCAGCGGATCATGTAATATTCGATTTATTCTTGGCAATCATCCTGGTTGCAGTGGTAATGTTATTGTTCCTTCACAACATCAGAAACGCATTCATTGTAATGGTTTCGATTCCGGTATCGCTGATTGCAACTGTAATCGGAATGTATTTGATGGGATACACTTTGAACTTGATGAGTTTATTGGGACTATCACTTGTGGTAGGTATTCTTGTGGATGATGCCATCGTGGTTCTGGAAAACGTTTACCGTCATATGGAGATGGGAAAAAGTAGGATCCGGGCAGCGTATGACGGAGCTTCGGAGATCGGATTTACCGTAACAGCAATTACATTGGTAATCGTGGTGGTATTCTTACCGATTGCGATGAGCTCCGGTTTGGTTTCTGATATCTTGGCACAGTTCTGCGTTACCGTAGTTATCGCAACGATGTTATCTTTACTAGCATCATTTACCATTATTCCTTGGTTATCTTCAAGATTTGGTAAGTTGGTGCATTTGACAGGAAAGAATCCATTCGAGAAATTTATTCTTTGGTTCGAAAAACAATTGGAGAAATTTACACACTGGATCAGTGGAATTTTAGAATGGTGTTTAAAATCGACATTAAGAAGGATAATGACTGTTGTTGTGACATTCCTTATTTTGATCTCTTCCTTTATGTTGGTGGCGTTCGGATTTATCGGAGGAGAATTCTTCCCTAAAATGGACAGAGGACAGTTCCTTGTTCAGATGGAATTACCAAAAGATGCTTCTGTAGAAAAAACCAATCAGGTAACTCTTGCAGTTGAAAAATATCTTAGAAATGATAAAGATGTTGTAGACATGATCACAACGGTTGGTCAGCAGTCATCAGGTTTTGGTGGGGCGCAGGCCACTTTGTATCAATCTGAGATTCAGGTGATCTTAGTTGATAAATCTGAACGTAATGAAAGTACAGATATCAAGTCTGCAAAAATTAAAAGAGCTTTAGAAGAGAAATTCACGGGAGTTGAATTTAAAACAGCGCCAATCGGGTTGATGGGAGCGGATAACGCACCGATTGAACTAGTGGTAACCGCTCAGGATAATGAAACTGCAAACAAGGAAGCAAACAGAATCCTTGAATTACTTAAAAAAGTTCCGGGTTCTGTAGATGCTGAATTATCAACCGATTCCGGAAACCCGGAAGTTCAGGTGAATATCGACAGGGATAAAATGGCTTCTTTAGGTTTAAATCTTTCAAGTGTAGGACAAACGATGCAGACGGCTTTCAGTGGAAATACAGACGGGAAATTCAGAGCAGGAGAGTATGAATATGATATCAATATACGTTTTGGAGATGCGAACAGACAATCTATTGATGATGTAAGAAACCTGATGTTTACAAATCCTCAGGGAGAACAGATCAGACTAAGCCAGTTTGCAGATGTAAAAATGGGTTCAGGACCAAGTTTATTGGAACGTAGAGATAAAGCGCCTTCTGTAAAAGTAAAATCTAAGGTTGTTGGTCGTCCTGTAGGAGATGTTGCCAACGAATGGGCGGCTCAATTCATGGAAAACGAAAAAACAAAACCTGCTGGTGTAACTTACATCTGGAGTGGAGATATGGAAAACCAGACCGAAGGTTTCGGTACTTTAGGAATTGCTTTGTTGGCGGCTATTGTATTGGTTTACTTGGTAATGGTTTCCTTGTATGACTCGTTTGTTTATCCGTTTGTGGTATTATTCTCAATTCCATTGGCATTGATTGGGGTAATGGTAATTCTTGCCATCACAGGAAACTCTTTGAATATCTTTACAATGCTGGGTATGATCATGTTGATTGGTCTGGTGGCAAAGAACGCGATCATGATTGTCGACTTTGCCAATATGAGAAAAGCAGCCGGGGCTAATACGCACGACGCTTTGATTCAGGCCAACCACGCACGTCTTCGTCCGATCCTGATGACAACGATTGCGATGATCTTTGGTATGATCCCGATTGCGATTGCAAAAGGAGCGGGAGCTGAGATGAACAATGGATTGGCTTGGGTAATTATCGGTGGTTTGACATCGTCATTATTCCTTACTTTGATTATTGTACCGGTTGTTTATTCTTTATTTGATTCAATTTTGAGAAGAATGGGTAAACATGAAACAGTGGATTATGACGCTGAGATGAAGGCAGATTATAAGCACAGAGAACTAAGTGAAGACGGATTTACGCCTAAGCACGTAGATTAATATATATTAATTTAGTTAACCGAGAAGCGCATCAATCAATTGATGCGCTTTTTTTAATAATAAAAAAGACCTCCAGAAAATATGAAGGCCCCAATGTGTATTTTTAAATACCGAAAATTAATCCGCCATCACTTCCCCGGATTTTCTATAGATAAAATTTCCGTAGATGTGTCTTCTTGCAAAACGGCTTGGAGAATCGGAATTGACCATTTTGATATAAGTATTTCTTGGAACACCTATGTATTCGAACATTTTTCCATTGAGATGCTGAACGGTCAAAATCGATTTCTCAAGATAAAAATCCTGAATATTAGATTTTGTAATAGTTTCCGTATATTCTTCTTTATATTTTTCCTGAGTTTCTTCGTGGATGCTTACTAGAAAATGATAAGCTTCTATCACAGATTTGCTTTTCTCTTCCGCTTCCAGTTTTCCTTCTTCATTATTTACAAATTTATCAGGATGCGTGTCCTTCATCGTATTTCTGTAGATGGTCTTCAAATCCTTCAGAGTTGCTGTTTTATCAATACCAAGAAGCTTTCTGTGTTCTGCGATTCTTTTCATATTATGATCCTTTATTTCGGGGTGCAAAATTAGGCTATTAAAATTAATAAATCATAACTTATTCATTATTAATTTGATTGGTGTTTCAGAAATTGATTTTTTCATAATAGATTTAATTTTTGATTATTGATCTTGTGCTGTCTTTTTTCAGTATGAATATTATGTTAAGGAATAAAATCTTATCTTTGAAAGGTAATTCTTTATGAAATGAAAAAACTTATTTTAATATCCATATTATCTCTGTCTATTGTTTCTTGTACAAGCAGATTAGGAAATGCTTCCAAAGTTGGAAAAAACCAAGCGCCTATTACAGGGACACAGTGGGTTTTAGCAGATGATATCACAAATAAGCCAACGTTATTGATCGAGCAGAACAGAATCTCTGGAAACGCAGGTTGCAATAACTATTTTTCTGAGGCCACAATAGACACTTCTGCAGGTAATTTTTCTGCAAAAGCTATTGGTTCTACAAGGAAAATGTGCAACAATATGACAACTGAGACCAGTTTTCTAAGTGTTTTGCCAGAAGTGAACAAGTATGTAGTGACAGAAACTACATTGGAACTTTATAAGGACAATCTTTTATTATTGAAGTTTAATAAACAACAATAAATTGAAATAATCCCACAAAAAAAGGAACTCACATCTGAGTTCCTTTTTTTATTATTCTTCGTCTTCCTCGTCGTCGTATTTTGCAAGTTCTTCATCACACCATTTGAAGGCTTCTTCCACAACTTTTGTAGCCTCGTTTGCTACAGTTTCTTCATCATCCCCTTCCAAGTCGTCCAACCATTCTACATCCTCTTCTTCTACGTTAAGGATGAAACGCGGATACTCTGTGTGTACTACAAAAAGATCTTCTGGGAAATCAGAATTGTCGGCTAATAAAAACTTAGGTAATTTCATAATATAAAATTTTAATATAAATCAGAGTATTTGTGACATCACTCTATTTTTCAAAGATAGAAAATTTCCCGAAAAGAATTATTGATAATTGTTTTTTTTGATCCTGATCTTACTTTCTACCTTATATCTTGTCAATACGTTGTTTTTCACAGTATCTGCAGCCTTGAAAGTGATATAAACTCTAGGATTCACTGTGCTGATAAGTTCTGCAACTTGAACTTCATCCAAGTTTTCAAGCGTTTCTGTATAATATTCGAAGGTCGTATCCTTCAGTTTCTCTTTTTCCAGGAACTCAGAGATCGTTTTTCTATTCTCCAGATAATTGCCCTTGGATAGCCAGGTGAAGATAAAACCTGTCATCAGGCTTAGAAAAGCGATGGAATAGACTGTATCATCAAATATCTGAAATAACTTTCTTAAAAAAACAATCCATATCCCAATGGAAAAAGGAGCAAGCAATCTATAATCCATCGGATTGATCCAATAAAAATACTGGATGAAATAAGAACAAACGATGCAAATCAGAGAGACGACAAGGATGAATCTCTCCGTTTCAGAAAGTTTGGTTTTCACGAATAGAAATATCATTGCCATAATTGTCACAACGCCTAAACCATAGATCCCATAATTGATAATTCCGCCATTGGGGTCAGCTATATGGACAAACGGATCAAAAGTGGTCGCAAGTCCCTGAAATAGTTCCGGGATTAAAGTAGAGGTGGGTTTTAGTCCAATTTCTAGAGATTGGGCAATGTAATTTTCATTAAAATAATCGATGAAGATCAATTTGTAAAGTCCATAAAAACCAATTCCCAATACGCCTGAAATTACAAAGGTCTTCCAATAGTTTTTCCTGAAATTCATCATCCCGAAAGCCAAAATCCCTAAACAAAAGAATAATGCACTGTAACGGATATTGAGAAGTAGGACAAGTAAAAGCGTAAGAAAAAAGATGCCCTGGATCTCTGTTAATTTATTTTTGAAAATTTGCCGGGCTGTAAAGAATAGTAGTATCACAAAAGGCAATGTAAAAGCTTCGCTCATCGTAAAAGAAAAGATGCTTACAAAACTGAACAGAGAAGAAACGACCAAGAGTTCTTTGAAGTAAAACTTTTTCTTGTAGGCGAATACCAATATAAAAGTATATGCAAAAAGTCCCACCAATTTGCTGCCCCAAAATTCATCTACTCCGAAGAACGTAAAGAACCTGATGGATAATGGATAGCCCAAAGGCGCAATTGTATCATCTATGATGGGAAACACATTGGCCTGTCGCAGATATCTTATAGAGTCAGGGCTTACGCGTCCTTTTTCGTTCAGCAGAAATCTTAGAACGATCATTATATAAGTAGCGATAATTAAGAAAAGCTGTAAGATTTTCTCGTATCTTGAATTGAGTTTTATGGCAATCATAGTTTAAAAATAAAAAAACTTTGTCAAAACTGATCCTGACAAAGTTATAAATAGTGATCCGAAATTACTAATTGGCAATTTTAGAATTATTTCAAAAACATTTTCGAAACTTTTTCAGCCTTTTTACTTTCAGAGTAATCATAGAAACCTTCGCCGGATTTTACACCTTTCTTACCCGCCATTACCATATTCACCAATAGAGGATTTGGCGCGTATTTCGGATTTTTAAAACCGTCGTACATCACGTTGAGAATAGCAAGGCAAACATCCAGCCCAATAAAGTCTGCCAGCTGCAAAGGTCCCATTGGATGAGCCATTCCGAGTTTCATGACTGTATCTATTTCTTCAACGCCTGCAACGCCATTATATAACGTTTCAATCGCTTCATTGATCATCGGCATCAGGATTCTGTTGGCTACAAATCCTGGATAATCATTAACTTCAACCGGAACTTTTCCCAATTTTTTTGACATTTCGAAAATTGTATCAAATGTATCTTTAGATGTCGAATAACCTTTGATGATCTCCACCAATTTCATGATCGGGACAGGATTCATGAAATGCATTCCGATTACTTTTTCCGGACGTTTTGTTGCTGCCGCAATTTGTGTAATGGAAATAGAAGAGGTGTTGGTCGCCAGGATGCAGTTTTCAGGGGCCAATTCGTCCATTTGTGCAAATATTCTCAGCTTAAGGTCAAGATTCTCTGTCGCAGCTTCTACAATGAGGTCAGCGGTAGGAGCTGCATCTTTGATATCTGTGAAGGTCTTGATATTGCCCAAAGTTTGTGCTTTTTCTTCTTCTGTAAGATTGCCTTTTGCAATGATCCTGTCTAGATTGGTCGTAATGGTTTTCAGAGCTTTGTCCAGATTTTCCTGTTTTACATCCACGAGATTTACCGTAAAACTGCTTTGTGCAAAGGTATGTGCAATACCATTTCCCATAGTTCCCGCTCCGATGACAACGATGTTTTTCATTCTATATTTTGATTTTATTTTAATGCTTCTGTTCTTACACTGTCAAAAAAAATGATTCCCAAATTTTGCTTCCATTTCCAGGTTCATCATTCTTTGATAGCATTTTTTACTTTTTTCGATTCCTTCCTGTTCAACAATACAAGAAGGTGGGTATTTTGTTTTATAAATTACTTTTATATTCTTCTTTTTCAAAATATTGCTAAATGCTTTATTTGAGGATTTTTTGTCATTCAAATATTGATATTCATAATAAATATACTTGCCTTTTTCAAAATCTGATTTAGCTAATTTTTGAGCATCTTGACAATTTAGAGCCATTTGTTTATTTTCTGAACAAGAAAATAATATGAGAAAACAAAGTATTATTTCGATCGTCTTTTTCAAATGATGATATATTTATTACTTCAAGATAATTGTCTGATCATTATTAAGGATTTTTGTTCTTATTAATAATGATACTCGATTGTAAATATATCATATTTTCCGAATCCGAAAAGTGATCTTATTCATATATCATAAAAATCTGGAAATAATTCAAATTAGTATTTTTGGTCTTAGTTTTGGATTTAACATAATATTCAGACTATTAGCAAACTTTTCCAATGAAACAACCTGAAACATACATCAGAGATAAACGTTCTCCGATTCCAAAGAGCGAGAGTGTTTCCAGGGTCATGAGTAAGAACAAAAGCAAAAATACCAAACCGGAATTGCTGCTTAGGAAAGAGTTGTGGAAGAATGGGATCCGCGGATATAGGCTTCACTCAAAAAAAATCCCGGGAAAACCAGATATTGCCTTTATCTCAAAAAAGATCGCGATTTTTGTCAACGGCTGTTTCTGGCACAGATGTCCATATTGTCAATATAAATTACCGAAAACGAACAGAGATTTTTGGAAAAATAAGTTCGAAAATAATATCGCAAGAGACCTGAAGGCTATTGATCAGTTGAAAGAAATGAATTGGAAATCCATTACGATCTGGGAATGTGAACTAAAGGATAAAGAAAAACTGGAACAGGCTGTCCAAAAAATAAAGAATAAGTTAGGTTGATCTTATTCATAATTTCTTGTATATCGCTTTTGTTCTTGAAGGTAGATTGGTTCTGTACTCTCTTTCACTTTAAATTTTGTTTTATAATAATTTCTTTCTCCATCTATTTTATTGGTGAAAACTGAAAAATGAAGATGAGGTCCTTTGCTCCATCCGGTATTTCCACTGTATCCTATGAGCTGTCCTTGTTTCACTTCATCGCCTTTGTTTACAATGATACCATTTTTTTTGAGATGGGCATATTCTGCGAAAGTTCCGTCATCGTGAAGAATGATGATCTTATTATTATATTTGGCACAGTCCTTTGTGAAGCATGCCTGGTCAGAATCAGATTTTGTAGTAACGACTTTTCCGCTTCTAGCCGCAAAAATTCCTGTTCCCAATTTATGACTGAAATCCAAAGCATAAGCGTTCTGATGAGAAAAATTTCCATTATAACCTTGATAGATTGACTGTGAAGTTCCAACAGAGTAGGGCAACCAATAAGTTTCATCAGGGTTCGATGGTTTTGAATTCACATCTCCGAAAACATAAAATACATTATAACTAAATTTGAAGCCCTTAGATTTATTTTCAACATCAATTCTGGAAATGATAAATTTCTTAGCATTTGCAGGAACAACAATGATGCTTTTATTTCCCAGGCTGGATTTTATATTCTCTCCGGTGTATTCATATTCTACGCTTATAGGGCAGATCTCATTATTATCAGCATATACGACATTTGTTTTGTTGTCAAGATATTTGTCAAATTTTATATCGGGATCTTGAGAGAAAAAGAATAATGGGAGTATTACTAAAAAATATTTTATATAATTCATGTTTTAATTTTTCTGTATCAACCTCACGATCTCCAGCGCCACTTTCAAGGCCTCGGTTCCGTCTTCCAAGGAGACTTGTACAGGAACATCATATTCGATAGCATTCGCGAAACTTTCTAATTCGTCAAGAATGGCATTGTTCGGCTGGATGTTCGGATATTCGAAAAGGATCTGGTTTTTCTCACCTTCCGCATTTTCAATGATCATATCAAAATCAGATGGATTTTCCGGTGCAGGTTTCATTCTGATAACTTCCGCTTTTTTCTCCAGGAAATCTACTGAAACGTAGGCATCTTGTTGGAAAAACCTCGATTTTCTCATGGCTTTCATCGATATTCTGGAAGTTGTGAGATTCGCGACACAGCCATTTTCAAACTCTATTCTGGCGTTACAGATGTCCGGCGTTTTGCTCACAACAGAAACGCCGCTTGCATGGATCAGTTTCACTTTCGATTTTACAAGACTAAGCAGAATATCCAGGTCATGGATCATCAGATCCAAAACCACAGAAACATCCGTTCCTCTCGGGTTGAACTCAGCCAGCCTGTGGATCTCTATGAACATTGGATTTTTAATATGATCTTTTGCACCAATAAAAGCCGGATTGTATCTTTCAACATGTCCAACCTGCGCCTTGATCCCAAATTCTCTGCATTTGAAAAGGATTTCCTCAGCTTGCTGCAAGGTTTGTGTCACAGGTTTTTCGATGAAGAAATGGATCCCTTTATCAATTGCTTTCATCGCATAATCGTAGTGGTAAACGGTTGGGGTTACAATGTCCAACATTTCAACTTCATCTAATAATTCCTCGAAACTTTCAAAATATTTATAACCGAATTCGGCCGCAAGTTTTTTACCATTTTCAACATCTTTATCGTGAAAACCAACAAGTTCATATTTCTCAGATTGATTCAGTAATCTCAAATGGATTTTTCCAAGATGCCCTGCTCCTACAAGTCCTGCTTTTATCATAGCTCAATTTTTCTTAAGTCGTAAATTTAAGAATTATAGCAACTCGGCATCAAAAAAAGACATACAATTTTTCATGATTTGAGTCTTGTTATTTAGTCGAATTTTGAGAGTGAGTATTGATTACAAACAATTTTATTTTAATCTTTCTCAGTAACCTCTTTTTTTTCCAATACGAATAATCTGATCATAATCTATTAGTTTTATGTAAAGATTGTTTTATAATCATTATGAATGTTATTTTGTTGTTTTTTAATTGATTATTGTTTAATTTATTTTTTATAATATTTATTTTAGTTTATAAAAATAAATTTTATTAATATTTATATTGATTTTTTTTACATTTGCATCGAACAAAAACACAAAAGATGAAAAAAGTTTATCTATCCATTGCATTGGTTGCATTTGGATTCACTTTTGGGCAAGTTGGTGTCAACACCGATAGTCCCAAAACGACATTAGATGTCAGTGCCAAAAGAGATATCTCAGGAAGTATTACTGATAATACTCAACACATCGGTCTTCAGTCTCCACGGCTTACCAGAGCTGAGCTTACAAATAATACTGCAACTTATGGAACCGATCAAACGGCAGCTCTTATTTATGTTACCGATGTTTCTGGAGGAGATACCAATATCCCGAGAACTTATGTGGATTCGCCGGGTTATTACTATTTTGATGGGGTTCTTTGGCAGAAGTTTACGGGAGGTAATGCTTCTGGAGGAACGGAACCATGGAAAGTGCGTACTACTGATACAGAAGCAACTCTTAATACGCAGGATATCTATCAAAAAGGAAATGTAGCAGTAGGTACCAGTCAAGGTCTGGGCACTTTTCATATTGATGCAACAAAAGATAATTCCACGACTGGAACGCCTACGACCACACAGGTATTAGATGATATTATCGTAACACCAAAAGGAAGGGTTGGAGTTGGATATTCTCCTTCAGATACTGTTTTTGGGAGCAATCAGTTTGATGATAAGTGGACCTTCCAGGCCAACAGCGATCTGGATATTAATTATAGTTTGGCGACCACCAATAATGCACAGGCCATCGTACATCGTAACATTATTTCATCAGGAGCTATCGGAGCTAGGACTGCCAGGCCAAATGGAACTTCTATTGCAGCATTTGAAGGACATACTTCCACGTCCAGTAATAATTATGGACTGACCACGGCAGTTACACAACAGCGGGCAGGAATTGTTTTACGAACAGGGAAGTATACATCGGTGGGAGGAGAGATTTGGTTGGGAACTTCAGGTGCAAATAGTGATGGTAGTGCGTCATCTACAGCAGCCAATGTCTATCGTGCTATTATGGATGAAAGGGGAAACTGGTCTCTGGGTGCTGATCCCAATGTGGATGCCTTTTATAGAAATCCTACCCAAAGACTTGACTTGATATTAGGCGGAGTACGTATAGATGCACTGGGTTATGGAACTTTAGCGGCATGGCAAACTTTGCAGGCAGCCCAGCGCCCTAATTATATCAGTACCAATCCGAGTGATAGGATAGTTGTAGTGGATGCTAACGGTGTTTTGAAGACCATCGATCGCTCAGTATTGGCCAAATCTTCTATGGTAGAAGAAAAACCCCAGACTCAACTCCATGTAATAAAGAATGCCTCCGACATAACTCCTGCTATCATTCAGGGATGTCCTGTTTACGACAACGAGGCATCGGCGCAAACCGATGAGGTCTTACCAGAAGGAGGTTTGTATAGAATTAAAGGAAGTGGAGTGTTGATGATCAAGTATTGATTTTGTAATTAGAAATTCATATCAAAATGAAAAGACCCAGAATTACGATTCTGAGTCTTTTCATTTTAAATATTTTTTTTGACAACTTATCAGTTTTTTACCCCAAATCTTTTGCCGACGAACTCAATTTAAATCTGGACGTCATACAAAAAAGGATTTCCGTTAAGGCCTAAGGAAGGGAGCTCTAACTATGATTTTATAATTCAATTACTTCCCTTTTTTCAGAGCTTTCCTTAGCAGCTTCAATTACTTTCATTGTATGAAAAGCTTGTTTGGCTGTCACGGGAACTTTTTTATCATTCACGATTGCACTGTAAAGGTCATCGTAAAAATCCAGATAGTTGCCTTGGAAAGTCGGAAAGTTTATAACTCTGTCGTTATAAACTAAAAGTCCGGTTTTTTCCTCTGGCTCAGTTCCCCAATTTTCACGATTGGGAACTTTTCCAAGCTTCAATTCATCTTCTTGGATATCAGCCCTGTGTTTTAGAAAACTTCCTTTTTTGCCGTGGAAAACATAAGCTGGTGTTGGTTCTTTGACGAAATAACTGGATTTCAATCTCACACGCTTGTCAGGGTAATAGAGCAAAATATCAAAATAATCATCGATTTGCGTATTTTCTCTCGTTCTTCTAATGTCGGCAAAAACCTTTTCCGGATTTCCGAATAATGTCAAAGCTTGATCGATCACATGCGAGCCCAGATCCATCAAGATACTTGCGCCAGGATTTCCATTTTCCTTCCAAGCTTTCGGACTCAGTTCAGGATTATATCTTTCGAAACGGATTTCTGCTTCCACGATCTCTCCAAGATAATCTTCGTCCAAAACTTTTTTAACGGTCCGGAAATCGCTGTCGTATCTTCGGTTTTGGTAGACGCAGAGTTTCAGGTTTTTCTCTTTGGCAAGCTTGTGCAATTCCTCTGCTTCATGAGAAGTGGTTGTGAAAGCTTTTTCAACTAAAGCGTGTTTTCCGGCCTCTAAAACTTTTTTTGTAAATTCGAAATGGGTATCGATTGGTGTGTTGACAACAATTAATTCCGCATCACTTTCTAATACTTCTTCCAAAGAATTAAAACTTTTAACCCCAGAATAATCTGTCTGTATATTTTTTTTGCTTCGTTCGTAGGCTCCTATTAATTCAAATCCTTCATTAACTTCAAGAAATGGTGCGTGAAAAAGTTTCCCCGAACCGCCGTAAGCCAACAAAGCAGTCTTTATCTGTCTCATAAATTTTAAAATAATTTTGATGATGCAATTTAACCAAATAAAAATTCAAGCCACAAAACTTGCAACTTGAATGTGTTTTTTAGTTTAAATCTCTCAAAGATTTATTAATGACGTAGATTTCTAAAAAAAATATCTGCCAAATCAGCACAATCTGCGAGATATTCTAGTTAAAGGCTTCGAGATCCCCAGCCTGACATCGCTGAAAATAAACTATTAGTATTGGATTTGTCAGTCTGAGCGTAGTCGAAGACCTTCAAAATTTCTCAAACTCTCACGCTCCAACCCAACTATCCCATAATATGAAAACCACCATCAACGTGACGGATTTCCCCGGTAATCCTGGTTTCTTTTCGGAAAAGATGAACGATTTCGTGCGCTAAATCTTCAGGCAAAGCATTACCCAACGGACTGATCCTGTTCGCTCTTTCCACATCTTCAACCTTCAAAGTTGCGTTTCCGGCCTTACTTCCCATGTAGGGTGAGAATCGGATGGCGTTCGCGCGAATACCATGTTTTACACCTAATTCATAAGCCATTTCAATCGTCAATCTTTCAAGTGCTGCTTTCGCAATACTCATATTGATGTAAGGGAAAAAGGAAACTTTCTCCGCCGCGATATAACTTAATGAAACTATCGAAGCACCGTTTTGCAAAACACCATTGTATAATAATGAATGGCACAGCGTAACCAATGAAAATGCAGACACATTCATCGTGTCATTGAATTCCTCGGCGGTCACTTCCAGCATTGGTTTCACGGATTTGTTCCGGATGGTTTTATCCATTGCGATGGCGTGAAGAAATCCATTCAGCTGAATATCTTTATTCTTCAAATCATCAGCAAAATGGCTTAAGCTTTCCGGTAAGGTCACATCTAATGGAGCTGTGTAAATATCATTTCCTAAAACTTTTTTGCAGGCATTTTCGAAGTCTTCATAATTTTTATTGAGAAAAGATTCTGCTTTTTCAGAAAGATTTTTGTGAAAAGGTGTTACGCCCAAACCTGTACAAACAACTTTTCCGTTGTTTTCAAGGATTTTTTCAGCGGTTTTCATCGCTAATGAATTTTCATCTGCAATTCCGGTAATAAGGAAAGTTTGATTTTCTAACATAGTTTCCAAGTGTTATATATTAACGCAAAGGCGCTATTTTTTTAATTTGATTTTGTTTAAAAGTCGCCAACGAAAACTTTGCGACTTTTATGAGTTCTGTATTTTAATTCTTGCGACTTTGCGATAAAAAATTAAGCTTTATAAAGTGCAGTTCCCCAAGTCCAGCCGGAGCCAACAGCTGCAAAAAGCAAAAGATTTCCGGGCTGGATTTTTCCGCTTTTGTAAGTTTCATCAAGGACAATCGGGATAGTTCCGCCGGAAGTGTTGGCGTATTTGTCCATGTTCGTCATCACTTTTTCGAACGGGATATTGGTTTTCCTGGCTGTTTCCTGTAAAATTCTGATGCTTGGCTGATGGGGAATGACCCAATCTACATCATCGGAAGTCAGCTTATTGGCTCCTAAAATTTCATTGATTGTTTCCGGCAAAACTCTGGTTGCAGTTTCAAAAACTTCTTTTCCATTCATTTGGAAATAATGAAGTTTCTGTTTCAAAGTTTCTTCAGAAGCCGGCATTTCTGAGCCACCTGCAGGAATATTGAAATGATATTTTCCAGTTCCATCTGCATGAAGTTTAAAATCGAAAAAGCCTTTATCTTCAGTCGTAGCAGATAACAAAATTGCGCCAGCACCATCTCCAAAGAAAACCGAATCTTTTCTTTCCCAATCGGTAATTGTTGAAAAAGTATCGGCGCCGATGACCAAAACATTTTTATACATTCCGGTTTCGATAAACTGACATCCGATTGCGATCCCGTAAAGTCCGCCAGAACAAACTGCAGAAATGTCGAAAGCAACAGCTTGAGGCGCTTCCATTTTTTCCTGAACAAAACACGCTGTTGACGGTGCTTGTCTGTCAGGCGTAGAAGTGGCAACAATGATCAGGTCTATGTCTTTTGGTTTTACACCGGTATTTTCCAAAGCTTTCAGTCCGGCTTTGTAGGCCAGGTCGCTGGTCACTTCACCTTCGGCGATCCGGCGCTCTCTGATTCCCAGATTCTTAAAAATCCACTCATCGGAAGAACCTACTTTTTCGAAAAAATCATTTTTTAAAATTTTTGGAGGAACGTATGAACCGGTTCCTTTGATGTAAGCTCTTAATTTCTGCATAACGTCCATTCTTTCATTCAATTAATTGAAAATATATTTAAATTTTTAATAAAAAAACAATCAAAGCTATAAACTTTATTCTGATTAGCGGTTAATTATCTGATATATTTTTAAAATAATGATTCTTGTTTGGATTTTAAAATTTTACTTCGGAAATTGCAGTCTGGATTTGAAAAACTACTGATTAAGATAATGAGAGATACTTACGTTCACAAAGGCAAAAGAAAACAATTGATCGATTATCTTCATCAGAAAATCGGTATTACGGACTCTTTGGTCTTGAATGCAATGAACGAAGTTCCCAGACATCTTTTCATAGAAAGTGTTTTCGAAGATTATGCTTACGAAGACCGTGCTTTTCCTATCGCTTCCAAACAGACGATTTCCCATCCTTCAACTGTTGCCGAACAAACCGAATTGCTGGAAGTGAATGAAGGCGAGAAAGTGTTGGAAATAGGTACAGGGTGCGGTTATCAGACAGCAGTTCTTATCCAAATGAAAGCATTGGTTTACACCATTGAGCGTCAAAAAGAGCTGTATAATTTTTCTACTAAGATTCTGCGAGAATTGAATCTAAGACCTAAATTCCAAAGCTTCGGAGACGGATTTGCAGGTTTGCCGACATTTGCTCCTTTTGATAAAGTATTAGTGACTTGTGGTGCGGAAGTTCTCCCAACCGAATTATTGAAACAATTAAAAGTTGGCGGTAAAATGGTAATTCCATTAGGAAAAACCGATGAACAGATTCTTTACAGATTTACGAAGATTTCTGATACGCAGTTTGAAAAGGAGGAATTCGGCGTTTATAAATTTGTTCCGATGCTTCAAAATAAATCGCATTAATGAATATTTACAAAAGCAAAAGAGATTGGATTTATGGTTCTTTATTTTTAGGGATCGGTTTGCTTTTTATGATCATTATTTTCTCAGCTTATTTTGATATGTCTTTTTCCGAATGGCTGATAATGGCAATTATTTTGTCGGGAATCAATACGGTTTTATTGATCAGTTTTTTCTTTATTAAAATTAGAATTGACAGCGAAGATCTAGTTGTGAATGTTATCTTCGATATTTTCAGGGTCAGTATTTTTAAAATCACAAAAATCCGAATCGGAGAAACAATGTGGAGCGGATTTCACAAATATGGTACTTCGGTTGGTGGATTGATTGTCTTTTCGAAATTTAAGAACGACCTTTATATCACACCTGAAAATCGGGATGAATTTTTAAAGAAATTATTGGAAATCAACAGTCATATCATTATTGATGATGTTAGGGTCAAAAAGGCTTCGAGAGCCTCAGCCTGACATTATCTTTATCAAATATCATTCATCATTTATGAATACACGACAAGAAAAAATGGAAGCTTTTGGAAGGCTTCTCGATATAATGGATGACCTGCGGGAAAAATGTCCGTGGGATCAAAAGCAGACTTTTGAGACGCTTCGTCATCTGACTTTGGAAGAAACTTACGAATTATCGGATGCACTTCTGAATGAGGATTTGCAGGAAATCAAAAAGGAACTGGGCGATGTGCTTTTACATTTGGTTTTCTACGCGAAAATAGGCTCGGAAAAAGAGAGTTTTGATATTGCTGATGTCATCAATTCTTTGAATGAAAAGCTGATTTTCCGTCATCCACATATTTATGGCGATACCATTGCCGAAGATGAAGAAGCGGTGAAGCAAAATTGGGAAAAACTGAAACTGAAGGAAGGAAATAAATCCATTTTATCGGGTGTTCCGAAAGGTTTACCACCAATTATCAAGGCTTATAGAATTCAGGATAAAGTGAAAGGGATCGGATTTGAGTTTGATTCTGCGGACGATGCCTGGGCAAAAGTGCGAGAGGAACTGCAGGAATTTCATCAGGAAACGGACAAGGATAAAAAAGAAACAGAGTTAGGTGATGTTTTTTTCTCTTTGATTAATTATTCGAGAATCTCCGGACTGAACGCAGACACAGCTTTGGAAAAAACCAATTCGAAATTCATTTTCAGATTTCAGAAAATGGAGGAGTTGGCTCTTAGCAAAAATTTGATTTTGTCTGATTTAAACCTTGTTGAGATGGACAAACTTTGGGAGGAAGCCAAGGTTTTTGAAAAATAAACTTTGCGGATATATTTAATTTGTATATTTGATTCAATTAAAAATTTTAAAACACATCAAACTATGAAAGGTAAAGGTTGTATTGTATTAATCGTAATCGTTGCGTTAATCGCTATAGTAGGATTTTGGGCAGTCGGAATTAGAAACGGTTTTGTAGGCCAGGAACAAACTGTGAATGCCAAATGGTCAAACGTGGAAACTGTTTATCAAAAAAGAGCAAACCTGATCCCTAACTTGGAGAGAACGGTAAAATCTTATGCTAAATTCGAATCTGAAACTTTGACAAAAGTGGTTGAGGCAAGGTCAAAAGCAACATCAGTTAACATCGACCCAACCAATATGACCGAGGCCGATATGGCAAAATTTCAAGCAGCACAAGGCGAATTGAGTGGTTCTTTAAGTAGATTATTGGCAGTTGTAGAAAGTTATCCAAACCTGAAGGCCGACCAGCAATATATCAATTTCCAAAGAGAATATACGGCAATTGAGAACAGTATCCGCTCAGAAACTGTTTATTACAATGATGCGGCGAAGGAATATAATACGAATATTAAAAAGTTCCCAAATAACGTGATCGCTAATTTCTCCAACTTCAAAGAAAAACCATACTTCAAAGCAGAAGCTGGCGCAGAAAAAGCACCTCCTGCATTTTCAGAATAATGAATCATTTCCTTACAGATACAGAGATGGCTTCCCTTGTGGAAGCCATCAAAATAGCTGAAGACCATTCTTCGGGTGAGATTCGTGTGCATATAGATTCCATCGCCGAAGATGATTTTGCAAAAAAAGCATTTGCGATTTTTAATTCGTTGGAAATGCATCTTACCAAAGAAAGAAACGGCGTTTTGTTTTATGTGAATTTTGAACAACATTATCTCACGATTATCGGAGACGAAGGCATTCACAAAAAAGTAAAGCAACAATTCTGGGATGATCTTCATGATGAGGTCACTTCTGAATTTGCAAAGGAAAATTATTACAAAGGTCTGAAAGATGCGATTCTGAAAACCGGACTCGAACTCAAAAAATATTTCCAGATCTCTGGGGAAAATATCAATGAATTACCCAATGATATCAGCTTCTCTTAAACGATATATTTTCGCATTATTCCTGGTTTTTGGATTGTTTTCCAAAGCTCAATTAGTGCCTGAAAAACCGGCGGTTCTTTATCCTGTATATGATAAAGCAGGATTGCTATCGGAATCTGAAAAGGATGCTCTGAATCAAAAATTAATCAAATTCTCCGATTCTACTTCTACAGAAATCGAGGTCATAATTCTCCCGACAACCAGTGGGGAAGATGTCAATTATCTCGCAACAATGTACGGCGAAAAATGGGGAATCGGACAAAAAGGAGTGGATAACGGCGTTGTTTTCCTGATTGCAACAGAAGACCGGACAATGTCTATCCAGCAAGGTCGTGCAGTTGAGCAATATTTGACGGCTTCGGTGGCGGGACAGATTCTGGATTATCTCGTAACACCTGCTTTCAAAAAAGGAGAATTCTATAATGGAATTGACCGCGGAACTTCTGCTATTATGGAAGCGGTTCAAGGGAAATTCAAACCGATTGTCAAGAAACAAAAGAACGATAGCGGAATCAGTATTGGCGCTATTATTCTGATTATAATTGTCATTATTATTTTGATAAGTATTCTGAATGGTAATAACGGCGGCGGAAACTACGATGACGATGATTACACACTATCAAGAAAAGGAAACCGAAGATACCGAGGCGGATTTTTCCCATTTCCGGGAAGCTTCGGTGGAGGATTTGGTGGCGGAAGCAGTAGTGGAGGCGGAGGCTTTGGCGGTTTCGGCGGAGGCGGAAGTTTTGGCGGAGGCGGAGCTTCTGGCGGATGGTAAGATTGAAAATGAATATAAAATAAAACCCAGATTTTGTCTGGGTTTTTGATTCTAATCAGTTACAATTTCGCAATACTGTATAGCTTCTTTACATTTTATATCAATATAATCTTCCATTTCAAAATATCTGTTATCAATTTTCCAAACAAAACGAAACTCATTTTGCATCTGATATTTTATTTCCTTTAAAAACATCAAATCCATTCCATTTCCAATAGTCTCTTGTACCCTTGCATTGAAATTTGGACCACCTATTGTTACGGTTCCTTTATCACTCAAATCATCTAAATCAGAAAAAGGTGAAATAGTCTTACTTATAACTCTGTAATCTTTATAATTGCAAAACCCTAAAAAAGCTTCAATTGTGCCAGGAATTGCATTTAGGATTGCATTCACAAATGAAACAGGGTCTTTAATTCTTATACAAGAATCAGCTTTAAATTCGTTCATTAAATCTTTACTAAAATGTAAACTTGAACAAAGCATATAGGCACTTTGACCGGTATTTGTCATTATCAAATTTTGAGTTCCTTCATTTGAAAATGTCTCGTAAATACCCCCTCCCTCATTTGTGTCTCCTCTTATTTCGTCAGGATATTTTCTGAATCTATCGAAAGAACTAATTCTAATAATTCCTTCTTCAAAAAATAAATCAGAATATTTCTTATCCATATATCTATATAGACTAGGCAATGAGATATTAATTAACTTAGTTGATTGAAGATTGAACATTTTATTAAATTTAATTTCTCAAATATCCCAAAATAATTCCCACCAACAAAAATTATTTTCAATTTCGTAATACACCAAATCTTGACATAAAAAAAGAAATTCACTATATTTACGAAAATCGATATTTCTTTGAAAAAAACATTGGTTCTATTTGCGCATCCTTACTTCGAACATTCTACTACAAATGTTAGATTGTTAGAATGTTATGATGATATGGACAATGTCACGTTCCGGGATTTGTATGAGGATTACCCCGATTTTCATATTCAGCCTTTCCGTGAAAGGAAAAGAATCGTAGAATACGAAAGGATTATTTTCCATTTTCCTATTATTTGGTTCGGGCTTCCGCCTTTGCTAAAACTTTGGATAGATGAGGTTTTTGATATGCGCTGGGTTTCTGAGAATGGAATTAATATTCTTTCCGGAAAAGACGCATTGATTATCACAAGTGTGGGTGGAAGAGAAAATAATTATACTCCAGAGGGAAAATATAAAATAGGCGTAGAAGAATTACTTTCCGGACTCAAAGTTTCTCTATACGTCAACAATATCGACCTCAAAAAAATACACATCATTTATAATGCTGATAATCTGACCGACGCAGAACTCAATCTGCTTTCAGAAGAATTGGCCGAAACTTTAAAAATAGAATAGATGCAAGGTTCCATTGCGATGACAATCCTGATTTTCCTTGGAGCGGCCATTATTATGGTCCCGTTGGGAAAAAAATTGGGTTTGAGTTCTGTGATCGGATATATTCTTGGCGGAATTTTGATTGGCCCGTTTTGTCTACAATTGACGGGAAGAGATGCGGAAGACATTATGCACGCTTCGGAGTTGGGTGTGATCATGCTTTTGTTTTTAGTTGGTTTGGAATTGGAACCTCAGAAACTCTGGCAAATCAGAAAACGGATTATCGGATTGGGCGTCAGCCAAATGTTGCTCAGTATTGTCGGGATCTTCATCGTATTTTATATTGCAGGGTTTGGACTGAAAAAATCGTTCATTATTTCGCTTTGTTTTGCCATGTCGTCCACGGCAATTGTTTTGCAGACCCTGAAAGAAAAAAATCTTTTCCGAACAGTTAGCGGAGAATCATCGTTTTCGATTTTGCTGTTTCAGGATATTGCAGTGATTCCGATTCTGGCATTGTTACCATTTATTTCTAAATCCGAAAAAGCACTGTCACAAGCTGGTCACGAGAAAGTTCTTTTACAATATTTACCAGAATGGCTTCAACCTTTTACCGTGATTTTCGCTGTTATTGCTTTGATTCTTTTAGGACGATATATTTTCACTCCATTTCTAAGATTTGTATCAAGGTCAGGACTTAATGAACTGCTAACGGCAGCATCGTTATTTTTGGTAATTGGCGTTTCAGAATTAATGATTTCAGTGGATTTGAGTCCTGCTTTAGGGGCTTTCATTGCAGGAGTGATGTTGGCTAACAGTGAGTTTCGTCACGAGCTGGAAAGTGCCATTGACCCGTTTAAAGGACTGTTACTGGCTGTGTTTTTCGTAAGTGTTGGCGCTACAATTAACTTTGATATTATAGCTTCGAAGCCTTTCTTTATATTTTCTGCGGCATTTATCGTGTTAGCAATTAAGGCGGTTGTTCTTTTCGCCATTGGAAAGTATTATAAGATGAACAACGAACAGAGTTTTTTCCTGGCTTTTGCTCTGTCACAAGTTGGGGAATTTGCTTTCGTTCTGGTCAATTTCGCCGCGAGTCTGTATCTGATCGATTATCAGGCAAATTCAGAATTGATGGCGATCGTTGCGATTACGATGTGTATTTCGCCATTGCTTTTGATCTTCAAGGAGAAAGTTCTCGACAAACGATTCATAAAACAAAAAACAGAAGAAAATATAGAGCTTGGGATCATCAAACAACGTAAAGTCATTATCGTAGGATTTGGATTTTTCGGAAGTACAGTTGGACGTCTTTTGAAAGCCAACGGAATTCGTTCCACCGTTCTGGATAATGACCCGGATAGGGTTGCGTTGTTGAGGTCAAACGGATTCAATGTTTATTATGGCGATGCGACCAAGCCAGCTTTGTTAAGGTCAGCAGGAATCGAAGATGCGGAACTTCTCGTTCTTTGCTTGGATGACCCGGAAAAGAATAAATTTCTGGTCGATTATGCCAAAGAAAATTATCCCGAACTCAAGATCTTTGTAAGAGCCAAAAACCGTTTGGATGCTTATGATTTTCTCAATAAAAATGTGAATCATATTTATCGTGAAACGCTCGGGACGGCGGTCGATATGGCAGTCGATATTCTTCAGGAAAATGGAATGAGAAAATATACAGCCAGAAGAATGGGGAAACGTTTTATGCTCATCGATAAAGCAATGACAAGACGTTTAGCCAAGGAAAAAGACAAAGATATGATTACCTTTACTTTGCGTGAGTCTTTGGAACGCGAAGCCGAACTGCTGGCACTCGATAGTATTTCTTTTGAGGAAAACCATTGGAGCGGTGATGGAGATGAGGATGATAAATAATTATTTACAACGTTTATAAATAATTATTTTTTTAAATTTGAGAAAAATAAGACTCCATGATGTCATTGATAAAAAATAGTAAGTTAAGTTACGCATTTTTCAACATATTCAATAGAAAAAAATTAAAACATAATATTCCGCTTTATAAGAAATACAAGATCAATAAATCCTATTTTTCACCTATTTCAAGCAAAGATTTTAGAAAAGTGGAATCGCAGTTCAAAAGGAGAGAAGATCCTGGAGCTATTCTCCAAACAGATTTTTATAAAAATCAAACGCCGGAGAATCAACAAAGTTTATCACAGTTCTTTGATAACGGTTATAGTGTTGTCAAAAATTTCATTTCAACGGAACAGGCCGATCAGGTCAATTCTGAGATACAGAAACTTTTAGATAATAATGAGATCAGCTTCAAGTATGGTAATAAACTGATGTTTGCTTTGCATAAGTCAGAAATTATCAAGGAAATAGGTTTAGAGAAATCTTTATTGGAATTGCTCGATATTTTATTAGATGGAAAGACCAAGCTCTTTCAAAGTATCAATTTTATCAATGGAAGCCAGCAAAAAACACATTCGGATAGTATCCACATGACGACATTTCCTGTAGGTGGGCTTATTGGCGTTTGGATTGCGTTGGAAGATATAAAAGCTGATCAGGGAGCACTCCATTATTACCCGGGCAGTCACAAGTTACCTTATTATATGAACTCTGATTATGATAATGAAGGTAATTTCTGGATGTTAGGTAACAAAGGCAATAAAGGCTATGAGATCATGCTTCAGGAAAAAGTTAAAGAATTAGATCTTAAGAAAGAGATCTTCGAATGTAAAAAAGGAGATATGCTGATCTGGCATGCCAATGTTTTACATGGAGGAGAACCTCACACCAATAAAGATAAAACTCGAAAAAGTATGGTGTTTCATTTTTTTGATGAAAACTCGGTTTGTTATCACGAAATTACCCAA
This sequence comes from Epilithonimonas hungarica, assembly GCF_900102265.1. Lineage (GTDB taxonomy): Bacteria > Bacteroidota > Bacteroidia > Flavobacteriales > Weeksellaceae > Epilithonimonas > Epilithonimonas hungarica. Next base: position 430,630 of record NZ_FNBH01000002.1, on the reverse strand, counting down.
AGACCAGCCCTTTTCGAAAATTAAAATATATGAAGAAAATAAAAACTACTTTACTTGTCACATTCATTGCGTTTGGCGCAGGAAATATTACAATACATTCTCAGCAGAAAAAAATTTCTGTAACTGTAGAAAGATCTATGAAAGATAATCCATTTCTTAAAAAAAGCCCGTTGCAGTATCAAGCTCCGGAATTCGATAAAATAAAGGACGAACACTTCAAACCTGCTTTTGAATTTGGTTTGAAAGAACAATTGGCCAACATTGATAAAATCGTAAATGACAAAGCTGCACCAACTTTTGAGAACACGGTTTTAGCTTTAGAAAATAGTGGACAAACACTTGGAAGGGCAACTATTATTTTTTACAATTTGACAAGTTCTAATACCAACGATGGTCTTCAGAAGTTGGAAGAGGAATATGCGCCGATCTTCGCTTCCCAATCGGATAAGATCTATTTGAATGACAAGCTTTACAAAAGGATCAAAGCGGTGAAAACCGATAAACTGGATGCGGAAAGTAAACGATTAACAGAGTTTTATATTACCAATTTTGAAATTGCCGGAGCTAATCTTTCTTCTGAAAATAAGGAGAAATTGAAGGAAATCAATCAACAATTGGCAACTTTGGCGACACAATTCAGCAGCAAATTGTTGGAGGCCAGGAAAAAAGGAGCAGTTCTGATCTCTGATGTCAAAGAATTGGACGGACTTTCTGCTGATGAAATTGCTGCAGCTGCAACTGATGCGGAACAAGCCGGACAGAAAGGGAAGTATCTTTTGCCTCTGCAGAATACAACACAACAACCACTTTTGCAGAATCTCAAAAACAGGACAACGAGAGAAAAACTCTTCAAGGCGTCTTGGACAAGAGCTGAAAAAGGTGACGAAAACGATACGCGCGAAACGGTTGAGAAATTGGCAAAACTAAGATTGCAAAAAGCGCAACTATTCGGAAAGAAAAACTTCGCAGAATGGAGCCTGCAAGACCAAATGGCAAAAACGCCGGAAGCAGCAATGGGACTTTTGGCGCAATTGGCAAAACCTGCGGTTGAAACGGCCAATCGCGAGGCAAAAGAAATCCAGGACCTGATCGATTCTCAAAAAGGAGGTTTCCAAGTGGAACCTTGGGATTGGAATTTCTATTCTGAGCAGGTTAGAAAAGCAAAATACGACCTCGATGAGAACGAGATCAAACCTTATTTTGAAGTGACAACTGTTTTAGAAAAAGGTGTCTTCTACGCCGCAGAACAATTCTACGGAATCACTTTTAAGGAAAGGAAAGACCTTCCTGTTTATCACCCGGATGTTGTGGCCTATGAGGTTTTCGACAGAGATGGGAAATCTCTGGCACTTTATTACTTAGATTTCTACACAAGAAGCAATAAAAGCGGTGGCGCTTGGATGAACAATTTTGTTCCCCAGTCACATTTGCTGGGACAAAAACCGGTCATTGTAAATGTCTTCAATTATCAGAAACCAGCGCCTGGAAAACCATCTTTGATCTCTTATGATGATGTGGAAACAATGTTCCATGAGTTCGGTCATACTTTGCATGGCCTGTTTGCCAACCAAAAATATGCATCAATTTCCGGGGCCAACACGCCAAGGGATTTTGTTGAGTTTCCATCTCAGATCAATGAGCATTTTGCACTGGAACCGGAGATCCTGAAAAACTATGCATTGCATTATCAGACAAAGCAGCAGATGCCCCAAACTCTGATTGATAAGATCAAAAAAGCATCAAATTTCAACCAAGGCTACGCAACAACAGAATTGGTAGCAGCTGCAACTTTGGATATGAATTGGCACACAGTGACTTCTGACAGCCAGCTGATCCCTGTTCTGGATTTTGAAAAACAAGCTTTGTCCAGATACGGATTGTTGGTTCCGCAAGTTCCGCCAAGATATCACACACCTTATTTTGCACACATTTGGGGTGGCGGTTATTCAGCGGGCTATTACGCTTATCTCTGGTCAGAAACTTTGGATTCTGATGCGTGGGAATGGATAAAAGCAAACGGCGGGATCAAAAGAGAGAATGGAGATAGATTTAGAAAGTATATTCTTTCAGTTGGTAACAGTGTCGATCTGAACAAAGCATTTGAAGAGTTTACAGGGCACAAGGCCGATATCAAACCACTTCTCAGAAGCAGAGGTTTCATCAAATAAGACTTGAATAAAATATATAAAAAACGTTTCCAAACTTGGAAGCGTTTTTTGTTTTGAAGTATTTTTTTTTATTAACTTCGTTTTGAAGATTTGATAATTTAATTGTAACTATTTTAGGAATTGTGCGATTAATTATAGAATTCTTATTAAAATAGGCCTCTGTGAAAAACAAAAATATCTATTATCACATTGTATTGATCTTGCTTCTTTTGTTGATTCCTGTCTTATCGTCGCCGGAATTAGATAGTAGTTTGCGTTTGCTGAGTTCGTCCTTTTTTCAGAGAGATTTTTCCAGATATGTTCTGCTTATTGTTTTTTTCTACCTGAATTTGGTCTTTCTTCTGCCCAAATTATATGACAAAAGGAGACTTTTGCTTTATTGGGTCAGTATTTTTGTTTCCTATATATGGATTTGCACGCTTCCATTTTTTATGTTTCCGGATAATCACGGTAGTGGTCCTCGTTTCGGTTTTTTCCAGGATCAGATATCAAATGATAAAAAAATCCATACCACATCTGAATATTTTCCACGACCACCAGAATATTTTTCCTCACAAGAGAGAGCATATCTTGAAAAAGGGCATTTGGAGACACCATTCAAAATGCGACCTCATAGAAAGAGTTTCCCTTCTGCAAAGTTGATGGGAAAGGAAGACTCCTTTTCTAGAAAATACATATCCGGGATCTTGCCGTTCTTATTTTCTTTTCTCAGCTCATTTTTTATACACCAATCCATAAAAAGAAAAGAGATGGAACGTGCCAAGGCCAAAGCTGATCTGCTAAATCTCCGTTATCAGCTTCATCCACATTTTCTTTTCGATACGCTTAATTCTATTCATTCTCTGATCTTGATGAGATCCGATGATGCATCGGAAGGGGTTCTCAAACTTTCCAATGTAATGCACTATATCCTGGAAGAGAGCGAAAATGATTTTGTGCTGCTCTCCAAAGAGTTATTCTATATCAAGGATTATATTGCATTGCAACTGATAAGAACGGATAATAGCCTGGATTTTACTTATACAGAAAATGGTGTTACAGATGAGGTTAGAATCGTTCCGATGATTCTTTTGAACTTTATTGAAAATGCCTTCAAATATGGTTATAATACAGAAGAACCCTCAAAAATATCAATTAATGTGAATCTTGATGGCGGGAAACTGAATTTCAGGGTTTTTAATAATATCGTCAATCATTACGCTGCAGACGAATCTACAAAAGCAGGCATGAAAAACACTACGGAACGTCTGGAAAAACTTTACCCGGGAAAATATTCTTTGAATATCGAAGAAAATAAAAAATCGTACTTTGTAGAACTAGACCTTGACCTCGGCTCTTAGCACATAATAAAAGCAATTGCCATTGATGATGAAATGAAACATTTGCTTCGTGGATTGACCATATGAGCCGTGAGAAAATTTTTCAATAAATGTTATCTTCTGAAGAAAAGTAGCTTCTGCAAGTCCGATGAACAGGAAGTTTGCATATTTCATAAAAACATCAAGACCTTTTACCTAAAACCTCCCGTCGTTTTCATCAAAAGGTCTCGACGTTTTTGGTAAGACATCGAGACATTTTTGAAAAAAACATTTAACTACAAAAGTCACAAAAAGAAAGTCTGAAAAAAATCTCTAGAAAAATAGAATATAATTCTTCAAAATATTTCCTTTTTTGAGTTTTTAAAACCCTAAAGAAAATATAGCTTTTGTGACTTTTGTGATTAAGTGTATAAAGTCATCATAGTTAAAATTCCCCGATTTCCAGCTTTGTACTCAATGCAATTCTGTTCCAGGAATTGATGGTCACGATCGCTATAATGATCTCGGCAATTTGTTTTTCGGAGAAGACAGATTTTGCTTTTTGGTAAGTGTCATCCCTAAGACCATTTTGGCTGATCAATGTGATTTCTTCGGTCATTTTAAGCGCTACCTTTTCCTCTTCTGTGAAGAATTTGTCTGCTTCGTGCCAAGCACTTACCAGGAAGATCCTCTCAGCCGTTTCGCCATATTTGAGAGCGTCTTTGGTGTGCATATCCAGACAATAGGCACAACCGTTGATTTGTGAAGCTCTGATCTTGATGAGTTCTTTGATCATTTTTGAAATTTCCGACTGGGCCAAATAAGCTTCCAGTCCTAGCATTGCTTTGTAGGCTTGTGGTTCTGTTGCGTGGATGTTGATACGTTTTTCCATTGTTTTTGATTGTTTTAATTTGTTGATACAAAGTTGAGAGATCGATATTGGGAAAAACTTAAACTGGTTTAAGAAAAGGGTTGAATCACAAATCGAAGATCTGGAGAAATCAAATCCACAAAATAATTTTTTATGATATGTGTCCTTCGACTCTAATCAGGATGACAACTCTAATATAAAAGTCTTAAAATAAACAATGTCAGGAAGCCTTACTAAAGTAAATGAAGATATCTCACAAATTAGGAAACGATTCTCTTACGAATTTCACTTAGATATTCTGGTGTGAAACCTAGAAAAGAAGCAATTAAGTATTGCGGGACACGTTGTACGAAATCGGGATATTGCTTGATCAGAGAAAAATAAAAATCCTCTTTGGAATAAGTGAAAATATACTTCACTCTTCTTTGATTGGCTGCGAAAGCTCTCTGATAAACAATTCTGAAATACTTTTCCATTATCGGGAAATCATTAAGGAGTTTTTCTTGAGACTCGCTGGAGATTGTCAAAACTTCTGATTTCTCGACTGTTTGTATGCTGAAATCAGCTGGTGTTTTACGTTCAAAAGAAAAATTATCTGTCATCCACCAAGTTTCCAATGCAAAATCTGTGGTTTGTTCCGTTCCTTTTTCATTGATGAAAAACTTTCTTAGCAGACCTTTGATAACAAAGTAGTTGGATCTGCAGATTTGACCCTCTTCCAGTAGATCTTCTTTCTTAGCAAACGATTTGATTTCGAAATAGTTCATGATCGAAGCAAATTCTTCATCTGTTACTGGGATGAATTTATCTAAATGTGCTTTGAAGATTTCTGACATATTGAGGTAAAATTAATTTGACGATATTATCTGCTTTTAATAATGATCATTGATATTCTGTTCCACTGAACTTCAAAGTTTTTATGCGCTTTGTGGTCTTCTTTTTCTCTACACAGTCATCACTGGTCCTGGTGCTTTTTGTCATTTGATCAGTGATTTTCAGAATCAGGTTATTGTATCCTTTAGACTGGATCTTATCGATGTCTATCACTGCTGACATCTCTTCAAATTCGCCTGTGCACCTCGTGTCCCATTCTCCGTGATAATCTGAGATTGTGTAGTCTTTCAGAACCCGTTTTATACTGTTGTTTTGAATTATGAAAAGCGAAAGGTCTGATCTGCCATAAGGATTTGGGTTGCTGCTCCCAGAATAGTCGACTCTCACACCAAAAGCTCTTGTGTTGGCATTAAGATGATATAGACCTGTATCGATTGTGATGCTGCTGAGTTTTACAGCGTCGGAAACCCATTCCTCCGGGATGCGATACTGATTAAGGACCTTACCTGTCTTTTGGTCTGCTATGATGATGTAAGGTTCTATCTCAAAGTAAAAGTTACCATATTGGTCTTCTTCATTGACTTTATATTTGGGGATTACTAATGCTGTTTTCCCTGCCAAATAAGGTAGTGGTCTATCCGAAGCTATTTCTAAATTGATGTTTTTCTCTGTTAATTTTAATTGCTTTAGTACCTCTTTCAGTAGAAGCGTGTCTTTTACTTGTGAAAATACTGTAGCACATAATAATGAGAAAAATATGATCAGAGATTTTTTTGCTTGCATTGGTAAGAATTGAGAGATTTTACATTCTGTCTAATATCTCTTTCTTTTTAGTTTCGTAATCTTCTGCAGATATTAGATCATTGTCCAGAAATGCCTTTAGTTTCAGTAAAGTTTCCATTGGGTCCTCATTCGTGGTTTCTGGTTTAAGCTCTTCTGCTGGTTCAGTTTGAGTGTTCACGGTAATTCCTCCTGCAGCAGCTCTTTTCTCTTCCAGTTCTTTTTGTCGTCGGTATTCTATCATCTCTTCCTCTTTCGCTTGTGCGTATTGATAGAGTTTTCTGGCCTGAGATTTAGGAATATAATCGATCGTTTCTATGAACCCGGTGACAGCCGTCATTGTGAAAGTGGAACCCAGAATAGCTTCGCTGATATGACTTTCAGAAACATCTTTCCAAAGATAATCCTGAAAATCCGTCACCAAACCAAATGTCTTGGAACGGAAAAACAGGATTCTTTTATTGGTAAGAACGATAGAATCCGGAGACAAGTTGATGGTAGGTTTGTTTTGTACGGCAACATACTCGACGTTTTCTCCATTGGTTAACAAATCATTTACCTTTTCTATGATCTTTTCTACGGCTTTCGGGTCTTGTTCTTCGTTCAGGAATTTCTTTAGATTATTGATCATTATGTGGATTTTTGCGATTGAGTTTGTTTAAGTTTTTATCTAACGTGAAATTACAAAAACAAAATGAAAATAAATTAAACTTGTTAATTAATGAAAACAAAAAAAGCAAAACCTATTTTGGTCTTGCTTTTATATTTTGAATGTTGAATTTTATTTCTGTTTTAATCCTTTTAAGATTTCCTCACCCACGCTTTTTGCAGATTGTGGATTTTGTCCTGTAATTAATCTTCCGTCAGCAACTACGTGATCTTGCCAAAGCCCGGATTTTTCAAAAATAGCACCTCTTTCTTTTAATTGATCTTCCAATAAGAAAGGAACTACATTTTCCAGTTTCACGGCAGTTTCCTCTTCATTGGTAAAGGCATTCACTTTTTTGCCTTCAACCAGATATTTTCCATTTGATAATTTGAGGTTTACAAGAGCAGAAGGACCGTGACAAACCGCACTTATGATGCCATTGTTTTCATAGATCTTTCTTGCAATGTTCTGAAGTTCTGTATTGTCCGGAAAATCCCACATTGTTCCGTGTCCGCCAGCGTAGAAAATTGCGGCATATTTTGACGGGTCAACTTCCGAAGGTTTCATCGTGTTTTCGATTTTTGTACGGTACTCTTTATTCTCCCAGAATTCTTTATTAACTGCATCTTCCAGATTGAGTCCGTCAACAGGGGCTTTTCCTCCTTTTGGGCTTACAAAATCGATATCGTAACCAGCAGAATGGAGAATTTCCCAAGGATGTGAGACTTCGCCAAGATAATAGCCTGTTGGTTCATTGGTATTGCCTTTTTTGTCGTGGCTTGTCACCACGAATAAGATTTTTTTGCTCATAACTTTGTTAGATTTTTTGTTCTGTGCATTTGTGATATTCAACATTGAAATGAATACAAATAGGACAGAAAAGATTGAAATTTTGGTTTTCATTATCACAATTTTAAAATTTGATACTGCAAAATTCTACAAAATCGAGACCGAAAGAAAGGATGTATATCAAGGTTTTTCTGTGATGTAGGTCACATTTATTTTGATAATCTGCTAAGTGTTTCTCTGGAAACCCCAAGGTAAGAAGCAATGAGAGACTTTGGAACACGCTGGAAAAGAGAAGGGTAGTTGCTGAGCATCTGTTCATAGCGTTCTTTTGTGCTATGAGTTAACAGTGAAAGAATCCTTTGCTGAAGCGCAATGTATCCGAAATTGGATTTCTTTCTGAAAAAATGTTCAATCTTATGAAGGTCAGCACAGATTTTTTCGCGGTTTTCCAATGAGATAGAAAGTACTTCGACATCTTCTATACAATCTATGTTGAGAGTAGAATTGGTTTGATTGAAATAAGCCTGGAAATCTGTAATCCACCAGTTTTCCCAGGCAAACTGAAGAATGTGTTCTTTGCCGTCGTCAGGATTGGTATGATAAGCTTTCAACAACCCGGAAACTACAAAATGGTCATTTTTAACCAGGTCGCCTTGCTGGATCAAAAATTGATGTTTTTTAAGTTTTTTGACTGAAAAATGAGACAGCAGATAATCGAATTCCTTATCTGTGATCGGTGTGATTTCTTCGATATGTTTTCTTAGTTTGTCACTCATTTTTGAATTTCTTTGTCGAAGATAAGAATTAAAACAGGTCTATAAAAAATCCATTCAATTTTGAATGGATTTAGATATTTTAAAATTAGTTCTCTAATTGACTTCCAAGATATTCCCATTCCTGTAAGGTCAGATCCAGTTCTTCTTTTGTTTTGTTATAAGTTTCCAAAGTTTGTTCAGAAGGATTTTCCTTAGTAAAAGAAGCTTCGAATTCTTCGATTTTCAATTCCAGTTCAGAGATTTTTTCTTCTACTTTTTTCAGTTTGTTTTGAATATTTTTCTGCTCTTTGCTTACAATCGTTGTTGACTGATTGTCAGTTGCTGGCTTTGATTCTTGGATCTTAGCTTTTGGTTCTTCAACCTCTTCTTTATGAAGTTTTGACCTTTCGGCAGAGATTTCCCGGATGCTTTCTTTTTGTCTGTATTCCAGGTATTCATCAATGTTTCCTAGGAATTCCTTCATTTTTCCATCACGGAATTCAAAAATCTTATCAGACAAACCTTGCAGGAATTCACGGTCGTGAGAAATCACGATCAATGTTCCTTCATATTTCTGAAGCGCTAATTTAATAATCTCTTTTGACTGAATATCCAAGTGGTTCGTAGGTTCATCCATGATCAACGTATTGAACGGACGAAGCAATAATTTACAAAGCGCCAGACGGTTTCTCTCACCTCCGGAAAGAACTTTGGTTTTCTTGGTCACATCTTCGCCCTGAAACAAGAAAGAACCTAATAAGTCACGAACTCTTGGTCTGGTTTCTTCCGTTGCAGAATCTTCCGCTTCTTGTAGAACAGTTTTATCCGGTGTCAAAACTTCTTCCTGATTCTGGGCAAAATATCCGATGCTCACGTTGTGACCAAGATTCCATTCTCCTGAATAATCCTTGATATCGCCGGCAAGAATCTTTGCCAAAGTCGTTTTCCCTTGTCCGTTCTGTCCCAAAAGAGAGATTCTGTCGCCACGTTCTACAAAGAAGTCAACGTTGTCAAAGATCTGCTTGTTTCCGTAAGCTTTTCCTAAGTTTTTGGCTTCGAAGATTACTTTTCCAGGTGTAACAGACGGTTGGAAACGAATATTGAATTTGGATACATCTTCATTATCGATCTCTATTCTTTCGATTTTATCCAGTTTTTTGATTAATGACTGGGCAAAAGAAGCTTTGGTTGCACTTGCACGGAACTTGTTGATGTTGTCTTCCATCTGCTTGATTTCCGCATCTTGGTTTTTCTTCGCCTGCGCTAGTTTTTCGCGACGTTCTTTTCTCAGCTCCAGATATTTGGAATAGTTGGCTTTGTAATCCTCAATTTTTTTATTATTAACATCAAAAGTTCTGTTACAGATCGATGTCATAAACTGTTTATCGTGACTTACCAAAACGATAGAGCCAGGATAATCTTTCAGGAAATCTTCCAGCCAAATGATGGATTCCATATCCAAGTGGTTGGTCGGCTCATCCAGAAGCATCAAATCGTTTTTCTGAAGAAGGAGTTTTGCCAATTCGATCCTCATTCTCCAGCCTCCGGAAAACTCGTCGGTTATCTTTTGAAAATCATCAGCTTTGAAACCCAACCCAAACAATACTTTTTCTACATCGCCTTCCAGATTATATGCATCGTGATTCATTAAAAGGTCATTCAGTTCCGTCATTCTGACAATTAGATCAGAATAGGCATCACTTTCGTAATCGGTTCTGGTTGCTAATTGATGATTGACGTCCTCCAGTTCATTCTTCATCGCATTGATCTGCTCATAAGCCTGCATCGTCTCGTCCCAAACGGTTCTTCCTTTTACAAAATCAAGGTCTTGTTTTAAGAATCCAATTGTGATGTTTCCTTCCGGAACAACGTTGCCTTCGTAGAAGTTGATCTCTCCGGAAAGGATTTTAAGAAGCGTGGATTTTCCAGCTCCGTTCTTACCGACCAAGCCAATTTTATCATCTTTTTTGATGGTAAAATTAACGTCTCGGAAAAGATAATTTCCTGCGTGATGTAATCCTAATCCTTGTGCCGATATCATTGTTGTCTGTTTAAAATTTCAATTTGCAAAAGTAGTGAAATATGTTGGATGTTGGAAGTCGGAAATCAGATGGAAAAAATGTCTTTTAAAATTAACCTTCACATCCAGTATCCGGCTTCTGACATCCAAACAAATTCTTATCTTTGCAAAAATTTTTATAAAATGAGTAAGCCGATTTCGGAATTTATAGAAAAGTATTATTTGCACTTCAATGCAGCAGCGTTGGTAGATGCTTCCAAAGGTTATGTTGCACACCTGAAAGATGGCGGCAAAATGATGGTAACATTGGCTGGAGCTATGTCAACCGCTGAACTTGGGAAAATCTTTGCTGAGATGATTCGTCAGGATAAAGTAGATTTCATCTCTTGTACAGGAGCCAACCTGGAAGAAGACCTTATGAATCTTGTTGCGCACTCTCATTACGAAAGAGTTCCGCATTACAGAGACCTTACGCCACAGGAAGAATGGGCACTTTTGGAAAGAGGATTGAACAGGGTTACTGATACTTGTATTCCGGAAGAAGAGGCTTTCAGAAGATTGCAGAAACATATCTACGAACTTTGGAAAGATGCTGATGATAAAGGTGAAAGATATTTCCCACACGAATATATGTACAAAATGATTCTTTCCGGCGTTCTTGAGCAGTATTACGAAATCCCAAGAGAAAACTCCTGGATGATTGCTGCTGCTGAAAAGAATTTGCCGATCGTGGTTCCGGGATGGGAAGATTCTACAATGGGTAATATTTTCGCTTCTTATTGTATCAAAGGAGATCTGAAATTCTCTACAATGAAATCAGGCATCGAATATATGGCTTATCTTGCTGATTGGTACACGAAAAATTCAGGCGGAAAGGGAGTTGGATTCTTCCAAATTGGTGGAGGAATTGCAGGAGATTTCCCAATCTGTGTTGTTCCAATGTTGTATCAAGATATGGAAATGCATGATATTCCTTTCTGGTCTTATTTCTGCCAGATCTCCGATTCTACAACATCTTACGGTTCATATTCCGGAGCGGTTCCGAATGAGAAGATCACTTGGGGGAAACTGGATATTACAACACCAAAATATATTGTTGAAAGCGATGCGACGATCTGTGCGCCATTGATGTTCAGTTATATTCTTGAGAATTCATAAAGCTGGAGGACGAAAGTCTGAAGCCGGAAGATAAAATAAAAAAGCGTTCAAATATTGAACGCTTTTTTATTTTTAAGTATTTGATAATTAATCTAAAGAATTAATTAAAACTATATATCTGTAGCCAAAAATTGCTTTTTGAAATTTATTAAGTTTTGTAAAATCCCTTTTACTGTACTTTGGTAAAACTGCGACATTTATTTTGTTCAGTATTTTAAAAAATGCTTTTTTCATAACATTAAATTTGATTTTAAAATACAAGTTTCAAACCAAAAAATTAAAGCATCATTACACCTTCTATTTCTGCCACTTTTTTATAAATAGTGATAACCTGGTCTGCGTCCAGCACAAAACAATCGATTGAGACAGAAGTATATTTTCCGGTTGAACTTTCTTTGTTGGATAAAGTGTATTTCAAATTGTCGAAAACTCTTAAGATCTCTGTTATTTTCTCAGAATCACTTGTTACAATGAATTTGAAGAGATATTCCTCCGGGAAGTTATGCTGCTCTTCCAGTTTTTCTTTTAACGATTTGTAAAAATCTTCCGGATTGGAATGATTGTTTTCTATAATGTCTGCCATTTTGTTTGAATATAAATTAAAAGATCTCCGTAAAAACGGAGATCAAAGTTAGTGATATTTATTTTGTTTTAAGATGGATTATCTGCAGTAGCCTCTTGTGGTAAAGAAACTTCATCAGCAGCAGCTTCCAAAGCCTTATCCAGAGTAAACAGGGATTCGTCGGTTGCTCTGTCTCCGCCAGCAATTTTAAGTTTGTCAATCAATTCAAGAGCTAGTTTTTCTTCCTCGATCTGTTCTTTCACAAACCATTGCATAAAGTTCCAGGTAGCCCAGTCTTTTTCCCGGAAAGCCAAGTCAACAAGATCGTATATAGAGGTAGTGTTATCAACCTCGTGTTGGAAAACTTTATTGAAACAGTCGGTCAAACTTTGCGGGTTTTCCGGAGGAGCAGGGATTGCTTCTACTTTAGCTTCGCCACCTCTGTCCAGGATATATCTCATAAACTTTATCATATGATTCCTTTCTTCCTGAGAATGTCTGTAAAGAAAATTTGCGATTCCGCCATAACCTTTTGTATCAGCCCAACAACCGTAAGATAAGAATATTTGTGAGGCATGATTTTCTTTTGTCATCTGTTTGATCAATGCATTTTGCATTTCTGTTGAAAGTCTGTTGGTATTCATAATTTAATATTTATTGATTTTATTCTTTTTATTGTCTTAATGTGAAGCAATATAATGGCTCGTTTTGAGTGATTAAAACTTCGATTATATTAAATAGACAAATACTGAGCCAAAATTTGGGGATTATTTTTTAGTGCTTTTCATATTAAAAATAATAATTTTGTATTTTAATTTATTGAAATACAATTGGTTATATTTGTTTTAGCATATATTAACATTGTGTTAATAAAAATATTTATATTCGGAGAATAAGAAAATAATACTTAAGAATATTATGAGAAAAAATTATGTAAAATTACCATTGTTGATTGCTGCTCTGTACTTCGGCAGTGATTTACATGCACAAACCACACAGGATACTGTTACGAAAGAGAACAAGATCGAGGAAGTTGTTGTGATTGGATATGGAACTCAGAAGAAAGTTGACTTAACAAGTGCGATTACTACCGTAAAAGCAGCTGATATCGTTAAGACGCCATCTGGACAAGCTACTCAAGCTTTGCAAGGAAAAATTATAACTAATGGATCTCCAGGAGAAGCTCCAAAGATAAATATTAGGGGGGTACACTCAATCAATGGAACTAATCAGCCATTGTATGTTGTTGATGGGCTTTTTGTTGATAATATTGAATTTTTAAATCCAAATGATATTCAGGATTTTACAATTCTTAAAGATGCTTCTGCATCTGCAATATATGGTGTTTTAGCAGCAAATGGTGTTGTGGTTATTACTACAAAAGGTGGTAGTTATAATAAAAAACCAAAATTAACTTACGATTCTTATTATGGTGCTCAGTATGCTAATAATGTAATTAAAATGGCTAATGCTGAACAGTATACTAATTTTGCATTAGAATCAGGAAATCAGTGGGAAATCACCGCTATTGAGTCTGCTATAGAAAGATATGGAAGAAGTAAAACTAACCCTAATCTTCCTAATGTAAATACGGATTGGTATAAAGAGGCTTTGAGAGTAGCGCCAATCCAGAGTCATAGTCTTGCAGTAGATGGTGGTTCTGAAAAAGTAGCTTACTCATTAGGAGGGAACTATTTTTCCCAAGACGGGATTCTAAAAATGAGAAATAGTTATGAGCGATTTAACATCAGGGCTAAAGTAGATGCCAAGGCAACTAATTGGTTGAATGTTGGAGCTACTATTAATTATACTCGTGGAGAAAAGTATGATGATGAAGGTTCTGCTTGGCAACAAATTTATTATGCTGTTCCTGTAATGCCTGTTTATGACCCATTGTTTACAAATGCAGATTACAAACCTTATGCAGATGCTCAGTTACTAGGCTACAGAGGTCATGATAATCCTTTTTCATTAATGGACAATGTTGATAAGCTTGGAATTCAAAGATCATTAAACTTCAATGCTTATGCGGAGATAAGCATATTACCTAAAGAGTTGACTTTCAAAACAACGCTTTCTTACAATAATAGAAATATTGATGAGCGTTTAATGGAGTTGCCTTACTTTGTTAATGATATTGGTCAAGGTTTTCAAAGAACAATAAATCAATCTTCTATTACTCGTAACAATGCCAATTATGAAGATTATATCTGGGATAATACTTTAACTTGGACAAAGACATTGGGAGATCATGATTTTACTTTAATGGGAGGAACTTCTTATGCAGATCAATCTTACAAATTTCTGAGTGTGAAAGGTTTTTTCTCTAGTGAGATTCCTGGATTTTCAAGATATAATGAAGGAACGTGGTATCTTAATAATACCTCCGATGTAGGAAGAATCAGTACAGAAGGAAGCCCTTACAGATATTATAGAACATCTTATTTTGGAAGACTATCTTACAAGTTTAAGAATCGTTATATAGCTTATGCTACACTTAGAAATGAAGGCTCTAATAAGTTCCCTAACCAAAAAACTATTAATTTGCCAGCTTTTGGTCTAGGATGGGTTGCTTCTGAAGAATCATTCTTGAAAGATGTTAGTTGGCTAAACTTATTGAAGTTCCGTGCTGGATGGGGTAGATTGGCTAATGATGCAGTTAATGCAAGTAGACCTAGTACAGCATTTACTGTCAATTCTGTATTTGCTGATACATATCTTCCTGCTTTTCAATTTACAACGTATTTGGATGATGTTAGAAGAGAATATACGGAGGAAACTAACGTAGGACTTTCTGCTGAACTTTTGGATAGACGTTTAACATTAGAAGGTGACTATTTTGTAAAAGATACAAAAAAAATGGTTATACCTGTTCAACCAACTATTGGAAATGCGGATAGTTTCAAAAACGTTGGGGCAATGAGAAACAAAGGTTTTGAAATATCAGCTGGATGGAGAGATAAAATAGGCGAAGACTGGAGATATAGCATTAATGGTAACTTTAGCCAAATCAAAAATGAAGTTACAGATTTGTATGGGCAAGGTTTTATTGCTAGAGGATCAGGAGACTTTCCACAGCGTTTAGTCGTTGGTCAACCAATAGATGTGTTTTATGGCTATGATGTAATTGGGGTTTATCAGAATCAAGCCGAGATTAATGCAGATCCAACGGCTGTAGCGTATAATGCTACAAATACTGCTAGTCCTATTAAGCCAGGATATTTTAAATACAGAGATATGAATGGTGATGGTAAAATTGATGCAGAAGACAGAATGTACCTTGGTTCACCAGTTCCAACTTATTATTTTGGAGGATCTCTGGCAGTAAGCTATAAAAATTGGGATTTTTCTATGGCATTTTATGGACAAGGAGGGAATAAAATTCTTAATAGAAATAGAGGAGAAGTTATCAGAACGACAGGAAGAAACATTGATGCTGATTTTGCAATCAATCGTTGGCATGGAGAAGGTACTACCAATGAATATATCTCTTCGGAAGGTTATAGAAACAGCTGGAATAATCAAAAATTATCCAAATTCTGGCTACAAGATGGTGATTTTTTCAGAGTTCAAAATATCCAATTGGGATATACTTTAAAAGCTAATGGAGTTCCTGAGATGAGATTTTCTGTAACTGCAGATAGACCATTTATGTGGACTAAAAGTGAGAATCTAATGAACCCAGAAGTAGCGAATGATGGTGTCAACTTGGATGTGTACCCTACACCTTCTGTTGTTACATTTGGTTATAGTATCAAATTCTAAAAACTTAAAAATTAACAAAATGAAACAAATAAAATATATAAAAATAGTATTACTTGCAGGATTTGTAGGTTTAACAAGTTGTGACAGCAAGTTAGATGAACCAATGCAGTTGGATTCTGGTTCTAGCTTTGACTATACTAGTCCGGAAGGAGCTAAAGGAGCTGTAATGGGAGCATATGCTACATTATCAGGTAAAAGAGCTTCTGATAATGGAGATGTTGGTTTTGGATGGGAACAAATCCCATTAATTTCTGTAAGAGGTGATGATGTTAATTCTGGAGGAAAAGGAGATCAGGTGCCTTTTACAGATACAGATAATTATTCTTATGATCAAAGTTATTGGATGTATGATTCTTTGTGGAAAATCTTGTATGAAAGAGTTGTACAAGTTACTGCCCAAATGAATGAACTAGAGAAGTTCAGAGCAGGAGGTGTCAATTCTCAATTGATAGATCAATATGTTGCGGAGTGTAAAACTCTTAGAGCTTTTTATACATTTCAAATTTCAAGAGTTTGGGGTAGAGTTCCTGTAATGGAAGTTTTAGATCAATCTCAGCTTACACTTAGAACCAAAGATGATGTAATGTCTTGGGTATCATCTCAAATGGACGAATCTGTACCAAGTTTACCAGATGCTAGACCAAATCAACGTACAGATATCAGAGGTGGAGTTACGAAATATACAGCCTTAGCAATCAAAGCAATGGCAAATCTTGAACTTAAAAATTATCAAGGTGTTGCAGACGCTACTGGACAAATAATTAATTCTGGAAAATTTACTTTATTTAGTGATTATTATGAATTATTTAAAACACCGGGCAAATTGGCTGATGAAAACTTGTTAGAAATTCAATATTCTGATTTTGGAGTAGGCGCAGGAAATAACGTAAAACACCTTTGGGATTTCTATGGCCCTACAAGCTGGACACCATCTGTCACAGGAGCTACAGCTGGATGGGGCTTTTACGAACCAAGTTTGAAGTATATTAAGTTTATGCTTGGTAGAAATGAACAGAAAAGATTAGTTACTAATGTTTTGTTTACACCAGCAGGAATTAACAAAATTAAAGAAGATCCTAATTTTTCAACATTGCCATCTTGGGTTTCTAATGTGACTCCAGATAATGATCAGATTAATAATTCGGATAGAGCATTCTTTTTCAGTGGTAAGCATTATTTACCATCTAACCAATTGATTCCTGGACGACTTAGCTATGGTAGTAACAAAAATTATATCATTACAAGATATGCTGAAGTATTGTTGATGTATGCAGAAGCGGTTGCAAGAGGTGCTAGTCCAACTGCTGGATCAGCCGTTGACGCTGTTAACAAGGTTAGAGACAGAGCAAACTTAGGTCTTTTAACTTCAGTTACAGCTGATCAAGTAATGGATGAGAAATATGCTGAGCTTGGTATGGAGTGGGGTATCCGTTATTTTGATATGGTAAGATTAGGCAATACGGCGGCCTTGAGCTATGATGGTAGAACCTTTACTATGGATAAACAGTTTTTGCCTTATCCATTAGCTCAATTGGAAAGAATTCAATCTTTAGATAAATAATTAACTTTGATTCTAATTAAAATGAAAAATATAATAAAACTAACCTTTGCTACATTTTCAATATTAGCTTTATCTGCTTGTTCAGAGGGTTATATCGATGATATAAGTAGTGTTGCTGCTGGAGAAGATAAGGCTGCTCCGATAGTAACAATTATGAATCCAGCTTCTGGAACAGTAAATATTCCATTTACTGATACAATGGCAGATTATACATTTGATTTTAAAGTATCCGATGATGTAGAAATCAAAAGTATTAATATATCTTTGGATGGAGCTCCACTCAATACTTATAATACTTTTTTAGATTATAGAAATTTTACTGGATCATACTTATACAAAAATTTAGGATTAGGTAATCATACTTTTAAAGTAGATGCAGTTGATTTATCTGGTAAAACAACTACAAAAACATTTGCATTTAATGTAACAAATGTTTACCAGCCTTTATACCTTGGTGAGACATTTTTCGTTCCTTTTGATTATCCTTCCTCAGACCCTTTGAAAGTAGTATCAGACTTACTTCAAAATACACCAGCAACAAGTAATCCATTATCTCTAACTTCTGGGATATCAGGAAATGGAATACAAGGAGCTAATTTGAAATATATAACTTATTCAAAACCAAATGATTGGGTTGCTACCGCCAAAAGTTTTACAGTTTCATTTTGGTTTAAGCTAAATGGACAAACTAAAAATAATAATGGCGGCAATGGACCAGAACATGTTTTTAGTATTCCAACTACTACAGATCATTGGTCAGGCGGACAAGGTATGCTATTAATGGAAACTAATGCTACAGGTACACAAATTAAATTTCCGATTGTAGATAAAACTAAAAGTGACAAGTGGTTCAATTGGGAAGGCGCTGATGCTATACCGGGAATTGCTGATAATAATTGGAAACATTGTGCATTAGTTTATGATGCCAACACAAGTAAAATGACCTTATATATAAACGGAGTCGCTAATGCAAAGCAACAATCTTGGGATAATCATGGCGATATAAATATGGATGCTACCACAGCTAAAGAATTTAGAATTGGTGCAGGTCCTAAAGAAGTTAATAATGATACTGCAGACGATTGGTTAAGATCATCTTGGAAAGGAGGGCTTGATCAGTTTAGATTATTTAATACTGCATTATCTGCAACTGATATCAAAAATATTTTTGATTCTAAACTCTAAATAATCTATTAGACAAATTGTAATAAAAACACTTTATGACTTGTTCATAAAGTGTTTTTCATAAAAAATGAAAAAGATGATTATGAAGAATTTTTTTAGAATAATAACATTGTCAATAGCATTTTTGCTATCATACAATTGCTCAAATTCAAGCGATTGGGATGTTAATAATTCATCAGTCGGAGCTCCTCAAAATTCCGCAACTGTTTACACAGATTCCCAAATCACCGAAATGGTAAAAAAAGATGCCCTAAAATATTTCTGGGATTTTGCGCAGTCTAATTCAAAACTCGCGAGAGAAAGATATCATACAGATAATCCAAGTGACGATGCTAATACAGTAACAACAGGTGGGTCCGGTTTTGGTTTAATGACAATTTTAGTAGGGATCAAGAATGGTTATGTTTCACAAGCTGATGCCGTTTCAAGATTAACGACCGCTCTTGATTTTTTACAGACAGCCAATCGTTTTCACGGAGCCTGGCCACATTGGATCAATGGGACAAATGGGAATGTACTTCCATTTAGTACAATGGATAACGGCGGAGATCTTGTAGAAACGGCTTTTCTTGCGCAAGGCCTGATCTGTGTAAGAGAATATTTCAAAAGCTCTACAAACGCAGCAGAACTTGCTTTGGCTCAAAAAGCAGATGACCTTTGGAAAGGAATCGAATGGAGCTGGTACACAAAGGGAGAAAATACGCTTTATTGGCACTGGTCTCCAAATTATGACTTTCAGATGAATATGAAATTGCAAGGTTTTGATGAAACTTTAATCACATATATTCTTGCGGCAGCTTCCCCAAATTATTCAATTGAAAAATCGGTTTATCAAAATGGATGGGCAAGAAACGGAGGTATTAAAACTTCTGGTTCTCAGTTCGGGATTCCGTTGGTCGTAAATCATAATGGAGCTAATGGAACAGTCGGACCAATGTTCTGGTCACATTATTCATTCTTAGGATTGGATCCCAGAGGTTTATCAGACGAGTATGTCAATTATGGGGATGTTACAAAGAATCATGCCAAAATTATGTACGAATATTGTGTCAGAAATCCAAAATCCTGGCAAGGCTATAATTCAAAAAGCTGGGGGCTTACAGCAAGTTATTCCAGAAATCCTGATGGGACAACTGGATATTCTGCTCATCAGCCTAATAATGATCTGGGGATTATATCTCCAACAGCGGCTATTTCCAATATGCCATATACACCGACAGAAAGTATGGATTTTTTGAGATTTCTTTATAATGAAAATTATTCTAAGTATATTGGTATAGCAGGACCTTATGATGCTTATTCGATTCAATATAATTGGGTGACACCAAGATATTTGGCTATTGACCAGGGAACGATTGCTCCAATGGTAGAGAATAGTCAAACCCAATTTCTGTGGAAATTGTTTATGAATGCAACGGACGTTAGACAAGGTCTCATCAAACTTGGTTTCCATTCAACAACGTATGGATTTTAATTCATTTTTAAATTAATTTAATGAAAAAGATAATATCACTTTCAATCGTTTCCTTAGCATTACTCACATCTTGCACAAGCAAACAATTGACTGAAAACAGAGTTTCTGAAAGACCAAGATCACAACTGACCGATAATCAACTAATGGACAAAGTCCAAAGCGATGCCCTCAAATATTTCTGGGATTTTGCAGAGCCTAAATCTCTTTTAGGAAGAGAACGTTATCATGAGGACAATATCTATCCGGACAATGACAAACATGTTATTACAACTGGAGGTTCAGGATTTGGATTGATGACAATCTTAGTTGGTGTCGATAGAAAATTTATCCCTCGTCAGGAAGCTGTGAAAAGATTGACGCATATCGCAGATTTTCTGGAAAAAGCAGACCGTTTTCACGGGGCTTGGTCACATTGGATCAATGGTGAAACGGGAAAAGTTGTACCATTTGGAAAGAAAGACAATGGCGGAGATTTGGTTGAGACGGCTTTCCTTGTTCAGGGGATGATCTGTGTCCGCGAATATTTCAAAAATGGAAACGATGAGGAAAAAGCTCTGGCTGCAAAAATGGACAAGCTTTGGAAAGGTGTAGAATGGAATTGGTACACAAAAGGAGGGCAAAAAGTTCTTTACTGGCATTGGTCACCAACTTACGGCTGGGAAATGAACTTCCCGCTGGAAGGCTATAACGAGTGCCTCATCACTTATGTAATGGCAGCTGCATCTCCGGATTATTCCATAGATTATGATACTTATAACAAAGGCTGGACCCGCAACGGAACCTACACGACAGACCGTACAAAATATGGACTTCCACTTTATGTAAAACACAATTATGCCGAAGAATATGGAGGACCATTATTTTGGAGTCAGTATTCCTATTTGGGGCTGGATCCAAGACAATTGTCTGATAAATATGTAAAAAATTACTGGGATTTGAACAGGAACCAGGTATCGATAGACTACAAATATTGCTTAGAAAACCCACTGAAATTCAAAGGTTATTCTGAAAAATATTGGGGACTCACGGCAGGGTATACAAGAAACAAAGACGGTTCTACGGGGTACGCCGCACATCAGCCGATGAAAGAAGACCTGGGCGTTATTGTGCCGACTGCAGCACTTAGCTCCATGCCGTACACACCGAAGGAATCCATGGCCTTCCTTAGATATTTGTATGAGGAAAAACCTAATTTTATTGGACAGGCCGGACCTTATGATGCGACCTCCATCAATTTCAACGACTGGTTTACACCCCGATATTTGGCGATTGATCAGGGTACAATTGCGCCAATGATAGAGAATTACCGTACGGGATTGCTGTGGGATCTGTTTATGAATGCACCTGATATCAGAGCCGGTTTGAAAAAAATCGGATTCAGATCAGAAAAGCATAAGATAGATTAGCAAAAAGTATTATCTTTAGGGCAGGATATTTATTGTCTCATTTTGATTCAATAAGTATTTCAGGAGCTTGATCCCGCTTTCCGTTGCAATCTTTTGCTTTTTCATATGTGAAAAAAAAGCAAAAGGATTTCCACTGCAATCGGGGCTATGGGATTCAGTAATAATTATAAACTTAGGCATACAAGTTAACATTTTGTATCTTTGGTAACAAAGTATGTGTAACAAAACGAGTAATAAAAATGGATTAATGTATTTATTTTCAATAAAAAAACAAATTGATTGTAAGTCTTTTATCTTTATTCTATTTTCTTTTATCTACTTATTATGACCTTAAAACTAAAATATCTTCCACTTTTAATTTTAGGATTTTCAACATTTTCCAACGCACAGGAAATCAAATCCGAGTTTAGCAGGGAGGTTAAGATCCAGAAAAAACTATCTTACCTTCTGGATATTCCAAAAGATTCAAAAACAAAACTGCCATTGATTATTTTTCTTCACGGTTCTGGTGAAAGAGGAAATGATTTAGAAAAAGTAAAACTTAACGGAGTTCTACAACATAAAGATTTAATCAAAGAACCTGTGGCTGTTTTGGCGCCTCAATGTCCAGCAAATACTTGGTGGGATACAGATGCGGTTTATTTTCTCATCAAAGAGATCTCTGAAAAATATAAAATCGATAAAGAGAGAATCTATCTTACAGGTTTATCAATGGGCGGTTGGGGAACTTTGAAATTAGCCGGCGAGCATCCGGAAATGTTTGCGGCAGTTGCATCAGTCTGTGCTCCGACAGATCGGGTAATGTGGGCAAACATTCACAATTACAAAGATATGAACCTGAAAATTTTCCACGGCGGAATGGACGATGTTGTTCTGCCTGAGAATGCTTTCAATTTTTATCAGAAATTACATCCGATAAATCCAAAAGCAGAACTAACGATTTTTCCAAATGACAATCACAACTCTTGGGATTCAACCTATTCTGACCCTAAATTGTATGAATGGATGCTATCTTTCAAAAAAACGAATATCAATAATTAGTAACAATTGAAAATCACAATTAGCTTTTATAAGCGATAGCGCCTTTGTGAACCTAAAAATATTTTCAATAAGATAAAAAAATCTTCGTGCGCTTTGTGTTAAAATTTCTCCGATTACTATTATAGGTCATACAATCAATAATTAGTAAAATAAAAAAATTAAATAATATATATAATGAAATCGCCTTTAAGAATTTTGAAAAAAAATCAAGTATAGATGATAGGCGATTCCATATAACAATTAATAAAAAATAATACTATATATGAAAAAGTTTGTAATCCTAGCTGCATTGGCACTTTCGCCTTATTTTCTTGCACAGGAATTGGTGAACAAACCAGTTCAGTCTTATCAAACCGAAAAATATCAGTCCAAGAAAAAGGCTTTCATAGATAACCTTATTTCAAAAATGACTTTGGATGAAAAGATAGGACAACTTAATCTTCCTGGTGCAAGTGATTTTACAACAGGACAAGCTCAGAGTTCTGATATCGGTAAAAAAATAGAACAAGGCCTGGTTGGTGGATTGTTTAACATCAAAGGTGTTGATAAGATCCGCGATGTCCAGAAAGTAGCTGTAGAGAAAAGCCGTCTGAAGATCCCAATGATCTTCGGGATGGATGTGATCCATGGTTACGAGACCTCTTTTCCGATTCCATTAGGTTTGGCTTCGTCTTGGGATATGAACTTGATTCAGAGGTCAGCCCAGATCGCTGCTCAGGAATCTACGGCAGATGGGATCAACTGGACCTTTTCTCCAATGACAGATATTTCCAGAGATCCGAGATGGGGCAGGGTTTCCGAAGGTTCAGGTGAAGATCCGTATTTGGGAAGTGAGATAGCAAAGGCAATGGTTTTCGGTTACCAAGGAACCGACCTTTCAAAAAATAATACGATGTTGGCCTGTCTGAAACACTTTGCACTTTACGGAGCTCCGGAAGGAGGACGAGATTATAACACGGTTGATATGAGTCACATATCCATGTTCAATAATTATTTTCCACCTTACAAAGCTGCTGTGGAAGCTGGTGTTGGTTCTGTAATGGCTTCTTTCAATGAAGTTGACGGCGTTCCTGCAACTGGAAACAAATGGTTGATGACAGATGTTCTTAGAGATCAGTGGAAGTTCAAAGGTTTTGTAGTGACAGATTATACCGGAATCAATGAAATGGTCGATCACGGGATGGGAGACCTGCAGCAGGTTTCTGCATTGGCTATGAATGCCGGCATTGATATGGACATGGTTGGCGAAGGTTTTCTTAAAACTTTGAAAAAATCAGTTTCCGAAGGAAAAGTTTCTGAAAAGACCGTGACAGATGCTGCAAGAAGAATCCTGGAAGCTAAATATGACCTTGGACTTTTTGATGATCCTTACAGATATACAGATTCCAAGAGAGCTCAGAAAGAAGTTTTCAGCCCGAAACATTTGGAGGCAGCGAGAACTATTTCTGCAAACTCTATGGTTTTGATGAAAAATGACAAACAGGTTCTTCCTCTTAAAAAATCAGGAACAGTTGCTGTAATTGGTCCGTTGGCCGATAACTCAGTGAATATGCCCGGGACTTGGAGCGTTGCTGCAAAACACGCTAATTCTATCTCATTGCTGAGAGGTCTTAAGGAAACTGTTGGTAAAGACGTCAATTTTATTTTTGCAAAAGGAAGTAATGTTTACGAATCCGAAGCAATGGAGCAAAAAGCGGCAATGTTCGGGAAAACAACGGACAGAGACAATCGTCCTGCAGATCAGATCAGAAAAGAAGCGGTTGACATCGCAAGTAAAGCTGATGTGATTCTTTTAGCAATTGGAGAAAGTGCGGAAATGAGTGGAGAATCCAGCTCCAGAACTGATATAGGAATCCCGGAAACTCAGAAAGAATTGTTGAGGGAACTTAAGAAAACCGGGAAACCGATTGTAATCGTTTTATTTGCAGGTCGTCCATTGGTTTTAACGGAAGAATCTGAATTGGCAGACGGAATCCTAAATGTCTGGTTCCCGGGAAGTATGGCTGGATATGCTATTTCTGACGTTCTTTATGGAAAAGTGAATCCTTCGGCAAAATTACCGATGACATTCCCAAGAAGTGTAGGTCAGGTTCCTATCTACTATAATGCTAAAAATACTGGTCGCCCATTGAGCACAGAATTTACTGATAAATGTACTTTTGAGAAGTTCCGTTCAAATTATTTGGATGAATGTAACACGCCGCTTTATCCGTTTGGATATGGATTAAGTTATACTCAATTCAATTATTCTGATCTTTCTGTGAGCAATACAAAACCTTCAGGAGATACTTCGATTGAAGCTACGGTTACGCTTACGAATAATGGAAAATATGATGGAGCAGAAGTGGCTCAGCTTTATATCAGAGATCTGGTTGGAAGCATTACAAGACCAGTTAAGGAATTGAAAGGTTTCCAAAAAGTTTATCTGAAGGCCGGAGAAAGCAAAAAAGTAACTTTCAAGATTTCTCCGGAAGACCTGAAATTTTATAACAGTCAATTGAAATTCGATTGGGAAGCAGGAGATTTCGATATCATGGTTGGAACTAATTCTCACGATGTAAAAACGACCAGAATCACTTGGACAAAATAAAATTTAATTCCAATTAATAATAAAAGCCTTTCAGAAATAACTCTGAAAGGCTTTTTGTTTTACTGCAATTGTCAGTATAAAGTTTTTTGAAAATTAATAAATGTCAGTCTGAGGCTCTCGAAGACCACTTAAAAAATTTATTCCTTAATGATCTTCTGACTTATGATTTTAATATCATCTTTTTTCAGTACCAAAATATAATTTCCAGATCTCAAAGTAGAAACATCAATGCTTTTATCATTCTCAGCAACATTGGTATTCAAAACAGATTTTCCGGACAAATCCAAAATCTCTGCTGTGATATTTTTATCATTAATATTTTTGACATATATAAAATCTTTTGCCGGAATTGGAGAAATTTGAATTTGACTTGTATCAATATCCGAAACGGCTAGAGAATTAGTTTTAACTTTAAAGATTTTTCCATTAGATGCAGCAACATAAAGTTGTTTCTGATTGTCCTCACCAAACGTTGTAAAATTGTTTCCGGAAAAAGCTGATGTCCACGTAATGGTAGTATTGTCAAGAATCCCGATTTGAGTTGAACAGTAATCTGCAAAAATATATTTTCCTACCAGGTCAGGGTAAAGATTGCCTCTGTAAACATAACCACCGGTAATGGAGCATTTTCCGCCGGAATGGTCATAGTCTACAACAGGAAAGGTCATTGTTGAAGCATTGGCACAACCGGCGGTGTTGTATGCATTATTTCCTTCATAGCATCGCCATCCGTAGTTGATTCCCGCTGAAGTTGTGGGAACTCTGTTTATTTCTTCAATCAAATTCTGACCCACATCAGCAATCCAAATATTGTTGGTTGTTTTGTCAAAGGAATACTTCCAACCATTCCTTAAACCATAAGACCAAATTTCATCAGCACCATCAATTCCTACAAAAGGATTATCAGCAGGAATATTGTAAGTATTCTCGGAGTTGACATCAATTCTCAACAGTTTTCCTAGAAGTGAGTTTTTGTTTTGCCCGTTGTTATTGGGATCGCCACCACTTCCTCCGTCTCCTGTTGAGATCCAAAGATAACCATCCGCTCCGAAGTGGATGCTTCCACCATTATGATTGGTAAAAGGTTTTTCGATAGATAACAGTACTTTTTCTGTAGCCGGGTCTGCAGTATTTGGATTGGCAGAATTGGCAGTGAATCTGGAAACAGTTATGGTTCTACCTGCTCTGTTATAATAAACATAAAAATAACGGTTGGTTGCAAATTGCGGATGAAATGCCAAGCCTAATAATCCCATTTCTCCACTGAAGTTGACCCTGTCCGTAATGTTCAGAAAATTATTGGTTTCAAAAGTTCCATTGGTATTCAAAATTCTGATGGTTCCAGATTGCTGAACTACAAAAAGTCTGTCGTCGTTTGTGGGAGAAGCAATTATTTCTACAGGATTTGAGGCTGTCGCGAATTCTTCCAATATGATTTGCTGTGCCGATATTCCCAATGAAAATGCAAAGGAAAAAATGAATAGTAATTTTTTCATAACTTATTATTTTATAGATTTTTAATAAAGTTACCAAATTTAATGCCTGAACAAATGGTAAATTATTTAATTCTTAATAAACCGAAATTTTATCTCATTTTTTTGCTGAATAATCGGATTTGAATTCAATATAAAAAGTATAATGCAGATTTCTCATTTTCAAATTCTTATTTCCATGATAAATCATTATATTTGCCGACTTAATTTATATATATCGTAAGAAAATGCAAGGAAAAGGACTCGTTACATTAGTTGCCATCGTTCTTGGATTAATTTGCCTTAATGAGCTTCTGCCTTCTTTCTATGCCAACAAAATAGAAAAGGAAGCGAAAGCAATTGCAGGAGAAAATCCAGTGAAATACCAGGCTGAGATTGCAAGACTTTCTAAAGACACCCTTAATCTAGGTTTCACAAAACTGGATTATGCGTCAGCAAAACAGAAAGAAATGAAACTCGGATTGGATCTTAAAGGTGGTATCAACGTATTATTGGAGATCAATCAGAGAGATCTGGTAAATGATCTTAGTAATTACTCTACAAATGCTACTTTAATAGAAGCACTTAACAGAACAGACAAAGCACAGAAAAACTCAAGTAAACAATACATCGAGGATTTCTTTACACAATTCGAAGCTGTTAATCAGGAAAAAAGAACGAATCTGAAACTTGCGGATCCTGAGATCTTCGGAAACACGAATCTTTCTGAGATCAAATTCAATACGCCTGACGATCAGGTTAAAAATATTGTAAGAAAAAAAATAGATGCATCTGTAGGAACGGCTTATGAAGTTCTTAGAACACGTATCGACAAAATGGGTGTTACACAGCCAAACGTTCAGAGGGTTCCCGGAACTGGAAGGATCTTGGTGGAGATGCCTGGTATCAAGGATATCGACAGAGTTAAAAAGATGTTGGCAACTTCTGCTAAGCTTCAGTTTTGGGAAGTACAGCTAGGGCAAGAGGTTGTACCATATTTTTCTCAACTGGACCAGCTGGTTAAAGCTAAAGGAGATTCTATAGGTGTTCCCAAGACAACGAATTTAATGAACTTGATCCAATTGAATTCTACACCTGGGAATGCAGTGGCCAACGTAAAATTGGCTGATACAGCAGTTGTGAATAAATTACTTAACAGCGATATAGCTATCAAAGCGAGACCTGTTAATTTGAAATATACCCAGTTTATGTGGGGTTACAAGCCTGAGAATAATACTTCCAACAGTCTTGTATTATATGCCATCCGTGGAAATATCACACAGAAAGCGCCAGTTGACGGTGCTGTAGAATCTGCAAATATCAAT
The DNA here is from genome assembly GCF_900102265.1 of Epilithonimonas hungarica. Classification (GTDB taxonomy): domain Bacteria; phylum Bacteroidota; class Bacteroidia; order Flavobacteriales; family Weeksellaceae; genus Epilithonimonas; species Epilithonimonas hungarica. Next base: position 402,927 of record NZ_FNBH01000002.1, on the reverse strand, counting down.
TATGACCAGTTAGGTCGTATCGTGGTGGATATGCAGATGGATTCTCAAGGTGCTCGTGATTGGAAAGCGATGACTGAGAAAAACAAAGGTAAAGTGGTAGCTGTAACTCTAGATAACAGAGTTTATACCGCACCTTCTGTAAATGATGTGATTCCTAACGGTAGAACTCAGATCTCTGGAAACTTTACTCAAGAAGAAGCTAAAGATCTGGTAGATGTTCTTGGGGCTGGTAAATTGCCTGCGGGCGCCAAAATTGTACAGGCTGATGTTGTCGGTCCATCTCTTGGAGCTGAGTCTATCAATGATGGGATTATGTCATTCCTTATTGCATTTGCAATTATTATCGTTTACATCATTTTCTATTATGGTGGCGCAGGAGTTTATGCAGTCATTGCAATGACGATCAACTTATTCTACATCTTCGGGATCATGGATTCTGTGGATGCTACTCTTACGCTTCCTGGTATTGCTGGTATTGTATTATCTATGGCGATGGCAGTGGATGCCAACGTTATCATCTATGAAAGAACGAAAGAAGAATTGTTCCTTGGAAAAGGAATTATGGAAGCTTACAAAGATGGTTTCAAACATGCGATCTCTGCGATCATCGATGGTCACGCGACTACTTTCATTACAGCTTTGATTCTTTATGTCTTCGGAACAGGACCTATCAAAGGTTTTGCAGTAACGTTGATGATTGGATTGGTAATGACATTGTTCACTTCGGTATTGTTATCGAGAGTGATGATCTTCAGCAGACTGGAAAAAGGAAAATCTCTTTCTGTTTGGACGGCGCCAACTAAAAATCTTTTCAGAAATACTTGGCTAGATTTCATCGGGAAAAGAAAATGGTCTTACATTGTATCAGGTATATTGATGGTGATCGCAATTGCATCTATCGCAATCAATGGATTCAAATATGGTATTGATTTTACAGGTGGGCGTAACTATGTGGTGAGATTTGAAAAACCTGTAGATGCTGAAAAAATTGAAAGTAGTATAGGTAAATTGATGGTAACTACAGATGGTCAAAATAACATTGTAGAGGCTAAAACTTTTGGTAACTCTTCTCAGTTGAAGATAACTACTGATTATTTAATTGATGACGAGTCTCTTCAAGCCGATCAGACTGTAGAACAAAAAATATATGAAGGACTTAAATCTGAATTACCAGCCGGTATGACCTTGGCAGAATTTAAGTCTGCAGATAAAGGCCACGCAGGAATTGTTTCTTCAACCAAAGTTGGACCTACAGTTGCAGATGATATCAAAACACATGGTATGTTGGCGGTAGCTGCATCATTGATTGGTATCTTCATCTACATCCTGGTAAGATTTGATAAGTGGCAATTCTCGCTTGGAGCGGTTGCCGGTCTATTCCATGATACTGTGGTTATCCTTGGGGTCTACTCATTGTTCTACAAAGTAATGCCTTTTAATATGGAGATCAATCAGGATTTCATTGCAGCGATCCTGACGGTGATCGGATATTCCATCAATGACACGGTGATCATCTTTGATAGAATTAGAGAATACCTGCGTGAGAAGAAGGCATTGACTTTGGCTGGATTATTTGATGATTCGATTTCCAGTACAATTGGTAGAACGTTCAACACGTCTTTCACTACGATCTTGGTGATCCTTGCGATCTTCATCTTCGGTGGGGATAACTTGAGAGGATTTATGTTCTGTCTATTGATTGGTATTGGATTCGGTACTTATTCATCTATTTTCATTGCATCGGCTACGGCTTATGACTTCCTGAAAGGAAAGAAAAAGGAAGATAAGGTAACAGGAAAATCTTCGATCAGCAATGCTGAAATAGTGAAATAATTTTCTTAAAATATATAATAAAAAGCTCTCAATAAATTGGGAGCTTTTTTGTTTATGGTTGTAGCTTGTGTTGCTGGGTTGTAGTTTTAAGAATGTAGGTAATATTTTATTAAACCAAGACTATTGTTTTGTAAGCGTCCAGGTGCCTTGTTTATCTTTGTCTTTCCATGTTCCCTTCTTATCTTTCAGGTTACCGTAAAGTGTAAAGCTAAGTGTGTGGAGATCACGGGCTGCAATGTGCCATCGTCATAGACATAGCTGGCCAGGTCTACTTCTGTGCGACCCAATGACCCTGTGATATTACCATTTTTAGAAATGTCCAGAGTGAGGGTTCCCACTTCGTTGCCATTATATGTTCCGACCCATTTTCCCATAAATGGAGAGGTATGATTCTCTTCTTCTTTTTGTTGCCAATAGTTGTCTGTGATTTGGTCGCAAGATGTGATTGCGAAAAGTATGGATAGGGTTAAGGTGATTTTGATTTTCATTGGATGGTGTTTAGTTTGTTATTTTATTTGGGACAAGCAGGATGCTCGCACAGGCGAGGTTTAAATTGCTTACTAGTTTTGTGTAATATTAATTATTTTCTTCCAGAATCTACCAATTGAATATGATCAATTTAGGAAAATAAAACTATGTAATATTTTGGAATTTAATTGTAAGATCAAAAAATTCTTATCTTCGCAACCGTTATGAAAACAAATCAAAAATCTGCTGCTATCGGTTTTATATTTATCACATTATTGATAGATATCACAGGCTGGGGAATCATTATTCCTGTAGTCCCCAAACTGATAGAAGAACTGATCCACGCAGACATCAGCGAGGCTGCAAAATATGGTGGCTGGCTTAGTTTTGCTTATGCTTTTATCCAATTTGTTTTTTCCCCAATGGTTGGAAACCTCAGTGACAAATATGGGCGAAGACCAATTATTCTATTATCACTTTTTGGATTCTCTGTAGATTATATTTTCCTGGCTTTATCACCCAATATCTGGTGGCTGTTTATAGGTAGGATCATCGCAGGAATTACCGGAGCCAGTGTTACAACTGCAAGTGCGTACATCGCAGATATCTCGACAGATAAGGACCGGGCAAAGAATTTTGGATTGATAGGAGCTGCTTTTGGACTAGGTTTCATTATTGGGCCTGTTTTGGGAGGTGTTCTGGGGCATTATGGTTCCAGGGTTCCGTTTTATGCAGCGGCGGTTTTGTGTATGATCAATTTCATTTACGGATATTTCATCTTGCCCGAAAGTCTGGATAAAGACAACCGTAGGGAATTTGACTGGAAACGTGCCAACCCAATTGGCTCTTTAAAATTACTGAGGAAACATCCTGAGATTTCGGGATTGGTTATTTCCCTGATCTTGATCTATATCGGCGGGCACGCCGTACAAAGTAACTGGAGTTTCTATACGATGTACAGATTCAATTGGGATGAGAGAATGGTTGGTATTTCTCTTGGTGTTGTAGGCTTGATGGTTGGACTGGTTCAGGGATTACTGATCAGATGGGTCAACCCGAAAATAGGTGATAAAAAAAGTATTTTCTATGGATTGCTGTTGTACTCATTCGGGATGTTGCTGTATGCTTTCGCAACGGAAGGCTGGATGATGCTGGTATTTACAATCCCTTATTGCTTAGGGGGAATCTGCGGACCCGCTTTACAATCGATCATCACTAAAAATATTCCTTCCAATGAACAAGGAGAATTACAAGGGGCATTAACGAGTTTGATGAGTGCCACTTCTATCATCGGGCCACCATTGATGACGAATTTGTTTTACTATTTCACACACAAAGAAGCGCCATTCCAGTTTCCAGGAGCGCCATTTTTCTTGGCATTCTTGCTGTTTATGGCGAGTATCTATTTTGTTTATATTAATTTTAAAGGGAAGAAAGAAAATTAATAATGTTTCTTTTTATGATAAAATTATGATAACTAAATGTCTGCTAGCTTTATAATCTTTCTTAATTTTGTCAAATGGAATTGAGTATTGGAGAAATGCTGATGATTGCTCTGGCGATCGTTGTTTTGTTCGGCCCCGATAAATTACCCGAGATTGCAAGAGGTCTTGGAGAAGGTGTTCGTAAGATGCGCGGCGCCGTAGATGATATCAAAACCGAAATCATGAAGGAGGCGGATAACCCTGTTTCCGAGATCAAAAAAGAGATTGAAAAAGTGAAGCAATCTGCACAGGAATTCAATCCTTTGGCAGAGAAGAAAAATGATTCTTTTCTAAAACAAGAAACACCTAAAATAGACCTTTCCGAGGACGATTCTCACGAAGGTCCCGTAAGCCGATAATCTATGAATGAAGTAATTTCTCTGGATCAACAACTTCTATTATTTCTCAATGGTTTGGGAAGTTCCACGTTCGACCCGTTTTGGCTTTTGGTTACGGGAAAATGGTTTTGGATACCGTTTTATGTGATTTTACTTTATCTTGTTTATAAAGCTGTTCCTACTAAAAAACTAATTTTTGTCCTCATTTTCATCGCCATCGGAATCACGATTTCCGACCAATTGGCAAGTGTTTTCAAACATGGTGTAGAAAGATTGAGGCCTTGCCATGAGCCATTACTAATGGGAAAAATGCGATTGGTGATCTGTGGCGGAAAGTATGGTTTCTATTCTGCGCACGCTTCCAGCTCTTTTTTTCTGGTTAGTTTTCTTACGATATTGATTGGGAAAAACTACAGATACCTGCCGTACATCTTAGTTGTCTGGGCATTTATAGTGTCTTACAGTAGGATCTATATTGGCGTTCATTATCCGGGTGATATTGCTTTTGGCGCAGCAGTTGGTTTTCTTTTAGGTGGCGTTTTGGCGAATCTTACGAAGAAAGTACTGAACAAGCAATCGGTTTAATTTCTAAAAAATCGATTTTCCGTTTGAACTCAAAACTGACTCAAAAATTTTACGGATTAGATAATTTGCGGGCTTTCGCAATTATTTTTGTTTTCCTATTTCACTATTTTATTTTGAGTGGAGGCGAACCGGAATGGCTTCCTGATGTTGCAAGATTTGGCTGGACGGGTGTCGATTTATTTTTTGTGTTGAGTGGATTCCTGATTTCATCTCAATTATTTCAAGAAGTAAAAAATGATGGTCAATTATCATTGAAAAACTTCTTCCTTAAAAGAGTTTTCAGGATTCCGCCGGCTTACTTTTTTACAGTAGGATTATATTTTTGCTTGCCGTTTTTTCGTGAAAGAGAAAGCCTGCCGCCGTTTTGGAAATTTCTGACCTTTACTCAGAATCTTGGTTTGAATTTAAAAGATGAAGGGACATTTTCCCATTGCTGGTCACTTTGTGTGGAAGAGCATTTTTATTTATTCCTTCCATTGATCCTGATGCTTATCGTTTCCGGAAAATGGATGACGCGGGCTTATTGGGTTTTGGTTTTATTTTTCATTTTCGGGATTGCAATCAGAATTTACAGTTATAACGATTTGTATATGCCAAATATGGCGGATGAAAGCAATTGGATGTATTGGTACAAATATGTTTATTATCCGACTTACAACCGTTTGGATGGATTATTAGCCGGTGTTTTGATCGCAGGACTTTATCATTTTTATCCTAAGGTCTGGAATAGAACCTCGCTTTTTGGTAATTTGATTTTATGCTTTGGATTAATGATTCTTGTTTCTGCCTATTTTTATGTGAAAATCAAATGAGTTTTGAAGCTTCGGTTTTTGGATTTCCTTTGATTGCTTTGGGCTATGGATTGTTTGTTTTGGGGGCAATTGCTCCGACAAGTTTTTTATACAAATGGAATTCTACAATACTGAGTAGAATCGCCACGCTTTCTTATGCTGTTTATTTAACACATAAAGGTGTGGTCCATATGACCCATCAATTGTTTGAAAATTATGAGATTGACAGTAATTTGATGCTTATGATCTGTATGATGACTTGTATTGGTTTTGCTCAGGTCATACATCTGGTCGTTGAGAAACCATTTATGAAACTTAGAAAACGATTTGTCAAATAATATCAATCATTATGATAAGGCTTTCCTTGCAAAATTGTAGCTGCTCTGTAGATCTGTTCCACAAAAAATAACCGGATCATCTGGTGCGTAAAGGTCATTTTTGATAATGATATCTTTTCATTGGCACGTTGGTAGATCTCATCAGAAAAACCATAAGCACCACCAATCAAAATATTAATTTTTTTCACGGAACTTCCCATCCAGAAATCGATTTTCTCAGAGAATTCTCGGCTTGTGAATTGCTTTCCTTTTTCGTCCAAAAGAATTACCAGGTCAGAAGAATCGATTTGGTTGTGAAATAGTTTTGCTTCCTCTTTTTTCAGTTGGTCAGAACTTAGATTTTTGGCGTTTTTGATATCCGGAATCTCTATCAGTTCAAAGTTCCAGTGTTTGGGGATTCTGGGGAGATAATATTTGATAAGAGAAACAATTTCTTTATCATCTGTTTTGCCGATACAGATCAAATTAATACGCATTTACTATATTTGTGAGGCAAAGATAAATGAATGGCAAAAAAAATACAGCGTTTTTTCCTCAAAATCAAAAACTTTTTCGACGGGATCCACATACCAGTTTTGGGAATTTCTCTCTGGAAGATGTTCACGATATATTCTGATGCCATTTTCAAAAATCCTTTAGGAAGACAGGCTGCCAGTATTTCGTGGAGTTTTTTTCTAAGTCTTTTCCCGATGATTCTTTTCTTGTTGTCGGTTTTGCCTTATATGCCGCACTACGATAAACTTCAGTTTTACATCTTCGAAGTTCTGATGCCTCGTATTTTTCCGTCTCATATGCAAAGTGATGTCACGGGTTATATACAAACAAGCCTTCTTCCTAATATGAAGTCGATAAGTACTTTAACGATTTTACTATCTTTTGTTTTTGCGACTAACGGTTGTTTCACATTCATCAATGGATTCAACAGAAATACGGAACTTAAAAGAGGTTTCGTAAAAGAATATGCTTTGGCGATGTTGGTTACAATTTCCTTTCTGACACTGGTTTTCCTTTCGATTTTTGGAATCTATTACAGTGAGGTTGTCCTCAAACTTTTCACGCCGACCTATGACATTGGCTGGTTTACAAAGAATCTTACAAAGATCATTGGATTTATATCTTTTCCGTTGTTCTATCTTATTTTGTTGACACTTTTCTATTGGGTTGGCTGTCTAAAAATCACAAGACTTAGAGAAGCTTTCCCCGGAGCAGTTTTGACAACAGTTCTATTTGTTACATTGACCTACTTCTTTGCCATTTATGTGGCGAATATCGCAAGATATAACGTTCTTTATGGTTCCATTGGTTCTATTATTTTGGTAATGGTTTGGATTAATGTCAATGTTTTTCTTGTACTGATGGGAAATGAACTTAATCTTGCCATTAAAAAGGTTAAGTTGGAAAAGTTAGTACGAGATGAGATGATAACAATTAAATAGTTTGGTTGAGATGTTTATCCCAATAGCGTTTATTAAAATTATTATATTTACAATACTAAAAATAAAACACTAAAATATATAACTATGGCAAAAGGTCAAGATGCTAAAAAAACAGTGAAAAAAGAACCACTGAAAACAGCAAAAGAAAAGAAAGAAGCTAAGAGAGAAAAGAAAAATGCTTCTAAAAGAGATTAAAATTCATAAACCTTTCAATTAAATTTCGGAAGGTTTTTTATTGAAATTTAAAATTACAAAGCCTATAACTCCGGATAAAACCGAAGCAGCCAGAATGCTGATCTTGGCAATTTCTTGATTCTCAATTTGATCAGGAAAAGCTAAAAGCGAGACGAAAATTGACATAGTGAAACCTATTCCGGCTAAAAATCCTACGCCAATCAATTGCTGCCATTTTGAAAAAGCCGGAAGCTCACTCCATTTTAGCTTGACAACGATCCAAGAAAATAAATTGATACCAATAACTTTTCCAGCAAATAATCCGGCAATAATTCCTAAGCTCAATGGATTGATAAAATTGGCAAAAACCTCTGATCGAAAAGTAATATTAGTATTAGCCAATGCAAATAATGGCATTATCACAAAACTGACAGGGATATGAAGTTTTTGTTCCAGCTTTTCTAACGGAGAGATCTCGGTTTCGGAAATATTTGTTGGAATTGTAAATGCTAAAATCACTCCTGCAATAGTTGCATGAATACCGGAATGGTGCATAAAATACCAAAGAAATAATCCCGGGATCAGATAGAATAAAAGATTTTTAATCCCTATTTTGTTTAAAATAATTAGAAGAATTGTAATTCCGCCACAACCCCCTAAAGAGATCCAATCAATAGAATCTGTATAAAACAATGCGATCACGATAATAGCCCCCAGATCATCTACTATTGCTAATGCGCTTAAAAATACTTTGAGAGAATTAGGGATACTTTTTCCAAGCAATGAAATGATGGCCAGAGAAAATGCAATATCGGTTGCCATTGGAATTGCCCAGCCATTTTTATACCCGGAATTATAATTGAATGCAAAATAGATCAAAGCGGGAACCAACATGCCACCGAGTGCGGCGAAAATTGGGAGATTCGCTTTTTTCATGTCGGATAATTCGCCCTCCAACAGCTCTCTTTTGATTTCCAATCCTACCAAAAGGAAGAAAATAGCCATCAATCCATCGTTGATCCAAACAGAAACTGAATAATTCAAATGAAAAAATTCAGTTCCAATATTGGAATTAAGAAGATTTTGAAAATTCTCCGATAGAGAACTATTTGCGATACCTAATGAAATGAGAACACAAATGATAAGTACAATTCCAGAGCTTTTGCTGTTGTGAAAAAATTGTTGAAAGTATTTTGATAATTGCATTACGTTCGCTTCACTTTAGAGACGCCTTTTATAGCTTTTAACTGTTTGAAAGTTTCTTCCAATTGACTTTTATTTTTAACCTCGAGAGCGATACTTCCTGTAAAAATACCATCATTTGAAGCAATGCTCATACTCTTCATATCCATATTCATAGAACCGCTGATAACTGCTGTGATATCGTTGATCATTCCCATTCTGTCCAGGCCTTCGATCTCTATTTTGATCCTGTTTTTGAAGCTCTCTGCGTTGACCCATTTTGCCTGCAGAACTCTGTAATCGTAATTGGCTCTTAAGTTGATCGCATTTGGGCAGCTTTCACTATGGACCTTGATCCCATCAGAAATGGTAATGAACCCGAAAATTTTATCACCAGGGATTACTGTACAGCATTTAGCAAAAGAATAATTCAGTTTTTCCTCATCTTTTCCGAATACGATCATATCCAGATTAGAGTCGACCTTTTCGACGTACTCTTCTTTGGAGGATGATTTTCTGAAACGGTTGAAGATATTGCTGAGAATGCTTTTTTTATCAGAATATCTCTTGATATCACCAATATCGAAGGTTCCGTTTTGGAAGCCTAGAAATAAATCTTGAGAAGTTTTCAGATTAAGAAATTTTTGTAATCCATTGATCTCTTCATCGGAGAAATTCAGTTTTGCGTGACGCATCTTTCTCTGAAGTATCTCTTTCCCTTCCGCGGTGTTCTGATTTTTTTCGGAATTAAGGATGTTCTTGATCTTGGATTTGGCTTTGGAAGTTACTACAAAGTCCAGCCAATCAGCCTTCGGTTTTTGATTTTGAGAGGAAAGGATGTCTATCTGGTCACCATTTTGAAGAACATAACTTATCGGAACCAATTTTCCGTTGATCTTTGCTCCCAGACATTTTGTTCCCAGATCTGAGTGAACCGAAAATGCAAAATCCAAAGCAGTTGCTCCAGTCGGAAGAATTTTGATCTCCCCTTTTGGAGTAAAAACGAAAACCTCTTTGGAGTAAAGATTTAATTTGATATTATCAAGAAGTTCAGATGTGGAAAGGTTTTGTTGTTGCTCAAGAACGTCCCTGATCTCGGAAACCCAGTTTTCGAATCTCTGGTCATCAGTATTTTTTCTATAGCCTTCTTTGTATTTATAATGGGCTGCAACTCCTTTTTCGGCAATCTCGTTCATTCTTTCGGAACGGATCTGGACCTCGATCCATTTTTTATCCGGACCCATTACGGTCAAATGGAGACTCTCATAACCAGTTGACCTTGGCTGGGAGATCCAGTCACGCATTCGGGAAGGATTGCTTTGATAAAGGTCTGTTACGATGGAGTAGATCTTCCAGGCTAGGAATTTTTCATTTCTAGGGTCGGATTTATAAATGATCCTGATGGCATAATTGTCATAAACTTCTTCAAAAGTTACGTTCTGCTTTTGCATTTTACGATAAATCGAACTGATGGCTTTTGCGCGTCCTTTGATCGTGAAGTTGAGGTTTTCTTCTTTCAGCTGTTCGGAAACTTCTTTTGTGAACTCCTCAACATATTTTTCACGAACTTCTTTTGCTGTTTCTAATTTGTTCAGGATTTCATTATAGACCTCTGGATTATTATATTTTAAAGATAGGTCTTCTAGTTCGGATTTGATAGAATAAAGTCCAAATCTATGAGCTAATGGAGCATAAATGTATGCAGTTTCTGCAGCTATTTTTTTCTGCTTTACAGGATGCATGCTTTCCAGGGTTCTCATATTGTGCAGTCGGTCTGCTATTTTGATGAGAATCACACGGAAATCTTCCGAAAGTGTAAGTAATAGTTTTCTGTAATTTTCAGACTGGACAGAAATGTTCTGTTGGTTCATTACAGATATTTTTGTCAATCCACTGACTATATCCGCAATGGTTTTGCCGAAGATTTTATTAAGGTCTTCGTAAGTATATTCAGAATCCTCTATTACATCATGGAGTAGAGCGCAGGCGATACTTGTTGCACCTAAGCCGACTTCATTTGCTACAATTTTAGCGACTTCTATCGGATGGTAGATGTAGGGTTCGCCGGTTTTTCTACGCTGGTCCTTGTGGGCGTCCAAAGCAATATCAAAGGCTTTTCTGATAAGCTTGTTCTGCTCCTCGTCCAAGGTACGGTATGTATTGGTAATGAGGTCTTTATATCGCGCAAGGATTTCCTTGTTTTCTTTCTCTAGGTCGTAAATCATCTAAATCGTGTAAATGAATAACGAATATACTAAAAATTACAAAAAAAGTCAAGGGAAATGTTGTAGTTGAAAGGATTCTGTTATGGATTTCTAATTAAAATATAAAAATTGATTTTATTGCTTTGATGTGTCTTTAGATAGGGGTGTTTTAAATTTATTTTATATAAAAATTATAATTACCCCTGTTAATTTTATATATTAGTGTTTTAAAAACATAAAATATAGCTATGAATGATGGTTTTTTGAGTGGTTATCCAGCAATAAATGATATTTATGACGAAATGATGTCCGATAATGTAGTAAGAAATCATTACCGGGATTTTGTGACCGGTTTTTCCAAGTTTGATGTTTCTGAGATGGACCAGAAAAATGACCTTGCGAAAAAACTGTTTATGACGCAAGGGATTACTTTCACGGTTTATAATGATGGAGAAGGAATCGAAAAGATTTTTCCTTTTGACGTCGTTCCGAGGATAATTCAGTCTTCGGAATGGGATTTTATACAGAAAGGAATCAAGCAAAGACTCAAGGCTCTCAATATTTTTCTCAAAGATGTTTATCATCAGCAATTCATTATCAAAGATGAAGTTTTGCCATCGTCTTTGGTTTACACTTGTCCCAATTATCTTCGTGAAATGATAAATGTGGATGTGCCATTTGATATTTATACACACATCAGCGGAATCGATCTTATCAGAGATCATGATGGTAGTTATTATGTTCTGGAAGATAATCTCAGGACACCTTCCGGAGTCAGTTATATGTTGGAAAACCGGAAAATGAGTTACAGGCTTTTTCCTAATATTTTACCTAATATCAAGGTTAAACAAGTCAATATTTATCCCGATCTGTTAATAAAAAATCTATTGTCCTTTGGGCGCCAGATCAGTGCAAAACCTAATGTCGTTCTGCTAACACCGGGGATTTTCAATTCCGCTTATTTTGAACATACGACTTTAGCCCGATTAATGGGAATCGAATTGGTGGAAGGTCGCGATCTGGTGGTGCAAAATCATCAAGTCTATATGAAAACGACGAAAGGCCTAAAAAAAGTGGATGTCATTTACAGAAGAGTGGATGATGAGTTCATTGACCCGCTGGTTTTTCGCCAAGACAGTGTTTTAGGTGTTCCGGGATTGTATCACGCTTACAGAAAAGGAAATGTCATCATCGTGAATGCGATGGGAAATGGCGTTGCGGATGATAAGGCCATTTATTCCTACGTTCCGGATATGATTCGATATTACTTGGGAGAAGAACCGATTCTGAAAAGTGTTCCAACTTACCGAATGGAAAACCTGGACGAACGGAAATATACGATAGAAAACATGCACAAAATGGTTGTGAAAAAAACCAATGAAAGTGGTGGTTACGGAATGTTGATCGGAGACAAAGCTACCAATGAAGAAATCGCTGAATTCACAAAACAAATCAACCTGAATCCAAGAAGTTATATCGCGCAACCAATCATTAAGCTTTCAACTGCGCCTTGTTACATCAATGGTGTTTTGCAACCGAGAAGAGTTGATCTGAGACCTTTCGCATTATACGGTCCTGATGGAATTGATATTGTTCCAGGCGGATTAACCAGAGTTGCTTTGAAGGAAGGTTCTATTGTTGTGAATTCCTCTCAAGGTGGCGGTTCCAAAGATACTTGGGTTGTTGACTAATTCAGTTTTAATCATTAACAATTAACCATTAAGAACAATGCTAAGTAGAGTTGCAGAAAATATATTTTGGATGAGCCGTTATATGGAGCGGACCAATTTTCAGCTCAAAGTTTTTCATACCAGATACATCGCTTATCAGGATGGCGCCTCTGTAGAAAGTTGGGAGAATTTTTGTGAGGAAAATCAAATTGAGATCGATAATGATGATTACAGTTTTGGAAATCTGATCTCCAAGGTGCTTTTTGATATCAATAATGATCTGTCGATTGCCAGCAATATTTTCCGGGCGAGAGAAAATGCCAGAAGTGCGCAAGACCACATCAACAAAGATGTTTGGCAATGTCTCAACGATTTTCATCATCAGATGAAAGACCATTTTCTGTTCAATCAATCCAGATATGGTGACCCGATCAGTGTTTTTGATCTTTTGGTAAAGCAATCGATGGTTTATTATGGCGTTATTGACAATTATGTGGCGAGAGACGAAGGTTATTGTTTTTTAGAATTGGGAAAGTATATAGAAAGAATTTTAAATAGTATTAACCTGATCAGAAAACAGTGGATCCTTTACGGCGAAGACCTTTTGGATAATGATTATTCCAATTGGCGGTATTTTCTAAGTTCGGTGAGCGGGTATGATTTTTACCTTCGACATAATCTTGGAACTATGGAAAAAGAACGGATTTTTTACCAGATGATCTATGAACCGCTTTTCCCAAATTCAATTACATATTCTCTTAATGAATTAGATAAATTTTCCAAACAGCTCAATTCCGGCGAACAAGGTGAAAGTGATGAAACGGTCGGTTTTTTCATTGGAAAATGTATTGCGAATGTCCAGTTTACAAGACATCCCAGGACACGTGAGGAAAAGATGCTTTTTCTTGCCAGGATAGAAAGTGATATTTACGAAATTTCAAATATTTTTAACCACCAGTTTTTTGGTTTGGTTGTTTGAGAAAATGTTTAATTGTAAAATCGCTAAATCGTCAATTTGTCACACCAACAAATTAGAAAATCAACAAATCATCATTATAAATGCCAGTTTTCAACATTTTACACATTACAAGATACGAATATTCTTCTGCGGTCACAGACAGTGCGAACCAAATTATTTTGTCGCCATTGACCAATGATTTTCAGGAAGTTATCGAGCAAAAGATCTCCTTGTTCCCCAATTCTAATATCGATTATTATTATGATTATTTTACCAATAGAATAGGTGTTTTTACGATCATAGAACCGCATCATTTTTTGGAAATCAAAGTTGAGTTGGTTGTGGAAACTTTTCCAATAGAATTGCCGATTATCAATCTGAATGTCGAAGAGCAATGGCAGATCGTGAAAGAACAGGCCGATCAGTTTCCTTACATCGATTTTGTAAGACAGGAAAATATTAAGAGTAAAGAAGAGATTTTGTCAACCTTAAAATCTGTAGCTAATTCAGATTTGTCTGTGATGGAAACAGCAACAGCTTTGTCATCTTACATTTATGAGAATTTTACTTACAGGCAGGGAATCACAGATTTCGAAACGGAAATAGATGAGATTTGGGAGCTGAAAGCAGGTGTTTGTCAGGATTTTGCGCATTTGCTTTTGGGAATGTTGAGAATGTTGGGCGTCCCGTCAAGATATGTCAGCGGATACATTAGTCCAAGCAATCAGGAACTGAGGGGAGAAGGCGCAACGCACGCTTGGGTAGAAGTTTTCATTCCGGGTTATGGCTGGCTAGGAAACGACCCGACGAACAATTGCTGGGTAAGCGACCGACACATCAAGATTGCTGTGGGAAGAGATTTCAAAGATTGTACACCAGTGAAAGGTACTTATAAAGGGACATCCAGTCATAAATTGGGCGTTTCTGTGATCATCACAACCGATAAGACCAAAAATTTAACTGAAGTTCCTAAACTTCCAATGTACATTAGAGAAAATAATCCATCGATTGAAGAACTTTTACCTCAAAGCAATTCTTATCGGATGTTTCTAGAAATGCAACAACAGCAGCAACAGCAACAATAGTTCGTATATTTGGAATCGAATTTTCTGTATGGGTCTTTTGAGGAAATTATATAAAATACTGATTCCGTCTTACGCCTTATTTCTGCTTTATCTGATGTTTTTCGGATTTGGGAGAAATCAGTATGATATTAATATTGTGAGACTGATCCCGATGTTTTCAACGGCGGGTTTCATCAAGCAAACGATTCTTTGGAAAACGATCATCATTAACATATTCGGTAATATTCTGATGTTTGTTCCATTTGGATTTTTAGGAATTATCTTTCCGAGGCTCAACAACTTTTGGACTCTGATCCTGGACTTTCTTTCCGCTATTATTTTGATAGAAAGTCTTCAGTATTTCACAAGATTGGGTGTTTTCGATATTGATGATGTTATTCTGAATACTGTTGGTGCTGTGATCGGCTTTTGGATTTACAGAATATGGACTTCGAAAACCTCAACCCGGAAATAAAATTAAACTAAGAAATTGAAAAATATTTATCTTGCAGATTTAGCCAATTTTGCAGATTCAAACGATTAAAAATCTGCCAAATCTATAAATTCACCACTTATTGATAAGGGTTCTTAGTGTGAACTTCCATCCATCTTGCCGGTTCTTTGATGTTGTTCCATCCAAATTTTTTATAAAGCTCGTGAGCATCTGCTGTTAAAAGAATCCATCGTCTCAAACCTTGTAATTCCGGATGATTCATAATGTTTTCCATTAATAATTTGGACAGGCCAAGACCACGAAATTCATCCAAAATAAATACATCTCCCAAATAAGCGATCGTCGTAAAATCTGTGATCACTTTTGCAAATCCGACTTGCAAATCTTGATGAAATACACCGAAACAAAAAGAATTAGCAATCGATTTTTCAACAATTTCTCTTGAAACGCCTTTCGCCCAATAAGATTCTTCCGATAAATAATGATGAATGGTTTCTATGTCCATTTTAGATTTATCGGTAGAAATATAAAAGTCTTTTTTCTCGTGCATTGTTTATGAATTTAATTCCTTTGCTCTGTTTTCCGCGGCCAAGATTCCTTTTTTCAGGATTGATTTCAATTCGTTTTCCTCAAATGTTTTAAGCGCCGCTTCTGTTGTTCCGCCTTTTGAAGCCACATCTTTTATCAATTCTTCCAAAGATTTATCAGAATTATTAATGAGATGATAGGCGCCTAACATGGTCTGTTTTACAAATAATTTAGATAAGTTTTCATCAATTCCCATTTCGGTCCCGGCTTTTATCATTGCGTCTATGATGTAATAGAAATAAGCTGGTCCGCTCCCGGAAAGTGCAGTGACGGCATTCAAAAGATTTTCATCTTCCAGGTAAACAGAACGTCCTGTAGAATTCAGTAAACGTTCAACGTTCATCAATTCTGAGAAAGAAATTCCTTCCGCTGCCGTATAGCCTGTGATTCCCATCCCGAGGAGAGTAGGAGAGTTGGGCATTGCTCTTACGACGGATCTGTGATTTAGAAGTTTTTGGATTTTATCAATAGAGATGCCGGCCATTATCGATAAAATCATTGATTTTTCCGAAATTTTGAAAGGCAATTTTTCTGCCACAAAACCAAAATCCTGAGGCTTCACAGCAATGATAATAAGGTCCGCTTCCAACGTTTTAATTTCGTCAAAAGACGAGATTTCTGATTCCGGAAACAGTGTTCTTATTTTATCTTTTTTGTTCTCGTTTCTTGTAATGAGGTGTAGATTTTGCGGTTTTATCAATTCATATTTCAAAAAAGACTTTGAAAATGACAAACCCATATTTCCTGCTCCTAAAACTGCAATTTTCATTCGTGTTTTTATATTTTATTTATTTTTAATTCTCGCAGATTTTTTGATTTTGCAGATTCTTAATCCGCTAAATCTGCGAGGAGATTATTTTATAAAAGTGAGAATATATCTTTAATTTTTTAGCAATTATTTCCATCAACATCACAAGAATCACCTTCGCTTACAATATTGATCTTTGAATTGTTTTCAGAAAATTCTGTCCAGCTTTTTTCCAAAACCTCAGAAAATAGATGTGTAGGTTGTGCTCCTGAGATCGCATATTTTCTATCGAAAACAAAAAACGGAACGCTGTTGATCCCAAAAGAGGCTGCTTCAGAAATATCATTGTTTACCAATTCTGTTAATTCAGAAGATTGAACTGCATTTTGGATCTCTTCTTTTGTGAAACCCAATTTTTCTCCAATTTCAGAAAGAATTCCGATATCATCAATGTTTTTTCCAAGGATGAAATATGCTTCAAACAGGAGCTCTTCCATCTCGTTGGCCTTGCCTTTTTCCTTTGCGAGTTGAACCAATATTTGACTTTTGAAAGAATTAGAAACTTTCACTTCATCAAAATTGAAATCGATTCCTGCATTTTTTCCTATTTGAATAAGATTTTCGTGCATCTGGATCGTCTGCTGCAACGAGTGACCTTTGATGTCGGAAAGATATTCGTAATGATTTCTGCTAAGGTCGGTCTTCATTTTCGGATCAAGTTGGAAAGAATGCCAATTGACTTCAACCTTATCATTTTGAGCAAAATTCTGAAGTGCTTTTTCAAAATTTTTCTTTCCAATAAAACAAAACGGACAACGTGTGTCGCTCCAGATATCTACTTTCATTTTTTATTTTAAATATTTTCTAAATGTCTTAGAATAATTATCATTAAAGTTAATCAACTCTATGTTCTTAAAAGAAATTTTATCCGGCTTTTTTAAGATCTTTCCTGTCGTGTCATAATTCTGAATAATGACAGATTTTTCATTGATATCTAAGATTTCCCCAATCGAAAAATAGCCGATTTTCTTTTCTCTACTTTCTATGATGCAATGGAAATTTTGTTTTTTGATCGATCTGAAAAGTGATTCAAAATCTTTTAAAGAAGTTTTATCAATAACTTTTTGGTTGAATTTAATAAGTCCTTCTTCTGAAAAGATCATTTTAGAAACCTTGTCAAATTTGTTATGACGAATACTTTTTATGTTTTTGTAAGGAACGATTTTAGTTCCTGCTAATGAGAAATCGTACGTTTCCTCGATCATCAAAAACTCGTTGGATGACTTGACAATGAACCCAAATATAGAAGAATCGTCTTTGAGGATTACTTTTACAAAATTGACCTTGTCAATATGTTTCCTGATGAGTTGCCTGAATTCTTTTTCTGATCGATCCGCCATATCTGTTTTGATTTTTAGTTATTAAAAGTCATCCGACAATTTTTTTCTAAATGATATTCACTTCCCGTTCCAATTCGATCCCGAATTTTCCTTTTACCGAATTGATGATCTCCGAAGAAAAATCAAAGATTTCTTTTCCGGTTGCGTTTCCCGTTGCATTGATGATGACTAAAGCCTGAAGTTTGTGGGAAGCCACACTTCCAATTTGCTTGCCTTTCCAGCCATCTTGTTCTATCAACCAACCGGCAGGAACTTTTACAAGATCGCCATTCGGATAACCGGGGATATTTTCGAAAGTTTGTTTTAAAACTTCAAATTGTGAAAGTGCAATTGTAGGGTTTTTAAAGAAACTTCCTGCATTTCCAATAACTTTTGGGTCTGGCAATTTGCTTTGTCTGATGCGGATGACCGCTTTTGAAACATCTTGGATAGTAGGGTTATTGATTCCAAGATTTTCCAATTCAGATTTGATTGCGCCATATTCCACATCAATTTTGTGCTCTTTTCTGGTCAATCGGAAAGTGACTTCCAGAATCACATATTTGCCTTTCCCTTCTTGCTTGAAAATCGAATCTCTGTAGCCAAATCGACACTGTTCTGAGTTTAAGATTTCAATTTCAAAGTTTTGCAAATTCAGTACTTTACAACTTTCGAAAACGTCTTTTATTTCTGTTCCGTAAGCACCGATATTCTGCATTGGAGAAGTGCCGACATTTCCCGGGATCAACGACAGGTTCTCTAATCCGCCATAATTTTTCTCCAGACAATACATCACAAATTGATGCCAGTTTTCACCAGCTTTTGCTGTAACCAGAACCTGATTCTCATCAATGATCTCTTCTGAAATTCCTCTCAAATTCAAGTGAATGGCTAATCCATCAAAATCTTTTGTCAACAGAATGTTACTTCCCCCGCCAATAAATAGAAGAGGGAGAGTTTGAGCGTTTGAGAATTTGAGTGCTTCAGTTAATTCTTCAACAGAATTGACTTCTGAAAAATACCGGGCTGAGGCTTCTACTCCGAATGTATTGAAAGGTTTTAAAGAAAAATTTTCCTGCATTACTATTTATATTGTGAGAGCAGATTATTAAGATTGGTTTTTAATTTTTCTAATTGTTTGTAGTTCTGTGCATCCTCAGATGCATTGAAAATCTCATATTCCTTATCTTTTGTAACAATACTGAAAATCTCATCATGTCCATCGTAAACCCCTCTTCTGGCTCCATTTTGAGTTTTGTCTAAAACAGAAATATCTAAAACCGAAACCAATTTTTCCCAATCTTTGGAATTGATCTTTTTATTGAAATTAGGGTAATCCGTCATTCTTCCGCCTGCTGAAGTAGCTATTAACGAATCTTTTGTTGCGGTTATAGATGTGAAGCCGCCTCGTCCATAAGTATTTCTGAACGTTATAGATTCGATCTGTGAACTCTGAGCGACAGTTTTACAGCTGATCAAAAGCATTGCAAAAGCCGATGCAATTAGTCCTATTTTTAATATTTTCATCGTTTTTGATTTTATGATTGGTGTAAATTTAATGATAAAACCACATAGAAATTTTAATTTTTAATAGAATTTTCTATGTGGCTTTTTAGAAATAATCTGAAATTGATTTAATTCAAACCAAATTCGGTTCTGTATTTTTCTATCGCATCTTTTAAGAGCTCAACACTTCTTCTAAGGTCTTCCTGCTTCAAAACATATGCGATCCTTACTTGTTTTTTTCCTAACTCCGGATTGCTGTAAAAGCCTCCCATTGGCGCAACCATAACAGTTTCATTGTTATTGGAATAACTTTCCAAAAGCCATTGCGCAAATTTATCAGAGTCATCTACGGGCAGTTCTACACCGCAATAGAAAGCGCCTTTTGGTTTTGGGCATATCACGCCTGGAATTTCATTCAATAATTCTACCAGAAGATTTCTTCGGTTGGTATATTCTTCTCTTACTTTGGCGATATATTCTGCATCGTTTTTATGAGCTGCGGTTGCTGCGATCTGGCCTAAAAGAACCGGACTCAATCTCGCCTGTGCAAAAAGAATTGCTGCATCGTGAATCTTCTTAGAACGTGTGATCAAACATCCAATTCTTGCACCACACATTGAATATCTTTTAGATTCCGAATCGATGACGATAACGTTGTCTGCTACTTCAGGAAATTCAAACATTGAGATCTGTTGTTCACCGTCATAAACATATTCTCTGTAAACTTCGTCAGAAATAATCACGATATCGTGTTTTTTTGCAATCTCTGCCAACTTCTGAAGTTCTTCTCTGGAATACAGATAACCTGTTGGATTTCCAGGATTACAAACAATTATTGCTCTTGTTTTACCTGTGATTTTTTTCTCAAATTCTTCAATTGAAGGTAGAGCAAATCCTGTATCAATCGTTGAAGGAACCGCAACTACATTGATGTTGAACGTTCCTGCGAATCCGTTATAATTAGCATAATAAGGTTCCGGAATAATGATTTCATCTCCGTCATCACAAAGCGTAGAAATGGCGAAATTCAAAGCTTCTGAACCTCCGTTTGTTACGATGAAATTATCAGGAGTAAGATCCGTAAATCCAAGAGAATGATAATATTCTGTCAAAGCTTTTCTGTACTCGATATTGCCTTCTGATAAAGCGTATTCCAAAACTTTGAGGTCGATGTTTTTCACAGCATTCAAAGCAGTTTCAGGTGTTTCGATGTCCGGCTGACCAATGTTGAGATGATAAACTTTGATTCCCTTTTGTTTTGCTATTGTTGCATAAGGAACTAATTTTCTAACTGGAGATGCAGGCATATGCTGCGCTCTTTGCGATATTTTCGGCATTATTATTTGACTTTGGGATACAAAAATAAGGTTTAAATTTTCAATAAAAAAATTAGTATTTTTGATTCAGAATAATTGAATTTTATTTAATCGTAAAGGGGCTAAATTTTATAAAGTATTGTGTTTTTAAGTCGCCAATTTTTTCAATAATGAAAATCTTGCGACTTAATAGTAATTCAATTTTAATTTGTTTTTGCGACTTTGCGATAAACTTTAATAAATGATCAAATGCAGATTTTTGTTGATACCATAGAAGAATATATTTCCCAGATTCCTGAGGAAAGAAGAGATGCTTTCAGGAAGTTATTAGAAACTGTTGATCGCAATCTTCCCAAAGGCTTTCAACAGAATATGCAATACGGAATGGTCACTTGGTGCGTGCCCTTGGAAACTTATCCTGCGGGTTACCATTGTGCGAAAAATACACCTTTACCTTTCATAAGTGTAGCTTCGCAGAAGAATTTTATTGCTTTTTATAATACGGGAATCTATGCAGACCAAAAGATTTTAGATTGGTTTGTATCAGAATTTCCCAATCATTCCAAAAAGAAACTGGATATGGGAAAATCCTGTATCCGGTTCAAAAAAATGGACGATATTCCTTATGAATTGATGGGCGAACTTTGTACAAAAATATCTGTAGATGAATGGATTACAATTTATGAGAAGAATTATAAAAAGTAATTTAGTTTACCTTATTTTTGCGCTGTTTTTTTTAACAAGCTGCAAAACTCATAATACTTCGATTTTGGAAAACGGCGATTTGCTTTTCGTACCTGCTGTAGAGTCCGGATTGTCCGGAGCTATTAATAATGTGACACAGACAGAGAAAAAAACATCTTACGACCATATCGGAATTGTGAAAAAAGAAGACCATCATCTTTATGTTCTTCACGCTGCACCAAAAGGTGGTTCGCAGAAACAAAAACTCAATCATTTTTTAAAAGAACAAACAAGATCTGGGCAAAAGATCGATGTTTATCGTTTGAGATCTGAGTTCAGATCATCAATTCCGAATTCTGTTTCCAAGGCTGAAACTTTGGTTGGAAAACCTTATAACTTCAACTATATTCTGGATGAGCAATCGTATTATTGCTCCGATTTTGTAGAGCGTGCTTTTCGTGAAAATCAGATTTTCAAATTAGAGCCGATGACTTTCATCGACCCTAAAACTGGAAAAACCAATACGTTCTGGGAAAAATTCTATCAAGAGAAAAACATCAAAGTGCCGGAAGGTGAACCTGGTTGTAATCCTAATGGACTCGCAGCTTCGGAAAAATTATTTAAAGTAGGACAAATAGAGTGAGTTTTCTTCTAATTCTCATGCAATAAAAAAACGGAACCATCCCAATGTTAACAAATAATGAATTTGTGTAAATTTAATTCATACTTATTTGGTGGGAATTAAATAATTTCTATATTTGCAATGTAATTAAGAAATAATGAAACAGATTTTCTCACAGATGGCGATGATGTGTAATACGAACTGAAGGGTGCGGTGAGAAAGCTATGACATAAAGCTTCATCTTACCGGTGAAGCTTTTTTATTTTAAAATTTCAACTATGGATCAAACTAAAAAATACTATACAGACGAAAATACCGTAAGGTTGACAGCATTTTCAGTGATTGTCGTTGCCGTCGTATCTCTATTTTTTAAATGGCCGTTTCTACTTTTGCTCTTAGTTTTTGATTTTATTATTAGAGCTTTAGGACAATCATTTTCTCCTTTAGCTCTTTTTTCAAAATCAATCGCGAACATATTAAAACTGAAAAAGAGATCCATTTTTGCAGCACCTAAAAGATTTGCTGCAGCATTGGGAGCGGTTTTCACCGTGCTGGTTTTTCTATTAATGATAAATGGATTCTATGATGAGGCTTTCATCACAGGGTTTTTATTAATTATCCTCGCAAGTCTGGAAAGCTTATTCAAAATCTGTGTTGGCTGTTACATCTACCAATTTGTCGTTGTCCCAATTCAAAATAAAATTAAATAATACACCAAATACCAAATATTACTATGATCTACAAACAAGAAACTACCGGCAACAATTTTCTTCCGAAACCCACGAGAGAAATAATCCTTGAGATAGAACTGAATGGAAAGATCAGATTCGATATCTTACTTTATACGATCTATAATCATTATAACGTAAGTTACAAAATCGTAAATGCCAATATCGAATATCTCAACGGAAGTAACTTCGGAAACGTAAAACTTCTCCTAAATATCACACAGGACCAGATCAATAAGATAGAAAGTTATCTTAGAGAATATAAATTGTTGAGCAGCAAAATAGATGTTCTGCAAAAAAAGGAGGCTTCTTAAACAGCTTCCTTTTTTATTTTTTTATTTTTAATAAACTCGGAGGGAGAAACACCCGTTTTCTGTTTGAAGATTCTGTAAAAACTGGCTTTGGACTGGAATCCGCAGTCATTAGCAATGGACATGATCGTGAATTTGGATGTGTCTCCTTCTTCAAATTTCTTGATGACCTCTGCGATTCTATGATCATTAATTAAATTATAGAAATTGGTATTGAGATGTTGATTCAGTAATTCCGACAATTTTTTGTTGGAAATGCCAATGCTGTCAGACAAGTCTGTGAGATTCAGCTCATCATTTAAAAATATTTTATCGATTTCTAAAACCCTGTTCAGTTTTTCTTTTATTGAGTCTATCTCTTCTTTTGAAAAAATATCCAATTGTTTGATCGATGAATTCTTTTCCGGATTTTCAGCAATTTGATCGATTTCATTATTGAGATGATCATCACTGTTGATGGTATTGTCATTTTCGATTTTTTGTAATAGGAAATCAGGCATAAGGATCCTGGACTGGAACATCCCTTTGTAACCTAAATACAAATAGAATCCAACAAATAAAAAGGCAATGACCGTCCCGATATTCCAAGGGATTTCTGGGAAAAACATTTCGTAGATCGTGCAAAAAGAATCAATGGTTATTATGATAAAAAGACCAATTATAAGTTGTCTGTACCAATTGAGGTCGTTTTTTTCCAAGATAGAATAATTCTCCTTGAAAACACTTTTTAGTTTTGCAAAAAAGTTGAGTGTAATAATGATGTAGGTTGCCAAAAATCCATTCTCCAATAGATTAAAATAAGGTTCTATCCTTATATAAAAATGGTGGAATGGTGTAAGATAATCCGTAGCCATTGCTACAGACAAGGGAATGTTGAAACATACAAATACGACAAAAAAAGGAACAAGGTTCTTGAGAAGTGGAAGGATGATTTTTTTCTGAGGAAGGACAAGGGATTTGAGTAAAAATAATAGCACAGGTCCTAGCAGATATCCAACTCCGTGACCGAAAAATACGGCAATAGCACCAATTAGACGTGAACGATGCAAATATCCATAATAATAGAATAGAAAGAAAAGGGCATTGCTAAATAGAACAATTAGCAGGATCCGTGTAATATCTTTACCGGATTTTATTAGGAAAAAAATCAATAAAAAAATAAAAAACATTCCGGCAATCAAACCGAAGTCAATGAGCATCTCCCAACTTTCCATTCCGAAAATTAGAAAAAGTACAAGACTTTTGCAAATTTGATTGCCAGAATTTAATAAAATTTAATTTTTGATAATTTTTGTTTGATATTTGTTGCCGATTTTTAATATATAGTTTCCTTTTGGAAGAAGATTGATTTTTATTTCTTGCTTGCTATCCAGAACTCCGGTTGAGATTTCTCTGCCAGCCATGTCGTGTATAATATATTTGTTACCAGATATTTGTTCTTTTGATTTTAAATAGATCATATCTGATGTAGGATTTGGATAGATCAGTAAGTCCGTTTTTGAATTGATATCCTTGACTTTAAGATCGGTATTGTTAAGCTTCACCACATAAGAATCTCTATAACCTCTTGAAAATAGATAATAGCTTCCATTTCCTGTCGGATCAATATTCACAAGGTCAGTGAATGCGCCTCCGATGTACAGATTTTCATCAGCGTCCATCGCTGCACAATGCGTATCGATAAAATTGGAACCGGCAAATAACTTTGCATCAACAAATTTCCCCTGTGAGTCTAATTTTGCAACAAAAGCGTTCATAAAATGGTCTGTATTCTGTTCCAATTCGATATCATCAAATTTGACATTCCCGGCAATATATCCCGTTACAAATGTCTCTTGATTTTTATTGGTGACAAGGCCATAGCCAAGTGACGAAGCCTCTTCTGTACTAGGTTTTGGATAATTTGCCCAAACCAATTTCCCATCATTTCCAACTTTGAACACAAATCCGGTAAGCATACTTTCAGAAGTGAATGTGTATTGTCCATTATGTTCAACATCAGGTCCAAAATCTATACTTCCTCCGAAATATCCTGAAACATACGCATTGCCATTTCCATCTATGCTAAGATTTGTGGGCGTAGTTCCGGTAGAAGAGTTGAGGCTTTTTGTAGTTGTTACATTGACGAAATTTCCCGAAAGGTCTAATTTTAAAAGGTAAGCATCAAAACCAAGAGCCGTAATGTTATGTGTTTGTGCACTATCGGGATCAAAATCTGTGGTTTTTTTTAAATTTCCCAATGCATAAAGATTGTTATTGTGCAATTTCATATCCATTGGCGTTGTCATAAAACCACCAATTGTCCTGACCCAAGAGAGGCTTCCGTTGTCTGATAATTTTGCAAAGAAAGAATCTACAAGACCAATTGGACTAATAGTATTTTCTGATTCAGATGGGTCGAAATCAACAACTCCCGTAAAATATCCGGCAAGGTAAACCTCTCCATTGGATGCGACTTGTATAGCACTTGTTTCTTCATAGAGTTCTCCTCCGATTCCCTTTACCCAAACAAAATTTCCACTCGAATTTAATTTCAAGATAAAAATATCCTGCACACCTTTCGATGTTAAGTTTTGAGCAGTTCCATTCGGGTTGAAATTCACTGTTTCCTGAAAAATACCAGTGATATAAACATTACCATTAGAATCGACAGTTATTGCTGTTCCATAATCGTCGGCAGTTCCTCCTATGGCTTTTACCCAAAGTAATTCGCCATTTGGGGAAGTTTTGGAAATGAAGATATCAAACATCCCTTTGGACGCTATTTCTGTCTGCTGCAATTCTTCTCCGAAAATACAATAATCGGAAAAATAGCCGGTCGCATAAGAATTGCCTTGTGCATCTACAACCAAAGATCGGATGACATCTTCGCCTTCTCCCCCGAGTCTTTTGCCCCAAGAAAACTCTTGCGCATTACTTTGAAAGAACAATAAAAGAACTGTAATAAAATAAAATAGTTTTCTCATACTCAATTGATTGTTTAATTATTTTGAGCAAAATAAGTGAGAAATACCATATTAAAGTTCTTATTGGAAGCAGTGAGACATCTAAAAGCTCCTTTTCGGGCATTAAATGCGAATTTGAAAAATAAGCATAAAAAAAGCGCTCAGAAATTTGAACGCTTTTAAATTTTATATTCTTCTGATATCTGCACCAATGGCTCTCAATCTTTCGTCGATATTTTCATAACCACGGTCGATTTGCTCGATGTTTTGGATCACTGATTTTCCTTCTGCAGAAAGTGCTGCGATCAAAAGTGCATTTCCGGCTCGGATATCCGGTGATATCATCGTTGTTCCACGAAGTGGTGTTTCCTGATTCATTCCAATTACAGTTGCTCTGTGCGGATCGCAAAGAATAATTTGTGCTCCCATATCAATCAATTTATCCACGAAGAACAATCTGCTTTCGAACATTTTTTGATGGATCAAAACAGAACCTTTTGCCTGAGTCGCTACAACCAAAATAATTGATAACAGATCTGGTGTAAAACCTGGCCAAGGCGCATCTGAAACTGTTAGTATAGAACCGTCAATAAATTTTTGTACTTTATAATTTTCCTGAGAAGGAATATAGATATCGTCACCTCTTTGCTCAAGCTCGATTCCTAATTTTCTGAATGTATTTGGAATAACACCAAGTTGATTCCAGTTAACGTTTTTGATGGTGATCTCAGATTTTGTCATTGCTGCCAATCCGATCCAAGAACCGATCTCAACCATATCAGGAAGCATTGTGTGTTCTGTTCCGTGTAGTTTGTCAACGCCTTCAATTGTTAATAAATTTGATCCGATTCCAGAAATGTTAGCTCCCATTCTATTCAGCATTTTACACAATTGCTGAAGATAAGGTTCGCAGGCAGCATTATAGATTCTGGTTTTTCCTTTTGCTAAAACAGCTGCCATCACAATGTTTGCAGTTCCTGTAACCGAAGCTTCTTCCAATAGGATGAATTTCCCATTCAGTTCTTTTGCTCTCAAGGAGTAGAATGCTTCTTCCTCATCATAAGAGAACTCTGCGCCGAGCTCCACAAAACCTTGGAAATGCGTATCCAGTCTTCTTCTTCCGATCTTGTCTCCACCAGGTGTAGGTAAATAGGCTTCGCCGAATCTCGCCAACATTGGCCCCAATATCATAACAGAGCCTCTTAGTTTTGCCCCGTCTTTTTTGAATTCTTTAGATTTTATATAATCGAAGTTGACTTCATCTGCCTTGAAGGTATAATCGCCTTTTCCATTTTTTATTACCTTTACATTGAAGTCCTGAAGGATTTCTATCAGTTTGTTAACATCTTTGATATCTGGAATATTGTTGATTCTAACTTCATCCTCCGTTAGCAAGACAGCGCAAAGGATTTGTAAAGCCTCATTCTTCGCACCTTGTGGCGTGATCTCTCCGCTTAATCTTTTTCCTCCTCTTATTTCGAAAGCTCCGCTCATTATCTTCTCTTGTTTTTATGGTTCTGGAAATTATTTTTCCTGTTGTTGTTATTGTGATTTGAATTTCTGTTGTTATTTCTATTATTATTGTTTCTGTTTGTCGCGTAATAGATCTTGCTCTTGTCCAGAGAATCCAATCCGGTAAGATCCAATCGGTTTTTGGAAAGTTCTTTCAAATGTCTGAAGATGACATCATCCTGCACATGTTCTTTGTTGTAAACATTGTAGGATTTTTTCATATTATTGGCAATCACTTGTATCAGAGCATCTTTTTCATCACCTTCTTCCAGGGCAATTGCTGTTTCTATCAGTTGAAGAATACTCTTCCCGTAAAATTTATAATCATTTTCCAAAGATGGGTAATCCATTTTTCTTGGTTTGGTGATCAGATCATCGGCTGAAAGAATTGGATAAGGAGAATCCACGTCCAAATTGTGGTCAGCAAGAATGAACAGATGGTCCCAAAGTTTATGTTTGTAATTTTCCTCATCACGAAGATGCGGATTTCTTTGTCCCATGAACTCGATGATGGCGAGCGCCATTTCGTTACGTTCCTCTTTGGTTTGCAGTGTTTTGCAATGCTCCACCAGCTGCTGTATATTGCGCCCGTATTCGGGCATTAGTAGTTGTGTTCTGTCGGTATTATATTCCATAATATTGCAAATATAAAACATTTCGAGCTCAAAGTTTGAAATTCAAAACCGAGTCTGTGTTTTTCTGGATTAAATTTCATTTAACATTACTTAAGCGGAGCTTCTCAAGCCAATTTTTTATTCTTCAATAAATTTTTTTCTCTGTTCTGCATTCGGGAGAAAACATTGGTTTGCTGCCAATTTTTTTCGATTTCTGGAAATCAAATTATAGAACTGATTCCCAATAAAATCTGGAATGATTTTCCCGATCGCAGCCAAAGAATAGATTCCGCCAACTTCTGTGGCAATTTTTAAAATTGCCTGGTATTTAGATAAGTAAAAATCCGCTGGTTTCCAAAGATAAAGCGTATCAAAAACCTCATTCGGAAGATTTCTGTCATTCAAAAACTTCTGTCCAAATACCGATTGAAGAGAAGAAAACAAGAACTTATCCTTCTTATCCCTTTCCAATATCCACTGCACCCAATGATTGCAGAATCCACATTCACCGTCATAGAAAACAATGAATTTATCTTTCAAATTAACAGATATTTCTGTGGTCATAATACATTTGAATTTTCAAGCTCCTTCTGGATTTTCCTGAAATACTGTGCCAATTCCTTTCTCTGTTCATCAGTCAATTTTGCATCTGGATGTCCCAAAAGATAACTTTCCAAAGGCATTTTCTTTTGCTCTACATACTCCGCAGCTTCCTCCAATTTGTGTGCTTGCCTTTTAGGTTCATAAGTTGCAAATGTAGAGAAATTCATCTCTTTTCTACCTTCATCAATATGGTTTTTCAACAGCCATGCAAAAGGCTGGATATTACTGTAAAAAGGATATCTCGTTTCGTTGGAATGGCAGTCGTAGCAGGAGTTACGTATGATTTTCGCAATTGGTTCCGGTGTGTTTTTGATCTTCAGAAAATCCATTCCTTCGTTGGTCGCAGGATTCGTTTTATCAATCGGAAAAAACTGGATGATTATGAAGGCGACAAGTAGTACAATTAATATTTTTTTCATAGTTCAGATTTTAAAATTAGTATTACAAAATCTTGTCCAAAAATAAAATTAAGAAATAAGACAAATGTAAAAAGAAACAAGTTGAATAATTATTAGAATTATATGTTTTAAATCTTTGATGAGTTTGTAGTTTATGCTGAGCCTGTCGAAGTCCTCTGCGAACCTTAAAAATATCTTCGATAATGGATGAAAACTGTATGGACTTTGTATTCAGAATTTTGAATAACAACTCTCAGTCAAAAAACCGTATCTTTGCAAAAAATTTGGGCTCTTAAAGTAAGAGTAACCCATTAATAATCTTATTATTAAACAATTTTATGTCAAACATTGTCGCTATCGTTGGGCGTCCCAACGTAGGAAAATCCACATTATTTAACCGTCTGTTAGAAAGAAGAGAAGCCATTGTAGACTCTACAGCAGGTGTTACGCGTGACCGTCATTACGGAAAATCCGATTGGAACGGCGTAGACTTCACAGTAATTGATACAGGAGGTTATGATGTGGGAACGGATGACGTTTTTGAAATGGAAATCCGTAAACAAGTTCAGCTTGCTGTGGACGAGGCTACGTCTATCATTTTTATGGTAAATGTGGAAGAAGGTCTTACCGATACAGACCAGGAAATATATGAACTTTTAAGAAAGGCCAACAAACCACTTTATTTGGTGGTCAACAAAGTGGATTCTTCAAAAGAAGAATTGCCAGCAACCGAGTTTTACCAATTAGGCGTTGAAAAATATTACACCTTGTCTTCAGCGACCGGTTCTGGAACTGGAGAATTGTTGGACGATGTTGTGAAAGATTTTCCGACAACAGACTACAAAGACCCGTTTGAAGGTTTGCCGAAAATCACAATCGCAGGTCGTCCAAATGTTGGAAAATCAACTTTGACAAACGCTTTACTTGATGTCGAAAGAAACATCGTGACTGATATTGCAGGAACGACTAGAGACAGTATCCAGACTTTGTATAACAAATTCGGACATGAGTTTGTATTGGTTGATACGGCTGGAATGAGAAGAAAATCTAAAGTTAATGAGGATCTGGAATTCTATTCCGTGATGCGTTCCATTCGTTCCATCGAGTTTTCTGATGTTGTCATCATTATGGTAGATGCAACTTTGGGCTGGGAATCTCAGGATATGAATATCTTCGGTCTTGCTCAGAAAAACAGGAAAGGAATTGTAATTCTTGTGAACAAATGGGATTTGGTTGAGAAAGATACCAATTCAACCCGTGATTTCGAAGCGGCTATCAAGAATAAAATCGGACAGTTTACCGATATTCCGATCTTGTTCGTTTCTGCATTGACTAAACAAAGAATCCTGAAGGCTGTTGAGGTTGCTATGGAAGTTTATAATGACAGAGCTAAAAAGATCAAAACTTCTAGACTGAATGAAGTAATGCTTCCTGTTTTCGAAGCATTGCCGCCGCCAGCAATCAAAGGGAAATATGTTAAAATCAAATATTGTGTGCAGTTGCCAACGCCGTCGCCACAATTTGTATTCTTCTGTAATCTTCCTCAATATGTGAAAGAGCCATACAAGCGCTTCACGGAAAACCAACTGAGAAAACACTTTGGATTCACAGGTGTTCCAATCGAGGTTTACTTCAGACAAAAATAAATATCAACCCTTTCAGAGCTTAGGTTCTGAAAGGGTTTTTTATAATAATTAATTAATTTTTGAGATTTAAGTTATATTTTTGAATCTAATAATCATACATCAAACTATGCTAGCTATACTTTCAGAAAACTTTTCTCTTGTCAATTCATGGATCAATGATCTTCGAAACGTTGAAGCGCAGCAAGACCGAATGAAATTCCGTAGAAATATGGAAAGGATCGGGGAGATTGCTGCTTTCGAGATCAGTAAAACACTTGGACAAAAAGAGATTGAAATCACAACGCCTCTTGATAAAATCACAGTAAAAGAAATCGAGACACAGCCTGTTATTACCACTATTTTGAGAGCGGGAGTTCCATTATTTCAAGGAATTCTTAACTATTTTGATAAAGCAGATTGTGGATTTGTTGCGGCTTACAGAAAACACGATGCCAACGATTATTTCTCAATCAAACAGGATTATTTGACTTGCCCAAAACTAGACGGTCGCCCATTGATCGTTGCTGACCCAATGTTAGCAACTGGAGCATCGCTTATCGAAGCTATCAAAGATCTGTTGACGAATGGGAAACCGACTTCTATTCATATTGTTGCTGCAATTGCGAGCAGACAAGGAGTTGAAACTATCCAGAATGCTTATCCTGATGCAAATGTTTGGATTGGCGCTTTGGACGAGAGTTTAACTTCAAAAGGTTACATCACGCCAGGTTTGGGAGACGCAGGAGATTTGTCTTACGGCGAAAAACTGCAAAGGTAATTATGAATTATCAGTTATAAATTATGAGTTGTGAGTTTTTCAAATCACTCATCACTCATAATTTATAACTGATTAAACGTCCATCGCCATCACCAAAATACTGATTTTTACATTCTCGGAATTATTGAGGATTTCCCACGCAATATTCGACATTGTGTTTCCGGTAGTATAAA
This sequence comes from Epilithonimonas hungarica, assembly GCF_900102265.1. Classification (GTDB taxonomy): domain Bacteria; phylum Bacteroidota; class Bacteroidia; order Flavobacteriales; family Weeksellaceae; genus Epilithonimonas; species Epilithonimonas hungarica. The sequence goes on along the minus strand of NZ_FNBH01000002.1, from coordinate 371,418 downwards.
CGTCGTCAATTAAAAGAATGTGCTTGTCATTGATGTTTTCTGTCAATTGGTAAGCATTTTTTGTTTTCAGTCTTTCACTTTGATTTTTCTTAGCCTGCGCTCGGGAATGTTTGATTCGTTTCAGTAAAGTGTGATTAACAGGAATGTTGTAATGCTTCGATAATTCGTTTCCAAAAAGATGCAGCTGATTGTAACCGCGTTGTTTCAGCTTTTTGTAATGAAGTGGAACAGTAACCAATAAATCTGGTTTTCCATTAGCGAAATCAATTCTTTCTGTAGTCCAATTCACTAAGACTTTCCCGATTTTTTCTCTGTGATTGTATTTTAATTGATGAACAATTTTCTGCGCAAGGCTTTCCTTTTCATAGTATAATAAAGAAAAGGCGTTTTCAACAGGAATCAGCAAAGATGCTTTTTCCATCAGCGAATTAGTTTCAAAAAATTGGTGATTGGAGAAATTGACCTTGTCCAGACACAATTCGCAAACGACATCTCGTTTGTCAATCAGCTGATTGCAATCCAGACAACGATTTGGGAAAAGAAAGTCAAAAATCATTGTCCTAAATTAATGATTTTCTGATTTTCTCAATCGATTTTTTCATATCGAGGTTGAATTGCTCTTTTTCCAGTCTCGTCGGTGGTGCTTGTCTTACTTCACAATTCTGTATGCTGCAGCTTTCACAGGTCACACCAACTTCAATCGTTTTTAAAGAAGACGATTTGGCAAAATTCAGTTTTTTTATGGTTTGATTATTGAGCAAAATTCCCAAACAATAACTTCTGTTGCTTCCGTCGGAAAAAGGGTTTTTTTGTGAAGTGGAAATCACGAGATAACTCACGCCCTGATCCTTGTAATGCGAGATTTGCGCATCGGTCAAAGTTTCATTTTCCTTTAGATGATGCAGATTTTTCACCGCAATCCAGCGCCTGCAATAGTGCTCATTGGTTGCATTGGAATGTGGTGCTTGCTGATGATTAAGATGCAATTCTTTCAAGATTTGAATTTTATCAGAATCATCTTTCTTCACAAAACACAGGTAAAACAAATCCTTGATTCCAAGTTCTGATGTCAAAACATTCGTTAATCGATAATAAAATGTCTCCGGCGAATCTGTAAAATGATTGATCAATGCTTCAAAATTCTGAGATTCCCATTGTTTTTGGTCGAAGAAATCCGAGGTTTTTTCAATCAGTTCTTTTTTCGAAATTAAGAAACAGCCTGCAAAATAAGAAGCGTAAAAATTATTTAGAATTTCTTCAAAACTTCCAAAGTCCAACCAGGAATAAGTATTTGGTCTCGGATTCAGTTTCAAAACATTGAAGCCGATTTCTTTTGCAAGAATAAAGGTTTTTTGATTGAAGTCCAGTCGCTCGTTCAAAAGCAACAATTTTTTTTCCGGAATATATAGTGAACGAAGTTTGTTCAATGCATAATCATGCGAAAAATCCTTTGACTGAATATGATAACCGAATTTTTCTTTCAACAGATTTTCCAAGATTTCGGTCTTGAGATTTTTATTGAGTTCCAGCTGATTTTCATTCGCAAACTGGATCGCTTTTTCCTCAACTTCCGGGAAATAATTATCATACAATTCCTGAAAAGAACGCATCACAGCAAAATAAAATCGTTCTTTTCCTAGGTTGTAATTCTGGGAAACCTCAATTAAAGCGTTAATGAAGGCTGTTACTTTTTTCGGTGCATCGCTGATGATGCTGATGAGATTGTTCTTATTGATCCCGAAAAGGTCCAATGGAATTTCCTTGAAAAAATCAGATTGCAAAACATCATTGATTGGCGTCAGACTTTTATCTAATTTAGTCGAAACCAGATCATCGAAAGTACAATTCAAAGCTTCCGAAAGCTGGATTATCTTGTCATGTTTCGGATACTTTTTGCCGTTTTCTATTTCGTTGAGATAAGATTTGGAAAGTCCGGTTTTGGTTGCAAGGTCTTGCAGGGACCAGTTTTTTTTCTGTCTCTGTTGTTTCAGTTTTAGTCCGAAAACTACGCGTATATAGTCGCTTTCTGCAATCATAGAATCAAAGATAAATATTAAAGCGATTATCCGCATAATAATTTTTATAAAAAAATTAGCGAACGTTCGCTAAATGTGAAAATCTTTTTTATATATTTGTCAAACCAAATCACAAAATATTTTAATTATGGAAACGATGAGCCAGCTGAAAATTTCTCCAAAAAGTAAATTCCAAGAGGTTTTTACCGACGAACTAACGGATTTTTTAATCAAACTTCACAGGAATTTCAATCATTCAAGGATTGATTTATTAGAAGAAAGAAAAAAGACGCAATTAAGATTTGATTCGGGAGAATTGCCATCATTTCCATCAGAAACGATTCATATCAGAAATGGAGAATGGACTTGTTCAGAAACGCCAAAAGATCTATTGGATAGGAGAGTGGAGATCACTGGTCCGGTTGATAGGAAAATGATCATCAATGCACTTAATTCCGGAGCTAATGCTTTTATGGCAGATTTTGAAGACAGTAATTCTCCGACTTGGGAAAATTGTATTCAGGGTCAAATCAATCTTACGGATGCTATCAATAGGAATATCGATTTTATTAACGAACAAGGTAGATCTTACCAACTGAATGATAAGATTGCAACATTGATCGTTCGTCCGAGAGGTTTGCATCTATCCGAAAAAAATATTGAAATTGAGGGTGAAAACGCGTCGGGTTCTTTGGTAGATTTTGGAATTTACTTTTTCAGAAATGCGAAAACTTTGATTGAAAAAGGAACAGCGCCTTATTTTTATCTTCCAAAGTTAGAACATTACAAAGAAGCGCGTTGGTGGAATGATGTTTTCATTTTTGCTCAGAATTATCTGGAAATTCCGCAAGGAACGATCAAGGCAACAGTTCTGATAGAAACAATTACAGCTTCTTTTCAATTGGACGAGATTCTTTTCGAACTGAAAAATCATAGCTCCGGACTCAATTGTGGACGTTGGGATTATATATTTTCTTATATCAAGAAATTCAGGAATCAAGCCCAATTCTTAGTTCCTGACAGAGACCAGGTGACGATGACTTCACCTTTTATGAGTGCCTATTCCAAACGAGTGATTGAGGTTTGCCACAAAAGAAATGTCCACGCAATGGGCGGGATGGCAGCGCAGATTCCTGTGAAAAATGATGATGAAGCCAACGAATTGGCGTTTGAAAAAGTAAGAAACGATAAAGAAAGAGAAGTCAGGAATGGTCACGACGGAACTTGGGTGGCGCATCCGGCCTTGGTTCCTGTAGCGAAGGAAATTTTCGACCAATATATGCCGAAGAAAAATCAGATCCATAAAAAATTTGACCATAAAATCAAGGAGTCCGAATTGCTTGAAGTTCCCGCCGGAACAATCACGGAAAATGGCGTTCGAAAAAACATCAATGTTGGAATTCTCTATATCGAATCCTGGTTAATGGGCGTTGGAGCGGCTGCACTTTATGATCTGATGGAAGATGCGGCAACGGCTGAGATTTCCAGAACTCAGGTTTGGCAGTGGTTACATCACGGTGTTGTGCTCCAAGATGAAAGAACACTGACTAGAGAATTGGTTTTGCAATGGGAAAAAGAAGAACTTTCCAGAATCAAAAAATATGTTGGAGAAGACCGATTTACAAAAGGGAAATTCAATCTCGCAAAAGAGCTTTTCAATGAATTGATATTCTGTGATAAGTTTGAGGAATTCCTCACTTTGAAAGCGTATCCGTTTATTTAAAAACAAGAATAAAGAACAAAGATGAAAGACTCAAGATTTAACAAAGAAATTTTGAGTCAGGAATCTTTATTTCTAAAATCTAAAAATATAATCAAACCAAATCACCAAATATTATGCAAACAAAACAAGAACAGATCCAGGCTTTGGAAAAAGACTGGCTGACAAATCCGCGATGGATTGGCGTTACAAGACCTTACACGGCAGAAGATGTATTGAAACTAAGGGGTTCTTACAAACTGGATTACACGATTGCAAATGAAATGTCCCAAAAACTTTGGGATAAACTCAATAACCAAGATTGGGTTGCCGGACTTGGAGCGTTGACAGGAAATCAAGCGGTTCAGGAAGTGGATGCAGGACTGGAAGCGATTTATTTATCAGGATGGCAAGTTGCAGCAGATGCGAATCTTTCAGGCGAAATGTATCCGGACCAGTCGCTTTATCCTGCGAATTCAGTTCCATCTGTTGTCAAGAAAATCAATAATGCCTTATTGAGAGCAGACCAGATTCAATCAGTCAACGGAGGCGGAGAAAAAGAATATCTCGTTCCAATCGTTGCTGATGCAGAAGCGGGCTTCGGCGGAAACCTGAATGCTTTTGAATTGATGAAACAAATGATTGAAGCTGGTGCGGCAGGCGTTCATTTCGAAGATCAATTGTCTTCTGCCAAAAAATGCGGCCACCTTGGTGGAAAAGTTCTGGTTCCGACTCAGGAAGCAATCAATAAATTGATTGCTGCTAGATTGGCTGCGGATGTTTGTGGTGTTCCGTCTGTGATTGTTGCAAGAACTGATGCGGATGCGGCGGATCTGTTAACTTCTGATATCGATGATAGGGATAAGAAATTTGTAACCGGAGAAAGAACTTCGGAAGGATTTTATGTTGTGAATAACGGTGTGGAGCAGGGAATTGACAGAGGTTTGTCTTATGCCCCTTATGCTGACCTGATCTGGATGGAAACGTCAAATCCTGATCTGGAATATGCAAGACGATTTGCTGAGGGGATCCACGCTAAGTTTCCAAACAAGATGTTAGCTTATAACTGTTCGCCGTCTTTTAATTGGGCAGCAAAATTGACCGTTGAAGAAATGGAGAACTTCCGTGAGGAGCTGGCGAAAATGGGATACAAATTCCAGTTTATCACCTTGGCTGGCTTCCATGCTTTGAATACAGCGATGTTTGAGTTAGCTTATGCTTACAAAGAAAGAGGAATGGCAGGATATTCTGAATTGCAGGAAAGAGAATTTGCGCTTCAATCCAAAGGTTTCCGTGCTGTGAAACATCAGTCGTTTGTTGGGACAGGATATTTTGATGAGATCCAAACGATCGTTACTAGCGGAAAATCTGCAACTGTGGCCATGAGGGATTCTACAGAAACAGCACAATTTCATTAAGGCTCATAATCCATATTATAATTGTTGAATTTCGAAATATGTCAACAAAAAACCCTGATTTCTATGAAGTCAGGGTTTTGAATTTTATTTGGACGATGATCAATACATCAATTTATAATATTCATCCGCCATTCTGTCGCTATTGAATTGATATTTCACATCATCCATTGCAGTTTGTACGATCTTTCTCCATTGGTTTGGATTTTCATAATAAGTTGGGATAATTTGATTTTCCAGAACATCATATAGATTATTAAGGTCGAAATTATCCTGCTCGATTTGGGGCCAGTTTTTGTAATCTGCCTGTGGAACTACGAAAGAATTTTCTCCGTTTTTCGCAAATTCCGGAATCCAGCCATCGTCAGTAGAAAGGTTTACAGAACCGTTCATAGAAGCAGTCATTCCACTTGTTCCTGACGCTTCTCTTGGAACTCTTGGATTGTTGAGCCAGATGTCAGAACCCTGTTTCAGGGATTTGCTTAATGATAATTCGTAACCTGTAAGAACTGCCATGTTTTTATGATTCTTGCTTTCCTCAACCAGGTTGTTGAAAGTAGAAATTGCTCCATAATCCATTGGGTAAGGTTTTCCTGCCCAGATGATCTGAACCGGGTATTTACTGTTTTCAAGCATTTTTCTGAAACGCTCTTTGTCTGCTAAAAGAAGGTCGGCTCTTTTGTAACCTGCAAAACGTCTTGCCCAAACGATCGTCAACACACTTGGGTCAAAGATTTTTCCTGTCTGGTCAGCAACGATCTTGAATGTTCTTTTCTTGAGATGTTTTTTTCTGTAATCGAAAAGTGCGTCATCACTTTCGTCTTTAGCATCATATAATGGCTTATCTGCCCAATATTTGAATTCCTGGGCGTTTGTTATTGATTTGATTTCACAGATTCCCGGATATTTGCTCCACATTTCTCTGGAAACAACACCGTGAAGCTGAGAGACACCATTGGAAATTCTCGACATTCTCAATGCACAAAGTGAGTGGTTGAAACGGTCGTCATTTACACCCTCGATGTTCTTAACTTCATCGATCGTTAATCCGCAGAAGTATGACATATCGTGGCAAAGGTGGATGTTGTGTTTCTCGTTTCCTGCTTCTTCTGGCGTGTGTGTTGTGAAAACTAATTTTTCTTTCACCTTGGAAAGATCTCCGCCATATTTTCTTAATAAGTAAAAAGCGGCTGGTAAGCCGTGCGCTTCATTCAAGTGATAGATATCTCTTTCGAAGTTCATTTCGTCCAACAATTTTGCTCCACCTTTTCCAAGAAGGATGTACTGGGCCAGTTTTGTTGACTCGTTTGCATCGTATAATCTGTGAGAAATTGTTTTTGAAAGGTGGTCGTTTTCCGGAACATCCGTACTTAGAAAAAACATTGGGCAGGTCTTGAAAGTTTCAGGATTCAGGTACCAAACTTTTACCCAAACCGGAGCATTGTGGATCTCGATTTGGAATTTGATGCCTGTATCTTCCAGGAAGCTGTACATTTTTTTTGTCCAGATCGGGTTCAGTGTTTGGTCGGCGTTTCTGCTTTGGTCGTAGTATCCATATTTCCATAGGATTCCAATTCCTACGAAGTCTTGCTTTAAATTATATGCGCTTCTCATATGCGATCCGGCCAAGAAGCCAAGTCCGCCACTGTAGATCTTGAGCGATTGGTCTATAGCGAATTCCATAGAGAAATAGGCAGTTCTTTTGGAGTAGTTTGGATTGATGCTGTAAGGCATCTTGAAGTTTTTGAAATCCATAGTTCTTTTTATATATTTTAAGGTCTTGTCTATAAGGTTGCAAATATAAGAATTAGTTTTTTGTGCAATAGATCAGGGTGGTGTAAAGTCATGAAATTAAAGGTGAAAATCTGCCATGTGACCATTATTGCTTACGAAGCTTTCTTCTGTCCTTGAACATTCATTAGCCTCTTTATATTTTCTTTATTATTAATTTTAATTAATATAATTATTTTGTAATCAATTATTTAGTAATTTAGAACAGGTTTAATTTCTAAAAGGAATGGTATGATCTTTTGCGAGGACCTTAATAAGAATCTGGAGATCTGTGTGGCTTCCAAAAATGAGAAGACGGACGACCTTGTCAAATGGTATGATTCCATTGGCAGGGCAAATCTGCATGAGCGCGAAGAATATCAGAAAAAAACCGAGTTGCTTTTGCTTAATACATTGTTTAGCCATTTTCCTGAAATGGAGATTGAAAACCTGACAGGTGAAAGCCCGGATTTTATCATCAATTATAAAGGAAAGCGGATCGGGTTAGAGGTTTCGGAGATTATCAACCATTTTGAACTCAAGAAAAAAGAAAGCTATATTAATCATATCTTTCGTACGGTGGAAAATCTGTTGTCCGAATATAAAAGTCTCTACGGCATCTATCATCTTAATATCGATTATTTCCAAGATGACTTTTATCAGCAGCCGGAACAATTGATCAAAGAGATCTCGTCAGCAATTACCAATAACAAGAGAACTAAAATAGTTAGATCCATAAGAAGGACGCCTCATCATAAAGGCGTTCTTTTGTTTTTAGAATACAACCTGTCTTTGTTTGATGAGCTCCATTCCGATAAAATATTGGAAGTCATCGAAAAGAAGAATTCCAAATACCCCCTGTATAATCACAAGGCCAAGGAATGTTGGCTGATCCTGGTCTCCAATATGTACAACATTGCGTCCAGATACAGCTATATCAATGGCAAAGAGGAGCTCAGGAAAGTGAAGAGCCCGTTCTCAAAGATCTTGCATTTGGAAAATCTCTATAGCCAAATGATGGTGATCAAGTGAATTTAAATCATTTTTTATGCTGTTTATTATGTTAAGTGTCTATTTGTTTGATGTTATTTGTAAATAATTTTCATTTTAATGTTGTTTTTGTGTTGAATTAATTATTAATTTAGACTCAATGCAATATTGCAGAAAAACACAAATAATTTTTTTAAATGGCTATCAAGTACAATTTGATTCAAAAGGCACAGCCGGGCATTGCCGGTGGAGGCAGAAAGAAGTGGTATGCAAATATTGCAATAGATGGTGAGCTAATGATCGATGATCTGGTAAAGCAGATCGAGAAATTTTCTGCGCTCTCGGAAGCGGATATCCGGGGTGTCATCATTGCCCTCGAAAATGTGATACAAGACCAGCTCGCCAATGGCAAGATCATCCGACTGGACAAACTGGGGAGTTTCTATCCAAGCCTTACCAGCGAAGGGGTGGATAAGGAAGGAGAATTCACTACCGCTAATATCCGTGGTGTAAAAGTGAATTACAGACCCGGGAAACGGATCAGTAACGCCCTGTCTGTGGCCACTTTCAAGAAGAAAAGTTAGTATTTCTGAAAAACCAAGCTTGTAGTTCACCAACTACAAGCTTGTTGTTAAGTAAGAACAAGCTTGCTTTTAGGAGAAACCAAGCTTGTTGTTTTATAATCGTTAACCAGGGTTTCTTGAACTTAAGGTTAAGTGTTTGTGAAATTTAATAAAATAGGATATGAATTCATAAGAGGGTTCTACTTAACAAAGCCATCATTTGTGAACCTTTTTTACATTTATATTAACTTTTTATACCCTCGGATTTTATCCTTCTTATAATTTTATATTTGCTTGCTTATGAAAACAAAATGTGATGAAACTAAATCTATTATCAAAAATTTCGTGCTTTTATGGTAGTTCTTTAAAAGCTTTTTTTCTTTTCTTTTTATTGATTGGCGTGAACGTTTGGGCACAGACAATTACAATAACAAATACTACGGCAGGAGGGACTGGCAATCTGAGCAGTGCCAATTATGATGGTGGTGCGGAGCGTCTCTGGACTCAAAATAGTTTAAATTTTGGAGGGCAATACATTACCAATGGAACGGGCGGTAATGCAAGTGCGATTCAAGGACAGGCAAATAATGGTTTATTATATAATATATCTGCAGTACCTGGTAAAATTATTAGTATCGTAATTAATGGGAATGCTGTTGCATCAACACTATATGTTGGGACATTATCGACAGGAAGATTGGTGCCTGCTGGTGCGGGAACTGGCTACATACCATCCGGGACTGCCCAAGGGGCAGGTAGCCCTGGTAGTTGGACAATTGGTTCTGGAGATTATAGATTTTTTGCAATAAAAAGAGGCTCGAGTGCGTCCTATTGGACATCTGTTGTAATCACTTATGATGCCGGCAAGACAGTTACATTCAACTCTAATGGAGGCTCGGGAACCATGGGTTCTCAAACGGCATCTGTCCCTACCAATCTTACATCCAATACGTTTACGAGAACCGGTTATAGCTTTACCGGATGGAATACCAGCGCAAATGGATCAAGCACGCCTTATGCCAATGGCGCCCAGTATAGCTTCAGTGCAGACATGACGCTTTATGCGCAATGGTCTGTCAACAGCTATAATGTAACTTACAATGCAAATGCATCCACTAGTGGAACTGTTCCGGCAGCACAAAGCGGAAATTATAACTCAAGCATCAATTTATCATCCAACACTGGAGCGCTTGCAAAGACAGGATATGTCTTCAATGGATGGAATACCAATGCCAGCGGAACAGGAACTCATTATAGCGAGAATGCAAACTTTACAATACCTGCGGGCAATACAACTCTGTATGCGGAGTGGAAACTGATAGCGTCTTATTCCGGGGTGGGTGCGGGAGCAGGTACGGAACCGGCAACACTTTCATCTCTTGTCAATACACAAACGGATTCCGTACTTAGCTTTGATTTTACAGTCACAGATGATAATAATACGACGGACGGCAATGATAGTCTGCCAACTTTGATCAGTCAGATCGTTATCCCTCAAAATACAGGAAATGATATTGCCAACTGGACGCAGGCTATCGATGGGGCTGTGCTTACAGATGGCGTCAATACGATCATGGGAACGGTTAATGCCACTAACATCACATTTTCTGGTATTCCTGTCGCGGCCAAATCATTAGGATATATTGCGGATGATGATAATAAGACCTACAGCTTGAAGATTTGGTTGAAGACCTCTCTTGGGGGAACTTTGCCTACAACGATAGATGGTCAGAATCTGGTCTTCAAAGTAGATAGAGGTAATTTTACAACGGCAGGCTCCACAACGTCTACTCAATTTGAAGCTGGTACAGGAGCGGTAGTGGGATCTGGAGCCAGTAATAATGCGGTTGAGGTCATTGCAACAAAATTGGATTTTGTACAACAGCCTACCAATATTACGGTCAATAGCAATATGTCTCCCGGGGTCACGATATCGGCAAATGATGCTAATGGAAATAGGGACAAGGATTATACAACGGCAGTTACAGTAACATCTACAGGGAACTTGACGGGTGCTCCTGTGAGCTCTAATGCTGTGTCTGGATTAGCTACTTTTTCTACACTTAGACATATGGCGGGTGGAACTAATCTGAAATTGACTGCCGGTTCCTCGTCGTTCGCAAGTATAGAATCGGATCCATTCAGTGTGACCTTGGTGACGCAGGCGTCTGATTATTTTAAAAGTAAAGAGGTGACGGGTACTTGGGCAACGGCAAGTAACTGGCTGTCTTCACCGGACAATGTAACCTGGATCAACTCTACTTTGGTACCTTCAAATACGGCATCTGGGATTACTATATCAGATAACAGTACAATTACGGTCTCTGCAACTGCGACGGGGAAAGATATTACTATAGAAAGTAGCGGTGTTTTGACGGTCAACAGTACATTTACTATTTCAGGGACCAATGTTGTGAACGGAACTTGGAACCAATTAACAACAACGGCCATCTCAAACAGTGGGACACTTGTTTTCGGAGACGATGCTATCTATAATCATAATGCCAATGGCGGCACAATACCAACGGCAACCTGGAGTGATTCTTCCAATTGCAACGTGATAGGCTATACGGGTACTTCCAATATAAATGGTGTTTCTGGGATAGTACAAGACTTTGGGAACTTGACCTTTAATAATACAAAAACGGGTTATCTCAATTTGTTTGCTGCTGCCGGAACTATGACCGTAAGAGGAACGCTTACAGTGGGGCCATTGACAAGTAATCTTGTGTCATTTGGTAATTCTAGTTTTTCTGTGACGGCAAACATTAATAAAATTAATGTAACTGGCGGTGCTTTGCATGGGGTTGGGTCTGGAACGGTTTTGAACTTGAATGTCACAACTGACCTTGTTGTTGATGATACTGGTGCATTTCGTCTGGCGACTGGCAACGGGAATGCTAATGTCACGGTAACAAATGATGTTTTGCTCAAGGGTCAGGGAAGTTTAGAGGTTGTAGCTGGTACAAGTTCAACTGTTGGGACGCAAATACTTTCTGTTGGAAGAGATTTTGTTATTGCCGGAACTTCGGCCATTTTAAATTTGAAATCCAATATAGGAGGGGCCACAGGGCCTGGTGTAGTTAATGTTGGAAGAAACTTCAGTTCAAATAATACTGCTACAGATGCTATAGATGTTGATTTTGGTATTGGGAGTGTGTCAAGTAATTATATTGCGATTTCTGGTAATCTGACCCACACAGGAAATGGTGTTTATCAAACAACTTCATCATCACAGGCAAGAGGTTTTGTTTTTAGAGGTACCTCTTCTATGCCATCCCAGATCAGCTACTCGGGAGAGAATTCTGATTACACGAGTTATGAAGTAGATGCTGGCTACTATGCAAAATTAAATACCGATCTGACATTGGGGAGTAATACAGGACCTGTTTCCTATTTTACAGTAAAAGGGACTCTTGACTTTGACGATAAGTCGATCATAGGAAATAATGTTGCAAGATTTGTTACTGCAAATGGAGCTGTGTTAAGTACATCCAATGCTCACGGATTTGGAGGGACCAATACTACGGGTAGCTTGAGGTCGTTTGGCGCAACTGGTTCCACTTCTAATAACGGAACAGCACAGTTTATAGCGGGTGCCAACTATTTGTTCAATACTAATACAATTACTCCTTTTCCAACAGGAACCATAGGGAATCCTGCAAGCCTTACTTTTAACAATGCAGAAGTTGTATCTAACAGAATGGGAAGTTTGATAGTTTCAGGAGCTGTTAATATCAACGGAACTTCTAAGTTTTCACTCAATAGTGCGGGAAACAGTCTGGCTTTGGGAGGTGTAATGACCATTGGGGAGAATGCTGCATTTGATAATAATGGTGAAAACCAGATTACAAGTGGGGGAAGTGGAGCAGCAATTGTAATAAATGGAACATTTGTTACAAAGGATGCACAAGGGTTCACCGGTAGTAATTCTAGTGTGCCTACCGTTCCCGTTACTATTAATGCGGGTGCTACGGTTCATTATGCGCTAGATGGTGCTCAAACAGTGTCGTCCAGGGCAGATTATCAAAATCTACTCTTTACAGGGAGTGGTACAAAAAGTACTACGGGTAGCATTGCAGCCATCGCTGGTACGGTTGCTATAGATGGGAGTAATACTATATTGGATGTTTCCAATAATACATTTGGTAATTCTACAACTGGTCTTACAATGGTTGCCGGGACTTTTCGTTTGGCAGGTTCTGGTGTAAAACCGGATATCAGTGGGTCTTATAATCTGGCATCAGGAACCAATATAGAATTTACAGGAACCTCTGCCACACAAATTCGCTTAGCACCTCAGTATGCGAACGTTATTATTTCAGGAAGTAATGTGGTTGCGGGAACTACAACTAATGGAGGGCTGACTTTCCAGGAAAATGGAAACTTCATAGTGAAAAACGGAGCGAGGTTCAAGGTTAATAATGATAATGGCTTTAGCGGAGCTTCTACTACGGCTATTAAAAATACCAATAATCCAACAATTACTTTAGAATCAGGTTCTTCGATAGACTATACAGGTGCCGATCAAATAGTGACCAATAGTTTGGATTATCATAATTTGATAATTTCTACAGCTGGGGTGAAAACGGCGGCTCCCGGAAACATTATTGTGAATGGCCTAACAACGGTAAGCGCCGGAAGCTTAATTATTTCTGAAACGGCAGATCATACGACTTCTAACGTCCTGTATGCCCATAAGGGGATTTCTAACTACGGTGGGGCACTTAATTTTGGAACTAATGCACAGCTCATGCAGGATTCTGATGCAGTTAACATTGGAAATATTGTGTCTGCAAGAAAAGGCAGGCTTCCCAAAATGGGTTACAACTATTGGAGCTCGCCAGTCAACGCTCAGAATCTTTATGCGTTCTCAAATGGAGGACAGGTAGGAGGTACGCCTAAGAATAGGTTTTGGGTTTATGACGAAGCAACAGACATGTTTAAAAATACAGGAGCTTTCTTGTTGAATGACTCTTCTGTGTTCGAAACTGGGAGAGGGTATGCTATTCGTGGTATGGATAACTTCAGTACATCGATGCCAACCGTATCGCATGAATTCGCATTTGCAGGTGTGCCAAATAACGGTGAATTATCGTTTGCTTCTTTGAAGTATACCAATGATATGAAAGGTTATAATCTCGTAGGGAATCCTTATCCGTCCAATATCGATTTTGATAAGCTTTATGCTGCCAATTCTTCTAAAATATACGCAACGGCCTATTTTTGGACCAATAACGACATGACGGTTACACAACAACAGGGAGCTGGCTATTCTGGTAATAATTATGCTGTCTATAATCTTACCGGCGGCTCTCCTGCGGTTCAAATAGATGGAGATCCAAATCAATCTGGCTCTGCAGGCCTGGCTCCAAGTAATATTATCAAAGTAGGACAGGGATTCATCATCAAAACAAAACTGGCGGGAAAAGATCAGCCTCTTGATTTTACCAATGACATGCGTTCTACGGATGACGGCAATTTCTTTAATAATAAAAATAATAAAAATAATGATAGATTTTGGCTGAAATTGATATCTCCTTCTAGTGTTTCAAATACAGTGCTGGTCGGTTATATCCCTTCTGCAACCAATGATTTTGAAATCGATTATGACGGGGAGTTGTTTGTAATAGGTTCGGATTCTTTCTATTCTCTGTTAGGGAGCAGAAAATTAGCGATACAGGGTAGGTCTGCCTTTGATAGAGAAGATAAAGTGGCTTTGGGAAATGTCTATTCTCAAAATGGAAATTACAGGATATCGATTGCTGATAAACAAGGTGTTTTCGATAATGGGCAAAAAATATATTTGAAAGATAAATTACTTGATAAAATCATCGATCTGACCAATGGAGATTACATGTTCCAAGCTGTGAAAGGTACCGATCACACCCGTTTCGAGATTGTCTATAAGGCGGAAGAAGTGCTGGGTGTTGGAGCTGACCTTAAATCTGATTTTATGGTCTATAAGGATAATAACGAGCAGGTTATCAAATCAACTAAGAAACTAGGAAGGGTTGAGATTTATGATGCTTCCGGGAAACTGGTCAAGGCTGCAATTGTGAATGGCACGGAAGCAAGATTTGACACCACAATTTTATCAAATGGTGTTTATATACTTAAGATTGAGAACTCTGGAGACTTGAAAACAAAGAAATTCATAAAGTAAGATATACAATTTATTATAAAAAAGCCTTTCAAAGTTTTAAACTTTGAAAGGCTTTTTTATAATAATAATTTTATTCATTGCCAACTCTCTTGAAAATCATGGAAAACAAAACATGCGGAAATTTAATTGTTTTGGATGATGTGTTTTGGATGATGTGTTTTGATTGGGATTGTTTATGCGGATGTTTGTGATGATTATTAGAAATAAGTAAATGTCACATATGTGTTGCTTATACGAAATATTTTTTACAAATCATTGATTACAATGTGAACTAACTGCTAATTTAATTGTAATATCGATAAAAATAATAATTATTTCTTTTACCATATCTATTAATATCTTAATTTTGTGAAATTATATATGATAAATAATTTGTTATGAAAATAAAATTACTAACTGATTGCATTCTTGTTAAGCGAGGGGATGGTTTTTTGAGGCTCTTTCAAAAAAATGGTATGATTGCTTTATCATTTCTACTTTCGCAACTAAGTTTTGGACAACAAAGTATTACGTCTTTAAGCACAGAAGTGAGTCAAAACTTTGATGGTATTGGTACATCTGGTACAGCAACACTACCAACGGGTTTTAGAGTAAATACTACTGCAAACTGGAATACAGGGACTACTGCTACAACGCAAGTTGGAGGTACATCAGGCACGGGAGTACTGACTGGGACTTCATCAGGTGGTACATATAACTTTGCAAACGGAATAGCTGCTTCAGCTACAGACAGGGCGGTGGGTTTTATAACTTCAGGAAGTTATTCGATTCCGAGATATATTATCTATGCATTTACTAATAATACAGGCGCTACTGTAGGTTCGGTAACAATAAACTATGACTATGAAAAATATAGAACTGGTACAAATGCACGAGATTTTAATTTTTATCATGGAGCTACGGCTACAGCTGTCAACACTGCTGTAACAAACGGGAACCAGGCATACGCTGCTGATGGAGCTAATGCGGTAGTGAATCCCCCTACAACTGTGGCTAAATCATTTACGATTACGAATCTTTCAATAGCAAATGGAACTACTCATTATTTGGCTTGGGCATATACAGGTTCGGCTGCTGGAAATGCTCAAGGTCTAGCATTGGATAATTTTAAAATTACGCTTAATCCAGCCAAAACGACACCAACTATTTCTGGTACTGGTTCCGCAACTAATATAACATATGGGCAAACATTAGCCTCTTCAACAATCAGTGGGTTTACGGCAAGTGTACCAGGAACGTTCGCTTTCACAACGCCAACTACTGCTCCTAATGCAGGTACCGCAAGCTATGGTGTGACTTTCACGCCAACAGATACGGCTAATTATAACAATGCCACAACTACGGTAAGCGTTACTACTGTTCCGGCGACGCCAACTGTTACCGCTACAGGAACAACAACATATACTTATAACGGTGCTGCCCAAGGCCCTGCGTCTGCCACGAATACTGGTACTGGTAACAGCTATACTTATAGCTATTCGGGAACGGAGAACGGAGGTGTTACTTATGGGTCAACTGCTACTAGTCCAACTAATGCTGGTGAATATCAGATGATTGCGACTGTTGCAGCGTCTGGAAACTATGGGTCGGCAAGTTCTTCGCCTTTGGCGTTTACGATCAATAAAGCAAGCTCTACTATTAGCGTTACAGGAGATAATTCATATGCATTTAATGGAAGCGAGCATGGACCAACAACTTACGACCACACTGGATCTTCGGGGTCGGTAACCTTCCATTATACTGGTGTGGGTTCTACAAGCTATGTAGAGAGTACAACAAGGCCAACGGCTGTTGGAACTTATAAAGCAGTTGCCACATTAGCAGCTGACAATAATTACGCAAGTGCAGTATCAGATGACTTTAATTTTCAGATAACATCTGTTCCGGTACCGCAGATCACCAGTCCATTGACATGGTCTATGACCTATGGCATAACGGCTACAACGTATACTGTGACGGCTTCCAATAATCCTACATCATTCGGTGTTTCCGGGTTGCCGGCTGGATTAAGCTACAATTCTACAACTCACGAAATCACAGGGACTCCGGCTGTTGCGCCAGGTGATTATGATGTTGCGCTGACGGCTACTAATGAAGGTGGAACAGGTGATGAGGCAACTTTGGTGATTACGGTAGCTCAAAAAGAGGTGACGATTTCTAATCCGGTAGTTTCAGATAAAGTCTACGATGGTAATACTACAGCTATATTAACAGGTACAGCGAATGGTTTTATAAATGGTGATGATGTAGACTTATCGTTATCTGCTCATTTCGATGATGCGAATGCGGGTCAGGATAAGCCGGTAACTTCTACAAGCACATTGACGGGAACTATGGCTGGTTATTATACATTGACGCAACCGACCGGCTTGACTGCTGATATTGCAAAGGCGACGCCTACTGTAGTGGTCACAGGAAGTAATTCTTATACATTTAACGGTCTAGCTCAGGGGCCTGCTACTTCTACAGTGACGCCTTCTGCTGCTGGAACCGCAACTTATTCCTATTCCGGTACAGAAAACGGAGGCAATACGTACGGTCCATCTGCAACCAGACCAACCAATGCAGGTTCGTATTCTGCTATAGCTACAGTAGCTGAAAGTTCCAACTACAATACGGCTAGCTCTACAGCGTTTGCATTTACTATAGCCAAAGCTGATCAGGCATTGACAGGATTCGGAAGCAATATCACAAAACTATCTACGGATGCGCCTTTCAACTTACCTGCTGCTGTTACCACAACTGGCGGACAAACTGTAACTTATGCTATAACTGATACACCAAATGCTGGCGTAGCTACTGTTTCAGGAAATACGGTGACAATTACCGGGGTCGGGACTACAGGAATCACCGCACATGCGGATGCAAATGCAAACTATAATGCATACGATGCAAGTATCAGTCTTACAGTAAACTTTGATACATCATTGGTTCCTGTGGCAAATGCTGCAACCAATGTATTGGGAACGGGATTTGTTGCTAACTGGAACTCTGTTTTGGATGCGGATAGCTACAAATTGGATGTTTATACTAAAGAAACTGCTTCTACACCGGTTAATACAGATATAACTCAAGCATTTAGCAGTTATGGATTTGTGAATGCTGAAACCTTCCCTGATGGTATGATAGCGAATGGCCAACTATCGTTTACTACTGAGACCAATGAGTCAGGAACTGATCCGGCCTATTTTACAACTGGTCCTGGAATTAGATTGTATGGTAATACCTCTAATGGAAATGGAAATACATTTACTCTTAATATTAGCGGAGGAGTAACGGTTACCGGAATAGAATTTGAAAGAGGCACCGGCAGTCAGGCTGCATCTTACAGCTACTTTGTAGATGGATCAACATCGGCTGCAGGTACCGGTTCTTTCCCGGCAGGTACAGGAACTACTGTGATTTCTGGACTTTCAGCGGTCTCTAATGTTAAAATAAAAAATACAAGTACTGTTGCTAGTTCTGCACCACGTCTAAGCAGTATTAAAGTTTACTACACTTATAACGAAACAAGCACAACCCAAGTGCTGATTCCTGGTGCGCCATTTAATATACCGGCTCAGGAGCCTCAGCCTTCTGTGTACACCAGGGTTTTTGATAATCTGAATCGTAATACACAGTATTACTATGTGGTCAGAGCGGTTAATGGTTCTAATGAGACTGCAAATTCTAATGAAGTAGCAGTGAAAACTACCAATGCAGTGGTTTGGGATGGCTCTGGCTGGAGTAATGCTAATGTCGGTCCTGATGAAACGCTTGATGCGGAGATTATTGGAGCTTACACAAATAACACTAATTTTGAGACTAAGAATCTGACTATCACCAGTACAGGTTCACTCACGATCCAACCACAACAGGATGTTGTCGTTTATGGAAACATTATACTTCCTGCTGATAACAAATTAGTTCTTGAAAGTGATGCTAACCTGGTGCAGAAGTCATCAGGTGCAGATGCCAATCCTACTAATTATTCTATTATTGTAAAAAGAACGGCGACAATGCCAAAGATGGGTTATACTTTCTGGGGCTCTCCGATAAGCGGTCAGAATCTTTACAGTTTCTCCGAAGGTTACAACCAATCCGGTGGTAACACTGGAGATGGAACACCATGGAACAGATTCTATATATATAATGAGTCCAATGATTATTTTGTAAGCGCGGGACTGAATTCTCAATCAGTTTTTGAAACAGGTAGAGGATATGCAATACGAGGAATGAACAAGTTTGATGTTGACCCGGCGAACGAATTCCTGTTTACAGGTAAAATCAATAATGGTGTTCTTTATTCACAGGCTCTTAGTAATTCTTGCGCTTCTGAAGAAGGCTGTGAAAAAGGATATAATTTGGTAGCTAATCCTTATCCGTCTAACATAAGCTTTGATAATCTGTATAATGCAAACTCATCTAAAATCTATGGAACGGCTTATTTTTGGACCAATAATGATCTTACAGTAACACAGCAGGCAGGGAATAACTATACAGGAAATAATTATGCTATATACAATCTGAGTGGTGGAACAGGTGCGGTGGATCCGGACCCTAGCGTTCCGGAAGATTATGAAGGAATACCAAATGGTGTTTTGAAAGTAGGACAAGGCTTCATTGTGAAAGCTAAAGTTGCAGGCAAAGGACAATCGTTGGAATTCAATAATGATATGAGAATAGGTTATGATCCGAATGCTGTTTTCTACAACAGTAAAAAAGCGAATAGGAACCGTTTCTGGTTGACATTTACCTCGCCGGCCAATGTTGGCAACACTATTTTGGTGGCTTATGTCCCTGAGGCAACTAACGGTTTCGAGATCAACTATGATGGAGAATTGTTTGTGATCGGTTCTGATGCGTTCTATTCTACATTAGGAAGCAGAAAACTGGCTATCCATGGTAGAGCAGAGTTCAATTCAGAGGATAAAGTGGCACTAGGAAATGTTTATTCTAAAGATGGAGAATACAAAATTTCCATCAAAAATAGAGAAGGTATTTTCGATGGCTCTCAAAATATTTATCTAAAAGATAAAGTTCTTAACAAAGTCGTGAATTTGTCACAAGGAGATTATGCCTTCCAAGGAGTAAAGGGTACAGATGAAACACGTTTCGAAATTATCTACAAAGAAGATGCTGTTCTTGCTACGGATGCTGCTGCGAAATCTGATTTCGTTGTTTACAAAGATGGAAACAGCTATGTGGTCACTTCTTCTAAGAAGTTAGGGAAAGTAGAGTTGTATGATACAGCTGGAAGATTGATGAAGGCGTTGAGTACCAATGAAACAACCGTAAGAATTGATGTTTCTGCATTCTCTAATGGAGTTTATATATTGAAGGTTGAAAACTTAGGAGATGTAAAAACTAAAAAAATAGTAAAATAATATTATTTTTAAATAATCAGCAAAAGACACCATTTATGGTGTCTTTTTTTTATTCATAATTTCAAATTTTTATTTTAAATATAATTTATAAAATCCTTTATTTATTGTATAATTTAAAATATTATAAATTTTTTACCAGTATATTTAAAAAATAATTAATTTAGCGGGCTGATTTGAATGGATCTGATTTTTTTGATTCTAAATCAAAGCAGGCTGTGAAATTATTTTTAATGAAATCCTTATGAATAGGGTCTTTCATTAGAATCTAAAAAAAATAAATAGAAACATAATATGAAAAAAAATTTACTGAATGACCAGGTCTTGGTTCATTTTCTAAAACGGTATCTGTTCTTTGCCGTTTTGTTTTTTACGATCGGAGTCTGGGGGCAGGTAAGTATAACTTCATTACCACAGACCTATTCTCAGGATTTTAATGGCTTAAGTACTACGGCAACAACTTTTACAAATAATACAACTTTAACTGGTTGGTACATTAGCTCTGGTACTTTGCCGGTTTCAGACGGAAATGCCAATTCCAATAGCTGTTACAATTACGGTACGAGTAGTGCTTCAGATAGAAGTATTGGTGCTTTGTCAACTTCTACAACTCATAATTTTGGAGTAAGAATCAAGAATAATTCAACTGTAGCAATTGCGTCATTTGATATAGCTTTTAATGGTGAACAATGGAGGCAGAACTCAACTGCTCAAACTCTTGTTTTTGAATATCAAATAAGCTCTAGTGCTATTACAAGTTTAACGAGTGGAACATGGACAGCTGCATCATCTTTTGATTATACTGGGATCAATACTGGGACAGCGGGGCCTTTAGATGGAAATCTTACAGCCAACAGAACTGCAAAATCAGGTACTTTAACAGTAAATGTTCCTGCAGGTTCGGAAATTTTTCTGCGATGGACTAAGTCAGGTTCGTCAAGTCCCGGATTAGCAATTGATGATTTGTCTATTACTGCACGAGCAGCAGGTATCACTTCGGCGCAAACTGGAAACTGGGCAGATGGCACTACGTGGGTTGGAGGAGTTGCTCCGACATCTTCTCAAAATGCTGTCATTGCTTCCGGTCATATTGTTACAGTTGCTTCTGCAGTTACACGTAATAGTGGGACATCGACTACGGTGACAGGAACATTGGCTGCTGCAGCTACATATACCAATGATGGTACAACTACAATCAATGGAACTTTCCAGATCAATGCTGGTGGTTATGCTAACGGAACTACTAATTTAACTTATGGGACGGCTGGAACTTTGGTGTTTAATCATTCCAATAGTACTGACTATGGTGTGAGTGGTGGAAGTTACTGGCCGATTACGAATGGTCCGGTTAATGTTACTTTGAATGCTAATAGTCCTATAAGCTTAGGCTTTGCGAGAACTGTAACAGGAGTATTCGCAACTTCTGCTGCCTTGACTGGTGCATCCAATCTTACGGTCAATGGGACTGATCAGATCAATAGTACATCGGCATCTTTTGATTCAGCGGTAAATTATGGGGCTTCATCTACGTTGGTATATAATTCAGGTTCTACTTTTAACAGAGGTAATGAGTGGAATAATAACCCAAATAGTGTTACTATTCAAAATAATACAACGCTTAATTATCCTAATGGCTGGGGAGCAATCACAAGAACCTTGAATGGGAATCTTACTGTGGGTACTGGTTCAGCTTTATATATGGATTGGGGTTCACCATCTCCGGGGGTTGGCACTTTGACCGTTAAGGGAAATGTTTTGGCAAATGGAAATATTTCTTTAGGAAATCAGCCTGGAGGTGATCTTGTAATTGGTGGCAACTTCATAAATACAGCTACTTTCAATGCGAATGGAAGAAAAGTTACATTCAATGGTAGTGCGGGCCAATCTATTACAGGAGCAACATCATTTGCATATTTAGAATATAATAGTACTGCGGGGACTAATGTGCTTACTATTAATAATGACATAACAGTTAGTAATGAACTGAGATTTACGACAGGTCTTGTAAGCTTGGCTTCTGGGGTTAATGTAAATATTGCAAACAATGCATCCATAGTTGCGACATCTGGTAACTTCAATAGTGCAAGTACTAATGGAACAATCAATTTCCTCGGAACAGGAACTACAACTGGTACTATTAATTTCTATCCTTCTGTTGCACAAACTCCAAGTGGTTTGTTGGGGGTATCGTATTCTACGGGTACAACGATTCAAAATGTATTAACACTTAATAGTAACAGCTATGTTACCAGTGCGCCAAAATATGCTACAGGTTCTACCTTGGTCTATAACAACACCGGAACTTATGCTAGGGGAGTTGAGTGGGGCTCAGTAGGAACAACTTTCCCTGCGAACGGTTATCCTCATAATGTAACAATACAGAATGGGACGGCACTTAATATAGAAACTGGCTTGACGGGAACTTTGAGAGCAAATGGTAATCTTAATCTCGGGGTTGCTACAAGTGCAGGAAGCTTGAGTATGCAGAATACAGGTAATGCTCTAGAAATAAAAGGAAATGTAAACTTAGGTAATTCTACAGGAACTTCTACGTTGACTTTATCAACAAATGTTGGAGGGGATCTTTCAGTTGCTGGTAACTGGGTAAAGAATGCGACCAATGGTGTTTTGGTTAATAATAATAGAGCTGTGGCCTTTAACGGAACATCGGCTCAAACCTTAACCGGAGCCACTACTTTTGATTATCTTACAATCAATAATTCTGCAGGGCTTACGTTGAATAATGCAGTTAATGTAAACCAAACCCTTAATTTGACATCAGGGAAAATAACGATAGGAAACAATGACCTTACAATTGCTTCCACAGGAAATATCAATGGCAATAGTAATTCTAGTTATGTTGTTACTTTGGGGACTGGGCAACTGAAAAGAACTGTAGGTCCAAGCGCTACGGTTTTTCCGGTTGGTTCCGCAAGTGCGTATAATCCTATTACATTTACCAACGTGGGGACGTCGGATGTTTTTGGAGTGATATTGACATCAGGAACTGTCCCAAATGTTCAAGATGCAACAAGTACTGTGAATGATAGATGGCTTGTTTCAGAAGCGACTGCTGGCGGTAGTACTTTGACAGTTGTTCCTCAATGGAGCACTTCCGACCAAGGGATTAATTTTGCTTCTGGTAATCAAACATATGTTGGATTTTATAATGGAACATCTTGGACGCAAAATGCAGCTACAGTTTCCGGTTCTAATCCTTATACGGCTACTGGAGCATCTGCGTTTTCACCATCAGTATTATCAGGAACGCAATATTTTGCTATAGGTAAGGATAATGCTTTTATCTGTGGAACAACTCCCATTGCTTATTCTCAAGGATTTAATTCTACAACGATTCCAACTTGCTGGAGTACAACAATTATCCCAACCAGTACACAGACTGGTACTAAAATATCATTTGTTACAAGTTCAACCAACCCAAACCCGGGTTTACAGGAAGGGACTCATTTTGTGAGATATAATTCTTACTCCAATGGTAATGGAGGAGCGGGATCTGAGGAGAGATTAGGAAGTAATCCATTGTCATCTATTGGGATTGCGAGCGTTGATGTAGAGTTTTACATGTATAATGATAGTGGTTATAGCGATAAATTAACAGAGGGAATTCAAGTTCAATATTCATTAGATGGTACAAATTGGACAGATGTTTCAGGTGCATACTTTCAAAGATATGCAACCTCTAATGCTTGGAATCTTAAAAAAATTACATTACCAGTTGCTTGTGCAAATGCAACGAAGTTCTATGTTGGGTTTAAATTTCGCTCAGAATATGGTAATAATATTTATTTAGATAACGTAGTGGTTAAACAAAGTCCACCAACATTATTTGTAAATGGTACTTCTTCTGCTACTTTAAGTTTTGGAACAAATGATATCGGTTCTACGGTTACAGCTCAGACATTCAGTTTGTCTGGTGCAAATCTTACCGGAGCTCCTTCAAATGTGACATTAACCGTTCCTTCAGATTTTCAGATATCTTCGGATGCAGGAACAACTTGGGGTAGTTCGGTAACTGTTCCTTATGCAACATCCACCTTGGCTGCTCATGATATTTCTGTAAAATATATCCCTACGACTTGTGGAAATGCTTCTTCGGGTACAATTACTTTCTCGGGAGGTGGTGTTTCAACTTATCCTGTGGTTTCGTTATCAGGAACTGCGATATTGGCTAAACCTGTAACAAATGAAACCGATATTACGGCTACAACATTCACGGCAAACTGGAGTGCTGTGAGTGGGGCAAGTGGATACGAGTTGGATGTTTATAGAAAAACAGAAACCAATAAAACTTTATTTGAAAATTTTGAGACGGGATTACCAACCGGTTATACTACTGGAACGGCAACTTTAGGCACAGGTGTATGGAGTGGTGCTCGTTTTATTAAAGGGTCTACCCAGCCTAATAGTGGGTCATCCGTTTTACAGTTGGAAAGTTCATCCAACTCATATTTACAAACACCGGCTTTGGAAAATATATCCTCTATAAGTTTTTGGATGGCAGGAAGTAATGCCGCTGTTTCCTTAAAAGTTCAATATTCTTATGATGACGTAAACTGGTTGCCGGTTGATGCAACAACCCCAACGTATTATGGAGCAGTTACAAAACAATTATTCACAGTTAATTTAGCGGCTCCAATTCCAGGTTTGGCAAAAATCAGATTCTTAAGATTCGGGTCAGCTGTTTATATTGATGATGTGACAATTAATTATACCGAAACAACTTATGATCATGTATCCAATTATAATCCGTATGTGATAAGTGGAGGTGCAGTGGTTTCGCAACTTGTTACAGGATTAACTCCAAATACTCAATATTATTACAAAGTAAGAGCTACGCAGGGAAGCTGTAAATCTATAGATTCGGATGAAAGATCAGTTACGACCAACAATATTGTAATATGGACCAACAATGCCTGGACCAATGGTACAGGTCCAACTGCCAATTTGGATGCGATTGTTAGGGATAATTATTCAACATCTTCTACGGGAAGCTTCACTGCAAAGGACCTTACAGTTGAAGATACAGGTAAGGTGACGATCGGTTCAGGCGATTATGTGAAAGTGGAAGGTATCTTAACGGTAAATAATAATGTTGCTAAGGACAACTTTGTTATCTTGACTGGAGGTAATCTTTTACAAACAAGTACAGCGACAAATGATGTAAACGGAATCATTCAGGCACAGCGTTCAGTAGCTGATATTAATAATGATCTTAATACTGCTATGGATTATGTGTATTGGAGTTCTCCGGTAAGCGGGCAGGCAACAACTGGTTCAACTGGATTCTCTCCGGGAACGCCAGCTAACAGATTCTATGAATATAATGAGTCTAAAGATACCTTCAAGGCAACAATGGATGGTACGTTCGTATCTGGAAAAGGTTACGCCGTAAGAGCAGAAACAGGTTTAAATCCGGAAACAAATGCTAACTATATAGATGGTTATTCCAAGATTTACAAATTCAATGGAGTGCCAAATAATGGAGATATAAACATCAACCTAATACGTACCAACACAACAGGTAATACAGGAATAGGTTTTAATCTTGTTGGTAATCCTTATCCTTCCAATATGGACTTTAGGGAATTGTATGCAGCTAACAGTAGTGTAATATATAACACTGCATATTTCTGGACCAATAATGTCTTTGTGAAAACACAAGCGGGTACAGGTTATGCTCAAAATAATTATGCTGTATATAATGGTACAGGAGGTAATGCAGCGACGCAAGCGGCAGGCGGTTCTGGAGATACAACTGTTCCTGATGGATTAGTGAGTATCGGGCAGGGATTCATCGTTCAGGCAAAAAATCAAGGGACTTCCAGTTTAATGTTTAAGAATAGTTATTCTACAGGGCATGATTTGAGATTAGCTGGCACTAGCCATTTTTATCAAAAGCAATCATCGGAAGCTAAAAATCGTTTCTGGATAAAACTGAAAACGCCTAATGATCTAGTTAATACCCAGCTTATTGGTTATATGTCCGGAGCAAGTAATGAGTTTGAACAGGATTTTGATGCAGAGACATTGTCTACAAGCTCGGATGTGTTCTATTCAATTTTAGGAAGCAGACAATTGTTGATCCAGGGACGTTCTGAGAATTTTACCACAAATGATGTGGTTCCTGTCGGAGCAAACTTCTACCAAGATGGAATATATAGTATAGGTTTGGATAGGGTAGAAGGTATTTTCGAGAATGGACAAAAGGTGTATTTGAAAGATAATCTGTTGAATAAAGTTGTAGACCTCTCACAAGGAGATTATAATTTCTCAGCTAGTAAAGGTCTAAATAATACAAGATTTGAAATCGTTTATAAAGGAAATGACGTTTTAGGGGTTGATGGATTGTCTAAATCAGATTTCACGGTTTATAGAGATGGAGAGGTTTATGTGGTCCATTCAACAAAAAAACTGGGAAAAGTGGAAGTTTATGATGTATCCGGAAGAATGTTGAGAAGTTTCAATTCCGCAGAAACTATAATGAAAATTGACATGAGTGATGTTTCTAATGGAATATATATTATTAAAGTTGAAAACTCTGGAGATACGAAAACGAAAAAAATAATAAAATAGTTATTATATTATTCAAAAATTGAAGGTCAAAACATTTGTTTTGACCTTTTTTTGTTTTAACATTGAAAAATAAATTTTAATGTTTTAATTATCATTTGTTAATTTTATTTATAAATAGATTATTATATAAAATTATAAATATTATAGTGTTTTATAGTATTTTATGTGTTTTGTTGTAGTTTTGTAGGGGTTATGTTGATTTGATTTCATATAAATGATTTTTATAAGTAGGATATATTTATTTGTAATTATTAATATTTTTTATTTAAAAAATAATTTAATTGTTAATTAAATTCAAAAAAAATTATATTTTTGTTTGTTGATATTATTCTTCGTTTTTAGAAGATTTGTTTAAAATTAAAAAACACAATCCTATGATGAAAAAATTTACTCTATTCACAGAGAGAGCGTTTTCTTGCTTTTTAAATTTTAAAATTGCTTTGGTTTATGTACTTGTTTCTTTCATGACGTTGATACAGGCACAGACGACGGTTACAATTGGAAGCGGAACTAATGTTGGAGGTAAACTTCCTGTAGTACCATTTTATGGATATTCATTTTCGGAACAGATCATTCCCAAGGCCGAAATCAATACCAGTGGAATGTCAATAACAAAGCTTAGATTTTATTCTAATGGGACTGTGTTGACCAATTCTAATAACTGGACAATTTATTTGGGGCATACTACAAAAACTAGTTTTACATCTAATACCGATTGGATTTTAGCTAGTGGTATGACACAAGTTTACTCGGGAACAGTATCTGCGTCACCTTCTGCTGGATGGATGGAGATAGCATTAACAACAGCCTTTCCATATAACAATACGGATAATCTCGTGGTTGCTGTTGATGAGAATGCGGCAGGATTTTACTCTACAAGTACTAATCATTTTAGGATTTTCACACCTACTTCTCCTAGTCCGACAACCAATTCTTCTATTTATTATCAAGATGATACTACTAATCCGGATCCGGCAAGTATTATCTTGACGGGAACACGGGTTAACTATAGAAATCAAATGCAATTGGTTTTTGAAAATGTCGCAGCATGTACAACACCATCGGCTCAGCCAACTGCTCTTTCTTTCGGAACAACTTCAGCAACTTCTATCGCAGGATCCTTTACTGGTGTTTCAAGTCCTAATACTCCAAGTGGGTACATGATAGTAAGAAGCACAAGCGCAACTGCACCAACACCAGTCAATGGGACAACATATGCAGTGGGTTCTACCGTATTGGGAACAGGTACCTATGTGGTGCAGAACTCGACCGCCACATCTTTTACGGATTCCAGTTTAACTAGCAATACAAGATATTATTATTATGTATTTTCCTATAATAATTCTTGTACAGGGGCGCCATATTATTTGACTGCATCTCCCTTGACTGGAAATAAGATGACTTGTGTAGCCGCCCCAACAGCAGCGACCACCCCTGTTACTAGTATTACCAGTAATTCCGCCACTGTTAATTGGGTTGCATCAGTGGCTGGTGGCTCTGCGGGAACAATTAACTATACTGTGGAGGTTTATACGGATTCAGGTTATACCACGGCTATTCCGGGTTCTCCGTTTAATGCAGGGACTTCTACGGCACAAAGTATTACATTCTCAAACGCTGCAACAACTTATTATTATAGAATAAAAGCAAATAATGGTAGTTGTGACAGTACCTATCTCACAGGTAATTTTATTCCTGTTTGTGCAGCCCCTGCTTCGCTTGCTGCATCAGCTACTTCTACCGCAGCAGGTATTACTTCTGTTACTGGTAGCTTTACGGCTACAAGCAGTTCTCCAGCACCTACAGGTTATGTCGTTGTACGTTCTACATCCTCATCTTTGCCATCTTTGTCAGGAGGAGTTACTTATACAGTGGGAGCTAATATATCTGTTGCATCCAATGGTTATATAGAATATGTGGGAACAACGGCGGGTAGTTGGACATCATCAGGATTATCATCAGGAACAACGTATTATTATTTTGTTTTCTCTTATAATAATACAAGCTGTTCCGCTGGACCTCTGTATTCTGCATCGGCGACACAGACGAACGCGGCTACGAATGCATGTCCATCTTTCAGTTCGGTGATTTCAATAGGGGGAAGTACAACAACTCCTGGTAGCCTTTATCCGACATTAACTGCGGCTATCACGGATCTTTCGGTTTGTGGAATTACTCAGGCGACGACTTTATCCTTAAATAGTACTTATACATCTGCTTCGGAAACGTTTCCAATAGTGATACCAAGTATTTCCGGGACTAGCGCGGCCAACACACTTACCATAAAACCAGCAAATGGTGTAACTACAAATATTACAGGTTCAAATGCTGCAGCTATCTTGAAATTAAATGGAGCTGATTATGTTATTATTGACGGCAGTAATACAGTGGGAGGAACAACTAAAAATTTGACCATTACAAATAATAATACAGGTACATCGTCGGTGGTTGTATGGGTCGCAACAGCTTCTGCAAGCGATGGAGCGACTCATAATACGATTAAAAACATGATTATTAATGGTAATTCACGTGTAACAACTGCGGGAGGAATTGTATCTTCAAGTACAACAAGTATTTCCACCGCATCAGAAACAGATAATGCATATAATACTGTACAAAACTGTACAATCACTGGTTCTTTCATAGGTTTCGGAACTTATGGAGGTGCTTCTTTAGATACGGGTTGGACAATTACTGGTAACATTATTGGCTCCTCTACTAATTCTAGAGCTCATTATTTTGGTGTAGACCTTTATAATGCTAAAGATTTCACTATAAATAACAATATTATTTCCGGAATATTTGCTAATAATGCTAATAGTTCTAGCGTTAGCGCTATAGAAGCCTATGGAACTGTGAGTAATGGATCTATTTATGGTAATAAGATATCAGATGTTGCTAATGGCGATAATAGTGCTGGTTATTCTGGGAATGGTATATATCTAGAATCAACTAGCTCATCATCTAATGTTTCCGTTTATAATAATTTTATTTATGATGTCAAAGGAGTTGGTTATACTGGCTATTTTGCGGCTGTTGGGATTTGGGTAGGTTCCGGAGGAGGATTCAATATTTATAATAATTCGGTTTCTATCAATTCTTCTACTCAAGTATCTACAGGAGCGGCAAGTACAGGACTTCTGGTTAGTAGTGGCACTTCTAATTTGGATATTAGAAACAATATATTTTATAACTATGCTACGGTTGGTAGTAGATATGCGGTTTATTCAGCTGCAGCAAATACTGTGTATAACAATATTAATAATAATGATTATTATTCTGTAGGGAGTGTAGGTTATCTGGGTGCTGTACAAGCTACATTGGCAGCTTGGCAAATAGCTACGGGGAAAGATTCTAACTCTATTAATTCATTACCACCATTTGTATCTGCTACAGATTTACATATAGTAAGTTCCACTTGTACTGCTTTGGAAAGCGCAGGAACACCAATAGCAACTATCACGAAGGATATTGATAACGACGCAAGGTCGGCAACAGCACCTGATATTGGGGCAGATGAATTTAATGGAAATATTCCTCCCAAGGTTGCATCTGTGGTTGCTGGAAGTAATTGTGGTACGGGCGCTGTATCATTAACGGCCAACGGAAGCACTACTGGAGCTGCTATAACAGAATATAGATGGTATTCTGCGCTTACGGGAGGAACACTTGTGGGAACATCTAATACTAATGTTTGGGTTACGCCTTCCATTTCTGCAACAACCAATTATTATGTGGTTGCATATAATGGATGTGAATCAGAAACCAGAACTTTGGTAACTGCTACAATTAATCCTGCACCTACTGCCGTGTCTGTTGCAACAACAACATCTCCAGCAGGTGGTGATGCCTGTACAACAGACTATGTGAAATTAGAAGCAGCAGGAGGAGTAACCCCTGTTAGTAATCAATATGCATTCGGAACACAGGTGGCAACAAATAACACAACAACAAGTACGGCATTCCCAGCACCTTATACATTGTATTATGGAGGACAAAGAATGCAGATGTTAATTAGAGCCTCTGAACTTACAAGTGCTGGTTATTCTAATGGGTCTAAAATTACAAATATCCAGTTTCCTGTTGTTTCGCTTGGTGCGAACTGGGGATCAACAGTAACCTCTTGCAACAGTTTTCAAGTAAGTATAGGCACTACTACATTAAATACATTGACATCTTTCCAAGCTGGTCTGACTCAGGTTGTTTCACCTTCTAGCTTTACTCCGACAGTAGGTTACACAAATACGCATACTTTTAGCACGCCTTTTGTATGGAATGGAACTGATAATGTCATTATTGAAACAACATTTTCAAATAATATTACTGGTGTAACTGCAAATTTGGTGGCTCAGTATAATAGTCCTACAACTTATCAATCTACCATTGTTTATAGAGTTGATGCTGCAACAGCAGCGGCAGTCGCATCAGCTACAAGTGTTTCATATTCATATAGTGCACGCCCTGATTTTAAATTAAATGGAACAACAGATGTCCAGCAGGTATCTTGGACTCCAGCTACGGGATTATACACAGATGCCGCTTTAACAACACCTTATAGCGCAGGTGATTTTACTACAACATTATACGCCGCACCAAATGGAACCCAAGCTTACACGGCGAAAGCGACATTAGGAACCTGTGATAAAACAGCGGTTGTAAATGTTACAAAAAATAAGAGGGAATTTACAGGTAATGTTGATAATAGCTGGAACAACGCCAACAACTGGTATCCTAACCAAATTCCGGATAATAGCAAGTGTGCTAATATCCCTGCAGGTAAAACGGTTGTTATTGATACTAATGCTGAAACCAGCCATTTGATAATAGCAGCAACAGGTAAAACTACAATCTCAGCTAACAGTTCTTTGAAAGTTACCGATGCAATCAATATCACAAACAACGCCAGCAATGATAATCTTGTGCTGGAAAGTGATGCGGTATTGTTGCAAGATAATCCTAATGCTGTAAATACGGGGAATATATATGCGAAAAGAGATGTGAAGATGCGTCAGAAAGATTATACTTATTGGAGTTCGCCGGTACAAAATCAGGTATTGCTTAATACATCTGGAGGAGCATCTGGTCCATTATATACAATTGGAGGCTTCTCAGAAGGTACACCAAACAACAGGATATATCAGTATAAGGAACCTAATGATACTTTTGTTGCTACGGCAGATGCTAACTTTTTGAACGCCAAAGGATATGCAATAAGAGGCAAGGATTCATATGATATTTCTACTCTTACGACAGACAATACTTTGAAATTTGTTGGTTCCCCTAATAATGGTGATATCACTATTGCTATTCAGAAGTCTAAAAATACCACAAGTGGTGCCAATACTTATACACATGGATACAATCTGATTGGAAATCCATATCCATCAAATATAGACTTTATCAAATTCTATAATTTGGATCAAGGCAATGGTACAAAAAACAGTGACCTGATCAATGCCAAAGCTTGGTTCTGGACCAATATAACTACTGTAACCACTCAAGCAGGTTCTAACTATTCTGGTAATAACTATGCAACTATTACACTTTCCGGAGGAACACCTGCTACGGGAATAGATACAACGACGGGTACTCCGACGCCAAATGAATTTATAAAAGTAGCTCAGGGTTTTATTGTTGAGATGAAAGGAACAGCGCCTACAGGAAGCGCTCCTATTACCGGAACGTTGAAGTTTGATAATAGCATTAGAACCAATAATAATACAGGGCATTTTTATAACAATAACAAAACTGCAGAAAATGGAATTGACCGTTATTGGGTGAAGCTTATTTCTCCAGAAAATGTTGTGAATACTATTCTTGTTGCGCATATTGCTGCGGCCACCAACCAGTATGATGCAGATTATGATGCAGATCTGTTGACAGTAGGGGATGATTCATTCTATACAAAACTGGATGCGCATAAACTTCAGATCCAAGGCAGAAATGTGTTAGATGTTGAGGACATTATTCCTCTGGGAACTAAATATTCAACCAATGGAACCTATAAAATAGGACTTGGAAATAAGGAAGGTATTTTCAGTTCGGCACAGAAGGTATATTTGCATGATAAACTTGCGAATACTTATACGGACTTGATGGAGAAAGATTACACATTCAGCGCAAGTAAAGGTATAGATGATTCTAGATTTGAGCTGGTTTATAAGAATCAAGATGTTCTTGGTACAAATATTTCCACGAGATCAGATTTTACAGTATATAGAGATGGCAATTCTTATGTTGTCAAATCAACCAAAAAACTGGGCAAAGTGGAAATGTATGATACATCTGGGAGAATGATAAGAGCTTTCAAAACTCCAGAAACAATGATCAAGATTGACATGAATGATGTTTCCAATGGGGTTTATGTGTTGAAAGTGGAAAACGCCGGAGAAACAAAAACACATAAAATCATTAAATAATTTGAATATAATAGACATTAATATTAATTAATATAGAGATGTTTATAAATTTTTAAGATTTTTTTATATATTTACAACCTGAAAAATGTATCTATTTTTAAACTGCAAATGAAAAAATATTTAGCTTTAATATATCTGTCCCTGAGTGTTATGTCTTTAGCCCAATTTAAAGACAATGTGTTTGACCAGGAACAGTCCAAAGTTGGAAATGAATCTTCTCGAGATTTGAATGCTACTGCTCAAAGTGAGTCGGTTCAGACATTCGATCCTAATACAGATACATCTGATTCTCCTACAGAATCAATAGGTCCTGGTAACCCAGGTGAACCAGTTCCAATTGATGGGTATCTACCTTTTTTGTTGATAGGTAGTTTGGGATTGGTATTTTATTATCAGAGGAAAAATAAAAAAATCAATATTTAAATAACACAAATCCGGAATTCATGAATTTCGGATTTATTTTATTTGATAGGTATCCACAAGTAATTAATCTTTGACCTGCTTTTAAAAATACTAGAATTTTCTATGGATAATGATCTTAAGGGTTATTTGTTAATTAAACGTATTTTTGATATTGTTTTTTCTTTACTGGCACTCTTTTTCTTTGGCTGGGTAATTATTATCGGCTTTGTGCTTTCTTCAGTAGATACATTTTCAAATGGTTTTTTTCTTCAGGAAAGGATTGGTCAATATGGTAAAGTATTCACTATTTTTAAACTGAAAACAATTCATCCCAAAAAAGAAAAAATATCATATATAGGGCGCTTCCTCAGGACGTATAAAGTTGATGAGTTGCCACAACTTCTAAATGTGCTGTTAGGTAATATGAGTTTTGTGGGACCCAGGCCTGATGTGGCAGGATATTATGACCTGTTGGAAGGAGAGAATAGAAAAATTTTAGATTTGAAACCCGGAATTACAAGTCTTGCCAGTATAAAGTATGCAGATGAAGAGTCCTTGTTGTTAAAACAAAATGATCCATTAAAATACAATGACGAGATAATTTTTCCAGATAAGGTCAAAATGAATCTTGACTATTATTATAAAAGATCATTTGGATTGGACATCAAGATCATTGTGAAAACATTCATTAAATTATAGTTGAGAGTCTTTTAATACTGATCTTAAAAAGTAGCATAAATTCTCGTTTTTTTAAGAATACGTAATATTCTAAAAATGTTAAATTATATTAAAAATTAAATGTTTTTTTGTGTTAACTTTGTCAAAGTTTAATAAATCTTTTAAATTTTAAACTTACATGACGGGCATAAATAATATTGTAAATTATATAATAAATAATACTAGTGGAGTCTAAAATTTGGCTGTCATCTCCCCACATGGGAGGAGGAGAAATGAAATATATTCAAGAGGCGTTTGAACATAACTGGGTAGCGCCATTGGGGAAAAATGTAGATGAGTTTGAGATCGCTATAGAAAATTTTATTGGAGGCGATAAATATGTAGGAGCTCTTAGTTCTGGTACGGCAGCTTTGCATTTAGCATTGGTTCAATTAGGTGTTGGTATTGATGATGAGGTCATTTGTCAATCTTTTACATTTTCGGCATCTGCAAATCCTATCAAATATCTTGGCGCAAATCCTGTTTTTGTCGATTCTGATGAAACCAATTGGAACATGTCTCCAATATTTTTGGAACAAGCTATTCAGGATAGAATTAAAAAAGGTAAAAGACCGAAAGCGGTGATCGTTGTCCACCTTTATGGAATGCCGGCATTGATGGATGATATCATGGAGATTTGTAATAGATATGAGATCCCATTGGTTGAGGATAGCGCAGAGTCTTTAGGCTCTAGCTACAAGGGCAAGATGTGTGGTACTTTCGGAGAGTTTGCTATTTTGTCTTTTAATGGAAATAAGATCATCACTACATCTGGAGGAGGAGCGTTGGTGGCCGGTACGAAAGAACAAAAGAACAAAACAATTTTCTTGTCAACGCAAGCAAGAGACAATGCTCCACATTATCAACATTCAGAGATAGGATATAATTACAGACTTAGTAATATTTCCGCAGGAATTGGCAGAGGACAAATGGAAGTTTTGTCGGATAGGGTCACTCAGAGAAGGGCTAATCATGAATTTTATAAAGAGCTATTTTCTGGTATAGATGCCGTAACTGTTTTCTCGGAAGCTAATTCGGATCTCTATTCCAATCACTGGCTTACCAGCATTACTTTAAATAAAAATTTGACGACGAAGACCAATCATGATCTAATGAATGCCTTTGCTGAAAAGAATATAGAAACACGCCCATTGTGGAAACCCATGCATCTTCAACCAGTTTTTAAAGATTGCCCGTATTACGGAGAAAAAATTGCTGAGGATTTGTTTGACAGAGGATTATGCTTACCCTCTGGTTCTAACCTTACGATTGATGATAAAAAAAGAATAAAAGATGTAATAAATAATTTTCAATTTTAAAAATAACTTACCAAACAGAATGGAAAAGGTCAAAGATCTTAAAAAATTTTCGCTTAATGACAATGTATTAGATCTCATAGATTTAAAGTTTTTGCCAAGATGGGTTATTTTATTTATTGATATATTAATTATCCTCGTTTCTCTCTTTATATCCCATCTTTTGATAATGGGATTGGAGGTAAAACATTATCGGGCCTTTCCTTTGCGGTATGTGTTTTTGTTTATTTTATCAACCAATGTTTTGTATATGTATATATTCAAAACATATTTGGGGGTTATAAGACATTCCACCTTTGTTGACCTTTTCAAATTATTCTTTGCAAATCTCTGCTGTGTTCTGACGATAGTAATTGTAAACTATACATATTATTTCAGTTCCAATGAAAAAGCCATACTTATACCTTTTTTAGGATTTTATTTTGCTCTGTCTTCTGTTTTTCTCTTTGTTTTCAGACTTTGTGTGAAAGGTTTTTTTAATGTGATCAAAGAAAACAAAAGGAGCGCAAGTAGAAAAAAAATCTATATTTTAGGAGATGATGATACATCTGTAGCCATTGCTCAGGTAATTCTTTCTAACCCTAACTTACCTTTTGATATCAAAGGTTTTATATCCTATAATGATAGAAGAGTAAGTATAAAGTTATTAGATAAAAACATTGCCACCAAAGCTAATTTTATCAATAGTCTCAATACGGGGAAGAAAGAAGTAGATGGCGTACTGGTCATCAAAGAGGCTTTGCAAAAAGAAGAGTTGGATTTTTGGGTAAATTTGCTTCTGGAACATAATATTAAAATCTATAAAGCTCCAAGTTTACAAAAACTCCGAGGAAAAGAAACGATCAGTCAGATCAAGACGATACAGATAGAAGACCTTTTGAACAGAAAACAAATTAAACTGGACAATGTAGAAGTTAAAAGAAGACATTTCCAAAAGACTGTTTTAGTGACTGGGGGTGCAGGATCCATTGGGAGGGAGATCGTAAGACAAGTTGCTTTGCTGGAACCAATGCAGATCATCATTTTGGATCAGTCCGAAACTCCCCTTTATGATACAGAATTGGAGATGAAAGAGACCTACCCACATATCAATTTCAAATTTATTTTAGCAGATATATCTAATATTACTCGCTTGGAACCTTTGTTCAACAAGTATAGTTTTTCCATGGTCTATCATGCTGCTGCATACAAACATGTTCCTTTGGTAGAGGATAATCCACATGAGGCAGTACTTGTGAATGTATTAGGCACAAAAAATCTAGCGTTACTTTC
Source organism: Epilithonimonas hungarica (assembly GCF_900102265.1). GTDB lineage: Bacteria > Bacteroidota > Bacteroidia > Flavobacteriales > Weeksellaceae > Epilithonimonas > Epilithonimonas hungarica. Next base: position 334,717 of record NZ_FNBH01000002.1, on the reverse strand, counting down.
CCATAAGTATAAAGTGAACCGTTTTGTAATGGTTTCCACAGATAAAGCTGTTAATCCTACAAATGTAATGGGGGCTTCTAAAAGGGTTGCTGAACTTTTTGTACAATCATTACAAAACTTGGAAGGGAACACTACCAAATTCATTACAACCCGTTTCGGAAATGTTTTGGGATCCAATGGGTCTGTTATACCTCATTTCCGAAGACAGATCGAAAAAGGAGGTCCTGTAACCATTACGCATCCTGATATCGTAAGATATTTTATGACTATAGCCGAAGCATGTGAATTGGTATTGAATGCCGGAACAATGGGATCTGGTGGTGAAATTTATGTTTTCGACATGGGAGATCCGGTGAAAATATTGGAGTTGGCAAAAAGAATGATAAAATTATCAGGCTTTGAACCAGATATTGATATAAAGATCATTTATACAGGATTAAGACCTGGAGAAAAACTATACGAAGAGCTTTTAAGTGATAATGCTCGTACATTGCCAACTTCTCATGAAAAGATCATGATATCTAAGGATCCATCTATGTTATTCGAAGAAATTGATGAATTGACAGAACTTGTGATCGAATTTTCGAGAAAAGAAGAAAAACAAGAAATAGTAAGGGTGTTAAAATCCATTGTAAAGGAATTTAAAAGCAATAATTCTATCTACGAATCGTTAGATAAATAAGTTTGCCTATATTTGCAAACCTGTAATAAAAATTATCTTTAAAATATTATGAAGAAGTATTTACTATCTGTTTGGTTTCCTTTGTTACTCCTTGTGATATCTTGTAAACCGAAGCATGATATTGATTATATGAAAAATATAGAAGAGGTAGCTATACAAACTTCTATTCAAGGATATAATTCTACGATTCAGCCTGGCGATCAATTGCTCATATCCGTTCTGGCAAAAGATAATGAGGTGGCAAAACCCTTCAATCAGAATTATTACTCTACCGATTTGTCTCAGTTCTCTACTATGCCAACACGTAATACCACTGCCGATCCAACCTATTTGGTAGATAGCAATGGTAATATCGATTTTCCTATTCTGGGAACCTTGAGTACAAAGAATTTTACAGTAGAACAGTTCAGAGCGGAGCTCAAAGAGAAAATTACAAAATATATTGTAAACCCTACGGTCAATATCAAAACCACTAATTTTAAAGTAACAGTTCTGGGAGAGGTCAATAGAACCGGGATTATTCCCATTCCGGATGGTCAACCTACAACAATCTTAAATGTGATTGGGATGGCCGGTGATCTTACAATCTATGGAAAACGCCAGAATGTTCTATTGATAAGAAACTTGGATGGTGTTACATCAAAACATTATATTGATCTAACAGATGCAGAATTTATCAATTCTCCGTATTACTATGTTAAACAGAATGATGTAATCTATGTTTCCCCTAATAAAGCAAGACAAAGTTCGGCCAATTATGGGCCATCGACCACCATTTGGATTTCTATTGCTTCCGTGGTTTTGGGAGTTTTGGCACTTATCGTCAGATAAGATTTTGTAAGATTTTTGATGAAATTAAAAATTTATTAAAAATAATTTATAATAAAATCAGGCTCAATATCACATTGATTTTTTATTTATAATAAATAAGATTTTGCATCTTTAGAAAGGATAGATAGGTAATCACCAAAATATTTTCTTAAATAAAAGAAATACATAGACAGCTTTTGCTGGAAAATAATAATTTTTTTAGTCATAATTTATGAAAATAAATTATGACAACCACGAATAACAGTTAACTAGAGATGAGTAACGAACAAAACAAAGAAGAGGTAATTAATTTAAAGGATTTAATAAAGCCATATGTGAGAAAATGGTATTGGTTTCTATTCAGTGTTCTGGCAGCATTAGTTCTGGCTGTCATTTATATTAAAATAACTGTTCCAATATATAAAGTACAGTCTTCTGTATTTATAAAAGATGCCAAAAAAATGTCAACAGCTTCCGGAGATTTAGGCGTATTGTCAGGTTTGGGAGGCTTCGCAGGAATGGGAACTAATAGCATCGAGAATGAGGTAGAGATTTTCAAATCAAAAAAGATCATAGAAGATGTTGTGAAAGAGCAAAAATTCAAAACCTCTGTTTTTTCTAGAGAATTTTTCTATGATGTTGAACTTTTTAATGATACCAATCCTATCAATATCTTTGTTGTTAACGAAAAACAATATGAAGAATTACCTAAAAAACCAATTGATATCAAAATAAACGGAGATAAAATTACTTTAGATTCTAAAGAGTTCAAAAAACCTATCAATACAGCTTTTGGTAAACTTATCAGCTTGCCATACGCCAACTTTATTATTACCAAAAATCCAAACTTCAAAAGAAAGAAAGTCAAAAAATTGGAGCTTAATGACCTGTATTTTACCTATTCGGATTTTGGAACTATCGTCGATGATTTTCAGAAATCTTTGGATGTAGATTTGTTGGATAAAGATGCAACAGTGATAGCATTAAGTATCAACGAAGCAAACCAGGACAAAGCAAAAGATTTTCTCAACAGTCTCAGTAGAATCTATAATGATTATGCTATCACGGATAAAAATATAGAATCTAAAAAAACCAAGGATTTTATTGATGAAAGAATCAAAATTATATCTGATGAGCTGGGTTCAGTAGAAACAGAGAAAGAACAATTCAAAATCGATAATGACCTTATAGATATTACATCAGAAGCAAAAATCAATCTGCAGATTTCTAATGAAACCCGTAGAAAAGTTTTGGAGTTAGATACGCAAATAGAATTGGGTAAAATGCTTTTGGGTTATATCAATTCACAGACAAATAACTATCATGTTTTACCAACTAATATTGGTTTAGATAACCCTGCAGCAACGTCCAATGTTTCGGCCTACAACAAATTGGTGATAGATAGAAGTAGAATGTTGGAAAATGCAACGCTTGAAAATCCTCTTGTCGTTGAAAATACAAAAGATTTGAATTCTATAAGAAATGCGCTTAAAGAAAGCCTTACCAGAGCGAATATTACGATGCAGGCCACCAAAGATCAGATTCAAGGAGAAAACTCTTACAGTAACAATCAGATACAAAAAGTACCAAGACAGGAAAGATTGTTCCGTAGCATAGAAAGACAACAGCAGATCAAAGAAAATCTTTACCTCCTTTTATTACAAAAAAGAGAAGAAGCCGCTATTTCTATGGCAATGACCGGTGACAAGGCAAGGGTTGTAGATTATGCATACTCTTCTAAAAAACCTGTTTCGCCTAAAAAACTGGTTGTTCTGTTAGGTGCTATAATGTTAGGTACTGTTTTACCATTTGCATATATCTATCTGAAAGAATTACTTAACAATAAATTGATAGATAAACATAATCTAGAAAAATTAACTTCAACATCTATCTTAGCAGAAATTCCTAGATTATCCACCAAAGAAAATGAGCTTATTCAGCATAATGATGTCAGTCCTTTGGCTGAGTCATTTAGAATCTTGGTCACTAATATCAAATATATGTTGCAAAGGAGAGATAGAGCAAAAGTGATTTTTGTAACATCTACCGTGAAAGGAGAAGGAAAAACATTTGTTTCTGTGAATCTCTCTTTAACTTTAGCATCTCCAAAAAATAAAGTTTTGGTTATAGGTTCTGATATAAGAAACCCTCAATTACAGAGATACAATCCAGCCATGAAAGGAACAAAAGGATTGACGGAATATTTGTATGAAGATGTTACTGATCCAAAATCGATAATACATCCAAGTGGATTTAACAAAGATTGCGATTTTATCTATTCTGGAAACATACCACCTAACCCTACCGATCTTTTACAGAATGGAAGATATGAAGAACTGATAGAATCTTTAAAAGATGACTACCAATATATTATCTTAGATACAGCACCACTAATGCTAGTAACAGACTCCTTAATTATTGCAGACGTAGCTGATGTTACAATATATGTGACTAGATCTGAGGTGACGGAGAAAAGTTTTATCGATTATGCCAATAAAAATATTGAGGCTAAAAAAATTAAAAATGTTGCTTTTGTCCTTAATGATGTCCATAAAACCAATTTTGGATATGGCAACAAATATGGCTATGGATATCATGCTGAAGAGAAAAAGTGGTGGCAATTCTTTAAATAGTTATTGTTGATTATAAATTATGTCAAGTATTAAAAAGAATTTTTTATATAGTAGTATTCTTACTGTATCAAATTATATATTTCCATTACTTGTCTTCCCATATATATCCCGTGTGTTGGGTGTTACTAATGTTGGTATTTGTGGTTTTATAGATGGTATAATCAATTATTTTATATTGATTTCTATGATGGGTATTTCCGTGGTAGGGATTAGAGAAGTTGCGCGCGTAAAAGATGATGAGTCCAAAATTGCAAAGACTTTTTCATCTTTATTTTATCTGAATGCTATAACAACTTTCATTGCTCTTATAGTTTTGATGGTAGCTATCTATACAATCCCCCAGTTGTATGAGCACAAAGAACTAATGTATGTGGGAGTAATAAAACTGATTTCTAATTTTTTGCTCATAGAATGGTTGTACACTGGCTTAGAAAAATTTAAATTCATTACGAATAGAACTATTATTGTAAAAATATTTTATGTCCTATGCATTTTTTTATTTGTAAAAAAATCAGAAGATTATTATATCTATTTTATGTTGACAACATTGATGATTACTGTCAATGCTTTCATGAACTGTTGGTTTGCAAGAAGATTTTTTAAAATTCGGAATGTTTCTTTTGATTTCAAAATCTATCGCAGGCCTGTAATCGTTTTAGGTGTATATGCAATACTAACGTCCATGTATATCTCCTTCAATATTATTTTTTTAGGCTTTTCCTCTGGCAGTACAGAAGTCGGATATTATACAACAGCATCAAAATTATATACCATTCTTCTGGCATTGTACACAGCATTTACAAATGTGATGTTACCAAGAATGAGCTCTCTTTTAGGTGAAGGTAAAATGGATGAGTTCAAAGATATGATCGTTAGATCTCAAGATCTATTATTTGGTTTTTCTATACCAATATGTATCTTAGCAATTGCTTTTTCTCCAGAAATTATACAAATTATCGCAGGCGATGGCTACGAAGGGGCCATTGTGCCTATGAGGATCATGATGCCTCTTATGATTATAATTGGATATGAACAAATACTTGTATTACAAATTCTAACACCACTCCAAAAAGATAAAGCGATATTTATTAATTCTGTTATCGGAGCTTGCGCCGGAATAGCTCTGAATCTACTTTTGGTACCATTGTTCAAGAGTATTGGTTCATCTATAGTGTGGTTCATAAGTGAGTGCGTTGTTTTAGCATCGAGCCAGTATTTTGTACATAAATTCATAAAAGTCAACTTCCCATATAAAAAATTGGCAATTAATGTTTTATGGTCAATTCCTGCAATTTTATTATGTTTACTTTTGAAGTATAATTTAAAATTCTCACCATTTATTAATTTGTCAATTGCCGGTTTGATTGTTGGGTCATATTTTATGATTATACAATTGTTTTTTCTTAAGAATGAATTTTTCATTTCATCTTTTCATAAAACATTAAAAATAATTAATTTAAAAAAATAAATTATTATCAAATATTATCATTTATTCTAATGAAGTATAGTATTGCAATCCCAGGATATAAAGGAAAATTTTTATTTAAATGTATAGAAAGTATTCTTTGTCAAGATTATGCAGATTTTGAGCTTATTATAGTAAATGATGCATCACCCGATAATCTTGATGATATTGTGAATCAATTTAATGATTCTCGTATAAGATATTTTAAAAATGAAAAAAATTGTGGTGCTGAAAATGTAGTTGATAATTGGAATATTTGTTTGTCTTATGCACAAGGAGATTATTTTATATTAATGGGTGATGATGACGAGTTAATGCCGAATTATTTATCTACATTTGATAGACTTATAAAAAATTTTCCTGATTTAAATGTTTACCATTGTAGATCTTTCATCATCAATGATCAGTCTGATATCATACGGCTAACGCCTTCTTGGCCAGAAAGAGAATCTGTTTATGAAAATATTTGGCACAGGATGAAGGGATTAAGAAGTCAATATATTTCTGATTTCTTATATAGTAGAGAACATTTAGTTAGTAAAGGAGGGTTCTTTAAGCTTCCTTTAGCTTGGGCATCTGACGATATAACTTCTTTTGAAGCTTCTATGAGCAAAGGAATTGCACATACCCAGGAACCAATATTTTGTTACAGGGAGTCTGATACTACAATCTCAAATTCTGGTTCTGTTGATTTAAAGTTTAAAGCGATTAGAGAAGAAGAAATTTGGTATGATAATTTTTTGAAAAATATGCAACCTGAAAAGTCCATAGATTTTTATTTTTATCAGAATATTAAAGCAGAAAAAAATAAATATTTTCTTACAAAACGCATAGAAACGATTGCTTATAGTGGGATAAGGGAGCGGTTTATATTCAGAGATTTTTTATTTTTTTTTAAAAATAAAAAACAGTATAATTTAACTTTTAAACAAGTCATATATGCTTTTATATTAGCTCTCAAAAAAAGTAAATCAAAAAATATATAATAAATTTTATGCAGCCGACTTTTAGCACAACGTATTCTTATCCATATATTATTCTTTTCTTGATTTTCTTTGTTTTTTTCCTTTGGGAAAACAGCATAAGAAAAAAAGATGGGGATATCAAGATGGTCAGATACTTTTGTATGTTGGTCTTTTTTGTTTTCTTTGGGTTTAGAGGCTATTTGGACACAGATTGGGCACTTTATTATCCCTTGTATGAAAAAACGCCTACTTTGGATGATGCCAATGGAATTGCAAAATATTTCTCGAGTATCAATGAGGATTTTATTTTAAAAGTAGAACCAGGATTCAAAGTAATTTTTATCTTGTTAAAAAGTATTAATGAAGATTATTTTACCTTGCAAATTTTCTCTTCATTTGTGAATGTGCTTTTTCTTAATTATTTTTTCAAGAAATATTCTCCTCAGTATGTTTTGGGTTTTATTATGTACCTGATTTTTTCAGGATTGATTATAGAAATAAATTTAATAAGGAACTCCAAAGCTATTTTTCTCTTCATATATTCCATTCAGTTTATTAAAGAAAGGAAGGCTCTCCAATTTTTTATTTGTAACGGTATGGCGCTTTTTTTACATTCGTCAGCCATTTTCTTTTTCCCATTATACTTTTTTCTGCACAAAAAAATTCCAACGCCTTTGGTTTGGGGCACATTTCTATTAGGAAATTTTCTGTTTTTGGGTCAGATCAAATACATAAGCCCCATTGTAATTGCTATAGGGGATTTTTTTGGCGGAGCATACTCCTTATTGGCAGAAAGTTATTCTAACAATAAGTTATACAATAGCAGCTATAGTATTTCTGTTGGTTATCTAGAAAAGGTATTCACTTTTATTATTTTATATTATTCTTATAATAAAATAGGGAGTTATATAAAAGATAATAAAACACTTAATATCTTTTATAATTTATTTTTCTTATATATTACTACTTATTTATTTTTGTCAGAATACTCGGTTTTTATAGACAGGATCACAACCTTGTTTGTTTGCTCCTACTGGATACTATATCCTTATCTATATGCAACGCTAAAACAGGGGCTAAAGAATGTGTTTACGGCGGTGTTATTGTTCTTTGGGATTTACAAAATGGTTTATTCCAATAATAATATATTAAGGAATTACGAAAATATTTTATGGGATAAACCTACTATTACCAAAGCATATTCCATTTTTAATAAGCATTTGGACAGAGTGCTTAACCCTAAAAAGAAATAATAAACATGAAAATTGCTTTTTTATCTACCTTTGCTTTAGATGCTAATATTTCTCTTATCCATGCGTTGAGAAAAAAAAGTGATGTTTATTTTTTCACAGAAGCTTTGTATGAAATATATAATTTTCTTGATAAAAAAAAATTAACAAAGGCCATCTCCAAAGGAACTGAAGTCGATCAACTAGAATGTTTCCGGGATTTGATTGATCTTGACAAAACTTTTGTAATCAAAGGAACCCGGAACGCCAATGTTATCAAAAAACTCTTTATATCTTATCAAATCCATCAATATCTAAAAAAAATAAATCCGGATGTTATCATCATCGATAACAGTATGCTCACTTATTTTGTTTCTACATTAGCTTTCAGAAAAAAAATGTTGCTGGTAGTACATGATCCTTTTTTACATTCTGGAGAAAATTTTTTCATAGACAGATATTTGAGAAAAATACATTTTGGTTTGATTCGACAAAAAATGCTTTTAAATGAAAATCAAAAAAACGAATTTATAGCACATTATAATTATAGTCCAAAAGATATTCATACGTCTTTTCTGAGTGTGTATGATTTTCTGAATTATTGCAAAACGAATAAGCCTGTTGATTCTGGAAATTTTAACATCTTGTTTTTTGGTCGTATATCTCCATATAAAGGAATCAAATTCTTGCTGGATGCTTTTGTAGATATTCTGTCAACCAAAAAATATCCGAATATAACTCTGACAATTGCAGGTAGCGGAAATTTTGATTTTGAAATTGAACATTACAGACAATATCCAGAAATTAAAATTCTGAATGAGTATATTTATCCAGAAAATCTTGCCGATCTTATTTTCAATTCTTCTGTAGTAGTTTGCCCATATATCGATGCGACACAAAGTGGGGTAGTGATGTCAGCTTATGCCTTCAAAAAACCTGTCATAGCAACCAATGTCGGTGGGTTGCCAGAAATGGTTAAAGATCAATCGACCGGGATTATCATCGAGCCCAAAAACTCAGAAGCAATCACGAATGCCATACTGGAACTGTATAATAACAGTTATTTATTAGAAATAATGTCTCAGAATATTGAAAAATTGTATTTTTCAGGAGAAAAAAGCTGGGCAAGTTCCGCTGATCGATTTATAGAAGCATTAAAAAACATAAAATAATTACCTAAAGCATCAACAAATGAGTCAAAGACTTGATTTTTTAGATTCTGCTCGTGGAGTAGCTGCTATGTATGTCTTGATTTTTCATTCGATACTCGCATTTGGTAAAAAAGTTACTAATCGGAAAAATTTTCATTTTATATCTGAAGAATATTTGTATTTCGGAAAATTGCTGCTATTGGTTTTTTATAATAAGTGGGTTGTTGTTCCGTATAGTATTATAAGTAATGATAAGAAGTTCTAATTTATGAAAAACCCTCTAATAACGATAATTATACCAGTTTATAAAGTCGAGCAATATTTGGAAAAATGTGTGGATAGTGTAATCAATCAAAACTATCCACATTTGGAAATTATTTTAGTGGATGATGGTTCTCCAGATAAATGCGGTGAGATATGTGAATCTTATGCAAAAAAAGATTCTAGAATTAAAGTAATTCATAAAAAAAATGGAGGCCTTTCAGACGCTAGAAATGTAGCAATAGATGTGGCATTAGGAGAATATATTACATTTGTTGACAGTGATGATTATGTTAGTGATGATTATGTTGCGACTTTGTATGAATTAATAAAAAAAAATGACTGTAGAATATCAGCATCTGGTTTTACTAGATTTGAACAGGATGATGTTTTAAAAGTTGGTAATGAAATAATAAAAGAATATGTTTTTTCTCCGGACAAAGCTATCAAAGAAATGTTTTACCAAAGAAAATTTGACACTAGTGCTTGGGCAAAATTGTATCATAGATCTTTGTTTTCAGATGGATTACGTTATCCAGTAGGACTATTATATGAAGACCTAGCAACTACATATAAGCTTTTTCGAAAAAGTGATAAAGTTGCTTTTTCGACTAAAGAAACTTATTTTTATTTAATAAGATCTACTAGCATAGAAGGGGCTCCATTTAGTCAGAAAAAAATTGATAGTACAATGGAAATAATAAATCAACTTGAATCTGATTTTAATAACGCTCCCCAATTTAAGAGACCTCTCGGTTCCAGAATTTTAAATTTTAGCTTTCATATTTTACTTTCAATGCCATTCGATAATGAAAATCGGTTGTTTTTAATAAATAAAGTAAAGTCTTATAGGTTATCTGTAATTAAGGACAAAGAAGCGAAAATGAAATCAAGAATTATCTGCCTATTGTCTTATTTTGGAATTAATAATGTAACTAGGATTTTAAAAATAATTAAATAAAAGATTATGATTTTACTTAAATTATATTTTCATTTGAAGGCCTATTTTTACTTATTTTTATACAAAATAATATATGGTAAATCATTTCAATTTGGGAAAAAAGTTACCTTTAGAAAAGGATTTACACTCATAATAGAAGGTAAAGAAGCACAAGTCAGTATTTCAGATGGTGTTTTTTTTAATAACTATTGCTCTGTTTGCTCTATGAACAAAATAGAAATAGGAAAGAATACGATTTTTGGAGAAAATGTGAAAATTTATGATCATAACCATAATTATAAAAACCCTTCTGCTCTTATCAAAGAACAAGGCTTTAATTCAAAACCAATTATAATTGGAGAAAACTGTTGGATAGGCTCCAATGTTGTGATTCTAAAAGGTGTTAAAATTGGAGATAATTCTGTTATAGGAGCCGGTTGTGTGATTTTTAAAGATGTTGAGTCGGGTTCTGTTATTGTTAATCAGCAAAGCCTTATCAATATTTAGATTTTGAGAGAACTTATAAATCAATTAAAATTTTTAAAAAATGATTTTAACACATTTGAATAAAAAACTTTTTTTCTTTATTGTCTTTTTTTTGATGTTTGTTACTGTCAAAAGTCAAAGAATCAAAGATTCGGTAAAAGTAGAAGTTGATTTTAGTAAAAAAATTTCTAATGTAAAATCTATGTCTGGCTTTTTACATTACGAGAATATTAGACTTCTTGAAAAAAATATAAAAGAACTCCAACCAAAATATTGGCGAATTGGCTGGTCTTGCAAATCCCCAGATGACATAACATATGTACGGAGTTTTGGTATAACTCCTATCTTGGTAATATCTGATTTGTATGGTTATCCCGGAATAAAAAATAATAAAAATTGGCCGCATCCTTTATATACTGACAAGTTAAAAACAGTAATAACTACAGAATATCAAAAATTTAAAAACACCGTGATTTATGATATATGGAATGAGCCTTTTCATCAACCAACTGCTGGTGATTTTGATAAAGAAGAGTTTTATCAAATATTTAAAAAAGCACATGATATCATAAGATCTTTTCCAGGCGGAGATAAAGCAATGATCACTGGTCCCTCTCTTGATAATTATAACGAAAAAGAAATAGATGATTTTCTTAATTTTTGTAACTCAAATGACGTAAGAGTAGATGTATTAAGCTGGCATGAGTTTAGGGATCAAGAAGGCTTGAAAGATTTCAGTAAGGATATGATAAAGTTACGAACCAAAATCCTTCCAAAATATCCAAAAGTTGGTGTGAAAAAAATTGTTTTGACTGAAATACTTAACCAATACTCCATGTTATCTGCATCAGAAGCTTTAAATAATTTTAAATCTTTTGAAAATAATGGTATTGATGGTACCTGCAAAACTTGTTGGGCAGAAAGTGATGGCGTTTTCAACTGTAATAATTCGATGAATGGACTGTTGGATAAAAACGGAAACACAAGAGCGATATATTGGGCTTATGAAATCTACAATCAGAGTACAAAAAATAACAGAGTAAAAGATTGGACTAATTATGATAAGGCATCCGTATTTGCTTCCTATGATAAAAAAGGCGGTTACATTATTGTAAATAATAATAGTGGAAATAAAGTAGTCAATACAGTTGTGAAAATCAAAAATTTGCAATCTGTATTCGGGACAACTAAAAAATTAGATTTAAAAATCTATGAGATTCCTAACACACGAGAAGAGCCATTGGAAAAAATGATTTTCAATAAAAGTCAGAAGATTAATATTGCTAAAAATACTACAGAAATCATTTTACCGGCAATAAGCCCTAAAACAATTTTTTACTTGTTATTATCCAAATAATTGTACCTTACAAATATTATTTATGTTTTCAGTTTGAAAAGAAAGACTAAAATAGTTCAATTTGTACAAGCCTTTGGAGAAGATGTTTACATTTATGTAAAAGATTTGTAATTTTGAAAATTACAATTATATTTTTTTTAAAAACAAAATTAAAAACACATTAATCTATAAAGAAAAATAAATTTTGAAATTAAACATTTTAAAATCAGATAATATTTCTAAAATGATTATTTTCGTGAATATTATTTAAAATATTATCAATGTTTTTCTTGGCCAGATAATGCATTATAGAGAGTGAAGAAGAAAATTTTACATATAGCGGAAGCTTTCAGTACCGGTATTTATACTTATTTACGCGATTTAACGTCTTATATGACCAATGTTCTCGGTGAAGAAAACTACGAGATTGTTATCGTATATAGCAAAAGAGATGTACTGGACGAGTCAAAGATCAAAGATGATTTTTCTGATAAAGTAAGATTTATCAAAGTTCAAATGGTACGTAATATAAACCCAAAGAATGATTTTGGATCATTACAAGAACTAAGAGAAATACTAAAAACAGAACGTCCGGATGTTGTTCATTTACATTCTTCTAAAGCTGGAGTTTTAGGCAGGATTGCTTGTTCTGGAATTATAAAAAGAGATAAAGTTTTTTATTCGCCGCATGGTTATGCTTTTTTAAGACAAGATATTTCGCCCACAACCCAAAAAGCCTTTCGTTTGATAGAGAAGTCTGTTCAATTTTTGTTCGGTGGGATTACCATTGCTTCCGGAGAAACCGAATTAGAATTCGCAAAAAAAATTGGAAAAACTTATTTTGTAAGAAACGGAATAGATTTTAAAAATCAAAAATATACACAAAGTTCAAAAGAAAATCAAAAATTCACAGTAGGTACAATTGGAGTTTTGCATGCTCAAAAAAATCCTTCTGGTTTTAATGAAATAGCACTTAAAATGCCTGATGTAGATTTCGTTTGGATAGGAAACGGAGAATTGGCAAATCAAATTACTGCACCCAATGTTACTATTACAGGTTGGGTAAGTACACGAGAAGAATTATTATCTCGTACTTCTGCTTTCGATGTTTATATGCAGGTCTCATTATGGGAAGGGCTTTCTATTGCGATTTTGGAAGCCATGGCATTAGGGAAACCTATTGTTGCCAGTAATATTGTAGGTAATAAGGATTCCGTAGAAGATGGAAAGACTGGATTTTTGATTAATACAACAGATGATGCTGTTTTAGCTATTAAAAAGTTACAAGACAAATCTCTTAGAGCTACTATCGGCAAAGCATCTTATCAGCGTTGCAAAACACTTTTTGATAAAGACAAAAATTTTGAAGAACTAATTAAGATCTACGAATCTTAAAAATAGCAACAGCGTAAAATACATTGTTGATAGAAAAATATTTTATTATTTATGAACTATTTCATTTTTGGAGGATCAGGATTTATAGGTACACACCTTGTGAATTTGCTCCATGAAAAATATCCTCAATCTCTTATTTATAATTTAGATATTGTAGAAAGTGATCATTCTGGAAAATCTAAATTCATACATTGCGATGTAAGACTAGAAATAAATATAAATGTGCCTGTCTCAGAGCAAGACATTGTTTTCAATTTTTCTGCAGTTCATACCACTCCGGGACACCCAGACCACGAATATTTTGAAACCAATATAAAAGGTGCAGAAAATGTAACTGTATTTGCTGAAAAATACAATATTAAAAAGTTACTTTTTACTTCTTCTATCGCACCTTATGGAGCATCCGAAGAAATGAAAACAGAAATGACTCTCCCAATGCCTAATACGCCGTATGGTATTTCTAAATTGGTTGCCGAAAAGATACACATGGTCTGGCAAGCAAAAAAAGAAATAGAGAGGCAATTGACGATTGTAAGACCAGGAGTTGTTTTTGGAAAAGGAGAGAATGGAAATTTTACCAGATTATATTGGGGGATCAAAAAAAATAGATTTTTTTATCCAGGTAGGAAAGATACCATAAAGGCTAGTATCTATGTCAAAGAATTGGTGAGTTTCATGCTTTATAGAATCGAGATGGATAAAACCGATGTCGAGATCTACAATTGTACCTATGAGCCGGCATTTTCTATAGAAGAAATTTCTAATGCCATGATGAAGGCTACCGATATGCAGAGAACTATTTATAAAATTCCTGGTGGGATCTTGAAATTGGCTGCAGGAATTATTGGCGCATTAGGTGGAAAATCATTTGGGATACATCCTGATAGAGTGAAAAAATTGATGATATCAACTAATATCAGCGGGAAAAAGTTAAAAGAAAGTAGTTATAAATTTCAATATACCTTTGATGAAGCTTTAAAGGATTGGTACAAAGACAATGATAATTTATATTTAAAATAATCAGGGCGCTGAGCTTTCCAAAAATAAAAACTTCAGCCGATTCTTTAAAAATTTTTATAAACGCTCAATCGAGTAAGATTATTATTTTGAATTTAATTTATTTCCTTATTTTCTATTGATAAATTAGTTAATAATAGTTAAAATTTATACTTTTGTATATATTAAAACTTGATCTATGAAAACGCAACGTGTCGGGATTACTTTTTCCTCTTTTGATTTATTGCATGCAGGGCATATAAAAATGCTTGAAGAAGCTAAAACTGTTTGTGATTATTTAATAGTTGGATTACAATTAGATCCTACTTTGGATCGTCCAAATAAAAATAAACCTTCCCAATCTATTGTTGAACGTTATATTCAGCTAAAGGCCTGTAAAGATGTAGATGAGATCATTCCTTATAATACAGAAGAAGACCTTATGGATATCTTGCAGTCTTTTGTTATAGATGTACGTATTATTGGCAGTGATTACAAAGACAAGAATTTTACAGGAAAAGACTATTGCGATGAAAAGGGAATAGAAATATTCTACAACAAAAGAGATCATAGATTTTCTAGTTCAGCACTGAAAAAAGCAGTTTTTGAGCAGGAACTTAAAAAAATAGATTCTACACTCTAGTAAAACAATGTATGAAGATAAAAAACACACCTCTTAAAGATTGCTATATCATTGAACCAACAATTTTTGAAGATGATAGAGGATATTTTTTCGAAAAATATAATGAAGAGAAATTTGAAAAGCTAACGGGGCAAAATGGTCATTTTGTCCAGGATAATATTTCTAAATCGTCCTATGGCGTTCTACGTGGAATTCATTTGCAGAAAGGAGAACATGCACAAGCTAAATTGGTTTCTTGCCTGGAAGGTAAAGTTTATGATGTGGCTGTGGATCTAAGAGAAGATTCCCCAACTTTCGGGCAATGGTTCGGAGTGGAACTAACGCCTGAAAATAAATTACAATTATATGTGCCAAGAGGTTTTGGGCACGGTTTTTCTGTTTTAAGTGAGACTGCTGTTTTTGCATATAAATGTGATAATTTTTACAACAAAAACTCCGAAGGTGGCGTTTTATGGAATGATGAGAAACTCAAAATAGATTGGCAACTTCCTTCAGAGGATATTATATTGTCTGATAAGGATGCTGTTCTTTCCACGTTTGACGACCATAATTTTTAAAATTTGTTTAATTTTTTATCTTCTTTGTAAAATATTCCCCATTTATAAAATATTGTTATATTTGAATTATACATTGTTTAGTTGGGCAAGTATTTTAATCCAATAAAGAAAATTAAAATATATAAGACTGTATTTTAGATTATGCCTCTTTTTTTCCTAAGAAAATTAACTCGATTTCTAGTACTAGGAGATTATATTATTATTAATCTTTTCTTTCTGCTGGGTATTAATTTTTTTATAACACAGCCAGAAAGTATCCAAATAGGTACAGATTATAAAACACAATTGTTGATTCTTAACTTTTCGTGGTACATTATTTCCAAATTGGTAAAGCTTTACAAAGATTCCTATTATAGAGATTCGGCAAAGCATTTTAGTACTTTGTCAAAAGCCCTTATCATCTTTATTATATTCTTTCTTCTTTATATTACCCTGATTTATTCAGAATCTGTAAGTATTTGGTTTTCTATAAATTATCTGGCGTTAGTGATTTCATCTATGGTATTGTCCAGGATCATCATTTTCTTGATCAGAAAGCGATATAGGATCAAGATCAATAGAAGAATTAATACTGTAAACACAATTCTGATAGGTAAGAATAATTTTTCCGAAACGATTCTTTCTAATGAAGATATTAGGTCTACCATGGGGATCAGAGGTTTTTATACTTTGGAAAATACTGTCAAGAAAGGAAAAAATCTGGGAGATGTCAACACGCTTTTCGAAGATCTGGAAACAGGCAAAATAGATAACATTATCCTTTGTGATAATTCTATAGATCCAGAACTCTTTGATAATATAGTTCAGATATCTGAGCATAAAATGATAAGGGTCTACATGGTTCCTGACTTTAAATATATCAATATAGGGCCACATTCATTTAGTATGATAAATGGTGTACCTTTCCTCAAATTGATGCCGGAGCCATTATCTACCCAAGAGAACCAATTATTAAAAAGAACTTTCGATGTTGTTTTTTCTTTCCTGGTCTTTATTTTTATATTGATATGGCTTATACCGCTAATTGCAGTTATTATTAAATTAGAAAGCAAAGGCCCGGTATTTTTCCTACAAAAAAGATCTGGAATTAAAAATGAACCATTCAGTTGTATAAAGTTCAGAAGTATGGCTGTCAATTCAATAGCCGATCATCAAAGTGCAAAAAAAGGTGATAGTAGAATTACAAAATTCGGAGCATTTATGAGAAAAACGAGTATTGATGAATTGCCACAGTTTATCAATGTTCTTTTAGGACAAATGTCTGTTGTTGGCCCCAGACCTCATATGCTTTCTCAAACAGAGCAATATTCTAAGATCACTAGGAAATATATGCTTAGGCATATGATAAAACCAGGAATTACTGGTTGGGCACAAGTAATGGGCTCGAGAGGAGAGATTTTTTCTGATGCCGATATGGAGAAAAGAGTAAGCAAGGATATTTGGTATATCCAGAATTGGTCTTTTTTCCTGGATCTGAAAATTATTTTCCTTACGTTCTACAATATTGTGAAAGGAGACGAACAAGCGTACTAAAAAACAATTTGTTTTTAAACAATCTAAATAGAAAGAACCAATTTTGGTTCTTTTTTTTATTGCTAAATTTGCAGTCTCAAAATTTTACGAATGCGCACTAAATCAACTGGTAAGAAAAAAATAAATATTGTAACCCTTGGATGTTCCAAAAATGTCTATGACTCAGAAGTTTTGATGGGGCAGCTGGAAGCTAATGGGAAAAAAGTGGTGCACGAGGAAAAAGGCGATGTTGTGGTAATCAATACTTGTGGATTTATTGATAATGCAAAAGAAGAAAGCATCAACACGATCCTCGAGTATGTAGATCTTAAAAACCAGGGAATTGTTGAGAAAGTTTTCGTGACAGGCTGTCTTTCTGAAAGATATAAACCGGATTTGATGAAAGAAATTCCAGATGTCGACCAATATTTTGGAACCAGAGACCTTCCTATTCTATTGAAACACCTTGGCGCAGATTATAAGCACGAATTGGTTGGAGAAAGATTAACAACTACTCCAAAGCATTATGCTTATCTTAAAATTTCTGAAGGTTGCGACAGACCTTGCTCTTTCTGTGCAATTCCATTGATGAGAGGAAATCATATTTCTACTCCAATAGAAAAATTAGTGATAGAGACGCAAAAACTGGCTAAAAAGGGAGTGAAGGAATTGATTCTTATTGCTCAAGATTTAACCTTTTACGGACTTGATATTTATAAGAAAAGAGCGCTTGGAGAATTGCTTCAAGAATTAATAAAAGTAGAAGGAATAGAATGGATCAGGCTTCATTACGCTTTCCCGACAGGTTTTCCTGAGGATGTTCTGGATATTATCAGAACAGAACCAAAGATATGTAACTATATTGATATCCCTTTGCAGCACATCAATACAGAATTGTTGAAGGCTATGAAACGAGGGACAACATTCGAAAAAACAAATACACTTCTTGACAAATTCCGTGAAAAGGTTCCGGATATGGCTATCAGAACAACTTTAATTGTTGGATTTCCTGGCGAAACAGAGGAGAGGTTCGAAGAATTGAAACAGTGGGTTAGAGACCAGAGATTCGACCGTTTGGGGTGTTTTACTTACTCTCATGAGGAAAATACGACTGCTTATGTTTTGGAAGATAACATTTCGGATGATGTGAAGCAGAAGAGAGTAGAGGAGATCATGGAGATCCAGCAACAAATCTCTTGGGAGAAAAATCAAGAGAAGGTAGGAAAGACCTTCAAATGTATTTTTGACAGGAAAGAAGGTGATTATTTCGTAGGAAGGACAGAGTATGACTCGCCAGATGTTGATAATACGGTTTTGGTTCCTGCAAAAGATGTTTACATCTCTATCGGGGAATTTGCAAACGTGAAGATTACCTCTGCAGAAGACTATGATCTGATAGGAGAGTTGGTATAGTCCAATTTTAAAAAATAATTAAGCCTTCAAAAACTGAAGGCTTTTTTTGTTTCTGTTAAAATTTTAATCAATTTTATTTAAAGTGTTGATATTTAGTATCTTAAATTATTGTTACCACTTTGTATCATGGTTTTATTTAAAATATTGTGAATTTTATATTAATGCAAGTTATTTATGATTTAAAATTTTATTATTATAGTTTTAGTTTAAATTATTTTAGCTAAAAAGCTCTATAAATTGTTTAATGATTAAAATTTTTTTTATTTATAAACAATTGGTTTTAATGTAAAATATTGATTATTAGTTGATTGATAGTTTTCCCTTTTTTTAATTAGCTTTATTTAATTAACAAGGTTTACATTAAATTAACATTTTTTAACAAATCCTGTAATTTGCTTATAGTAGGTGGTTGTAGAGGATTGTTATTTCAGTTTTATCATAAACGAACCTCGATTTCGAGAAAAGTGAGGTTCGAAAAGCCATTCCCAGTATCTTTGCGAAGTCAAAACCCAATAAATATTCAAAATGATAAAAAGAATCTTTCTTGTAGTCATAATGATGATTTCAACACTTGGTATTTACTCTTTCAAGAGTTATGCCACAGATGCCAAAACAAGTTTTGCATCGTACTACCACGATAAGTTTAATGGTAGAAAAACAGCGAGCGGAGAAATTTTCAGTAACAAAGAGTTAACCGCTGCCAACAAAACCCTTCCTTTTGGAACAGAAGTAAAGATTACTAATTTGATTTCAGGGAAAAGTGTTGTAGTGAAGGTAAATGACAGAGGTCCTTATCATTCTTCAAGAGCCTTTGATCTATCTAAAGCTGCATTTAGTTCAATAGCAGATACCAGAAAGGGTACAATCGCAATTGAATACGAAATTATCGACTAAGTTCAACTTATTTTAAAGTTAAAGCCAATCAAATTTTGATTGGCTTTTTTTGTTTATTCTATCAGTGTTATTACTCTGTGATCAATGTTTTCTCCAGAGAGGACATTTTGCTTAATAATTCCTTTTTCAATAAGAAGAATTTTCTTCCAATGTAAAAATAAAAAATCAAATAAAAAACCGCTCAGAAAAATCTGAACGGTTTATTTTTATAATTTGCCTCGGTCGCTGACCGTTACATCATTCCTGGCATTCCGCCGCCCATTGGCATTGCGGGTTCGTCTTTTTTAACTTCAGTAATTACACATTCGGTTGTAAGAAGCATTCCTGAAACAGAAGCCGCATTTTCCAGGGCAACCCTTGTAACTTTAGTTGGGTCGATGATCCCTGCTTCAAGCATGTTCACATATTCGTCAGTTTTTGCATTATAACCGAAGTCTCCAGTTCCTTCTGCTACTTTTGCAACGATTACAGAGCCCTCGCCACCAGCATTGGCAACAATTTGTCTCAAAGGCTCCTCTATGGCTCTTTTAACGATTTTGATACCAGTTGTTTCGTCAGCATTATCACCTTCGAAGTTAAGGGCAGAAACCGCTCTTACCAAAGCAACACCACCACCAGCAACAATACCTTCTTCAACTGCAGCTCTTGTTGCGTGAAGTGCATCGTCCACTCTGTCTTTTTTCTCTTTCATTTCTACTTCAGAAGCAGCACCTACGTAAAGTACAGCAACACCACCAGCTAATTTAGCCAGTCTTTCCTGGAGTTTTTCTTTGTCATAATCAGAAGTTGTAGTTTCCATCTGAGCTTTGATCTGAGAAACTCTTCCTTTGATCTGAGCTTCATCACCACCACCATTTACGATAGTTGTATTGTCTTTGTCGATCACTACTTTTTCAGCAGTTCCCAACATCTCGATTGTAATGTTCTCCATTGTGAAACCTCTTTCCTCAGAGATCACAGTACCACCGGTAAGGATTGCGATGTCTTCCAACATTGCTTTTCTTCTGTCACCAAATCCTGGCGCTTTCACAGCAGCAATTTTAAGGGAACCTCTCAATTTATTCACTACCAAAGTTGCCAAAGCTTCACCTTCAACTTCTTCAGAGATGATCAATAATGATTTTCCTCCTTGTGCAACCGGCTCAAGAACTGGCAATAATTCTTTCATGGAAGAGATTTTTTTCTCAACCAAAAGAATGTAAGGATTGTCCAACTCAGCAACCATCTTTTCAGGATTGGTGACGAAATATGGAGATTGGAAACCTCTGTCAAACTGCATCCCTTCTACAACATCTACAGTTGTATCGATACCTTTTGCTTCTTCTACAGTGATTACACCTTCTTTACCAACTTTTCCGAAAGCTTCAGCGATTAGAGAACCGATTGTTTCATCATTATTTGCAGAAACAGAGGCAACCTGCTTGATCTTCTCAGTAGAATCTCCAACAGCTTGAGACTGGGATTTTAGATTTTCAACAACAGCAGTTACCGCTTTGTCGATACCTCTTTTCAAGTCCATTGGGTTGGCGCCTGCTGCTACGTTTTTAAGACCTTCTCTTACGATAGCCTGAGCCAAAACTGTAGCGGTAGTTGTACCATCTCCAGCGATGTCATTGGTCTTAGAAGCTACTTCTTTCACCATTTGAGCACCCATATTTTCTACTCTGTCTTCCAGTTCGATTTCTTTTGCAACAGAAACACCATCTTTAGTTACGTGAGGAGCACCGAAAGATTTTTCGATGACAACGTTTCTACCTTTTGGTCCCAAAGTTACTTTTACTGCATTAGCCAATGCGTCAACCCCTCTTTTAAGAGCGTCTCTTGATTCGATATCGAATTTTATTTCTTTTGCCATAATTCTTATTGTATTAATGTACAATGTAATATGTACAATGTTTTTTTTAAATTTCTATTTAATAAAAAGCCGTTAATACTTTTTACATTTTACTTTTTACAAATTATTACCCGATGATGCCTAAAAGGTCTCCCTCTTTTACAATTAAATAATCTTTGCCTTCAAATTTTAATTCGGTTCCGGAATATTTTCCATAGAGAACTTTGTCACCCACTTTTACAGTTGTAGGTTCATCTTTTTTTCCAGGACCAACTGCTACGACAGTTCCTTCTTGTGGTTTTTCCTTTGCGGTGTCCGGGATGATAAGTCCTGATGCTGTTTTAGTTTCAGCTGGAGTTGGTTCTACCAAAACTCTGTCTGATAATGGTTTAAAATTTACTGACATATTATTATAAATTTTTAAATGTTATTCTGCCTCAGAATTCTCCAAGATTGTGCCAACGCGTTTGATGGTAAATAGTCCATAGCTGATGGTTAAATTTGGCAGACTTTTATTTGTGGAGTGAAATTTTGGCAGAAAAAGTTGACCGAATGGTAGATTTCGTTGGAAAGAATTTTATTCGATCGTCATTCTTTTTCCGTTTGCATTGATCTCCTGCTTCAAAACTTTTCTTGTAGCCGAATCAATATAATATGTGCTCTCAGACTTTCTATCCTGGATATCATCCGTTATTTTTACGATCCAAACTTTCTTTCCATTGTATTCTCCTTTTTCTACCTTTTCTATGTAGGCTTTAATGACACCTTTTTTCGCTGTTGGATTATAGTCGAAAATTGATATTTCAGTTGTGTAGCTTTCTTTGAAAGGCAAAAATCTAATTAATGCGGGATAACTGTTGCTGTCAAAATATGATGAAGTTGTGATTTCATTAATGATATCTTTTTTCTGAGTTTTTTTATCAAGATAATAGCCGATCACTTTGTTTTTGGTAAATCTCAGCGACATATCTCTCATAGAATTAAATGACGAATGATAAATCGGCTGGAAATCTGAAATCTTGATAATGGTTGAGTCTACCCAAGCTTCAGAAACTTGTTTCATTTTGACGGTTGTTTTTATAAGAAGGTCTTTTTTATTTAATTTCTTAAACTCAGTTATTACTTTGCCGATTTCTATTTTTGAACCAGCATTTTCGATGGACCAGCTTACTTCGGAAGACTCATTTTGAATGTATTTTGAATCAAGCCTGATATTGGATGGCGAAAGGATATTCTGTGCAGAAAAAAAACTGGCACTGCCAATTATTAAAAGGAAAAGAAATGTTTTCATATTTTTTAATAATAAGTAGTGCCGGATATGATATAGTTACAACAAACTGAAATTACTGTAATCTAATTTTCGAACCAAAGATTTTCACCTTTCAGAACCAAAGGCGTCTCGAAATTATTGGTGAATAACCCACCAGTTCCCAAGCCTTGTGGCATCGGGTTTTGCTTGAGGTAAGTATATTGAGCAATTGCACTCAGACCGATATTGCTTTCCAGTGCAGAAGTAATCCACCAGCCAATATTATTTTTTTCGGCTAAAGCAATCCATTCATCTGAACCGGAAAATCCACCAATCAAACTTGGTTTTAAAATAATATATTGTGGATTGATTTCTTTGAGAAGTTCTTTTTTTGATTCGATATTCAAAACACCTATTAATTCTTCATCCAGGGCGATCGGAGTTGGTGTGTTTTCGCAAAGTTCTGCCATTGTTTTCCAGTTTCCTGCTTGTATTGGTTGTTCTATTGAATGAATCTCCAAATCTGCCAATTCTTGCAAGACAATTTTAGCCTTCTCCGGAGAAAAAGCACCGTTTGCATCTACACGGAGCTCGATTTTATCTTTCGGGAATTTCTTTCTGATGGATTTTAATATTTCTTTTTCAGAATCCCAATCAGTTCCGATTTTTAGTTTGATGCAAGTGAAATTGTTGTTTAATTTTTCCTCTATTTGAGATTGCATATAATCCGCATCTCCCATCCAGATCAATCCATTGATTTTAATCGAATTTTTTCCTTCTGTAAAATCACTTGGAAAATAGAGATCTCCCTGATGTTCTAAATTAAGCAAAGCTTGCTCTATACCAAAAATAATAGAAGGATGATTGACGAGTTCTTCCTGTAATTCACCCAATGTCAAATTGATATTACGACAAGCCCAGTCCAAGGCATCTTCATAATCATCATCGTCATCAAAACTCAATCCTCGGAAAAGGGAGCATTCTCCAATTCCTTTTTTGTCATCTTCGAAGATTTCGATAAAGTAAGTTTCTTTGGTGTTGAGAACGCCTCGCGAAGTTCCGCCAGGACGTTTGAAATTCAGAATATATTGATGGAATTTTGCGGTCTTCATTCTGCAAAAATAAGAAAAGACCGATAAAATCGGCCTTTGGTATTGTTTAAATAATTTTTAATCTTAGTTTTTATCTACAGCTTTTGCCATGAATTCTTCTGCTTTTGTCACCATTGCAGCACTTCCACAGAAAAAAGGGATGCGTTGATGCAATTCTGTCGGCTCAATTTCCATGATCCTTTTGAATCCATCACTGCATTTTCCACCTGCTTGCTCCGTCAAAAATGCCATAGGATTAGCTTCATATAGCAATCTTAGTTTTCCTTTCGGAGATTGTGAAGTTGATGGATAAATATAAATTCCACCCTTCAGCATATTTCTATGGAAATCAGAAACCAAAGAACCTATGTATCTTGAAGTATAAGGTCTGTCGTCTTCTTCTTCCTGACAATATTTGATATAATCTTTCACACCTTGTGGGAACTTCGCATAATTTCCTTCGTTTATAGAATAGATTTTACCGGAAGTTGGGAACTTGATGTCCTTATGAGAAAGATAATAGGTACCGATAGAGGGATCCAGCGTAAATCCATTTACGCCATTTCCGGTTGTGTAAACGATCATTGTAGAAGATCCGTAAACCACATAGCCAGCAGCTACCTGATTCACTCCTTTCTGTAAAAAATCCCTAAGCTCTACAGGACTTCCTGGATCAGAAACTCTCCTGTAGATAGAGAAAATGGTTCCCACGGAAACGTTCACATCTATATTGGAAGAACCATCCAAAGGATCGATCAAAACCACATATTTACTAAGGTGTGCGTTTTCTGTACATTTGACCTCGATGAAATCATCATTTTCTTCGGACGCAATTCCGCAAACCACTTCTCTTTGTGATAATGCTGCGATGAAGATATCGTTGGCTAGAACATCCAGTTTTTGTTGTTCCTCTCCCTGTATATTTTCCGTACCCACTTTTCCAATAATGTCGGCAATTCCAGCTTTGTTGACTTCACGATTTACAATTTTTGTGGCAATCCTTATAGAGCTGATGAGACGGGAAAGTTCTCCGGTAGAATACTTGAAATCATCTTGCTTTTCAATAATGAATTCCCCTAAAGTCTGTAAAGCCTGTTGTGACATATTTGGTTGATTTGATTTTTTACAAAACTAAATTTTTTTTCAATCAAATGAAACAAAATTTATCGATTTTTGATGATACTTATCATAAATTTATTAATATGGTTTCATTATCTCATTTGGAAACATTAGAAAAAATGTTGCTGATTTTTATATTCCGTTCATAATTAATATTTTTGAAAGTTAATAATCAATTAACGACTCTTTGATTTCTAATAAAAAAGTTAACGGTAAAAAATCTAATGAAAATTTACAAATTTGGTGGTGCATCTGTAAAAGATGCTGAAGGTGTGAAAAATGTGGCCTTGGTTCTGGAAACACAAGGGTTTGAAAAATGTCTATTGGTAGTTTCTGCAATGGGAAAAACTACAAATGCTTTGGAAAAAGTGGTAGAATATTATTTCAAGAAACAGGATTATCAACAAGAAATTGAATTGATAAAGAAAAATCACATCGATATTGCCAAAGGTCTATTTTCAGAAGGTCATCCTGTTTTTGGAGAGATATCATTATTTTTTGATGATATCGATTCTTTTCTGAGAAGGAACAAATCACCTAATTATAATTTTGTTTACGATCAAGTTGTAAGTTGTGGGGAAATGATCTCCTCTAAGATTTTGAGCGAGTATCTTAATGATATTCAGTTTTTCAATCATTGGTTGGATGCTAGGGATTATATTAAAACGGATAGCAATTACAGAGAAGGAATCGTAAACTGGCAGGAAACAGAACAGAATATTTCTAAATTAGATAAGATCAATTGTTACGTTACTCAGGGCTTTATTGGTTCAGAAAGCAATAATTTCACTGTGACATTAGGGCGTGAGGGTTCAGATTATACGGCTGCGATCTTCGCTTATTGTCTTAACGCAGACGAAATGACGATATGGAAAGATGTTCCCGGAGTCATGACGGGAGACCCCAGGAAATTCGAAAATGTGGAATTGTTATCCTTTATTTCTTACGAAGAAGCTATTGAGATGGCGTATTATGGAGCATCTGTAATTCACCCGAAAACACTTCAGCCACTTAAACAGAAAAATATTCCGTTCTTTGTGAAATCCTTTGTAGAGCCTAAAGAACCTGGTACTAAAGTCGGAAATTCTACAGAAAATGAATTGGTGGAAAGTTATATTCTAAAAGAAAATCAAACATTACTAAATGTCGAAACAAGAGATTTCTCGTTCATAGCAGAGGATCACATCAGTCTGATCTTTACACTTTTGGCGAAATATAAGATCAAAGTTTCCTTGATGCAGAATTCTGCGATTTCATTGGCTTTGTGCTTAGAGGATAAATTCGGGACAGCTAATGATTTTAATGAAGAATTACAACAGAATTTCATCACGCAAATGACAAAAAATGTATCTTTATTCACCGTCAGAAATGCGGAATTGGATAAGTTGGACCAGTTTTACAAAGACAAAAAAGTATTGCTGGAACAGATATCCAAGAAAACCTTCCAGATGGTAACCATGTAAAAACACTATGAGCTTAATATCCAAAGAAGACTTGATAAAAGCTGCCGGACTTGATAAGATTGGTTTTCTCAAGAGACCGGTTGCTTCCGCTATCATGAATCTCACAAAAATAAATGAGGTCAATAATCTATACAATAAACTGATTCATACAAAAGGTGTAGAATTTTTTGATGAATTTATAAGAGAACAGGAACTCAGTTATATCGTTTTCGAAGAAGATCTTGCAAAAGTGCCAAAAACAGGTCCGTTTATCATTGTGTCCAATCATCCCCTGGGAGCATTGGATGGAATCTTGATGTGCAAGATCCTGTTACGCGTCCGGCCGGATTTCAAAGTGATGGGTAATTTTCTTCTTTCGAAGATAAAACCGATGGAACCTTTTGTAATTTCTGTCAATCCTTTCGAAGGTAGAAAAGATGCTTACAATAGCTCTTCCGGGATGAGAGAGACCTTCAAGCATCTTTCTGAAGGAGGATGTATTGGGATCTTTCCTGCTGGCGAAGTATCCAATAAAAACAATGAATATGGTGAGGTGCTTGACAGACCTTGGGGGAAAACAGCGCTCAAGATCATTAAAAAAGCAAAAGTCCCTGTAGTTCCGATGTATTTTCATGCAACAAATAGCAAGGTCTTTTATAATGTTTCCAAGCTTCATCCTGATTTGCAAACACTTATGCTGCCTACAGAAATGATGCGAAAAAGAGACAAGCCGATCCGGATCAGAATTGGAAAACCTATTTCTGTAAAACAGATGGAAGAGGAGGAAACTCTCGAAGAATTAGGGGAATATCTCTACAATAAGGTTTATATGCTGAAGTCTTACTATGAGAAAAGGAAAAGCATTACGGAGAAGTTGAAGCTTCCTAACATGTCGCTTAAACTTCCGCTTCAAAAGCAAAATAATATTGTACAGAATATTATTGATGAAACGCCGGTTGAAGATATCATTAAAGAGATCCATATACTCAAAGAGACGGAAAATAAAAAGCTTTTTTCACACGGAGACTATGATGTGTTTTTTACCACCTCTGCAGAGATCCCATCTATAATGAGGGAAATCGGAAGACAAAGAGAATTAACTTTCAGGGCGATAGGAGAGGGGACAAATCTACCTTTTGATCTGGATGAATATGATAATCATTATCATCATCTTTTTCTCTGGGATAATGCTGGGAAAAAATTGGTAGGCGCATATAGAATGGCCCTAGGTTCCGAAGTGATGAAGAAATTCGGGATCGACGGATTTTACACCAGTTCACTTTTCGAATATGACCCGGAATTACAACCATTTTTCAGAAAAGTGATAGAAATGGGAAGAGCTTATATTTCAATCGAATATCAGCAAAAACCGTTTCCATTGTTCTTACTTTGGCGGGGAATTGTCCACGTTTGCCTAAGGAATCCGGAACACAAATTCTTGATGGGAGGTGTGAGTATCAGTAACAAATTCTCAGAGTTTTCAAAATCTTTGATGATAGAGTTCATGCGTTCCCATTATTATGATTCTGCCGTTGCACAATATATCCATCCGAAAAACGAATTTAAAGTTGTGATGAAAGAGCGTGATAAAGCTCTGTTTTTTGAAGATATGGACGCAGATCTAAATAAATTGGACAAGATCATAGACGACCTCGAGCCGGAGCTTAGATTGCCGGTTCTGATCAAAAAATATATCAAGCAAAATGCGAAAATGATCGCTTTCAATGTGGACCCTAACTTTAACGATGCGATCGATGGGTTGATGTATATCAGGATAAGTGATCTCCCGGAAGATACAATTAAGCCTGTTTTGGAGGAACTGAGTGATTTTTTCAAAGCTCAAACTGAAAAAAAATCTTCTGATAATCAATGATTTTTGTTAAAATAAGAGAAGTATTTTCAATATAATTTGCGTGGTAAGGATAAAGAGTATATTTTTGCACCACTCAAAACAACAAGAGTGCTGGTTTCTTAGCTCAGTTGGTAGAGCAACGGACTGAAAATCCGTGTGTCCCTGGTTCGATTCCTGGAGAAACCACTTGAAACCGCCTAGCTTAGGCGGTTTTTTTATGAAAATCTTAAAATTAGTATTGATCTAATTTGGATTATAAGAGTAAAGCGTGTATTTTTGCACCACTCAAAAACAACAAGAGCACTGGTTTCTTAGCTCAGTTGGTAGAGCAACGGACTGAAAATCCGTGTGTCCCTGGTTCGATTCCTGGAGAAACCACTTAAAATCACCTAATTAGGTGATTTTTTTGTTTTATCACAGTAGTTTCCTAAAGTTGAGAAGAAATCAACTATATAAAGGGTTTTTAATATATATGTGGGAAAGTCAAAACAAATAATCCTTCATTCTCGAAACAGCTATTTCGTTCTCATCAATGAACTGAAATAGCTGTTCAAGACGGTCTTCGAATTTACGACCGATATTTATCTTTTTATAGAAAGGCAACCCGATCGGAAGTTCTTTCGATTCAAAAAATTGCCAGATGTTGGAATAGATCATTACATATTCATTGTTCTTCAAACTTTCCAAAAGCATACTTTCGTAATACTTCATTGGTGTCACCTGAAGCACATAATCATTGAAGGGAAGTTGAGAATAGGGCGATTGGCTTTCCGGGACGATCGTCAAATCATTTTCGATATGGATTTCTGTTTTTGCAGTCAATTTTCGCCATAGAAAATTGATTCTCGATTCCTCGATATTGGAGACATAGTTGAAGTCTAGTTTCTTGATTTCCGAGTAAGGGATCTGATGATATTTCTGTCTCATCCCTCGTATCGGTTTTTGTAAAATATCTTCAATATTTTGCTTCACTTTTTCTATCGTTTCCACATCAGAATTCATATTGTAAAGTGCAATTTCATGACCTGCAAATGATATCTTTTTTATCGATTTTTTTAATTCTTCGGCGATAGAAATATCAATGAAAAATGTTGCATGAAATTCGTGGAGCTCTAATAAAAGTAAGGTAGAATTAATTTTTTCTTCGATAGAAGATATCAATTCAGATTCTGAAATATTTTTAGTTTCCAAAGTCTTGTTCTCTGATATTGATATGTTGAAAGTTAATAAAACCACTTAAATTATAATTGAGATAAATTTTTTAATCAATTAAAAACCAAATGTTAAAATTGATTTGATTAGAACCGATGATTTAAATTTTGTTATTTGTTAAGCTTTTTCTTAAGGTTATTTATCATATCTATCGACATGGATGAAATATCGAACTTATAATCCAATCCCCAATCTTGCTTAGCTGCAGAATCGTCTATACTTGCCGGCCAGGAATCTGCGATTGCCTGACGAAAATCCGGCTCGTATTTTATCTCAAAATCAGGTATCGTTTTTTTGATTTCAGAAGCCAATTCTTTTGGTGTAAAACTCATTCCTCCGAGGTTGTAGGAATAGCGGATTTTTACCTCTTCTTTTGGAGCTGTCATCAGTTTGATTGTAGCATCGATTGCATCGTCCATATACAACATTGGCATCGCAGTATTCTCACTGATGAAACTCGTGTATTTCCCATTTTCTACTGCCTCATAAAATATCTCGACAGCATAATCTGTAGTACCACCTCCAGCCGGAGCTTTCCAGGAAATGAGACCGGGATAACGGATACTTCTGATGTCAACGCCATACTTTTCGAAGTAATATTCGCACCATTTTTCACCTGCCATTTTGGAGATTCCGTAAACAGTTGTCGGGTTGAGAACAACTTCCTGCCCGACATTTTCTTTCGGAATTCCTTTCCCAAAAACGGCGATCGAACTTGGCCAGAATATTTTTTTTATCACACCTTCTTTTGCTAATTCGCAAAGATGGATCAATGGGTCAAGATTCAGTTTCCATGCAAAAAGCGGCTGTTTTTCCGAAGTTCCAGAAAGAAGCGACGCAAGATGATAAACTGTAGTGATGTTGTGCGCTTTGATAATTTCTGTAACAGCTTGGAAATTAGTCACATCAAGCCTTTCGTAATAACCGGCTTCTGTGATACCTTCCTTCCATTTGTCCAATCCGGAAGCTATAACGTTTTCCTTACCATAAATTTCTGATAATTTGGCAGTTAGTTCTGTTCCGATTTGTCCAAGCGCGCCTGTGATTAGAATTTTTTCTGTCATAGTTTCATTTTTACTTTTCTTGATTGGCAAATCTAATTAAATTTGGGATTGAGAATCAAAAAGAATTCCAAGAAATTTTTTTAAAATATGATAAAATGAAAAATCAATTGCCAATTATAGAAGTTGCTGAACTTTTTACGAAATCAGAAAATCTAGATCTAAGGATTTTTGATGTCAGAACCGGACCAGATGCGAATACAGAGTACCGGAAAAAGCATCTCGGGAATTCGGTTTTCGTTGATCTGAATTCTGATTTGGCTGAGATTGATGATCCAAAATTTGGAGGCAGGCATCCGCTTCCGAAGTTTGAAAATTTTATCAAGACAATAGGGAAGTTAGGAATTGATAAAGATTCTCACGTTGTGATCTATGATGATAAAAACGGAGCAAATGCCGCGGCAAGATTTTGGTGGATGTTGAAGGCGGCTGGTCATCAAAATGTTCAGGTTCTGAATGGCGGTTTGCAATTCGCTGAAAATCAAAATTACCCTTTAAGCTCGAATGATAATTCTTATCCTGAGACTAAATACATTTCTGACTATACAGATTGGCAATTACCACAAGTTTGGATTGATAATGTGAGATCGGCTTCACAAGATATGGATTCTGTAATTGTGGATGTACGTGAATCACAACGTTACCAGGGGATTACCGAGCCAATCGATTTGGTTGCCGGACATATTCCTAATGCTAAGAATTATCCTTTTTCTGATAATCTGGATGAAAATGGTTTGTTCAAATCTCCTGAAGTTCTCAAGGATCTATATTCCGAATTATTTGAGAAATATGATAAAAGCAAAATCATTTTCCATTGCGGAAGTGGTGTAACGGCCTGTCATTCTCTTTTAGCTTTGGATTATGCAGGTTTTGATATTCCGAATCTCTATGTTGGAAGCTGGAGCGAGTGGAGCAGGAATGGGATTTAATTATTAATTATGAGTTATGAGTTATGAATGAATGTTGGAACTCATAATTAATAACTTATAACTCATCACTTTTTTAAAAACTTGCGCGGATTTGCATACTTCCGATGTGGATTGTCCTATCACCGGAGTTTCTACCTTCGTAATTAATATTAAGCTGAATGAAAGAATTAATTGCTTGCTGGATGTATAATGTCCAGACTTGATTTTTTCCGGCTTTCAGACCTTCCAACATTTGATTTCCGACAATGCTGTAACTGTTTCCGGTAAAATCATTGTTAATGAAAGAGAAATTGGCCCTGATGGATGTTTTTGATCTTTCCCATTGGAGCGTTCCTGAGATTTCATAGGTTTTCAAAAGTTCCTCGCCGTCGGTTCTTTTTTTCTGGCGAAGCGCCCCGAAAATTTCTGTTTGTAAAGTTTCCGTTAATTTATAGGTCGCTTTCGGTTTTGTTTCCCAATTTTGAAGAAGATAATTTCGAGTGTTGTAAACCTGGGAGCTATTGGTCACATTCTGAAGCGTATTTTCCCAATCGGCGCGGAAAGTCTTTGTGAATGAATAACCGACATTCATAAAATGAGACCTCTGAGAATGTTCCTCGTTGCTGAAATTTGCATTCACAAGATTGTCATTGTCCGTATATCGGTAACTTCCGTTCCAACCGGATTTGTCATTAGAATTAAATAAAGCCGAAGCCAAGATATTCTGAGTTCTAAGCAATTGGTCGCTTTGTCTTTCGAAAGGATTCCAAACCAGGACTTTGCTACCTTTCATATAAGAATTTTGCGAAAGTAGGGACAAATTGAAGTTCCAACGTTTCAAGAAGGCATTTTCTGAACTGATGATAACGGAAGGATTTACAAATAAAGCTAACTGAAGTTTATTTTTATTAGAAGCCAGATAGTTTACACTATTTGTATAAACTCGGATGTATTGCGCCAGATCTGCATATTCTGCCACTTCAAATTCATCTAATTGCTGAACGCCATCGTTGTTATAATCCGTCCATTTGTAAACACCTTGTCCGTCGGTTACTTTGATGTACTGGAATTCCCGCTGCGCTTCCTGGCCATTTCCTAATTCATAGAAAAGCTGAAGGCGCATTCCGTTTTTGAATAATTGCTGATTGTATAATATATTTCCAACTACAAAATCCTGATTTTGATTATTGGTCAAAGTCTGATTCTCATAAAAGAACTTCCTGTAATGAACCAAAGTCGATAATTGTGTTTTCTCTGTTTTGATGATTTGACTTTCCGCCTGAATTCCAAGAATATTGTTCATTTTTTGAAGACGGTTGTCAAGAACTGAGTCATTCCCTCTGAAATATACTTTTGCCAACAACTTGGTTCTAGCAGAATCGGCTATTTTTTTCTGAATAAAAACCTCTCTCCAGCTAAAGCTTGTCAAATCGAGAGTTTGCGTAGCATTGTATTTTTTTTCATTATGTTCCATAGAACCGCCCAACATCCAGCTCCCTTTTTTGCCAGCCAACTCAGTAGAAACTGCCCCTCTGATGAAAGTGGTATTAAGGTCGGTTGATTTGGTGTCCAGATAGGAAATTGTGCCAAGATTCTTGAATTTTCCAATTCTCCACGTTGCATCCAAATCGTTTTTGATTCCTTTATAAGTACCGGTCTCTTCTAGGTAATTGATTTTATAATTGACAGAAGATCTTTTATTAAAGTCATTCAGGAATGAAAAAATAAATCTGTTCTGGGTGATCTGACTGAATTCATTGGTCAGGTTAAAATCTCTCCAGAAATCAACATTATTGATTCTGTCAAGAATATGGAAATTCTTTTGAATGGCCTGATATTCCACCATCGGCGTTCCCGTCCAGGTGTTTTTCTTGAAAGTTTTATTGGCATAGATTCTCGCTGCATAACCGATATTCTGTTTGTTGTCTTTTGACGAAAACAGATTGAGGTCATAATTGCTCATAGAAACATCGGTTCCAATAACGCCATCGTTGAGCGCATATTCAATACTCGCCGAATAAACCTGTGATTTTTCCGGTGCGGGTAACTTTCTCACCGCCATATAATCTCCCAAGCCAGCTCCTACATATTGGAAAACACGACCGTTGTTTGTTGATTGCTGTAATTGGTAATCGCCTTTTCCACTTCCGAAATAAGTAAAAGCAACTTGATAAAGTACCTGAGTTTGGTCGGTTGAAAACTCATAATAGAAAGACTCGCCGGAGAATACTTTTTTGTAAAGGATCTTGTTGACATCATATTCCGTTTCTACACCTGATGGCGAAAACATGGCGTCGGAATTGTTCCCTGCATTGACCAGAGTTTGTTTGTCCTCATCACTCAGGTTGAGAGATAACGGTGCATTTTTATTATCGTTCTCCATAAACCAACTGAATCCGGCTTTCAGCTTTTCTCTTTGATGCTTGATGCTTCCTGTAATTAGAAATCTTGTATAATTTCGGTTGGTATAATTATAAGATACGTTGATGAAATTCTGTTTGTAGATCGGTCGGAAACTGGTGAATGTAATCTCGCCCGTATTATAATTGATCGTATAATCCTGATTTTCGCCACGTTTCATCAGAATTCCATCAATATAAACCTGTTCCGAGCCGGAAATGATTGTGATGAATAATTCTCCGTTTTTCCCAGTTAACCGATATGGTCCTTGATTGCCTTCGATCCCTTGAAAACGCATTCTGAAAAATTCACTTCGGGCAACGCCGCCAGAAACATCAACTGAAGTTTTATTACCATTTTTTTCCCAGCTGGTCAGGAATTGCAATCCCATACTTCTTCTTTGATAACGTCCGAAATAGGTGGTTTCATCATTCAGGTCTAGATGTCCTGCTCTAATGATGCTATGGTTTTTGATATTGAGCTGAAGATAAATTTTGTCAAATTCCTGCAACGTCTGTGTATAACCATCGGCTTGGACGGGAAGATTATGGTCAGAAATCGAAGCCAAAATAGAAACATCCGGACTTAATTTACCCGAAATCTGCATATCCATAGAACTTTGAACAGACGAACCTTGGTTGTTTCCAAAAGTAATACCTCTGATAATAGAGCCTTTGGAATTGAGTTCTCCAAGTATTCTCTTTCTGTCATTTTTCACCAGAACTTCTTCATCATAGATCACACGATTCTGTTTTTTGATGAAGTCAAGCGTGTCTTTGGTGAAAAAATCCCGATTGATCTTAGATATCATCACGCTATCCTTTTTAAGGGAATCTTGAGGGATATTTGGATTTTTCCAACTGAATATCTGTGCATTGACCGAAGCCATTGCAGAAAAAGTACAGACCATTAGAAAAAAATTGTATATCTTAGACACCCTTTTCTTGTAAAGTGTAAATGTAGTAATAATAGGCTTTGAACCGAATTAACAATTATTTAAAACGGAAAAGGAAGCTGTAAAATTATAGTTGGCTTTAAAATTTTATATTTGCCATCCCATAAGGGAAACGAAAGAAACATTTTTAAACTTTATATTATGACAAAATTTTATTCTTTATTAGCAGCAGTTGCTTTAACTGTAAGCAGTAATCTTGTTGCACAAACAGCTACGGTAACTATAGATGTAGCAAGTATCGGGGGTACTGCGGTATTAGGAACAAGTAATTATAATGGTGGAGCTGAGAGGACTTGGACCACTAATGCTATTGATTTTGGAGGAAAAGCCATTACGGCTAATGCAGTTAATGCTCCTACTTCTGGCACTGCGGCAGGAACTAACATCCAAACACAAGCAAATCAAGGTGTTATTTATAATACAACGGCTTTGCCAGGTAAAATCCTTAGTGTAACTATTAATTCTGTAGGTACAGCCAGAGAATCTTCTCTTTATGGAGGAACAACACGTTTAGTAAATGCTACGGCTGCTAATTATGATGTAACTGGGGGGACACAGATAGGCACTGCTTCTACTACGGGATGGACAACTACCGATCTATCAGGAACTGATTACAAATTCTTCGCTATCAAAAGAGGAGCTAGCGCAGGATATATTACTTCTATTGTTATTGTATATGAAAATCCTACAATGGCAGTAGTAGATGCTACAAAAGGAAAAGCCAACTTAGTAAAAAATACCATCGTATCAAATGAATTAATCTTTGGGGCTTCTGCAAAAGTGTCAGTTTATAACACAGCTGGCCAAGTTGTAAAAACTGCTGAGGTTTCTGAAAATACTAGATTAGACGTTTCTACTTTGGCAAAAGGAACTTATATAGTAACAGGCCTTGTAAACGGACAAACTGTTTCTCAGAAAATTATAAAGAAATAATTATCATTATTTCTAAATGATAAAAAAACGCTACCAATTTTGGTAGCGTTTTTTTTGTTAATTGAATATTACAGTAAATGAACTCAATTAAAACTATATATTATTGATTGTTATTATATTTTTAATGTTTTGTCAATCTGAGATCGTTGTGGATTACAATAGATTTGTCACAAACAAAATTTAATAAA
Source organism: Epilithonimonas hungarica (assembly GCF_900102265.1). Classification (GTDB taxonomy): domain Bacteria; phylum Bacteroidota; class Bacteroidia; order Flavobacteriales; family Weeksellaceae; genus Epilithonimonas; species Epilithonimonas hungarica. The sequence goes on along the minus strand of NZ_FNBH01000002.1, from coordinate 299,105 downwards.
CTTTATTATGAAAAAGATTTATTCTTTATTCGCAGCAGTTGTTTTAACTGCATCGATCAATGCTCAAACTACTGTTTTCAATGCAACATTTGATGATGTTGACGGAACTGGTGGAAGTGATGGGAACTGGGCTTCTTCCGTAGCAGGCACCGCACTTGCAAGTTATACTACAGGAGGTACTTGGGATTTAACAAGGGCTTATAAAGGAGGAGGTTGTTTGAAAATGGGAACAGCTAGTGTTCTCGGGGTATTGAAAACACCAAATATTACATTGACAGGTAGTGGGACTCTTACTTTCAGAGCTGCGGCTTGGAACGGAAATAACGAAAATACCACTTTGAAGGTCTCTGTTACGGGAGGTACTTTAAGCCAAGCTACAGTAACTTTGGTGAAAGCCAGCTATACAACTTATACAATCAATGTAACCAATGCAACAGGAAATGTGGTCATTGCCTTTGAAGGAAATGCAGCAGCAAACGGCAGATTCTTTATAGACGATATCAAAGTTACCACGGCAACTATGGCCGTTGTAGATGCTACTAAAGAAAAAACAGGTCTTGTTAAGAATACAATTGTATCAAACGAATTGATCTTTGGGACTTCTGCAAAAATATCAGTTTATAACACAGCCGGTCAAATTGTAAAAACAGCCGAAGTTTCTGATAACTCCAGATTAGACGTTTCTTCTTTGGCAAAAGGAGCTTATGTGGTAACAGGTCTTGTAAACGGACAGGCTGTGTCTCAGAAGATCATTAAGAAGTAACTCCTTTTCCGGGTCTTAATTTATAAAAGTCGATGTTCCTCACATCGGCTTTTTTATGATTTAAAACAGACTTAACATATCGTCTTATTAATATGTTTATTTTTGTACAAGCAAAATGGGCAAGATTTTTGAGAATAAAAAAATGTTAATTTTCATAAGTTATAATTTTCTGACCTTGATCAAATCTAGACCTGATAATGCGGAAATGTTAAAAAATGAACATAATTTTGCGGAATACATTTTTTTATTAACTTAGCAACCCTTTAATTTTTATAATAAAACAATTTTTAAACTTTAATAAAATGAAAAAAATCTTTACAATTTTAAGTATTGCAGCTGTATCTTTAGTATCGGCTCAAAATTTAGTAACAAATCCAGGTTTTGAAACTGGAGTATTAGCTCCATGGGCAAAAGGTCCATCGACTGCTGCTTCTTATACTGAACCTACATTGGCTAATTCAGGATCTTATGCAGGGACTTACAACGCAGCTTATACAGCAGCTACCGGTACAACTGGATTTTATCAAGATATTGCAATAACCGGCGGAACAGAGTATACAGTATCTTTTTGGTATAAAGCTACTGGTGATGGAACAGATGCAAGAATCTGGAGTGTTTTTAAAGATTCAGCAGCAACTATTCTTTATTTAGCTGGGGATGCATCTACGGCAACTTCAGATCCTTTAAGAGGTCCGAACAATTTATACCTTGATCCGGCAACTAGTTGGACTCAGAAATCAATCACTTTTACTTCTCCAGCTGCAGCAACAGTATTTCAATTAGCTGTTAGAGCATATAATAATTCAACACTTGCTGCTTTTGATGATTTTTCTTTGGTGCAAGGAGGCTTAGCAGTTACTGATTTTTCTAAATCAAAATACAGCTTAGTTAAAAACACAGTAGTTGGAGAATCTATCGCTTTCGCTAAGAATGCAGATATCCAAATCATCAATGCTGCTGGTCAAGTTGTAAAAGCGGCTAAAGTAACAGAAGGTTCTACGCTTAACGTATCTTCTCTTGTAAAAGGTACTTATATCGTAACTGGAACAGTGAACGGAGAAAAAGTATCTCAAAAAATTATCAAAAAATAATTTGAGCCACTTTTCAAAAATAGAAGGCTTCCTAATTCAGGAAGCTTTTTTTGTTTTATGTATGATCTTCGAGAAACTTAGCCCAGCCAGGCTTAAACATGTTTAGTATTAGTATTGTCATCCTGAGCTTGTCGATGAATCTTAATAATCAATGATTCCCAATTTGATGGCTACGGCTATCAATTGTGCAATGTTGGTAACATTAAGTTTGAAGAATATGTTTTTGCGATGGGTTTCTATAGTATTCACACTTATGAATAGCATATTGGAGATTTCGGTACTTGAATGTCCTTTGCTGATGGCCACCACAATCTCTTTTTCACGGGGACTGAGGATGTTCTTTTTGAACTGGATCTCTTGAAAATCGATTGAGGAGGAATAATAATATTTCTCATTTTTTAGATAGAGGTTGGTGATTATATCTATCAGCTTTTCTTTAGGTGTGGTTTTCAGCATATAGGCATCTATTTTGCGCTTGGTTACCATATTCTGGAAACTACTCATTATAATGATTTTGATATGTGGAGAATTCTCTTTTACATGATGGATCAGCTCCAGACCACTCATCTGTGGCATAGAGATGTCTGTGATCAAAATATCTATTGTTTGTTTTTGGATGTATAACAATGCTTCCTTTGCATTGTCCACAGCAAAGACAATATTGTAATTTTCTTGGACAGACAGGATTGAGCGTAACCCGTCCAAAAATAATTGATGATCGTCTACAATGCCAATATTTATCATATTCTGAAGGTTATAGTTACAGTGGTGCCGTTATTGGGAAAAGAATCAATTTCCAAATGAGCTTTGAATATTTTTAACCTTTCCTTGATGTTTTTAAGTCCTATGCCTCCGGTCTTGTTCTTATCGAATCCCTGACCGTTGTCTTCTATCATAATGCAAATGGAATTTTCATGCTGGGTCACACTCATTTGTACTCTTGTGGCATTAGCATGTTTACGGATATTCGTGAATAACTCTTGAATTATTCTGTATAGATGGTTTTTTGTTTCCTCGTTGATTCTAGTCAAAGCATTTTCCGGAAAGAATAAGATATCTGTCAAGATTCCGTTTTCCCTATTTCGTTTTGCCAGATGTTGCATTAACTGATAAAACGTTTTCTCCATAAGAAAATGGTTACTAAGGTCATGCGTGATTTCTCGTATTTCTTCATGTAATGTATTGATATGCCTCTGAATAACAGAAAGATTATCATTCTGTAAAACATCATTTTCCTTGTCTAGCATAAAATTGATTCCGGCTAAACTACCTGCAACACTATCGTGAAGTTCTTTTGCCAAACGGTTGCGTTCTTTGTTTTGTCCTTCCAGAATATCTCTTGTCTTATTAAGTTCCAGTTGTTTCTTATTTAGTTTTTGTTGAGATTTCAATTTGTTTTTATAGAGAAAGAAACCAAGTAATAATAGTATGACTAGCAGTCCCAAAATAAAATATAGTTTTGTTTTTCTTACTTTCTGCAACTCATTTTCTTTACTGAGAAGCTGTATTTGGTTGTTCTTTTTGCCTACCTCATACTTCGCAAGCAGATGATTATAATTCTTTTCTTTTTCAATAGTGAAGAGACTGTCTTTTAGTTTATAAAACAGGCTTTGATATTCATAAGATTTTTGGAAGTTGTTATCTTTTTTGTAAACATTAACCAGACTTTTTAATATATTTAATTTCTGGTCAATAGGAATTCTTTCTGCATCATATGCTTTATAAGCCAATTCATAGTGTTTTATGGCATTTTGAAAGTCATTTTTATTCATGTAGTACGCACCATAATTAAAATACAAATAGAAGTTATATAAATCCTTGCCATCCAATTGTTTAAGAAGCTTCTCTGCCGCTTTCAAATAAGATAGGGCTTTTTCGTTTCTAGATTGGTTATTTGGGTCCAGAAAATTATTACTCTGGTTGAATCTGATATCAAATTGTTCCTGCCTGTCTTTGGTCAATTGGGCCAAACGATATGCTTTTTCATAATAATCGTTGGCTTTTTGATGGTCTTTGGATTGTATGGCATTTGCTATAAGAATGTATGAACTTAGTATCCTTGCGGTATCTTTTGCTAATATGGAATATTTAGATGTAAGTTTATAATTTTTGATACCCGATATAGTATCACCTTTGATAAGGAAAAGGTTTCCGAAACTGTAATGCAAAATACCATAATACTTATTATCTGGTTTTTTCTTTAAATAAAACAGAGCTTTTTGATATTCATTGAATGCTTTGTCATATTCACCAGCCTCAAAAAACATAATACCTTTTAAATTATAAATGCGATAAAGCGCGATGATATTGCCTGTTTTTTTTGCGAGAATCAAAGCCTGGTCAATATATTTCCTGCATTTTGAATTGTTGCCTAGATTATAATAGTATGAAGCATATAGAATAAGACATCTTGATGCATAATAATCATTACCTATTTTATTATTAAGCTTATATGCCTGCTTGCAATAATAGTAAGCTGAATCTGAATCCTTATTGATAACAGCACTGAATTTTTCAAACATCTTATCTAATTTTTCTATTTTTTTTTGTCCAAAAACACAATTAAAGGTAATTAATAATGTTAAAAGCGTTTTTTTCATAAAAAATCACGGTATTATGTGATAGAAATATTTTAGTTAAGCTTATATTTTTGTTAAATATAATTAAATTCTTTCTTAAAGAGATTGTAATTGATGAATTTTTCAGAACAGAATACCAATAAGAGCAAGTGTTTTGTATACTCCTAAAATAATAAAACTTACATGAAAATAAATCTCCTTATAATAATTTCCATATTTCCTTTCTTTAAATCTCAAACATGTTATTATACAGAGGTTAATCCCATATCTCATGGATATTCCTGTAATGAGAGTAATCTTATTTTTACCAGTTCTATCAATACCGTTGTAAGGAATGACGTTTCTGCATCAAACGGTATCCTAATCATACCAAGTCAAAACTATAATATTACAATTTTACCGTCAATACCTTGTGATAATTGTGCAGCAGATACAGGAGGGACTACCATTATACCTAAAAAAAATGGAAATGACGGAGCAAATAAAAGAATATATTATAATTCACAAAAAACTGTAAAATCACAGGAAATAACAATAGAAGAAAATCCGGTAGAACACATACTTAAACTCTCTTTAGACAAAGGAATCTTGGAAAATATAAAAATCTATGATGCCAATGGACAAGAAGTCTTGAATAATGATACTAATAATAAAACATCAGAGATCAATGTATCCAGACTTATAAAAGGAACTTATTGGTTGAAAGTTATGACCAATGAGAACACGACCTATACAAAACAATTTATAAAAAAATAACAATTAAAAATTTAAACTATGAGAAAACTTTTTTTACTAAGCTTTTTGGCGCTAACAGGAATTGCAAATGCGCAAAATTGGTCTTTAACTGGTAACTCCGGTATATCCTCTGGAACTAATTTTTTAGGAACTACTGATAACCAAAGTCTAGTATTTAAAACAAATAATATTGAATGGATTAAGCTGACTACTAAAGGCAGACTTATATTTCAAAATATTGATAACGGTTATGGTTGGAATAATAATCTATTTATTGCAGGGGGAAACGATTTTGCCACTGGTCTGGGCAATACATCAGTGGGTCTAGGCTCTTTAGTCTCCATTACAACGGGACTTAATAATACTGCTTTTGGAGCCAATTCTTTAAAACCAAATACTACAGGAGAAGGCAACACCGCTATAGGAGTTAATTCTTTGTGGAATAATACAACCGGATCTAATAACACAGCATTAGGGCTAAATACATTGAGTGGGGCAGGAACCCTGACAGAAAATACAGCAATTGGATTTGCTTCTATGGCCAGATATAATGCAATAGCTAGTAATAATATTGGCTATAACACAGCATTGGGATCTAGCTCGCTTGGAGGAGTGATTACTGGAAATTACAATACAGCCTTAGGACGAAGTTCCTTAACGGACTTAGTAAGTGGTAGCAATAATGTTGCAATTGGAGCAAATTCCGCCTCTGGTCTTTCTTCTGGAAGTAATAATATAATAATTGGCTACGGAGCATCGCCAACTTCTTCAAGTGTAAACAACCAACTGAATATAGGAAACTGGATAAGGGGAAATAATGGAACTATAGGAATAGGTACATCTAACCTTCCTTCGGATGGAATTGCAGGAGATGGTGAAAAATATAAACTTTTCGTAAAAGATGGTATCAAAACAGAAAAAGTAAAGGTAGAGATAGCGGCTGCAAACGGTTGGGCAGATTATGTTTTTACTAAGGATTATAAACTAATGCCTTTAAAAGAAGTAGAAAATTATATTAGTATAAACGGACACTTACCAGAAGTTCCATCTACAGAAGAGGCAATCCAAAACGGAATAGAGCTAAAGGAAATGAATATCCTGCTTCTAAAAAAAATAGAAGAGTTGACATTACATCTAATAAAGCAGGACAAGAGAATAGAAGAGCTAGAAGCTAATAATAAAAAATAAAAGGTATGAAAAAACTTTTTGACATTTTTATATTTGTTGGAATGATTGCTTTATTCAAAGCACAAAATAATCCATTCTCTACTATTTGCGCTAATGAGTCTGTTGATAAATTGAACGTTAAGAATGCGAAAATATTTGATTCTAAGGAATTAGAATTAAATTCTACCAACTGTGGCAACACATCTCAATATTATAGTAGTAATGATTATTCTTACAATCATTATGATCTTTATTTACCAAAATCGTCTGATGGTATTATTTATTTAAAACTTAATTTCATTTTTCTTACCAAACCAGATGGCACAGGAAATTTTGAGCAGAATAATTCGGATCATAATGCATTTTTGGATGAGACTATTAGTAGAGTTAATCAAACATTATTAAATTTGGACGGACAGCCAACATCTCCTTGTGAAGGATATGGGCAAACAAATCTTACCAATACAAAGGTTCAATTTGTAGTTAATAAGATTTGGAAAGTAGATCCGGCCTGGGATTATCTTTATACGGGATATATTCCATGTACTTTGTCAGGAGCTCCAGTAACTTGTACAAATTTTAATAAGGTCTATCCTAACAGTACAGATTATTATTATACTTATTTCGATAATGATTCAACCATTCCTTCTGGAATTAATGTAGTTTTTGCGAATAATGGGAATATTTATAATGAGTTTGTAAATAATAACAATTATTCTATAGGATATGGAGAAGGCTGGGCCGCATCAGAATCACCATCCAATTCTAATTTTTCACAAAAATTGGGACAATTTTATCCAAATGCCTATCTCGCCTATCTTTGGATGAAAAATTATGTTGCAGATAATCCAGACCCTACAAGCCCTGCCCCTAATACTCCTTGGACAACTGTAAGAGGTTGGTATGTAGCCAATTTTAGAAAAGGTATTTTGCACGAAACTGGCCATAATTTTAACTTGGGTCATGAGAATAACTGTGCTCCTAATATTATGAACCAGGATGGGGTTGCAGCCGGTAACTTTCTTAGCAATCTTCAAATTTCTAAAATTTATTTAGCAGCTTCTACTAAGAGTACTAGACAATATTTTACAGAAGATTCTTTTAAGAACACAAGTCTAAATGTAGGAAATGATGAGTTATGGGATTTAAACTTCAGATTATATTCTAATGTGAAAATTGACAATAATTCAAGTCTAAAAGCCACTTGTAAAATCATAATGGCTCCAGATAGCAGGTTCATCGTAAAAGATGGTAGCAATTTTATTATCGAGGGTGCAGAGATTACGTCTGCAAATAATTCTACTTGGAATGGGATAAAAGTAGAGGGCAACGGTTATCTTTTAATCAATCCTGATACATTTATTGATACAAATCATTTTTATGCTTATGCAGATAATACACCATTACCAAATGGAAAATTCAGTTCGAGTCCTAATACAGATAAGATAAATGAAGAAATAATTGAAAATACCATTGTAGACAAGGACTATAGAATATATCCAAATCCGACCGGCGACTTTATCAACATATTGACTAAAAACAAAATTTCCAAAATTGAAATATTTAACCTCTTGAATCAATCCTTTTTACCAATTTATAAGGATAATAAAGTGGATGTTAGAAATTTATCACAAGGTAATTATATTCTAAAGATATATAGTAATTCGGGGGCAAAAACAATACATTTTATTAAAAACTAATAACCGTAACTCAAAAAAAGCTAATAACCCTTATATTAAAGAAATCACTGAACTTTTTCGGTGGTTTCTTGTTTTTCAATAAACTCCACGTCTCAGATTATTGATCAACGCTCCAAGATTCAGAACCAAAGTATATCGGATTCTGTAACCATAATTTTTGAATCCAGGTTCAAAACCAAGGCTGGAAACAACAGGAAAATAAACTTCAAGAAAATCTGGAACGACTTTCACCTTCACACCAGAATCCCAAATGAACTGAGTTGCCCTATTTTTATTTTTATAAACACCGGCATCTGCATAAAGATTGAACCATTTCCAAAGATGAGAATCTACATTTAAACTCGTTATAAATTGATTCACAGATGTATTGAACATCGATTTGAAGCCACCTTCTGCCAAGATGAACTGCTGAGAAAGAATCCCTGAAGTGGCGCTTTGACCTAATAGACCATATGAAAAAGAGTAGTTGGAAACTCGTGATAATCCATAATTGAATAAAGCATTTTTAGTTTCATTCTTTATAAAATATCCGGCAAACCACCTGAAACTGATTTTCCTATCCTTCGAAAATTCCCAGCGGTAAAAAGCTTCCGCTGAAATCTTTTGAAAATCTTCCATCCATTGTAAATTGGTCGAGATATATTTTTCGTGAATCAATCGGTTGTCTGAGTATGAATAGCCCAAATTCCAAAGGTTATATTTGGAATAGAGATTATTTTCAATCATTAGTGGAGTCAATTCTCTGTCATAATAATTATAAGAGAAGTACAAACTTCTTCCAATGGCACTTCTTGGGTTTTTATTAAAATTAATGGAAGTCCCGGCTCCAAATCTTTTATAGGCCAGATTGGTATTATAATGAAAGTAAGACCCCGAAAGTGTAAAATTCCAGCTTCTGAAAAAACTATTTGGTGGCAGAATGGAATAGCCAATCGCACCCGAACCAGTCAGTTTTCCGGTTCCGGTACTATAGTAAGGCGTGAATGAATAATCAAATTTCTGGTCAAAAATCCCTTGATTCTTAAAATTAAGTCCAAGTAAAACTTTATCATAAGCATTGAAAGTCAATCTTGGAGTCAGGAAGATCTCGTTATATTCAGGGTTTTGGACATCCTTTACCAATTTGAATCTTATCTTTTTGGTGTTAGAGAAAAATCCTTTTGTATAGATGTAATTATCTCGAAAATTAGTTTCAGGAAAAGCATAATTGTCGTTCAGTACAATCTTGTAAACATCTTCTTTCGCAATAGAAAGCGAATCTTTTGTCAGCGAATTAGAACTTTTCCAATAGAGTTTTTTCTCTTCGGTTTTATTTTCAGATTCTATTTTCAGAGGAATATTGGACGCATTTTTATCCTTGATATGAACAAGATAATCTTGCTTTTGTTCTTCTATGTTTTTCAGATTAAAATTGATTCTATGCTTTTCATTCATCATTTGATTCAGGAAAGCAGATTTTCCATTGGTGAATTTTTTAAGATGATCGAGAAAATCTTTACCTGTTGTTTTGGCTCTGTATGCTGAAGATAAATAGTCTTTTAGAAAAAAATCAAAAGAATTTGTTCCTTGATATTCCGAGATATAATTCAGAAGATTGCCCATTTCAAATTGACTGATCGCAGTGGTGTTGAAATTGCTCAACTGATGAAAAGGCGTGTCAATTTTCTGGTCAAGATTCTGAGTCGAGATATAATGATAAGCCAATCCGTAACGCTCGGAAAGTTTCAGCTTTGAAGCGTGGAATAACTTCAAAGGCTTAATTCCGAAGAGACTTGCGTTATCGGGAAGATTCCCAAGAAGCTTATGATTTGGATAAAAGTTTTTCAGATACTGGATTTCCAGATAAGACTTCAAACCATTTTTCAGCCAATGTTCCTGCGTCTTGTTGGTAATGAAATATTCGTCCATTATCTTCTTCGAAACGGCACTGAAATAATCCAAATCTGTCTTTTCATAATCCGTGAACAATTGATATTTGAATTTCCAGAATTTGATATCATCAATCCCGATAAACTCTTCTTTATTCAAGAATTTTTGAGTGATGAATAATTTGTCCGGAAGATTTCCAATTCTTGCTTTTATGAATTTGAGATGCGTTGGCAAAAGAAAAGCCAAGGTCTGTCTTTGATATTCAGAAACCTGATAACCTAATTGAACTGTGATTTTTTGCCCGTCAACATCCAGTTGGTACTCAGGATAGATTTCATTCGATAACTGGAATTCTGGGTCATTGATAGAATTTCCTACGAATTCAGAATCATTATTTTGCTCAAGATTAGAGTAGATTTTCCAATTCTGTGGGACTTGGAAATCTACTTTCCAAAAAGAACCTGCGTTAGCTGTTTCTTCCGTATCTCGATAGAAAGAATTGCTTTGATTTTCGGTTTCGTAAGTCTCAGGAACTAGGAAGAAATATTTTAAAACAATCTTGTTGACATCAACCCCGTAACCTGTAAAACGGGCGTCAGGAAGCTGAATCTGATATTTTAAATTCAGTGTGATGCTTTTTCCAGATTCCAAAGGCTCAGAAAGCGGAATGAAAATGTTTTCCTGAGTTTTATTAAGGATTTCTGAAGATGTGTTTCCGTAAGAATACTGGAAACTTTCCAACTTTCCCAATTGATTTTCTTTGGCAAAATAAAGATCCTTTTTGCGGTCTTCGACTTTTCTTTTGAGAAGAGGCGTTTTACGTTTCTGATAAGCAGAAACCCAATTCAGAAGCTTGATCTGATTGATGGATTTCTGGTGCGGATTATGATAGGTCAATGTCTGCTCAACTGAGATTGATTTTTTATCTTCATTAAGTTTTACATTAAGCAAAATACTGTCTTGCTGAGACTTTGCCCAGAAATGCCCTAACAATAAAACCAAACACAAAAAAAATCGCTTCATCAAAATTAATCAGTATTTAAAACTACTAATTTTTTCTGATGAAGCGATATTTTAGATTGTTAAATTTATAAAGAAGCTTCATAAGCTTTCCAGCCTTCATTCTTATAACGCACAGCTTCTTGTTCCGGCTCATCAGCCTTATAAATTCCGCGTCCGACGATAATGAAATCGGTATTATAATTTTTAATCACATGTTCCGGAGAATTGTATTGTTGTCCTTTGTCATCGCCAGTGGTTCCAAGATTCACACCAGGTGTGAAAAGAAGAAGATTATCAGAAATTTGATTCTGAGCTACGCAACCGATGATATTTGGATGATTTTCAATCACTTTCATTGCTTCTTCACGATAATGAGAATCCGTCAAAGTCCCCTGAGAAGACATTCCTAAGATCGCAACCACACCAACATTCACAAAACAATCCAAGCTTTTGCTTCCGCCAATTACGTGAGAAGTTACCAGATCTGCCCAGTTTGAAATTTTATAAGTACCATAAGAAAACTGCAAATCTTGAGTATTTCCAATGTCAGCAAATTTTCTATCTTCCATTAATAGGAAGTTATGTTTCGTTGCCAAATTTTTAAGTGGAAGAATAGTTTCATCAGCATCGAAATCGTTGAGAATATCAATGTGCGTTTTAAGGGCCACAATGTGCGGACCAACAATATCAGCAAAATCTAACAATTCTTTAGTCGTGATAAAATCTGCCGAAGCAATCAGGTTTGACCTTTTTTCAATGGCAATTTTAAGGATTTTCTTAGCAAAAGAGTGTTCAGCAACTTCCAGTTTCTGTTCATAAGACAAACGTTTTTTCTCTTCGAAAACAACTTGATTTCCGTTCACAAAATCTCGGATCCTCGCTATTTCCTCATCATCGATATAATTAACCTCTCTCAGGATTTCCACAACTTCAGAAATATTGAAAAGCGAATGGACTTTGTAACCTTTTTCCTCCAGTTTTTCTTTCCCGCCTTGTTGTCTGTCGAGAACTACAACGATGTCAGAAACTTTGATGCCTTCATTTTCCACTTCATCAATTGTTTCAACCAGAGATTTTCCAGATGTGATCACATCTTCTACCAAAAGACAATTTTGTCCTTTCTCGTAAATCCCTTCGATCAGTTTTTTGGTTCCATAAGATTTTGCTTCTTTTCTTTTGATAATCAATGGGATGTAACTTTGAAGAGACATTGCAGTTGCCATTGGAAGTGCCGCATAAGGAACTCCGCAGATGATATCAAAATTATCCAAAGGAAGCATTTCCAGAAGATAGTTGGCGAGTTTTTTTAGGATTTTTGGATCAGAAGCGAGTGGACGCAAATCCACATAAAATGGACTTTCAATCCCGCTTTTCAGTGTGAAACGCCCAAACTTGATTATCCCGAGTTTGTAGCACTCGAGGAAGAATTCTTTTTTACTTTCCATTTACTTTCTTTAGATTTCTACAAATTTAAGGCTATTTTTTAAACCACAAAAGACACAAAATTTTAAACATTTAAGTCACTTAAGAATTAGTAAATATTGAAGACTAAGTTCACGTTAGAGGAAAATCTTTGATTTTCAAAACTTAATTGAACTAAAATGAACTTTGTCAGGAGTACCTAATATCAACTTAAGTGTTTATTGTTTAAATTTCCTTCCACTTCGGATTTGTGGCAAAAATCTTTTCATTGATTTTGCAACTCTCAGAATGTGCACCTTTTAGAAAACCAATGCTCATCAAAAATTCGCCGACAATTTCTCCGCCTGTAAATCTGAACGTTTTTTTGAAAAGTTTTACCCATTCTTCTTTTGTTTTCGGATGATGATGCTCCAGCCATTTTTCGAAAGAACCAAATTCTTTTCTCAGTTCCAAAATGGTGTTCGCATTTTCAATCGCAGCGTTCACTTTTAATTTATTTCGGATAATTCCTGCATCCGCCAAGAGACGTTCTCTATCTTTTTCGGTGTAACTAGCAATTTTTTCGATACTGAAATTGCTGTAAGCTTTTCGGAAAGAATCTTCTTTTTTCAGAATTGTTTCCCAGCTTAATCCGGCTTGGTTGATTTCCATGATCAATCTCCCGAAAAGTTCATCGTCATTATGGATTGGAAAACCGTAATGGTTATCGTGGTAGTTTTTGTGCAATGCTTTTCTTTCTTCGGGCTGCATTGTTTCTATGGCTGCGCAATATGACATTTCTAATAGATGTTAGTGGTTACGTTTAGATATTAGAATAAAATTTATATAAACACCACATAGACACATAGATGAAATAGTAATTATGAATTCTATTTCGCCTTAATTTTTTTATAAAAACTATTGTGTCTATGTGGTTCAATTAATTTAAAATTAAAATAAGTTTTCGGTTTTCGTCAGGAATTTTTCCATTGCTTCTTTGATATCAATATCCATTCTGTCAGAAAGATTGATTATCCACCAGATCGATTCTGCTAATTTATGTTCTAATTCTGTGTCAGAATTTGCTTTTGGCCAGGTTTTTTCGTGAGACATCGTATTTCTGCCCACCAATCCGGCATCGGATAAAAATCCCAATGCATCTTGTTCTATTGTCCAGACTTTACCGTTTTGCTTAAGTTCCAGTTCGTGGTATAACTTTCGGATTTTGATTGATCTTTCTATAATTTCGTCAAAATTTTCAACTGCCATGTTATATTTATTTCAAACAAAAATACAAAGTAAATTGGTGTAAATAAGTTCCTTTTTATCAAAATCCTTATCTTCGTATAAAAGCTTTTTCAAAATGAACAAAACATTATCTTTTTCCTTTTTCCTTTTCTCTTTGGTCTTTTTCAATGCCCAGATCGAAGAAAAAAAACTGGACGAACTCATTCAGAATTCCTTAAAAACCTTTGATGTTCCTGGGATGTCCGTTGGTGTTGTGAAAGACGGAAAACTGATTTATGCAAAAGGTTTCGGTGTTCGTTCACTTAAAAATAATCAGCCGATGGACGATAATACATTGGTTGGAATTGCTTCTAATAGTAAAGGTTTTACTTGTACAGCTTTGGCAATTTTAGCCGATGAAGGTAAAATTAACTGGGACGATAAAGTGACAAAATACATCCCGGAATTTCAAATGGCTGACCCCTATGTTTCTCAAAATGTGACGATAAAAGATTTGGTAACGCACAGAGCCGGATTAGGATTAGGGCAGGGCGATCTGATGTTTTTTCCGGAAGGTGGAAATCTGACCGTGAATGATATTGTTCATAATGTTCGTTACTTGAAACCAGAAAATCCGTTCCGTACGACTTTGGATTATAATAATGTAATGTTCATCGTTGCCGGCGAAGTGATTCACAGAGTTTCCGGTTTGCAATGGGCAGATTTTATCGAGCAGAGAATTATGAAACCTGTTGGGATGACATCGAGTTTCGGTTCTTACAATCGTGCAAAAAATTCACAAAATATCATCGATGCGCATGCTCCGGTTGATGGGAAAGCCATTGCAGTCCTCCACGACTGGAACGAAACAGCGAATGCCGCTGGCGGAATTATGAGCAACATACAGGATATGACAACTTGGGCCAATTTTCTTCTGAGCGGATTTGTGACCAAAGATGGAAAACGTCTGGTTTCTGAAAAAAATGCCCATGAACTTTGGAGCCTTCAAATTCCTGATAAAGTGGGAATTACTTCGCCTTATGATACTCATTTTTATGGTTACGGATTAGGCTGGTTTTTGAGCGATGTCAAAGGTCATTTGCAAGTGCAACACAGCGGTGGTTTGATTGGAACAGTGACCCATTTTACATTGATTCCTGATTTGAAATTAGGAATTGTGGTTTTGACGAATCAACAGTCCGGCGCTGCTTTTTCAACAATCACAAATTCTGTGAAAGATGTTTATCTGGGAGTTGAAAATCGGGATTGGTTAAAACTTTACGGCGATAGAAATAAGAAGAATGAAGAAACTTTCGCAAAACAAAAGAAAGAAGTTTACGATAAAGCTTCGAAATTCAAATCTGATTTGAAAGATGATCAATTTATTGGCTGGTACAAAGATGACTGGTTTGGGATTGTTGAGGTTTCCAAACAAGGTAAAGGTTACAGAATTATCTCTAAATCGTCTCCAAGGCTGAAAGGCGATTTGATTCCATATTCAGCGAATTCTTTTGTGGCGAAATGGGACGACAGAAGCTATGATGCCGATGCGTTTTTCACTTTGAATTTTGATGAAAATGGAAAAGCTGTTTCTGCGAAAATGAAACCCATCTCTGATGTCACCGATTTTAGCTTTGATTTTGAGGATCTGGATTTGAAGAAGCTTAATTAAGAAAAATCAATTTGATAATAGAAAAACGCCTAAATATTGTTTAGGCGTTTTATATTTTTAAGAATCAAATCCGATTAAATTGGTTTGAATTCTAAGTTTTGTTCTTTTAACAATTTAGCTTCTTGTTCCTTATAGTAACCATTGGCTAATTTTTGATAGATCGATTCAAATGCAGAAAGTGTTTCATTGATCTCAGAATCTGTATGAGAGGCGGTTGGGATCAATCTTAATAAGATCATTCCTTTAGGGATCACAGGATAAGCAACTACTGAAGTGAAGATTCCGTACTCCTCTCTCAGGTCTCTTGCCAAAAGAGTAGCTTCCACAGGATTTCTCTGAATAAAAATCGGTGTTACACAAGTATTGGTGTCACCCAGATTATAACCTATTTTTTTCAGACCACTTTGTAATTTTTCAACATTTTCCCAAAGTTTGGCTTTGATCTCTGGCCTGGATCTCAGTAATTCTAATCTTTTCAATCCTCCGATCACCATTGGCATTGTCAAAGACTTTGCAAAGATCTGGGATCTAAGATTAAATTTCAAGTAACGGATGATATCTTTGTTTCCGGCAAGGAAAGCTCCGAAACCAGCCATAGACTTTGCAAATGTTGAAAAGTAAACATCGATCTGGTCCTGGCATCCTTGCTCTTCTCCAGCTCCAGCGCCTGTCTTTCCAAGTGTTCCGAATCCGTGGGCATCATCAACCAAGATCCTGAAACCATATTTTTCTTTAAGAGTACAGATCTCTTTCAGTTTACCTTGTTGTCCTCTCATCCCGAAAACCCCTTCCGTGATCACCAAAATTCCACCCCCGGTTTCTTCCGTTACCTTTTGAGCTCTTTGTAGGTTCTTTTCAAGGCTGGCGATATCATTGTGTCTGTATGTAAAACGTTTTCCGGAGTGTAATCTAACGCCATCCACTATACAAGCATGAGAATCTACATCGTAAACGATCACGTCATTTCTGGAAACCAAAGCATCAATTGTAGAGACCATTCCTTGGTATCCGAAATTCAAAAGATATGCGGATTCTTTTTGGACGAAATCTGCCAATTCTCTTTCTAATTGAAGGTGTTGGTCGGTCTCTCCTGACATGGCTCTTGCACCCATTGGATAAAACATCCCGTATTCTGCAGCGGCTTTCGCATCGGCTTCTAAAACTTCAGGATGATTACACATTCCCAAATAATCATTAGCGCTCCAAAAAATCACTTCTTTCCCTTGGAACTTCATTCGCGGACCAATTGGTCCTTCTAATCTTGGGAAAATATAGTATCCTTCTCCATAATCTGCAAATTGTCCCAGCGGACCAGGGTTTTGTTTTATTCTTTCAAAAATGTCCATTTTTCTAACTGATATTTTTTGATTTTATTAAAAAAACCTTTTGTATTTACAAAAGGCTTATAAATATTGTGATACGATTTTATTTGATGATCTCTGTTTTAAAAACCTCATCGTAATTGTGGAAACAATTATTGATGAAACCTTGCTCTTCCATCCATTTGTCGCTGTAAACTTTGGTGATGTAACGTGAACCATGGTCTGGAAAAATCAATACGACCAGATCATCCGCTTTGAACTCATGAGAATTAGCATACTGAATCAAAGCCTGAGTGACAGCTCCAGTTGTGTAACCGCCCATGATAGCTTCTTTCAAAGCGATCTCGCGGGTTCTATAGGCTGACATCTCATCATTAACTCTTACAAACTCATCAATTTTATCAAATAAAAGTGCTCCCGGGATTAGGTTCTTCCCCAGGCCCTCAATCTGATAAGGATGGATTTCTGTTTTATTGATCTTTCCTGTTTCGTGGTAAGTTTTCAGAATAGAGCCGTCTGCGTCTACGCCGATCACTTTGATACCAGGATTTTGTTCTTTCAGATATTTTGCAGAACCAGAAAGCGTTCCTCCTGTTCCTGTGCAGGCAAAAAGGTGTGTGATTTTTCCTTCTGTCTGTTTCCAGATTTCCGGCCCGGTTGTCTGATAATGCGCGTCAATATTCAACTCGTTGAAATACTGATTGATGTAAACAGAATTGGGTGTTTCTTGTGCAATTCTTTTGGCAACTTCATAGTAAGACCTTGGATCGTCTGCGGGAACAGAAGCCGGGCATACATAAACAGTTGCTCCAAGAGCTTTAAGATAAGCTATTTTTTCAGCCTTTGTTTTATCGCTGACAGCAAGGATGCATTTGTAACCTTTTACGATACAAACCATCGCAATGGAAAATCCAGTGTTTCCTGATGTTGTTTCTACAATTACAGAATCAGGTTTTATCAATCCTTTTTTTTCAGCATTTTCCACAATGTGTAATGCGATTCTGTCTTTTGTAGAATGTCCCGGATTGTAAGACTCCAACTTAGCATAAACTGTCGCAGGAATGTCCTTTGTAACCTGATTTAATTTGACTAACGGCGTGTTACCAATCAAACCAAGAATATTATCGTGTACATTCGTCATTTTATATCATTTTTCTCTCAAAAACTGTCTGCAAAAATAAAAAAAAAATTGCAATGTTTTTCTTTTTACACCCCGAATCTGATTTTAATCAAGATATTTATTAAAAAACCAATTGTTTTTCTGAGGTTTTCAAAAAACAATTCAAAATTTAATTTTTGTTAAAAACTTAAAATAACTGAATCAAAAACATTAAATTCGCCGATATTTCATTTTCTAATATGAAGAATTGGACTTTTAAACAGTGGAACACCATTCTTGGATGGGTCGTTTTTGTGATCGCATTTTTTACTTATTTATCAACAATAGAACCGAATTTCAGTTTTTGGGATTGTGGAGAGTATATTTCTTCCGCTGTCAAACTAGAGGTGACCCATGCACCAGGAGCTGCATTGTTCCAATTGGTGGGAGCGGTTGTCGCTTTATTTGCATTTGGTGATGGACAACATTATTCGTTGGTGATCAATGCGATGTCTGCATTGTTTAGCGCTTTTACAATTCTGTTTTTATTCTGGACGATCACACATCTTGTAAGACGATTGCTGAATAAAGAATTTGAGAATATATCAGTAACCGAAGAAATTGGCGTTCTGTTCGCTGGAGCAGTTGGTGCATTGTGTTTCACATTTTCGGATACATTCTGGTTTTCTGCGGTTGAAGGTGAAGTTTACTCGATGGCGAGTCTTTTCATTGCATTAATTGTTTGGCTAATTACAAAATGGGAAAACGAGTATGCCGAAAAAGACAATGAAAGATGGATCATCCTTTTGTTTTTCGTGATTGGACTTTCCGTAGGGGTGCATATGATGTGTATGTTAGCTTTGCCTGCCGTTTGTTTGATTTATTACACAAGAAATTATACGTTCACTTGGAAATCTTTCCTTTGGGCGAATGCGATTACGTTGGTTATTTTAGGAATTGTCTTCAAAGGGATTTTCCCAATGATCATGACATTGTTCGGCAAGTCGGAAGTTTTCTTTGTGAATGGACTCGGGCTTCCTTTCCACTCAGGGACGGTTTTTGCCTTCGTTATATTGTCTGTTCTTTGCTATCTTTTGGTTTCTTATACCAGAAAGACTGGAAAATCGCTTTATCAGACCATTGCATTATCCATTGTTTTTATGATGATCGGGTTCTCTTGCTGGCTGGTGATCCCAATTAGGGCCAATGCAAATCCTCCGATGAACCTTAATGACCCGGATAACGCTTTGGGAATGTTGGATTATTACAACCGTGAACAATATGGAGATTGGCCGACTTTTTATGGTCAAAATTATACTGCTTATCTGGACCCTAATGGGATCGAGAAAAATGAGGACGGAAGTTACAAAACTGTAAAAACAGGCGATACCTACGAAAGAGACCCACAAACAGGTCGATACAGACTGGTAGGAGAGAAGTTCAATTATGTTTATAGCAAAGAGCACGTTGGTTTTTTTCCAAGAATGTTCAGTGAGGATAAGTCCGTGATGCCGAATTACATTTCGATGTATGGAGCGCCGGATTTTACCTTCAATTATGGCAATGACCAAATCTCCGAAAGTCCGGAAGCAAAACAATTCTTTGATGAGCTTCGCCAGAAGTATGAGAACGGTACCATCAAAATGGATGATTATCTGAAAGCGAAACAGTTCGGATTGATCAATGTGCAGAAACCGACGTTAGCTCAGAATCTCGATTATTTCATCACGTTTCAGAATTATTACTATTTTGGAAGATATTTACTTTGGAATTTCTCGGGTCGTCAGAATGATGTGGAAGGCCATATGGAAAATACGAATGGAAACTTCATTACGGGTATTCCTTTCATTGATAATAATATGTGGGGAGATCAAAATGAGATGCCTGCAAAATTCCAGAATACAAGCACGGTGAAGTTCTTTATGCTTCCTTTGATCTTGGGATTACTGGGATTCTTTTTCCAGCTTAACAAAGATTTTGGACGTTTCTATGCGATTCTGTCATTGTTTATATTGACAAGTGTCGGAATTGTATTTTATACAGGTGTAAAGCCGTTTGAACCAAGAGAAAGAGATTATGCGATGGTTGGTTCGTTCTATGCATTTGCAATTTGGATAGGATTGGGCGTTGCAGCGATCTATTGGTTCCTGCAGAAAAAAGTGAAGCAAAAATCTGCTCAGATCGCTATTGGAGTCATATTGTTGGGGATTCCTTTGATGATGGGCTTCCAGAATTATAACGTTCACGACAGAAGTGGTCGTTATACGGCTTACGATTATGCATATTCTAGTCTAAAATCCCTTCCGAAAAACGATATTATGTTTGTTTACGGAGATAATGATACTTATCCGGTTTGGGCCATTCAGGAGACAGAGGAATTCCGTCCGGATGTAAAAGTGGTGAACTTTACATTATTATCTACACCTTGGAATATCGACCAGGTGAAGAGAAGGACGTACAATTCTTTGCCGGTTCCGTCAACTTTGACTCACGAAGATTACAGAGAAGGTTCTAATGACCAGGTTTACCTGATGTCAAAAGATGATTGGAGTAATATCTTCGCAAATTTAAAAGACCAAGGTGCGCCGGATACAGAATTTGCTCAATTTAGAAAATATCTGACCCAGGATTCGATGACTTTGAAAGATGCTGTTAATTTCTTGAAAATGAAATCGCCTGAAAAAGATGAGGTGGTTAAAATGATCTTCGGTGAGGAACGTTATCAGAAATTCAACTTCCTTCCGGTTTCCAAATTTGTTCTTCCGGTCAATGTCAATAATGCCGTAAAAACAGGAATTATCACACCTGCTGAAGCTCAAAAGGCTGAAAAACAGATCGTCATCAATTACAAAGGAACAAGTATGTTCAAAAATAATATGTTGATGATGGATATTTTGGCGAACTTCGATTGGAAACGTCCGATAAGCTTCTCAAGTGGTGGAATCTATGACGGAAGCAACCTGTTTTTCCTTTCAGATTATCTTAAGTTTGATGGATTCAGCTATAGATTGGTTCCTATCAAAACAGAAGAATCTCCGGATGGCGAACTGGGAATGGTGAATGCGGATGAACTTTATAACGTCGTGAAAAACTACAGATGGGGTAATTTCAAAGACCTGAATGTTCATTTTGATGAAACCTGTACTCAGAATATCGTAAGCTACAGGTCGTCTGCGAGTAGAGCGGCAGAAGCTTTGGTAATGAAAGGCGAAAAGCAGAAAGCGATTGAAGTTCTGGATCTGGCCAGCAGAGAGATCCCGGTTTCGAAATATAACGACCCAAGGTCTTTGAGTTCCATTGTCTACGCATATATTGTTGCAGGACAAGAGCAAAAAGGATTGAAACTGGCAGAAGACCTTAAGAAAGGAATCTTCGAAGAGTATGATTACTACACAAGATTGTCGCCTAAGTTCCAAGTTTATGCTGCAAGACAGATGAAAACCAAACCAATGGAATATTCCCTTGTCGTTGGCGCAGTTTCAGATGCTTATAACAAAATTGGGCAGAAAGATAAAGGCTACCAATATCTTGTCAACTCTCTGAATGTGATTGATAAGAGATTCAACACATTCATCAAGGATCTGCAGGAGATGGGCAAGGAAAAAGCATTCAAAAAAGCAGATGACGTCCAGAAAGTGACATCCTTCTATTCTTATCTTTTCGATATTATGAAGGATTATGATACGACTTACGAATCCGAAAAGATGGATGAGATCACGAAGAAGTTGATGAAAGTGACTCAATAATAAAAAAAGCGTTTCAAAATCTTGAAACGCTTTTTTTATCTTCTAATTTAATTAATTTTACCATCAACCATCAACCATCAACTATGAACAACTTCTGTGCTTTTCTCCGTGGTGTGAATGTAAAAGGAACCAATATGAAAATGGCAGACGTCTGCAAAGTCTTTTCAGATGCAGGTGTCCAAAATGTTTCTTCAGTTTTGGCAAGTGGGAATATCTTATTTCAGTCAGATAAAAATTCGGAAGAATTGAAAAAGATTCTTGAAAAAGCAATGTCAGAACATTTCAGTTACGAAGCCTTTCTCTTCATCAAAAATGAAAAAGAGATCAAAGAAATCTTGAAAAATGACCCATTTCCACCAATTAAAAATTTTCATAATTACATTTTCCTCGGTTCGGAAAAGGTAGAAGAAACTTTGTTAGAAGAATTTGAAAAATCAAATAAAGCAGAAAGTGAGAAGGGTAAAATCGTCAATAATATATTTTATTGGCAAGTTTCAAAAGGACAAACGTTAGATTCCAGCTTCGGGAAAGTGCTTGGCAAGAAAGGTCTGAAAGATAAAATGACGAGTAGGAATGCTAATACGTTTGAAAAGATTATTAAAAAGTTTTCATAAAATCCATAGGAATCTCTAAATAAGGAATAAAGAAATTAAATATTATTTGATAACGTTTAAAAGATACAACTTGAGGCTATGATGTAAAAAAACATCAATAACCAACATTCCCATAAACATTATGGCAAAACCCAGCGATAATCCTCGAAAATAATCTTTATTAAAAATGAAGAAACAAATAACCGAAAGAATGAGTAATCCAGCCCAAGCGTACTTTGTCATTGTATAACTTTTATCATCTGCCTTGATTTTGGCTACCTCATTTTCAGTTGTTTCTTTTGGTTTTAATTGAAAACTCTTGGACGTTTGTTCAGCGTGTTTTGATTTAGAAATCAATAAATAACTGCCGTAACTTATATTCATCAGTAATAATAAACAGAGCGGAATTAACATTCCTTTTTGAAGCGAATTACTGGTTTGAATAAACAAAATACAAATAGGCAAAATAATAAGAATGGCTATTCCAATCATCCATTTTCCTTGGTTGATATCAGCTTTTGTCCAGTTTTGCAAATATTGTATGAAATCCATTTTTTTAAATCTGTGAAGTCGTTAAACCAAATTTTTCTTTAAACGAAGCATAAAAATGTGCTAGGTTCTCAAACCCTAGATCCAGATAAAAGTCAGCTGGCTTTTGTTTTTTGTGCTTGATTAAATAATACGCCTCGTCTAAGCGTTTTGCCAACAACCATTTTTTTGGTGTCTTATCAAATGTTTTAGTGAAATCTCGCTTAAAGCCGGAAAGACTTCTTCCTGTCAGTTTTGCGAAAGAGGATACCGAAACATTAAACATATAATTCTGGTTCATAAATTCTTCCAGATTCATTTTGAAAGGCTCGGAAAAATCGAATAGAATTTGTTTAAAATCAGGGTTGCTTTGTAGTAATAATTCTATCGCTTCCCTGATTTTTAAATCTGCCAATCGTGGCGTTGCTTCTTTTGTCTTATTAATGTATGGAGCTAATGAACTGAAATAATTTTGCAGAAAATCATCGGGTTCAAAAAATAATTTCTGTTTGCCGGCATATTTTTTATCAATCGCGATTTTGTTTTCCAAGGCGTATTGTTGCAAGGTTTCCTTGTCCAACGTAATCGATAAAAACTGGTATTTTCCTGATTTTGCAGGATATTTAATTGTTCTTATTAATTGGTTTTTGCGAACCAACACGATGGTGTTTTCCGGAATAATCGTACTTCCATCTGCGTGAAAAGCGTGTGTTTCACCCGATAGTTGAAATCCTAAAAAATGCTCAGGAATAAATTCTTCATTTCCTCTGTGCTTTTCAAAAACACAGGAATAGACCAACTTGTCGAAAATGATTTCACGCTTTGCTTCCATACTACAAATATCTTAAATTTTAATTGAGCAAAACCGCTCCTGCACTCGCAATTTCTTTATCCTGTTCTGGTGAACCGCCCGATGATGCAATGGCTCCGATGATTTTGCCTTCTTTGTTTTTGATGACAACACCGCCTGCAATGGTCAATAATCCGTCGTTTGAATTCAACATTCCGTAGCCGTGAATGTCTGCTCCAGAAACTATTGTCCCCATTATTTCGCTATCTACGCCAAACATTACGGCAGTTCTGGCTTTTTTTACAGCAAATTCTATCACGCCAAAAACGCTGTCCAACCTTGCAAATGCAACCAAATGTCCGCCTGTATCTACCACGGCAATACTTACGGGAATGTTCAACGCTTTTGCTTTTTCTATGGAAGCGTTTAATGCTTTTGTTGCTTCGTTATAGTTTATGTTCATTTTTTTAATTTTAATTAATGATAAAAAGAAAGCACAGTTTTTTGAACTGCACTTTCTGAATTTTTTTAGCTTTTTGCCGTCCAAGCATCTGCTTGTAATTGTTTTACAAAATCTTCGGTTTCTTTTGGATGTACATTTCTGAAATTTGAATTTTCATCCAAAGCCACATCAACTATACACTCTGCCATAGATTGTGGGTCTAGCTGATTTGCCAAAGCCTCGGCAGTGCCGTCGAATGCAGATGGATGTGTAAAATTAGTTTCAGGATTGTACCAACGGAAAATAGTATCGGCGCCACGGTCATTAAATCCTGTCCCGAAAATGCCCGGATTGCAAGTTGCAATTTTGATATTGAAAGGTGCTAGTTCCGTTCTCAGGCCTTCGGCAATTGAACCCATTGCGTGTTTAGATGCGCAATAAGCGGCAACGTAAGGAACCGTCCATAATTCGCCCATAGAAGTTGTAAAAACAATTTTTCCTGGTCTTTTTTCATCAATAAATTTCTTGATAAAACCTTGAGCTAACTGCAATCCGCCAAAAACATTGACATCAAACATCGAACGGATTAAATCTAAAGGTTGCTCCGCAATTGGGCCACCTTCCATTATTCCTGCGTTGCTGATTAAAATATCGATGTCGTATTTTTGGGTGATGTAAGCAATGTCTGTTGTATTCGTTACATCCAATTTATCAACGGTCAATTCTATTCCTTGTTCTTTGGCTTCTCTTATCAAGTCACTCATTTGCGGATAAACTTGTGCCGTAGCAATTACTTTGTGCCCTTTTTTTGCTAAATCAAAAGCAGCCATTTTTCCAAATCCACTTGCAGCTCCTGTAATTAAAATTCTTTTGCTCATATTTTCTATATTTAAAAGTTATATAGCAAAATTGAACTAATTAGATATGGAATAAATTCGTGGGAGGTTCAAAATTATATTGGTGGGAGGTTCAGTGGTTGTTCGGAAAGAAATTGAAAGTGTAGTTTCTTTATAATCCTACCTAACAAAATAAAATTAGTAATCGATAATCCAATAACTCTCATCAATCAACGAATAGAAAGTTTTCTGTTTATTCCGTATATTTGTATTCGGTTTTCAGACATATAATAATCTGAAATTTATAATTTAAAATCAAATAAATGATACAATATCTAGATAACATTCATCACAAGGATTCCAAGAACTTTTTCCTGATTGCAGGACCTTGCGCCATCGAAGATGAAACAATGGCTTTGCAGATTGCAGAGCATATCGTGAAGCTTTCGGATAAATATAATATTCCATACATTTTCAAAGGAAGTTTCAGAAAAGCGAACAGAAGCCGGGTAGATTCTTTCACGGGAATAGGCGACGAAAAAGCTTTGAAGATCCTTAGAAAAGTAGGAGAGACCTTCAATGTTCCTACTACTACAGATATTCATGAAAATGGTCATGCCGCTTTGGCTGCAGAGTATGTAGATGTTTTGCAGATTCCGGCGTTTTTGGTAAGACAGACCGATCTGCTGATTGCGGCGGCCGAAACAGGAAAAGCAGTAACGCTTAAAAAAGGACAGTTCCTTTCACCTGAAGCAATGAAATTTGCAGTTCAGAAAGTGAAAGATTCTGGAAACGATAAAACTGCGATCATCGAAAGAGGAAATACTTTCGGTTATACGGATTTGGTGGTTGACTTCCGTGGAATCCCGACGATGAGAGAGTATTCTCCAGTAATTCTGGATGTTACACATTCTCTTCAACAACCAAATCAAAATTCTGGTGTTACAGGCGGAAGACCAGAATTGATAGAGACCATTGCAAAAGCAGGAATAGCTGTTGGTGCGGACGGGATCTTTATAGAAACACATCCTGACCCTTCGGTTGCAAAATCTGATGGAGCCAATATGTTGAAGCTTGATTTGTTGGATGATTTGCTCGGGAAGCTGACGAGAATCAGAGAAGCGATATTATAAAAAATGAAAGTCCGGTCTGCCGGACTTTTTTATTGGTGAAATGGTTTTTATCAAAATTGATTTCCCTGATAGAAACATGAAAATATTCATCAAAGAAATTCATTTTTTGTATATCAATTACAAATATTCTTTCGTTCTTTGTATTAATTGCTATTTTTGTTAATTCAAGAAGCATTTAAAATAAAAATCGATAGTAAAAAACTACAGCTTTGAAAAATTATATTCTTTTAATTCTTTTCTTTTTGCCTGTTTTGGCATTTTCTCAAATCAATCTAAAAGTTCTTGATGAAGATGGAAAGTCAGTTTCCGAAGCGCGGGTAACTTATAATGGTAAAACTTACCAAACGGACAAAAATGGTTTCATACGAGTTCCTATTGCAGATTCTGAACAGGAACTGAAGGTTGAAAAAGAAAACTTCAAAGGTTTCTCAAAGATCATCAAAACGACTCCGAGATCTCAAGCGGTCAATGTCCTTTTTTTACCAGCAACCAGAGACACGGAGATCCAGGAAGTTGTTTTCCAGAAAAAAGCAACCTATAAGACCAATGATCTTACTTCTGTTGAATTATCTGTAAAGGAGGCTAGAGAAGTAGTGTCTTTAGGTGGAGGTGTAGAGGGACTTTTGAAAAGCTTACCCTCTGTGAACTCCAATTCCGAATTGTCTTCGCAAATTATGGTAAGAGGAGGGAATTACGATGAGAACCTTATCTATATCAATGATGTTGAGCTGTATCGTCCATTTCTGATCAGGAACTCTTTACAGGAAGGGATGAGTATCATCAATCCGGATATGGTCGGCATGATCAATTTCTCTGCAGGTGGATTTGAGCCGAGATATGGTGATAAAATGTCGTCTGCACTTAACATCTATTACAGGCAGCCTGAGAAATTTGAGCTTTCCGGCGAAGCAAGTTTGATCGGAGGAAGACTAACAACAGGATTTGCCTCTAAAGATAAAAAATTCACAGGATTGCTCTCCGGTCGTTACAGAAATACAAATCTTGTCCTTAATACACTTAATGAAGATACGGATTTCAATCCCAGATATTTTGATCTACAGTCTTATCTTAATTATCAGTTCAATGACAAATGGTCTTTGTCTTTCTTAGGCTATTTTGCAAAGAATGATTATCAAATGGTCCCGAAACAAAAAGAGGTTGATTTTGGAAGTGTTTTACAACCTTTGAAACTAACCGTTTTCTATAATGGTCAGGAAGATGACCAGTATAAAAATATGATGGGAACGGTAAGCGTCAACTTTAAACCAAGCAAAAAATGGCATTTTACTATGGATAATTTTGCTTATCAGAACAGAGAGAGAGAATACTATTCATTGGCTTCCGGCTATATTTTGGAAGCTTTTGACGAGGAAGGAAATCCAGTTGCTGGTTATGATGCGGGAGGTCAAATAGATCACGCCAGAAATGACTTATTAGTACGGGTTTATGGCTCTCAGTTCAGAACTAGGTTTTCTCCGGATGTCAATACCGATTTTGAAGTAGGTGTGAAATTCGAAAGAGAAAGTATCAAAGATTTTACTAATGAATGGCAGTTTGTTGATTCTATTGGCTACAGCAATCCACGTGATTTTGTTTTACCTGGGCAATTAGATGCTTCCGGCCTTAATCTTATGTATCATATTGCTGGACAAAACAACATTAATGTAAACCGAATTTCAGCTTATACACAATTCTCGAAAAAATTCTACTGGGGAACTAATAAAATATTTGTAAACGGAGGTGCAAGAGTTCAAAACTGGAGTTTCAACAAAGAAACATTGTTCAGCCCAAGGGTTCAGTTTGCAATTAAACCGAATTGGGATATGGATATGTTATTCAGAGTTTCCGGAGGTGTTTATTACCAAGCGCCTTTCTATAAAGAGATCAAAGATCTGACAGGAGCATTCAACCCAGATATCAAAGCTCAAAAATCTTATCAGATCATTGTTGCCAACGATTACGAATTTAAAATTGGAGGAAGTGAAAGGAAACCTTTCAAACTGACCACAGAGGCTTACTATAAGAAAATGGAGAATCTTATTCCATATTATCTTGATAATGTAAGGGTAAGATATTCCGGTAAGAACAATGCGGAAGGTTATGCTTATGGATTGGATACGAGATTATTTGGACAATTTGTACCGGGTGTGGATTCTTGGGTTTCTGCAAGTTATGCCAGGGTCTATGAAAATATTGATGGAATGGGCTACATCCCGAGACCTACCGATCAGCGTTTTAAATTCTCTATGTTCTATCAAGACTATATGCCGAAGTTCCCAAGTATGAGAGTTAATCTGACCCTGACCTATGCAAGCGGATTACCATCAGGAACACCTGTTTTATTTGATTCTGCAGGTTTACCGGATTATTTGGCTGCTTACCGTTATCAGAGAACTTTACCTGCTTACAAGAGAGTGGACATCGGTTTGACCAAAGTTTTCATCGATCAAAAAGATAACAAGGCGACCGGCGATTTCTGGAGAAACTTCAAAGAGTTGACTTTAGGGGTTCAGATCTTCAATGCATTCAATATCAATAATACGATTGCCAACCAATGGATCAGTGATGTGAATTCTTCACCACAGGCTTATTATCCGGTACCTGTAAGATTGACAGGGAGATTTTTCAATGTAACACTTAATTTTAAACTCTAATAGAACAATGAAATCAAAAGGAATCAAACCTGCAGCTGAATTGACAGATAAAGAATTATTGAAAAACGTGAAACTTACAAAATCGGTTTTGATCTCTTTCTCTGTTATTTTTGTTCTGCTTCTTGCGACTTGTTTGTATATTACGGTTACAAAAGGTTTTGGGGTGTTTTCGGTTTTGCCTTTGACTTTTTTTCCAATTTTGGCAACCAATATCATTGCACATAGAAAGATGGGTGATGAGGTTAAAAAGAGAAATTTGGTTTAAAATATTTAGACCTGATATAGAAAAAGCTTCCAGATCGGAAGCTTTTTTATTTAAAAATAAGATCTAATGAATCTTAGTCTATGTGTGTGTTTGTTTTGATCTTCATTGAAGATCCCACTAGTGTCGAGACTGTCAATTCTAACTTTTCCGTGCGCATGGATTATTTTTTGATCTGCTAAAATGATCCCGACATGAATGATTCTTCCCTCCGAATTTTCAAAAAATGCAAGGTCGCCGGGTTTTGCTTCTTCTATAAAAGTTAAAACTTCTCCAAGTTCAGCTTGTTGATAAGTGTCTCTTGGGATTTTGATGCCGTGAATTTTGTAAATGATCTGCGTAAAACCACTGCAATCAATTCCGAAAAAGCTTTTTCCGCCCCACAGGTATGGAACATTCAAAAACTCTTTTGCGCAGTTCACAATACTTTCACTAAGGTCTGCGCCACGAGTTGGAGAACTCGTTTCAAATTTCACTTCTGATCCTATTGACAGAAGTGTTCTTCCACTTTCCGTCATTGTAGATTGGAAAGGCTCTTTTACAAGATTGATTTTTCTTGTCGTTAGAAATTCATCTGAAACAGGTGAAATTTGTTTCGTGTCCATCCACGCTTCGTAATCGTCGTAATGCGTTTTGATTTTAGTCCAGTTATCCTTCACTTCAATAATATCGGCAGACTCGCCGTAAAGAAGCTGTGAGACCATTTCGCTTTTGTCAGAACTTTCAGCTCTCATCGGAGCAATGGAAACATTACAAATTCCTTTTGTCATTTCAATCAATTATGAATTTAAAAATACAAATTATTTCTTTCTTATCAAGTGTAATCCGTCTCGCAAAGGTAAGATTAGATTTTCAAAATCTTGATCTTCTGCGATTATTTTATTCACGAGTTTGATCTGTTCAGTCTGTTTATCCTTTGGATTGTTTTCGAGAACTTTCCCATACCAGAGAACGTTATCGATAAGAATGATGCTTCCTGAGCGTAGATTTGGCTTAATGAGTTTTAAATATTCCAGATAGCTTTCTTTATCAGCGTCAATGAAGATCAGGTCCCAAACTTTATCCAGTTTTTTGATTTCTTCTTTTGCATCGCCCAAAATGAATTCGATCTGATCTTTATAATTGCTTTCAGCAAAATATTTTTTTGGGATGTAAGCCAGATCTTCATTTTTGTCGATTGTGAAAATTTTCCCATCTTTTGGCAGTCCTTCCGCCATACTCAAAGCGGCATAACCTGTAAAAGTTCCGATCTCCAAAACATTTTTTGGTTGGACGATATGCGATAGAATACTTAACAAACGACCTTGCAAATAACCAGAGATCATATGCGGTTGTGTGGTCTTTTGATAAGTTTCCTTTCTTAGTTTTTTTAAAATGGCAGGTTCTTCGGAAGCTGTTTCCTCCAGATAGCGGTCCATCTCTTTGTCTAGTTCTTCGAAGTAACTCATTGTAAGTTCAAAGTTTTTTGTTTAAAGTTCAAAGGTAAACTAAATGTATAAATTATTACGAATGGTATATATACTGGATTTGCAGCCCGGCTTGAACGGAACTCTTTTTCTGTTATTGCGATAGAGAAAATTTCTACTGATGGTTTTACACTGTTCGCAATGACAGAAAAAAGCGGGAGTGGAAGAAGGATAAAGCTGCCCAAATAAAAAACCTCATCATTTCTGACAAGGTTTAGTTTTATAATTTGCGGATGAACAATGAACAATCATTCATCATTTATTTCTTAACTGGGGCAATGTCCATCAGTTTCATGAACTCATCCAGTTTCGGCATAATGATGATCTCCGTTCTACGGTTTTCACTTCTTCCTGAAACTGAAGCATTTGTAGTCTTAGGATTGTACTCCGATCTACCACCAGCCGTGATTCTGTTAGGATTCACACCAAATTGGGTTTGTAGAACTTTAGCAACAGCAGTCGCTCTAAGCGCGGAAAGGTCCCAGTTGTCTCTTGGAGCATTGGCGCTGTTCAATGGTGTGTTATCTGTATTACCTTCGATCAATACGCTGTAAGTGTCATAGTCGTTGATTACTTTCGCTACTTTTGCTAAGACGTCTGCAGCAGCTGGCTGAATGTCATATTTTCCAACTTGATAAAGCATCTTGTCAGACAATGAGATCAATACAACACCTTTCAATACCTTCACATCTACATCCTGATCTGCAACGTTGTCAAGAGAACGTTTTAGTTTGTTTGATAAAGCAAGGTTCAAACTGTCGTTTTTGCTTTTTCCGGAGATCAATTGCTTGATATAAGCATTGGAAGCGTTGATCTCCCCAACCAATTTATCAATATTTGCAGAACCTTTTCCTGCATTGGATAGACAAGCATCCAGGCTGGATTTAAGAGCGTTGTTCTGTCCTACAAGTAAGTCATTTTGACCTTTTAGAGAAGAATTTTCACCTTTCAGATCTTGGATTTGGCGCATTCTTTCACCTGCATCTTCGATACATTGTTTGTAGTTCAGATTAAGCGCATCGAATTGTTTTTTGCTGACACAAGAAGCCAAGGAAAGTCCCACAGCTGTGATTGTCAAAATTTTAAATAATCTCATAGTAAATATTTATTTGTTTTATTGTTTTTATTGAGTGGTCATTAGTTTTAAATCGTTTCAAAAATAAGGATTAATAACTGTATATTTGTGTTTATAACTTAATATTTCGTTATAAAATTGTGTTAAGTCTCTTAAAATTTCAAAACGCTCTGGAGCAATTGCTCAACCAATCACAACAAAAAACATACCTTTTGGCTGTAAGTGGAGGAGTGGACTCGATGGTTTTGGCTGATTTATTTCAGGTTTCGGGTTTTGATTTTCATATTGCACATGTGAACTATCATCTTCGTAATGAGGATTCTAACATGGATCAAAAGCTCGTTTCCGATTTTTGTCAAAAACATAAAATTCCTTTTCATTTATATGAAATTTCTCAAAAAGATGATCAGTCGGAAAACTCGATTCAGAATTGGGCAAGAGAGTTGAGATATAGATTTTTCAGAGAAATTCAGGAAAAAGAAGATCTTGATTTTTTAGTCACGGCACATCACCTGAATGACCAGTTAGAAACGTTTATAATCAATCTTTCCAAAGCTTCCGGAATCCGAGGTTTGAGTGGGATTCCCAAAAATGAAAACGGAATCATTCGTCCGCTTCTTGATTTTTCTAAAGATGAGATCTATGATTTTGCAAAACAGAATCAAATTGAATTTAGAGAAGATAAATCCAATCAAAAGACGGATTACCTAAGAAATAAAATCCGACACAATATTGTCCCGGAATTAAAAAAAATCAATGCAGATTTTCTGACCAATTTTTCAAGAAGCATCAATTATATTAATCAAACTAAAGATTTTATTGATCAATCGGTTGATGAGAAAATTGAAATTCTCAAGATTGACTCGCGGGCAAATCAATTCATTATTAATAAGCAAAAATTTTCAGAAGAACCAGAACTGATTCGATATGAGATTTTGAAAAGATTTGGTTTTACAGATGATAACGAAATGCAGAAAGTTCTGACAGCTCAAACTGGAAGCTCGTTTTTCAATCCTGGATTTCAGTTAATCATTAATCGGAACGAATTGATTTTTATTAAGAAGTTAGAAGTTGAAAATGAGAAGTTAGAATTATCAATTTCGCTTAAAATTGTTGAAAACGAAATAATTATCCCAGAATATATTAAAAACGAAATTAAAACATTTGGTAATTGTTTTTGGAAATTCGATAAACAAAAAGTTCAGTTACCTTTGAAATTGAGAAAGAAACAAGAAGGTGATGTGTTTTTTCCTATAGGAATGATTGGTAAAAAGAAAATTTCAAAATTTTTTAAGGATGAAAAATTGTCTATTTTAGCGAAGCAAAAAATCTGGCTTCTATCTGATGCTGATGAACGAATCTTAGGCGTGCTGCCTTTCCGCCAAGACGGGAGATATAGTTCTGATAATTCAGAAACGGAATTGATTTTAAAATTATAACTACATAGACACATAGTTTTTCTATTTGTTTATGTAGTTTAAAAAGTTTAAATAGATTTATGAATCAGAAACAAATAACGGAATTAACATATAAAATTTTAGGAGCTTGCATAGAAGTTCATAAAAATTTAGGTTCTGGTTTGCTAGAGAGTGTCTATCATAAAGCTTTGAAAGAAGAGTTTAGAATCCAGAATATAAATTTTAAATCTGAATTTGTAATTTCTGTTCAATACAAGGGAATTGATTTGGACTGTGGTTTTCAATGTGATTTTTTAATAGAAGATTTAATTATTGTAGAAATTAAATCAGTTTCAGAATTTCACGATTTACACAAAGCTCAGATTCTTAATTATATGAATCTGTTGAAAGTTCCAAAGGGAATTTTAGTGAATTTCAATGTGACGAATATTTTCAAAGAAGGACAAAAGACATTTGTAAATAAATATTACGAACAATTAAATTAAAATAAATAAACCACATAAACACATAGAATTTCAGATATCTATTTTAACTTTTTATTTCTAAATTTTAAAATAAAACTATTGTGCCTATGTGGTTAAAATTATTCAAAAAATGAAAGATTTCAAACTGGTGTTGTCAACACTTTTTCTATTTATAATAACCATTTTCAATGCACAGATAAAAAATCCAGTTAAGTTCAAATTCGATGTCAATCCTGTTGGCAAAGATGAATATGAGGCTGTTTTAACTGGTACGATTGAAGATAACTGGCACATTTATTCTCAGGATTTACCACCAGATTCCGGGATTCCGACTGAATTTAAAATTACTTCAAAACAGGGA
This sequence comes from Epilithonimonas hungarica, assembly GCF_900102265.1. Classification (GTDB taxonomy): domain Bacteria; phylum Bacteroidota; class Bacteroidia; order Flavobacteriales; family Weeksellaceae; genus Epilithonimonas; species Epilithonimonas hungarica. The sequence goes on along the minus strand of NZ_FNBH01000002.1, from coordinate 265,710 downwards.
ATTCAATTGCTTGGAAAGGTTCAGGAAATCGGCAAAAAGCACGATGAATTTTCGGAAGCTTTCGGCGCTCAGATTGTTTATTATTCCAACAAAGTTGTTTTCAAGCAGAAATTCAAACCGAAAGATGCAACTAAACCGGCAACGATTACAGCTGAAATAATGTATCAGACTTGTAATGACCGTGTTTGTCTAGCTCCGAATACTTTGGAATTTGAAAAACAAATTGAAGGAAGTAAAACGGCTGTTGCCTCTGAAGAAACTATTGAAAAAACAAAAGATACGGTTTATGAAGTTGCTCCGGCCGGACAAGTTGGAACGATTCTAAAGCCAACAAATATTGAAACTCCAGCAGTTGCAAAACAAGATGGTCTGAAAGTCAATTCTCTGGATTTCAAAAATCCTTTGACGAATTGCGGAACCGCTCAGCAAAAACCAAACGATGACAATTGGCTGGTTCTTGGATTAGGATTTCTAGGTGGATTGATTGCTCTACTCACACCTTGCGTTTTTCCGATGATTCCATTGACAGTTTCGTTCTTTACAAAGGGAAACAAAGACAAAGCAAAAGGAAAAAGAGATGCTTTCATCTATGGATTTTTCATTCTGTTGATTTTCGTCTTGTTGAGTATTCCGTTTCATATTATTGACGGAATTTCGGGAAATATTTTCAATCAGATTTCGACAAATATCTGGCTCAACTTATTTTTCTTTGCCATATTCTTGTTCTTCGCTTTAAGCTTTTTCGGGTATTACGAAATCACTTTGCCAAGTTCAATCGCTAACAAATCTTCCAAAGCAGAAGAAGCGGGCGGATTGATTGGGATTTTCTTCATGGCTTTGACTTTGGTCATCGTTTCGTTCTCTTGTACAGGCCCGATTTTGGGAAGTTTATTAGGCGGAGTGGTTGCTGGAGCAACCAATGTCCCTACACTATTGACATTTGCTCTGGCTGGTTTTGGATTGGCCTGGGCATTAGTTTTTGGATTGTTGGCATTGTTTCCGCAAGCTTTACAAAGTTTACCGAAATCCGGAGGCTGGATGAATACCGTAAAAGTCGTTCTTGGATTTATCGAATTAGCTTTGGCTTTAAAATTCCTTTCAAAAGCCGATCTGGTCTCCAAAACATTCCTGCTGAAAAGAGAATTGTTCATCGTGCTTTGGATCATCATTGCGATTGGATTGGTGGTTTATCTTTTCGGGAAAATCAGATTTCCTCACGATGATAAGAAACCGAAAATTTCTTTAACAAGAAGGATTTTGGGTGTTTTCGGAATTGTATTTATTGGATATTTGATTCAAGGTTTGATTCCTTCGGAAAAACCGAAATTACAAATGCTGAGCGGAATCTTACCTCCATTGAATGTCAGCTATTTCCACAAAGAAGAAGACGGAATTCTTGGATTGAAACCTTATCATAATTATTTCGAAGCGATAGAAGTTGCGAAGAAAGAAAACAAACCGGTTTTGATAGATTTCACAGGATACGGTTGTGAAAATTGCCGAAAAATGGAGGAATTCGTTTGGAGTCAGGATGATGTTCTGCCAATTCTTCAGAATGATTTGATAATTGCTTCGGTCTATGTTGATGATAAAGAAGAGCTGCCGGAAAATGAACAGATCAAAATCGATATGGGTGAAGGTCAAATGAAGAAAGTGAAAACGATTGGCGACAAATGGAGTCTTTTCCAGCAGGTTAACTTTAATAATAATTCCCAGCCACACTATGTTTTGGTAACGCCTGACCAAAAAGTGATCAATCCGCCGGTTTCTGGATATATGCCGAAAGAGGATTTTAAAAAATTCCTGAAGTGTGGAATTGATTATTTTAAAAACAAGTAAAAATGATTTTCAGAGAAGCCAAAATTGATGATATCCGACAAATGCAGATCGTCCGCAATTCTGTAAAAGAAAATCAGTTATCTGATCCTGATGTCGTGAAAGACAAAGATTACGAAATTTATTTAACAGACAATGGAAAAGGTTGGGTTTGTGAAATTGATAATGAAATCGTCGGTTTTGCAATCGTAGATTTGGTGGGGAATAATATTTGGGCTTTGTTTTTGAACCCAGAATTTGAAAATCAAGGTATCGGAAAACAATTGCATAATATCATGTTAGACTGGTATTTTCAACAAACTGAAAATCCTGTCTGGCTTGGAACTTCACCAAATACAAGAGCAGAAAAGTTCTATAGATCCTCCGGTTGGGAAGAGATTGGGACCCACGGAAAAGAGATCAAATTTCAAATGACTTGGAAACAATGGGGAAATTTATAATTTGGTAAATAGTATTTTTATAACAAAATAATAAATTAGGTATATAATTTGTATTCGATAGTCCATAATGATTCATTATCATTATGAATTTTTATTTTCTATTACTAATTACTAAAATTTAAAACGATGGCAGAAGTACAAGTTAATGACCGCTCAAAAGGAAGCAAAAAAAACGGTAGAATTGGAATTAAAGTAGATATGACCCCGATGGTGGACTTAGGTTTTCTGCTGATTACATTTTTTTTATTCTCAACCAATTTTTCAAAACCAAATGTGATGGATCTTGGTTTACCGGCAAAAGGTCCACATGGTCCAACAGACATTGATTATAGAAACTCGATCACATTCATTCTTGGAAAGGACAGCAAGGTCTATTATTATCAGGATGAACGCAAAAATCTGAATGATAACAGTTTGAAAGAAGTCTCTTTCGACAGAGCTCAAGTTGCAAAAACCATAGAGTCGGCAAAAGCAAGCGCTCCGAAAAAAGAAAATTTCACAGTGATTATAAAGCCTGCTGATGATTCGCAATATAAAACTTTGGTCGATATGCTGGATGAATTGGCAATAACCAGGTCTGAACGTTACGGAATCTCGGAAATGAATGACAAAGAAAAAGATTTGTACCAGAAAAAAGTTCTGTAATTAATATAAATATTTTACAAAGAGTGTCTGCCAGACGCTCTTTTTTATTTATTTTCGTAAGGAAAATTAAAACTATGAAAAAGCTTTTCCCAATTTTTGGTTTGTTATTGATCTTTTCTTGTAAAAAATCTGAAGAAACAACAACTCCAAAAGTTGATAGTGCAAAGATCATCGATTCTATAAATGCTGTGAGAACAAAGATCAATGATAGCATTCTCAGTAGCCGGAGTTTCAAAGATCTTGAGGGAACGCATATTTTGACGCATGATATGATATCTGGAAATGGTAAAATCAGTTTCACGAAAATAGGACAAGACGAATATAAGATCTCTGGCGGGAATAAAGAAGGAAGCAATTTTGTAAAGATTGAAGGAACTGCAAAAATGACTTCTCCGAAAAACCTTAAATTTGATGGAACGATTACGCAAAGTATTTCTGATTATGACAACGGAAAATTGGATGTAAGAAAGGGTAAGAGAAATTTTTCAACAAAAGATGGAGGAAAAACTTTCAAACTTTACGAATCTGTCAATAATGCAGGATTTGGAGATAAAATAATTATCAAAATGTAAATTATGCTCAATTACGAAATACAGGGAAATGGTTCGGAAAACCTGATTCTACTTCATGGCTTTATGGAGAATCTGTCGATTTGGGATGATATGATCCCATTTTTATCAGAGAAATTCCGGTTGATAAAGATCGATTTACCAGGCTTTGGAAAATCGGAAGTTGTTGCAGATATCCAAACCTCTGAAATAATGGCGGATAAGGTCAAGAAAGTGATCGATCAACTAGGTTTGACCGAATTTCATTTGCTGGGACATTCTATGGGCGGTTATATTTCTTTGGCTTTTGCAGAAAAATATCCTCAGTTTTTGAAGTCATTCACTCTATTTTTCTCTACTTATTTTTCCGATGACGAAGCGAAAAAAGAAACCAGAAGAAAAGGTTTAAGGATCATCAAAGAAAACCTCCGGGCTTTCGTAAACGCAGGCGTTCCAAATCTCTTCAACCCCAATGAGCATGATATTCTAGAATTCAAAATAAAGCTTGCAAAAGAAATAGCTTACACATCTTCTGTTGAAGGTGTTCTGGCTTCACAAAAGGGAATGATCGAGCGTCCCGACAGAAAATCGGTTTTAGAAAACTTTGAAGGCAAAATTTTGGTTCTATTAGGCAATCACGATTCTGCCGTCAACTCAGAAAAAACAATCAAAGATCTTCCCGAAAGAACCAATATCAAATCCTACGTTTTAGATTGTGGACATAATGGACATTGGGAAAAACCAGAGATCTGTGCATCTATTATTAATACCGAATTATTACATCACTTACCAAAAAAACTCATTTTCTAATGGAAATAATCTCAAAGATCCTCATCGCAATCGTTGCATTAGAACACTTTTATATCCTTTATATGGAAATGTTTGCTTGGGAAACCCTCGGTAAAAAAACATTCAAAGGTTCATTGCCGGACGAGATGTTCAAACCAACAAAAAAACTTGCTGCCAATCAAGGTTTGTACAATGGATTTCTTTCTGCTGGACTCATCTGGAGTTTCTTTATTTGTGACCAGATTTGGGCAAAAAATGTCGCAATTTTCTTCCTTGCGTGTGTTATTGTAGCAGGAATTTACGGTGCATTGTCAGCCTCCAAGAAAATATTTTTCGTTCAGGCTTTACCGGCGATTATTGCTTTGGTTTTCGTGTTGTCGAGATAGATTTCTAGGAGCTGATTCCCGCTGGTAATTTATGCTGAGCGGAGTCGAAGTGCTTTATTTTTTTTGTCTTAGGCATTTTGTAACCAAAAACAAAGTTTGCAGTCAATACAAAAAAAGATGCCGTTCCCATCTGGGCTATGGGTTTTGTCAATAAATTAGAGATCTTCCACCACAGAATGACAATGTAATATTTAAAGGATATCACATTAAAACTCCTCGGCTTCAATCTTCTCTTTAAAGTCCTCAATCGTTTCCTCGATCGATTTGAAATATTTCCCACCGGAGGCATTGATGTGTCCGCCACCGTTGAAATATTTTCTCGCAAATTGATTCGTATCCACAGAATCCTTGGAACGGAAAGAAATTTTGATAAAATCTTCATAAAGGTCTTCCATAAAGAAAACCGCCATTTTGGTTCCGAGAACGCTTAAGCCGTAATTTACAAAACCTTCCGTATCACCTTTGTCAAAGCCATATTCTTTCAGTTCAGAACGTTTCAGCCAAAGAATGGCAACTTTTCCTTCTTTGGTCAACTCGATCCTGCTAAGAACTAATGAAAGTAGATGTAATCGGGAAATTGTATTGGTGTCCCAGGTATTGGACGTTATAATTGCCGGATCAGCACCTTTCTCGATGAGTTCAGCTACGATCCTATGTGTTGTTGCACTTGTAGAACGGAATCGGAATCCTCCGGTATCGGTCATTATTCCAGTATAAAGACACTCGGCTATATCCAGATTGACTGATTTTTCGTCATTGTTTTCCTGAATGAAATGATAGACCATTTGGCAAGTTGCGGGAACTGTTGTATCAGAATAGACATAATCGAATTGTTCGGGCATCTGATGATGATCGATCAGTATTTTTTTTGCTCTGGATTTTGTAACCCAATCTCCAAGGATCCCAATTCTGGAAGGTGAGTTGAAATCAAGGCAAAAAATAACGTCTGCGTTATAAATGGCTTCGCCAGCAACTTTTCTTTTATATTCTCCGATCACGATCTTCTTAGCGTCCGGCATCCATTTCAGGAACTTTGGAAAATCGTTTGGAGTGATCACTGTAGCATCTATTCCTTTAGTTTTCAGATAATGTTTCAGGCCAAGAGAAGAACCTATTGCGTCTCCGTCAGGATTATGATGCGTTACAATAACGATGTTCTTTTCCGGAACGAGAAGATGATTGATCTCTGAAATTTCTTTGGCTGTAAACATAAATGATTGTTTGAATAAATGATAAACTCCAAAGGTAGGATTTTAAATAAAAAAACCGGCTCAAATTTGAACCGATTTTTATTGTTTTTAATAATTATTTTTTAATGATCTTTTGAACGGATTGCCCGTTGATTTTTAGATAATAAATTCCTGAAGTCAGATTTTTAATATTAATTTCTGTTTTGGCTGAATTGATATTAGAAACTGATTTTACCAATTTTCCTGAGCTGTCAATTAGTTCTAATGATGAACTAGGTTTCAGGTTTTCAATTTTTATAATGTCTGTTACGGGATTTGGATAAGCAATAATTGTGGTCAACTCATTATCTTTTGTACTTAGCGTCGCCGATTTAAAATGAATTTCTTCGAATATAGCATTGCCAATTGTTAAGGTTTTTCCATTTCCATTACTTACAATATTATAATAATAGGATTGTGAATTTGTGAAGAAACTGCACAATCGTTCAAAGAACTGGTTAACTTCACCATTGTCTGCCATATAATCTGCCAAAGTGCAAAATTTATCATTTACGGTGAATATGTTTTCACCACTATAAGTTAAATTGGCTGAGATATTATTGAAATAAGATAAACTGAGTTGTGGGGAGTCGGCACCAAAACGTGTGACTTGCTGATATGGCATTGGCGGAGGTTGTTGACCAACCGGATTTGTTTCGCCTACAATTTGAGTGATTTGCCAGTCTGTATTTAATAATTCTGCGTTTTGTGCAGAACATAAATTAGCCGCAAAAATTAAAATGTAAAGTTTTTTCATAGATATATAAGTTTTTAATTAGAGATTAAAGTTAAAAAATATTTTTTGGAATTATAGTGTAAATTGTTGATAATTGGTATGTTAAATATTTTAGAATCTTTACTTTAAAATTTCAGTACCTTTGCGGCTCAATTCAATTTTATTCAAACAGATAATGCACAAAGCAGGATTCGTAAATATCGTCGGGAAACCGAATGCAGGAAAGTCTACACTTCTCAATCAATTGATGGGTGAAAAGCTGGCGATCGTGACCCAGAAAGCACAAACCACACGTCACCGTATTTTCGGGATTTATAATGAAGAGGACTTACAAATTGTCTTTTCTGATACGCCAGGTGTTCTGGATCCAAAATATGGTTTGCAGGAAAAAATGATGGATTTTGTAAAAGACTCTTTGCAAGATGCGGATGTTTTTCTTTTCATTGTGGATGTGACAGATAAGGCTGAACCATCGGAATTCCTTATTGATAAACTGAACAAGATCCCTGTTCCGGTTCTACTCTTACTCAATAAAATTGACCAGACGAACCAGCAAGACCTTGAAAAAATAGCAACTGATTGGCACGAGAGAATCCCGAAAGCAGAGATTTTGCCTATCTCGGCACTTAATTCTTTCAATCTGGATATTATTCTTCCGAAACTTAAGGATATGTTGCCAGAAAGTCCTGCATATTATGATAAAGATATGTATACAGACAAGCCGGAACGTTTCTTTGTGAATGAGGCGATCCGTGAAAAAATTCTTCTGAATTATGACAAAGAGATTCCTTACTCTGTAGAAGTAGTGACGGAAATGTTCAAAGAAAAAGAAGGTATTATCTTCATAGATTCAATTATCTATGTCGAGCGCGATACACAAAAAGGGATCATCATTGGCCATAAAGGCGAAGCCATCAAAAAAGTGGGGACGGAAGCCAGGATCGACCTCGAAAAATTCTTTAGCAAGAAAATTCATCTCAATCTTTTTGTCAAGGTTAAAAAAGACTGGCGAAAGAATGACAGAGATCTCAAAAACTTTGGTTATAGATGAAAATCCTTTTTAATAAAGGATTTTTTTGTAGTTTTGATTGAAATATTTTTTTTAAACACAGAATGAAAAATATAAATTCTACAAAACCTAATCCCAACCTTACAGATATAATGATATTGATCATCCGGGTTTTTGCAGGACTATCGATGCTGACACACGGGATTCCAAAATTAGAGACATTAGTGACGAGTAATCAGATCCAATTCATGAATTTCCTTGGGATGGGATCTATATTTTCTATGGTTTTGGTGGTTTTGGCAGAATTTCTATGCTCGTTGTTTATTATTTTTGGATTATTTACAAGGGTAGCTTGTATTCCGCTGATGATTGCAATGTTGGTAGCTTGCTTTGTAGCACATGGTTCAGACACTTATAAAGAACAAGAATTAAGCGTCCTGTATTTTTTTATATATTTTGTGATTTTGATATTGGGTTCAGGCAAGTTTTCACTAGATCAATTGATAACAAAGAAAGAAGAGGCCTATTGACCAAACCATTGTGTGACATGATCTTTGATAATAACCCAAAAGTTTTTTCCTAGAAAATAGATCAATGTGGAAGTAATAATTCCTTTCACGGTAAAAAAAATAATTCCTCCAATTCCGAATTTTTTTAACAGACTCTTCCACTTCGGCAGTTTCTTTTCTTCTGTTGTCTGCAGCTGATCTTCCATTTTTATTTTTTTCAAAAATAAGAAAAATTCTACAATTTAGACTTATTCAAAATAATCTGGATCTCAAAAATTATTTGGGCGTATCCCTTTGTTTTTTTGCCTTCATGCTAATTCTGTCAAAACAATTTCCTAGATGGCAAAAAACAAGCGGGTCGGTCTTCGGGCAGTCGCTCTCGCCTCTGGCGAGGAGCTCCAACAATGCCCTTCGCCCTTACGCATTTGCAAATCTCAATTATTCCACGACTCTCCAACTCACAAACTCTCCAACCCCATTTGCTAACGATTGTTAGTTTTTGATTTTGCTGGTCAAAATATATTTTTATCTTTAGAGCCTTTAAAAAAATAAAAAACTTTATGTCCTCAATTTCAATATCAGAAAGCCTAAAAAGATTAGGGATCTCAACAGAGAACAATGGTGCTTCCACAGGTTTGGATTTCTTTTCTTCTGGCGAAAAAATAGAAAGCTACTCTCCGGTTGACGGAGATTTGATTGCTTCCGTAACAACTTCGGATGTCACCGACTACGAAAAAGTGGTAGCAAAAGCCCAGGAAGCTTATAAAGAATTCAGACAGATCCCTTCACCAAAACGCGGAGATCTAGTTCGTCAATTTGGGAATAAACTCAGAGAGTACAAAGACGATTTGGGAAAATTGGTTTCTTACGAGATGGGAAAATCTCTGCAGGAAGGTCTTGGCGAAGTTCAGGAGATGATCGATATCTGCGATTTTGCAGTAGGGTTGTCTCGTCAGCTTCATGGTTACACGATGCATTCTGAAAGACCAGGACATAGGATGTATGAGCAATATCATCCATTAGGAATTGTTGGAATTATTTCAGCTTTCAATTTTCCCGTTGCTGTTTGGAGCTGGAATGCAGCTTTAGCTTGGATCTGTGGGAACGTGGTCATTTGGAAACCTTCAGAAAAAACACCGCTCTGCGCGATTGCCTGTCAAAATATATTTGCGGAAGTAGCAAAAGAAAATGGTTTGCCAGAGGGAATTTCAAATTTGGTAATTGCCGACCATGAGATAGGAGATAGGTTGGTCAATGATAAAAAGATAGCATTGGTTTCTTTCACAGGTTCTACCAGAGTAGGAAGGATCGTAGGCAAAAATGTAGCGGAACGTTTCGGAAAATCGATTTTGGAATTGGGCGGAAATAACGCGATTATCATCACAGAAAATGCGGACCTTAATATGTCAATTATCGGAGCAGTTTTCGGTGCGGTTGGAACGGCTGGGCAAAGATGTACTTCCACAAGACGTCTCATCATTCACGAATCTGTTTATGATGAAGTGAAAAACCGTTTGGTAAAAGCCTACGGACAACTGAAGATCGGAAATCCTTTGGATGAGTCCAACCATGTTGGGCCGCTTATCGACAAAGCTGCGGTGAAACAATATCAGGATTCCATCGAAAAATGTAAAGCAGAAGGAGGAAAGTTTGTGGTTGAAGGTGGCATTTTGAAAGGCGAAAATTTTAATTCTGGATGCTACGTGAAGCCTTGTATCGCTGAGGTTGAGAATAGTTATGAGATAGTTCAGCACGAGACCTTTGCACCAATTCTTTATTTGATCAAATATAAAACTCTGGATGATGCGATCGCAATTCAAAATGATGTTCCGCAAGGATTGAGTTCTGCGATTATGACCCAAAATTTGAGAGAAGCAGAATTGTTCCTTTCAAACGGAGGTTCAGATTGTGGAATTGCCAACGTGAATATCGGAACTTCCGGAGCCGAAATCGGAGGCGCTTTTGGGGGTGAAAAAGAAACCGGCGGCGGAAGAGAATCCGGTTCCGATGTCTGGAAATATTATATGAGAAGACAGACCAATACCATCAATTATACTACAAGCTTACCTTTGGCTCAAGGAATTAAATTTGATCTATAAAAACGCAATATGATAACAACTACAGAAAATAAAGTAAAAGAAACATTAGGGAAACACATCCTTGCAGACGGTTTCGATTTTGTGATGGATTATGAAAAATCCCACGGCTCCTACATTGTTGACAGATTGACCGGGAAGGAATATCTCGATATGTTCTCTATGTTCGCATCCGCTTCCGTTGGATATAATCATTCTTATATCTTGGAAAAGGCTAATTGGCTTGGGAAAATGGCAATTTACAAACCAACTTTGAGTGATGTTTATCTTCAGGAATATGCCGACTTTATGGAGGTTTTTTCAAGAGTTGCTATTCCGAAAGAATTGCCTTACTGCTTTTTTGTAGAAGGCGGCGCTTTGGCTGTGGAAAATGCTTTGAAGACAGCTTTTGATTGGAAAACAAGAAAAAACTGGCAAAAGAATATTGATAAGGAAGCTGGAATGGTGATCCATTTCAAACAATCTTTCCACGGGAGAAGTGGTTATACTTTGTCTTTGACCAATACTTCTGACCCAAGAAAACACCAGTATTTCCCAAAATTTGATTGGCCAAGAATTAGCAATCCAAAACTTAATTTCCCAATTACGGAAGATAATCTTGAAGAAACGATCAAGCACGAGCAATTGGCATTGTTGCATATTCAGGAAGCGATTTTGGCAAATCCGGATGAGGTGGCCTGTGTGATTATCGAACCAATTCAAGCAGAGGGTGGAGATAATCATTTCAGAAATGAATTCTTTGCTGAATTAAGAAAAATCTGTGACGAAAACGAAATTCTTTTAATCCTTGATGAAGTCCAGACCGGAATTGGGATGACAGGAAAAATGTGGGCTTTCCAACACCTTGATATTATTCCAGATGTTATCACTTTCGGAAAGAAAACTCAGGTTTGCGGAATCTTGGCTAACAAAGAAAAGCTTGATGAGGTAGAGCATCACGTTTTTAAAGAAAGCTCAAGGATCAATTCTACTTTTGGTGGCAATTTTATCGATATGCTTCGTTTTCAACTGGTTTTGGAAATTATAGAAAATGAAGACCTGGTTGAAAACTCCAGAGTTGTAGGCGAGTTTTTATTAGATGGACTGAAGCAGTTGGAACAGAAATTTCCAGACCATATTTCTGCGGCCAGAGGAAAAGGATTGATGTGCGCTTTTGACCTTAAAAATGGAGAAAGCAGAGAATGGCTGAGAAGCAAGCTTTATGATGAAGGGATCATTATCTTAACTTGTGGTGACCAGTCGCTTAGATTCCGGCCACACCTTAATATAACAAAAGGAGAAATCCAGATTGTTTTAGATAAAATTAATCAGATATTTGAGAATTTAATATAAGGAATTTTAGATTTTGATATTTTTTTCATAAATTGCTATGCTTTAACAAAATCAAAATCAAAAATTTATGGATGCAACGACTAGAGTAGCTGTCTACGAAAGTAGCAGTCCACAGGAGATCCAGCTGATGAAATCTAAGCTGGAAGATGCAGGAATCAAATGCGATGTTGAGAATTCTTACCTTAGTTTTCTATCAACTCCCACTGCAACCAATACTTTTATTAAAGTTGATATCAAGGACGAGAAAAGAGCATTTGATATCATTGATGAATATTTAAAATCAAACCAAAATTGATTTCATATTTTTAAATTTTACGTTTTACAGAAGTCGGGTTCAAATTTATTTGAGCCCGATTTTTATTCAAAAATAAATTTTGATGATATTCTGCAAAATGATTATCATTGCAGAACAAAAGGGGAATTAGCTCATCTGGCTAGAGCGTTAGACTGGCAGTCTAAAGGTGACGGGTTCGATCCCCGTATTCTCCACTTGATTATTAAACTTCTGAATCTCAGAAGTTTATTTTGTTTTATGGCAAGAGATTTGTATTCATTTATTCAGATATTCGAGTTCATAGAAACCAGATTATTGATTAAAGGGGGCACTAGTTGCCCTCTTAATTTTTTTAATTAAGAGTGTTAGTTGTTTAGATTTCATTTCAAACTCTTGTTTAATTTAAATAAGTATTCTATTTTTGTTAAGTAATCGAAAATGAGTGTTATTGGGAAAAACTATTTTTTTAAATTTAATTAAATGAAAAAATCTGTACTACTCATACTTTTCTCAATATTTATGATGTCTTGTGGAACTTCCAGGTCCGCAAAAAAATATACTTACAAAAAACCTTCAACAACAAATAAATCTGCCAATCTCAAAAAATTGAATTCATCCTATTCCGGAAATGTCTCCGGAACAAGAGCCTCGATTTTGGACAATGCCGAGAATTATTTGGGGACTCCTTACAAATATGCAGGTAACACACCTGCCGGTTTCGATTGTTCAGGTTTGGTGTGCAAGGTTTTTGACGAAGAAAAGATCCAAATGCCGAGACGCTCTTCTGACCAGGCAAAACAAGGGCGCAGTATCAACGTTTCTGAAGCGAGACCAGGAGACTTGCTGTTTTTTGCTACTGCTGGTGGTTCTGCTGTGACACACGTTGGGATTGTTCACGATATTCTGAATAGTGGGGAAGTCACTTTTATCCATGCATCCACTTCCAAAGGTGTTATTATTTCATCTCTTAACGAAGCTTATTGGAATAAAGCGTTTCTTTTTGCAAGAAGTGTTCTATAATTTATTATTTTTGCCAACAGATATAATGATGAGGTTCAATAATTTTTTATTGAGCTTTTTTATTTTATAAAATCAATTATTAATCAATTATAATTAAGAAATGTCTTTACAGGAAAAAATTGAAAAAGCTTGGGATAACCGCGAACTTTTAAAAGAGGAAGAGTATCAGAATGCCGTAAGAGAAGTAGTTGCGAAACTGGATGCAGGAGAACTGAGAACGGCTGAGCCAACGGGAAACGGATGGCAGATCAATGAGTGGGTAAAGAAAGGCGTGGTGATGTATTTTCCAATCCAGACAATGGAAACCATAGAAGTTGGTCCTTTCGAATTCCACGACAAGATTCCTTTGAAGAAAAATTATGCAGAGAAAGGTGTAAGAGTAGTTCCTCACGCAATCGCAAGACACGGAAGTTTTGTAGCAAGTGGTGTGATTATGATGCCTTCTTATGTTAATATCGGAGCTTATGTAGATTCCGGGACAATGGTTGACACTTGGGCAACTGTAGGAAGCTGTGCACAGATCGGTAAAAATGTTCACTTGAGCGGCGGAGTAGGAATTGGTGGGGTTCTTGAACCATTGCAAGCTGCACCGGTAATTATTGAAGACGATGCGTTTATTGGTTCTCGTTGTATCGTTGTGGAAGGCGTTCGTGTTGGTAAAGAAGCAGTTTTAGGAGCGAATGTCTGCCTTACAATGTCCACTAAAATTATTGATGTAACAGGAGATGAGCCTGTGGAAACGAAAGGTTACGTTCCAGAGCGTTCAGTTGTGATTCCTGGAAGTTATACCAAGAAATTTCCTGCCGGAGAATATCAGGTTCCTTGCGCTTTGATTATTGGAAAAAGAAAGGAATCCACAGACAAGAAAACATCCTTGAATGATGCGTTGAGAGAAAATAATGTTGCGGTTTAGGATTTAGAAAAAATAAAAACTGCCTGTCAAATCTGATAGGCAGTTATCTAATACTAACAACCATTTTGTGAAACAAAAATTCTTAAAATTTATCTCAGATTACAGAATCATTTTCGTAATCTATATTATTGTTGCAGGTCTTACTGCATATAGCAAATATAAAAGAGGAACAGGTGGTTACAACAACTACTTGATTTTCAAAGGTGTTTTTTACAATACTTTGCAAGAAAAGAATATTTTCCTGCAATATCCCGATTTGTTTTTTGACAGCAATCATTACGGTGTATTTTTCAGTCTTTTGATTGCACCTTTTGCAATGATGCCGGACGGTTTGGGAGCTATTCTATGGAACGTTGCAAGTACATTGGTTTTTCTACATGCCATTTACAAACTTCCATTTTCTGACAGGAAGAAATCATTTTTTGCTTGGCTTTGTCTTCAGGAATTCATTACTGCGGCGACCTATTTTCAGTTCAATATTATTTTGACAGGATTATTGATGTTGTCCGCGATTTATATTTATGAAAGAAAAGAAGCCCAGTCCGCATTTTCGATTCTGATTGGAGCATTTGTCAAAGTTTACGGAATTGTTGGCCTGTCTGCTTTCTTTTTTATCAAAAACAAACTTCGGTTTATAATAAGCTTAATTGTCATTGCAATTATATTTTTTGTTTTGCCAATGCTGATTTCCAGTCCGAAATTCGGAATTCAGTCGTATTTCGATTGGTACGCCTCTCTGTCAGGGAAAAATCTTGAAAATCAAGCTTTAGGAACACGTCAGGATTATTCATTGATGGGTGTTGTGAGAAGAATTTTGGGTGATGCTAATATTTCTAATCTTATTTTTTTAATTCCTGGATTTCTCTTGTTTATGTTGCCTTACATCAGAACAAAACAATTCAAATTTTTACCTTTTCAAATGATGATTCTGTCGTCTACGCTATTATTTGTCGTACTTTTCAGTTCAGGTTCGGAAAGTCCGACTTACATTATTGCTGTTGCCGGAGTTATGATATGGTTTTTGATGCAGAAAAATATCAGCAAAGTTGATGTCGGATTGTTGATTTTTGTAATGATTTTCACCTGCTTCGCTTTTTCGGATCTATTTCCGAAGTCAGTAAAAGAAGAAGTTTTTATTAAATACTCTACCAAAGCGATTCCTTGTATATTGGTTTGGTTCAGAGTGATGTACGAATTGCTGACAAAGGATTTCGAAAAGGATTATCGATTAGATTAAAAACGAAACAATGAAAAAAATCTCAATTGTAATTCCTGCACACAACGAAGAGGGCAATATTTCTCTGATTCATCAAAGAATAAAATCCGTTTTTTCCGGACTGGACAATTATAATTTTGAGATTATTTTTGTGAATGATGGAAGCCGGGATAAAACGCAGCTGATTTTAGAAGAGCTTGCCAGCAAGAACAGTGAGATTAAATTCATCGAATTTTCCCGTAATTTTGGGCATCAGCCTGCTGTAAAAGCAGGATTGGATTTTTCAGACGGAAATGCTGTTATTTCAATGGATGCCGATTTACAGCATCCACCGGAATTGATTCCTGAGATGATTCAGCAGTGGGAAGATGGTTTTGATGTTGTTCTGACAAATAGAAAATATCCCAAAGAAATTTCTTACTTCAAACGAAAAACTTCCGAAGGATTTTACAAACTTTTGTCAAAGATTTCAGATGTCGATTTGAAGAAGGGTGGCGGTTCTGATTTTCGTTTGCTGGATGCGAGTGTTGTTGAGGTTTTCAAGAATTTTACGGAGGACGATTTATTTCTCCGAGGTTTGACAAGCTGGATGGGGTTTCGGCAAACCTCAGTCAACTTTTTGGCAGGCGAGAGGAACGCTGGCGAAAGCAGTTATAATATCAAAAAAATGATGAAGTTCGCTTTCACAGGAATTACTGCATTCAGCGTGAAGCCGCTTTATCTTGCGGCATATCTGGGATTTATGTTTTCTGCTCTTTCCGTGGTTGGTTACGGCATTTATGTGGTTGAATCTTTTGTTTCCGGCACCGAGATTTCCGGCTGGGCGTCGCTGATTATGACGATTGTCTTTTTCGGCGGTTTACAGTTAATTATCTTAGGGATATTCGGGATTTATTTAGGCAAGATTTTCAAGCAAGTCAAAGAACGCCCGAATTATATTATTCGTTCAAAAAATTTATAAATGATTTTACTAAGTTTCGATATCGAAGAATTTGATATGCCTTTGGAATACAATGGCGAGATTCCTTTAGAGGAGCAATTGGCGATTTCCAGAAAAGGTTTGGAGAATATTCTTAGGATTTTGAAAGAGAATCAAATCAAAGCTACTTTTTTCTCAACGGTTGTTTTTGCTGAGAATAATCAAGACTTAGTTCAGCAATTACTTTCCGAAGGCCACGAGTTGGCTTCGCATACTTGGTTTCATTCGGAGTTTGAGGAGAAACATTTGGCGGAATCAAAACAGGAATTAGAAAAATTATTCGATACAAAAGTGGTTGGCCTCAGAATGCCGAGAATGAGTCCTGTTTCGGAAGATGCGGTTTCTGATGCAGGCTATTTTTACAATTCATCCATCAATCCAACTTATTTACCAGGAAGATATAATAACTTTAAAGTTAATAGGAATCCATTCTGGCAAAAGAAAGTGCTGCAATTTCCGGCTTCGGTTTCTACGATGTTTAGAGTTCCGTTGTTTTGGTTAAGTTTTCATAACTTTCCACTTTGGATTTATAAATTGTTATCCAAATTATCCTTAAACGCCACAGGATTTTTAAATATTTACTTTCATCCTTGGGAATTTTCAGACATCTCGAATCCAAAATATAAGTTGCCTGGATTCACGTTTAAAAATACAAATGAAGCTATGGTAAATCGTTTTGATGATTTCATCAAATGGGCGAAGAAAAATAATTATCAATTTTCCACAACCAAGGATTTTTTGGAAAACTGGACTCAAAAAAATAAGAATTAATGAAGATTGCTTACGACGCCAAACGTATTTTTTCCAGCTGGTCTGGCTTAGGAAATTATTCCCGTGATCTGGTTCGGGTTTTAGCGACGTATTTTCCTGATAATCAATATTTATTATTCAATAAAAAGAAGTCGGAACGTGGCGAAGCGATATTGAAATTGCCCAATGTGACTTTCGTCCAAACAACTAAAGGTACGCTTTCCCGACAGCTCAACACCGGAATCGATGCACAAAATAATGGTGCGGATATTTTCCACGGTTTGTCTGGAGAATTACCTTTGAAATGGAATTCAAAACCAATTAAAAAAATTGTTACCATTCACGACTTGATTTTCGAAAGATTCCCGGAATATTACACGTGGATTGATAGAAAAATCCATTTTTGGAAATTTAAAAAGGCGTCTTTTTCTGCAGATAAGATTATTGCAATTTCTGAGCAGACCAAGCAAGATATTATTCATTATCTGAAAGTTCCGGAAAGTAAAATCGAAGTGGTTTATCAAGGTTGTCACGCCAGTTTCAAAGAAAAACAATCTGAGGAAATCCTTAAGCAAATTAAAGAAAAATTCAATCTTCCGGAAAAATTTATTTTGAATGTCGGGACGATTGAGCCAAGAAAAAATCTTTTAAATGTGGTCAAAGCTTTAAAGGATTCTAAAATTCCATTAGTAGTTGTCGGAGCCAAAAAGCCGAAATATTTTAAATTGATTGAAAAAGAAATTGAGAAAAATAAAATCGAAGTTCAATTCCTCTCAGGCGTTTCTATGGAAGAACTGGCTGGGATTTACAAACTCGCCGAAATTTTCATTTATCCAAGTTTTTTTGAAGGTTTTGGAATTCCTGTCATCGAAGCTTTATTTTCCGAAACTGTTGTGATTACGAGCAATACAAGTTGTTTGCCTGAAGCCGGCGGACCAGATTCAGTCTATGTCAATCCTTATAATGTGAATGACATCAAGGCCAAAATCCTTTTCCTCTGGGAAAACGAATCCGAGAGAAAACGCCGTGCAGAAAAAAGTTTACAGTTTGTTCAGAAATTTAACGATGAGGTGATTGCAAATGAAATGATGAAGGTTTACGAAAGTTTGGTTTAAAGGAAGTTAACTTTTTAGAAAGGCTTCGAGAGCCTCAGCCCGACAAAACCTCAACTATCAACTGACAACCAACAGCTAATAATTCCTTTCCCCGAATATCGCAGAACCAACCCTTACAGAATTTGAGCCACATTCGATGGCCAAAGGAAAATCACCGCTCATTCCCATTGAAAGAGTTTCCAAAGGTTTCAGTTGAGATAAGTCATCAAATAGATTTTTCAAAACATAAAATTCTTCACGGATTTGAGTTTCATCATCCACAAAGCTCGCCATTCCCATCAATCCTTTGATTTCGATATTTGGGAAATTTCCTTCAAGATATTGATTGAAGATTTCTTTTGCTTCACCAACTGTCAAACCAAATTTTGTCTCTTCTTTTGCAATTTTGACTTGAAGCAAAACATTGATTTTTCTATTGTTTTTTGCAGCTTCTTTATCCACTTCTTTCAAGAGCTTTTCGCTGTCAATGCTTTCTATCATTGAAATGAAGTCGGCAATATATTTGACTTTATTAGTTTGAAGGTGTCCTATCAAGTGCCATTCAATATCATTGGGAAGAACAGGCTGTTTTTCCAATAATTCCTGAACTTTGTTTTCTCCAAAAGCTCTTTGTCCCAAATCATAAACTTTCTTGATTTTCTCTGCCGGATTGGTTTTGGAAACTGCAACCAGTTTTACATTTTGAGGAAGCTGGGAAAGGATGTCCTGATAATTTTGTTCGATTGACATTTTTAATGAGATTTAGAAAAACTTGTGCAAAAATAGGCATTAATTATCTTACGAAAATCAGTTCCGGAATTGGTCTAAAATTCGTAAATTTGAGGAAATTTTTTTCGAATAATAATCACAAAAATATGAGTCAATTTGATGTAACCGTTATCGGTTCTGGTCCTGGCGGATATGTAGCAGCCATCAGAGCTGCACAATTGGGTTTCAAAACAGCAATTATTGAGAAATATCCTACTTTGGGCGGAACTTGCCTTAACGTAGGTTGTATCCCTTCCAAAGCTTTGCTTGACAGTTCTGAACATTTTGAAAAGGCAAAACATGAGTTTGCTGATTACGGAATAATCATCAATGAGCCGAAAGTAGATCTGGCAAAAATGATTGAACGTAAAAATAGCGTTGTAGAGCAGACAACAAAAGGAATCAACTTCCTGATGGACAAAAACAAGATCACTGTTTTTGAAGGTCTTGGAAGTTTCGAATCTGCCACTCAAATCAAAGTGACGAAAAACGATGGTTCATCTGAAACTATCGATTCAAAATATACAATTATCGCAACTGGTTCTAAACCATCATCTTTACCTTTCATTACTTTAGATAAAGAAAGAATCATTACTTCTACAGAAGCCTTGAATTTGAAAGAAATTCCTAAACATTTGGTAGTTATTGGTGGTGGTGTTATCGGTCTTGAGCTAGGTTCGGTTTATTTGAGATTAGGTTCTCAGGTAACTGTTGTCGAGTTTATGGACAAAATTATCCCGGGAATGGATGGTGCTCTTTCCAAAGAATTACAAAAAGTTCTTAGAAAACAAGGAATGAAATTCGAACTTTCTACGGCGGTTTCTGCTGTTGAGAGAAACGGAGATTCTGTGAAAGTAACTGCTAAAAACAAAAAAGGAGAAGAAGTCAACTTCGAAGGTGATTATGTTCTGGTTTCTGTAGGAAGAAGACCTTACACAGACGGACTTGGATTGGAAAAAGCTGGTGTTGAACTGGACGAAAGAGGAAGAGTGAAAACCAACGACCATTTGCAAACAAATGTTTCTAACATTTACGCAATTGGTGACGTGATCAAAGGTGCAATGTTGGCGCACAAGGCTGAAGAGGAAGGGACTTTGGTTGCTGAGATTTTGGCAGGACAAAAACCTCACATCAATTATAACTTGATTCCTGGTGTTGTTTATACTTGGCCGGAAGTTGCTGGTGTTGGTAAAACGGAAGAGCAACTGAAAGCTGATGGTGTAGATTACAAAGTGGGGAATTTTCCAATGAGAGCTTTAGGAAGAAGCCGTGCAAGTGGAGATACAGACGGATTTGTGAAAATCATTGCTGATGCAAAAACAGATGAAGTTCTTGGTTTCCATATGATTGGAGCCAGAGCTGCTGATTTAGTTGCAGAAGGCGTTATTGCAATGGAATTCCGTGCAAGTGCGGAAGATATAGCTAGAAGTTCTCACGCGCACCCGACTTATGCAGAAGCGGTTAAAGAAGCCGCTTTGGATGCGACTGGAAAGCGTTCGATTCATATGTAAGATTTACTTAATATATTTAGGAAGAGAAGCAAATTGCTTCTCTTTTTATTTTTAATTGCTTTATATTCAGTGATTTGAATTTTTATTTGACAAAATAGATATTTTAATTGATAATTTGGCATATTTGTAGAATTAGACTTGATATTATAAAATAAACTATTAGATATGAAAAAAATATTTACTACTTGTGTTTTTCTTTTAAGTTTAGTGGCTTTTGCTCAAGAAGCAGGAAAAGCCGGTGAACTGTTGAAAAATGAAGCTTCTAAAAATGAAATGCAGACTCGTAGACCAGAAACATCTGGAAAAAGAGGAAGCGGAACATTAGATAATTCAAATTATAGAAGTAACCCGAATAACAACAATAATATTCCCAACAACAGACCGAATCCAAGCTACGACTGGAATCAAAATTATGGTTACGGCTATGCGGAGATATTCTTAAGAATCCCCGAACGAGGTTTTTATACTGTGGAAGTTGGCGACCAGATGTCGGCTAATTCTTCTGGAAAATATCGATTTTTTGATATCATTCCGGGTTTGGTTCCAATTTCTGTTTATGGAAACGGATATCTGCTGTATAGAACAAGGGTTAATGTTCGTAACAATTCCAGATTGGTCTTGGATTTCTTTAGTAATCGCGGATTGTATCTTCTGGGAACTTATCAGCTTCAAAACCAGGCTTATGGTAATTATGGTGATGTTTGGGATGATATGTGGAATTCTCCGTACAACAATGGAAATTCTGGACAATGGGATCCTTATTACGGAACAGGTAATCAAGGTGGTTACAATGGCAATCAAGGGAATCACTATGGCAACGTGATGAATAGTGCGAGTTTTAATGCCTTTTTGCAAGTCGTTAAAAACACCAAATTTGCAGATGATAAAGTTTCTGTCATCAAGCAGCAACTAAGAAATGCCATGGTGACGTCTGAACAGGTAAAATCCCTTCTCGAGGCCTTGACCTACGATAAAGATAGAGTAGAGATTGGAAAATATTCTTATTCAAGATGTGTGGACCCTGTCAATTATTTTGTGATCTATCCTGCTTTCCAATTTCAGAGTTCGGCTCAGGAATTACGGGATTACATTTCAAAACAATAGATCAGAGAGAGGCGATTGCTTCTCTTTTTTTATTCGACATAGTCAATCTTTCACTCCACTGCGTTGCGTTAAAAGGATTTCTGCTCAAGTCGGCTGCGGGCAATTTGTGTTTTTAAAATAATGATTTTTATTTATTATGAGAATTGTTGTCTAATATCTAACATCTGATATCTATATACTTATTTTTTGTTCTTACTTTTGTTAAAATTTGAGTTATGATAAAAGAACTTGATAAAGATTTCACAAGTCTTAATGAATATATAAGCCAAATTGATCCAAGCAAGATTTTTATTTTGGTGGACGAGAATACACATGACCATTGCCTTCCGATTCTGCTTCCTAATCTGGAAACAGATGCGCCATTCGAGGTCATCGAAATAGAAGCAGGCGAGGAAAATAAAAACATAGAAACAGCGACTCAACTTTGGGAGATCTTTTCAGAAATGGAAGCCGACAGAAAATCGCTTCTCATCAATCTTGGTGGCGGAGTCATTACTGATATGGGAGGTTTTGTTGCTTCGACCTATAAAAGAGGCTTCAAATTCATCAATGTTCCCACAACTTTGCTGTCGATGTGTGATGCATCAATAGGAGGAAAAACAGGAATCGACCATCAATATCTTAAAAATATCATTGGAACTTTTGCATTGCCGGAAGCGATTTTCTTTTATCCAAAATTTTTAGAAACCCTGAAGTTTGAAGAATTGAGAAGCGGTTTTGCAGAGATGCTGAAACACGGATTGATAGCAGATTCTAATCATTGGAATGACCTCAGTTCATTATTCAAAATTACGCCAGAAGCTATTGCGCCATTCATTAACAGAAGTATGGAGATCAAGAATGAAGTGGTGACAAAAGACTTTAAAGAAGAAAATGTTCGTAAGATCCTCAACTTCGGGCATACGATTGGTCATGCCGTGGAAAGTCTATTTCTGAAAAAAGGAAATCTAATTCCTCACGGGGAAGCAGTTGCATTGGGAATGATTTGTGAAACGCATTTAGCTTTACTGTGCGGATTGATTGACGTTGAAGTTTCATCTACAATTATATCTAAGATTCAGAGATTTTTCCCATACATCGATATATCAGAATTTAAGAATGGGGCCATTATAGATCTGATGTTCAACGACAAAAAAAATCAGGATGGGAATATCAATTTTTCATTGATAAATGGAATTGGGTCTTGTGTTTTTGATCAAAAATTAAATGTTGAACAGATTATTTTGACCCTGGACTTCTATAAAAACATCAATGTTAATTAATGTTATTATTCAATGAATATAATTTATAACTTGTTTATTTTCAGTGTTTTGTTTTGATTGTTGTGAAGTAGCGGTCATTTGTGGATATCGGATTTTTAATTTTTGGCAAAGATTTTGGAAGTATCCATCTCGTAAAACAAAAATTTAAAAATTTGAAATTATGAAAAAGTTATTTTTAGGATTAGGTCTTGTAGCAGGAACATTTGCATTTGCTCAGATTACTCCAAAGTTCGGTTTAAAAGGTGGGATTAACGTAGCATCAATTTCAGATGACGGATATGATGATGCAAAATCCAAAGTAGGATTCGCAGGAGGTGTTTTTGCAAATATTCCGGTTTCAGAGATGTTCAGTATCCAGCCAGAGGTTATGTATAGTCAGATGGGATCAAAAGTTAGTAATACATATTCTGCAACTGTATTGGGTAATACTTACGAAGCCAGATCAACAGCAAAACTAAATCTAGATTATATTACAGTACCGATCATGTTTCAATTCAGAGCAACGCCGGCATTCTATATAGAAGCAGGTCCGGAATTCGGTTTCTTAACTAGTGCAAAAGCAAAAGATATTAATACAACCTATGTTAATGGTTCTCCAGAGGATTCCTCAACGAATACATCTGAGGATTTGAAAGATTCTTTTTCAGGATTTAATATGGGAGCTGCTTTAGGACTTGGATATGATATCACACCAAATTTTGGTATTAATGCAAGATATGTTGCAGGTTTCACGGATATTAATAAGAAAGATAGTAATACTGATGGTAATACTTCTCTTCAGAATGATGGAAACAAAAACAGAAATAATACTTTCCAAGCTGGAGTTTATTTCAAATTCTAATATTACATAATATTAAATATTACTAAAAGACCGATCAATTCGGTCTTTTTTTATTTCATAATTTATATTTTTGTTATTCATAAACAATTATATATGAAGAAAATTTTTGGATTGTTGGGGCTGAGTGTTATGTCTTTTGCCTATTCGCAATCATTTGGGGTAAAAGGAGGAGCCAATATTTCTACAATTAGTAAAGAAAATAGTTGGGGAGATAAAAATTCTAAAATTGGTTTTTATGTAGGAGCTTATATGAATGCCCCGGTTAATGCATTGCTTAGTATCCAACCGGAACTGATCTATAACAATATGGGAGTGAAATATGAAAATGGAAAGACTTCTCATACTTTGAATCTTAATTACGTGGCGATGCCGATTATGTTTCAGTTCGAATTGATCCCTAAATTTTACGTGGAAGGAGGCCCTCAGTTTGGAGTTTTGGTAGGTAATAAGAATAAGTACGAAAGTGATAGCAAAACTATTATTGAAAAAGATAAGGATGCTTACAATCAGCTAGATTTGAGTGGAGGAATTGGATTAGGATTCAAATTTAATAATATGGCAATTGGTGCTAGATATATCGTTGGTTTTACTGATATCAAGAAGAATGGATCCACAAGCTGGAACAATAGTGATAAGCAACTAAGAAATAGTGGTTTCCAGATAGGATTGCAATACGGATTCTAATTTTATTTAGACCGATGATTTTTAAACATAAAAAAACCAACTTCAAAAAGAAGTTGGTTTTTTAATTTCATAGTTTCATTACTTATTTAACAATAAGGTTTTTGCTAGTAGTTTCTCCGTTATTGGAAATTACAATTCTGTAAGTTCCTGTTTTCAAGTTAGAGATATTCACCTGGGTTTTTTCATTTTCCAAAGAGCCGTTTGAAACTAATTTTCCAGAAAGGTCAACAATCTGGTAAGTTGCACCTTTTGTAGCTTTGTTTAGAGAGATGTTTACTTCTCCTTTGGCTGGGTTTGGATAGATTGCGAATCCTTTTTCAAATGCGGACTCATTAACCGCAAGAACTTTGTTGATGTTGAATCTCGTAGCATTAACAGCGAAATAAATATTGTCAATGGCCTTTACCATGATTCTCGCATTGGAATTATCTTCATTTGGAAGAATTACGTTGGCGGTTCCTGTATTTGGAACGCTCTCTGCAAGAACTGTAGGATAGGTCAATCCATTGTCAGATGATAATAAGATCTGGACATTTTGTGTATTGATAGGTGCTGCTGTAGTACCTGCCACATCCCAAGTTACAGCAAGAGAAGAACCTCCATTATAATTAGCTGCAGCAGATTGTGAAGTCACTTTAAAAGGTCCTGTACCAGCAACGGTAACAACCATGTTGGCTCTAGCTGCCTGATTTCCTGTTGCTTTGTTGTCATTTACAAAAAGAGAGAAGTTAAGATTTCTTTCGATAGTTGGAATCACTTCCCAGGTTGGTGCTAGATTTCCCGCTGCAACCGCAGACATCATAGGGAAATAGCGAGAAGTAGATACTGTAGGCGTATAAGATCTGAATACAGCTCCTGAAGCTTGTGTCGCAGTCGGCACAGTAGATGTGGTCGTATTTCTTGTGTTGGTCTGCTCCCAAAGGTAAGTCAAGGCATCTCCATCCGGGTCAGTGGCAGTTCCTGTTAACACAAATGCAGTTCCGTAAGGGATAGAATAATTGTTCAAAGCTTGGATTACAGGAACTTGATTATTATTGGCTGTTTTCACTCCACATCCTGAACCAGTACCTGTTGTAATATTACTATACATTTGGTTGACGCTTACTACGTGGAAGTAAGCATCACTATTACTTTGAATATTTGGTGCGCATATACCGGCATAGGCCATGATCGTACTACCACTACCAGGCTCTACAGAAGTAGCTGCGCTTCTGTTATTATCACAAGAGTTATCAAAAGTGTGTTGAGCTCCCCACTGGTGTCCCATTTCGTGTGCGACATAGTCAATGTCAAAAGCATCTGTTCTAGGAGCGGAACGACCTGTGACACCACGAGCTTTGCTTGCCGTACATGGTGATCTTAACTGGGCAACGCCTCCACCTCCGGTACTGAAGATATGTCCGATATCATATGCGGAACTTCCAATTGTTGCATCTATGAACGCCTGATTTTCATCAAGAAGAGCATAGCCGTCATTATTGGTAAAACCGGGACCATAAGCATCAACATCTATTGAAAGCAAAACATCATTGTTAGCGATCATGGTCATGGTAAGGGAAATAGTTTTTTCGTAAACCCCATTTACCCTTGTCATTGTCGTGTTCATGGCGGCAAGTACAGCTTCCTTTTTTTGGGCTATTGTCCCACCACTTAAACCGGCTCTATTGATATGGTATCTAGAATATTCCATCGTCGTAGCTAATGCAAGACGGTAATTTCTGAACTGCCCATCCTGTACCAAAGATTGTGGTGTTGGATCTGCTACAGCTTCATCAGAATTTTTATATCCACAAATAAATCCTTCCAAATTAGGACCAAGGTCTTCACGATTATAGACCATATAAGTAGATTTATCCTGTGTATAAGCATCTAGATAAGCTGTTTTTCCGGAATTGAAATACATTACATTGACCCCATCATATGGAGATACGCTGAAACGGATAGAACTCCCTGAGTTGCCTTTTTCGTATCCTAGATATGATTTTAGATTAGGATATTTTGCCTGTAGGACAGGATCCATAACAGATGCTTCCTGGATTACATAATCTACTAGTTTCCCTTCTGCTGTCGGGAATTTTAGTACCAATGATTCATCGTTGGAAAAACGTTTAGGCGCTTTTGCAAGATCAACATTTATTTCATCTACGTTTAGCTTATATAGCTTATACTTTGATGGTGTCGCAGTTTTATCATAAACAGCCGATCTGTTGTCAACAGCTGAAACCTGCTTCCAGTAATTCTTCTGTGAGAATAGCATTCCCGAGAACATTACCCCTACTGAAAATAGTAATTTTTTTTTCATTGTTAAAATATTTAAATTTTCTATTTTTTTAATTGTATACTATAATTTTTAGTTTGATTGCTTATACTTTGATAAATTAAGGTTGGTAAGATTCATATCAATATCATTTCTTTTATCAGACATTCAAACTATATTTAATTACAGTCTTACATTTTGAAAATGAAATAGTGAATAAATAAAGAAAAGCATAAGTAGACATTAATTTTATACTTTTTTTGCTAAAATAAGAAAAAATATATAATTCATTATATAATTGTGAGAATCATTTTGTCGATTACTTTCACACTAATATAAAAGAGGTTGCATAATTTTGCAACCTCTTTTTTAATTATATTCAGAATTTAATATTATTCAGAAATTAGAACCTTAGTTCCCTGCGTATGCGCATTCATCTGCGGAGCATAATAGTTCTGCAAAGTTGTGATTCCGTTAGAGAATTTTCCACTTGCATTCGCTACATAGTCATACTCGAAAACATATTTTCCTTTCGGCATATATTCTATATAGAAGTTTGTGGAAGCATCTTTTGTGGATTGATAATAGCCCAGATTATTTTTCCATTCGTAACCAGAAATCACATCCAAAGGTTCAAAACCTGCAGCACGCATATCTTTCAGGTGAATAAATTCCATATTTCTGTCCGTATTCAGAATCATTCTCACGGTAACTTTATCACCAACTTTCAAAGGCGAATTTTCATTGATTTTAACTAATTGTTCGCCATTCTCCGTTTTTACTTTTTTGTACAGTTCTTTAGAGATAGAAATATAACTTTCCGAAGATTTTATTTTATCAAGCTCTTCATAATATTGCCAGAACAAGCCACCTTGAACAATTCCCGGACTATCTTTTTTAATGGAAACTGTTGCCAGATTTTTATCTAAATTGTCAGAAGTAATCGTCTGTTTCACATAACCTGTTGCCTGTGTTTGAGGATTCAGTGGTTTTCCGCCCCAAGTGATTTCCGCTTTATCAGATTCTGCAGAAGTCCAAGATTTCCCTGAATTCAAAATGGTAAAAATAACTTCCGCAGTTCCTCTGGAATTTCCCCAGGAATTGACTTCTTTTTGCGTTACGAGCCAGATTTTCATTTCTTCGATGAAGTTTTCATCAGTTGGAGTTAATTTTTGGAACGCTTCAATGGCTCCGGCGTGATTCACGGTTTTGGAAGAATACCAACCCCAATCGTTCAAATTTTGTTTCCAATAGACACCTTGGGTTTCTGATTGTGTCGAAGTTTCTTTTAGATAATTCATCAATTTTTTCGAAACATCTTTCAATCCATAATTACTGAATAACAAAGCTGCTCTGTGTAATCCAAAGAAAGTTAAATCGGTAATTTTTACCGTTTTAGCTTTAGAAATAATAGCCGTTTTCAAAGTTGCGCCTTTTGCTTTCAGAGCATATTCTTTTTCCCAATAATGTCTTGTGTCAAGATAATCGAGAACAAAATTGTTCCAAACATTGTCCTTATCTGTTTTCCAATATTTATTGACTTCGTTATCCACGTAAGAAACCAGTTTTTTAACCATTTCTTTTTGTTCAGAACTTTGATAATCTGTTACATTTCCTTTCAACCATTCATTGATTCTGCCCAGGTTTTTCAAAATATAAAGTGAAGTATAATATGAACTTGGATAACCTTGATACCAGCTGAATCCGCCGTCAGGGTTTTGAAGTTTTATCAACTCAGACCAATCATTTTGAATTGAATTTCGCATTGTATTCGTATCAAACAATCTCGCTAGTTTTTGCATTTGTTCCGTCTCATTTTTACTTTCGAGAACCCAAGGCGTTTCATCCAATAACAATTGTTTCAGTTCCTGATTTTTTTCAAGATTAGAGGCCAGTAAACCTTTAGATTGATATTCATCAAAAACCGTTTTCATTTTTGGATTTGCTTTGAAGATCTCCGAAGCTAAAACATCAGCAAACCATTTATTGAAAATCACGTCTGCTGAATTATTAGTATCATCTTTCAAACTTGGAAGCGCAAACATAATTTCCCAAATCGGGTTCGTTGTCAGTTCCAAAGTATTGGAAACATTGGTTAATGTTTTAGAATCAGAATTTTTCAGATTTTCCAAAGTGAAAGTTTTCGTCTGTCCTTCTTTTACAAAAATCGGAAGCGCATCTGTCACCAACATTCTGTTTGGAAGAACTGCGATTGCTTTTTGTTCGCCGTCAGAGAAGTTTCCTGCTTTTGCAACGATTTTAATAATAATTGAAGAAACATTGTTTGGGACCTTCAGTTTCCACGTTGCAGATGTATTTCCATTCTCAACTAATGAAAAAGATTGTTCTTTGTTATATCCTGAAACTGCAGTCAATTGATTAATTCCGAATTTATCTGAAATATCTTCATTAGTAAAAGCATCTAAAATCTGCAATTGTGCAAAACCATTTAATTTTTGATTAACCAGACTTGAGATTTTAGTCTGAAGATTCAATTCGTCACCTTCTCGCAAGAATCTTGGATAATTTGGTGTGATAGAAAATTCTTTTTGCGTTACGACAGATTTTTCCAAAATTGCACTTCTCGCATCTTTTGTATGAGCTAAAAACATTACTTTCCATTGTGTCAAAGCTTCCGGAGAAGTAAACTCGAATGAGACATTGCCGTCTTTGTCTGTTAGAAGATTTGGATAGAAATAGGCTGTTTCGTTGAGGTTTTGGCGGACTGGGATTTTTTCTAAGTTTTCTTGTTTTGTAACAACTGTGTATGAAGCAACTTTCATCGAAACAGTTCTCTTTTCCATTCCTTCTTCCTCTTCTTCAATATCTTTTGTTTTTATGCTATCTTTTACAGAAGCAACACCTCTTATTACTACCTTATCTGCTTGTCCAGGTGCTCCCATTGCTTGAACTTGAACTCCTGCAACTCTGCCATTCAAAACATTATCAATATTATAAAGCCTTCCATCAAACCAATTAAACTGTGGAGAATTAATATTATAATTCTTTAAGAACTCAAATCTTTTATTATAATATTGTTGTTCCAATCCATTTCTCAATTCATAAGAACTTTGATAGAAAGGCGAATAGAATTTTTGCCAACTCCAAGAATTCGCTGCAAATTGGTCAAGCGATTTATCATACATATTTGCCAAAACTTCAGCATTGATTTTTTCTTTATCAGCGCCAGAAATTTTGATGGTCCATTTTTCTTTTTGTCCAGGCTGTAATTTGTCTCGGAAAGTAACGGTTTCAATTTTCAAATCATCTTTGCTGTCAGCAATTTTCAAATCAACCGATTCTGTTTTCACATCATTAAATGCAACCAATTGGAATTGCAAATTCACTCTCGATATACTTTCATCTTTCGGAATCGCAGTTTCATATTCTAAGATTCCATTTTTGAAAGATTTGGTTTCTGTAACGGTTTCGCCTTTTCCATTTTGGATGAAAATGTTGACCAAAGCATCCGGAATCGCAGAGTAAACAAACACTTTTGCTTTCTCGCCTCGTTTGAAATCCTGCGTTGGTCTAATCACTTCCAAGAATGGATTTTGATTTTGTCCAAGCGATTTTTTATCCCAAACTTTGAAGAATTGCTCTGTTTTTATCGTGTCTTTTCCTTCAATATTATAAAGCAAGACTTTGTATGTTCCTGCTTCTATTTTTCCCAAATCTAGTTTGGTTGTCGGTTGTTGGTTGTCAGTTGATGGATTTTCAACTCGATTAATTAATTGTTTTTCAACTTTCCAATTCTTCACATCGTCATTTTTATCAAATCTGTCGTGAGGGAATTTTTGTACAAATTCATCCTTAGAAAGTTTTGGTAGATTCTGAACAACAGACGCAAAATTCTCTCTGAAAATCTGTTTTGGCTCTTCCAGTTTTTCCAGTTTTACGTTGTAAGATTTTTTCAGAACTTGGTCGTTGTAATTTTTGGTATCAACATTCAGTTTTACAGTTTCATCGGAAAAAGTATTTCCAATTTCGTTCGCCGTAATATAATGAGAAACCGAAGCCACTTTTACATTAGTATTGGCAGATTGCGTTTCTCCATTGATATCCGTCACTGATGCATTGATTGCATAATTATCAATCTGAATGCCTACCAAAGTTTCATCTTTTTTCAACTCAATTTTGATTGTAAATTCTCCTTTTTCGTTGGTTTTTACATTGCCAAGAATCGAATTTTCGTTATCATTTCCACGTGGATACCACCAAAAGTATCTCCAACGGATATTCTGTTTTTTGATTTCATAATTCACTGTTGAATTACTCAAAGGAACACCAGAAAACATCATTGCTTTTCCTTTCAGTTCAATAGTTTGACCATATTTGTATTCGTCTTTTATCGGTTCGAAAGTCACTTCAAACTTTGGACGTTTGTATTCCTCAACGTTAAAATCCGTATAACCTGAAATATGATAACCAGAATTATCATCGTCATTATCAACTTCAATATTGAAATTTCCGTTCAGTTTATTTTTGGGAAGCGTAAAGTTTCCATTAACAGAACCAAATTCATTGGTTGTCAGTTTCAAGGTTTGTAATTCCTCGCCGTTTGCGTCGTGCAAAGTGATATTTAATGGAATTTTTTCTAATGTTTTTACTTTCTGAGTTTCGCCGTTGATTCCAGTTACAATCGTTTTGAAATAAACGATTTGTCCAGGTCTGTAGATTTTTCTGTCAAGGAAAATCTGTGCCGATTCCTGATTTTCGGATTTATTTCGATTGCCATAATCACTATCATAGCCGTAAACATTTATCATCGAATAATTGTTCCCGTTTTTCACAAGGAAATTTCTGTAATATTCTTTGTTCTCAGAATTTATAATTTGAAAATTTCCAGAAGCATCGGTTTTTACAGAATGTTTTACGATTTGTTTTCCTCTTACATATTCGATAATTTCAAGGTTTTCGTTGGTAAAAACTTTTCCGTTTTCGTTGTTTACGAGTTTCAGAATATTAGCTTTTGGATTAGAATCGTCTTTTTTGGAATAAATAATTTTCGAATCAGAAACGATGAAATAAAAACTTTTCTGAACAGAATTTTCCACAACATATTCAGCCAAATAAATCCCTGCAGGAAGAGCCTTCAGCTCCAAAGACGTTTTATGCGTTTTGAAATCGAAAGATTCTGGAAGCGTGAATTGGTTTTTTCTTACCAAAGATTTTTTGACTTTCGCAAATGGTGTTTTGTAAGAATCAAAGACGTGATTCAGAAAACCTTGCGTATCATCTTTGACTTCATAAATATTCAAAGAAAATTGCTGAATATTTTTTCCTTCCGCAACGATGTGAATTGGTTTGTTACTCTGGGTTTCGTTCTCATAAAACAAGTTCAGTTGCGGATTTTTGATCTGATTTTCTTTGTTTTTAATATTATTGATAAATTTCGATTTTGGATAAAGTTCTTTCGCTTTATTTGCCCAAACCAAAGCTTTTTTGTTATCCTCTTTTTGCTGAAGAATCTCAATCATATCATCGATAATCAAGACTTTGTAATCGCCTTTCGCAGATTCATCCTCAACCAGTTTTTCAAGTTGTGCAAATTTGTCTTTGCAATTATTCAGTTCACAATTATAATTGATTTTCTGATGTTTGAAGTACAATTGGGAATTCCCGGAAAGTGAACCGATTTCCGAATCATAAATATCATTGATCTTTTTTGAGTTAGCTTTCAATTCGTTCGGAGTGAAAAGATTTTGATTTTTTAAGAACTCAATATAACTGTAATTGTACCAATCGGATAATGTCGGGAAATATTCAAAATTATCAGAATCATCGAAGATTTCCTTGTATTTCTGCATTGCAATTTTCTTCAAAGCAGAATTTTCTTTTTCTAATTCTGAATAATTCTTCGACAAATAATTTTTGAAATCAAGTTTGCTCCAAGTTTCGATTTGTGATAAATCGGCGTTGTCAATATTAGTTTTCTGATTGATTTTCCAAGAATTATTCTGATAATAATCTTTGATAAATTCCAGAGTAAGAAGATGAAACAACTGTTTTTCATCACCTTTCAATTTGGTTTCTGTGTTTTGAAGTTTCGAAAAGAATTTGGAATTTTCATCATTCTTCGTATCATCATGAGTCTGCTTTGTAATACTGAATTCCGCTTTCAAAGATTTGATGATTTGAATGGCGTTGTTGTCTTTCAAAGCTTGGTTTTGTATTTCCAGAATGATCGGAAGATTGGATTTGTAGGTTCCTTTTTTATAATTGTCTTCGATTTTTTTCCATTGCTGGTCATAGTAGTTTTGTGCGGAAAAATTCATAGTAGCAAATATCAATAAGAATACTAGTAAAGATTTTAGGATTTTCATATATGTCTTTTATTTTTTTTGAATGAGTGACTGAATCACTTTATAAAGATGCATTATTTTATCGTAAGGTTGGAAAGAGAAACAATTTTTTTGAAATTTAACGTTTTGAAGATTTTATTTATTTAGAACAATTTTTCCGACATTTGTTAAAGTAAAATGTCGATTTTAAATTTAGCAAAAAAATATCTCATTGAGAGTCAGGTTTATGTTTCATTAATGGGAACTTTTCTGGCTGGATTTTTTATGCTGGAGCAAAAGATATTCCGTTGGCCGACCTTGTTGTTGATTTTCATTACTTATTTCAGCGGTTATCTTTATACCAAATATCAATACGACAAAAAGAGATTTTTCAAGATTCTGATTTTCAATTGTATTTGTGGGATTATTAGTGTGATTCTCATCCTCAAAAATCATAACGAATACAGACTTTTGAAATGGGCGGTTATTGTTGTGTTGGGCTTGCTTTACAATTCGTTTTTCTTGGAGAAATTCATTAGGAAAATTCCTTTATTAAAGGTTTTTTATGTTGGATTGACTTGGGCATTGATCAATTCCTGGCTGATTCTTCCGGAATTTAATTCGCAAATTTTTTTGATTTCTTGGTTATTCATCTCAGCTTTGGTTCTGCCTTTTGATATCAGAGATATGAATAGTGATGATGTTGTTACTTTTCCGATTTTGATTGGTGTTCAGAAAACCAAATTTCTGGCTTATTTGCTGGTTTTTATTTCCGGATTATTGAGCATTTTCTATCTGGATTTGGAATTCGGAATATATTTTTTCTTGACCATAATTGTCACATTTATATTGATTTATTTTTCTGAAAATAGCAATCAAGAATCATACTTTTCTTTTTGGGTAGAGAGTTGTAGCGGATTACCATTGTTATGCCTTTTCTTGCATTGGCTTGTAAATTGCTAATACAGATTTTGTTGAATTTTCCGATTATTGATGAACAAATCGATTCTGATCTTTATTTTCGTTTTAAGTTGCTTTTCTTTTGCCAATGCTCAGGAAGGAAAAGACTCGCTTTATTATAAAATCGAAGAATTTTCGGATAAAAGAAAATTTACGAAGTTCATTCATCGTTTTATATTCCGTAGAGAAGCGGACTCAGCATCTGTGAAAACCAGAACTGATAAACAATCTCAGGAAACTTACGACGGAAGATATATCCGAAATATCAAAATTGAAACGATCGACCCTTTTGGATACGGTTCCAAAGACAAAAAAGAAAAGTCCAAATGGTACGATTGGTTCACGAATCACCTTCATTCCAATACACGAGTTTCAACAGTTAATAATTATTTGCTTTTCAAAAAAGGCGAAGAATATAACGCTCAAAAACTCTACGAATCTGAGCGTTTGCTGAGAACAATGCCTTTTGTGAACAGAGTTAATATCAGCGTTTCAGACAGTACTTCTACCAAAGATTCTATTGATGTTGTAGTAAAAGTTCTCGATTCCTGGAGTTTGAAACCGAGAGTGAGTTATTCCGGAAGTAAAATTGGTCTGGGAGTAACAGAAGAGAATTTTCTTGGTCTTGGTCACGAAGCGGATTTCCTTTACAGAAACGATTCCAAAGAAAAGCAGGATTACCTCTATGGAAGTTATACGGCTTATAATCTTTTTGGAAGTTACATCAACGCTCAGGTTTTGGGTGAACGTGATTTTGCGAAAAATGAAAGAATTAATTTCAACGT
Organism: Epilithonimonas hungarica; assembly: GCF_900102265.1. Taxonomy (GTDB): domain Bacteria; phylum Bacteroidota; class Bacteroidia; order Flavobacteriales; family Weeksellaceae; genus Epilithonimonas; species Epilithonimonas hungarica. The sequence continues at coordinate 231,453 of NZ_FNBH01000002.1, read as the reverse complement.
CAAAAGAGATTTTTTCTCACCATTGACAAAATGGGCAGGTGGTTTTACTTTTGAATATTTTATGCGAAATGTTCTCCTTCCGATAGAAACAGACACTACTTTTCCGGAAGTTCAAATCAAGGTTTACAGTCAGGATTTGTGGGGTGGTTATCAAATTCCAGTTTCATCAAATCCAGATGAAAAAGTCTCCAGCAATATCGCTTTGATAGGGCGTTTTCAGAATTATCAATATAAAGATAGCCCGGCTTTGGACCAATATCAATATTTCAGTTCTTACAGCAGTTTTCTGATGTCTGCCGGATTTATCCAGAGAAAATTCTCTGTTCAGAAGAACATTTTTCAATATGATTTGCCGGAAGATATTGCTTATGGAAATACGTTCAGTTTAACTGCCGGATTTTTATCAAGAAGTAATGAAGTAATGCCTTATGCTGGCGTTTCGGGTTCATATGGCGACTTTACTAAGATTGGTTATTTTAATATTAAGGCCCAATTTGGAAGATTCTTTAATGAAGACAGTCAGAACCGGGAATCTTTCCGGTTGGACGGAACTTATTTCACGAATCTAATGGATTGGAAATTTGCGAAGGCAAGACATTTCTTTTCTCCAACCTTGGCTCTTGGGAATCCTCAACATAATTATTCTTACAGAGACAGAATCAACCTTTCCTCAGCAGAAGATTTTCCTGTTTATAATGCAGATTACATCGGGACAAAGAAGTTGGTTTTGAGATATCAGCTTCAACTTTTCGTTAATAAGACTTGGAAGAATTTTCACTTTAGCCCTTATTTGACAACTGCGGTTGGCTGGCTTGGAATGCCTGATGATAATCTTTTAAAGACTAAAGCGAACACTAAAATTGGAATCGGGGTTTTGATCAATAATCCTTATTTGGTTTTCAACAGGATTCAGATTTCCTTTACTTATTATCCTCGCGTTCCTTTTGATAATAATTCGGTTTTTGATTTTAACAGCAACCGAAATAATGTTTTGCCACTGAATAATTTTGGTACGGATATTCCGCATTTTGTGAATTTTGGAAATTGATTTTGTTGTTATTTAGTTCTATCTTTACTGAAATTTTTGAGTGATGGAAAATTTGAATGAATTAAAATTAAGAATAATACAAAGATTGATTAAGATTGATGATATAGAAATCTTAATGATAATTAACGAATTTATTTCTCAATATGATTCTCATAATGAAAACATCGTAAGTGAAACTAAATCCATTTATCATTCAAAAATCAAATTTTCTGAAAACCAAAAGCAGATGCTTAGAGAAGCTGAAAATGATATCAAAGAAGGTAGATTCCATACTGATGATGAAGTTAGAAAAATGACTGAAGAATGGTTAAAATAGTTTGGTCAACAAAAGCTACATCTGACCTGAAAGAAATTATTGAATTTTGGAATACTAATAATAAATCTACAACTTACGGTAAAAAATTAATTTTACTTATTCAGAATAAGTTGGAACAGATTTCTGAAAATCCGCTTTCTGGAATTAGTACAGATTTGGAAAATGTTAGGTCTATTCTTTTTGAAAATTATTATTTACATTACACTTTTACTTCGGAAAAAATTCTGGTTTTGAGGATTTGGGATGTTAGACAAAATCCCCTTAATTTTGAACTCTAAATGATTATCAACAAACTTTCACTAATAAATTTCAAAAATCACTCGGAACAATCTTTTGATTTTTCACCTCAAATCAATTGTTTTGTGGGTAACAATGGAGTAGGGAAGACCAACATTCTGGATGCACTTCACTATTTGTCTGTTGGCAAAAGTTTTCTTGGAAATTCTGACCTTAACAATATTAAGTCTGATGAAGATTTCTTTGTGATTGAGTCCGAAATTCAGAATGAGGAAAAAGAAGATATTATTAAAATTCTTCAGTCAAAAGAGTCCAAAAAAGTCATCAAGAAAAACGATAAATCTTACGATAGATTGGCTGACCATATTGGTTATTTGCCGAGCGTGATGATTTCGCCTTATGATTCCAATCTGATTTCTGATTCGGGAGAAAGCAGAAGAAAGTTTCTGGATGCGATGATTTCTCAGACCGATTCCTCTTATCTTTTTGATTTGATTCAGTATCAGAAAACAATACAGCAAAGAAATGCATTACTGAAATATTTTGCGAAAAACAGAACTTTTGACAAAGATTCTCTGGAAATCTATGATGACCCTATTTCAAACTTCGGAACCCGAATCTTCGAAAAAAGAAAAGAGTTTGTCGAAAAACTGAATCCTATTGTTCAGCATTTTTATGAAATCATTTCTGGTGGAAAAGAAATCGTGAATGTCATTTATGAATCTCATCTTTTTGATAATAATTTCAAAGAACTTCTATCAAATTCAATTGATAAAGACAGAGCTTTGACTTATACTTCCAAAGGAACTCATAAAGACGATTTGCTTTTTGAAATGAATGGAAATTCAATCAAGAAAATCGGTTCTCAGGGTCAGCAGAAATCTTTCTTGATTTCTTTAAAATTAGCCCAAATCAACCGAATCAAAGAATTAACAGGAAAATCTCCAATTCTCCTTTTGGATGATATTTTTGATAAGCTGGATGATACGAGAGTTTCTCAACTGATTGAACTGGTAAACAAACAAAGTTTCGGACAGATTTTCATTACAGATACGCATAAAGAACGAACAGAAAACGTTGTAAGGCGCATCAACGAGGAGAGCAGAATCTTTGAGATTTCATAGTTTGCATTCTCTGAACCCAAGTTAATTTTCTCTAAAACAAGATAAATATCATATTCCAAAATACTTTTTGGTAAGAAGAACTTAATACTTTTGCGAAGTAATTTTTAATTATTCTAAATAAATATTATGGAAAAGTTTTACGTTTCTCTCTTCTTCTTATCTGCTATGATTAGCAACGCACAAAGTTTTGAAGAAATCTCTCAGCCCAATCTTAAAAATTATTTCTATTCTGCAGCGGCAGTTGCAGATGTGGATAACGACGGATCTCAGGATATATTCTTCACTGGTGCGATAGATGCTGACGGAGATACCAATGTTGATACGACTTCCAATAGTCTTTACAAAAACAGCAATGGAACTTTCTCTTCCGTTCAGGAATTTGGAGAAAATTCGGTTCACTTGAGTGCTGTTAAATTCATTGATTTTGATAATGACGGACTTTTGGATGTTATCACGACTGGTTTAAGTTATAATGACATCGTAAATTATCAACAATATAGATTTAAAAATACAGGTTCTGGTTTCACGTTGATGGATAATGCGGCTGGAAAAATCTATGGAGGTTTAGATGTCTTTGATTTCAATCACGATGGAAAACAGGATTATGCGATCAACGGAACACAGTATGTTGAAGGATTAGGTTTTACACACGATTTGGATTTATATCTTAATAATTCAGCTGGTTTTCAGAAACATGCAGCCTGGATTCAAGGAACTCAAAACGGAAGTTTCAAAGTGATCGACATTAATAATGACAATGAATTGGACTTAATCGTCAATGGATTTAATTCTGACTATGAAGCAACTTTTTCTGTTTATATCAATGAAAATGGAACTTTGGTAAAGAAATCAGAACTTCCTGCAGTAAGTAACAGCCAACAGGCTTTTGCAGATTTCAATGGTGATGGTTTTCAGGATTTTGTAGTTTCGGCCCAGGATGAAAATTATGATGCTTACCTCTCTGTATTTATCAATGATGGTCAAGGAAAATTTACCGAAAATAAAATTGAAGGTGAAGGTTTATCCGATGGTGGAGTAGAAGTTGGGGACTTAAACAATGACGGATACTATGATTTTGTAGTGATTGGTGATGATGATAATTATAACGGTTATAGTAAAGTTTTTCTTTACAATCCTCAACTTCAGAAATTTGAAAAAGATGAGAATGCTAATCTTTACAATCTTGGTAGTAAAGGAACTGTTGCTATATTTGATTACGATAATGACGGGAATCTTGATATTCTGGCCAATGGTTTTGATTGGGATGATCCAGACTTGTTGCCTTACACCAAATTATTCAAAAATAAAACGACGGTTACCAATCAGAAACCAGATGCGCCAACAATTTTAACCGCAACAGATAATGAAGGTAAAATCAAATTCACTTGGTCTGGAGCAACAGATGACAAAACGCCGGAAAACTCTCTTAAATATGAATTGAGTGTTGGTTCCGAAGCTGGAAAAACTGACATCGCAAAATATATTGTGACTACAAAAAGCTGGTATCTGGATAAAATGGATTTACCCTCCAAAATATTCTGGAGCGTAAAATCAATTGATGCTGCAAAAAAATATTCGGATAAATCCCAAGAAAAAGAATTGGCGGTTCTAGGCGTTGCTGATGTTAAAAACACAACAGTTTCTATCTATCCAAATCCAGTAAAAGATGTCTTGAATGTAAAATCTAAAAGTAAAATCAAAACGCATAAAGTTTACGATCTTGCAGGACAAAGTTTGAATACAGAATTGACATCAGATTCTACAATTGATTTTTCTCGTTTGGAGAAAGGTGTTTATGTTGTAGAAATCCAATTTGAAAATGGTAAGAAAACTACTCGGAAAGTGATTAAAAACTAATAACCAAACTTTCATATCCATATCTACATTTTAAAAAGAAAAGCCCATTCAGATTTTGAATGGGTTTTTCGATTTTATTATGTTCTTGTTTAAATAAAAGATTATCAGAGAAAATTATTATTCTCGCAGATTAGGCTAATTTCGCAGATGTTTTTTTGATGTAAAATCTGCATAATTTGCTCAATCTGCGAGATTTTAATAATCAAAGTTTTAATTGTTGAAAAGAAATACAAAACGTCAACATAGCCCTGATGGGAACGGCATCCTTTTTTGTTTTTTGGAAAACAAAAAAGATATAGTGAACAGCAGGTTGGAAAATTTCTAAAGAAAGACCAATCGTCTTGCTCCTAAAAATTATAAAAAGCTTCCGTCAAAAGAGAAAGGTAATAGGTCTCTGATAGATTTTGTCTTGATGATCTCTCCGTTGGGAGCAGCAAAATATATTTCGATTTGTTCTTTCTGCTTAGCCTCATATTCCAGAATTGACTGTCTGCAGCTGCCACAAGGCGGAATTGGAACAGAACTCAAAACATCTTCCGGACCGCCAATTACAAATATCTTTTTGATTTTTACACCGGGATAATTGGCAGATGTCCAAAAAATGGTCGTTCTCTCTGCACACAATCCGGAAGGATAGGCGGCATTTTCCTGATTGCTTCCTGTGATTATCTCTCCGTTTTCCAGAAGCAGCGCACATCCAACAAAGAAATGAGAGTAAGGTGCGTAGGCTTGTTCTCGAATGGTTTTAGCTTTATCAAATAGTGTTTTTTCTATATCGTTGAGTTCTTCGTAACTCGGGATGACTTCAAAGTTGATCTTTATCTCTTTTTCCATTTTAAAAAATGCAGGGAGGTAAAAATACAAGTTTTGTGGAAATAAATTAACATTTATTGAAAAAAAACATCTAACAGATATGTTACGACCGTTTTTAGCACTTACTTTTCTGTTTATCATTGGATTGGCGGAAGCTCAGGACAAGATATTTTGGAACGAATATCGAAAGTTGGTGTGGACAGATTTTGAATCTCAAACAAAGCCAAATACTTCTCAGGCTGCGGCTACAACTTATTGTGGAATTTCTTATTTACTTAATAGTTCGACCAAAAAATTCACGAATAAACAAGTGAAAATTGAATCATTTTTTATTCCGTCCAAATCTTGGGCGCATCCGGAACATAAGACGGATAATATATTGATGCACGAGCAAAGTCATTTTGATATTGCTGAATTGTTTGCACGACGATTTAGGAAAGTAATTAGTGATAAAACTTTGGATGTCAAATCTTTGCAGAAGTATTATGAAAGAATCTATGATGATTACAAAGATTACCAAAAGGATTATGAAACTGTGACCAATCACGGCAGAATACGCGAAAAACAATATGAATACACTCAGAAAATCAATTCAGAAATAGAAAAACTCTCGGATTTTAAAATCTGAATTTTCGGTTTTCCTTTTTCTCAGACAATTTCTTTTTGTTGTCGATTCGTTTTTGGATTTGAACTTTTGACGGTTTTGTCGCAACACGTTTATTTGGAATAAAGAGTGATTTTTCAACCAATTCCAGCATTTTCTCGGTCACAATCTTTTTATTCTGTAGCTGAGTTCTGCTTTCCGATGAGGTCATTTGCAGAAGACCTTCAGAATTGATTCTGTTCTTCAATTTTTCCGAGATTCTCAATTTTTCATCGAAAGAAAAAAACTGACTTTCCATAACATTCCAAATCGCTGTTACAGCTGTTTCCACCTTGTTCACGTTTTGTCCGCCAGCTCCGGAAGAGCGGGAAGTTTTGTAGCTGATTTCGGTAGAAAAATCCTTCATTTTTAGTTTTTGATCAATTTCTTTAATTCAAGACGATTCACTTTTCCGTTGGGCGTTCTCGGGATTTGTTCTACAAAAATAATTTCTTTTGGCTTATGAAACGATTTTTCGAATTTAATGCTAAGAATTTCATCTTTCAGATTTTCCAGCTCGGAATCTAAAACATCTAACCTTGAATCTTCAATAACCAAAACCAATTTTTGTCCCAGTTTTTCATCTTCAATTCCAAGGAAAATGACTTCATTTGAGATTCCTTTTTTTACCAATTTTTCTAATTCCTCCGGAAAGATCTTAGCACCTCCCGAATTGATTACATTATCAATTCTTCCCAGAAATCTGAATTGTTTTTTATCATTGATTTCAACCAGATCATTCGTCTGCAAAATCTCTGAATTCAATTTTGGAGCAAATATTTTCAGACAACCTCTTTCATCCAAAGAAATATCAACACCATCAAAAACAGTAAACCAATCTTCCGGATTTGGGAAAGTTTGCTTCAAGGCGATGTGAGAAAGGGTTTCGCTCATTCCATAAGTTTCGAATATTTTGGTTTGAGGGTTTGAAGGTCTAAGAGACTGAGTGATTTTCTCTTTTAAAGTTTCAGAGACAGAAGCTCCTCCAATAATCAGATTTTTTATTAACTGAATTTTGTCTAATGAATTCTCAACCTGCAAAGGTGTCATTGCGCAGAAATCAATTTCTTCATTGACATTTTCCAATGGATTGAGAGAAGTAGTAGCAATTTTCAGTTTTAATTTTCTTAAAATACTTCTTACAACCATCATTTTTCCGGAGATATATTCGATCGGAAGACAAAGTAAGGCTAAATCGCCTTCTTTTAATCCTAAAAAATCACAAGTCATTTCCGCCGAATTCAACATTTTTGATTTTTGTATATCAAAAATTTTCGGAAGTCCGGTAGAACCAGAACTCTGGATTTTCACCGTTTTTGACTCCGAAAACCATTCTGTTATAAAGTATAAAACTTTGGTTTCAAATTCATTAGATGATGATTGGTTGGTGTTGTATGCTTTGGAAAGGTCGATTAACATTAGGTTGAGCGAAAAATTATTTTATAAAATTATGCAATTTTTTTTTACAAATAATTTGGAAGTTAAAAAAAAAGCCCTAAATTTGCACCACAATAAACGACAGACCCATGGTGTAACGGTAGCACTTCGGTTTTTGGTACCGCCTGTCGGGGTTCGAATCCCTGTGGGTCTACAATGTTTAGCTTTAAACGCTCTGAATTTTCAGAGCGTTTTTTGTTTTTTAATTCTCGTTCTACTACCAATTCTGCAAGTTCTTTGATGTGGAAATCTTCTTGTATAGCTTTGTCCAAAGGCTTACAATATAAATTACGAGATAATATCATCGGTTTTAATTATTATTCATTCGTAGTAATTAATATTGGATAGCTACAATGATATTCCTAACCAAGGCAGAAAAATAAATGCTTGAACAGATTGAATTTTATTTTTGCGTATCTCCAAATATAAAAATCCATTATTCCAAAAACAAAAAAACTCCGCCAGAAGCAGAGTTTTAAATTTATATTTCGAATGATTTACATTCTGTTCACTACATTAATTCCAAGAAGAGAAAGCCCTTTCTTGATCGTTTTTCCAGCCAGATCAGAGATTTGAAGACGGAATTGTTTCGCATTCTCATCATCTTGATTTAGGATTGGGTTGTTCTGATAGAATGAATTATAAGCTTTTACCAATTCATAAACATAGTTCGCAACAAGAGCAGGACTCAGAGATTCCGAAGCTTTTGCAACTACATCTTTGAATTCCGAAAGAAGCATTATCAAATCTTTTTCTCCAATATTTGGAAGGTAAGCATCAGAAAGTCCCTTCTTAGAATAATTCGCCTTATCCAAAAGCGATTGGATTCTCGCATAAGTATATTGAATAAACGGGCCTGTATTTCCATTAAAATCAATACTTTCCGCAGGATTGAAAAGCATTTTCTTTTTCGGGTCAACCTTCAAGATGAAATATTTCAAAGCGCCTAGTCCAACTATTTCGTAAGATTTCTCTTTCTCTTCATCAGAAAGATGTTCCAATTTTCCTAATTCCTGAGATTTTTCTTTTGCAGTCAGATACATTTCCTGAACAAGGTCATCGGCGTCAACCACAGTTCCTTCACGGGATTTCATTTTTCCTTCTGGTAATTCAACCATTCCGTAAGACAAATGATAAAGATGGTCTGCCCAATTATAACCCAGTTTTTTCAAGATTTTGAACAAAACTTGGAAGTGATAATCCTGCTCGTTTCCAACGGTATAAATCAATCTTTGGATGTCGTTATCCTTGAAACGTTCCACAGCAGTTCCCAAATCCTGAGTCATATAAACCGAAGTTCCGTCTGAACGTAACAATAGTTTTTGGTCAAGACCTTCGTCTGTCAGGTCGCACCAAACAGAACCGTCTTCTTTTTTGTAAAGAACGCCATTATCCAAACCTTGCTGAATCAAATCTTTACCCAAAAGATAAGTATTACTCTCATACTGAACTTGGTCAAAATTAACGCCCAATCTCGCATAAGTCTGATTGAATCCTGCATAAACCCAAGAATTCATCATTTCCCAAAGTTTGCGAACGTCAGCATCATTTTGTTCCCATTTCAAAAGCATTTCCTGTGCTTCGATGATAGAAGGCGCTTGCTTTTTCGCTGTTTCCTCATCTATTCCGTCAGCAACTTGTGCTTTGATTTCGGATTTATATAATTTATCGAATTCCACATAATAGTTTCCGACCAATTTATCGCCCTTCAAACCTGTAGATTCCGGCGTTTCTCCATTTCCGAATTTTTCCCAGGCCAACATCGATTTGCAGATGTGGATTCCACGGTCGTTGATGATTTGTGTTTTGATAACATTATAACCGTTTGCTTTCAGGATTTCAGCTACAGAAAAACCGAGAAGATTATTTCTGATGTGTCCCAAATGGAGCGGTTTGTTGGTATTTGGGGAAGAATACTCCACCATTACCGTTTCGTTTTTGGAAGGTGTGGAATCGAAGTTCTTTTCCGTCTCAGAAAACTCTTGTAAGAAAGCAGAATCTTTAACTTTCAAGTTCAGGAAACCTTTCACGATTCCGAAGTTTTCTATGAAATCGATTTGATTTTTGATTTCTTCTCCAAGTTCATTTCCAAGAACATCCGGACTTTTCTTCGCCAGCTTTACCAACGGAAAAATCACGATAGTGAAATCGCCTTCAAACTCGGTTTTGTTCTTCTGGACTTCCAGCGTCACATTCTCGATGCCGTATAATTTGGAAACGATTTCCGATATTTTAGATTGTATATGTTGTTTGATAGTCATTATAAAATATTGAGTTGCAAATTTAAAAATTTAAAATAGGTTTAAGTAATAAAATTATTACATAAAGTTTGTCATTCCGTAGGAATCTAGACTGCCGAGATTCCTACGGAATGACAAAAACTCTGAAATGCTAATCTAATTAATCATTAAGACTTTAATTATTAATTAGTCAAAGCCAAAGCTTTCCTCTTGCTCAACCTCAAGAACCTGATAACCAAAAGAACTGCAGAGATCGTCAATCCAATCCCCAGCGCAATCCACATCCCAAAAGCACCCATTTTCATCGTTACACAAAGGAAAAAACCAACCGGAATCGTGAAAACCCAATAAGCAATAAAAGTAATAATACTAGGGATTTTCACATCCTGGATTCCTCTTAGGCAACCTAAGGCTGTAACCTGAATTCCGTCTGATAATTGGAAAAGCGCCGCAATAATCATTAGTTTCGAAGCCAAATTGATAACCAAGACATCGCTTTCTTTGGTGAAAAAATGTGGCAGAACATTTCTAAAGAGAATGAACATTAATCCACAGAATCCCATATAGATCAAAGTTAATTTGAAATTATTGATCCCGATTTTTCTCAAACCTGCATAATCTCCAACACCCATTTTGTTTCCAATCATTACCGTAGAAGCTACACTGAAACCAATACAAAGATTGAATGTGAATGAAGCCATAGACAACGCGATCTGATGAGAAGCAATATCAGTCGAACTTATCAACCCACAGATGAAAGCCGCCGCGGCAAAAGCTGTAACCTCGAAGAACATTTGCAAAGCCGTAGGAAGTCCAAGTTTGAACATTTTGCTGAACATCTCTTTTGCAAACAAATTGATTTTCAGGGAAAATTCTTTGATGTAACGTCTCGTTTTCGGTTCTTTTACTAAAACGTAATAAAGGAAAACCACCATGAAAATTCTCGCTAATAAAGTGGCTAAAGCCGAGCCTTGAACACCCATTGCAGGCAATCCGAAAAGCCCTTTGATGAAAACGTAATTCAAAGCAATATTAATGATGTTTGCAATAATCGTAGCTTTCGTTACACCAATTGTAAATGATAATCCTTCCGAAACTTCTCTCAAAGTCTGGAACATCATAAACGGAATCATCGTGAATGCCATTATACTCAAGAAACTAATTGTGTTCGGGATAATTTCTTTTGGCTGGTCAAGATGATATATCAATGGAAGTGCGGATAACAAAATTATCATCAGCAAAATCCCGATTCCCAGATTAATCACAAACCCGTGTCTGAAAACCGAATTGATTGTGTCGTGTTTCCCTTGAGAATTAGCTTCGGAAACCAAAGGCGGGATTGCAAAAGAAAACCCCAAAGCCAATACGAAAATCGAGAAAAATAAAGCGTTTCCAAGAGAAACAGAAGCCAAAGCCTGCGCTCCCAAAAGTTTTCCAACGATGATGTTATCGAATAAATTTACAGAAACTTGTCCAACTTGTGTCAGCATTACAGGAAGTGCGAGTTTCAATCCCTGTTGTGTATATTGTTTATCTAAAAATTTCATTTTTTTTAGTTGTATTTTATTATTGTTAAATGAGAAATCATAATGGAGGATTTTTCATTTTTATTCAAAAAAAAAACCGCAGAAGAAACTGCGGTTAAATATAATATTTAATTAAGTTTACTTCTTTACAAAATTCGAGACGTCGTCAGCAGTCACAGGGTCAGCACCCAAAATGATTAATCTTTCCACAACGTTTCTAAGTTCTCTGATGTTACCAGTCCAGTCATATTGCTGTAAAGCTTTGATGGATTTTTCATCAAATTTCTTTGGAGCAGAACCATTTTCAGAAGCGATTAGCTGCGTGAAATATTCTACCAGCAAAGGAATGTCTTCAACCCTGTCATTCAAAGACGGAACATTGATCTCAATAACAGAAAGCCTGTGGAACAGATCTTCCCTGAATTTTCCAGCTTCGATTTCTTTGGTCAGATTCTTATTGGTTGCAGCAATGACGCGGACGTCCACTTTGATTTCCTTGTCACTTCCGACAGGGGAAACTTTGCTTTCCTGCAAAGCTCTCAACACTTTTGCCTGAGCAACAAGGCTCATATCGCCAATTTCATCCAAAAAAATAGTTCCGCCAGTTGCCTGCTCGAATTTTCCTGATTTATCTTTGATTGCTCCAGTGAAAGAACCTTTTACGTGACCGAATAATTCACTTTCAATCAATTCTGAAGGGATCGCGGCGCAATTCACTTCTACCATTGGTCCGCGGGAACGTTCGCTTTGAGAATGGATAGCGTGTGCTACCAATTCTTTACCAGCTCCGTTTGGTCCGGTAATCATTACTCTTGCATCAGAAGGTGCAACTTTGTCGATGATCTGCTGGATTCTTTTAAGCGCAGGCGATTGCCCAATCATCTGATATTTTTTATTCACTTTTTTCTTAAGCTGAGAGTTTTCCTGCTTAAGATGAGAATTGACTTTTTGAAGATTGCCTTTGTCAAGCGCATTTTTCACACTTGTTATCAATCGGTTGATGTCGATAGGCTTGGAAATGAAATCGTATGCACCTTCTTTCAAACAGCTGACGGCAGTATCAATATCTGCGTGACCGGAAATCATCACAAACGTGGTGTCAGGTTTCAGCTGAAGGCTTTGTTTCAGAAGCTCGGTTCCGGAAATTTTTGGCATTTTGATATCAGAAATCACCAGAGCAAAGTCTTCTTTCTCTATGAATTTGAATCCCTCAAAACCATCTTCGGCTATTTCGAATTGGTAATCAGGCAGTTCGTCTGATAAAATGCTGTGTAGAACTCCGGATATTGCTTTTTCGTCTTCTACTATTAAGATTTTTTGCATAGCGACAAATATAGTGATTTTTGATTTCGTAAAACGAATTAATTACGATTGATTATTTCAAAATTTGAAAATCTTCATATCAAATTGTCTGCCGAATTTTTTGAACAATGTTTCAATCCTGGGTGCAATAGCGATAGTAACGGTTATCCTTTTGTTTTTTATTGGATCTGGCAAAGGCAAAAAACAAAAGATAATAGTGGATAGCGCGACCCAAGTTGTGGCAAATGCGTAGGCAGGGGATTGCCAAAATAGTATTCAAATCTTAAAAAATTAAGAAATTGAAAATCAAATTTACCTTAATCAACTATAATTTTCTTTGTAATCTTCTGACCTTCTATTTTGAAAGTTCCAAGATAGACGCCTTTTGGAAGTTTGGAAATATCAATCCTTATTTGATTCTCGGTTTGACTGACGGTTTTTCCTTCCGGACTTGTAATCGTAAAGCTAAACTTCTGATTTTTGCTATTTGAGAATTCTAATTGAATGTAATCTTTTGCAGGATTTGGAGAAATTATGAAACCTGTCAAAGCTTCTTTTGCTGTGTCTAAGCTTAACATTTGACTTGCAATTGCAAAATGTTGGACAGCTCCAGTCGTAGCCTTCGCAATATTGTAAATATAAAGTGGGTCTAGGTTGGAATATTTGTCGTTAACTGTGTGTGCATAAGGTGTTTCATTGTACTCGAACAAGCCCGTGATGATTTCTCCATTCGCCTGAAAGGGCATGTAATCTGAGGCATAAGCGTAGCTGAGATTTGTTTTCAAAGGAGAATAGAGCGTAACACAATTTATCAATTGTTGTGTGAAAGTATTGGAAGCGGAGTTATTGGAACTTGGGCTGGTATTTTCGTCCCTTTCGCAAGTGATCGTATCGTTGGTTTGACCTTTGATTCCGCCGACTTCATCGATATTTAGAACCAGACGGATGCTCATTTTTGGAGAAGTTGCGTTGACAACATTATTCACATAATGCTGAGAACCAAGCAAACCTTGTTCTTCGCCAGAGAAATTGACAAATTTTATCGAATATTCTGTAGGAACGTTTTTGAGAAGTCTCGCTAATTCCAGAATTACGGAAACACCGCTTCCATTATCATTAGTTCCTGTTCCGGTAATTGTGTCGTAATGTCCACAGACAATGACGTATATGTTGGGATATTTGGTCCCTGTTTTCGTAACAATGATGTTGGACGTTGATTGTCCGCCGTAAGTAAAGGTATCTTTTGTGATTTCAGCTTCCGAATATCCGAAGGAAAGATATTTATTTCTCAGCCAGGTGTAAGCATTGTTGTTTGCCGTAGAACCTGTTGTTTTTACGCCCAAAGCTTCGAATTCCTGCAAATAGGCGCTGATATTGGTCTGGGAAACCATATTGCTGACATTCGCATAATCTTGATTGAATGTTTGGGAATTTGCAAAAAATCCTAAAAATAAGACCGAAAATAATAAGTTTCTCATCTTCATCGATAATAATTTTGCAAATATAATTAAAAAGGAGAAGACTTTTTGAATGCCTTCTCCTTTTCGTGAAAAACTATTACTAACTTAAAAACTAATTCGTTGCTTTTCTGACTTCTGCTTTTACATCTTCAGCTGCATCCTTGGTTTTTTCCCAAGCGTCAGACGCTGTGTCTTTTGTGCTTTCCCAAGCTTTGTCCGCAAAGTCCTTTGTGTCTTCCCAAGCTTCTGCGGCGTTGGCTTTTAGATTTTCGAAGAAACCGTCTCTCGTTGGCTCTTCATTTTTTCTTTTTTGCTCATCTATATATGAGCGGGCTCTGTCTGCATAATCGTTTACTTTGTTTTTAGCTGTTTCTGCTGCATTTTCCAAAGAATTTTCAGTTTTATTAACCGCTCTTTCTGCGTCATTGTATTTTTCGTTGTGCGTACTCATAATATTTTGTTTTTAGTGATTAATATTGAAAAATTTGATTTGATGTTATTCTATTATCCAATTAGAATGCCGAGAAATCTTAATGAACGTTAATGTTTTGTTTCGAATTTATAATGTTTGCTAAATTGACATCAAAATTAAAATCAATGGAAAAAATTAGATGTGCGTGGTGCGGAACAGATGAATTGTATCAGAAGTATCACGATGAGGAATGGGGAAGATTGGTAACTGATGATGCAACAATGTTTGAGTTTCTGATTCTCGAAAGTTTCCAGGCGGGATTAAGTTGGATTACAATTCTTAGAAAAAGAGAAACTTTCAGAAAAGCATTTGATAATTTCGATTATAAGAAGATTGCAAAATATAACGAAGACAAAATCGAAGAACTGATGCAAGACACAGGAATCGTAAGAAACCGATTAAAAGTAAATGCATCCATTTCCAATGCGCAGAAGTTTATGGAACTTCAGAAAGAGTTTGGAAGTTTTTATAATTACATCTCAACATTCACAGGTGGAAACCGAATTGTTAACACTTGGAAAGTTCATACGGAAGCACCAGCTACGACAGAATTGTCTGATGTCATTAGCAAAGATTTGAAGAAAAGAGGATTCAAATTTCTGGGTTCAACAGTTATCTATTCTCACCTGCAGGCAACGGGAATCGTAGATGACCATATTGAAAGTTGTTTTGTACGGAATACAATTTAACAATGAAAAAATGTAACAATTTACCAATGCGTACTAATTGTTGGATTGATAAATTGTTACATTTAAAAGATTGTGTCTACTTAATAATTCTATCAAGAACCCATTCTATCATCATTTTCTCTGATGCGTGGTGGTCGCTTGCAAATTCGCCACGTCTTCTGTTGGCGATAACGCAGTTCACCGTGATTGCTTTGTGTCCTAAAAGTTTTGACAATCCATAGATTGCAGAAGTTTCCATCTCAAAGTTCGAAACACCTAGGTTATTCAAGGTTTCAAGGAATTTATCATCCAAAGCTTTCAATCTCAACTGGCGGCCTTGAGGTGCATAGAATCCAGGGAAGGTCGCCGTGTTTCCTCTGTATTTTGCATCCGCATAATAATCAGCAATATCTTCCGCCCAATCTGAGAAATACAGCATTGGCTTGATTTTCTCGTAAGGAAATTTTTCCAAGAAATTTTTACTGAATTCATTCTCAAATTTATAATCCTGATAAAAATGAAGAAGTCCGTCAAGACCAACTACATTTTCTGTAACCAGCATATTGTTGACTTCGATGTCTGGATTCACACTTCCACAAGTTCCCATACGGAAAAGTTCCAGCGACTTATGCTCTTTTTTGAATTCCTTTTCCTTCAAATCGATGTTGACCAAAGCATCCAATTCGTTCATCACGATATCGATATTCTCTGTCCCGATTCCTGTTGACATTACGGTAATTCTCTCGCCACGCAAAGTTCCTGTGTGTGTATAGAATTCTCTTTTGTTCTTTTTGATATCGATCGTGTCAAAATATTTGGACACTTTCGGAACTCTGTCCGGGTCGCCTACAAGAAGTACTTTGTCTGCAAGGTCTTCCGGAAGAAGATTCAGGTGGTACACACTTCCGTCGTCATTAAGGACCAATTCGGAATCTGCTAATTTATTAATCATATTATATATAATTTTATATTTAAAGTTTAAGGTTCAAAGTTTAAAGCCTAAAACTTAGAACTATAAACATTGAACTGATTTTACCCTCCGACACGTTTGGTTTTGTAACCCATATCTTTTAAGATAGTCATTATTTTGTCGCGGTTGTCGCCTTGTATGATGATGACACCATCTTTTTCTGAGCCACCGATTCCCAATTTGGTTTTGATTTTTTTCGAGATCTCTTTCAAGCCTTCGTCATTGCCTTCCCAGCCTTCGATCAGGGTAACTGGTTTCCCGTTTCTGCCTTTCTTCTCGAATTTGCACACCAAAGGTTCTTTCTGTTTGAAGTTCTCCTTCGCTTCATCAGGCATTTCAAAATCCTGCTCTTCGTGTTCGGGGAAAAGGTTTTTTAGTTGGTCTCTCAAGTCCATTTTATCTGTTTAAAAAAGGGTCTTAAAGTTAAACATATTTGTCGATTGGCAAAAAATAAGTTGAGAAATTGTTTTGGAGGTTTTTGTTTTATGGAAAATCATAAAAATATTTTGAAAGATGTTTTTATATTTGAAAAGCTGTTGGAGTTAAAATAATTATTTAATTTTAACTAAGAGATATGCTAAAAAATAATATTAAAATTTTGCTTTAATCATACAATATTTAATAATTCATTAAAATAAATCTAATAATATGGAACTCGATAAATTTATATCAGAAACAATACAAGCAATTATAAAATCAATAAATGATACTTCAGAATATGCTGAAAAAAATGGGGCAATTATAAATCCTATTTTTTTAGAAAGTGATGATGATTATGATCATAAAACAACTATTTGGAGAAAAGATAAACAAGATGGACGTAGGGCATTGACAAAACTTGATTTTGATATTGCTGTTACTGTGTCAAATGAAAATAATAATAAAATTGGGGGAGGTATAAAGGTTCAAGTTTTAAACTTAGGAGCTTCTACTTCTGATAAAGATTCGAATCAGACTTCTAGCAGAATAAAATTTAGTTTGAATGTAGCTTTTCCACATCAGGGAACAAATTAATTTTATAACTAAAGAAATACTTTCCTCGAATTAAAAAAAACAATCCCTAAAAATTCCCCAATCCCCATTCCATTTCGTAAATTTGTAGTAACAAAACAAAATTAAAAATGTCAAAGAAAGCAATTCTTGCAATACTAGATGGCTGGGGAATCGGACCAAATCCTGCAGTTTCAGCCATTGCTCAGGCCAACACGCCTTTTATGGATTATGCCCTTAAAACTTTTCCCAATACAACGCTTGAAGCAAGCGGATTAGCAGTTGGTTTGCCAGCCGGACAAATGGGGAACTCGGAAGTGGGGCATATGAATCTTGGTGCCGGTAGAGTCGTTTACCAAAACCTTGTAAAACTGAATATGGCTGTGGAAAACGGAAGTCTTGGAAAAGAACAAGTTATCCAAGAAGCTTTCGAATATGCTAAAGCCAACAACAAAAAAGTACATTTCATCGGATTGGTTTCCAATGGTGGTGTGCATTCTCATATCAATCATTTGAAAGGATTATTGACAGCGGCACACGATTTTGGATTTACAGAAAATGTTTTTGTTCACGCTTTCACAGACGGACGTGACTGTGACCCGAAGTCTGGAAAAGGTTTCATCGAGGATTTGTTGGATCATATGAAATCCACAACAGGGAAATTGGCTTCAGTTATCGGTCGTTATTATGCGATGGACAGAGATAAGCGTTGGGAACGTGTAAAGCTGGCTTATGACCTTTTGGCAAATGGTGTTGGTGCAGAAACCAAAGACTTTGTTCAGTCTATTCAGGAGTCATACGATCAGGATGTTACCGATGAGTTCATCAAACCAATTGTCGGTGTTCAGAATCATTTCCCTATTGCAAAGATCGAAGACCACGATGTAGTGATTTGTTTCAATTTCCGTACAGACAGGGGGCGTGAGATTACAGAAGTGCTTTCTCAGCAGGATTTTCCAGAGTATGGAATGAAGAAGCTGGACTTGTATTATGTGACATTGACCAATTATGATAAAACGTTTCAGAATGTAAAAGTTGTTTTTGATGAGAATGTTCTTCAGAAAACAATGGGAGAAGTTTTGGAATCTGCCGGAAAATCCCAAATCAGAATTGCTGAAACTGAGAAATATCCGCACGTGACATTCTTCTTCTCAGGTGGTCGCGAAGCGGAATTTGTACAGGAAAGACGTTTGCTTTGTCCAAGCCCGAAAGATGTTCCGACTTACGATTTGAAACCGGAAATGTCAGCTTATGATATTACCAATGCCATCGTTCCGGAATTGGAAAAAGAATCTGCGGATTTCATTTGCCTAAACTTTGCGAACACAGATATGGTTGGACACACAGGTGTCTTCTCAGCAGCGGTAAAAGCGGCAGAAGTTGTGGATTCTTGCATCCAAAAAGTGGCGACTACGGCTTACGAGCACGGATATGCGGTTTTCATCTTGGCAGACCACGGAAATTCTGATGTAATGATAAATCCGGATGGCTCTCCAAACACACAACACTCTACGAATTTGGTTCCGTTCATTGTTATGGATAAAGACCATACTTGGAATTTGACACCAGGAAAATTGGGTGATGTAGCGCCAACAATTCTGAAAGTTATGGGCGTAGATATTCCTGAGGAAATGACTGGAAATATTCTTGCCAACTAAAAGTACAAACATAAAATTAAAATAGGAAAGTCGGTTTTTTACCGACTTTTTTAATATTTGGTGTAAATTAGATTCGTTAATTCATAAATGGATATGTTTCGCAGATTTTTTTTCTGTTGTTTTTTGGCTGCTAGTCTTGTTTTTGGACAGAATACTTTGTCCAATGATAATGATTATAACAAAAAGAAAAGTGAAGAACTGGCTTCTTTGGCGGTTTCTTATTTTAAAAATAATGACCTTAAAAAATCGACAGAATTACTTTTCAAGGCCAAAGAATATGCAGAGAAAACCGATGATTATGCGCTGATTGCAAGAATGAACGGTTCAATCGCTCATCAATATGTCCAGTTGAACCTTAATGATAAAGCTAAATTCTATCTTGATAACGCAATCAAACAAATCAACAGGCTACCGGAAGGTGACAAGAAAAAACTGCTGAAAACCTTGTCTTATCTGGAAATAGGAAACATTGATTTTGATGAAGAGAATTATCAAAAAGCCAGTGACTATTACAAGAGATCTCTCCGCGAGATTGAATTGGTCAAAAATCCTGATGAACAATCGATTTATCATCACAGACGCTCGCTTTACAATATCGGGAATTCCTATTATTATATCAAAAATGATTCGGCGGAGATCTATCTGAACAAAGCTTTGGCTATCAAGAGCAATTACAATAAGGAAATTAATTATTTCATTTACAATGCTTTGTCTCAGGTTTATGCCGGCAGAAAAGAATATCAAAGAGCGATTGATACTTTGAAAATCGTCCTGAAGCACAAAAATGATCTGGATACGCGCCTGCTTTCGGATGTCTATTACAATCTTTCGCAGGATTACAAAGCTTTGAATGACCAATATCAATATTCTCTTTACAATGAGGAATTTATAAAACTCAACAGAAGCATCAGAGAAAGCGAGATGAAGGCCATTTCGTCCGCTATCAATGCAGAACAAAAAGATTACAAAGATGCGATTTCTGATGCCGACAGTTCCAAGAAAAATATTGTGATTATTTCAACTGCTTTTGTTTTTGTTTTGGCTTGCGCCATCATCTTTTTGCTTTACCGAAGGAAAAAGGAAAGAAAGGTTTTCGAGAATATTATTACTAAACTCGAATCTGATAAAATCATTTCAGCTGAAAACAAATTGGAACCTGCAGTAGAAGTTCAAAAAGATTCACCTGTGCAGATTCCTAATTCTGTAGAACAAGACATATTGGAAAAGCTTCAAAAATTTGAAGAGTCAGAAAAATTTACCAATTCAAAGTTGACGATTGCAAGTCTTGCACTCCAACTCAAAACCAATACAAGCTATCTTTCAGAGGTTATTAATAAATACAAAGGCAAGAATTTCAATACTTATATTAATGAGATGAGAATCGCTTACATCTGTCAGAAAATTTATAACCATAAGGAATATCAGAATTATAAAATAAGTTATCTGGCAGAGGAATGCGGATTCGCTTCACACAGTTCTTTTGCGACCGTTTTCCGAAATATTACAGGAATTTCACCTTCTGTTTTCATTCGGGAAGCTTCTAAAAATCAATCTTCATAATATCTAGATTTTGTATTCAAAATGTTGATTTATAATGCTTTGAGTTGTTGTTTGTTGTTTCAAAATCAAGGATTTCAAAAGTATTATAGTTGGATTTACCGATATTGTAACATAGTTTAGCATCCCATAATTATAATATGTTTTTTATGAAGAAAAATTTGATTTTTTTGATGATGATGTCCGGAGTGATGTCTTTTTCTCAAAACTGCAATTATGGCGTTGCATCAGATGGCATTGCAAATGGAGAAAATATCTCGACAGGCGGAACCTACGAATATACATCGGCTTCGGATTTTGACGTGGAATTTGGAAAGATCCTGACTGTGAACAATGTGAAATTCAATGCGCTGAAAGGAACGGCTGACCTTAGTTATGTTAATATTTATTTCTACGCGGACAATGCTGGAAAACCCGGAAGTTTGATCAAGTCTTTTGAAAATATAGTTCCTGCCTCTCAGACCTTAAAATATACGCTTGAAAATATTTCAGCTTATGAGATCGATGTGAACTTACCTTCAACATTTGATTTGCCAAAAGGAAAATACTATTTATCCGTGCAAGGAAATCCGGGAGATGAAACCGCTGCAAGCTGGGAAATTACCAAAGAAGCAACAACCAAGTTAGGTAGATTCGATTTTTCAAAATTTGGTTCTGAAGATTGGTTTGGAGGCTTTTCTTACTATGACCACGTTTTTCAAGTTTCGGGAATTTGTTCTTCAACCGGAGAAACTCAGCCTGATTACGGAACACCGACCAGTCAAGGAAATATAGGGAACAATCACGAGACAGGTGGCAGTATGCCGGGAAGGTCGTTGGCAGATGATATCATTGTTCCGGATAATACTAAATTCACGCTCACAAACTTTAAAATCTCAACGCTGCAATTAGGTAATATCAGGAATGCAACAATCAATATCAGAAGTTCTGTAGATGATGTACCAGGAGAGATTCTTTATTCCTTTGAGAACATCGGTCCAAAAACAGAGAATTATTTTGGATATTGGGCGGTTCCGGGTTATCCGTTGGATGTTGTTGCGGTAGATTTGGATTTTGAACTTCCTCAGGCTGTTGAGCTGTCTGCCGGTAAATATTTTGTTGAGGTGAAAGCAACTCAGGTTCCGTTCACAGATTATCTGCGTTGGGAAGCAACATCTCATTCAGGGATTGGCAGTGATTCCTTTACATCTTATGACGATGGAGAAACCTGGGAGTCTAATGAAGGGTATAATTTCGTTTTTAATGCAATTGGGTTCTCAAGGTCTTCTTTAGCTGTGAATGATGTTGATAAAAATAACTTCGGTTTCTATCCAAATCCTGTAAAAGATGAATTGACGATCGTCTCTAAAAATGAAGCCAGCAGAATTTCAATCTATAATTCCGCAGGGCAATTGGTGAAAGATTCTGAAATAAAAAACAACAAGGTGAATGTTTCTGATTTGAGCATCGGAAATTATATTGGAAAGATCACTTTGAAAAATGGGCAGACACAAACAATAAAAGTTATTAAAAAGTAAAAATATCTTCATTTTTTAAGTTTAACTAAATCCTATTCAAATGATTAAAAATCTGCTGAATAGGATTTTTGTATTGAATTAATTTAACTTTGAATAATTTTAAAAATGGCTTATTAAATTGTTGGGCAGAAAATGAATTTCAATGGATGTTATCTCATTCTAATATTTCGTATATTTGCAACCAATTTTTAGTAACTATTTAGCCAAAACCAGATGATAAAAAGTAATAAAAAATTAGCAATTGATTTCGACGGAACTATCGTAGATGATGCATATCCAGGAATTGGAAAGGCAAAAGTTTTTGCTTTCGATACTTTGAAAAAACTACAAGGAGAGGGTTATCGTTTGATTCTTTGGACTTACCGTCACGGCAAATCTTTGGAAGATGCTGTAGAATTTTGCAGAAAAAATGGACTAGAATTTTACGCCGTTAACTCAAGCTTTGAAGGAGAGATCTTCGATTCTGAAACGCAGTCAAGAAAAATTGATGCAGACCTTTTTATCGATGACAGGAACCTTGGTGGGTTCCCAGGTTGGGGAGAGATCTATCAGATTATCAATGAAAGAATCGAGTTCCAAGTAGCTGGAGGTGAGGTTCATGCCTACTCCAAAATGAAAAAAGAAAAGAAAAGAGGATTATTCTGGTAACAGAATAGAAATTAGAAGTTGGATATTAGAAATTAGATTTTCTAGAGTGCTCGTGTGTTCGTCTAACTTCTGACATCTAACTTCTAACATCTAAATAAAATAATGATTCAACTCAAAACAATAGAGGAGCTTCGGTTGATGAAGCAAAGCGCAAGATTGGTTTCCCAGACTTTGGGGATGTTGGCAAAAGAAATCAAACCGGGTGTTACGACACTTTATCTTGACAAATTGGCTTACGATTTTATAAAAGACCATGGTGCAGAACCAGCATTTCTTGGTTATGGAGGTTTTCCTGCATCACTTTGTATCTCTCCGAATGACCAGGTCGTTCACGGAATCCCGAATGCTGAACCTATTAAAGAAGGGACTATTCTTTCTGTGGATTGTGGCGTTTTCTGGAACGGATTTGTTGGCGACCATGCTTATACTTTTGAAGTAGGGGAAGTTTCTGATGAGGTCAAAAAACTATTGAGAGTTACAAAAGAATCTTTGTATAAAGGCATTGAGCAGTGTGTGAGGGGAAAGCGTGTTGGGGATATTTCCAACGCAATCCAGAAACACTGTGAGAAAGAAGGTTATGGCGTTGTCCGTGAGTTAGTTGGACACGGTGTTGGAAGACAAATGCACGAAGACCCTCAAGTTCCGAACTACGGGAAACCTGGAAGCGGAAAAGTTCTGAAAGACGGAATTTGTTTGGCTATCGAACCAATGATAAACCTTGGGACCGAGAAAGTGAAATTCCATAATGATGGATGGACTGTTACGACACTTGATAATCAACCGTCTGCACACTTTGAGCACGATGTTTGTGTTTATAATGGTAAGCCGGTTTTACTTTCAACATACGATTATATTTATGAAGCTTTAGGAATTAAATCTGACGAAGAGAAAGCTTTCCAGGTTGATTTTTAGTCAATGAAAAAATTAACCAAATTTTTGCTCAATAAAATCCCGAGACCAATGCTTATCAACCTAAGCATTTTTCTGCGTCCGCTGATTGTTCTTTTTTTCAAAGGAAATAATTTCACCGATCCGATTGACGGAAAATCTTACCGTAAATTCCTGCCTTATGGTTACGGAAAGCAACGGGCAAATGCGTTGTCTCCTGGAACTTTATCATTAGAAAGACACCGTCAAATCTGGCTTTACCTTCAAAATGAAACCAATTTTTTTACTGATCAATCAAAAGTTCTTCATATCGCTCCGGAGCAGGAATTTCTAAGAAAATTCAAAAAGATGAAGAACCTGGATTACACTTCTGCCGATCTGTTTTCGCCGATTGTGGATGTGAAAGCCGATATTCTTGATTTGCCTTTTGAAGATAATAGTTTTGATGTTATTATCTGCAATCATGTTTTGGAGCATATTGTGGATGACAGAAAAGCAATGTCCGAACTTTACCGCGTGATGAAATCCGGAGGTTGGGGGATTCTACAAGTTCCTATGAAAAATTCTCTGGAAAAAACTTACGAAGATTTCACAATCACAGACCCGAAACAACGTCAAAAACATTTTGGACAGTACGACCACGTTCGCTGGTACGGAATGGATTATTTTGACCGTTTAAAAAGTGTTGGTTTTGATGCTGATATCAATTTTTATTCTCAAAAATTCTCTGAGGCTGATATCAAAAGATTTGGTCTTAATAAAAATGAGATTCTTCCTGTTGTGAGGAAAAACTAATATTCTCAACAGATTTATCCATCATTGTTTTTTGATGTAATATCTTGAAATCAGATTGTTTTATAAGCTGATTTACTGGACTGCATATTTGAGAAATATAAATTAATGTACAGAAATAATTCTAATTGATTCCATGAGTTTATTTTCATTAATGATAGTTTTATTTTAAAAAATATTACATTTTCACAATTCTACCTATTTGATAAAATTCTGAAGTCCGTTTTTAAATGTAAAATTGGTAAGTTATTCTGTAATTCTGGTAACTGTTTTTTAATAGAGAGAAATTACTTCTGCGTCATTAAATCTACTAATTAAAATTAATTTAAAAAAGCTGTCGAAAATTCGACTCATGATCAATTATTAATTTCTTATTCAAACATTTGTTTGATATAATTATGTTAAATATTCTTTAAAATTATTTTTTAACTTATTGGATATCAATAATAATAGTTTTTCTTGATTATATTTGATAGATTTTATTATTAATTACATAACGTGTAATTTGTATTTAATCAATAAATTTGAACGTTTGTTTGAAAATATATCTAAAAAATAAGTATTTATGAGGAATATTGCGCTTAGCTTTTTTGTTGTTTTAGGTCTTTTGACATCTTGTTCAAAGTCTGAAAATAAAGATGACAAAAAAGAGTTGCCGCCACAACCATATCAATATATCGTTGCGAAAAGTGGCCCGGCTGAGAATCTTACCCAATATCCGGCAAGATTGGAAGGGGTAGAAAATGTAGAAATCCGTCCAAAAATTGACGGTTTCGTGGAAAGAATTTATGTAGATGAAGGCAGCCAGGTTAAGAAAGGTCAGCTATTGTTCCTTATCAGAAATCCACAATATGAGCAGTCTGTATTAGCTGCTCAGGCAACGGTTAACAGTGCAAGAGCGCAGGTTGCAACAGCCCAGATGCAAGTGACAAAAACCAAACCTTTGGTTGATAAAAAAATCATTTCTGCTTACGAATTACAATCTGCAGAATTGGCACTTCTGTCTGCAAAAGCTGCTTTGGCAGAGACTCAAGCTCAATTGACCAACGCTCAGGTTAATCAGGGTTATACAAAATTGTTCAGCCCTGTCAGCGGCGTTGTTGGAACACTGCCTTACAAAGCCGGAAGCTATATTAGTGCAAGTACAGCACAACCTTTGACGACCGTTTCCAATGTTTCAAAGATATTCGCTTATTTTTCTATTAATGAGAAACAACAACTGGAGTTTTTCAAACACGCAACTGGTGCTACGATTCAGGAAAAAATTAAGAATTCTCCTTTGGTAGATTTGGTTCTTTCTGACGGAAGCAAATACGATGAAAAAGGAAAAATCGAATCTATCAGTGGATTGGTTGACCCAAACACTGGTTCGTTTTCTATGAGAGCAACTTTTCCAAACAGCAAAGGCCTTTTGAGAAGTGGTTACAGTGCAACAGTTCAGATGCCTAATAGTTTAGAAGATGTTATCATTATTCCTCAGGCCGCAACTTACGAAATGCAGGGTAAAGTTTTGGTTTATCTGATTGGAACAGATAACAAAGTGAAATCTACAGAAATCAAAGTAGAGAGTCTTCCGGACGGATTGACTTATGCCGTGACTTCCGGCCTTAAACAAGGCGACAAAGTTGTTGTAGAAGGCATCGGACTTTTAAAAGACGATGCGCAAGTGGTTCCAGAAGAAACGACTTTGCAAAACGTCATTGATAGAAAATAGTCTTCTAAATTATTTTATTAATGTCAAAAGTGAGAATCTGAAAGCTTTCGATTTTGAAAGTCTTTTATCATTCATCTTTTTTCCTTTATTCTAAAAAATATGTTTAAAAAATTTATAGAACGTCCGGTATTGTCCACTGTAATTTCCATTATCATCGTGATTCTCGGTGTCTTGGGAATCGTGACTTTACCGATTTCACAATATCCGGATATTGCCCCGCCAACGGTAGTTGTAAGCGCAAGTTATCAAGGTGCTAATGCCGATGTGATCCTAAAAAGTGTGATTGTTCCGCTAGAAGAGCAAATCAATGGGGTAGAAGGAATGACCTATATGACCTCTACTGCTACTAATGATGGTTCTGGTTCGGTAACGATTTACTTCAAACAAGGTGTTGACCCAGATATTGCTGCGGTTAACGTACAGAACAGG
This sequence comes from Epilithonimonas hungarica, assembly GCF_900102265.1. GTDB lineage: Bacteria > Bacteroidota > Bacteroidia > Flavobacteriales > Weeksellaceae > Epilithonimonas > Epilithonimonas hungarica. The sequence goes on along the minus strand of NZ_FNBH01000002.1, from coordinate 205,147 downwards.
GTTTCCAGAGCGACGCCTTTGTTGCCTGCGGAGGTTACAAGAGCCGGAGTTACAACAACCAAAAGGCAAAGTTCCAATGTATTGATTTTCTCGCTTTATAGTGAGAATCCAAATTATGATATGACCTTCCTCCAAAATTATACCAACATCAATATTGTTCCTCAAATCAAAAGGGTAACCGGCGTTGGTGATGTTACGGTTTTTGGTACAAAAGATTATTCGATAAGAATTTGGTTAGACCCAAATAAAATGGCGTCTTACGGATTAGTTCCTTCTGATATCAATACAGTTTTAGCTGAACAGAATATCGAAGCGGCACCAGGAAGTTTAGGCGATGAAAGTAACGAAAGTTTCCGTTATACCTTAAAATATAAAGGGCGATTGACAGAAATCCCTGAATTTGATAATATCATTCTAAAAGCTACCGAGAACGGACAAACTTTAAAACTTAAAGATGTTGCCAGAGTAGAATTGGGTGCGCAGGATTATACTGGAACCAGTGTTACAGACGGCCATCCATCGATTGGTATGGCAGTCGCACAAACTGCAGGTTCCAATGCACAGGATGTAATTAACCAATCCATTGCGGTTTTGGACAAAGCACAGGAATCTTTTCCAAAAGGTGTAAAATATGTGGCGTTAGTTAATGCCAATGACTTTTTGGATGCATCAATCGAGAAAGTAATTCACACCTTGTTTGAGGCGTTTATTCTTGTATTCATCGTGGTTTTCTTATTCTTACAGGATTGGCGTTCGACGATGATTCCGGCAATATCGGTTCCGGTGGCGATTGTTGGGACATTTTTCTTTTTGAGTATTTTTGGATTTACCATTAATTTATTGACGCTTTTCGCATTGATTTTGGCGGTAGGAATTGTGGTCGATGATGCGATTGTAGTTGTAGAAGCCGTTCACAGTAAGCTGGAGCAAGGAGAAAAATCTCCGTTAAGAGCTTCTATAAATGCGATGGACGAAATCAGTGGTGCGATTATCAGTATCACATTGGTAATGGCAGCGGTTTTCATTCCGGTAAGTTTTATCTCTGGTTCTGCTGGGGTATTTTACAAGCAATTTGGTTTAACATTAGCGATTTCGATTATATTGTCCGCCGTCAATGCATTGACATTAAGTCCTGCTTTGTGTGCGATTTTCCTTAAACCGCATTCTCACGAAGAAAAGAATAAGAATTTCTTGCAGAGGTTTTTTACCAATTTCAACATCATTTTCGATGCGATGGTAAAACGTTATTCGAGAGGGATTTTATTTTTACTGAGAAAGAAGTGGATGGCTTTCGCTGGTCTGGCTTTATTTGCCGGAATCTTTGTTTGGTTAATGAATACCACACCGAAATCCTTCGTTCCAAGTGAAGATATGGGAGGAATTTTTATGGATATCTCGCTTCCGATCGGTTCCAATGAAAACAGAACGAGAGAAGTTCTTGCAAAAGTTGAAAAAATTGTTGAAAAACAACCTGAGGTTCTTCACATTTTCAAAGTTTCTGGTCGAGGTATGATAAGTGGAAGTGGTTCCAATAACGGAATGCTGATTGTAAAACTGAAAGACTGGAAAGACAGAACCAAAAAAGGCGAGGATCTGCAATCGTTTGTGGCAAAAATGTACAAATTGACTGCCGATATCAAAGATGCAAAAATGACATTCTTCGGAAGGCCAACTTTGCAAGGTTTTGGTAATGCTGCAGGTTTCGAGATGCAGATTCAGGACCAGAAAGGTGGAAGCATTGCCGATTTGACCAAAGTGACAAATGATTTCATAGATAAAATGAATCAGCAGCCGGATATCCAGAGAACTTTCACATCATTCAACCCGAATTATCCTCAATATATGATTGATATTGATATTCCTGCTGCAAAGGCTGCTGGATTCTCTGTCTCAGATATCTTGGGAACAATGCAGGGTTATTATGGTGGAGTTTATTCTTCGAATGTCAATTTGTTCGGAAAACAATACCGTGTGATTTACCAAGCGCCATTTGAAAATAGAGAAAATCTGGAAAGTTTCAATATGATTCAGATTCGAAATTCTAATGGAGAAATGGCACCGTTGAATAGATTTATCACAGCAAAAAGAGTGTACGGACCACAAGCAATTGGCCGTTTCAACTTATTTACAGCAATTTCTCTTAACGGAACACCAAATCCTGGCTTCTCTTCCGGAGATGCTATTAATACGGTTGAAAGAGTGGCAAAAGAAACCTTACCACAAGGTTACGGTTACGAATTTTCCGGTTTGACGAGAGAGGAAGTTACTGCAGGAGGACAAACTGTTTACATCTTTATTTTATGTTGCGTCTTCGTTTATTTCCTTTTGGCAGCACAGTATGAGAGTTACATTTTACCATTTGCAGTAATGTTATCGTTGCCGGTTGGTTTGGCTGGGGTAATGATGTTCAGTGCGTGGATTGGTGGTTCTAATAATATTTATACGCAGATCTCTCTCATTATGTTAATTGGACTCTTGGCGAAGAATGCGATTTTGATCGTAGAATTTGCCCTGGATGCGAGGAAGAAAGGTTACACAATTGCACACTCAGCGATCAGTGGAGCGAAACAAAGACTTCGTCCGATTTTGATGACATCGTTCGCGTTCATTTTTGGATTGATTCCATTAGCGATCTCAACCGGAGCTGGAGCTGTCGGGAACCAATCGATTGGTATTGGTGCAATTGGGGGAATGTTATTCGGAACGATTTTCGGCGTGTTCTTTATTCCGATTTTATTTGCGGTATTTATGTATCTGCAGGAAAAAGTGAGTGGTAAAAAAGACCTTGAAAAATATGAAGGAGAGCTTAGCGAATAACCTAAATTAAAAGTAACAATGAAAATTAAAATCATAAATTTAGTTCTATTGGCTGGTATTGCTGGTTTCTTTTACTCTTGTAAAGTAACAGATACTTATCAGGATCCGCAGGTAGAACAAAGCAGGCAGGATAATCTTTTCCGCCAGAAAACAAACAACGACAGTACGTCTGTGGCTAATCTAGCTTGGAATCAGATTTTTACTGACGAGAAATTACAGAATATAATTAATAAAACCATTCAGAATAACCTTGATTTAAAAGTTGCTATTGCAAGAATTCAAGAAGCCAGTGCGGTTTTCAAACAATCAGAATTACAGAATCTTCCAAGTCTGGATGTGACTGCTTCGGCGACTGAGACAAAAAATAGTGCTGCAGCACAAGGCGGTAATTTTGTAATGCCGGATCTGTTAGTTTACAGGTTGGGGCTTTCTACAGGTTGGGAAGTGGATATCTGGGGAAGAATCAAATCTCTGAAAAGGTCTGCTTATGCAGGATTTCTTCAGACCGATGCGGCTAAACGTGCTGTTCAGACACAAATGGTAGCACAAGTTGCGACTTTGTATTATCAGTTGATTTCTTTGGATAAACAATTAGAAATTACAAAACAAACCATTGAACTTCGCAAGAAAGATGTTGAGACGGTGCAGGCATTGATGGACGCGGCTTATCTTACCGGCGCAGATTTGGAACAAAGCAAGGCTAATCTTTATTCGGCACAGTTGTCGGTTCCGGATTTGGAGTTACAGATTCAACAAGCGGAAAATTCCTTAAGTATTTTAATGAATGACAATCCGCAATCTATTGAGCGAAACTCTATTGATTCTCAGGTAATTTATACTGACCTTAAAACAGGCGTACCTGTTTCGTTATTGAAAAACCGCCCCGATGTTCAGGCGGCTGAACTCACTTTCCGCCAGGCATTCGAAAACAAAAACATGGCAATGGCGCAGGTTTATCCTACGTTGAGTATCACGGGAACTTTGGGATTGTCATCCAGAACTTTGGAAAATTTCTTTACCAATTCTTTATTCTACACTGCAGCAGGAACTTTGACGCAGAATATTTTCCAAATGGGAAGCAGAAAAGCGCAAGTCAGAATAATGGAAGCTCGTAAAATGCAGGCTTATTATACATTCGAAAAGACTCTGTTGACAGCAGGTTCCGAGGTTTCTAATTCACTATTATCTTACCAGAAAGCGAAAGAAAAAGAATCAACAAGACAGCTTCAGATCCAGTCTTTGGAAAAAGCAGTGGAGTACAACAAAGAGTTGTTAACCTATTCATCTAATACAAATTACGTGAATGTTTTAACTTCCGAACAGTCATTGTTGGCAGCGAAATTAGCCGGCGTTAATGATAAACTTCAACAACTTCAAGCTGTTACCGAATTTTACCGAGCGCTTGGTGGCGGACAGTTTTAAACACTAAATTTTTACTTATTATATTTAAAACCTGACATTCTTGTTAGGTTTTTCTTTTATTTAATATAGATCTTATCAAAAAAATCAGTAGTTTGGTAAAACTAAAAAAATAAAGTATGAGCAAATTTTCAATCGAATCTTTTGTAAACGAAACAAAAGAAAATCCACAGGAAAAAGACTATTTCGAACTCGAAAAACCAGAACTTCTGGAAATTAATCTGAACAATCAGGCTGTTTGGACCAAGGCTGGCAGTATGGTCGGTTATGTTGGTAACATCAATTTTGAAAGACAAGGGATGCTTTCTGGCGGACTTGGAAATCTTCTGAAAAAAGCAATTTCCGGCGAAGGAACCAAGCTGATGAAAGCCGAAGGTTCAGGAAGGCTTTACGTGGCTGATAATGGCAAAAAAGTAAGAATCCTGCACCTTAACAACGAGTCTATCTCAGTCAACGGAAATGACGTTCTTGCCCACGATCAAAGCATCAAAAGCGACATCAAAATGCTGAAAAGCATCGCAGGCGTTATGGCGGGCGGACTTTTCCAAGTGAAACTCAGCGGAACCGGTCACATCGCAATCACAACCCACGGGCATCCATTGACACTTCTGGTAACACCAGACGCACCGGTTTTCACAGACCCAAATGCGACAGTTGCCTGGTCCGGAAACCTGACACCAGAACTGAAAACCAACGTTTCCCTGAAAAGCCTTATTGGAAGAGGAAGCGGAGAAGAATTCCAGATGAAATTCTCGGGCAACGGCTGGGTGCTCATCCAACCTTATGAGGAAGTTTATGTCGTAGCTGGCAAGTAATTCGAGGCAGTTAAAATATTTAGGAGCTTGATCCCGCTATCCACTATTACTCCTCGCACAGCCGCCATTTCCAAGGCTTGCTGTGGGGTAACCGTTACTATCGGGGCTAAAAATGAAAACCTCAGAGAAATTTTCTCTGAGGTTTTCATTTTGGAACTTGTCATCATTCGGGATAGATTGCTACATTTGTGAGGTAATCTTCACAAATTATGAAAAAAATCGTACTATTCTTATTTCTGTGTTTGTCTGTTCTGTCTTATTCGCAGGACAATTATGTCAATTCAATTACAAAAAAACAACAGTTTCTGAATCTTTCAGGAAAACCGCTCACAGATAAGTTTACCAATATGAAATCTGTGAAAGTGGTGTATGATTATGCTGCAAAAAAATTATATTTTTTCAATAGTACGAGGTATACTTATCATTACGATTTCTGTTCGCAGGTTTTAGGTTTTAATGAAGATATAGGTGAGTTCAACAAGCAATCATATAATGAGACCAGTAAGCGGACTTATCTTCTTGCGAATATCAATTATCTTGAAAATTCTGATGATTGGATAATGGAGCTTGCTGCATCTGATGAGATGAATGCCGGACTGATCAATTTCTTTTTTAATGAGGTCAACAAGAATGTCTACTTCAAAGATAAACTTAAGTTTTATTTAAATTCGCCACACGCCATTCTCCTTAATTCAAAAAAAGAACTGAAAGTCCCAACTGTTCTTTCTGATTTTATTTTCAAAAGAATTACGCAACAATCTATTGAAAATGCTTCCGGTATTGGGATCCTCAAAAAATATGATTTGCAGAAAAAAGAGGATTTTAATCCAAAGTCTAACGAAATTATTATCATCAATACGACTCCGGAATTCATCCCCTCTGTAAGAGGAATTATTATTACAGAGCTTCAGACACCTTTGAGCCATTTGGTCTTATTAGCGAAAAACAGAAATATTCCGGTGTATGTGGATACAAAAGTTTGGGATAAGCAATCTGTCAATAATCTTTTAGGGAAGAAAGTGGAATTGATTACGAAGGAAAGTTCTTATTCACTGAAAGCTTCACAGAAACCAATTCCGGCAAAAAAAGCTGTCAAAGAAATAGTTCTGAAAAGGGATTTTTCTGTGACAGATTTGGTTGATCTGGAAACAGGAACTCCAGTAAATATCGTTAATTCAATCGGTTCAAAGGCAACTAATCTGGGTCTTTTAAAACAGATCCAGAAAGAAATGAAATCTTTCAAAACACCCGAATATGCTTTTGCGATTCCGTTTTATTATTTTAATGAACATATCAAGGAAAACGACCTTCAAAACAAAATCAATGCGCTGTATGCCATCCCGAAAGATTCTGTAAAGCTTTTGGAAAAAGAATTGAAAGCGTTTAGAAAAACAGTCAAAAATTCAAAAGTGAATCCCGAACTTCTAAAGAAAGTCGAAGAAAAACTAAATGCTCAAAGTGATTTCAAAAATTTCAGATTCCGTTCTTCTACCAATGCGGAAGATATGGAAGGTTTCAATGGAGCAGGACTTTATGATTCTAAAACGGCAGTCATCGGCGATTCAGTTAAGACCGTGGAAAAGGCCATTCTGGATGTTTGGTCGAGTTTCTGGAATTTCCGTGCGTTTCAGGAAAGAGATTTGTTCGGAATCAATCATGAGAGTTGTGCTATGGGAGTTTTGGTCCATCGCTCATTTCCGGATGAGAAAGCCAACGGGGTCTTGATTACAAGAAATATGTACCGTGACAGATATGCAGGGATTACTGTGAATGTCCAATTAGGCGAAGAGTCAGTCGTGAAGCCTGAACCTAATGTAACCTGCGACGAATTTTATGGTCATAATTTCAACGGATTTGGTTCATTTGTGGTAGATTATCGTTCCACTTCAAGTCTTAATAATGGGAAACCGATTCTCAATGAAACGGAGATCAAGAAACTTTTTGATCTGTCTCCAACTTTGGAAAGGAAGCTTAATAACCTTTGGCAGAAACGGAAAATGGTAAAACGAACTTATCCTTTAGACATCGAATTCAAATATCTGGGCGATAAAAAACAGCTTTACATAAAACAGGCAAGAGCTTATATGGATTAATGAGATCTTAATGTGAGACTTTTAAAATAACAATATTATCATTCAGATTAATAGTTTTTATATTATAACTGAAGTTTTTCAATTTAGTTTTTTCAGCCAAAACTTTTTTACGTTCCGCTTCCTCAAGCTGAAGAAAATCTAGAGATGAGATAACCTCAATCGAGCTTTTCTCAGAAACAATGGGTGATTTTTTCTCGAAGTAGTTTAGGATGAGATAAATAATAACAATTGTAAGATTGATCCCCAAAAGAATTTTGATATTATTAATAGGCAAAAGCCCGTCTAATAGGGAAAGTGTGATTGAAACAAAAAGAAAAACAATCGTCTGAATAGTAAATGTTTCCGTCCTGAAACGCAGAATCGAAAATATGGCAAACAATCCAAAGCCAACTCCCAAACTGTATTCTGCCTTTGTGAAAACCAGACACATAAAAAACGTACAAATACTGATCAATCCCAAAAGTGGATGTAGTCTGATGTTTCGGTTTCTGTTTGAAAAATAATAGAGCGTGAAAATCGAAATGCAGAGTATCGATAAGCGTTCAAAAAGTTCCTGTAATTCCAAAATTGTGTTTTTTAGCCTTAACAAATATACAATTTAGAATGAAAGCTTAATGTAAAAAATGCTGAATATCCAATGAAAAAAGAAACACAAATTACTCAAATTATTGAGAATTTATGTTTCTTTGATATTATAAATCTTTAAGCGTCAACTCCTGAAAAACTGCCCAATCCCAGCTGATTCAAAATTGAAAGTAGAGGCATTTTCTGACTTGTCCAATTTTTTACTGATTGTCAAAGCCCAAAGAACTAATTCTTTGCAGAAGTTTTTATCATTATCATCCAATTCAGGAATGTTTTCTTCAATCAAAGTTGTCAGAGGTTTTATGCTGTCCAATTTGCTGTAGAAATCGTTATCGTTATCAGAATAATTCAGTTCCAGATGATTGTTGTTAAACCATTGGATGATATCTGTGTAAGGCGTTTTCAATCCTTCTTTTTCCAATTTGGAAATTCGTGGGAAAAGACTTTCGAACTGAACCATAATGGCATCATCAATCAAAATTTTTGCAACATAATCTGCACCTTCCTGTTCGCCTTCATAAACCAATTCTATTTTTCCGGTGATGGAAGGAACAATCGACATAAAATCAATCAGACGGATATTCGTCTTTTCTGAATCTGATTCTAATAATCTCAATTTTGCAGCGGCTATTAGATTTTCCATTGCGCTGATGGTCAGTCTCGCACTCACACCGCTTTTGGCATCCACATACTCACTTTCTCTCGCTGCAAAAGCGACCTCTTCCAAAAGATTTCTTGCCAAATCCGGAATCTGGATTTTTGCTTTATCATCTTCAGAAACCAAAGCTTCCTGCTCGGTGATCTGTCTTGCTAAGGCTATCGTTTTTGGATAATGCGTGAAAATCTGAGAACCAATTCTGTCTTTCAAAGGTGTTACAATACTTCCTCTGTTGGTATAATCTTCAGGATTGGCTGTAAACACAAACTGAATATCCAAAGGCATTCTCAACTGAAAACCTCGGATCTGCACATCACCTTCCTGCAAAATATTAAACAATGAAACCTGAATTCTCGCCTGTAGATCCGGCAATTCGTTCAGCACAAAAATCGAACGGTTAGCTCTCGGGATCATTCCGTAATGTAAAACGCGTTCGTCTGAATAAGGCAGTTTCAAGGTCGCTGCTTTGATCGGGTCGATATCGCCGATCAGATCCGCAACGCTCACATCAGGTGTTGCCAGTTTTTCGAAGAATCTTTCCGAACGATGAACCCAGGAAATTGGTGTTTCGTCTCCTAGTTCAGCAATCAGATCTCTTGCATATTTTGAAATCGGATTGAAAGGACTGTCATTGATTTCGGAACCTTTTACAATTGGCATATATTCATCCAGAAGATTGACCATACTTCTGGCAATTCTGGTTTTTGCTTGTCCACGTAATCCTAAAAGATTGATGTGATGTCCAGCCAGTATTGCTTTTTTTAATTGTGGAATCACCGTGTCTTCGTAGCCCCAAAGCCCTTCGAAAACTGGTTCTTTGGATTTTATTTTTGCAATCAGATTTGCCTGGATCTCCTGATTGATTGTTTTATCTGTGTATCCCGATTTTTTTAATTCTTTGAATGTTGTATCGTTCTTCATTTTTTACTAATTAATAATGTTTTTAATTCTCGCAGATTTGGTGGATTATGCAAATTATTTAGTTTAAAATCAACCTGCACAATTAGTAAAATCAGCGAGAAAAAATTTGTTTTTTCTTAAATTCTTTTAATCCTATTCTTTTCGTAATCTTCAAAAATCATTTGCCCCAAACCTGAAAGTCCTGTTAAGAAAGCTTTTCCTTTGTTTTGAGCCGTAAACGCTTTTACAAATTGTCTCAAATAAGGGTCTTGTGCAATCATAAAAGTGGTGATTGGGATTTTCAGCTTTCTGGCTTGTGCCGCTCTGTTGAGACACTCGGAGACGATTTTCTCATCCAGACCCACGCTATTCATATAATATTCGCCGGTCGGGAGTTTCAGACAGCTTGGTTTCCCATCGGTAATCATAAAGATTTGCTTGTTGGTATTTCTTTTTCTTCGGAGAATATCCATCGCCAATTCCAATCCGGCAACGGTATTCGTGTGATAAGGGCCTACTTGCAGATAAGGCAAGTCTTTGATCTGAATTGGCCATGCATCGTTTCCGAAAACAATAATATCGATGGAATCTTTCGGATATTTTCTTTTAATGAGTTCTACCAGAGCCATTGCTACTTTTTTTGCAGGTGTGATCCGGTCTTCGCCATACAAAATCATCGAGTGGCTAATGTCAATCATCAAAACCGTACTCATTTGAGCTTTATGTTTGGTCTCTTCTACAATGAGATCGTTTTCCGTCAGTCTCAGATCAGAAATGCCGTTGTTGATTTGTGCGTTTTTGATACTTTCGGTTAGGTTCACCATTGCAAGGTCATCGCCAAATTGAAAGTTTCGGTTTTCGCCGTCTTTCTCGTCACCGACACCGCTTTTGTTGATCCTGTGATTTCCGACACCGCTTTTTCTCAGCTTTCCAAAGATCTGGTCCAGTGCATAATCCCGCAAAGCTGCTTCCAGTTTTGCTGTCAGAATATTTTTACCATTTCCGGAATCGGAATTGCCATCTTCTGTTTTAACTTCTTCTTTGATGTAACCTCGTTTTTTGAGGTCTTCGATGAAATCGTCCAAACCGTATTCTTCATTGAAAATGTCGTATTCCTTATCGAGCATATCCAGCCAGTCAAAGGCCTCGTCCAAATCTCCCGAAGTGTGAATGAGCAAATCTTTGAAAACGCCAAATACCCTGTCGAAATGTGAAACCTCTTCCGGAATATGCTTACTGAACGTGAATCCCGTCTGGAAGTTTTTATTTTTATCTATCATAGATTGATTTCAAATTGGAGATACAATTTAGGCATTATTAGCAAAATCTGAACCGTAAGAGTATAGAAAAAAGTAATGGTAATGATTATTAAATTAAACAAAAAAAGATTTAATACTTTTTTAATAGAGCTTCGACTCCGCTCAGCTTGACAATGGTAAATAAAACATTTTAGTATTAGAAATGTCATCCTGAGCGGAGTCGAAGGATTTTGTTAATTCATATTCATCAATAAAAATTTTAAACTTTATCTTTGCATCCACAATTACCACTATGAAAGACCTAATGGGATGCGCAATTTGGGATTATTATCACAATGACAAGCCGGAAGATCTGCAAACCGAAACTTCGATCTCTGAATTGGATGAACTTCCCGTGGATTATCTTTTTCGAGATTTTGAGAATATGAATAAAATCGAGCAAAAAGCTTTGAAATTATCCAATGGAAAAGTTCTGGATATTGGCGCAGGAGCGGGATCGCATTCGTTATATCTTCAGAATGAAAGGAATCTTGAAGTTACAGCATTGGATATTTCCCCAAAGTCAGTTGAGGTTTGTAAACTGAGAGGAGTCCAGAATGTAGTTGCAGAAAATATGCTGCACTTTTCAGAAGAAACTTTCGATACAATTCTTTTATTGATGAACGGAACTGGGATTTTTCAAAGCCTGAATGTCATCGATATTTATCTTAAAAAACTTCATTCTTTATTGAGTTCAAAAGGTCAAATCTTAATTGATAGCACCGATATTCTTTATATGTTTGACGAAGATGAAGACGGCGGCGTTTACATTCCTGCGGATGGATATTATGGTGAACTGGATTATATCGTTCATTATAAAGGCGAGTCTGAAGAACCGATAAAATGGCTGTATCTTGATTTTGATACTTTGAAAAATGCAGCCGAAAACAATGGCTTTAAAATTGAAAAAGTTCTGCAGGATGAGGATTCTTATCTGGCGAAACTGACCAGGAAATAATTAAAAACCTCGGAGTTAATTTCTCCGAGGTTTTTATTTTAGTCTTTAGATTTTCTTTTTCGATTTCTCCATTTTCTGAGTAATATTATTAGAATCGGGATGATTAATAAGAATGGCCAATAAGATATCAATCCTAAAATGAAACCTACGAAATTATTCCAGCCTTGCGCCACTGAATCTATAAACTGACTACCAAAACCTATCTTAGAGGTAACAGAGTTTCTCGGTTTGTTTTTGATTAAAGTTAATTCAATTGTGCTGTATTTTACTTTGTCATCTATGAATTTCAGCCTTCCTTTTGAAGATTCTATTTCCTCTTCCAGATTACGGATATTCTCTTGGATTTCTAAAATATCCTTTGTATTAGTACTTTTTTTCAGAAGCTCTCTGTATTTTTCAAGATAGGCTAATTTGTTCTCGAGTCTTATAGAAACATCCGTGTATTCTTCTGTAACATCATCCGTACCTATATTTTTTGAAATGACATTTCCAAGTCCTTCATCCATTGACTGTAAAAGATTGTCAAAATTCTCATTAGGAACTCTGATGGTCATTTTCAGCATTTCTTGCTCTTCACTATTACTGAAAAATTCGCCTTGTTTGTAAGCATTTAATTTTTTGAGATTTTCAACAATGATTTTTTGAGCTTTGTTGATATCCCCAACTTCAATTTCTATTCTTCCGGTTTTAATTATTTTTTTTGGAATCTTTTGAGAATTGTCAGAAATTTCTTTTTCTTGGATGGATTCGGGAGAAGGAAGTAGTTTTGCATCCATTTCACTAGGTTCGCTAACTGCAGCCATAGCACTAACTGTTTCTAGTTTGTCATAATTGTCTTGTTTCCCACACGAAAGAATTGTTGCGAAAAGAAATAGGAAATATATTTTTCTCATAAATAGGTTAGATTTTTTTAAACGGTATCAAAAATTATGCACAAAAAAAATCTTTTAGATAATTTCTAAAAGATTTTTGTATTAATAATGTTATTTCAATTTTTACCCAATCTCGATTCCGTTTTCCACAGTTTCGTCAGGCGTTACGAAAGATAATTTTCCGTCCGGTTTTGTCGTCAATAAGAACATTCCTTGAGACTCTATTCCACGGATTTTTCTTGGCACAAGATTTAATAAAATCATGACTTGTTTTCCAATCAATTCTTCAGGAGAAAAGCTCTCTGCCACACCAGAAACAACCGTTCTGATATCAACACCTGTATCCACTTTGAACTTCAATAATTTGTCTGCTTTCTCCACTTTTTCAGCTTCAAGAATGGTTGCTGTTCTAAGGTCGATTTTAGCAAAATCATCAAATTGAATTTCGTCTTTCATAGGATTGGCGTTAGGATTTGTTTTCTTGTTATTTTGTTTGGTGTTTTCTAATTTTTGGATTTGGGCCTCGATCACATCATCTTCGATTTTTGAGAAAAGAAGAGACGCCTCATTGATTTGATGTCCGCTTTCAATCAGGATGTTTTTGGTTTCAATATCGTTCCAGTCCGTTTTCTGAACATTGAACATATTCAGTAATTTTTCTGAGCTGAAAGGCATAAACGGCTCCGATAGCTGAGCCAAAGCCACAGCAATCTGCGCTCCGATGAATAGAGAGTTTGCAGCTTTTTCCGGATTGTCTTTAATGGTTTTCCAAGGTTCCTCGGTCTGAAGATATTGGTTCCCGAATCTTGCCAAATTCATCAGCGCTGACAAAGCATTTCTAAATTCGAAATTATCAAGGAAAGTTCCGATTTCTTTTGCTGCTTTTTTGATTTCGTTCAGTTCTTCAACGTTATTATTTCCTTGCGGAACAATTCCATTATAATATTTATGAATCAAAACTGCAACTCTGTTGATGAAGTTGCCGAAAATCCCAACCAATTCAGAATTATTTTTGGTCTGAAAATCTTTCCAAGTGAAGTTGTTGTCTTTGGTTTCCGGAGCAGATGAAAGAAGTGCGTATCTCAACACATCCTGTTGCCCAGGGAAATCCTCAACATATTCGTGTGCCCAAACCGCCCAGTTTCTTGAAGTCGATATTTTTTCGTTTTCAAGATTAAGGAATTCGAAAGCGGGAACGTTTTTTGGCATAATGTAATCGCCGTGGGCTTTCATCATACTTGGGAAGATGATACAATGGAAAACGATATTATCCTTTCCGATGAAATGGATCAAATCAGAGTTTTCGTTTTGCCAGTAATCTTTCCAGTCTTTTCCGTTTTTCTCCGCCCATTCCTGAGTGAAGGATATGTAACCAATTGGTGCATCAAACCAAACATAAAGTACTTTTCCTTCTGCATTAGGAAGCGGGACAGGAACGCCCCAATTCAAATCTCTCGTCATTGCACGAGGTTTCAGACCGTCATTCAACCAGGATTTTACTTGTCCGTAAACATTGGTTTTCCAATCGTCTTTATGACCTTCGATGATCCATTCGTTAAGAAAATCTTCATATTCATTCAAAGGAAGATACCAGTTTTTGGTTTCTTTGAGAACCGGAACATTTCCGCTCAACATCGATTTTGGATTGATCAATTCCGATGGAGAAAGGGTGGAACCGCATCTTTCACACTGATCACCGTAGGCATTTTCGTTGCCGCAATTCGGACAAGTTCCTACGATGTATCGGTCAGCCAAGAACTCATTGGCCTGCTCATCAAAATATTGTTCGGAAACTTCTTCCGTGAATTTTCCTTTATTATATAATGTCCTGAAAAAATCCTGACTTACATCGTAATGCTTTTTGGATGTCGTTCTGGAGTATTCGTCAAAAGAGATTCCCAGATCCGAGAAAGATTGTTTGATGATCCCGTGGTATTTGTCCACGATATCCTGCGGCGTTACGCCTTCTTTTTTTGCTCTGATGGTAATCGGGATCCCGTGTTCATCCGAACCGCAAATAAAGGCGACATCCTTTCCCGTTCTTCTCTGGAATCTTGCATAGACATCGGCAGGAATGTAAACGCCTGCCAAATGCCCTATATGAACCGGTCCGTTTGCATAAGGTAAAGCGGCGGTGATCATTTTTTTGTTTGACATTTTTTAATTGAAAATTTGAGTTGCGAAATTACGATTTTCATTTTAAAAATAGGATAGATGTCAAATATATGTGTAGGTAAGAAAATGATACTTTTCCCTTAGAATGGTTGATTAGTATTATCAAGAACTCAAATCAACATTTTTGTAAATTTTTCAGTAGGTTAATAAGTCCTTTCTATATCCTATGTTCGTCCTATCTTCGTTCTTTCACTGTTTGATAAAAATAAATATATTGGTTTTGTTTTGATTAAAAAAATAAATTAAAAATTTATTATAGTTGAATTTTTTGAATATTGTTAATGTTATGGATTTTAGGGCATTTTTGAGGATAGGAAACATTCGATAAATTATGATTTGTTTCACTTTTGATTAATATAGGATTAATATTGGTTAATTTAGAAGAAGAAAAAGTTGATGAAAATCTTGAAAAAATGCTAAAAACTGATATTTGTTAAAAAAATTAACATTGCTTTAAATAACTGATTATCAATTTATTATTGTTTAATTATGATGTTTTTATGTTAAAATATTGTGTTGATGTAACTGATTTTAAAAATATTTTAACAGAATGTTGTTTTTTTTATAAATTAGAAAACTCGATAAAGAGTAATTCTGAATAATTTAGAAAATAATATAAACCTTAAAAATTTATTTTTTGTGAGAAACTATAATGTATTAAAAATTGCTCCAGCATTTCTATTGCTCGGATCAATGTTACATGCACAACAAAGTGATACGGCAAAAAAAGAAACCGAGATCGAACAGGTTGTGCTGATTGGTTATGGTAAGCAGAAGAAAGAAGACCTTACGGGGTCTATTGCTTCTATTACTTCAAAAGATTTTAATGGTGGTTCTACTTCACCCGATCAATTGATTCAAGGTAAGGCACCAGGTGTTACAGTTACAGGCAATGGTGGTAACCCCGGGGCGGGTTCTACAATTAGAATTAGAGGAGGGGCATCATTAAACGCAAGTAATGATCCTTTGATTGTAATTGATGGAATACCAATGGACTTTGGAGGTCTTTCTGGAGCTGCAAATCCATTAGCTCTTATTAATCCCAATGATATTGAGTCTTTTGACGTTTTAAAAGATGCTTCTGCGGCGGCAATCTATGGTAATAGAGCTTCTAATGGTGTAATTTTGATTACAACTAAAAAAGGGTCGGCCGGAAAAGTGAAAGTTAATTTTTCATCTGTTGCGTCGGTATCGACAAAAATGGACAATTTAGATGTTCTATCTGCTGATGAATTTAGAAGATTTGTTCAAGAAAATGCTACTTCTCAAAGTTTTATAGATAAATTAGGAGCAGCGAATACAAATTGGCAAGATTTAATTTACCAAAAAGCTTGGGGAA
Source organism: Epilithonimonas hungarica (assembly GCF_900102265.1). GTDB lineage: Bacteria > Bacteroidota > Bacteroidia > Flavobacteriales > Weeksellaceae > Epilithonimonas > Epilithonimonas hungarica. Next base: position 189,218 of record NZ_FNBH01000002.1, on the reverse strand, counting down.
CTGATAATAATGTTTCATTGTCTGGAGGTATAAAGGGATTACCTTATAGATTATCTTTGGGATACAATGAACAAAATGGTATTGTAAAAACTAACGAATTCAGAAGAACATCGATTGGATTAAATTTAACACCAAAATTTTTTGATAATCATTTGAGTGTTACTGCGAATTTCAAAGGTACAATGACAGAGAACCGCTTTAATGCGGGAGTTATTGGTGCTTCTCAATTTTTTGATCCGACGCAACCTGTGCATGATTACTCATCTCAAGGAAACCAAGTGCATAATTATTGGGAATGGTGGCAATCTGCCAATACAATAAATGCTAATGCTACAAGAAATCCACTCGCATCATTAGAAGGAAGAAGAGATGTTTCTACAGTTTTTAGAGGAATCGCGGGTTTACAATTGGATTATAAATTTCATTTTTTACCAGATTTGCATTGGAATGTGAATGTAGGTTATGATTATCAAAAAGGTACAGGAGCAGTAACAGAATATCCAAACTATGCAGGTACTTTTAACAATGGTGGAACCAGAAGAGATTATACTCAGGAGAAAAGTAACAAGTTGTTAGAAACATATCTTAATTATGTTAAAAATATTGATGTGATTGATACTAAAGTAGATGCAATGGTTGGGTATTCTTATCAACAATTCCATAATACAATTCCAGGAGCTACTACTTATTTTGGAACACTTCCTTCCGTTTCCACTAACGATCAGGAAGGTAAACTCACTTTGTTAGGGTATTACGGTAGAGCAATCTTTACAATTGCTAATAAGTATATTGTGACTGGTGCTATAAGAAGAGATGCCACTTCAAGATTTTATAATGGTACAGATGATTTAAGTAATATCTGGGGCACTTTCCCATCTATATCTGGAGCTTGGAAAATTAAAGAAGAAAACTTCTTAAAAAGTTCAAATATAATTTCTGATCTTAAGCTACGGGGTGGCTGGGGAGAAACAGGTCAACAGGAGATAGGTGATGCAAATAATCCAAAAAGTTGGTATAATTCTTTTGCTTCATATGGATTTAGTGAGCAGGGCGCATATTATGGTTTTGGTGATCAGTTTTATTTTATGTATCGCCCTACTCAATATAATCCAACTCTTACTTGGGAAACAACACAAACCATCAATGCTGGGCTAGATTTTGGATTATTAAATAATAGAATTACTGGGTCTGTTGATTGGTTCAAGAAGAAAACAAAAAATTTATTGGGTTATGTAGGAGTTCCAGCAGGAGAATTTAGTAACAAAAATTGGAAAAATGTTGGGGAAATGGAAACTGATGGTATAGAATTTTTGATTAATGTAAATCCTATCAAGACACAAGACTTTAATTGGGATTTCAGCTTCAATGTAGCTCATTATAATCCAAAAGTAACTTCTTTTAGAGAAGTGGAGGCTGGATATATTATGCCTGCAGGTAATGTCATTGCTGGAGGTGTAGGAAATCAGGTGCAAGCTAATCAAGTAGGCTTTACACCTCTTGGGTTCCTTGTATATCAACAGGTTTATGACAATAATGGAAAACCATTAGACGGAGTTTATGTAGATAGAAATGGAGATGGTACGATTTCTATTGCAGATAAATATTTCTATAAATCTACTACGCCCGATGCAACATTTGGTTTTTCTACTAGATTAAATTATAAAAAATGGGATTTGTCAACGTCACTTAGAGCTGTGGTAGGGAATTATGTATATAACAACTTTGCATCACAAGCTAATGCTCAAAGTATTTCTACGAATAATTATCTACAGAATATTTCTAGTGTTACAGCAAACTATGGATTCAATTCTCCTCAATATTGGAGTGATATTTTTGTAGAAGATGCTTCTTTTATCAGAATGGATAATCTTACTCTAGGTTACAATTTTGGTGATGCGTTTGGTAAGGGAAGTAATCTTAGAGTATATGGAATGGCTCAAAATGTTTTTGTAATTACAGATTACTCTGGTGTTGATCCTGAAGTGTTTGGGAATATTGATAATGGTTTTTACCAAAGACCAAAAATATATTCTCTTGGATTAAATATTCAATTTTAAAAATTAGACAATGAAATTATTCAGAATAAAAAATAGTGTAATTGCAACAGCAATTTTAGGTGCATCACTTATTATTACTTCTTGTGTCGATGATTTGAAACAAGAACCTATTACAGAAGTTACGGCAGCAAGTCTTTATAAAGATTTTGGAAATTATAAAAATCTATTAGCTAAATTATATGGTGGTTTGGCTTTAGGGGGACAATCAAGTGGTGATGGAAATGGAGATATTGCTGATATTGATGGAGGTTTCTCTATTTATACCCGTTTACTATATACCATGCAAGTTATTACAACTGATGAGGCAGTAATAGGATGGAATGATGGTACTTTACATGAATTTCATAAAATGATTTGGACACCAGCAAATGATTTTAGTAAAGCGATGTATTATAGATTATACACAGAAATTGCTTATTGTAATGAATTCATAAAGAACACTAGTGATGCGATGTTAGCACAAAATGGCATCTCAGGAGCAAATTTAGATGAAGCAAAAGTAATGAGGGCTGAAGCAAAACTCCTTAGAGCACAAGCTTACTATCATTTATTAGACATGTATGGAAATGTACCATTTGTAGACGAAACTACTTTTGGCACAATTCCAAAACAAATGACGAGGGCGGACCTCTTTAACTATGTGGAAACACAGTTAAAAGAAGCCGAAACAGAACTTAAATCTCCAAGGACTAATGAATATGGAAGATTAGATAAGGCGGCTGCTTGGTCTTTGCTTGCAAGATTATATCTTAATTCAAAAGTTTATAATAATACTGAAAGATATGCTGATGTTATTGCAAATTGTGAAAAAATAATTAATGCAGGTTATAGTTTAAATCCTAGTTATGCAAATCTATTTTTAGCTGATAATAATCTTAATAACCCTGAAAATATTTTTTCAGTTGTTTATGATGGAAATAATACACAAACCAACGGAGGAACAACATATTTGGTTCATGCCGCAATTGGAGGTACAATGGACCCGAAAGATTTTGGTGTAAATAGTGGTTGGGGGGGACTTAGAACAACCAAGCCATTTGTACAAAGGTTTGAGACATCTGATGTTAGAGGTAGATTCTATACAAGTGGACAAAATTTAGAAATTAATGATTTAGGTAACTTCAATGATGGTTATGCTTTTATAAAATATAAGAATATAAAGAGTAATGGAGCGGCAGGTGTTCATGACAACTGGGTAGAAACAGATTTGCCATTGTATAGATTAGCAGATGTTTACCTAATGTATGCGGAAGCTGTTCTACGTGGTGGTGGCGGAAGTATGTCCACAGCTGTTGGTTATGTGAATGCTTTGAGGCTAAGAGCGAAGGCTTCTTCAATCTCTGTGATTAATCTTGATTTTATTCTTGATGAAAGATCTAGGGAATTATCTTGGGAAATGACAAGAAGAACAGATCTTATTCGTTATGGTAAATTTACATCTTCAGCTTATTTATGGCCCTGGAAAGGTAATGTAAAAGATGGAGTTGCAGTTGGAGAATATAGAAATCTATTCCCGATTCCTAATGATGAATTAGTGGTAAATCCAAATCTTAAACAGAATCCAGGTTATTAATCCTTAATTTTAAATAACAATGAAAAATAATATATTTAAACACTTTTTTCTTGCGACTGGGTTATTTTTAGGAATAATATCGTGTGAAGATCGTGAGATTATTAATATAGATACTCAATCTGCTCCTATTTTAATGGATCTTTCCACAAAAAAACTAGAGTTAGATTCAAATTTTCCTTCAAATCCAGCACTTACTGTTACTTGGAATAAAGGAGAATACTCTGTTCCTGTGGAAATTACCTATCAATTAGAAATAAGTGCTAGTGAAAGTTTTGAAAATTCTAAAAATTTAGGTCCAGTAGTACGTTCACAGAATTATTCTGCATTCACAACTTTAGAGATGAATAATGCAGCCAAATTAATAGGTCTGGTTCCCGATGTTGCACAGAAAATGTACTTTAGGGTTTCTTCTTATTTGGGTGCAAACAAAGATTTGGCTCAAGTATCCAATGTGACTAATCTTACAATTACTCCATATTTAGCAAGGCCAATCTATAGCTATGTGGATTTATACCTTATTGGAAATGCAACAGCAGCAGGCTGGGATAATTTAGCCACAAATGTTAATTTATTACCGATGTTAAAAACTTCTAATTCATCTGTTTATGAGTTTACCGGTCTTTTCAAAGCAGGAGGCTTCAAAATGATTAAAGTGAAAGGTTCTTGGGATGCACAGTTTGGAAAAGGAGCTGCTGATGGACAATTAAGTACTGATGGTGGTTCTGGTGATATTAGCATTGCTACAGAAGGGTATTACAAATTATCCGTGAATACATCCGATCTTACTTATACTTTGGTGAAAATTGATAATCCAGTAACTACATATGATGCAATATCTTTATATGGTACAGCTACAGACAATGTTGATATTCAGCTTACGAAGTCTACTTTTGATCAACACCTATGGAAGTCTGCTCAGGCAGTAAGCCTGAAAACTGGAGTTGTAAAATTCAGAGCTAATAACTCTTGGGATGTAAACTGGGGAACAAATTCTGAATATTTCGGAGTTGGTACATCTGGTGGAGCGGATATTCCTGTATCGGCAGAATGGACTTATAATGTTTATTTTAATGATTCGACCGGACATTACACTTTAATTCCTACAGAATAATTTTAAAATATTCTTTAATTACTAATTAAAAAATTTATGAAAAATATATTCAAATTATTATTAGCGTCTTTTCTTTTGACAGTAATATTTGCTTGCGATAATGATGCAGACAGAGACTGGACAACACCAGAAGCCAGTTTCAAACTATACGACACTACGTTGGGTAGTAATATCCTATATGAAACAATGAAAGATAATCCTTTTATTCTGAATTGGGATAAGACAGGAAGTTCAAATTATGATGTCGTTTTTTCCGCGACCGAAGATTTTGCAAATAAGATTAAATTAGGTACATCAAATACCAATAATTATATCACTACAATAGGAGCTATAAATACAGCATTATTACAGGCTGGATTTTCCCCATATTCTCCCACAAAAGTTTATATTAGAATTGAGTCAGGAGCGGAAATATCTAATAGCATAAGTTTAGATCTTACTACATACCCAATAGCTGGTCCAATCGTTACTGCTCCTACAGCAGGATCTTCTCTGGTCTTAAACTCAGCAGACCAGTCTGCAATAGCTACAACTATTACTTGGAATGACTATTCTTCCTATGGTGTAAATGTCAAATATTTAGTAGAGGTTGCAAAAACAGGAACAACATCTTTTGTTTCAATAGGAGAAGTTACTATTCCTAACCCTAATCCTGATAATATTACAAGGTCATTGAAGGTGACAAATAAGGATTTGAATACAGCCGTTGTTAATACCGGAGCAACTATTAATCAAGCAAATGATATTGATATTAGGATTACAGCTACAACTACATCTACAGGAGGTTCTATAGTACTTCAATCTGCTGTTGTTACTTTTAAAGTGACTCCTTACCAAGTAGACTATCCCGACTTCTTCTTGGTCGGAGGGGCAACAGCAGCGGGATGGACTCCGGGAGCTGCGCCAAAATTGTATAAAAAAGATAACATTTCTGAGATTTATACTTATCTGCAACCAGATAATTTCAGATTCCTAGGACAAGCAGATTGGAACCCATTGAACTATAGTATTGATGATCCCAGAACTAATGCTTCAAACAGATATTTCAAGACAACATCTTCTAATGTAGAATTTGGTGATGCGGAAAATATGAAATTTACAGGAGTAGCGGGTATTTATAAAATTGTAATCGATGCAGATTTTTCTAAAAAATCAATTACTGTGACGCCTACAGAATCTGTTTGGGATATTCCGAAACTTTATTTAGTAGGTTCAATCCAAGGATGGCAAGCTAATGTAGCAGAAGAGTTTAATTCTATAGGGAATGGAAAATTTCAAATGATTAGAGAGCTTCCAGATGGTGCGCAATTTAAATTCTTAGGTCAGCAAGATTGGACCGGAAAAGAATGGGGAAATATTCATAAAAACAATGAAGGTAACTCTGGTTTCCTTGGAATCAATGATGATAATAGTAATATCACGTTTGACGGAGGAGGCAGTTTCTATACAATTACTGTAGATCTTAAAATGGGAACTTACACAATTGTTAAGATATAAATCATCAAATCAATCAGGAAAAGTGTTGCGAAACCGCAACACTTTTTTTATATTGTAACACATATATAAACCTTAGAAAAAATGAAAAAAATCACCATTGGAGCAGTATTGTTCTCTTTGATGTTTACGGGGCTCAATGCCCAAAGTTTGAAATCGCCGGACGGAAAATTCGAAATGAATTTCCAGTTGAAAAGTGGTGTTCCTTATTACAATTTAAAATATAACGGCGGCATTGTCGTAGAGGATTCCAAATTGGGATTAAGATTGTTGAAAGACGGCGATATCCAGTTTGCTTCAGAAATCGAGAATAAAAATAATGAAGGTAAAAACCTTGATTATGGATTTGAGAAAACTGCTGAAAAAAGGGATTCAAAAAATGAAACTTGGCAGCCGGTTCTTGGAGAAAAGAAAAACTATATTAATAATTACAACGAATTAGCGGTTACCCTTAACCAAAAAGAAAACGACAGAAGCATTATTGTAAAATTCAGATTATTCAATGATGGTTTAGGATTCAGATATGAGTTTCCTCAACAGAAAAATCTTAACTATTTCATCATTAAAGAAGAAGACTCAGAAATTGATCTTCCTACAGATATGAAAGCCTGGTGGCTCGCCGGAGATTATGATACGGAAGAGTATGTTACCCAGACTTCAAAATTATCTGAAATTCCTGCAAAATGGCCGACTTCTTACGAAGGAAACGCTTCTCAGAATTTGGTGAAAAATGGTGTTCAGATGCCATTGATGATGAAGAAAGAAGGCACAAACCCACTGTATGTCAATATTGCAGAAGCTGCAGTAATTGATTATCCTGCTGCTAATCTGGAGTTGGATGCAACCAATTTCAAATTCAAAACGCATCTTACACCAGATGCTCAAGGCGCGAAAGGGTATATCCAGACGCCATCTGTGACACCTTGGAGAACAATTATTGTTTCTCCAAAAGCGGAAGAGGTTTTGGATTCCAAAATGTTATTTAATCTGAATGAGCCTACAAAATATAAAGACACTTCCTGGATCCATCCGACCAAATATATGGGTGTCTGGTGGGAGATGATTATCGGGAAATCTCAATGGGCCTATTCTACAGCGGATAATGTTCATATTGGAAAAACGGACTTTTCCAAATTGACACCTAATGGGAAACACGCTGCCAACAATACAAAAGTTAAAGAATATATCGACTTTGCTGCAGCAAATGGTTTCCAGGGACTTTTAATTGAAGGCTGGAACATTGGTTGGGAAGATTGGTTCGGTCATTCCAAAGAATTTGTTTTTGATTTCATTACACCCTATCCGGATTTCGATATCAAAATGCTGAACGATTATGCACATTCAAAAGGTATCAAGCTGATCATGCATCATGAGACTTCTGGTTCTGCATCCAACTACGAAAGATGGGCTGATAAAGCATTCCAGTTGATGAATAAATATGGATATGATGCCGTTAAAACAGGTTATGTAGGAAATATTATTCCAAGAGGTGAGCATCATTACAGCCAATGGACGATCAATCATTACAGGAGAATTATAGAAAAAGCAGCGGAATATAAGATCATGGTTAACTCCCACGAGTCTGTTCGTCCAAGTGGAGAAAGCAGAACTTATCCTAACTGGATCGCAGCTGAAGCAGCTAGAGGAACAGAGTTCGAAGCTTTTGCAGGAAATAACCCAGACCATCAGACGATTCTTCCGTTTACAAGATGGATGGGCGGACCGATGGATTACACACCGGGTATTTTCCAAACCAAATTAGATTACTATTTCCCTGGGGATAATCGTTTTGTGAAAACAACCTTAGCAAAACAATTAGCATTATATGTCGTCATGTATCAACCGTTGCAGATGGCTGCTGATTTACCGGAAAATTACGCAAAACACATGGATGCTTTCCAGTTTATCAAAGATGTAGCTGCAGATTGGGACGATACCAAAATCCTTTCGGCAGAACCTGGAGATTACATTCATACCGCAAGAAAAGCCAAAGGAACAGATAACTGGTTTGTTGGAGGAATTACCGATGAGAATGCCAGAGATTTTACTGTAGATTTCTCATTCCTTGACAAAGGAAGAAAATACGAGGCTACTATCTACGAAGATGGAAAAAATGCCGATTATATCAATAATCCGCAGAGTTATCATATCTACAAAAAGACAATTGACAGCAAAACAAAACTGCCGGTTCACTTGGTAAGAAGTGGCGGTTATGCTATTTCTGTGAAACCCGTAAAGTAACAATTTCCCCTTCTCCGAATTGGTGGGTTCCGAACTTGTTCGGAAAACGGGGTAGTTGTTAGGAGCTTGATTCCGCTTTCCGTTGCAGACCTAGCGAAGTGGTTCGACGAAGTCAATCTTTTTGCAAAACGTTTTGTCAGGCTGAGGTTCTCGAAGCCCATGCAAAAAAGGATTTCCACTGCAATCGGGGCTATGGGTTTCTACATCAATCAAAACTTTGTCAGAGTTTAAGGCTTTGACAAAGTTTTCTCCAAAATCCTAAAGAATGCATTGGATTTCCAAGATTTTCAACAAACAAAATACCTTTCTGTTCCTGCTGATAGGAATGGTCTTGTTGGCGAAAGTCGTTCCTTTTCACGAGTCCTATAATGAATATTTCAACCTCGCAGGATTTATTGATTGGGGAATTGCCGGGATTTTTCTGTTGTATGGATTGAAGCTGAATCTTAAAGAAGTCGTAAAAGATGTCTCCAACTGGAAACTGCATCTGCTGATTCAGTCGGGAACGTTCATTATTTTTCCTTTGTTGACATTGATGTTTTATCCGTTCCTGAAAGACACGCCGTATTACAATATTTGGCTTTCTGTTTTTTTTCTGGCAAGTTTACCTTCTACGGTCTCTTCATCGGTAGTAATGGTTTCGATTGCAAAAGGGAATGTCACTTCAGCTATTTTCAATGCATCGATTTCCGGAATTATCGGGATCGTAATGACGCCGCTTTTGATGAGTTCTTTCTTGACAGCAAATGGAGAATCTGGAAACCAATCTGAAATCATTCAGCAGTTGTTGCTCAAAGTTTTGTTACCGATCATTTTAGGGATTTTACTTAATCCGATCTTCAAAAAATGGATAATAAAATATGCAAGCATCATTTCCGAATTTGACCGACTGATTATTTTACTCATCGTTTACGAAAGTTTTTCAACAGCGTTTATTGAGAATATTTTTGTAGCTGTGCCTTTATTTGTGTTTGTAGCTTTGGCTTTTAGTGTTGTCTTTTTGTTTTTTGCAACCTATTACATCCTGAAATTCATAGCACAAAAACTGAATTTCAAACCAAAAGATGTCATTACAACAACCTTCTGTGGTTCAAAGAAATCCTTAGTTCACGGGAGTTTATTTCTCTTGGTTTTAGGAATTCCGGATGACCAGAAAGTCTTGTTTTTGTTACCTATAATGATATACCATAGTTTTCAATTATTCTATGTAAGTTGGCTGGCAAATAAAATAGCAAAAAGAGCGAATGTTGATGAAGATTAATTACAAAATTATTAAAACCACATAAACACATAGAAATATTAAAATTAAATGGTAACAACTTCTATTTTACCTTATAGATTGCGACTACTATGTATCTATGTGGTAAAAAAAGAACTTGTAAAAGTTTGTTCAAAACCATCAATAATAAAATAAAAACCTTAATTTTAAATAGACCTTAAAAATTAACCTTATGAAAAAAATATTAACGATTTCTGCCATAGTATTTTCTTCTATTTTCTATTCTCAGGTTCAGAAAGTAGAGCCGGCATTCTGGTGGAGCGGAATGAAAAATCCTGAACTACAATTGTTGGTTTACGGAAAAGATATCCAAAATCTTCAGCCAGAATTCTCAAACGGGATCAAGATTAAAGAAATCAAAAAAGTCGAAAATCCAAATTACCTTTTCGTAACAATCGATACAAACGGCGTTCAGCCACAGAAAGCAAAACTGAATTTCAAAAACGGAAACAAAACCGTTAAAACCATTGATTACGAATTCAAACAAAGACAGCAAAACTCAGCAAACAGAGATTCTTACACTTCTTCGGATGTAATGTATCTGATAATGCCGGATAGATTTGCCAACGGAAACCCAAAGAATGACAATACACCTGATACAGCCGAAAAATCGGACAGAACGAAAAACGGCGGACGCCATGGTGGAGACATTGCGGGGATTGTAAAAAATCTGGATTACCTGAGCGAATTAGGTGTTACAACACTTTGGAACACACCTTTGCTGGAGGATAACGAACCAAGTTATTCTTACCACGGTTATGCCCAAAGCGATTATTACAAGATAGACCCGCGTTACGGAACCAATGATGATTACAAAAATTTGGCTGACGAACTTCACAAAAGAAAAATGAAACTCGTGATGGATTATGTGACCAATCACTGGGGTTCAAAAAGTTGGATTATCAAAGATTTACCTGCGAAAGATTGGATTCATATTTGGCCGAATGGAGAAAACGGTTTCCAAAGAAGTAATTACAGAATGACAACGCAATTCGATACCAACGCTGCAAAAGTGGATGAAGCCGCTTGTATGGACGGCTGGTTCGATACCACAATGCCGGATATGAACCAAAGTAATCCGATGGTTGTGACTTATATGGCCCAGAATGCGATTTGGTGGATAGAATATGCTGGTTTGGACGGTTTCCGTGTGGATACGTATTCTTACAACGACAAAAAAGGAATTGCAGATTGGACAAAGCGTATTACTGACGAGTATCCGAAATTCAATATTGTTGGAGAGGTCTGGATGCACGACCAAGCACAGATGTCTTATTGGCAAAAGGATTCCAAGATTGCAGCGATAGAAGGTTACAATTCTTATCTGCCATCTGTGATGGATTTTACGCTTCACGATGCTCTGGGGCAGGTTTTCCGCGAAGATTCTGGTTGGGATTCCGGGATGCAGAGAGTTTATGACAATTTTGCTAATGATTTTCTTTACCCAAATATCAATAATATTTTGGTTTTTGCTGAGAATCACGATACGAATAGATTTAATCAGATTTTCCCGAAAGTTGAAGATTACAAACTGGCAATGAGCTTGATTTTGACCGTTCGTGGAATTCCACAGTTGTATTACGGTTCCGAAATCGGAATGGCTGGAGATAAAAACAACGGTGGCGATGGCGAGATCCGTAAAGATTTTCCAGGAGGCTGGCCTGGCGACGCAAATAACGCATTCACGAAATCAGGAAGAACAGCATCTCAAAACGAATATTTCGATTATACCAAAAAACTTCTGAACTGGAGAAAAACAAACGAAGCGGTTCACACCGGAAAAACTTTGCATTACATCCCGAACAACAATGTTTACGTTTACTTCCGATATACGGATAGCAAAAGAGTAATGGTTGTCATCAATAACAATAAAGAAACTCAAAATCTGGATTTGAAACGTTTTTCTGAAGGGTTAAAGAATTTTAGAACAGGAAAAGATATTATCTCTGACAAAGATTTTGATTTGAAAACGAATTTATCTGTCGCTGGAAAATCTTCATTAATTTTAGAATTGAAATAATAACTTCCCAAACCAAGAAAATGTAATTGAGTTTCCGAACAAATTTTTACATTAGTTTAATATATTTCAGATATGAAAAATCAATTACAACTGGCAAATCGTTTCAGGGAAGTCATCCTGAATGGAACTTGGATTGCGAACACGAATTTCAAAGACCAGCTGGAAAATTTGGATTATAAAATGGCTACGGCTAAGTTTCAGAATCTCAATACGATTTCTGTTCTTGCACAGCATATTCATTATTATATCAAAGGAATCAAAAACGTTTTGCTTGGTGGTGGTTTGGAAATAAGAGATAAATTCAGTTTTGATTTTCCACCTCTAGAATCTCAAGAGCAATGGGACAATTTTCTTGATGGTTTTTGGAAAGATTCTGAGGAATTTGCAAAATTGATAGAAAATTTACCTGATGAAAAACTCGATGCAGATTTTGTTGATGAAAAATACGGAACATACATCAGAAATCTTGACGGTATGATAGAACATAGCTACTATCACCTTGGTCAGATTGTGTTAATTAAAAAAATTATAGAAACTCAAAAATAAAATCAAATGAAGAAAATAATTTCACTCTTTCTACTGTCATCGTTCTTAATATTTTCCAATTCAGTTCTGGCTCAGAAAAAAGGCTTTTATGAGAATGTTCAGAAAAAGAATATCAACAAACTGTTAGATGATTTCAATACGTTTGCAGCTGATGCAGATTTTGATAAATATTTTGATTGCTTTGCAGAAGAATCTACTTTCATCGGAACAGACGCGACCGAAGTCTGGAACAAAAAGGAATTCAAAGATTGGGCAAAACCATTTTTCGATAAGAAATCAACCTGGAATTTCAAATCTCTAAAACGAAATATCTATTTCAGCAAAGACGGAAATTACGCTTGGTTTGATGAAATCCTTGACACCCAAATGAAAATCTGTAGAGGTTCCGGCGTTGTCGAAAAAATCGGTGGTAAATGGAAAGTGAAACAATACGTTCTTTCGGTAACGGTTCCCAATGAGGTTGTAAATGAAGTGACAAAAATCAAAGCACCAATTGAAGATACTTTGATTCAGAAATTAAAATAATATATAAATACCTTAAAAAATAAATGACAAAAAAAATAAAACCAAATCTCTCAATGGCTCAGATTATCAATATGAGTATGGGATTTTTGGGAATCCAAATGGCATTTGGTTTACAAAACGGGAATGCGAGTCGTATTCTTGCAAATTTGGGCGCTGACGTCCACGAACTTTCCTGGTTCTGGCTTGTAGCACCTGTTACAGGATTAATTGTTCAGCCGATTATCGGACATATGGGAGATAACACTTGGAGCCCGCTTGGAAGAAGAAAACCATATTTTCTGATTGGTGCGGTTCTCTGTGCAATTGGATTGGTATTACTTCCCAACGCTGCTTCTGTGACTAATCTTATCGCTGCTAATGTATTATTGCTTGCAGTGATTTTTCTAGCGATGATGGATGCTTCTATCAACGTAGCAATGGAACCTTTCCGTGCATTGGTTGGAGATATGCTTCCGAAACATCAGGGAACAATCGGGTTTTCTGTTCAGACAATTTTGATTGGAATCGGAGCTGTAATCGGTTCTTATCTTCCGGATTGGTTGACCAAATTAGGAATCTCGAATGTTGCTCCAGAGGGATTTGTAGCGGATAACGTAATTTTCTCTTTTTATGTTGGTGCAGGATTTTTGATTCTGACTATTCTTTACACGATTTTCACAACTAAGGAATATTCTCCGGAAGAATTTGCAGCTTTCGAAGATGGGAAAGAAGTTGCAGAACCTTCCAAATTTTCAGATATATTCAAGGATTTTGCGAACATTCCAACTCAGATGAAAAGATTGGGCATTGTTCAGTTCTTCTCTTGGTTTGCACTATTTACAATGTGGGTTTTCACAACAAGTGCTTTGGCAACGCATCATTTTGGATTATCGCCGGACGATACACATTCGGAAGCGTTTAACAATGCTGGAGATTTGACTGGGAAATTATTCGGAATGTATAATCTTTGGGCAATTCCATTTGCTTTTCTATTGACACCAATTGCTAAATTCCTTGGTAAAAAGCAAACCCACGCTTTGGCTTTGTTCTCAGGAGGTTTGGGATTGATATCGATGTATTTTATAAAAGATACGTCGTTGCTTTGGATTTCTATGATAGGATTAGGATTTGCCTGGGCAAGTATTTTAGCGATGCCTTATGCAATGTTGATAGAAGTAATTCCTCAAAGAAAAATGGGTGTCTATATGGGAATCTTTAATTTCTTCATTGTAATTCCTCAAATCATTAATGGGATTTTCGGCGGACCAATCGTTTCAAACATTTTTGGAAAAATGGCGATTGATTATGTAGTTGTTGGCGGAGTTTGTATGTTGATCGGTGCTGTTGTAACGATGGTTTTCATTAGATCAGAAGACGAAACTCCAAAAGAAATTGAAGAAGAGATCCAGCAGGTTCATTTCTAATAATAAATTGAGTTGTCACACTGCGCTTGTCGAAGTGTGTCTGAAATATTAGATCCACCAATCGGTGGATTTTTCGGTTTTAATGATTAAAATCTGACCGAAAATTAAAATTCAAAAGCAAAATAGCAGATTCAAAGTAAAATTTTAGGCATCGTAATTTTTTCAGCTTTCACAACTTGAAAATCAATACCTTATCCCTGATTTCTGTTTTAATGAATATCGTAAAAATATGTATATTTTATGTGTTTTTAATATTATTGAAAAGAAATTTTTATGAAAAAAACAATGTTTATTGGAATTAGTTCATACATTTGTACCGTTGAAAATAAACAGATGAATAACACAATCATTATTCTTGTCATTCTTGTCATTATCGGATTCCGATGGTGAGTGATGGCTTGTGATAATTATTGAATTGAAATAATACAGACCATTCTCACCACGAGGATGGTTTTTTATTTTCCTAAATCTAACAAACAAATATAAAATCAATACAAAATGTATTTCAATGACGACAGTGTTCTCTTTTTTGATGGGGAATATGTAAAAGCAAAAGAAGCCAAGACCGACTTGTATGGTCAATCGTTACACTACGGATATGCTGTTTTCGAAGGGATTAAATCTTACAAAACCGCGAACGGAACCAAGATTTTCAAAGCAGAGGAACATTACAACAGACTGAGAAGGTCTGCCCAAACAATGATGATGCCTTTCGATTATTCTACTGAAGAAATGGTGGAAGCAACATACAAATTATTGGAAATTAATAATTTATCAAACGCATACATTCGCCCGTTGGTCATTTGTTCTCCAAATATGGCCTTGTCAAAAGGACAAAAAAGTTATCTCGTCATCGAGGTTTGGAATTGGGATAATGGTTATATGGCCAACCAAATGAGAATTATGACATCATCATTTGAACGTCCGAATCCAAAAGCTTTCAAGGTAGAAGCAAAAGTAAGCGGTCATTATGTGAATTCAATTTTAGCTTGTCAGGAAGCGAAAGACAAAGGTTTTGATGAAGCTTTGGTTCTGGATGCTGACGGAAATGTAGCCGAAAGTTCCGGTGCCAATATCTTCTTCGAAAAAGACGGCAAACTTTTCACGCCTGCAAAAGGCAGTATTCTTCCAGGAATTACAAGAGCGACAGTTTTCGAAATCTGCGACCAGCTTGGAATTCCTTACGAGGAAAAATTCTTCAAACCGGAAGAAATGAAAGGCGCAGACGCAGGTTTTTTCTGTGGGACAGCCGCCGAAATCGTAGCGTTAGGTTCTCTTGATGACGTTCCTTTCAAACTGAATTGGGAAGAGAGTTTAGCATCGAAAGTTCAGCAAGCTTATCGTCATTTGGTGTTAGAAGAAGATTATTCATACTTGAAATCAAACTTACAATATGTGTAACGTAGAACTGAACAAATATTCCAAAACCCTGACAAAAGATCCAACGCAGCCTGCCACTCAGGCAATGTTTTACGGGATTGGTTTTGAAGAAGAAGATTTTGACAAAGCACAGATTGGAATCGCAAGTATGGGCTACGACGGCAATACTTGTAATATGCACCTTAATGGTCTGGCTGAGATTGTAAAAAAAGGAGTCAAAGAACAAAACTTAGTTGGATTGATGTTCCACACTATCGGGATCAGTGACGGAATGACCAACGGAACCGATGGAATGCGATATTCTCTCGTAAGCCGCGACATCATTGCAGATTCTATTGAAGCCGTTTGCGCGGGTCAATATTACGACGGATTGATTACCGTTCCAGGTTGCGACAAAAATATGCCGGGTTCTTTGATGGCGATGGCTAGGTTGGATAGACCTTCAATTATGGTCTATGGCGGAAGTATCGCGCCGGGACATTACAAAGGTCAGGATTTGAACATCGTTTCTGCTTTCGAAGCTTTGGGAAATAAAATAGCAGGGAAAATTTCTGACGAAGATTTCAAAGGCGTGATAAAAAATTCCTGTCCAAGCGCCGGTGCGTGTGGCGGAATGTACACTGCTAATACAATGGCTTCAGCAATCGAAGCGCTCGGAATGAGTTTGCCTTATTCATCATCTTATCCAGCTTTAAGCAAAGAGAAAAAAGAAGAATGTCGGTTCGCTGGACATTATGTTAAAATCCTTTTGGAGAAAGATATCAAACCATCCGACATAATGACACCTAAAGCGTTCGAAAATGCTTTAAGGTTGATTATGATTTTGGGTGGAAGCACCAATGCCGTTCTGCATTTTATCGCCATTGCAAAATCTATCGGATACGATTTGACTTTAGATGATTTCCGAAAAATCAGTGATGAAACGCCATTTTTAGCTGACCTTAAGCCAAGTGGAAAATACTTGATGGAAGACCTTCACAATGTTGGTGGCATTCCGGCGGTGATGAAATATCTTTTGGATTTAGGACTGCTTCACGGCGATTGCTTGACGGTAACAGGAAAAACGATTGCCGAAAATCTCGAACACGTAACATCAATTATTGAAAGAGACCAAAATATTATTCACGATATCAAAGACCCAATCAAAGCGACAGGACATATCAGAATTCTGTACGGAAATCTTGCCGAGAAAGGTTCAGTTGCAAAAATTACGGGTAAAGAAGGCGCATATTTCAAAGGAACAGCCATCGTTTTTGACGGCGAAAAAGAATTCATCAAAGGCATCGAAGACAAAAAAATCAAAGAAGGAAACGTAGTCGTTATCAAAAACGAAGGACCAAAAGGTGCACCCGGAATGCCGGAAATGCTGAAACCAACTTCCGCTTTGATGGGTTCGGGTTTAGGAAAAAATGTAGCATTGATTACAGACGGCAGATTTTCCGGAGGAACGCACGGTTTTGTAGTTGGTCATATTACACCTGAAGCATTTTCCGGAGGATTGATTGGCTTAATAAAAGATGGCGATGTGATAGAACTGGATGCAGAGAAAAATACCATCAATGCTCTTTTGTCAGACGAAGAAATTGCCAACAGAAAAGCCGAGTTCCAACAACCGGAATACAAAGTGAAACGTGGCGTGCTGTACAAATACGCCAAGTCTGTAGCCGATGCATCACAAGGTTGCGTCACAGATTTATAAATTTTCAAAAAAGAAATATTTTTTAACTAGAATCCGCAGGATTCAACATTAATAGCCGTAGGTGAAACCTATGGAATAGATATAAACCCAAACAAATCAGAACCCGAAGGGTTCAACTTTCTAAGGAAAAAATATTAAAAATGAATAATACCATTTCACAAATAAAAAAAGCAGAAACCGAACAGCCCAAACCGGTAGAAATTTCCGGTTCAAAAGCTGTTTTAGAAGCGTTGTTGCAGGAAAATGTACATACTGTTTTCGGTTATCCTGGTGGCGCCATTATGCCAATCTATGATGCTCTGTACGACTATTCCGACAAACTGAAACATATTTTGGTTCGCCACGAGCAAGGCGCAATTCACGCGGCTCAGGGATTTGCGAGAACTTCGGGAAAAACGGGTGTTGTGTTTGCAACAAGTGGTCCAGGTGCTACGAATTTGGTAACAGGTTTGGCAGATGCAATGATAGATAGCAATCCCATTGTCTGTATCACGGGTCAGGTTTTCGCCTCACTTTTGGGAACCGATGCTTTTCAGGAAACGGACGTCATCAACATCACAACGCCAGTCACAAAATGGAATTATCAGGTGACTGATGCTACGGAAATTCCGGAAGCGATTGCCAAAGCATTTCACATCGCAAGCACAGGTCGCCCAGGACCGGTTTTGATTGATATTACCAAAAATGCTCAAATGCAATTATTTGAATATTTGGGTTACAAAAAATGCAACCACATCAGAAGCTACCGCCCGGAGCCGGAAATCAGAAATGAGTATATCGAACAGGCCGCAGAATTGATTAATCAGGCAAAAAAACCATTTGTTCTGTTTGGACAAGGGGTGATTTTGGGAAAAGCAGAGAGGGAATTCAAAGCGTTTATTGAAAAGGCAAATCTTCCCGCAGCAGCGACTGTAATGGGATTGAGTGCTTTGGAAACCAACCATCCTTTACACGTCGGAATGTTGGGAATGCACGGCAATTACGCACCAAACGTAATGACCAACGAATGTGATGTTCTGATTGCAGTCGGAATGCGTTTCGATGACAGGGTGACTGGACGTTTGGACAAATATGCAAAACAAGCAAAAATTATTCATCTTGATATTGACCCAGCCGAAATCGATAAGAATGTGAAAACCACAGTTCCGGTTTGGGGAAATTGCAAAAAGATTTTACCAATGTTAACTGCGCTTCTTAACGAAAATGACCATTCAGCTTGGTTAAATGAATTTCGAGAATTGGAAAAAGAAGAAATCAAAGAAGTCATTCAGGAAGAACTCAATCCCACATCTGAAGTTTTGACTATGGGAGAGGTTATCAAAGTTCTGAATGATTTGACTAATGGAGACGCAATCATCGCAACAGACGTTGGTCAACACCAAATGGTCACTTGCCGATATGCGAAATTCAATAATTCAAAATCCAGCGTAACATCTGGTGGATTGGGAACAAT
The DNA here is from genome assembly GCF_900102265.1 of Epilithonimonas hungarica. Classification (GTDB taxonomy): domain Bacteria; phylum Bacteroidota; class Bacteroidia; order Flavobacteriales; family Weeksellaceae; genus Epilithonimonas; species Epilithonimonas hungarica. Next base: position 170,437 of record NZ_FNBH01000002.1, on the reverse strand, counting down.
GGGATTTGGTTTGCCGGCGGCGATTGGGGCTTGGTATGGGGCACCTGAAAAAACAGTTGTCGCAATTATCGGAGACGGCGGATTTCAAATGACGTTGCAGGAATTGGGAACCATTATGCAATTCGGAGCTAGAGTCAAAATCATGATTCTCAATAATGAATTTCTGGGAATGGTAAGGCAGTGGCAGCAATTATTCAATGATAGACGTTATTCTTTCGTGAATATTACAAGTCCGGATTTCGTTGCAGTGGCGAAAGCTTATTACATCGATGGACAAAGAATTTCTGAGAGAGAAAATCTGAAATCTGCTTTGGAAACAATGTTGAACCATGACGGCGCCTATCTTCTGGAAGTAATGGTTGGAAAAGAAAACAACGTTTTTCCAATGGTAGCACAAGGAACTTCGGTTTCAGAAATCAGACTTAAATAAAAAGGAAATGGAAAAACAAGAATTTACCATCACACTATACACCGAGAATTCTGTAGGATTAATCGGAAGAATATCAGGAATTTTCTCACGAAGAAAAATCAATATTGAAAGTTTGAACACGTTACCTTCTGAGGTGGATGGTATCCACAGATTCACGATTGTCATTAATGAAAATGATGAGGTCGTAAGAAAACTTTGCCGACAACTCGAGAAGCAGATTGACATTATGAAAGCCTATTTCAACACAGATGACGAAATTGTCTGGCAAGAACAGGCGCTTTACAAAGTTCCAGCAAGTGTTGTGACAGAAAAGGTTTACGTCGAAAGATTGCTTCGTCAATATGGCGCTTCTACGGTTGTAATTCGACAAGATTATATCGTTTTTGAAACGGCAGGTCATCGTGAAGAAATCGACCGCTTAACCGAAGAATTAAATAAATACGGTCTCATAGAATTTGTACGAGGCGCAAGAATCGCCATCATCAAAAACAGCAGAGGAATCCACGACAAAGTCCTCGAATTTGAAAAAAGAGAACCTTCCGCCGAAATCGTAGAAAACGAATTCCTGGACAAACGAGATGACGTTTTCACAATGTAATTTCAAAGAGAAATTTAAAATTCAAAAAAAATATTAATCCGAAAAAGTAGTTGCGGTAATACTCATTACTTAATACATCATACTTTTTACTTTTTACTTAAAAATATGGCAAATTATTTCAATACCTTATCACTCAGAGACCAGTTGCATCAGTTAGGACAGGCGGAATTTATGGACAGTTCAGAGTTTTCTGATGGCGTTTCTGCATTGAAAGGAAAGAAAATCGTAGTGGTTGGTTGCGGCGCTCAGGGGCTGAATCAAGGTCTGAATCTCAGAGACAGCGGACTGGACGTTTCTTACGCATTGCGTCAGGAAGCTATCGACCAAAAGAGAGATTCGTGGAAAAACGCAACCGAAAATAATTTCAAAGTCGGAACTTACGAAGAACTGATTCCCTCTGCGGATTTGGTCATCAATTTAACGCCTGACAAGCAACACACTTCGGTAATCAATGCGGTTCAGCCTTTGATGAAACAGGGTGCGACTTTGTCCTATTCACACGGGTTCAATATCGTGGAAGAAGGGATGCAGATTCGTAAAGATTTAACGGTGATTATGGTCGCTCCAAAATGTCCGGGTTCCGAAGTTCGTGCCGAATATCTGCGAGGTTTCGGTGTTCCGACGCTGATTGCCGTTCATCCTGAAAATGACCCTCAGGGAAAAGGCTGGGCAGAAGCAAAAGCATATTGTGTAGGAACAGGCGGTCACAAAGCCGGTGTTTTGAAATCCTCTTTCGTGGCAGAAGTGAAGTCCGATTTGATGGGAGAACAGACGATTTTGTGCGGACTTTTGCAGACAGGTTCTATTCTTTCGTTTGACAAAATGGTCGAAAAAGGAATTGATGCAGGTTACGCTTCCAAATTGGTTCAATACGGTGTTGAGGTCATTACAGAAGCCTTGAAACACGGTGGTGTAAGCGGAATGCTGGACAGACTTTCTAACCCTGCGAAACTAAAAGCCTTTGAGTTGTCAGAAAAACTGAAAGATATTATGCGTCCGCTTTTCCAAAAGCACCAGGACGATATCATCTCCGGCGAATTTTCCAAAACAATGATGGAAGACTGGGCAAACGGCGATGCCAACCTTTTGAAATGGCGTGCAGAAACAGGAGAAACAGCTTTTGAAAAAACACCGGCAGGCGATGTGAAAATCGAGGAGCAGGAATATTTTGACAATTATCTTTTGATGTCGGCCTTCATCAGAGCGGGTGTTGAATTAGCGTTTGAAACGATGGTTGAAGCCGGAATCAAGCCGGAATCCGCTTATTACGAATCGCTTCACGAAACCCCTTTGATTGCCAATACCATCGCAAGGAAAAAATTGTTCGAGATGAATCGTGTGATTTCCGATACTGCAGAATACGGCTGTTACCTGTTCGACCAGGCTTGCAAACCTTTGTTGGCAGATTTTATGAAGTCGGTGGATACGGATTTGGTTGGAAAAGACTTCAACGTGGGCAAAAAAACTTCGGTTGACAACGCACAATTGGTTTATGTGAACGATATTTTGAGAAATCATCCGGTAGAAATTGTCGGTAGAAAACTGCGTCAGGCGATGACGGCGATGAAGTCTATCAAAACTGTTTAAAATTAGGAGCTAATCCCGCTTTCCGCTATATCTTTTGCTCTTCGTTCCTCATCACAAAAGGATGCCGCTGCAATCGGGGCTATGGGATTTGTCATAAAAATTAAAATTTAACATCATATTTGTCATTCTGTAGGAATCTCAGCAATGAATTTAACGTAAATTGTTTAGATTCCTACAGAATGACAAACTAACTGTTATTTGGTTTGTGTTCTTTGTTGAGCGAAGCACCTTTGCGGGCCTTAAAATATTTTCAATAAGATTATAAAAACTTTGCGCCCTTTGCGTTTAAAAATAAAATAATGTCAATCCCAATCATCCACATTTCAAACCTGAATTTCCAGTATGACAAACCCATACTGAACAATTTCAACTGGGAAATATCTTCCGGAGAATGTTGGATGTTGGGCGGATTAAGCGGAAGCGGGAAAACAACCTTGGCCAAAATCATTTCCGGAGAAATCAAAAATTTTGAAGGAAAATTTGAGGTCAATTTTAATGAAAATTTAAACTTGAAGAGGAAAATTCTTTACGTTTCCAATTGGTTTCAGTTCACTAATCTGGAAGGCGACCGCAATTTTTATTATCAACAGCGATATAATCAATTTGCTAAAAATGATACCCTAACTGTTTTTGCAGAGCTTAATCATTTCGGGAAAGAAAAAAATCTGGATTTCAGAATATTAGAATCCTATTTAGAACCGTTTGGATTTGAAAATTTTAAAAATCAGCAATTGATAGAATTGTCAAGCGGCGAACACAAGAAATTACAATTACTGAAAGCACTCTGGCTAAAACCTCAGGTTCTGATTATCGACCAGCCTTACACAGGATTGGATACCAAATCGAGACAGTTTTTGAATCAGGCTTTTGATGATTTAATCAAAGAAAATGTCACACTGATTTTCATTAATAATGACGACGAACATCCTGAAAATGTTCAATATTTTGTTGAGATAGAAAATGGAAAATTAGTTCATAGAAATTCACCAAAAGACTTTTCCAAAGGCGAAGAAAGAACATCAAAATCACTTCCTTTTTTCCTTCAAAAAAATAATGAAAATCAGAGAGAAAACTTAATCAAATTAGAAAATATCAATATTTCCTACGGCGAAAAACAGGTCCTGAAAAACATCGATTGGGAAGTGAATTCCGGCGAACAATGGTTGTTGGAGGGTCACAATGGTTCTGGGAAATCAACCTTGTTGAGTTTGTTGAATGGCGACCATCCACAAGCTTATGCCAATGAAATTTATCTTTTCGGGCAAAAGCGGGGAAGCGGTGAAAGTATCTGGGACATCAAAGAAAAAATCGGAATGATTTCGCCCGAATTACACTGGTATTTTGATATGAATGCCAATGTCGGACAAACCATAGCTTCTGGATTTTTTGATTCGATGAGTTTGTATCAGAAACTGAGTTTTAGTCAGCAACAACAATTGGAGCAGATGCTGTATTTCTTCGATTTAAAAGATGATAAAAATAAGAAGTTAAATACTTTACCGCTTGGGAAACAACGTTTGGCTTTACTCGCAAGAACATTGATTAAAAAACCAAAACTCCTGATTCTGGACGAGCCTTGTCAGGGAATGGACAACGAGCAGGCACAATATTTTAATCGGGTAATTGATGATTTGGCAGGTCAGGGACAATCATTGATTTACGTTGGGCATTTTGAATCTCAATTACCAAAAAAACTCAATCACAAACTTGTTCTGGAAAACGGAAAAGTGAAAATTAATAGTCGGGTAGAATTAATAAAGTATTGAAGGATAATTTACTCTCGCAGATTTAGCAAATTTAGCTGATTTACAATTCTAAATCTGCCCAATCAGCAAAATCTGCGAGAATTATAAAAATTATTAAAACAATTAAGTTTAAAATAAATAACAAAGAATCTGTAATATAAATGAAGATGAACGCAACGCTTATATTTCCAACCTTGGAAGCGGTAAAAGAAGCCCGAAAAAGTATAGAAAATGTGGTTAATTACACGCCTTTGCAATACAATTCTCGCTTGTCAGATAAATTTGGAGCAAATATTTTTCTCAAAAGAGAAGACCTGCAACCTGTGAGGTCGTATAAATTGCGAGGTGCTTACAATAAAATTAAAACTCTTTTTAACGAAGGCAAAGTTTCTCAAGGGATAGTTTGTGCCAGCGCGGGAAATCATGCGCAAGGTGTGGCTTTTTCCTGCAAGCAACTTCAAATCAAAGGAACGATTTTTATGCCTGTGACGACTCCGAAACAAAAGCTGGAACAAGTCGAAATGTTTGGCGGAAATTTCGTTGAAATACGATTGGCCGGCGATACTTTCGATGCGTCGAAAAATGCGGCTTTGGAATTTGCAAAAACTTCGGGAGCTGAGTTTATCCATCCATTTGACGATGTTCAGATTATAGAAGGTCAGGCAACTTTGGCTTTGGAAATTTTAGAACAACAAAAAGAAGCAATCGATTTTGTGTTTATTCCGATTGGCGGCGGTGGTTTGGCATCCGGAATTGCAACGGTTTTTGGCAAATTATCACAAGAGACAAAATTGATTGGAGTTGAACCAAAAGGAGCATCTTCTATGAGAACTTCCATCGATAATAATCTTAATACAGAACTTTCAGAAGTCGATGGTTTTGTGGATGGTGCGGCTGTAAAAAGAGTGGGAGATTTGACTTTTGAGATTTGTAAAAACGCGCTGGAAGATTGTATTTCTGTGGATGAAGGTAAGATTTGTGAAACGATTCTACAATTATATAACAAAGATGCAATCGTTTTGGAACCGGCAGGAGCGCTTTCTATCTCAGCTTTAGAGCAGTATCGAGATCAAATCAAAGCCAAAAATGTAGTTTGCATCGTCAGCGGCAGTAACAACGACATTACGAGAATGGAGGAAATCAAAGAACGGGCTTTGCTTTACAATGGTTTGAAGCATTATTTTATGGTGAAATTTCCGCAGCGTCCAGGTTCTCTGAAAGATTTCGTTCTGAATGTTTTAGGAGAAAACGACGATATCACTCATTTCGAATATACCAAGAAAAACTCACGAGAAACGGCTTTGGCAATCGTCGGAATCGAACTTTCTAATCCTTCCGATTTTAATGGTCTGAAACAAAGAATGCAACAACTTGGCTATTTTGAATCTTACCTTAATGATAATCCTGATGTTCTTAATATGTTGGTTTAATTATCAATTCAAATAAATAAAACTCCGGCAATTGTCGAGGTTTTTCGTTCTTACCGTACATCAATGCATAAGGATTTTAGAAGCTGGAAATTTGTGTTAATAATAAAATCAATTTAAAAATGAAAACAGTATATCACAAATCCGACAGCAGAGGTTACGCAAACCACGGTTGGTTGAAAAGTCATCATTCTTTTAGTTTTGCTAATTATCACAATCCGGAAAGAACACATTTCGGCGTTCTCAGAGTTTTGAATGACGATTTCGTAGAAGGCGGAATGGGATTCGGGAGACATCCGCACCGCGATATGGAGATTATTTCTATTCCGTTGGAAGGCGATTTGCGTCACGGCGATAATATGGGGAATTCCGGAATTATCAAAAAAGGTGATATCCAGGTAATGTCAGCCGGAACAGGAATTATGCATAGCGAGGAAAATGCGACCGAGCAACCAGTGAAATTTCTACAGATCTGGATCATCCCAAACAAAACTGATGTTACTCCAAGATATGACCAGATCAGCATAGAAGAAAACTCAGTTCAAAATGATTTCCAGCAGATTCTTTCCCCAAATCAGGATGATGCTGGCGTGTGGATTCATCAGGATGCTTGGTTCAACTTGGCGAAATTTGATAAGGGTTTTTCTAAGGAATATAAAATTCACAAATCAGGAAACGGAGTCTATGCTTTCGTCATCAAAGGAAAAGCGAAGATCGGTGACCAGATTCTTAATGACAGAGACGGTTTCGGGATTTGGGATATAGAAAGTTTCGTTTTGGAAGCTGAAGAAAATTCCGAAATTTTATTGATGGAAGTTCCAATGCAGTTGCCGTAATATTAATCTTTTAATAAATTTTTAAGAAAAATACATCAGGAGCGGTATAAGATTTGTCCTCAAAAAAACTTAAATTTGGCACTTTAAAAAGTTAAACTGAAAACATAATGAGATTACTTATTGTAGGAAACGGTGGTCGTGCTTCGGCTTTAGCAACCAAGCTTAGCGAGGACAGTAGAATTACAAAGATGTTTTTCGCGCCGGGAAACGCCACTACCGAAAAATTAGGAGAAAACATCAACGAGACGGATATCATCTTACTTAGAGATTTTGCCATCAAGAATAAGGTGGATTTGACTATTGTTGGTCCGGAAGCACCTCTTGTGGAAGGAATCGTGGATGAGTTCAAAAAAGTTGACCTTAAGGTTTTTGGTCCTGCAAAAAAAGCGGCTTCATTGGAAGGAAGCAAAGCGTTTTCTAAGAAATTTATGAAAACTTACGGAATCAAAACTGCTGAGTCTGTAACATTTGATTCTTATGCAGATGCTAAAGAATACCTTCAGAATCAGAAATTCCCTGTTGTTATCAAAGCGAGTGGATTAGCTGGTGGAAAAGGTGTTGTAATTGCAGAAGATCTGGAAGAAGCAGAAGGAACGATTCACGATTTTATGATTAAAAGAATCTTCGGCGATGCTGGGATCCAGGTAATTATAGAAGAATTTTTACAAGGTTTCGAAGCTTCGATCATTGCAGTTTCCAACGGAGATAAGATTTTCCCTTTCATCCCCGCAAAAGATTACAAAAAAGTAGGAAACGGAGATAAAGGTTTAAATACTGGCGGAATGGGTTCTGCGGCGCCAAGTCCGGAATTCAAAGATGAGCATTTCCAGGATTTCGTTAATAATATTATGAATCCAACCGTTCAAGGTCTGAAAACAGAAGGTCTTAGCTTCAAAGGATTTATTTTCTTCGGATTGATGGTGACTGAAAAAGGCGCTTATCTTTTGGAGTACAATATGAGATTGGGTGATCCGGAAACTCAGGTTCTTTTGCCACTTTTGGAAAACAATTTGGTAGATGTTATCGAGGATTGTCTTCACGGAAAAGAATTGGAATTGAGATTCAAAAATAAAAAAGCAGTTTGTTTGGTGGTTTGTTCAGGAGGTTATCCTCAGAATCATGAGACGGGCTACGAGATAACTGGCGCAGAAAAAGTGAAAAACAGTACATTGCTCTACGCCGGAGCAGATTACAGAGGCGGCCGAGTGATTTCCACAGGCGGTCGAGTTCTGAATCTTGTAGCTCTTGGAGACACGTTTGAGGAAGCTCGCAAGAAAGTTTACGAAGACGCTAATATTGTGGACTTTGACTACGGATTTTTCCGAGACGATATTGCGAAATTTTAGAATAACGAGAGATGTTGGGCGACCAATGTCTCTTTTTTTTAGGAGCTTGATCCCGCTTTCCACTATATCTTTTTTGTTTTTTTAGACGAGCTGTCATTCCAGATGAATTGAGAAATCCAAAAAAAAACAAAAAAGGATGCCGTTGCAATCGGGGCTAGTTTGCAATTCACTGTAATAAAAAATTCAGTCTTAGATTTGTCACATTGAGCCTGTCGAAGTGTTCAATTCATAATTCATAACTTATAATTCATAACTATTAAGATGCCTTGGAATCCAGAGATATATGACCAGTTCAAACAAGAGCGCTCAGCGCCTTATTTCGATTTGCTCAAATTGGTTGAGATAGAATCCAATATGTCCGTTATCGATTTAGGTTGCGGAACGGGAGAGCTCACCGCGGGACTTTTGGACTTCATCCCAAATTCCCAAATCATCGGAATCGATTCTTCTGCAGAAATGCTTCAGAAGGCAGAACAATTCGAAACCAAAAGATTGCAGTTTTTCCAAAGAAGCGTTGAAGAACAAATGGAGTTGGATGAAAAATTTGATTTGATTATCGCCAACGCATCTTTGCAATGGTGTCAGAATCATCAGGAACTCTTCCCAAAATTGATTTCAAAAATTAATCCCGAAGGACAATTGGCAATCCAGGTTCCATCGAATCATAATTTCATCGTACATCAGTTATTATCATTAGTTGCAGAACACGAAGTTTACCAGAAACATTTCAATGGCTGGAAAAGAGAATATTCAGTTCTTAATATAGAAGATTATGCAAAAATCTTATCCGACAATGATGGAAAGAAGATCAACGTCTTTGAGAAAGTCTATCCGCACATTATGAAAGATGCAGATGCTATTTTTGATTGGGCTTCAGGAACTGCAATAATTCCATTCTTAGAAAAGCTTCCGGACGATCTGAAAGATCAATACAAACAGGATTATAAAGAAGAACTGAGGAAGGTCTTTACTGGCTCGCCGGTTTTTTATCCGTTCAAAAGAACATTTATTTACGCACAATTTTAAAAAATATTACAACATTATATGCAAAACGGAATTATCATTTTAGACTTCGGTTCACAGTACAACCAATTGATTGGAAGAAGAATCCGTGAAATGGAAGTCTATTCGGAAATAGTACCATTCAACACACCATTATCAGAAATCATAGCTAAAAAACCAAAAGGGATCATCCTTTCCGGAGGGCCAAGTTCTGTGAATGCAGAAAACGCACATCTGGTAGAAAAAGAACTTTACGAGCAAGGAATTCCGGTTTTAGGAATCTGCTACGGAATGCAATTAACCGCACACCTTTTGGGCGGAAAAGTAGCAAAAGGCGAAAAAGGAGAATATGGAAAAGCACACTTGGAAATCATTAAAGAAAACGAATTATTGAAAGGTGTTTATCAGAATTCAATCGTTTGGATGAGCCATTTTGATGAGGTTGCAGAATTGCCGGAAGGTTTCGAACTCAATGCAAAATCCGGCGTTATCGCTTCGATTTCCAATCCTGAGAAAAAAATCTATTGCGTTCAGTTTCATCCGGAAGTTTCGCATTCTGAAGAAGGCGGGAAAATGCTGGAAAATTTCGTTTTCGAAATTTGTAAAGCCGATAAAAATTGGTTATTGACCAATTATATTGAAAAAACTGTTGCTGAGATCAAAGAAAAAGTTGGAGATAATAAGGTGATCCTTGGGCTTTCCGGTGGCGTAGATTCTTCTGTTGCGGCTGTTTTGATCCATAAAGCAATCGGTGACCAACTGAATTGTATTTTTGTTGATACGGGACTTTTGAGAAAGGACGAAGGCAAAAAAGTAATGGAGAACTACGGCAAGCACTTCAAAATGAATATCAAATTGGTAGAAGCTTCCGAAAGATTTCTTTCTAAATTGGCAGGCGTTGGTGACCCAGAAGAAAAACGTAAAATCATCGGTAATGAGTTTGTTCATGTCTTTGATGAAGAATCTCATAAGATCGAAGGTGCAAAATTCCTTGCTCAAGGAACAATCTATCCAGATGTCATCGAATCTCAATCCGTAAAAGGGCCTTCTGCTGTTATCAAATCACATCACAATGTGGGCGGACTTCCGGAAGAAATGAAATTCGAACTGTTGGAGCCTTTGAGAGAATTGTTCAAAGATGAGGTGAGAAAAGTAGGAGAGGAATTAGGCATTCCACACGAGTTGGTTTACAGACATCCGTTTCCTGGACCTGGTTTAGGAATCAGAGTTTTGGGAGAAGTGGACACAGAAAAAGTGAAAATTTTGCAGGAAGCTGATGATATCTTCATCGAGGAATTATATAAAAATGATTTGTATGAGAAAGTTTCTCAGGCATTCGTGGTTCTTCTTCCTGTGAAATCTGTAGGCGTGATGGGAGACGAAAGAACTTATGAATATACAGCCGTAGTCCGTTCTGCCAACACGATCGATTTTATGACCGCAACATGGAGTAGATTGCCTTATGAGTTTTTGGACACCGTTTCCGGCAGGATCATCAATGAAGTGCGAGGGATCAATAGAGTGGCTTATGACATCAGTTCAAAACCACCAGCAACGATTGAGTGGGAGTAATTTCTTTAATAAATATCAAAACCAGCAATTAATTGCTGGTTTTTGATTTTAGATCAATTTCAGTGGGAAATTGCTAAAACAAATTATCGTTTTCTCACATTCTCCAAAATATCCGGGAAATAAGTATCGGAAAGATGTTCAAACTCATCGCCTCGCATAAACATAGACGCATCAACTTGGTCGTAAGATTCTCGTCCTGCAGCAGCGATCAGTTCATTGCAGGTGTGCAATGTATTTTTATGGAATTGATAGACACGTTCCGTTTTGTCATTGGTGTCAAGACCTTTGATTAACATTTTGTCCTGAGTTGCAACGCCTGTCGGACAAGTGTTTGTATTACATCGCAAAGCTTGGATGCAACCTAAAGAGAACATAAATCCTCTTGCATTGTTACAAAGATCAGCTCCCATTGCGACAGCCCTTAAAATATCAAGCGATGTCAAAACTTTTCCGCTGGCAATAATCCTTAATTTATCTCTCACTTCATAATTGATCAGTGTTTTGTTCACAAATATCAATGCAGGTTCAAGAGGCATTCCTACACCATCTGAGAATTCTGGTGGTGCTGCGCCTGTGCCACCTTCTGCACCATCTACTGTTATAAAATCAGGATAGATATTCAGGATATTCATTTGTTCGCAGATATCTTCAAACTCTTTGGTGTCGCCAATACAAAGTTTGAAACCAATTGGTTTTCCGCCGGACAGATCTCTAAGCTGTTGTACAAATTTCAATAAACCTTCAGCATTAGAAAAAGCGCTGTGTGATGGCGGAGAAAGAATCGTGACGCCAGGTTTTACGTGACGGATTGCGGCAATTTCAGGTGTATTTTTCACCGCTGGTAAAACACCGCCGTGACCCGGTTTTGCACCTTGGGATAATTTAATTTCAATCATTTTCACATTATCCAAAGTTGCATATTTCTTAAATAATTCTGCATCGAAATTTCCTTCTTCATTTCTGCAACCAAAATATCCGGTTCCGATCTGCCAGCAAAGATCACCACCTTCCAGATGATGCGGCGAGATCCCGCCTTCGCCCGTGTTGTGATAGAAATTTCCTTTTTTCGCACCTCGGTTCAAAGCCATCTGAGCACGATCGCTCAAAGCTCCGAAACTCATTGCAGAAATATTGAAAAGCGAAGCATTGTAAGGTTGTTTGCAGGCTTCTCCGCCAATTATCACCCTTGGGAGTTCTTCTTTAGGATGTTTTGCGTAGATGGAGTGTTTGATGCCCTCATATTTTCTGTGATTGATTTCCAGCTGAGTTCCAAAAGGTACAGTATCACTCACATTTTTCGAACGTCTGTAAGCTGCCGATCTCTGATGCCTGGGAAATGGTTTTCCGTCCGTTTCTCTTTCTATGAAATATTGCTGGATCTCGGGAGAAATCTCCTCAAAAATATAACGGAAATAGCCTAGAACGGGAAAGTTTCTGAGAATGGCGTGTTTGGTTTGATATGTATTGTAAATTCCCAAAAGATAGAGGAATGTCAGCAAAATCGGAATCCAATAATGAGCCTTTATCAGCAGTGCTGTTGTCCAGGTCACGATTAATACAACGATTCCCCAAAGGATGAATTTGTTTCTCATAATATGTTTTTGAAATTATGTTAAATATAAAACCATTTCAAAGATAGATTTGAAATGGTTTTAATGAAATAAATTTAGTTAAATCTTAGTTAACCTGCTTTACGTTGATGTAATAATTTTTATCGAACTCAACCGGTTTGTCAGATTTCAAAGTCGTGGTCTGATTCTGTTCTGTTGGTTTCAATTCTTGTCCATCAGCCAATCGGATTGGAAGTTTCAGATTCGGAACCACATTCGTCCATTTGTAAGTCAGCTGATTTCCATTTTGTTTATATTCCAAAGTCGGGATTTTTACCGTTCTCAGATATTGATCAAAAATCGATTGTAAATCGAAGCCGGATTTTTGGATGAAATAATCTTCGATTTGTTTCGTTGTTACCGTTTGATGATAGAAATCTTTGTTCAGACCTCTCAGGATTTGGCGGAATTCCTCATCATTATTGATTACCTGTCGGATTGTGTGAATCATATTCGCTCCTTTTGGATACATATCGCCACTACCTTCATTTCGGATTCCGTATGTTCCGATGATTGGTTTGTCATTTTGGATATTTCCTCTTAATCCTTGGAGATATTTATTACCATCAGCTTTTCCAAAAACATAATCCACAAACAAAGTTTCAGAATAAGTTGTAAAACTCTCGTGAACCCACATATCAGCCTGGTCTTTTGCCGTGATGTTGTTCGCAAACCATTCGTGTCCGGTTTCGTGGATGATGATGTAATCCCATTTCAAGCCAATTCCTGTTCCGGAAAGGTCTCTGCCGAGATAACCGTTCTGATATTTGTTTCCGTATGCGACATTACTTTGATGTTCCATTCCAAGGTGCGGAGACTCTACCAATTTGTAAGAATCCTCATAAAAAGGGTAAGGTCCAAACCAATGCTCAAAAGCTTTCATCATTGGTTTTACTTGCTCAAATTGTTTTTTAGCTTTTTCAAGATTATAATCCAAAACCCAATAATCGAGGTCCAGTTTTCCCTTTTCACCATTAAAGGTATCTTTGAAATTCACATATTTTCCAATGGAAGGAATGATGGAATAATCATTGATCGGATTTTTCACTTCCCAAAGCCATGATTTTTTATCACCAAGATTTTCTTCTTTGATCAATTTTCCGTTTCCAACACCTATAAGGTCTTTCGGTGTAATGATTTTGAAAGTGATCCCGTTGTCTGGTTCGTCGCTCCAGATATCTTTTACAGGCAGCCAAATACTTGCTCCGATTCCCTCGTCAGCAGCCGTCATCCACGGATTGCCATTTTTATCTTTGGTGAAAATCCATCCACCGTCCCAAGGTGCGTGTTTTGCAATTACAGGATTTCCGGAATAATCGACGTCAATCGTATATTTTTCGCCTTTCTTGAATTTCTTTTTTGCTGAAATAAAAATAAAATCGTCTTCTATTTTTTTATCAACAATAGGAAAACTGGCCGCTATTTTGTCCGCTTTCATCGGTTTTTGCAAATCGATTTGAAAAACAGGATTCAAAATATCTTTCTCAATTTCAAAAGTAATTTTATTACTTCCTTTGATACTTTTCGCTTCAAAATCTGGCTCCAGAACAATATCATATTTCTTGACATCCCAAAAGTTCCTGAATTCCGTATTCGAACCTTTCAGCGTGTCTGCTTTTGTAGGCTTTGCATCCTCGAAAAACTGGGCTTGTGAAACTCCGGAGATTAATATGGAGAGAAGTAATAATTTTTTCATTTTTAATTTTTTCTTTAGGATTAGTTTCACTGATGAAATGAAACGTTACAAAATTAAATAAAAGTATTTTGATTAAGACAAAAACCCTTTCAAAGTTCAATACTCAGAAAGGGTTTGATTTGTTTTACTAAGAATGTTTGTTTAATTCACATTTTCAGCATAAAAATGTTTTGTCTCTTCAATAATTTCGTCAATTTGTTCAAGTGTCAAAGCCTGAAGAAACTTGGTTTTAAATTCTTTAAAATGCGGAATGCCACGGAAGTAATTGCTGTAATGCTGTCTCATTTCCACAATTCCCGGACGTTCGCCTTTCCATTCCACAGACCAGAGTGCGTGGTTTTTTACGGCGTCCAATCTTTCTGCAATGGTTGGTTCGGGTAAGATTTCTCCGGTCTCGAAAAAATGTTTGATTTCATTAAATATCCAAGGATAGCCAATCGCACCACGGCCAATCATAATGCCGTCACAGTTGTATTTGTTTTTATATTCCAAAGCTTTTTCGGGAGAATCAATGTCGCCATTTCCAAAAATTGGGATTTCGATATTCGGATTGTTTTTGATTCTGGAAATATGTTCCCAATCAGCTTCGCCTTTGTACATTTGAGCACGTGTTCTGGCGTGGATAGTTAACGCTTTGATTCCAACATCCTGTAATCTTTCTGCAACTTCATCGATATTAATAGAATCATTGTCCCAGCCCAATCTTGTTTTTACAGTCACGGGTAAATGTGTAGAACTTACGACAGCTTTCGTTAATCGAACCATCAAATCGATGTCTTTCAAAACACCGGCTCCGGCTCCTTTACAAACCACTTTTTTTACAGGGCAACCGAAATTGATATCCACCAAATCTGGTTCTACAGTCTCCACAATTCTTGCTGACATGGCCATCGCTTCTTCATCACCGCCAAAAATCTGAATTCCGACAGGTCTTTCGTAATCGAAAATATCCAATTTTTTACGACTCTTGATCGCGTCACGAATCAATCCTTCCGAAGAGATAAACTCCGAATACATCAGGTCTGCGCCGTGCATTTTACATAATTTTCTGAACGGTGGGTCACTTACATCTTCCATTGGTGCCAACAAAAGCGGGAAATCTGGAAGTTCTATGTTGCCAATTTTTACCATTCTGCAAAGATAATAATTCCTGTTCGGACTAATTTAAAATCAGTCTTAATTCCTTATTTAATAAATTTGTGATATAATAATCGATATGAAAAGAGTATTTCTAACAGTCGTTTTGGTAATGATATTTTCCTGTTCCAAAAATGAAAGTTCCGGTAATAAAGATGTAATTGCAACTGAGCCAGAAGCTGCACCAAAAGTTGTAACCGACCCAATCGCAGAAGGGAAATCTTTGATAGAAGGTTCTGATTGTCTTGGTTGTCACAAGTTAGATGAGAAAATGATTGGCCCGTCTTACAAGGAAGTGGCGGAAAAATATGAGAATACACCAGAAAATGTAGAAATGCTGGCAGAAAAAATCCTCAAAGGAAGTTCTGGCGTTTGGGGCGATGTTCCGATGCCGGCTCACGGATTCAGTAAAGAAAATGCGAAATTTATGGCGCAATATATTTTGTCCTCGAAATAGAATTATATATTCTGAATATAAGATTTAAAGACAGTTTTTTGACTGTCTTTTCCTGTTTATGTCTCTTTCGGAGAATTTGATTATCTTTTCAAAAACAAAATCTAATGAAGTCTATCTTATATTCTGCTTTATTTCTTTCCGCATCGTTATGTGCTCAGGAACATCAATATGATTATACTTTTTTCACGAACAGTTTGATGAAAGATAATTTCTTTTATGGAAATATAAAGTCTTCCGGAAGCTCTTCTGTCAAAAATCAGAACAATAAATTATTGGTTGATAGAAATGAATTTCATTCTCCGGGAAATTCTATCTTGCTGGATTATAAAAACGCAAAAAACGGAAAATGGGAAGCATCTATAGAATACGAAGAAGTAAGAGGAAAGGATTTTTTCAATAAAGCTAATTTTCTAAGCTTTTGGATTAAATCAGAAAAAAACGGTTCTAATATTCTACCAACGGTAAAACTTCAAAAAACAGACGGAAGCGTTTCAAAATCAATTACACTTAAGTTGACGAAAAAGAATCAATGGGAAAATATTCTAATCGATATTTCAAACCTTGATATTTCTGTTATAAATGACCCAAAATTAGTAAAAGCCGTCATTTTCTCTCAACCCGAAAATTCTGAATCAAATAATAAAATTTGGCTTGATGATATTGCCTTCATCGATTCAAAAGAAAAGAAAACGATTGCTGAAACTCCGAAAATTTCATCAGCCAAAGGTTATATGAAACACGTGGACTTAAAATGGAATCCATTAGCAAATGACAATGTCCGATACGTAAAAATCTACCGTTCCGAAAATGGAAAAGACTTCAAACCGGTCGGAATTCAGGATTCTTATATTGACAGATTTGCAGATTTTACCAATGAAACCGGAAAGAAATATTCTTATAAAATAAGTTTCCTAGACAAGCTTTTCAATGAATCCAAATTATCAGAAATTATTTCTACCGAAACCAAAAATATGTCGGATGAGGAATTGATGACGATGGTTCAGGAAGCTTCTTTCAATTATTATTGGGATGGCGCAGAAACGGAAAGCGGTTTGTCAAAAGAAAATACGAACGGAAGACAGAATATGATTGCAACCGGAGCTTCAGGTTTCGGAATTATGGCTTTGATTGCAGGAACAGAAAGAGGTTTTATCTCAAGAAAAGAATCGGTTGAACGTTTTACAAAAATCGTGAACTTCATCGAAAAAGCCGACAAATATCACGGCGCAGTTGCTCATTTCATCGATGGAAAAACAGGGAAAACCGAACCGTTTTTTGGAAAAAAAGACAACGGAGCAGATTTGGTGGAAACTTCTTTTTTAGTTCAAGGCTTGCTCGCTGCTCATCAATATTTCAATAAAGACAATGCCGAAGAAAAAAACATCAGACAAAAGATTGATAAATTCTGGAAAGGAATCGAGTGGAATTGGTTTAAACAAACACCAGATAGCAAATATCTGTATTGGCATTGGTCGCCTGACCAAGGCTGGGTTATCAATCATAATCTGATTGGCTGGAACGAGACAATGGTAACTTATCTTATGGCAATTGCTTCGCCGACACATTCCGTTCCGGCAAGTATGTATTATTCCGGTTGGGCAAGTCAGGATAAAATTGCGCAGGATTACAGAAAAGATTGGGGAAAATCCGATGAAGGTGCGATGTACACTAACGGAAATTCCTATTATGGAATCAAGCTGGATGTCGGCGTGAACAAAGGTGGACCGCTGTTTTTCGCTCATTATTCATTTATGGGTTATGACCCGCACGGTTTGACGGATAGATACACCAACTATTTTAAGAACAATCAAAACATTGCCAAAATTAATTATCTATATTGCGTCGAAAATCCGAAAAAACAAAAAGGTTACGGCAAAGATGGTTGGGGTTTAACGGCTTCCGACGGGCCAAATGGCTACAATCCGGACGAGCCTGTGGAAAGAGAAGATACAGGAAAGCTGACGCCAACCGGCGCAATCGCGTCTTTTCCGTACACACCAACCGAATCTATGGCAGTTCTGAAGAATTTCTATCTCAATTACGGCGATTTCCTTTGGGGAGAATATGGTTTCAGGGATTCGTTTGACCTCAATAACAATTGGTGTTCGCCAATATTTATGGGACTGAATCAGGCGCCAATGACCGTGATGATAGAAAACCACAGAACAGGTTTGATTTGGAACTTATTTATGAGCCACCCGGATGTGAAAACCGGAATCCAAAAATTAGAGAAAGAAAAATAATGACCGAAAAATCCAGTCTTCACCCCAGAAATATCCACCGAACTTCCTACGACTTCGAAGAACTGATGGCCTCAGTTCCTGAACTTAAACATTACGTTTTCAAAAATGATTATGATACGTTGACGATTAATTTCAGTCTTCCACAAGCGGTAAAATTACTCAACAAAGCGTTGCTTTTGAAATATTACAATGTTAAAGAGTGGGATATTCCGGAAGGCAGTCTCTGTCCTCCGATTCCTGGACGTGCAGATTACGTCCATTATTTGGCGGATTTATTAGCAGAAGAGAATGGCGAGATTCCAACTGGAAATTCGATTAAAGGTTTGGATATTGGAACTGGTGCGAATCTCGTTTATCCCTTGATTGCCAATAGTTCTTATGGCTGGAAAATTTTGGGAACAGATATTAATAAAAATTCTCTGGAAAACGCTCAGAAAATCTTAGACAGTAATCCAGATTTATCAGAAAATATTCATTTAAAATTCCAACCAGATTCTGATTTTACCTTTAAAAATATATTGTCGTCCGATGACAAATTCACATTCTCAATGTGCAATCCGCCTTTCCACGAATCCGCAGAGGACGCTTTGCAAGGCAATCGCAGAAAAACCAAAAATCTTAGACACAACAAAGTTCAAAAACCGATTCTCAACTTTGGTGGCAGCCAGTCCGAGCTTTGGTGTGCAGGTGGCGAAGAAGCTTTCATAAAAAAAATGATAAACGAAAGTGTACAGTTCAAATCCCAGGTTTTGTGGTTCACGACTTTGGTTTCCAAAAAAGACAATCTCCATCAACTGACCACGCTTCTCAAAAATCTCAATGTGCCGGAATTCAAAACCATTGATATGGCGCAAGGTCAGAAGATCAGCAGGATTTTGGCTTGGACATTTGTACCGAAAAAAAGTAGAAATGATTGGTCTTGATGAAGGAGTAAATTCGTTTTTGTAAGCGATAATGTTAAAAATTATATAAATAAGTTTGTAAAATGTTAATAAATTTACTTATTTTGCAAATTAAATAAATTGTTTTTATGCTTCGTATGAAATGAAGTATAAGGATTTTAAAAACACACATAATGAAAAAAATTATTACAACTTTGGGCTGTATCGTAGCCTTGTGTCTTCATGCGCAAACCGTCACCACTGACAATACATTTGGAACAAACGGTATCTCTGTATTAAGCCATCAGACCAATGGTAATTCTGTTATAAATTCCATTGTCCAGACTGATGGAAAAATTGTTGTTACAGGAATGCGAATTAACGGTGCTAATAACGAAGAGGTTTTTACAGCAAGATTTAATGCAAATGGAACTCTTGATACAACATTTGCAAATTCGGGATATTTTACATCTTATCAGGATCCCAATGCTTACTCTGCTAATTTATATTTGAATGGAAACAAAATATTGATTTTTTATCCGGAACAAGGAGTAATGATTAAATTTAATAACGATGGTAGTATTGATAATTCATTCGGGACAAACGGTATGATAACTTTGGCTTCCACATCATACCAGACCAAAGATGTGCTGATTGGAAATTATTTGTATGCTGTCAAAAATGTTTCTTCACAGGTGATTTTGGATAAGATTGATATCAATTCAGGATCGGTTATCTCTTCATCAACAATTTCCGGGCTTACACAATCAAGAGGAGTTTATTCCGGACCAAATGGAAAACTAATCGTTAAATCAACTAATTATCAATCCCTGACTACATCAATAACACTTGTGGATACGGATGGCAATTTGGATACGGCGTTTGGCACAAATGGTAGTATGGTTGTAAGTTCTGTTGGCTCTTTGAATGAACTTGAACATACTTACGACTATATTTCAACAGACGATGCCCAAAATATCATTTATGCTTTATCGAATGATAATGCCTTTACGGTAACGTTTAAAAAATATTCTTCGAATGGTTCTCTAGCGACAGGTTTTGCAAACAATGGAAGTTACGTTTTAGCAAATGCTATAATCTCGGGACTAAAAACGCTGTCAAATCAAATTTATTTTAGTGGCTTAAGTCTCGAAGGTGGAACAGCAAATCTTTTATTGGGAAGACTAAATTCTGATGGCACTTTGGATAATTCATTTGATAACGATGGTATCTATATTTATAACACGAATGCTTCATCAGAATGGGCTGAGAGTTTCAATATATTATCGCCTTCTTCTATCATTGTTGCAGGAGAGATCAGCGGAACCAACAATGATATTTATGTTGGTAAATTTGATGTTACGCCAGATCTTGCAGTTTCAGAAGTAGATTCTAAAGAATCAATATGGTTTGAGAACCCGTTGAGATCAAATTTTGTTTATAAGACAAAAGAAAAGATCTCTGTCATTGAACTTTATTCAGCAGAAGGTAAACTCATTAAAACGATTAAAGAAAATAACCAAAACATTACCGAATTATTAAAAGGTGTATATGTTGCAAAAATCAAATTTGAAAATGGAAACATTGTAACTAAAAAATTAATCAAAAATTACCTTTAAAACTTTATACTAATAGTCTGGGTTTGAAGGCTGTTTTCAATTCATTCTTTCAAGGTTTCAAACTTTGAAAGTTTTCTCCATTAAATCAAAGTTTAA
The DNA here is from genome assembly GCF_900102265.1 of Epilithonimonas hungarica. Taxonomy (GTDB): domain Bacteria; phylum Bacteroidota; class Bacteroidia; order Flavobacteriales; family Weeksellaceae; genus Epilithonimonas; species Epilithonimonas hungarica. The sequence goes on along the minus strand of NZ_FNBH01000002.1, from coordinate 150,155 downwards.
CTTTTGCGATAAATATCTAAGATTGTCAAAAAGAATTTTGTGGACTTTGCGTTTAAATCACCCAGTAAAATTTAACTTCCATAAACATTTTAAAATCACTATTTTTGCAGTTCCAAAAAATTGAATTAAAATGTCATTATCAGAACAGGAAATTATCCGTCGCGAAAAACTACAGAAATTGACCGATTTGGGAATCGATGCGTTCCCAGCCGCTGAATACAAAATCACAGATTCCACAAAATCTATAAAACAGGATTTCGAAGAAGGGAAGAAGGTGGTGATTGCCGGACGTTTGATGTCCAGGAGAATTCAGGGGAAGGCAAGTTTTGCAGAATTGCAGGATTCTGAAGGTAGGATTCAGGTTTATTTTAACCGTGATGAGATTTGTACTGGTGAAGACAAAACTTTATACAACGAGGTTTACAAGCATCTTTTAGATATCGGTGATATCATCGGAATCGAGGGTGAGTTGTTCAAAACCCAGGTTGGAGAGATGACAGTAATGGTGAAAAATTTCACTTTGCTTACAAAATCTCTTCGTCCGCTTCCACTTCCAAAAGTAGATGCAGAAGGTAATGTTTTTGATGGTTTTACAGATGCAGAATTGCGTTACAGACAGCGTTATGCAGATTTGGTCGTGAATCCTCACGTGAAAGAAATTTTTGTAAAAAGAACAAAATTGTTCAATGCGATGAGAACGTTCTTCAACGATGCCGGATATTTTGAAGTTGAGACGCCGATTTTGCAATCAATTCCTGGTGGAGCAGCAGCGAGACCATTTATTACGCATCACAACGCTTTGGATATTCCTCTATATCTTAGAATTGCAAACGAATTATATCTGAAAAGATTGATTGTTGGTGGATTTGATGGTGTTTATGAATTCTCGAAAAACTTCAGAAATGAAGGGATGGACAGAACACACAACCCGGAATTCACGGCAATGGAGATCTATGTAGCTTACAAAGATTACAACTGGATGATGGATTTCACAGAGAAATTGTTAGAATTCTGTGCGACTTCGGTCAACGGAACTTCGGAATCTGTTTTCGGAGAACATACGATCAACTGGAAAGCGCCTTATCCAAGGGTTTCTATGACAGAAGCGATTTTGAAATATACAGGATTTGACATCACTGGAAAAACGGAGCGGGAATTATTCGACTTCGCGAAATCTATCGGAATAGAGGTGAACGAAACAATGGGCAAAGGAAAATTGATTGATGAGATTTTTGGAGAAAAGTGCGAAGGGAACTTCATTCAGCCAACTTTCATTACAGATTATCCTGTTGAGATGTCGCCTTTGACCAAAAAACACAGAAGCCAGGAAGGTTTGACAGAGCGTTTCGAATTAATGGTTTGCGGAAAAGAAATTGCGAATGCTTATTCGGAATTGAATGACCCGATTGACCAGAGACAACGTTTTGAACATCAATTGTTATTATCAGAAAAAGGAGACGATGAAGCAACAGGCTTTATCGATGAAGATTTCCTTAGAGCTTTGGAATACGGAATGCCTCCAACTTCTGGTTTAGGTGTAGGAATGGACAGATTGATAATGTTCTTGACCAATAATCCATCAATCCAGGAAGTTCTTTTCTTCCCTCAAATGAGACCAGAAAAGAAAACTCCAACCGTTGAATTAGGAGAAGATGAAAAAGTAATCCTTGAGATTCTTAATTCTCAAGAAGATGCGCTGGAATTGAATGAAGTAAAAACCCGTTCTCAGCTTTCCGGAAAAAAATGGGACAAAGCTTCTAAAACTTTAACTAAAAATAATTTGGTGAAGGTTGAGAAAATTGATGAGGTTTTATTAATGAAGTTGATTTAATGTTTTCTTCAAATTGTTATTGAAAATTATTTATAATAAAATTTAATTTATTAATTGTTTAAGTGATTTTAATTATTATTAATAAATTATTAAAGTTTGATTTTGTTTTTAAATTTTAAAATTCAATTAGTTAAAATTGCTTTAGATAAATAGTTGTATAGAAAAATTAATATGGCTTAGTTTTAAATTATATTTTGAGATATTACACCCCTAAAAATTTTAGGGGTGTTTTTATTTTATGTATTGAATTTCAAGTCAATGTTCAGTTTTTGAAAACTGGATTTAATTCTGAGCTTTTCCAAGCCTTTATTGAAATGTTTATTCTAATTAATGTTCTGATTACTAATGTTTTAATTATTTTTAATATTAATTTAATTTTAACGAATGTTTGTTTAATATTAAATTAATGTAAATTATCGATAAATAAAAGATGTTTTATTTGTTTTAAATATCATTTGTGGTTTTTATAATTGCTAATTCAGTAATTTAAAATCATTTTTGACTCTTTTTTCATTAAGTTTGTTAGTATCCAAAATTGATGTAGATGAAAAGAGCAAGGAAAATTTCCCAAAAATCCATTCCCGAAAATCTAGGACTTTATTTGCCTGAAACAGAATTCGACTCCTGCGGAGTCGGCTTTGTGGCTAATATAAAAGGAATCAAAAGTTTCAAAATCGTCAGCGACGCCATTACAATGCTCGAAAATATGGAACATCGTGGCGCGACAGGTTACGAAAGTAATACAGGTGACGGTGCAGGTTTGCAGATTCAGATTCCGCACGAGCTGTTGTATGATGAGGCACTCAATTTCGGTTTTGATTTGCCGGAACCTGGTTATTACGGGGTGGGAATGTTGTTCTTTCCTCAGAATAATTTCATCCGAGAAGAATGCAAGGAGATTATTGAGCAGTCCGCAGAAAAGCTTGGGCTTAAGATTTTGGGTTACCGTCCGATTCCTGTAAGCAATATTGATTTGGGAGATTTGGCAAAAAGTGTAGAGCCGGTAATGGAGATGCTTTTTGTGGAACGTCCTTTCGATGTGGAAACGGATAAAGATTTCGAGCGTAAATTGTTTGTTTTCCGCAATTATATTTCGCATCAGATTACGAGTGTGACGAGCAATGACCCGATTGGTTTTTATGTGGCTTCGTTTTCTTGTAAGAAGTTGATTTATAAAGGGCAATTGAGAAGTGTTCAGATTCGTAACTATTTCAAAGACCTTACAAATCCTAAAACACGTTCTGCGTTTGGGATGATCCATTCCAGATTCGCGACCAATACGTCTCCGACTTGGAGTTTGGCGCAACCGTTCCGTTTTTTGGCGCATAATGGGGAAATCAATACAATCGGTGGAAATCTCAATTGGTTGAAATCTTCAGAAAAAACATTTTCAAACCCGAATTTCACACCTCAGGAAATGGATATGATTTTGCCGTTGACAAAACCCAATCAATCCGATTCTTCCTATCTTGATAATATGGTGGAATTGCTTTACCATTCAGGTCGTTCTTTGCCTCATACAATGATGATGCTGATTCCTGAAGCTTGGGACGGCAACAAACAAATGGAAGATTACAAAAAAGACTTCTATGAATTTCACGCTTGTATGATGGAGCCTTGGGATGGTCCGGCTTCTATTTCTTTTACAGATGGTGAAATGATTGGGGCGACTTTGGATAGAAACGGACTTCGACCTTCGAGATATTGTGTGACCTCAGATGATTTGGTGATTATGGCTTCGGAATCAGGGGCTTTGCCTGTTAATCCAAAAAATGTGATCAAAAGAGGCCGTCTTCAGCCAGGGAAAATGTTCCTGGTTGATATGAAAAAAGGCGTTATTGTGAGTGATGACGAACTGAAAAAAGAGATCTGTACGTCACAGCCTTATCGCGATTGGCTGGATAAAATGAATATCAATCTGAAGGAATTGCCAAGTCCGAAAATTAGATTTAACAAATTACAATCCGAAGATATTTTCAAATATCAGAAAGCTTTTGGCTATTCCAGGGAAGATTTGGATAAAATCATCAAAGAAATGGCGGTTCATGGTAAAGAACCGATTGGTTCGATGGGATTTGATGCGCCTTTGGCTGTTTTGAGTGAGAAGCCACAGCATTTCAGTTCTTATTTTAAGCAGTTGTTTGCGCAGGTTACGAATCCGCCAATCGACCCGATTCGTGAAAAACTGGTAATGTCATTAACAACGATTATCGGTGGAAACGGAAATCTTCTGGAGGATGATAAAAACTTTGCACATTCTATAAAACTTGAACATCCGATTCTGAACAATGAACAATTGGAAAAATTGAGAAGTGTTGATACTGGGAAATTCCAGTCAAAAACAATTTACACTTATTTCAAGGCAGACGAAAAAGAAGGTAGTCTGAAGAAAGCTTTGGACAGGATTTGCCGTTATGCAATGGATGCCGTAGAAGATGGTTTTGAGGTGATTATTCTTTCCGACCGTTCTTTGGATTCCCAACACGCATCGATTCCTTCTTTGCTGGCTTGTTCGGCTGTTCATCATCATTTGATAAGAAAAGGTGTTCGACGAAGAGTTGGTTTGGTGATTGAAGCTGGTGATGTTTGGGAAGTTCATCATTTCGCAAGTCTGCTTGGTTTTGGAGCAACTGCGATTAATCCTTATTTGGCTTTGGCGAGTATCAGACAAATGTTTTATGATGGCGAGTTCAAGCAGGATGCGGATTTGGAACAACTCAAATACAATTATAAAAAAGCGGTTGGTGATGGCTTGCTGAAGATTTTTTCCAAAATGGGAATTTCGACTTTGCAATCTTATCACGGTGCGCAGATTTTTGAAATTATCGGGCTTAATAAGCCTTTGGTCAATACTTGTTTTACAGGCGCGATTTCCAGGATCAACGGAATTGGTTTTGATGAAATTGCAAGAGAAGCTTTAGCGAAACATTATCAAGCATTCGAGAAAGATTCGGCGTTTGGAGTTTTGGATTCTGGTGGGATTTATCAATGGAGAAAAGACAGCGAATATCATCAGTTCAATCCTCAATCCATTCATCTTTTGCAACAGGCAACTTGGAATGATAATTATGAAATATTCAAAAAATATTCCCGAGTGGTCAATCGTCAAACTGAAAACGCATCGTTGTTAAGGGGCTTGCTTGAGTTCAAAAATGACCGTCAATCCATTTCTTTATCCGAAGTTGAACCGATTGAAAATATCCTGAAACGTTTTGCGACCGGAGCAATGTCTTTTGGTTCGATTTCTTGGGAAGCACACACGACATTAGCGATTGCGATGAATAGAATTGGAGCTAAGAGTAATACGGGAGAAGGTGGCGAAGATGAAAACAGGTATATTATCAATGAAAACGGTGATAGTTTGCGTTCGTCAATCAAACAGGTTGCTTCGGGTAGATTTGGAGTAACAGCTAGGTATTTGGCTGAAGCGGAAGAGCTTCAAATCAAAATGGCTCAAGGTGCAAAACCAGGAGAAGGCGGGCAGTTGTCTGGTGAAAAAGTGGATTCTTGGATTGGAAAAACACGACATTCAACGCCGGGAGTCGGATTGATTTCTCCGCCTCCTCATCACGATATTTATTCAATAGAAGATTTGGCGCAGTTGATTTTTGATTTGAAAAATGCCAATCGACACGCAAGGATTTCTGTTAAATTGGTTTCAAAAGCCGGAGTTGGAACGATTGCTTCAGGTGTGGCAAAAGCAAAAGCCGACCATATTTTGATTTCCGGTTATGATGGCGGAACGGGTGCTTCTCCTTTGAGTTCGGTTCGTCATACAGGTTTGCCTTGGGAATTGGGATTAGCGGAAACGCATCAGACTTTAATCAAAAATAAATTAAGACAAAGAGTAACGGTTCAGGTCGACGGACAGATGAAAACCGGACGTGATTTGGTAATGGCAACTTTGCTTGGGGCGGAAGAATGGGGAATTGCAACGTCCGCTCTGATTGTGGAAGGTTGCATCTTAATGAGGAAATGTCATCTTAATACTTGTCCTGTTGGGATTGCGACTCAGAATGAAGAGTTGCGTAAAAAATTCACAGGAAAACCGGAACATTTGGTAAGTTATTTTACCTTTTTGGCGATGGAAGTCCGTGAGATAATGGCGAGTCTTGGTTTTAGAACGATTGATGAAATGGTTGGTCAATCCCAGTGTCTGGAAAAGAAAAAAGAGATCAAATTCTGGAAACATCAGAATATTGATTTGAGTGGATTGCTTTATAAAATGGAAACGGATTTGCCTATTATAAAAGCCGAAGAACAGGATAATGGTTTGGGTGAATCCCTGTCGTGGAAAATGCTGGAAGCTTCAAAATCAGCTTTGCAAAATAATGGAAAAGTGGAAACTTCTTTCTTAATTAAAAATACGGACAGGACGGTTGGGACAATCCTCTCTCACGAATTGACGAAAATCTATCATTCAGACGGAATGCAGGAAGATTCTTTGAAGTTCAATTTTAAAGGAACGGCTGGGCAAAGTTTTGGCGCTTTTTGTAATAAAGGGATCACAATGATTTTGGAAGGGGATGCGAATGATTATTTCGGGAAAGGTTTGTCGGGAGCGAAGCTCGCGGTTTTTCCGGATGAAGAAGCGGTGATCAAAGCGAATGAAAATAGCATTATCGGAAATGTGGCGCTTTATGGAGCAACTTCCGGAAAGGTTTTTATCAACGGAATGGCGGGTGAAAGGTTCTGTGTTCGTAATTCCGGAGCAACGGCTGTTGTCGAAGGAATCGGTGACCACGGATGCGAATATATGACAGGTGGAACGGTTGTGATTCTGGGTGAAGTTGGTCGAAATTTCGGAGCGGGAATGAGTGGCGGAATTGCTTATGTCTGGGATGTAGGAAAAGATCTGGAAAAAAATTTCAATCCTGATATGGCGGATTTAGAAAACTTGACGGAGAAAGATGTTGAATTGGTTTTGGATTTGATCAAAGAACATTTTGAAATAACGGGAAGTTATTTGGCGGAATATCTTCTAAGTGATTTTGAAAATAATCTGAAACACTTTGTGAAAGTCTATCCTCGTGAATATAAAAAAGTAATGGAGAATCAAATAAATGCAATGAAATAATGGGAAAGACGGATGGTTTTTTGATATATGACAGAAGTTTGCCAGCGAAACTTCCGGTTTCAGAAAGGTTGAAGAATTATAAAGAATTCTATGAACCGACTTCTGAAAAGCTTCTAGCAGAGCAGTCCGCAAGATGTATGGATTGTGGTGTTCCGTTTTGTCAGAGCGGTTGTCCGTTGGGAAATGTGATTCCGGAATTCAATGATGCAGTTTATAAAAAGCAATGGGAAAAGGCCTATCATATTTTAACTTCAACTAATAATTTCCCTGAATTTACGGGAAGAATTTGTCCTGCGCCTTGCGAAGGGGCTTGTGTTTTGGGAATTAATAATCTCCCAGTCGCGATTGAGGAAATTGAAAAAAATATTATCGAAATAGCTTTTGAACAAGGATTTGCAAAACCAATAGTACCTCAGTTTAGAACAGATAAAAAGGTCGCGGTTATTGGTTCTGGCCCAGCTGGTCTGGCCTCAGCTTATCAGTTGAATCAGGCTGGTCATCAGGTGACGGTTTTTGAAAGAGATTCTGAGATTGGTGGTTTGTTGAGGTTTGGAATTCCCGATTTTAAACTCGATAAAAATATTGTTGAACGCCGTGTTCAGTGGATGCAGCAGGAAGGTGTTGAGTTTAAAACTAATGTCAATGTTGGTGTCAATTATTCCATCGAAGAATTGAACAGGAATTTTGATGCGGTTGTTTTGGCTTTGGGAAGTACGGTTCCGCGAGATCTGATGCTCCCGAATCGTGATGCGAAAGGTGTACATTACGCAATGGATTTTCTGGTCCAGAATAATAAAAAAGTAAGCGGGATTGATTTTGATGAAGAAGAACTGAATGTCAAAGGAAAAAAAGTGGTTGTGATTGGAGGTGGAGACACGGGTTCGGATTGTATCGGAACTTCGAATCGTCAAGGTGCGGAAATTGTTTATCAGATCTATTACAAGCCGATGCAGCCCACAAAACGTGATGAGACAATGCCCTGGCCAACAATGCCGATGACTTTGCAGGTTACGTCGTCTCACGAAGAAGGTTGTGAAAGAAGATGGTCTGTCAACTCAAAAGAATTTGTGAAAGATGAGAAAGGAAATCTTAAAGGTGTTCGCTTAGTAGAGGCTGAATGGACAAAAGATGCCGACGGAAAATGGAATCTCTACACAGAAAAACCGAACTCGGAATTTGTCATCGAATGTGATTATGCTTTCATTGCTTTAGGTTATACGCACGTAGAGCAGAAAGGTTTGGTGGAAGCTTTGGATATCAATCTTGACCCAAAAGGAAACCTGATTGGAAATAATAAAGAATTCCGAACCAATCAAACCAAATATTTCTCTTGTGGTGATGCAAGAAAAGGACAGAGTCTTGTTGTTTGGGCCATTGCGGAAGGAAGAGATTGTGCAAAAAAAGTGGATGAGTTTTTGAAGAGTTAAAACTTTTGTAAATATTAAATTAAAGAATCGAGCTTTTTATAGTTCGATTTTTTTTATTCAAAATTTTCAAACATCACTGTTAAAAACTTATCTTTTTTAGTAGCTTTTAAAGCTTTCATATCTCGATTATTTTAACGATATTTGTAAGCTTTAATAAAATAATTAACAGAAAAATAACAAGGAAAATTCTCAAGCTAACTATTTGAAAATTTGAGTTTTATATCTTGAATCTTTTACAATATGAGTCAAAAACAATATACAGCAAGTAGTATTCAGGCATTGGAAGGAATGGAGCACGTTCGTATGCGTCCTTCAATGTACATTGGTGATGTAGGAGTCAGAGGTCTCCACCATTTGGTTTATGAAGTAGTGGATAACTCTATCGATGAGGCTTTGGCAGGATATTGTGATACAATTACTGTTGCGATAAAAGAAGGGAACGCCGTAGAAGTTATGGATAACGGTCGTGGTATTCCTGTAGATTTTCACGAGAAAGAGCAGAAATCTGCGTTAGAGGTTGTAATGACCAAAATCGGAGCTGGTGGTAAGTTCGACAAAGATTCTTACAAAGTTTCCGGGGGTCTTCACGGAGTTGGGGTTTCGTGTGTTAACGCACTTTCCAACGAGATGATCACTACCGTTTACAGAGACGGAAACGTTTATCAGCAGGTTTATTCCAGAGGAAAAGCGCAAACCGGCGTTGAAGAAATAGGACATAGCGACAAAAGAGGAACAAAACAGTTTTTCCAGCCGGATGATTCTATTTTTACTGAATTAGTTTACAACTACGATACTTTAGCAAACCGTCTTAGAGAGTTGGCATACCTTAATAAAGGAATCACGATTACTTTAACGGATGAAAGAGAAAAATTGGAAGATGGGACTTTCAGAACAGAAGTTTTCCATTCGGAAGGCGGATTGAAAGAATTCGTTGAGTATATCGACGGAAACCGTGAGTCTATTATGGAGAATGTGATCTTTATGGAAGGCGAGCGTGACGATATTCCGGTTGAGGTGGCGATGCGTTATAACACGTCTTTCAACGAGAATCTCCACTCTTATGTTAATAATATCAATACACACGAAGGAGGAACGCATTTGGCAGGTTTCAGAAGAGCTTTAACAAGAACTCTTAAGAAATATGCCGATGAATTAGGGCTTCCTGCAAAGGAAAAGGTTGAAGTTACTGGAGACGATTTCCGTGAAGGTTTGACGGCTGTGATTTCTGTAAAAGTTATGGAACCTCAGTTCGAGGGTCAGACCAAAACGAAATTAGGTAACTCGGAGGTTTCCGGTGCGGTTGATAAAATCGTGGGCGAAATGCTGACAAACTTTCTCGAGGAAAATCCTGCTGAAGCCAAGATTATCGTTCAGAAAGTTGTTTTGGCGGCAAAAGCAAGACAAGCGGCAAAGAAGGCAAGAGAAATGGTTCAGAGAAAATCTCCGATGGGAGGTTCTGGTTTGCCAGGAAAACTGTCCGATTGTTCTTCAAAAGATCCGGCTGAATCAGAATTGTTCCTTGTAGAGGGAGATTCCGCAGGTGGAACGGCTAAACAAGGTCGTGACCGTCATTTTCAGGCAATTTTGCCTTTGAGAGGTAAGATCCTGAATGTTGAGAAATCTATGGTTCATAAAGTTTATGATAACGAGGAGATCAAGAATATCTATACGGCGCTTGGCGTTTCTGTAGGAACAGAAGAGGATTCCAAAGCGTTGAATATGGCAAAACTTCGTTACCACAAAATTGTGATCATGACCGATGCCGATATCGATGGTTCTCACATCTCAACTTTGATTCTGACTTTCTTCTTCAGATATATGAAGGAATTGATTGAGAACGGATATATTTATATCGCTCAGCCGCCTTTATATCTATTGAAAAAAGGAAACAAAAAAACTTATGCATACAACGAGAAGGAGCGTGAACAATTCACTCTTGAAATGTCTCCGGACGGAAAGGGAGTAGAGGTACAACGTTACAAAGGTCTTGGAGAGATGAATCCTGAGCAGCTTTGGGAAACAACGCTGAATCCGGATGGCAGGATCCTGAAACAAGTAACCATTGACAATGCGGTAGAGGCAGATTCTACATTCTCTATGCTGATGGGTGATGAAGTTCCGCCGAGAAGAGAATTCATTGAGAAAAATGCGGTTTACGCAAGAATTGATGCTTAAATCAGATTAATAGATCAAACCTTCCAATTTTGGAAGGTTTTTTGTTACTCAATCAGAAATTATTTTTAATTTTCCTTCACGCAAAATTAATATCATTATGAAAAACCTGATCGCAATTTTATCTTTTGGAGTTCTGCTTTTCTCTTGCAACAAAACAGAAAACAAAAATGTTTCCGAATCTCCCAAATCTGACAGTCTCGTTACAAAAAATGAATTCACTGTGGATTCTATCAGAGTTCAGGATTCTTTACAGGTCGCGAAAACTTTGACCTTGTCTTTCGAAAAGCAAGTTCTGGTATTCCCAAACATTACGAACAAAACGATCTTGGATAGTATCTACAAACCTGCAAATATCACCTCCGCAGATTATTCCAGGAAAGCTTTGATGGATGTTCTTGATAAATTGAAAAAAGAATCGTTGAAAAAAGATGATTCGAATGATTATTTACCGGAATTCAAACAGACTTGGGATGAGGTTTCGGGAATGAAATTGATATCTCATCAAAATGATGTCTTGACTTTGCAATATTCCGGAAGTGGATATTCTGGTGGCGCACACGGCTATTATTTTGAAAATTATAAAGTTTTCGATCTGAAAAATAACAAAGTGATTTCTCAAGCCGATATTTTCAAAGATCCGGCTGGTGCCAATTGGAACAAAATTCTTCAAGATCATTTTGATGAACCTGAGCAAAAAGAAATGCTTTTGGTAGATAAGATCGAACTGAATAATAATTTCTATTTTGACCAAGACAAAATTACATTTGCATACAATCAATATGAGATTACGGCTTATGCAGCGGGTGTGGTTTACATCACTTTAAATTTCAAAGACATCAAAGACCAATTGAAACCAGAGTTCGTCAAACAATATAACATCAAGTAAAATGAGTCATCAAAATTTGAAGAATCACAGGAAGTATTATCCTTTACATCATTTTATTTTCTATCCTGTTTCATTAGTCCTGTTAATAGTTTCTTTATTTCAAGTTTTCAAAAATATCAATCATAACAGTTCATTTGTAATGATTTGGAGCGCAATTTCAGCAGTTGTAGTTTTGATGATTGTTTTATCATTTATGCTTCGCCAGCATTATGCTTTGGGACTTCAGGATAGAATTATTATTAATGAATTTAAATTCCGATATTTTGCTCTTACTGGAAATAGATTGGAAAATTCAACTTATCAATTTTCCTATGCTCAGATTTTTGCATTGAGATTTGCAGAAGATGAAGATTTGATGGAATTGATGCATCAAACGGCACAGAACGATTGGTCATCATCAAAAATCAAACGGAATATCAAAAACTGGAAAGCGGACGATAAAAGAATTTAGACTTTAAAAATCCTTCAAGAGTCTCAGGATGACAGCTCGAATAATGAACGTTTAATTACGAACGTTGTTAGGTTGAAGTTCTCGAAGTCATTTTATCTCAGTCAGGCTGAGGCTCTCGAAGCCCAACAAATAAAAAATAATTCATAAAAAAATACTCTGAAATCCTCAGAGTATTTTTATTTTTGGAAAATGAAGTTTGCTTTCATCATCAATCCTTATTCTGCAAAGAAAAACTATCAGCCTTTTTTGGATAGCCTTTCCAAGAAAGTTGAAAATCCACTCTATATCGTTTCAAAATCTTTGGAGGATACAGATAATTTCATCAGAAAATATTGGAATGATGTGGATGTTTTTGTGGCTGTTGGTGGTGACGGAACTATTTCTGTTGTGGCGCAAAAGCTCATCAATACAGATAAAATTCTAGCTGTTTTTCCGGCAGGTTCAGGAAATGGATTTTCCAATGAGACCAATTTTAACAAGAATATTTCAATTCTTTTAGAAAAATTAGACCAGAAAAAATTCAGAAGTATTGACACGTTTATGGTGAATGATAATTTTTCCATCAATGTTTCAGGAACTGGATTTGACGGGAAAGTAGTAAAGGAATTTGAAAAGACAAGCCGTGGTTTCAAGAATTATATCAAAGTTTCTATCCAGACTTTTTTCAAATACAAGCCGATCAAAATCAAATTCTTAGAAGAAAATTACAAACAATACAACGGTAAATATCTGATGCTGAATATCGCCAACACGCGTCAATTTGGCAACAACGCTTATATTGCACCGATGGCTAGTAAAAGCGATGGTTTAGTAGATTTAGTTTTGGTGAAGAAATTTCCTTTGACCTATTCTCCGTTTTTTGCTTTCAGGATGTTTACAAAACGTCTGAAAGATGATGATTATGTGACCTATCTTCCGGTTTCAGAAATCGAGTTCAAAGTGAATACAAAAACCTGGCATATTGATGGTGAATTCAAGAAAATAAAATCGCCGATTCATATTAAAGTGTTGCCGAAGAGTTTGAGGATTTTGGTTTGAGAATTTCAATTATTATTTTTTGAAATATTCAATAATCTTTTTGAAATCAATTCCTAAACCATTAAAATTAGGCTCTAATATTAATGAGTCAGCCAAAGCTTTTCCAAATCCCTTTTTTACCTCTTTCGCTATTTTAAAATCATTCAAATCTTTTTGTTGACGGATATCATTGAATAATTTTGATATTAATTCAGTTACATCTGTAGTGGTTTGACAAAACTTTTTTAATGGAATTAAAATCATTTTTAAATCATTTTCGATTTCCTCTGAACGATTTGTACCGAAAGACTCCTTAAATTTTGCTGGATGTCTATTTGTTATTAAAATTGCAGGTAATATTTTTTCTGCATTTTCACCATTTATATTATGCCAAGATAGTACTTCATCTTCAAAGTGTACTTTTCTAGTTCCCTTAATTACAACAGCATTATTTTCTGCAGCAAATTGAGCCATTCTATCATAATTTTTTTCTAAAGCTTCAATTAAAGGTTCATTCCATCCATAATCTAATAAGTAAATAAAATAATTTCGATTTGCATTTTCTGGAATATGCTGTAATGAAGAAATGTATAATCCCATTTATATTGTGAGTTTTATGATTATAGTTACTTTCAAATATACAAACATATTTTAAAATTTCAATTTGAAATTGATTGTTTAAAATTAAATTTTCATCCTATTATTTATTACATAAAACCATTTTAATTTCCTTATTTTTGTATCAATCATCAACTATAAAAGGTGCAGAATAAACTCAAGATCATCAACGACCCGGTTCACGGTTTTATCAAAATTCCTCACGAGATTTTGTTCGATATTATAGAACATCCTTATTTCCAAAGACTCAGAAGGATTTCCCAAACCGGACTTCTTTCCCTTATTTTTCCCGGTGCAAAACATACAAGATTTCACCATGCTCTTGGCGCCATGAATCTAATGTTCAAAGCATTGGAAACCTTGAAATTGAAAGGTGTGAAAGTGTCAAAAGAAGAAGAAAAAGCAGCGATGCTGGCGATTTTGCTTCACGATATTGGGCACGGTCCGTTCTCGCACGCTTTGGAAAATATGTTGATGGATGATTGGCATCACGAGAAAATTTCGATTCTGTTAATGAACCGTTTGAACAAGGAATTCAAAGGAAAACTGGATCTGGCAATCGAAATGTTTCAAGGGAAATATCACAGGCCGTTTTTCAATCAGTTGATCTCATCTCAATTGGACGTTGACAGAATGGATTATCTCAAACGTGACAGTTTCTATACAGGAGTTTCCGAAGGAAGCGTGAATGTGGAAAGAATCATTTCTATGATGAATGTAAGTGATGAAAAACTCGTCATCGACGCAAAAGGAATTTATTCGATAGAAAATTATCTGACAGCAAGAATGTTTATGTATTGGCAGGTTTATTATCATAAGACTGCGGCTTTGGGAGAACATATTTTGGTTCAGATCCTTAACAGGGCCAAATATCTGGTTTCAAAAAACTTCGATTTGGAAGCGCCTTCAAATTTGAAATATTTCTTGGTTAAGAATAAATTCGATGAAGCAACGGAAGAAGACATCAGAAGATTTACAATGCTGGATGATATGGATGTTTTCCAGGCTATAAAAGTCTGGACGGAGAATGAAGATTTTATTTTGTCAAAACTTTGCAGAACAGTTATTTACAGAGAGTTTCCGAAAAGTATTATTTCATCAAAACCATTTTCTGAAGATTTTTTGAAACAAAAGGTAGAAAAAGTCAACCAATACTTCAATATAAAGAACGGAGAAGAATTGGTCGGGCAGATTTCTCGTTCATTACTGCCTTATGATACAGAGAAACAGCCGATTTATCTGATGGACAAAACCGGACAGACTATGAAGCTTGAAGAATCTGAAAATCAGATATTATTCGGCTGTATGGAGAATGCAACCAAGAAATATATCATTTATTTCCCCCGGGAAATATTATAAGTAAGGTAAAAGTAACCTTGATTCGTTATAAAAAATTAAAAGATAATTAATAAAATATTTATCTTTGCAAACTATGGAATTTAGCGCAGAACAAATTGCAGGATTAATAAACGGCAAAATAATCGGCGATGGAAAGACTGTTATTACAGGAGTTTCGCCGATAGAAAATGGTCAGCAGGGACATTTGTCTTTCGTTGGTCAAAGTCGTTTTTCCAATCATATCGATACGACGGAATGTGCGGTTTTGATAGTTTCTGAAAATCTTATAGAGGACAGAGATTACAAACCTGTGATCATTGTTGTGGAAGATGCTTATCTTTCCTTTCAGGTTTTGATGAATCTTTATCAAGAGATGCAAGGGAGAAGGACAGGGATAGAAGCTGGTTCATTTTTCCATGAGACTGCAAAAGTAGGCGAGGATGTTTATATTGGTGCATTTACATATGTTTCTGAGAAAGCAATTATTGGAGACGGAACACAGATTTTTCCACACGTTTACATCGGAAAAGGTGTGAAGATCGGAAAAAATTGCAAAATTGACAGCGGCGCAAGAATATATGATTATTGTATTGTTGGTGATAATTGTGTCATTCATTCCAATACGGTTGTTGGGGGAGATGGATTCGGTTTCCAGCCAACTGCTGAAGGTTTCAAGAAAATTCCTCAATTAGGAAATGTCATTATCGAAGATGATGTAGAGATCGGTTCCAATTGCAGTATTGATAGAGCCACAATAGGTTCTACGATTATTGGAAAAGGAACTAAGATCGATAATTTGATTCAAATCGCACATAACGTGAAGATCGGTCAGAACAATGTGATTGCTTCCCAGGCAGGAATAGCAGGTTCTACAGTTATCGGAGATTGGAATCAGATTGGCGGACAAGTAGGAATTGTCGGTCATATCAAAATAGGGAATCAAGTTAAAATTCAGGCCCAGAGTGGCGTCAATTCTTCTGCAAAAGACGGGGAAACGCTCTATGGTTCGCCTGCAATCAATTACAGCGATTACAGAAGAAACTATGTGCATTTCCGTAATTTTACAGAGATAGTTAAGAGAATAAACGATTTAGAAAATAAAAAATCAGAGTAAAGGTATCAGGCAAAGAAGTCATTCTTCCACCTCAAAACTAATACAATGAGTGATAAACAAAAAACAATCAAAGAAGAGATCCAGTTATCTGGAATAGGTCTTCACACAGGAAAAGAGGTTAATTTGACAATCAAACCGGCGAAAGAAAACACCGGATTTGTATTTGTAAGAACAGATCTCGAAGGTCACCCTCAGGTAGAGGCTGATGTCAATTATGTAACCACTACGGAAAGAGGAACTACACTTGAAAAGCTGGGTGTTAAAATCCATACTTGTGAGCATCTTTTGGCCGCTTTGGTTGGGATGGATGTTGATAATGCTATTCTTGAGATGAACAGTGCTGAACCACCTATTTTGGATGGTTCTTCCAAGTTTTTTGTAGAAGCAATAGAGAAAGTTGGAGTTCAGGAGCAGGAACTTCCAAGAGAATATCTTGTCATCAAAGAAGTGATGAATTACATCGACCCTTCTACAGGTTCTGAACTGACAGTGATTCCTGCTGACGATTATGAGATTACAACAATGGTGGATTTTGGGACCAAAGTATTGGGGACCCAAAATGCCAGTATGAAAAATCTATCAGAATTCAAGGATGAGATTGCGTCTGCAAGAACATTCAGCTTTTTACATGAATTAGAACAACTTTTGGATGCCAATCTTATCAAAGGTGGAGATATTAGTAATGCTATTGTCTATGTTGATAAAGAATTGACGCCAGAAACTTTGGAAAAACTGAAGGTTGCTTTCGGAAAAGACGAAGTTTCTATTCGTCCAAATGGTATTCTGGATAATCTGACCCTTAATTATACCAATGAAGCTGCTCGTCATAAATTACTTGATGTTATTGGCGATCTGGCCTTGGTTGGAGTTAGGATCAAAGGTAGAGTTATTGCTAACAAACCGGGACACTTTGTAAACACTCAGTTTGCTAAAAAACTAAACAGACAATACAAATTGCAAAAAAGAAAGAACGTTCCAGATTTTGATTTGAAAGCGGAGCCTGTTTTCGATATCAACGGGATCATGAGATTATTACCGCACAGGCCTCCGTTTTTGTTGGTAGATAAGATTTTGGAATTATCAGATACCCATGTTGTGGGACTTAAAAATGTTTCTATGAATGAACCTTTCTTCGTAGGACATTTTCCAAAAGAGCCAGTTATGCCAGGTGTTTTACAGATAGAAGCTATGGCCCAGGTTGGAGGGATTCTGGTATTGGCCAATGTTCCGGATCCTGAAAATTATTCTACTTATTTTGTGAAAATGGATAATGTGAAATTCAAGAAAAAAGTAGTTCCGGGAGATCAGGTGATTTTCAAAATCGAGTTGATAGAACCTATCAGAAGAGGAATTGTGCATATGCAAGGTTACGGTTATGTCGGAGACAGTGTTGTTGTAGAGGCAGAACTGATGGCTCAAGTAGCAAAAACTAAAATTTAATTTATGATTCACCAGCTTACAGCAGTAGATCCGCGCGCCAAAATTGGCAAAAATGTAACAATCGAACCATTTACAACTATCGGTGCAAATGTCGTAGTAGGTGCAGATACTTGGATTGGTCCTAATGTAACCATAATGGAAAACGTGAGGATTGGTAAGAATTGTAAAATTTTCCCCGGAACCGTGATTGGGGCAGTACCTCAAGATCTTAAATTTGATGGAGAAGATACGCAGGTCATCATTGGTGATGGTACTACGCTTAGAGAATGTGTTACTATCAACAGAGGAACCAAAGCCCTTGGCTATACAAAAGTCGGGAATAATTGTTTGATCATGGCAACTTCTCACATTGCACACGACTGTATCGTTGGTGATAATGTAATTATTGCAAATGGATGTGGGATTGCAGGTCATGTAGAAATTGGTGATTTTGTTGTGATGGGAGGTCTTTCTGCTGTTCAGCAATTCGGAAAAATAGGTAAGCATGTAATGGTTTCCGGAGGTTCATTAATTAGAAAGGATATTCCGCCTTATGTGAAGGTAGCCAGAGAGCCAATTTCTTATGCCGGTATCAATTCCGTAGGATTAAGGAGAAGAGGCTTTACCAATGATAAGATCTTCGAGATCCAAAAGATATACAGGGCCATTTTCCAGATGAAAATGAACACCACCCAGGCAATAGAATACATAGAGAAAGAAATGCTTCCTACTGTAGAAAGGGATGAGATAATTACCTTTATACAGAATTCCCCAAGAGGTATCGTAAAAGGATACGGGTCCAACAAAGAATAAAAAATAATATAAGTTTATATATAACTAATGGCAACAAGCAACGATATAAGAAAAGGACTTTGCATAGAATTCAGCAATGATATTTTCAAAGTAATCGAATTTCTACACGTAAAACCAGGTAAAGGTCCTGCATTCGTAAGAACAAAACTAAAATCTGTAACCAACGGAAAGGTATTGGACAATACGTTCTCCGCAGGTCACAAAATCGACGAAGTAAAGGTGATTACCAGAAAATTCCAATATCTTTATGATGATGAGAACGGTTTCCACTTTATGAATAACGAAGACTTCTCTCAACTTTATCTTAACAAGGAAATGATCGAGAATTCTAACCTGATGAAAGCGGGAGAAGAAGTGACCATCATTTTGAAAGAGGCGGATGAAACACCACTTTCTGCGGAACTTCCACAATCTGTTTACCTGGAAGTTATCGAAGCGGATCCAGGTGTGAAAGGAAACACTGCAACCAACGCTCTTAAAAATGCAATCGTGGAAACAGGTGCGAGAGTAATGGTTCCTTTGTTTATCGAGCCAGGTGACAAGATCAAGATCAGTACAGAAGACGGCTCTTACTTAGAAAGAGTAAAATAAATTATAGCAGGAAGCTGGAAGCATTAAGTTTTCCAGCTTTCATTTTTTATGGCAGCTATTTCCGCCCTCCGTTCCCGCTTTTTTCTTTTTTCCAAAAAAGAAAAAGAGCTCCACTCAGGTCGGGCTGCGTGCAATTCGTCATTTTCAAAATAAACGAATCGCAGTTTAAAATCAAATTTTTAAATTATAACATCCAGTTATGACTTTCAATCAACCTCAAACACTCAAAGTTATTGCAGATATCATTGGTGCAAAATATATCGGAGACGAGAATTTTCCGGTTCTTGGAACTAATGAAATTCATATGATAAAGCCGGGAGAAATTGTTTTCGTCAACCATCCAAAATATTATGATAAAGCACTTAATTCTGCAGCAACAATCATATTAATTGACAAAGAAGTAGAATGCCCGGAAGGAAAGGCTCTTTTGATCTCTGATGATCCATTCAGGGATTTTAATAAGATCAATACCCATTTCACAAGAATTTCAAATTTTAAGGAAGAACTTCATGATCTGGAAGTAGGCGATGGAACATTCATTCACCCTTCTGTTGTTATTGGAAATGATGTGAGGATTGGAAAAAACTGCCACATTTTTCCTAATGTTGTTATCGGAGACAGAACAATCATCGGAGATAATGTTGTCATTCAGGCGAATACAGTTATTGGAGGAGATGCATTTTATTACAGAAAGCTAAATGGGAGCTTTGATAGATTGATCTCTGTGGGAAACGTTGTCATTGAAAATAATGTGGAAATAGGGAATAGTTGTACGATTGACAGAGGTGTAACAGATTCTACCAGAATTGGGGAAGGAAGTATTCTCGATAATCAGATACAGATCGGTCACGATACAGTCATTGGAAAAAAATGTCTGATCGCTTCTCAAACCGGAATTGCAGGCTGCTGTATAATTGAAGATGAAGTGACAATTTGGGGACAGGTGGGAATGGCTTCTGGTGTAAGAATCGAAAAAGGAACTGTTCTTCTTGCCAAGGTAGGAGTGAACAGAGATCTTAAAAAAGGAACTTATTTTGGACCAATTGCAGAAGAATTCAGAGATTATCTTAGAAAGGAAGTCAAAATCAAAAATCTGAAGTAAATCATATTTTAAATCTTCAAAAAATCTTTAATTCCAAGAAATTTTTGGATTATTATCGTTATTTTTGCGAATAACAAATGTTTATAAAATCAATAAATTATAATATAAAATGTCAGTATTAGTAAACAAAGATTCTAAAGTTATCGTACAAGGATTTACAGGTAACGAAGGTACTTTCCACGCAGGTCAGATGATTGATTACGGAACCAACGTAGTTGGAGGTGTGACTCCAGGAAAAGGAGGGACAGAGCATCTTGGTAAGCCGGTTTTCAACTCAGTTTCTGAAGCTGTAGAAAAAGCAGGAGCTAATGTGAGTATTATTTTCGTTCCACCTGCATTTGCTGCAGACGCCGTGATGGAAGCTGCTGAAGCAGGTATCAAAGTTATTGTATGTATCACAGAAGGTATCCCTGTTGCTGATATGGTAAAAGTTAAGGATTATATCCAAGATAGAGATGTCCGTTTGATCGGTCCAAATTGTCCTGGTATCATCACTTCTGATGAAGCTAAGATAGGAATCATGCCAGGTTTCGTTTTCAAAAAAGGAAAGGTCGGTATCGTTTCAAAATCTGGAACTTTGACTTATGAAGCTGCTGATCAGGTTGTAAAAGCTGGTTTTGGAGTTTCTACAGCTATTGGAATCGGTGGAGATCCAATTATTGGAACTACTACAAAGGAAGCTTTGGAATTGTTCATCAACGATCCTGAAACTGAAGCTGTAGTAATGATCGGAGAGATCGGTGGATCTTTGGAAGCTGAAGCTGCAAGATGGTACAAAGCTAGTGGGTCAACAAAACCAGTTGTAGGTTTTATCGCTGGGCAAACCGCACCAAAAGGTAGAACAATGGGACACGCTGGAGCTATTGTTGGTGGAGCTGATGACACTGCCCAGGCAAAAATGGCCATTATGAAAGAAAACGGGATTCACGTTGTAGATTCTCCTGCTGAGATTGGAAAAACTGTTGCAGCGGTTTTAGCATAATAGAACTAAGATTACGTTCTTAAATATATTTTGAGAAGCTCTATCTGGGCTTCTCATTTTTTTTATTTAAATTTGGAACATAAAAATATTTATAAAAAACACTAATATGAAAAAAATCCTTTTCGGGTCTTTATTGTTAATTTCATCGTTCTCTCAGGCGCAGATCGATTTCAGATCTACTGAATTTGGTCTTGTTGTAGGAGGAACTTATTCCAGAGTTAGAAATGCACACAACCCTTCGGGACCTAGATTCTCTGTTTTAGGAGGTGTTGTAGCACAAGTACCAGTTGGTATTACTCAACAGTTTTATATACAAGGTGAGGTCTTATATTATGGGGCGGGAGAAACAGGAAAGACCAAAGAAGCTAAAGGCAGGTCTGGTTATGATGCTGTATATGCCAATAATTACCTAAGTGTCCCACTTAACTTTAAGGCTTATTTTTCAGAAGCCGAATCGGAGTTTTTTGGATTGATTGGACCAAGGTTCAACTTTTTGATCGATCAAAAAGTAAAAAATCTTCCTACAGGTAGGGATTATTATGACCCAAACGTTGTGAATCCACAGTATCCTAATATCAATGGGAAGGCTAATTCCTTTAACTTTGGGTTAGGAGCAGGCGTAGGGTATAGTTATAAGCGCCAGTTGGAAATTGCTTTGAAGTATGATATAGGATTATCCAATACATATCCCAATCTGGTTGAGTCTTGGACATTAGATCCGGATGCGCAAAAGAAAAAATCAGAGCAGGTTATAAGTCTTGGAGTGACTTATTTCTTCAAATAAAAAAAGGCTGTGAACAATTCACAGCCTTTTTTTTATTTTTGTTTGATCAGTTCTTTGATCTTACCTTCAATTTCTTCTGCTAATTCCGGATTGTCTCGCAATACCTCTTTTACGGCATCGCGACCTTGTCCTAATTTAGTGTCTTCATAACTGAACCAAGATCCACTTTTCTTGACCACAGCAAGATCTACAGCAGTATCTAAAATCTCTCCAACTTTAGAAACGCCTTCTCCGTACATAATATCGAATTCTGCTTGTTTGAAAGGTGGTGCAACTTTGTTTTTAACAATTTTTACTTTTACACGGCTTCCGACAGCTTCGTCCCCATTTTTGATCGGAGCACTTGCTTTTCTGATATCAATTCTTACAGAAGCGTAGAATTTAAGAGCGTTTCCTCCTGTTGTAGTCTCTGGGTTTCCGAACATCACACCGATTTTTTCACGTAATTGATTGATGAAGATCACAGTACATTTAGTCCTGGAGATAGTAGCCGTCAGTTTTCTTAAAGCCTGTGACATTAGTCTTGCATGAAGTCCCATTTTGGAATCTCCCATTTCGCCTTCGATCTCTGCTTTTGGCGTCAATGCTGCAACAGAGTCAATTACAACAATGTCAATAGCTCCTGATCTGATAAGGTTGTCGGCAATTTCCAAAGCCTGCTCTCCATTGTCTGGCTGAGAGATGATCAGGTTTTCCAGATCGATTCCTAATTTTGCAGCATAGTTTCTGTCAAATGCATGTTCTGCATCTATGAAGGCCGCGATCCCGCCCGCTTTTTGGGCTTCCGCAATAGCGTGAAGGGTTAATGTGGTTTTACCGGAAGATTCAGGACCGTAGATCTCTATGATCCTTCCTCTAGGATATCCACCGACACCCAAAGCAAGGTCGATACCTAGAGATCCGGAAGGAATTACTTCTATAGTTGTATCTACAGAGTCCTCTCCCAAGGTCATAACAGTTCCTTTTCCGTAGGTTTTATCTAGTTTTTCAAGCACCAGCTGGAGGGCTTTTTTCTTATCGTCGTTCGTACTCATTATTTCAAAAAAATTATTCTCAAAAATACGGAATTTTAAGATCAAAATCCAATATTATTTTAATCGGAGGTTTTAATTTACCAATTTGATTTTAATGAAAATTTGAATTTTTTGTTATGTTTAGATAATCATTTAAAACTTTCATTTGATCTTTATTTCCCTTTTTTATTTGGACTTCTCTGCTTAATAAGCTTTCATAGATTTTATTAAATAATTGCTTTGACCTTGGAAACACATTTTTGTATTTTACTTTTGGGATTTCTAATCTTTCACAGACGTCATCATCCAATAAAAACCAAGTACAGCAGATGTGCAGATAACGAAGATTCCTTCTTTGGAAACTGAATTTGAGAATGGGATTTTCCAAGGATTCATTTAATAGGGAATGAGCCAGTAGTATAGAATCTTTGTCTGATGGAGGTTGTACAGAGGTCCATAGATAAAAATACTCTGTGGCCTGTTTTTTATCATTAGGCAAAAGATCTTCGGGAATTCCTAAAAGATAACCGACATATTTCCAAAGATGAAACAGTCCTTTTTCCTCTTTTTCTGAAAATGTATTTCCCAATTTGTGCAGACTGTATAAAAATACCAGACTAAAACCGATGTAAGTCGCCATCATATCCCAGGAATTGATGGGTTCGCCCCAGTTTTCCGTGTCCCAGTCTTTATAATGCTTCTTTATGGAAAGTCTTGCATAGGAATGTATTAATCTTGTTTTTATAGCAAATTCGTAACCTTTTTGATGAATTAAAAGTGAGTCGGTTCTTGTGACATTCACCCAAAAGTCCAGTGTTTCCGATAAACGCTTTACAGCGCCCTTTTTCAGAGCTTCTGTAGCGATAAGCGGTTTGTTGAGATAGGCATAATCATATCCACCGATCAAACAGTAATCTCTTAGAGATATCAACGAATCTACATTGCACCTCATGCAAAGCTCGGCTCCGCTTTTGATCAGATCATGATCAAGCCATTCGGGAATGGTTTGTGTCTGTTCAAAAAGCGATCTTGCACTTTCAGAGATCTTGTCGTTCTCTGTAATTCCATTTCTGATATAAGTTTCAATTTGTTTTGAGGCTTTAGGGAACGATTGGGTAAAATAGATGTCCTTCACCACCTGATCTCCGATCTCATCTACATCATAATAGTAATGAGAGAATTTATCGAAATCTTTAAAACTGACTTTTGCCCCGGAGAATTCTATGAGTTGTTTACCATTTCCGGTTTCCCAAAAATTTTTGAAATGAGGAGCTTCTTTGAATCGAGGCTTTAAAATTGTTCTTTCCATCTCAGATAAAATTACAATTATTGCTCCATAAAACGGTTGTGAGTTTTATCACTTTTGAATATAGAACTTTGCAAGATAATATCAAGCTTGGTTTTGATCAAAAACAAGCTTGCTTCCATCAAAGAACAAGCTTGTTTTTTTAGCTTCAGGGGTTTCTTGTGAAAAGTTCTGTTACTTAAATAAAAAAAACCTCTGAAGAAATTCAGAGGTTTTTTTATTTCAACTTCAGATTACAAAGAAGCTGAATGAACAAGCATATCTGCCAATTTGTTAGAATAACCCCACTCGTTATCGTACCAAGATACTAATTTAACGAAAGTCGGGTTCAACATGATTCCAGCTTCTTTGTCGAAGATAGAAGTCCTAGCATCGCTTACGAAATCCTGAGAAACAACAGCGTCTTCTGTGTAACCAAGAATTCCTTTCAACTCGCCTTCAGAAGCCGCTTTGATAGCAGCACAGATCTCTTCGTAAGACGTTGGTTTGTCCAATTTTACAGTAAGGTCCACTACAGAAACGTCAGCAGTTGGAACTCTGAAAGACATACCGGTCAATTTCCCGTTAAGAGAAGGGATCACTTTTCCTACCGCTTTTGCAGCACCTGTAGAAGATGGGATAATGTTGTTAAGTGCAGATCTGCCGCCTCTCCAGTCTTTTGCAGATGGTCCGTCTACAGTTTTTTGAGTTGCAGTAGTTGCGTGTACAGTTGTCATAAGACCTTCAGCGATACCGAAGTTATCGTGGATCACTTTTGCCAATGGCGCAAGACAGTTTGTAGTACATGATGCGTTTGAGAAGATCTTGATATCGTCAGTCAGTTCTTTGTGGTTTACACCCATTACGAACATTGGCGTATCATCTTTTGAAGGCGCGGAAAGGATTACTTTCTTGGCACCAGCGTTGATGTGAGCCTGAGCAGAATCTTTAGAAAGGAATAATCCTGTAGATTCTACGATATATTCTGCACCAACTTCATTCCATTTTAGGTTGTTAGGATCTTTCTCAGCAGTTACACGGATCGTTTTTCCGTTTACAACAAGGTTGTTACCCTGTACTGATACTTCTCCTTTGAACGGTCCGTGAACTGAATCGTATTTTAGCATATAAGCCATGTATTCAGCATCGATAAGGTCATTGATACCTACAACTTCGATGTTTGATCTTTCAGTCATTGCTCTGAACACTAAACGTCCGATTCTCCCGAATCCGTTGATTCCTACTTTAATTGTTGACATATTAAAAAAATTAAGGTTTTGTTTTGATATTTATTTTTTATTAAAGGATTACATTGCTAAGATCTCAGCGATCTGAAGCAGGTCTTTATCTATTTCGTTATGTTTTTTGATAGCTTCTTCTATCGGCGTATAAGTGATCTTGTTAGATTGCATCCCAACCATCACTTTGTTTTTGCCTTCCATCAGACCGATGACAGCTCCATATCCTAAGTGACTGGCCAGAACTCTATCTGCACAACTTGGTGAGCCTCCTCTTTGGATGTGTCCAAGAATTGTTACACGGATGTCATAATTTGGGAATTTTTCTTTTGTTGCTTTTGCAAGGTCATAGATATTTCCTAATTCTTCACCTTCTGCAACCACAACAATGCTTGATGATTTACCCACTTTTTCAGCCGTATTGAAGGTTTCAAAAAGATCATCTAGACTGTCTTTTCTTTCAGGGATCAAGATGTCAAGAGCTCCTGTTGCAATCCCACTGTTAAGGGCGATGAATCCAGCATCCCTTCCCATTACTTCTACGAAGAAAACTCGGTTGTGAGATGTTGCTGTATCGCGGATTTTGTCTATGGCGTCCATTGCTGTGTTAAGAGCTGTATCATAACCAATGGTTTTATCTGTACCAAATATATCATTATCAATAGTCCCCGGAACACCGATCACTTTGATCCCAAACTCTTCATTGAAAACTTTTGCACCAGTGAAACTTCCGTCCCCGCCTATGCAAACCAATGCATCCACGCCTAATTTTTGACATTGCTCGAAAGCTTTTTTTCTCCCTTCCGGAGTCATAAATTCCTTGGATCTGGCAGACTTTAGAATGGTTCCACCTTGATTGATTATATTTTTCACGGAACGAGGTCCCATTTTTATTACATCACCTGCAATCAATCCATTATATCCTTCGCGGATCCCATAGCATTCTATATTGTAGTGATTTGCTGTTCTTACAACGGCTCTAAGTGCTGCGTTCATTCCTGGAGCGTCACCTCCAGATGTTAAAACAGCAATAGATTTAATGTTGTTTTCTGACATATTTTTAATTTTTTTCTAAGCAAATTTACGAAATATCAACCACATTTTGGCTCATGTTTTAGTAATATAGGATAAATTATATCATATGTTAATAGAGAACAGCTATTTGCAAATATGACAAATGTTTGATTTAAATTTTTTTCGGATTTTACAAGATTTATTATATTTACGAACAATACAATATAAAATTTTTAAACTGATAAATATATTATGAAAGTAACTGTAGTGGGAGCTGGAGCTGTTGGAGCTTCTTGTGCTGAATATATTGCGATGAAAAATTTCGCATCTGAAGTAGTTTTGGTGGACATCAAAGAAGGTTTTGCAGAAGGTAAGGCAATGGATTTGATGCAGACAGCTTCTCTTAATGGTTTTGACACGAAAATTACCGGGACAACGGGAGATTACAGTAAAACAGCTGGTTCTCACGTTGCTGTCATTACTTCCGGGATTCCTAGAAAACCTGGGATGACAAGAGAGGAACTGATCGGTATCAATGCAGGAATCGTAAAAGATGTAACTGCAAATCTTGTTAAAAACTCTCCGAATGTGATCATCATCGTAGTTTCTAACCCGATGGATACAATGGCATATTTGGTTCACAAGACATCTGGCCTTCCAAAAGAAAGGATTATCGGAATGGGAGGTGCTTTGGACTCCGCAAGATTCAAATACAGATTGGCAGAAGCATTGGGATCTCCAATCTCTGACGTTGATGGAATGGTGATCGCAGCGCACTCAGATACCGGAATGTTACCTTTATATAGCAAAGCAACAAGAAATGGTGTTCCTGTTTCAGAATTCTTGAGCGATGAGCAAAAAGCTTACGTTATCGAGGAAACTAAAGTTGGAGGAGCTACATTGACCAAATTATTGGGAACTTCTGCCTGGTATGCGCCCGGAGCTGCGGTTTCTGTAATGGTTCAGGCCATTGCCTGCGACCAGAAAAAAATGATTCCTTGCTCTCTGATGTTGGACGGCGAATATGGAGAAAGTGATATTTGTCTTGGTGTTCCGGCAATCATCGGAAAAAATGGTGTTGAGAAAATCGTAAATATCTCTTTGACCGATGAGGAAAAAGCAAAATTTGCTGAAGCTGCAAAAGCTGTAAGAGAAGTGAATGGTGATTTGAAATTTTAATCAAATCCTTATAATAAATTAAAACCGCATCAATTGATGCGGTTTTTTTGGTTATTAAAAACCTTCATTCGTCAAGTCCATATTGACCATTGCTCCGGTAAGGTTGCCGGTATAGGCCGCATTGGCTACAGACCGCATTGCACAGGAATTATCGCCGCAAGCATAAACACCTGGAACCGTCGTGTTTTGTTTGTTATCGATTTTGATATGACCATTTTCTGTAAATTCGCAGCCCAAAGAACCTGGAATATCAGAGTGTTGTTTGAAATGAAAAGCACCATAAACTGCATCAAAATCCAGTTTTTCCCCATCGGATAATATCAGTGTCTCGATGTTTCCGTTTTGATGTTGGATTTCATCAATTTCTGTTTCGATAATTTTAATATTATTCTTTTCTAATTTCTGAAATTGTTCTTCTGTAAAGTCAGCTTTTCCTCTGGTCAGAATTGTCAAATCATCAGTCAGATTATTGACCAATGATGAAATATGAAAGCCACGTTCGCCATTCGCAATGATTCCTGTTTTTTTATTTTTGAATTCATAGCCGTGGCAATAAGGGCAATGGATCAGAGAAATTCCCCAGCAATCCCAAAAACCTTTGATATTCGGAACTTCATCTACAATTCCTGTTGCGAATATAAGTTTCTTGGCTTCAAATATTTCGCCTCGTCTGGTACTGATTTCAAATCCATTTTCAGTTTTCTTTCCTTGCATTGCAAGCCCGTCACAAAACTCTACAGTAGCGTATTTTTTAACTTGCCCTTTTGCAATAGTTGAGATCTCTTTTGGTGTTTTCCCGTCTTGAGTCAGAAAATTATGGGAATGTGGCGTTTGGATATTACAAGGTTTTCCACTGTCAATCACCAAAACTTTTCGGAGTGACCTTCCCAAAGACATTGCTGCAGAAAGTCCGGCGTAACTTCCTCCAACTATAATAACATCGAATTGATTCTCCATTCTTTTCATAATTAATTTTCTTGTTTATATCTTGCCAAAGTTAATAATAATTTCTATTATTGCAACATAATCGCATTAATGAAAATAAAAAGAAGGAATACACCCGCAAAAGAAGCTGTTTTGAATTTGTTAACTAATAAAGCTAAAGCGATGAGTCAGGATTCTATCGAGAAAAATATCAATGTTGATATTGATAGAGCAACGATTTATCGAGTATTAAACAGATTCTGCGAAGACGGAATTCTCCACAGAATTGTTGCAGAAGACGGAAAACAGTATTTTGCAGTCTGCATTAAATGTGAAGAAAAAAAACTGACAGACCATCATTTTCATTTCAGATGTACAAAATGCGAAACTATAGAATGCCTGCCATTTGAAGTTCAGTTTTCCTTAGAAAAAGGATATTCTGTGGAAAGTGTAAATTGTATTCTGACAGGGATTTGTAAAGATTGTGCTTGAATCAAATCCTCAAAACTCCTCGAAAACCTCTCGCAGCATAATAAGATTCGGCACCGTTGTGATAGAGAAAAACAGTGTTGTAACGTTTGTCACAGAATATAGCACCGCCTAATTTCCGGATTTCATCAGGTGTTTTCACCCAGCTCGATGTTTTCAAATCGAAGTTTCCTAAAGATTGCAATTCACGATATTGTTCTTCATCCAAAATCTCGATTCCGATCTCATTGGCCAAATCTACTACACTGTTTGTTGGTTTATTTTCTTTTCTGGAATTGAGTGCATCTCGGTCATAGCAAAGACTTCGTCTGCCTTTTGGACTTTCTAAGGAACAATCTATGAAAATATATTCGTTTGTTTTTTTATCATAGCCAATAACATCTGGTTCGCCTTCGGTTCTTTCCATTTCGTTCAGAGACCAGAGTTTTTCAGGATTGGATTCCAGTTTTTTCTGAACATCTTCCCATTTTATATTTTCGTGACGATTTGGTTTTTTTTCAAAACGGGTTTTCAGGATTTTGATTAATTCTTCCTGTTGTTCTGCTGAAAGCTGAGGTTTATTTTTCATATTAATTAGTTACTTTTGATAAAAATATTTTCTCGCAGATTAAGCAAATTTTTCTTCTATAGAATCTGCGAAATTTGCCAAATTAGCGAGAGCTTTAATCTATTAATCATTCATACCTTTTCCGTCCAAAATATTTAGGATTGATTTTTCGATTCTGGATTCTCTGGTCTTTGATTGTTTTGGCGCAGAAAAATGAAACAGATAAGCTCTTTGTCTTCCCGGAGTTAAGGATTCAAAAGCGGATTTCAATTCGGGATTTTCATTTAGTTTAATTTGAAATTCTTCGGGAATTGGTGTCGCTTCTTTTTTGATTTGTACTTTTTCTCCACGTTCTTCTATTTCAACAGCTTCGAAAATATAACCTTTGATAATTGATTTTTTGTCCAGAATATCCTGAACGTTTTCAAACCGCATTTGTCTTCCGGCTTGTGTATTTTCTCCCATTTTTACAAGAAGATGTTTGGGGTCTTTCATTATTCCACCCTTGAAAAACAAAAGTGCAAAATAGTCTTTAAAACCTTGAATAATGACAATATTCTTTCGGCTAAAGGAATAACATGGTTTTCCCCATTTGATGTCTTCTGTCAATTGACAATCCAGGATAATGGTTCTCAATGCGCTTATCTCATTTTTCCATTGTCTGGACTTTTCTATATGTTCATTAACTTTTGTATTCACTGTATGTAATTGTTTTCTTTCAAATTTAATTAAAATTCGATTTAATATAAATTTAATTGACTTTCGATGTAACATTATCCTTTTTGAGTTGTCTTATCTTTACAAATAAACTATAACAATGAAGCAAGCTTTATCCTTATTGGGATTACTCTCTTTTGCAATCACATTTGCCCAGACACAAGACACTCTTAAATCCAAAGAAATAGAAGCGGTCACAGTTATCGCCAAAAAACCGACTGTACAAAGTAAGGCCGACAGAACAGTTTTCAATGTGGAAAACAGCTCTATCCTGGCAGGAAATACAACTTGGGATATCGTGAGAATGACGCCTTTGGTAAGCATCGATAACAATGACAATGTAAAAGCGGAAGGGGAATCGGTAACGGTCTATATCAACGACAGGAAATCGGTTTTCACAGGTAAGGAACTTAAGGAATATCTCAAAACAATTCCTGCAGACAATCTGATGAAAATCGAGGTCATTACAAGTCCGTCTTCCCGTTATGAAGCAACCGGAGCGGTCATCAACATCGTTCTCAAAAAGCGGGATGATGAAGGTATGAAGGGAAGCATTTCTCTTACTAATACTCAGAATACCAAGAATAACCAATACGGGAGTTTGAACCTTAACTATCATAAGAAAAATTTCACTCAGACTTTCACGGGTAGTTATAATGATAATGTTTTCATTACCAAAAATTCTAGCGAGTTTTCTTATTATGCCAATAAAAACCGTGAATTAATTGATTCCAAAAGTACTTATATCAACAAGAATCCGTCTTTTTCTTCCAGTTCTGAATATGAACTGAATGACAAGAACAATATCGGTCTTGTGATGGAATATTTCAGAGGTGATAATAACTCTGGAACGGACTCATTCATAAGGTCGTATGACGATAATAACTTTAAGAAAATTGATTACCAAAAATTGTCGGGTTCTAACCTTAATAATACTTTGGGAACCAATTTTTTCTACAAGTATTATGATAAAGAAAAGAACAAAATTCTGGACGTCAATCTCGGAGTTAATTACGAAACAAGCGAGGGCTCTACAGGAAGAACATTGAAAAGTACTACGTCTTCGCCTGCAAATATTGATGGATGGAATAATATTTCAGCTACTGAACAGACTTTGATTAATTCTGATACTCAAAACAGAAATTATTATGTGAAAGTAGATTTCACAACGCCATTAGGAAAAGGTGGAACTCTGGAAGTCGGCGGAAAAGCAGATTTTAATAATAACGTGATCCCAAATGCTTATCTGGACTTGATGGATGGAACCAAAAATGTAAACAGCGATTTTCATTACACAGACAACATCAACTCTCTATATTTTAATTATAGCAAAACATTTTTTGAAAAATTGGAAACCAGAGTTGGTTTGCGATATGAACACATCGATTTCAAAATCAGAGAAAATGTAGGGAATCAGGGAAGAAAAGATTCTTACGGTACGTTTTTGCCGAATCTATTGATTAAGTATTCTTTCAGTACCAATTATGATTTGAGCTTGACTTACAATCATAACCTTTGGAGACCTTGGTTTTCGGAATTCAATCCTTTTGAAATGCCTAGTAATAATGGAATCTATTACCGGGGAAATATGGAGCTTCTTCCAAATCCGAGCGATAGAGTGGTGCTGAAATTTGGGTTATTCAAAAAGTATTTTATCTCGGCCAGATATATGTTTACTGACCAGGATTATTGGACCAATTATAAAGAAGAAGATGGGAAAACGATTTCTTTTCCGGATAATTTCAAAGGAAAAGTAGAAAAGTTCTACCTTTTTGCCAACACCAATCAAAACTTCCTGAAAAATAAACTGAATGTGAACTTCGGACTTGGGTGGTACTACATAGATAACAGTGATTTCAATATCAGAAACAGATTGAGCCGTGATAACAATTATATCAGCTACATTGGCGGCTCTACCAATCTTTCTTATACCAATTTATTCAATAAGAATATTAATATCAGCGGTTGGTTCAGCGTTGATAATCAGAATTACGGAAACTCAGTTGCAAATAAGTACAACTTTTTCCATAATATCTCTGTGACCAAGATTTTCCCGGATTCTCAAATCGAAACCAGTTTACAGTTGATGAACATCTTCAAAAGACCAAGTGTAGACAATACGACTTATAGCTCTACAGGGATGATTCGAAATTATAATAAATGGGATTGGTACGGATTCTCACTCACATTTGTTAAACGTTTTGGAAACCAGAAAGTAAAGGAAAATACAAAAACGGATGTCGAGAAAAATTCCGGTGGCGGTAAATAGAATTGTTAAATTTTATATTGAAAAGAACGGGCAATTGCTCGTTCTTTTTTGTTTGATACTTCTAAGGTTAAATTTCTCTTAGATGGTTTGTTTAAATCTCTCTAGAGAGTTTGTGAATTCTCTAGAGAGAGTTTATCAATTCTCTAGGGAGAGTTTTGTAAGTCTCTCAAGAGAATTAATAAGTACTTTTTAAATGATATTCAATATCAAAAACTTTAATAAAAATTTCACATCCCAAAACTTTTGAAAGCCGTAAATTTGGCTTTCAATAAAAAGTGATTCAATGTTCAGAAAAATTCAGATTTTCGTTTTGGCTGTGGCTACATTTGGAAATGTAAATGCTCAGAAAACAAGATTAAATTCAGGAGAAAGACCCAAATTAGTAGTAGGATTAGTAGTGGACCAGATGCGTTGGGATTATCTTTACCGGTTTGAGAAAAAATTCGGGAAAGGTGGTTTCAAAAGGCTTTTGGGAGAAGGTTATTCTCTTAATAATGTACATATTCCTTACATTCCGACGGTTACGGCGATTGGTCATACTTCTATTTATACGGGTTCAGTTCCTTCGATTCACGGGATTGCGGGAAACGACTGGACGGATAAAGAAACAGGGAAAAATGTTTATTGTACAACAGACGAAAACGTAAATCCAGTTGGAACAGATAACAAAAGAAACGGAAGTCATTCTCCGAAAAACCTTTGGTCA
Source organism: Epilithonimonas hungarica (assembly GCF_900102265.1). Lineage (GTDB taxonomy): Bacteria > Bacteroidota > Bacteroidia > Flavobacteriales > Weeksellaceae > Epilithonimonas > Epilithonimonas hungarica. Next base: position 117,149 of record NZ_FNBH01000002.1, on the reverse strand, counting down.
ACGACGGTTACAGACCAATTGAGAATTGCGAGCAATTTTAAATCAAAAGTCGTCGGCGTTTCTTTGAAAGACCGTGCTTCGATTTTACCTGCCGGTCACAATCCGACGGGCGCTTTTTGGTTCGATGATTCAGCTGGCAACTTCATTACGAGTTCTTATTATATGAATGAACTGCCAAAATGGGTAAAAGACTTCAATGACCAGAAAGTCCCTGAAAAATTGTTGGTTAACGGCTGGGAAACTGCTTTACCAATTAATGAATACACGGAAAGTACAGCAGATAATGTAGAATGGGAATATCCAGTTGGAACAGCGAAAGAACCTGTTTTTCCTTATAAAAATCTATTGACGGATTATGCGACTAAAAAAGGCGTTATCAGAACGACGCCTTTCGGAAATACGTTGACGCTTAAGTTTGCTGAGGCGGCTTTGGATAATTATGCTTTAGGAAAAGGAACTGAAACGGATTTTCTTGCAATTAACCTGGCTTCGACGGATTACGTTGGTCATTCTTACGGACCAAATTCTATAGAGGTTGAGGATACTTACATCAGATTGGACAAAGATTTGGCCACGTTTTTCAAAATGCTGGATGAAAAAGTAGGGAAGAACAATTATTTGGTTTTCTTGTCTGCTGATCACGGTGGTGCGAATGCAGAAGGATTCCTGAGAGCCAACAAGATTTTAGGTGGTTTCTTTGATGAGGGAATGGAAAAAAATCTGGGCGCAGAACTGGAGAAAAAATATGCTAATTCCAAACTGATTCTAGGAATCGATAATTATCAGATCTATCTGAATCAAAATCTGATCAAAGAGAAAAATCTTGATGAAGAAGCCATTAAAACAACGATCATCGATAATCTTAACAAAGACCCGAGAGTTTTATATGCAGTTGATTTGAAAAAGATAGGTTCATCAGCAATTCCTGAGCCGATAAAATCCAGAGCCATCAATGGTTATAACTGGCAGAGAAGCGGAGATATCCAGATCATTTCTCACGACGGAATGTTGCCAAGTTATGCGAAAAAAGGAACAACACACAGTGTTTGGAATTCTTATGATTCTCACATCCCATTGATTTTTATGGGTTGGGGAATCAAACACGGTGAGAGTAACGGCGATTATTATATGACCGATATTGCGCCGACAATCTCAGCATTACTTCACATCGAATTTCCAAGTGGAGCTATTGGAAAACCGATTACTGAAGTTATCGGAAGATAGAAGCATAAATTAGATATTAGAATCTAGAAGTTAGGTTGTAATTCATTTTTTTTTAAATTTTAAATAAAATATAAACCCAATATTGTCATTCCGTAGGAATCTAAACGGCATTTGTAGAGATTCTTTCAGAATGACAATTTTTTTTAAAATAAATTTGTGGACTTTTATAAGTTTGAAGTTTATACTGAGCGAAGTCGAAGTGCCTTTGTGAACTTAAAAAGCATAGATTATGTTAAAGTCTTTGTGGACTTTGTGTTCAAAAACATTTATAAGGTATGAAATTAAAAGAAAAAGACATTTTCGATTTGCTGAACGAAAAAGCAGATTTATACAATTCTCCGGACTTTATTATCGATGACCCGATTCAGATTCCGCATCGTTTTTCTTTGAAACAGGATATCGAGATTGCTGGATTTCTATCCGCAAGTATCGCTTGGGGAAACCGAAAATCAATCATCAATGACGCCAATAAAATGATGGAATTGATGGGAAATTCACCTTACGATTTTGTAATGAATTTCACAGATTCTGATTTGGGTAAAATTCCACAGAAAGCGATTCACAGGACTTTCAATCACGAAGATTTCATTTTCTTTCTAAGGAATTTCAGAAGAATCTATAATCAATTTGAAAGTCTGGAAGATGCGTTTCTCATCAATAAGAATGAAATCAATTTTTCTCATTCTATTGAACGTTTCCGGAATCATTTTATTTCAGAAAAACACCGTGGACAAAAACATGTGAGTTCGCCTTACAAAAATTCTGCTTCCAAACGATTGGTGATGTTTCTGCGCTGGATGGTTCGTAAAGATAAAAAAGGTGTCGATTTTGGAATTTGGGAGAAGATTGACCCGAAGTTTTTATCGGTTCCTTTGGATGTTCACACCGCTAATATTTCCAGAAAATTAGGAATCTTAACCCGAAAACAAAACGATTGGAAAGCGGTAGAAGAATTAGATTTAATTCTTAGAAAATATAATTCTAATGACCCTGCGGTCTATGATTTTGCTTTGTTTGGATTGGGTGTTTCTAAGGAATTTGAATAAATATTTAACCACAAAAGGCACAAAGTTTTTGCACAAGGTTCACAATTTTTATTCTGAAGTTTACTATCTACAAGACTTAACTTCATATTCAATAGCAAAATTTATTGTGTTCTTCGTGAAAAAACTTTGTGCCTTTTGTGGTTTATAAATTATTTCAAAATATCATTAATCTTAGGATAATCCGATATCTTCCTGAATTCAAAACGATTGCTGTTTTGCAAACCAGAAATAAACAAATCCAATTCCCGGACTGAATCATCATCCTGAAGATATTGGTCGTGTGTCAAGAAAACCAAATGTCGGGAAGTCTTTTCCAAATCATTGAAAAAGATACTGTCAATTCGTTTTGTCATATCTTTATGAGAACCTTTTAACTTCATTGTGCTGTCTGGTTTCCACTCGAGGTCCCAACCAACCAAAACATAACCTGCCCTTTGCAATTTGTCTGCTGCAATTTTTGATGTTTTGATGTCTGTATTATTAATATTTGATGTTCTCCAGATATTTCGTCCGGGCGTTCTTGCGTATTTGTTTTTGAACTTCAAACTGTCTTTTGCCCTGTCAAAATCGTGAATGACCTTTTCAGGATTCTTGTAAAATTCCGAATATCGGTTTTCTGCGTGCGAATAACTGTGATTGGCCAATTCTACCAACTCTTGTTTTTCTAATTCTTTCAAATTTTTTGCCTGGGTTTTGCTGTCATAAGCGTGTTTCCCTACAATAAAAGATGTTATGGGGATTTGATATTTGTTGATGATCTTAAGAAGATTTTCTGTTCCTTTATTAGGTCCGTCGTCGAAAGTGAGATAAATGTAACGTTTATTCGGGTCGTCAGGAACATCCGGTTTTGTGGAAATTACTTTTGCCGGTCTGGAGACGACTGTTTCTAAATCTTTTTTTGAATTTGTAACCGGCTCATCTGATTTTTTGTTACAGGAATTCAAAAAAAATACTGCAGTAACGATTAAAGCAGTAGTCCCAAGAAAAACCAAATGATTTGATTTTTCAGCAAAAGTTTTTTTCATTGGAAATAAAAGATTTTAAATTGTTAAAAAATGTTAATTAAGTTAAAGTTTAGAATCAAAATTAATGCCGGTATTTGCAAATTTTGAATTTTATATAAAATATTTTACAATTGATAATCAGTTATTTATGATTTAATTTAGTTCTTGGGTTGTTTAGAAAATGTTATGTTAAATTTCAAGCATATTTTAACAATGAATTACATACAGCCCGGCCTGAATAGAGCTCGTGTTGCAAATTTGATTTGGAATAAGTTCGGCGATTAGCAAAACGTCGGGAACGGAGGACGGATAAAGCTGCCCAAAATCATGAATATAGGTTTTATTGATGTACATCAATACGATGTCGTGTTTAAGGTCTTATTTTTGCTGCAAGAAAAACAATATTAATTTAAAATATTATCTATGAAAAAATTAACAGTATTAGCATTCGTAGGAGCAGCTTTGTTGTTCACAGCTTGTAACGACAAAAAAGAAACAGTAAAAGATGCACAAGAAGTTGCTGCAAAAACTGGTGAAGCTTACAACGTCGATCTTGCTACTTCAAATGTAAACTGGAAAGCGTTCCACAAAGGTGGATTTGCGCCAAGATGGGGAACTCTTAACTTGAAATCTGGTGAAATTACCGTTGAAAACAATGCCGTGACTTCAGGAGATTTCGTGATCGATATGGCGACTTTGAAAGTTGACCCCGCTTCTGTAACAGAGGCTGACAAAAAACCAGCTGACCTGGAAGTACACCTTAAAAATGCTGATTTCTTTGATGTTGAGAAACAACCAACTTCTGATTTCAAGATCACTGCTATTGCTGATTTGGCTGGAGAACTTCCAAAAGATGCTGTTGCGGGTGCTAACAAAACTGTGAGCGGAAACCTGACTTTGTTAGGAAAAACACTTAATGTTTCTTTCCCTGCGAAAGTAACTGTTGCTGAAGGTAAAGCGGCTATCGAAGCTAAATTTACTGTAAACAGAGCGGATTGGGGAATCAAATTCGGGACTGATGAAACTGACCCAGCTGAATGGATGATCAGCAAAGACATTGAAATTGGAATTAATGTCAATGCTTCTAAATAAGTAAATTGTAAAAATGAAAATGAAAAGACTGTTTCGAAAGAAATGGTCTTTTTTTTATTAATAAAAAACACTTCGACTCCGCTCAGTGTGACATCTCTGATACTTAATGCATAATAAGAATTGTCAGGCCGAACGGAGTCGAAGCCCTTCTGAAATAAAAGAACCGACTCTTTAGAAGCCGGTTCAGTAGATAAAACATCTCATTTTTTTAGTTAAACAACAACAAAAAAGGACAGCCGACAATGCTATCCTTTAAATTTTTATATCAAATTTAATTTGAGTAATTCCGATTGGGTCAAAAGCAAATTTTATGTTCATTTCCTAAATCTCTATTGTAAATTTAGGAAGAAAAACAATACGATTTGTAAACTGAATGTTAAAATTTCATACTTATCCACATTTTTTTGTGGATAACTTATTATTTCAGCTCTTTTTGCACTTATAAATAATTTGATATTTTTGTTCCATTACAATCTCTTTATAAAATATCACATTTTATCAGGCCCGATTCTGTGAAGGCCTGAGATATTAAGAATCGATTTCATTGATTCTTAAAAATTCTATTTTCCAACAATAATATAAAGAGAACATAATGAAACTACATAAAATTGCCGTGATTGGCGGTACAGGAAAAGCAGGAAGCTATCTTGTAAAAAAACTTCTTGAAAAAGGTTTTCAAACCAAATTACTATTAAGAAATCCAGAGACTTTTTCTGACCAAAATCCTTTGATAGAAATTGTAAAAGGTGATGCGAGAGACTATGCTTCAATCAATGAATTAATAAAAACCAGCGATGTTGTAATCAGTACAATTGGCCAGCCGAAAGGAGAAAAATCGATATTTTCTGACTCAACGAACAACATTATTCAATCCATGAATTCTAACGGGATCAAAAGATACATTGTGATAACAGGTCTGAATGTCAATACGCCGTTTGACAACAAAAATGGAAAAGTGAAAATGGCAACCGAATGGATGTATCAGAATTATCCTGAAACAACTTTGGATAAACAAAAAGAATATGAACTTTTGACGGAAAGTAATCTCGATTGGACTTTGGTAAGATTGCCTTTGATAATTCAGACTGATGAAAGTTTTGAAACTGAGACCAATTTATATGATTGCATTGGAGAAAATATTAGTGCCAATGATTTATCAGAATTCCTGATTTCACAGATTGATGATGGAACTTATTTTAAGAAAAGCCCGTTTTTGTATAACTTATAAAAGAAAGAGAGTCATTTGACTCTCTTTTTTATTTTAATTTCTCCGCAATATACTTCGCAGTAAAAGATTTTTTCTCTTTGATCAAATCTTCTGGCGTTCCTGTAAAAACAATTTCACCACCGTATTTTCCGGCATTTGGACCAACGTCAATAATATGGTCGGCACATTTGATAATATCAGGCTGATGTTCAATTACCACAACAGAATGTCCTAATTCTATCAATGCCTGTAGCGATTTCAGTAATTTTTTGATATCGTGGAAATGTAAACCTGTTGAAGGTTCATCAAATACAAATAGCGTTTTATCTGTAGTCACACCTTTCACAAGGAAAGATGCCAGCTTTACTCTCTGCGCTTCGCCACCGGAAAGAGTAGAAGAGGACTGCCCTAATTGTAGATAACCCAAACCAACGTCTTGTAAGGGTTTCAGTTTAGTTGCGATTTTTTCTTCGTGATTTTCTTTGAAGAATTCTAACGCTTCGTCAACCGTCATATGAAGGATATCCGAAATATTTTTCTCGTCGTATTTGATTTCGAGGATTTCTTTTTTGAAACGCGTTCCGTGGCAATGTTCACATTCTAGTTCGATGTCCGCCATAAACTGCATTGAAACGGTGATCACGCCATCACCTTTACATTCGTCACATCTTCCGCCATCCACGTTGAAGGAGAAATGTTTTGGTTTCAGACCTTGAACTTTCGCTGATTTTTGTTTTGCAAAAAGGTCACGAATGTCGTCGTAAGCTTTCAAATAAGTGACTGGATTGGAACGCGACGATTTTCCGATGGGATTTTGGTCAATCAATTCGATATTCTGAATCAATTTTGAAGGAAATTCCACCGAATCATAATCCGCTTTTTTTCCACCCATTCCCAACTGAATCTGAATTGCATTCGTCATCACTTCTTTCATCAAAGTCGATTTTCCACTTCCGGAAACGCCTGTGATAACGGTCAGACATTCTAAAGGAACATTGACATCTACATTTTTCAAGTTATTTTGACGAGCGCCTTTTATCTCGATGAATTCTTTTGTTTTTCTTCGTTTATTTGGCACTTCGATTTCCAAATCGCCATTCAGATATTTTGCGGTTAAAGTATCCGCTTTCATCATCTCTTTATAATCGCCACTGAAAACCAAATCTCCACCAAGATAACCTGCTTCCGGACCAATGTCAATAATATAATCCGCTTCTCGCATCACATCTTCATCATGCTCTACAACAATTACGGTATTTCCCAAATCACGCAATTGCTTCAAAACACCAATCAGATTTTCGGTATCTCGGGAATGAAGACCAATGCTTGGCTCATCCAAAATATAAATCGAACCAACCAACGAACTTCCCAAACTGGTTGCCAGATTAATTCTCTGACTTTCACCACCGGAAAGCGTGTTCGAAGTCCTGTTTAAAGTCAGATAACCCAGACCAACTTTAGTCAGGAATTCTAGTCTTGTTTCGATTTCGTAAGTCAGGCGTTTGGCAATTTCTCTGTCGTGGTCGTTGAGTTTTAAGGTTTTTATTAATGGAAGCAATTCGTCCAAAGGTAATTCTATCAAAGACTGAATATTATGTCCATCGATTTTTACCCAGCTTGTTTCTTCTCTCAATCGTAATCCTTCACAATCCGGACAAAGCGTTTTTCCACGATAACGCGAAAGCATCACTCTGTATTGGATTTTGTAAAGATTCTCCTCCAGCATTTTGAAAAAATTGTCAATACTTGGAAAACTTCTGGTTTTGTCACCTTTCCAAAGGAATTGCTTCTGTTCTTTGGTCAATTGATGATAAGGCTTATGAATAGGGAAGTCTTTAGCTTTTTTGATGAATTCCTTTTTCCATTCGCTCATACTTTCGCCTTTCCAGGAAGCAACAGCGTCCTCGTGAAGCGATAAGTTTTTGTTTGGAATCACCAGGTCTTCATCAATTCCGATCACTTTTCCGTAACCTTCGCAAGTCGGACAAGCACCGTAAGGATTATTGAAACTGAAATAATGGACATTCGGTTCGTTGAAAACAATGCCATCTAATTCAAATTTGTTAGAGAATTCACGGATTTTTCCAGTATCTGTATTTTTAAGTGAACAATAGCCATGGCCTTCGTAGAAAGCCATTTGTATAGAATCTGCTAATCTTTGTAAGAAACTCTCGTCTTCCTCATAACTGAATCTGTCAATCACGAGATTAATTGTCATATCTTTTTCCGGCGTGAATCCGAAACTTTCCAAATCTTCAATTCCAGCCAAATTTCCATTGACTTCCAATCTTGTAAATCCTGAAACTTTAAGCGTTTTCAGCAATTCAACAAAGGTTTTAACTTCAAATGGCAAAGGCGTCAAAAGTAAAAAGGTAGCATCTTTTTTAGAATTCTTGATGAAATCGATAACGTCCGTTACGCTGTCTTTTTTGACTTCCTCTCCGGAAACTGGTGAAAAAGTTCTTCCGACTCTGGCGTAAAACAATTTCAGGTAATCATAGATTTCCGTTGAAGTTCCAACCGTAGAACGCGGATTGGACGAAATCACCTTTTGCTGGATCGCAATAGACGGTGCCAGTCCTTTGATATCATCGATTTTCGGCTTTTCCAGTTTCCCCAAAAACTGACGGGCATAGGAACTTAAACTTTCCACATATCTTCTTTGTCCTTCGGCATAGATCGTGTCAAAAGCGAGTGACGATTTACCACTTCCGGAGACACCTGTGATGACAATCAGTTTGTTCTTTGGAATCAGAACATCGATGTGTTTCAGGTTGTTAAGATGCGCGTTTTTAACGAAAATATATTTTTTGATATCGATTTCAGAAGCTGTAGCCATAGTAAAAATAAGACCAACAAATTTACGAAAAATTAAATCGATTTGCGATAGGTTTTCAAATTAACATTTTAAGTTTTCTCAATTAATTTGATTGCGGGTTAATGTTAATTTCTAAATTTGCGCCCAATTATTCAGAAGCTGAATTTAAACTATGAAATCGAAGATTGCATATGACCTTTTGAAATAATAGAAATTACATATGAAAAGAATTATTACGGCTTTATCAATTTGTGTTTTGTCTATTAATGCAATGGCGCAGAACAAAGAAAAAGAGATTGATGAAGTCAACTTACAAGGTCGGTTTTTATCAACGCCTTATAATGATGTCAACGAAAATGTAGTTGTCATTACCAAACAACAGATCCAAGATAGTCCGGCAACAAGCATTGATGAATTGCTTCAGTTTTATTCGGGATTGGATATCAAAAGACGAGGTTCCAACGGTGTTCAAAGTGATATTACCATTCGGGGAAGTTCTTTTGAGCAGGTTTTGATTTTAATCAACGGAATCAGAATGAATGATTCACAAACCGGTCATAATACATTTAATCTTCCATTTGATATTTCGGCAGTTGAACGGATTGAAATCATCAAAGGTTCATCCGCAAAACTTTATGGACAGAATGTTTACGCAGGTGTCATCAATATAGTTACCAGATCATCTTCTGAAGAACAAGTGACAATAAAAGCGCAAGGTGGAGATTTCAAAACTTATGATTTGTCGGCTGCGGCAACATTTGGTTCTGAGAAGTTTACCAATCTATTTACCATTAGCAATGGTGCTTCCGACGGTTATCGATACAATACTGATTATCAAATCAGGAATTTTTTCTACCAAAATAAATTGAAACTGAATGAGGGAAGTCTAAGTTTACAAGCTGGTTTTTCTGAGAAAAAATTTGGCGCAAATGGATTTTATGCTTCGCAAACCGCCATCAATCAATATGAAGAAACGCAGGCTTCGGTGGTGAGTTTGCAATATCAGCAGAGATTTGATAAACTGTCTGTCAATTCCAGTGTTTATTGGAGAAGAGGGCAGGATATGTATTTGTTTATTCGTCAAAATCCATCATACTATAGGAATATGCACATCGGAAATAATATCGGCGGAACTGTGAATGCGACTTATGAATCTTCATTAGGAACTACAGGAATCGGTGTGGATTACAGAAAAGAATTTTTAACCAGTAGTAATCTTGGAGAAAGAAAAAGAGACGTGACACAGGTATTTTTTGACCATCAGTTCAAATTTTTTAGTCAGAAACTGGAAATCAACCCGGGAGCGAGTTGGGCGAATTATTCAGGAGCGAATTTTTTCTATCCGGGAATGGATGCTGGTTTTATCTTTAATCCAAATCATAAAGTTTTTGGTGCAGTTTCGAAAGGTTTCAGGATTCCGACTTTCACCGATTTGTATTACGTGAGTCCGGCGGAGATTGGAAATCCAAACTTAGTTCCTGAGTCAGCAATCTCATCGGAATTAGGATATCGATTTCAAAATGAAAAAATATTGGCGAAAGCGAGCGGATTCATCCGAAATACAAACAACGGTATCGATTGGTTGAAAGAAACACCCGAAAGTCCGTGGAAAGCAGAAAACGTTGGTAAAATCCATCTCAAAGGATTTGAAACCGAGTTCAAACATCAACTGTTTTCTTTTCTAAATTATCGTTTGGGTTACACCTATCTTGATAATCAATATAAAAATGAAGAGTTTTCCAGATATGCTTTGCAGAATTTGAGACACCAGTTTGTAGCGCAAGTGGATGTGAAATTCTTGAAGTTTTTCAGTAATCAATTGATTTATAAATATTCGGAACGTGTGAATCTTGGAAGTTATAATATCTTGGATGAGCAAATTAATTTCCGGTATAAAGACCTTGATTTTTACGTGTTAATCAACAATCTGACGAATACGAAATATGTAGAAACCAATCTGGTTCCGATGCCGGGAAGATGGTTTCATCTAGGTTTCACTTATCAGATTAAAATGTAGTTTAGATTTTGTTCTCGCAGATTTAGCAAATCCAGCAGATATTGAATCTTAAAACTCAGCTCAATTTGCAAAATCTGCGAGAAACTTTATCTTAATTATCTTAATGTCAAAATAACCTAAATTTGCAAAAAATCAAACAATGGCAGCTTACCTGGAATTCAATTTCAAAATAAAACCTCTCCAGCCCTGGAACGAAATATTGATGGCAGAATTGATAGAAATCGGTTTTGACAGCTTTACAGAAGAATATGACGGGATTTTGGGCTATATTCAGAAAGACCTTTTCAAAGAAGATGAATTGAAAAATATTTATCTCTTGCAGAATGATGAGGTTGAGATTTCTTACACGTACCAAGAAATGCCCAATATCAACTGGAATGAGGAATGGGAAAAGAACTTCTCACCAATCAATGTTGAAGATAAAGTGCTTATCCGAGCAGAGTTCCACGACTCGGACCCGAATATGCACGAGATTGTGATTCAGCCCAAAATGTCTTTTGGAACCGGTCATCATCCTACAACACACCTGATGATTCAGCAAATGTTGGATATGGATCTGGAGAACAAAAAAGTGTTGGATATGGGTTGCGGAACTTCGGTCTTGGCAATTTTCGCAAAACAAAAAGGAGCAGGCAGAACCGTTGCCATCGACATCGACGAATGGTCTGTCGAAAATTCCAAAGAAAACGCTGCACGAAACAATGTAGAACTAGATATCGAATTGGGAACAGCTGACAATCTTGGCAAAGAAAAATTCGAAATCATCTTGGCAAACATCAATAGAAATATTTTGATTTCTGACATTCCGACTTATGTTTCTGTGTTGGAAGATGGTGGAAAACTGTTGCTGTCCGGACTTTGCTTCTTTGATGTGGATGATATTCTGGAAGTCTGCACAGAACAAAATTTAAAACTCGAAAAGAAAATCCAAAGAGAAGAATGGGTTTCTCTTTTGTTGAGCAAATAAATTATTTGGGCAGCTAATCCGCCTTCCGCTCCCGCTTTTTTCCTACACTTTGTTTCGGAAAAAGAGCTCCGCTCAAGTCGGGCTGCAAATCCAATATAAAACCAGCTTTAGTTATAAAAATAGACCAAGGAAAATTAATTTTCCTTGGTCTATTTTGTATTTACGAATTGTTATATTTTCTAAAATCCGTTTCTAAAATAGCATATCCATAATTATCCGACCAGCCGGATTTTAATGGCAATAATTTTCTTGTATGTGCCTCTCGCAGCATTCCCACTTTTTCTAAAACACTGTATGAACCAATATTGTCAACGGCGCAGCCAGCTTCAATCCGATGCAGATTCAGTTCTTCAAAACCGAATTCGATAATTTTCCTTAGACTTTCCGTAGCAAAACCTTGATTCCAAAACCTGTAATCCAATTGAAACCAAACTTCCGCATTTCTATAATGCTCTTTTCCTAGATTGATTCCAATCAAACCAATGAATTTTCCATTACTCACCAAGTCAATAGCAAATGTAAATTTCTTAGTTCTCTCCTTATTGTTTTCACGAATCCAATCCCCGACAGTAATTTTAGTTTCGTTAATATTTTCAGGGATTTTGGAAGTATTGTATTGAGCCGTTTCTTCCAGACGTTGTAGCTGATAAACGTTTTCTAAATCATTTTCAGAAACAGGTCTTAAATTTAACCTTTCTGTTTTTAAAACAATATTCATTACTTCTGCGGATACTTCTGGATCAAAGCCTGCAAAATCGCCAAAGTCTCCGCATCCATAATCCCACTGTAATTCGTCGGTCGAAAATGGAATTGGAAAGCCTCGATAGTTTGTTTAGTAGGCTTGTCCCAAACGCCATTCACGGTCAAGGCGTAACCAAACTGAACCAATTGCTGCTGGACCTTGGATACGAAGTCAGGGCTATTGTAATTTAAAGCAATATCATTGGTCGTTAATATTTGATTGAGGAAAGTCTGTTTTGCGGTTTCGTCATACCACATCCCGATCTGATATTCGTCATAAAGTCTTTTCCAGGGGAAAAGTGGTCCAGGGTCTTGCTTTCTCGTTGGGGCAATATCAGAATGGGCCAAAATATTAGTTGCAGGAATATTATATCTCGTCACAATATCTTTGACCAAAGCAGCTACTTTTTTGAACTGTTCTTCCGGATAAGGATAGAAAATACGGTTGTTCAGAGAGTCTGTGGCGTAACCAAGATTAACGATCTCGATTCCAATTGAAGTGTCATTCAGCTGTTGATCTTTTCTCCAGAAACTGATTCCTGCGTGATAAGCCCTTTTGTTTTCATCCACGATTTGATAAATTTCTTTATCAGGAAGTGTGCTGACCAAATAATGGGCACTTACAGATTGTTGAGTTAATGTTGAAATAGATTTTTCATCATTAAGTACAGTGTAATGTAAAATCACATATCTCTGACGGAAGTTTTGTCCAATGGCAGGGAAATAATTTTTTGTGATTTTGTAACCTGCGGGGTTTGCGCTTACAATAGAACCATAACTTATGGTATTGTCATTTTTGGTAATGTCTGCAATATTGACTTTGTAATATTCGCCTTCATCTTCTTTTATTTCGGGCTTTTTTTCTGTGATGACAGGCCTGGGAGTATTCGGAAGAGTTGGATTTTTAGTTTTTACATTTTTTTGTTGTGAACCACAGGAAATGATTGTTATTCCTAAAATTGTGAAATATAGTATATTACGCATCTGTAAGTGTTTTACGAAGTATTTATGATTCAAAAATATGAAAAAAAAAGAATAAAAAAGTTTGGTAGATATATAAAACTGTTCTATATTTGCACTCGCAATTGAGGAACAAACGATCTTTAAAATATTGCAAGGAGGGTTGCCAGAGTGGTTAATGGAGCAGTTTGCTAAACTGTCGACCCGAAAGGGTCGCAAGGGTTCGAATCCCTTACCCTCCGCAAAAAATCTACGGGGCGTAGCGTAGTCCGGTCATCGCGCCTGGTTTGGGACCAGGAGGTCGCAGGTTCGAATCCTGCCGCCCCGACAAGTTTTAGTAATTTCGAAAAATTACAAATGGGTGCGTAGCTCAGCTGGATAGAGCATCTGCCTTCTAAGCAGACGGTCAAAGGTTCGAATCCTTTCGCGCTCACGAAAACTCACGATCAGTTTTGGTCGTGAGTTTTTTTATGTCCCAAAGCTATATTTCTATTTCTTATTTTCGAACAATTATTTGTTAATTAATTTTTAACAATATCCGAAAGTCTGCTTATTGATGGATTTTGACAGGATAGGAAAATTGTTTTATTTTCGCTTAAAATTTCTTTTAGCAATGTGGAAGTTCATCAAGAAACTGTTTTTGTTTGTGATCTTAGCGAATATACTTTTCATTATTTTCGGGATATTCTTTAATCCGCCAATTACCTTTACTCAGATCGGAGGATTGGTGAAATACGGAAAATTACAACGTGATTATGTTTCCTATGATGATATGGGAAATAATATCAAAAAGGCTGTGATAGCTTCAGAAGATCAATTGTTTTTCACTCATAATGGTTTCGATTATAAAGCTATCGAAAAGGCAATGAAGAAGAACGATAAGAAAGGTAAAGTCGTGAGGGGAGGAAGCACAATTTCTCAGCAGACCGCTAAAAATATTTTTCTTTGGCAGGGCAGAAGCTGGATTAGGAAAGGATTGGAAGCTATCTACACATTCATTATAGAGAAAATCTGGGGCAAAGATATTATCTTGGAAAGATATCTTAATTCCATCGAAATGGGACAAGGTGTCTTTGGTATAGAAGCTGCTTCTCAATACTATTATAACAAACCAGCGAAAGACCTTACAAAAAGCGAAGCAGCCTGGATTGCGGCTGTTTTACCAAATCCTAAGAAGTACGACCCGAAAAATCCCACGCCATACCTTAGGAAAAAACACAGCTGGATTATGCGCCAGATGAACAATATTGTTCTGAAATGATTACTTTTGTGAGGATATGGTAATTAGATTAACAAAAAAAGACAGTTTCAGTACGATTCTGAAAAACTATTTTTCTGAACGTAATGAAACTTTGTCTTTAGAACCTTTATCAGAAATTGTTGTAAGCCTGAAGAAAGATGATTTGGGCGTTTTTACAGCTTACCTCAAAGACAATGAGAAGATAAGGGAGAATCTGATTTATTATATTCATAATATTTTCAAAGAAAAACCATTCAATCTCTCGCTGACAGAAGCAGATATTCTTTCGGAAAATGCCTTTTATCCGGAGTTCAAAAAACGAATACTGAATAAGATCCTCCCTCCGATCGAAAACGAAAATACGATCTGGTATCTGGTAGACAATGTTTTAGTAACGCCTAAAAAAGACCTTGAATTTTTCCATAATTCACCGGAGGATAAAATGGACGAGCTTTTCAGATTATTGAAAATTGATAAATTTATTAATAATCAGCACGTTAAAAACGAAATGTTGTTTTCTCTTAATATTTTGGCGTGGCGAGTGATTGGAAATGCACTGGATGTTGAGGTGGTGAAAATGGCCCCGGAATATAGAAATTTTGATAATCCCTTTTTGGCGCTACAAAACGAACTTGATATTCTAAATGCAGATTTCAAAGAGAATCCGGATTTCAAATTGTCATCAACGGACGAAGTTTATAAACAGATCAAAGTCTATCTTGACCAATGTTTGGAGTTTGTTAATATTGCTTTCAAGAACTCTTCTAAATATGGGATCTCCAGTAAGACAAATCAATCATTGCTAAAGATCAGGCAACAATTGCAAAGAATGTCTGATATTGTTAAGCTCTTTGTAATTGATGAAGAAAAAGATTATTTGATTAATTCCAAGCAATTATTCTTCAATGTTTTAAAATATAAGTCTCATAAGAATAATCTCCAGGACCTGATTTCGGACAGCACGAGATTGATGTCGCATCTGATTACCAATCATACGGCAGAAATGGGAACGCATTACATTACCTCCACAGTAGGGTCTTATATGAAGATGTTTTGGAAGGCATCCGGAGGAGGTGTGATTGTTGGGGCACTTTGTGTATTAAAGATGCTTTACAGTTACATCGACACGAGTGATTTTGCGCACGCATTTTTATTTTCTATGAATTATGCGATGGGATTTGTAATGATTTACCTGATGCGTTTTACCTTGGCAACAAAACAACCTGCGATGACGGCCGCTACAATGGCGAAGGTTTTATCGGAAGGAAGTAATAGAAGTGCTTATATGGAATTTGCGCATGTTGTCTCCCAATTGTTCAGGTCACAGTTTATTGCGTTTGTTGGGAATGTTCTCCTGTCTTTTCCTGTTTCTCTGATCATAATTTATAGTTTAGAAATACTCTTTAAACAAAATTTTGCCTTCGAAAAATCCACTAAATTATTGTATGACTTAGACCCATTTCAGTCCAAGGCTATTTTACACGCTTCTATTGCTGGTGTTTTCCTCTTTATTTCTGGGGTGATTTCTGGGAATATCAGTAATAATTCAGTTTTTTTTCAGATTCCTAAGAGAATTGCAAAAAATCCTTTCATCAATTATTTCTTTGGGCAAAAGATCGCAAAACGTTTGTCGGTCTATTATTCCAAAAATTGGGCAGGAATTATTTCCAATTTTTGGTTCGGAGTTTTTCTTGGTGCTACGGCTCCGATTGGGCTTTTCCTTGGTCTGGACCTGGATATTCGTCACATTACGTTTGCGGCGGGTAATTTTGCTTTGGGGCTTTATGGAAAAGATTTTGTTGTGACATCTTACACGTTTTGGATCTCGTTTGTAACGGTTTTTATTATTGGGTTCTTCAATTTTATTGTAAGTTTCGGACTGTCGATGCTATTGGCGTTTCGTTCCAGAAAAGTTGAACTGAACGAAGCAAGAGAGATTTTTGGAGAGATTTTTCGATATTTTGTCAGAAACCCATTCAGGTTTTTCTTTCCACTAAGGTCTAGGTTGGATGAGAAAAGTAAACAGATGATTCAGGATATTTCTACAAGATCAGAAGATCATTGATCAAAGATTCGTCTTTCAGAACTTCTTGGAATTTTTTCAGGAAGAATGATTTTCTCATTCGGAGATCGTTTTTCAATAAAGGTGATTTGATTCTCAGAACCAAAACTTTCTCTTTTAGATTTACAGTTTCGATTTCAGAAAAAAGCGCATCCGAAAGATAATTTTGCAAAAAATCCTTGATTTCGAAAGCTTTCAGTTTGTCTTCAAAACCATAGATCCTCGCAAAAGAATTCAGTAATTCCGAAGATTGAAATTCACGTTTTTTCCTGCTCATTTTCTCATTTTAATTAAGATTGTAAAAGTAGAAAATTCAAATTCAAAAACAGTATATTTGCACGCTGAAAGTTCAAAGTTTAAGGTTCAAAGTTAATGACATCAAAACCTTAAACTCAAAACTTTAAACTTTAAACCTTTTTTTATGAAATGTGGAATCGTAGGTCTTCCGAATGTAGGAAAATCAACTCTTTTTAATTGTCTTAGCAACGCCAAAGCACAATCTGCAAACTATCCGTTTTGTACGATCGAGCCAAACTTGGGAACGGTTTCTGTTCCTGATAAAAGACTTTTTGAACTTGAAAAATTGATTAATCCGGAAAAAGTAGTTCCTGCGGTTGTAGAAATTGTGGACATTGCCGGATTGGTAAAAGGAGCAAGTAAAGGTGAAGGTCTTGGAAATCAGTTTCTTGCTAATATTCGTGAATGTGAGGCAATTATTCACGTTTTGAGATGTTTTGAGAATGGCAATATCGTTCACGTAGAGGGTTCTGTTGATCCGCTTAGAGATAAGGAAATCATCGATATAGAACTTCAGTTGAAGGATCTGGAAACCATTGGAAAAGCTGTGGAGAAAGCTAAAAAGTTCATCAAATCAGGAAAAAAAGAAGATGTTTTGGCTTATGAAACGCTTCAGAATCTTCAGAAATTTGTTGAAGACGGGAAAAATGCAAGAGAATTCCCAACCGATGATTTTATAAAACCAATCATTGGTGAAGTTCAATTGTTGACGAATAAGCCTGTGCTTTACGTTTGCAATGTAGATGAGAACTCTATCAAAAACGGAAACGAGTGGGTCGCGAAAATCGAGGAAATGGCAAAAGGCGAAGGTGCTGAGATCGTTGTACTTGCGGCGCAAATAGAAGCTGATATCAATGAACTTGAGACTTTCGAAGAAAGAGAAATGTTCCTGGATGAACTCGGTTTGGACGAACCGGGCGTAAACCGATTGATTAGAAAAGCTTATGACTTGTTGAAGTTACAGACTTATTTTACGGCTGGTGTTAAGGAAGTTAGAGCTTGGACGATTGACCAGGGTGCAACTGCGCCACAGGCTGCAGGTGTGATCCATACAGACTTTGAGAAAGGATTTATCCGTGCGGAAGTTATTGGTTACGATGATTTTGTGAATTACGGTTCAGAATCCAAAGTGAAAGAAGCTGGAAAAATGAGAGTGGAAGGAAAGGAATACGTCGTAAAAGATGGAGATGTAATGCATTTCAGATTCAATGTATAATTAGATTTTAATCAATATAAAATAGAAACTCCCGAATTATCGGGAGTTTTTTATTTGTACTTTAGCAAGAATTAAAAATAAAATTTATGATCAGAAAATTACTTTTTGCTTCTTTATTAATGGTTGGATTTGCAGGGTTTTCACAAACTATAATTTATAAAGAAGATTTTGAGACGGAATCTGGAAGAAATTCTTGGGAAAATGTTGATAGAGATGGCGATGACCAAAAATGGGAATTTTATGATGATGAGATGCCTGCGTTTACGGGTTGGTATGCAACTTCTTGGTCTTGGTTTCTCGAGGCTTTCACGCCTGATAATACTTTAACAAGTCCGGCGATTAATTTGCCTCCAAGTCAAGATTTACTTTGGTTAAGATTCAAAGTTGGCGCTTTTGATGAAGAATTGTATCAAGAGCATTATGCGGTTTATGTAATTCCTGCGAATTCCACTTTTACGGGTAATGAAACACCTGTTTTTGAAGAAACTTTGGATGCTGGTTATACAGAAACGGCAAAAAATATTAACATCAATATCACTTCATTTGCGGGGCAAGATGTTAAGATCGTTTTTAGACATTACAACTGTACAGATATTGCTTTTATAGCCATTGATGATATCGAGGTTGTGGAAACTCCGGGATTGGCGGTTTCTGATGCTAATAAAATTAATGCTCAAGTTTATCCAAATCCAACATCAGATTTCATAAAAATAAAAGGTGTTGATAATATCCAAAAAATCAGAATTTTTGATATGAATGGAAAAGTGGTTCTGGAAAGTTTTTCTTCGGAAGCGGATGTTAGAAACCTTCCTGTCGGACAATATATTTTGAATGTTCATACAGATTCGCAAATTATTTCCAAGAAAATAATCAAGAAATAAATCAATTTGTCTGAACTTCGTTCTTTATGTATGGATGAAGTGTTATGGGTCACAGCACAAAGAATTGAAGTTTTCGGCGGAATGTTTTTCTGAAAAAATAATTTTAAATTGAAATAAGAGATGGCTTTTTTAGTCATCTTTTTATTTTATAAAAATCTAAAAGACAATTAATATGATTCGAAGATATTTGAAATAAAAATTCGGATTTTTGGCTTCAATTTCCTACTTTTGTGTGTTTACTGATTTTTTACTATGTCACAAGATTTACAGCCGAATTATTCTGAAGAAAATATACGAACCCTCGATTGGCAGGAACATATCCGGTTGCGTCCCGGGATGTATATTGGAAAATTAGGAGATGGTTCATCTGCAGACGATGGAATTTATATTCTTCTCAAGGAGATCATTGATAATTCTATTGACGAATTTGTGATGAAAGCCGGAAAACGCATCGAAATCAAAATGGATGACGGTAAAGTTTCCATCCGGGATTTTGGTCGTGGAATTCCTTTAGGAAAAGTGGTTGATGCTGTTTCTAAAATGAATACTGGTGGTAAATATGACAGCAAAGCGTTCAAAAAATCAGTTGGTCTTAACGGTGTCGGAACAAAAGCGGTAAATGCTTTGTCAGATTTCTTCCGTGTGAAATCCATAAGAGAAGGTCGTGTGAAAATGGCAGAATTCTCCAGAGGTATTATCAAAACGGATTATCCCGAAGCTGATTCTTCTGACAGAAACGGAACCGAGATCAGTTTTGTTCCGGATGGCGAGATCTTCCTCAATTTCAAATTCCGAAAAGAATATGTGGAGCGAATGCTTCGTAACTATGCTTATCTGAATCCGGGATTGACGATTGTCTTCAATGGAGAAAAATTTTATTCCGAGAATGGATTACGGGACCTTTTAGAAGAAGAACTGGAAGGCGATATTCTTTACCCGATCATTCATTTGAAAGATGAAGATATCGAAGTTGCGATCACACATTCTGATAAATCACAGACTGAAACCTATTTTTCTTTTGTTAATGGACAGAATACAACGCAAGGAGGAACACATCTTAATGCTTTCCGGGAAGCTTTTGTGAAAACGATCAGAGAATTTTATAATAAAAACTTTGAAGCTGCCGATATCCGTAAATCGATTATTGCTGCGGTTTCTATAAAGGTTATCGAGCCTGTTTTCGAGTCTCAGACCAAAACCAAATTGGGCTCTAACGAGATCGAGCCTGGTGGTGTTACGGTCAGAACTTTCATTATCGATTTTCTGAAGAACAAGCTAGACAATTTTCTTCACAAAAATCCAGAGGTTGCAGAAGCTATTCTTAGAAAAATTATGATTTCGGAAAGAGAAAGAAAAGAACTTTCCGGGATCCAGAAACTTGCAAGAGAACGGGCAAAAAAAGTTTCGCTTCACAATAAAAAGCTGAGAGACTGCAGGCACCATTACAATGACCAGAAAGCGGCAAGAAAATCTGAGACGATGATCTTCATAACCGAGGGAGATTCTGCTTCTGGTTCTATCACAAAGTCCAGAGATGTGGAAACACAAGCTGTTTTCTCATTAAAAGGAAAACCACTCAATTGTTACGGGTTGACCAAAAAAGTGGTTTATGAGAATGAGGAATTCAATCTTCTTCAGGCAGCTCTTAATATCGAAGAAAGTCTTGAAGATCTGCGTTACAATCATGTGATTATTGCTACCGATGCGGATGTTGATGGGATGCACATCAGATTGTTGATGATTACGTTCTTTCTTCAGTTTTTCCCCGATTTGATTAAGAACGGACATCTATATATTTTGCAAACACCACTTTTCCGCGTAAGAAATAAGAAAGAAACCAGATATTGCTATTCTGATGCGGAACGTTTGAAAGCGTTGAACGAACTTGGGAAAAATCCTGAGATCACTCGATTCAAAGGATTAGGAGAGATCTCTCCGGATGAGTTCAAACATTTTATTGGTAAAGATATTAGGCTAGAGCCTGTTGTTTTAGGAAAGGATCAGACGATCACTCAACTTTTAGAGTTCTACATGGGGAAAAATACACCAGACAGACAACTGTTCATTTTGGACAATTTGGTGGTTGAAGATGATACTAATATTGATAAAAAAGAAATAATTAGAGAAATGGAGGTTTAAAAAGCTTTCTATAATAAAGAACTAAAAAACATAAAGCACAAATGAGGTTAAGTAACAGAAATAGAACACCTTTCTATAGTTTTATATATTCGATCGTAGGTATTATCTTTATTTTAGGAATTATTGCCTATGTTTTGGAAATCAATAAGTTCGATGTTTTTGGAGATAAAGCTTGGATATTGTTGTTGCTGCCTTTTTTGTTGTTTATTATCCTTTATATGTTAGGAAGGCCCATATTCGAATATGATAGTGATGGTGAGGCGCTTAATTTTAGGAACAATCATATTCTGTATATATTAAATAAAAAAAATGCAAAAGATGAATTTCCAAAGTATAAATTGTTAAAATTCAACATTGTCAATCTATTGATATTTAGAAAATTATATATTTATATTTCTAGTAAAAAAAGTAATGTTGTCATACTGAAGTATGACCTTTCCTATCTTAGCAGAAAGGAAGTGAAGGATTTGAAGTTTTCTTTGAACAAAGTGGTGAAAGCCAATCAGGAAACCAGACAAAAAGATAATATGGTAAAAGATTAATGGAAGAAAGTACACATCACGAGGAAAGCCTGAAAAAAGTTTCGGGTCTGTATAAAGATTGGTTTTTAGATTATGCATCTTATGTAATTTTAGATAGAGCAATTCCCTCTATTTATGATGGGTTTAAGCCTGTTCAGCGTAGAATTATGCATTCTATGCGGGAGCTGGAGGATGGGCGTTATAACAAAGTTGCCAATATCGTAGGTAATACGATGAAGTACCATCCACATGGAGATGCTTCTATTACCGATGCCATGGTACAGCTCGGGCAAAAGGAATTGTTGATAGATACCCAGGGAAACTGGGGAAACATCTACACAGGAGATTCTGCTGCTGCTGCAAGGTATATCGAAGCCAGGTTGACACCATTGGCTTTAGATATTGTCTTCAACCCGAAGACAACCATTTGGTCCAAATCTTATGATGGTAGAAATAATGAGCCTGTAGATCTCCCGGTAAAATTCCCATTACTTTTGGCACAAGGCGTTGAGGGTATCGGGGTTGGGCTTTCCACCAAGATCATGCCTCATAATTTCAACGAGCTTATCACTGCCTCCATTCTTTATCTCAAAGGAAAGAGATTTGAACTGTTTCCCGATTTTCTTACGGCCGGAATGTTGGATGTTTCCAATTATAATGATGGTAAAAGAGGTGGCAAGATAAGAGCGAGAGCAAGGATCTCGCAAAAGGACAAACATACACTTACAATTACAGAGCTTCCTTTTTCAAAAAATACAGGTGATCTTATCGATAGCATTTTGAAAGCTAACGAAAGAGGGAAGATCAAGATCAAAAAAATTGAAGATAATACATCGGATAATGTAGAGATCAATATTCATCTTCATCCGGATGTTTCGCCTGATAAAACCATTGATGCACTTTATGCATTTACGGATTGTGAAGTTCCGATCTCTCCAAATGCCTGTGTGATCGTTGGTGACAAGCCAATGTTCTTATCTGTTTCCGATATTCTGAAACATAATACGGATCATACGGTTTCCTTACTTAAAAAAGAACTTGAGATTGAACTTCATGAGCTACAGGAAAGCTGGCATTTTTCATCGTTGGAAAGAATTTTTATCGAGAACAGGATATATCACGATATAGAAGAGGTCAAGTCCTGGGAAGATGTCATCAAAACAATTGATGAAGGTTTGAAACCTTATACAAAACATCTTCTGAGAGCTGTTACAGAAGAGGATATTGTGAAGCTGACAGAGATTCGGATCAAGAGAATTTCCCGTTTCGACCTAGATAAATTCAAAGAAAACATTCTGGCTTTGGAAGGTAAGATCGAACAAGTGAAACACCATTTGGCCAACCTTATCACTTATGCGATAGATTATTATACCAATATCCAGAAAAAATACGGAAAAGGAAAAGAAAGAAAAACTGAACTAAGGATTTTCGATACGATTGATGCTACCAAAGTGGCTGTTGCTAATGAAAAATTCTATGTCAATAGGGAAGAGGGTTTTATCGGAACATCGCTTAAAAAAGACGAATATCTTTTCGATTGTTCGGATATAGATGATATCATCACTTTTCAAAAAGATGGTACCATGAAAGTAGTGAAGGTAGAGGCCAAAACTTTTATAGGTAAGAATATAGTCCATGTTGCGATTTGGAAAAAGAATGATAAACGTACAGTTTACAATACGATCTATAGAGAAGGTCGGGAAGGCCCATATTACATGAAACGTTTTTCTGTGACAGGCGTTACCCGGAACACAGATTATAAATTAGCTTCTGACAAAAAAGGTTCAGAAATGCTCTATTTTTCAGCCAATCCAAATGGCGAAGCTGAAGTGGTCTCTGTTTTATTAAAACCAAATGCGAGGGTAAGAAAGAATAAAATTGATATCGATTTTTCCGAAATTATAATAAAAGGGCGTGATTCCAAAGGAAACCTCGTAACCAAATATGCGGTCAAGAAAGTTGACCTGAAAGAAGAAGGCGTATCAACTTTAGCACCGAGAAAAATCTGGTTTGATGATTCTGTAAGACGTTTGAATGCCGATGGGAGAGGAACTCTGTTGGGAAGCTTCAAAGGTGATAATAAGATTCTAACGATCAATTCCCAGGGCGAGGCCAAGTTGGTTTCTTTTGATTTGATGAACCGTTTTGATGATGATTATCTGATTCTCGAAAAGTGGAAACCGGAACAGCCGATTACTTGTATATATTTTGACGGTGAAAAGGATAAATATTTTGTAAAACGTTTCCTTTTGGAAGCTACACCTAATGTTCAATCTTTCTTCGCAAACGAGAATCCAAAGTCTTTCATCGAGTTTGTAACAACAGAAGCTGGAGCCATCGCAGAATTGGTTTTCCCAAAGGTCAAAGACAAACAAAAAGACCCGGAAACAGTTGATCTGGACGAATTCATCACTGTGAAAGGAATCAAAGCAATCGGAAATCAATTAACAAAAGACAAGGTCAAAAATATCAATATCGCAATTCCCGAACCGCCGGAAATTATCGAAGAGGAACCAGAATTTGAGGAAAGACCTGACTCGGATCTGGATGACGAGGGTGGAACTATAGGTAATCTATTTGAAGAAGAAAATTAGAAAATAAAAAGACTTTGAGAGTCTTAGCTTGAAAAACTTAAAATATAATGAACATCGTTTTATTAATTATAATAGTGATTACTTGTGTCACAAGTTACATTGGATTTCAACAACCGGAATTATTCCAAAAATACAAGTTTGAAGTCGGTTCTATCCAAAGGAGAAAGGAATATATAAGGTTGTTATCCGCAGGGTTTCTCCACGCAGATTTTATGCATTTGCTATTCAACATGTACACGCTTTATATTTTTGCTCCTATAGTATTGATACCTTTTAATTATTATGGAGCTGGAGTAGGAGGGTTTGGAGTAGGCGGATTTTTAATCATTTATTTCGGCTCAATAATCTTAGGAAATTTATTTTGTCTTTACCACTACAAAAATGTACCGTTTTATTCCGCAATTGGAGCTAGTGGAGGTGTTTCGGGGATTTTATTTGCCGCTGTAGCTTTGGCTCCTATGGATATTAGGATTTGGTTTATTCCAGGCTTCGCTTTTGGTGCTATCTATTTCGGGTATTCCGTTTATATGATGCTGAATCCAAGAATGAATGATAATATTGGTCACGCTGCGCATCTAGGTGGCGCATTCTTCGGATTGGTCTATGCCGTGATTGCCTATCCGGAATTAGCTCAGCAAAATGCTTTGTACATTGGGATTATGGCCTTGCCGCTTATTTATTTGGCTTACGAGATTTTCGTGAAAAAGAGAATTGGATAAAAAATACCTTCTCTGGAGAGATGGTTAAATTTAATCAAATTATTGAAGGTATAATTTTATTTCCTCACAAAAATCATTCGGTTATTTCCAGAGATATCTTTCAAAAGTTCAGCTTCAGAAAAATTTTGGAACAATTCCAAAGTTTCTTTTCCTAATTTCTGATTAATTTCAAGGAAAACCATTCCATTTTCAGCAAGATGATTTTTAGAATCTTCTGCAATTTTTCTGTAGAAAATCAAAGCATCGGAAGTAGGAGAGAAGAGTGCAATATTGGGTTCAAAACCTTTGACAGAGTCTTCAATTTCCGGGTTTTCTTCAATACCTATATAAGGCGGATTGCTGATAATGATATCAAAAACTTCGTTGTCGGTCTGAATGGAGTCGAAGACTTCATTCAGATAATCTTTTTGGATAAACTTGATTTCTGTTTTATGAAAATTGGCGTTTTTTTTAGCAATATCCAAAGCATCTTTAGAAATATCAATGGCAAAAATTTGAGCTTCCGGAAAATATTTCTTCAAAATAATCGGAATAATCCCGCTTCCGGTTCCAATATCTAATATTTTGAGTGGGATGTTTGAGAGTCCGAGAGTTATAGAGTTCGCTTGGTCAAAACCATTAACATTGTCAGGCTGAGGCTCTCGAGGCCCTTCGAATTGCCCAATATCAATAATTTGATTCTTTTTACTTTTCTCTTGTATCTTATTTATTGCCAATTCCAGCAGTTCTTCTGTTTCTGGTCTTGGAATCAAAACGTGTTCGTTGACGAAGAATTTCATTCCATAAAATTCAGTTTCTCCAAGGATTTGCTGAAATGGTTTCCCTGTTTTCAATTCCGAAATGGCTTCTGAGAATTTTTTCAAATCGATTTCGGATATATCTTTATCCCGATTATGACGTAATTCAATCTTATTCAGTTCTAAAAAAGATTCACAAAAAATGGAGAACAATTCCTCAATCTCAGATTTAGAATAGAGTTCGGAAAGTTCGTTTTGGAAAATAGCTTTGATTTCAGAAAGTTTCATAGTTACCTTGTGAAAACCAAATTAGTTTCGGTCGAAAGTTTCTCGTCCAGAAGATAATTCTCGTAATTGAAAGCTTTGAGTTCATCCAAAGTCTGGACATTATTCTCAGCGCAAAAACGGAGCATCAAACCTCGTGCATGTTTCGTATAAACCACAATCGTTTTCAACTTTCCGTCAGGTTGTATCTGTCTGAAATCAAAATCAATCACTTGTCCTTTCAGCTTTTTACGATTGATAACTTTTACATACTCATTGCTGGCAAGATTAATTACCAATTCTCCTTTTTTAAGTTCGGAATTCAATTGCTCAGTCACCTTATCCGTCCAGAATTCATAGATATTTTTGTATGAATCGAATTGGAAAGGTCTTCCCATTTCCAAACGATATAACATAATTTTGTCCGAAGGTTTCAAAAGTCCATAAAGTCCGGATAAAATTCTGTAATTCTTCTGAAGATAATCAACCGCATTTTTGTCCAAGCTTTGAGCGTCCAAACCTCTGTAAACTTCTCCTGTGAAAGCAAACATTGCGGGTGCTGAGTTTTTAGCCGTCGGTTTCGAGGTCCATTTTTGATTTCTTTCCCAATTTTCGTCTGCCAGTTTTGGAGAGATTTCCATTAATTCTGCTAAGAATTTTGGAGATTTTTCTTTTAAAAAAGATTGGATGAATTCTGAATCCTTAATGAATTTAGGAGTTGTACTTTTAAGGAATTCTGTAGAATTTTCTACGTTCATCAATTTGGCAGGCGATGTTATGAATTTCATTTTTTATTGTCAGTTGATAAGTTGTCAGTCTGTGGTTCTCGAAGACTTAATTAAAAACTTTGTTTATTTTTCCTTTTTTGACTTCGTCGAATCTATGATTTTTTGGATTTTTTATAAAACTCCTTTTCCTTGTCTGATGATTTCCGGTTCTCCGGAAGTCAAATCTACAATTGTGGAAGCGGTATTGTCTCCATAACCAGAATCAATTACGATGTCAACCAGTTTGTCATATTTTTCAGCAATAAGTTCCGGGTCGGTAGAATATTCCAAAATCTCATCATCATCGTGGATAGAAGTGGAAACAATCGGATGTCCCAATTTTTCTACAATCATTTGCGGAACAATGTGGTCTGGAACTCTGATACCAACCGTTTTGTGTCCTTTGTAAGCTGTCGGAAGATTTCTGTTCGCTTCCAGAATGAATGTAAATGCGCCGGGTAAATGTGTTTTCAGAAAACGGAAAGTAGATGTTTCTATCGGTTTTGTGAATTCTGAGAGATGGCTCAGGTCGTTACAGATGATTGAAAATTTTTGCTTATCAATCTTGATTCCTTTTATCTGAGCGAGTCTTTCCATTGCTTTGTGATTATAGATATCACAGCCAATTGTGTAAATCGTATCCGAAGGATAAATGATAACGCCACCGTTTTGAAGGACTTTTACGGCTTCGTCTATTAAATTTTCTTGCGGATTTTGCGGGTATATTTTTAAGATTTTTGCCATGATCAAAGGTAAGAAATAAAATAAAAAAAGAGAATCAAAAAATTGATTCTCTTAAGTTGGTTGCGAGGACACGACTCGAACGTGCGACCTCCGGGTTATGAGCCCGACGAGCTACCTACTGCTCTACCTCGCGATATTGTTCTGCAAATATACGACTTTTTAAATATAAGTCAAGTGAATTGGGATTTTTATTTTTTTTCAGTGATTTTAAATTCTCGCAGATTGGGCTAATTAAGCTGATTTTAAATATCTATTATCTGCAATATTTGCTCAATCTGCGAGATATTTATTTTAACCGATCCTTTTCTTGAGGGTATTCTATAAAAAAAGAGAATCAAAAAATTGATTCTCTTAGTTTGGTTGCGAGGACACGACTCGAACGTGCGACCTCCGGGTTATGAGCCCGACGAGCTACCTACTGCTCTACCTCGCGATATTGTGGTGCAAAGATAAGACTTTTCTGATACAAGTCAAGTTTATAATCAAATTTTAAATTAATAATTATTTATATTTTGATTTTCAATGAGTTATGATATTTAACGTCTTTTAACTATAAAAATAGTTGTACGAATGAAAATTAATCCTACATTTGTATTACTAAGTTTTTAGTGATATAAGATTGATTGTTTTTAAAGTTAAAAAATATGAATAAGTTAACCAAAGCAGAAGAACAGGTAATGCAGTACCTTTGGCAGATAGAGAAAGGATTCTTGAAAGACGTCTTAGAATTGTTTCCCGAGCCAAAACCGCATACCAACACGATTTCCACGATTCTGAAAATATTGATGGAAAAAGGATTTGTGAATTACAAAACTTTTGGAAGACAACACGAATATTTTCCTCTTATCAGTAAGGAGAATTACAGCGGAAAGTCTATCAGAAGCCTGGTTAAGAATTATTTCGAAGGTTCTTATACCAATGCTGTTTCATTTTTGGTAGAAGAAAACGAAATCAGTGTGAAGGATTTGGAACTTTTATTGGACGAACTTAAAAACAAGGAATAATGGAACCACTATTACTGTATTTTGGCAAAATGATTCTCTGCTCTGCGGTGATGTTTGCTTATTATCTTTTGTTCCTGAAGGATAAAACTTTCCATCATTACAATCGGTTTTACCTTTTGTTGTCGGTTATTATAAGTCTGGTTCTGCCACTTATAAAGGTTTCCTATTTTACAATAGAGACCAATAAGAACTTGTATCTGCTGCTTAGTCAGCTCAATCAAAATCAATTACAAACAACTACAAACTATGATATCACTATTTATTCGGTTTTTTATGCAGTTATTGGAGTGGTTTCAATCATTCTTTTAATTAAGTTGATTGTCGGAATCCTAAGAATCCAATCTATTAAAAAACAATTCCCGAATGAAACAATCGAAGGAATCAAATTTTATCAAACTAACTTAAACAATGCACCCTTCTCATTTTTTAGAAATCTTTTCTGGAAACAGACGATTCAGCTGGATTCGCCTGTCGGACAGCAGATCCTGAAGCACGAGATGGTTCATATTCAACAAAAACACAGCTGGGACAAACTCCTGATGCAGGTGACGAGATCTGTTTTCTGGTTCAATCCCGTGTTTTACTTTATCAACAAAGAAATCAATCTTATTCACGAATACTTGGCGGACAAGAAAGCGGTGAAAAAGTCCGATACCAGAGCATTTGCGCAGATGCTTCTCGAGAGTCACTTTTCGGGGTCGGTAATTCCTGTTACGAGTCCTTTTTTATCCTCTAACCTAAAAAAAAGACTTACAATGCTTACGAAAAACCAAACCAAGTACAGCTATGCACGCAAACTTTTTGCGCTACCGATTTTATTCTTTATGGTGTTCGCCTATATGGTGAATGCAAAAAACAAAGAAATCAAAGAAACGAACAAAGCAATCGAAATTGCTGTAAACGAACTGAAAAATGACACGATAAAACCTAAAGCTTCTGAGTTTGATAGTTTATCGATGAGTCATCAAAAACAAACCCAGTTATATTCCGAAGCTTTACAGGAAGACCATCTGAAGATGTCTGCCATCAGCAAAAAAATGGCTGAAAAAAGCAAAGTATTATCTGCTTTGAAAAAGGCTAAAAAAGAGGAATCATCCGAGTACAAGGCTTTAGAAAGCGATTTGGAAAATCTGTCAAATCAAATGCAGTCTATTGTAGATTCGGACAATTATCAGAAAAATCTAAAAGGCTTGGAACAACATTCGGAGGCGATGACTAAAATGTATGATTCTCCGGAATTCAAGAAAAGAATTGCCGATGCAGAAAAAAGTGCAAAAGATGCTGAGGCAATGGTTAATTCTCCAGAGTTCAAAAAGAGAATTGCTGATGCAGAAAAACAGGCAAAAATTGCTGAGCGAATGATGAAGTCTCCAAAGTTCCAGAAAAGTTTGAAAAACGCACAGGAACAAGCTGAGAAAATGCAGATCAAGATCAATTCTCCCGAATTCCAGAAAATGATTCAGGATGCTCAGAAAAAAGCACAAGAAGCTTCTGAGCAATATGGGAAGATCTATTCAGAAGCTGACTTTCAGAAAATGATAAAAGACCAATATGGAAAAGATGCTTTTACTGATGGAACTGTAGCTTATGGTTTCGATTTAAGTGATTTTCCGGAAGTCAAGGATTTGACAACTAATTTCAATTTTAAGTTTTCTGATGATAATTTCTTTAATGAGGCTAAATCCAAATTATCTCCAAAAGAATTAAAAAAAATGGAGAAAAAGAGAAAGCAACTCCAGGAAAAACAGAAAGAATTGATGGAAGAACAGAAGAAGCTTCAGGAAAAACAACGCGAATTGAACAAAGAGATGCGTCAGAATAATCCTTGGACCATCAGTTTTAATTCTAACCTGGATTCTCCGAAAGCATTGGTTTATAACAAAAATATTACGCCACCACAAAGAATCAACAGGTCAAACCAAGTTGTTGTTCTTGATAAATCGCTGGACAATACAACAGTTTACATCAATGGGAAAAAAGTTGATAGATCTGAACTTCAAAAAGTTGAACCAAGCACTATTTCATCAATGAACGTTTTCAAAACAAACGGGACTGGAAAAATTGAAGTTACTACAAAATAAACAACTTACATTCATAACATTTAGCCGGTTCGCCGGCTTTTTTATTACTTGAAATATGAAAAAATTACTTTTACTTTTTACGTTTTTTGGGATTCTGACTTTTGCTCAGAACAAACGATTCATCTACGAATATAAATTCATTTCAGATTCCACCAATTTAGAAGATATTAAAACCGAGATGATGTTTCTCGATACTACAAAAGATGGTTCCAAATATTACAGCTACACAGTTTTCAACTCAGATTCTTTGATGAAGGCGGATCTGGAACGCCAGTTAAAAGCGACGGGTTCGATCAATGTGAAAACAGATATGAGAAAAGGGAATGTCAGATATTCTGTAACCAAGACTTATCCGGATTATAAAATTAATCTTCATCGCAGATTGGGAATGGATGCTTATAATGTTTCTGATGACAGAAAGATCAATTGGAAGATCTCATCTGAAAAAGAAAAAATAGGCGAATGGAGTACTCAAAAAGCTGAAGCAGATTTTGCAGGAAGACATTGGACAGCATGGTTTTCTACAGATATTCCGATTCAGGATGGACCTTATAAATTCCAGGGTTTGCCAGGATTAATAGTGAAGGTCGAGGATAGGACAGGTTCTCATAAAATGGAATTGAAGGGAATTAAAAATATTAATGGAGAGCTGGACATCAATGTTTTCGAAGCAAAAGAAATTACTGTCAATTCAAAACAATTCCAGAAAGTCTTGAAAGAATATGAAAATGATCCTACCAAAGGTATCAAACAAATTCAGATGGGCGGAACATCGATCGTGCTGACAGGGAAAGATGGAACTTCTACAAAGATTGCCAAAGAGCAGGAAGACCGTTTGAAGGCTCAAATCAAGAAAGATAATAACAGAATTGAACTGGCTGTAGCGAAATAAATAAAATCAAAATAATAATCTATGAAAAAACTATTTTTATTGACTTTCCTTTTTCTTTCTGTTTTTGTATTCTCTCAAAACCAAAGATTTTATTACGATTATCAGTTCCAGACAGATTCAACAGATTTGGAAACCAAAAAATCAGAATTAATGGTTTTGGATATTGATAAAAAAGGCTCCAAATATTACAGTGAATATGTTTTCCAGAACGATTCTATAATGGATGCTCAATTCAAAAAGAACATGGCAGCTCACAGTGACGATCCAGTACAAATGTCTGGAAAACAAGGTTTGGTTGGGTATAAAGTTCTGAAATCTTATCCCGATTTTAAAATCAATCATATTGTTTCGTTGGATATGACACTTTATAATGCTGACCAACAAGTTAAAATTAATTGGAAGATTTTACCAAATAAAGAAAAAATAGGAGAGTGGAATGTTCAAAAAGCAGAAGCTGATTTTGCAGGTAGAAAATGGATTGCTTGGTTTTCAACAGAAATTCCGATACAGGATGGACCGTATAAATTCTATGGATTGCCCGGTCTTATCATAAAAATCGAAGATAAGTCGGGTTTTCACAAGATGGAACTGAAGGGAATTAAAAACAATGTTGTTGAAAGAGATATTTTTGCTTTTGAATTCGAAAAACCAATCCCTGTTAATTATACAAAATATCAAACGATTTATAAAAATTACAGGAAGGACCCATTAGCAAATTTTAAGAAAGCAGCATTAAGCGGACAAGCTTATATGGTTGATGATTCTGGAAAAGAAATAAGAGGTCAGGATTATGTAAGATCTCAAGAAAAAATAGTACAAGAGCGTATGAAAAAGAATAATAACATCTTAGAATTAGACCTGTTAAAATAGAAAAACGCCACAAACTGTGGCGTTTTTTTATGATTTTTTCTTAAGCTCATCTCTTATTTCCGCTAATAGAACATCTGTAGATGATGGTCCAGCAGGAGCTTCTTCCGGTTTTTTGTTGACTTTATTGGCCAATTTGATGATCCAGAACAAAACAAAGGCGATCACCAGGAAACTGATGACAGAAGAAAGGAAATTTCCATAAGTAACACCGTTCCAGGCCAATTCTTTGATGTTTTCTGCACCCGCAGCTTCCAGTGCCGGAGTAAGTAAAAGCGGCGTGATCACATCATCTACCAACGATTTTACAATTGCACCAAATGCCCCGCCAATGATAACACCGACTGCAAGGTCTACTACATTGCCTTTGAAAGCAAATTCTTTAAATTCTTTTACAAATCCCATAGTTGTTTTTTTATAATTGTTATAAACAAAAATAGTTTTTTTTTATTTATAATAGTTTATTCGTTAATATTTCAAGATAAATTTATTGACTAAATTTGATGATAATGTAATCAATCTAAAATGAAAATCCTCTCATCATCCCAAATCAAACAATGCGATTCTGTAACCATTGGAAAAGGAATCTCTTCCATTGATCTCATGGAAAGGGCTGCAAAAGCTTGTTCAGATTGGATAGAGATCAATTTTAAAATAAATAAAGGCTTCTCGATTTTCTGTGGAAACGGGAATAATGGCGGTGATGGATTTGCAATAGCAAGAATGCTTTATGAGAAAGGATTTGATATAGATGTTTTTATTGATGAAAACAATTTTAAGTTTTCTGATGATTCCAAAATTAATCTTGATAGAATAAAGAAAATCAGCGGAATAGGGATCAAAGGTTTTTCTGAATTTGAGAATAATAGAGAATCAGTAATAATTGACGCACTATTTGGTTATGGACTGAATCGAGAGTTGTCTGATGATTTTAATGATCTAATCGAAAAATTAAATGAAATTCATACTTCGAAAATTTCCATTGATATCCCGACCGGACTTTTTGCGGACAGAATAATTGATGAACATTCTACGGTTTTCAAAGCAGATTTCACGCTGACTTTTCAATTCTATAAAAGAAGTTTTCTTCATCCGGAAACTGGAAGATTCTGTGGAAAGATCATAGTTTTAAACATAGACCTTGATGAGGATTTTATCAATGGAACAAAAACCGATTACTTTGTAATTGATGAAACTCTAATTAAAAATATTTACAAGCCTCGGAAAGAATTTAGCCATAAGGGAACTTACGGTAAGAGTATTTTGGTTGGCGGAAGTTATGGCAAGATCGGGGCGGTTTTGATGTCAACTTTGTCAGCTTTAAGGACAGGAAGTGGATTGACTTTTACCATCGCACCAAAATGTGGAAATACGGTTCTTCAATCTCAGATTCCCGAAGCCATGTTCATCGATTCTGGAGAAAATCATATCAATAAGATAGAAATTCAGGAAAAGGCGGTTTACGGAATAGGACCTGGTTTGGGAAAAGAGAAAGAGACGCGAAAGGCTTTATTGGAATTCCTTGAGAATTATACAGGTCCTATTGTTTTGGATGCGGACGCAATTAATATTTTAGCCGAAACTCAAAGATTAAATTTAATTCCGGAAAACTCGGTCATTACACCACATCCTTTGGAATTTGAAAGGCTTTTCGGGAAAACTGAAAACTCTTTTGAAAAAATAGAATTAGCAAAACAAAAAGCAGAAGAATTACAGATTTTTATTATCCTGAAAGATCATCATACAGCCGTGGTTACGCCAGGGAAAAAAGTGTTTTACAATATCACGGGCAATTCCGGGATGGCAAAAGGCGGAAGCGGGGATGTTTTGACGGGGATCTTGACATCATTGATCTCTCAAAGATATGAAATCGAGGAAGCATGTATTTTCGGAGTTTGGCTTCATGGGAAAGCGGGCGATCTTGCTGCCGAAGAATTCTCAAAAGAAGCAATGTTACCAACAGATTTGATCAATAAGATAGGAGATGTTTTCAAATATTTGAGTTAATTCATTTTCGACTTCAACATATACAAAACGCCTATTTCTGTTTCAGAGAGATTTTCGTTCTTTTTCAAAAGTTTTTTGATCTCTTTTTGAAAATAATGGATGGTTTGTCCGTTTTGGTAATGCTCAAAAATTCTGGGGTCAATATAGGAATCTCTGGCGACTGCGGGCGTATTTCCTAATTTTTCGGAAACGGCAACAATGGCATTTCGGATTCGTTTTTTCATTTCTTTTTGTTGCTGTTTTTCACAGATCCCGAGTTCGTCCAATATTCCGGCAGCAATCATAGTTCCTGCCCAGGTCCGGAAATCTTTGGCGGAAAACTCTTCGCCCATTACTTCTTTGATGTATTGGTTCAGGTCTTGACTTTCCACCATGATCAATTCCCCATCTTCATCATAATATTTGAAAAGCCTATAACCAGGTAATTCTTCCAGTTGGGCAATTACTTTTGACAACTTCGAATTAATGATATGCTTTTCCTGAAATTTTCCCGATTTTCCTTTGTATGAAAAGATCATCTCATCACCTTCAATTGTCAGATGTTTTTTGCGGATCGTTGTTAAGC
Organism: Epilithonimonas hungarica; assembly: GCF_900102265.1. GTDB lineage: Bacteria > Bacteroidota > Bacteroidia > Flavobacteriales > Weeksellaceae > Epilithonimonas > Epilithonimonas hungarica. The sequence goes on along the minus strand of NZ_FNBH01000002.1, from coordinate 82,476 downwards.
CATAACTTTTATTTTGTTGTGTGTATTTTGGGCTTCCGGGCCGGAAATAGGCCGAGTCAAGTAGTCTTACCATTGCAGCCATTACTTTCTCCCGGGACATTTTTTTCTTGCGGAGATGTTGTCCTGTAACGCGACGCATATGTTCCAGGTTTTCTGCGAAATGCAGTATCCTGTCAAATTTATCAGCATCTTTTCTAGCCCGAAACCTAGGATTATAGATGTATTGTTTTCTGCCTTTTTGATCACGGCCTATTGCCAATATTTTTGCTCTTTTATTCGTTGTGATCTCTACATCTGTCCAAGCTGGCGGAATTACAAGAGACTTTATGTATTCTATTTTTTCTTTGTCCTTAAGTTTCTCGTTGTTCTGATCGGTATAGAAGAAGTTTTTTCCTGAGGTTTGGCGTAAGAGTTTCATAATTTTTGATTTGATAAATTTATCTAAACAAGAAAAATGCCGATTTGGACGTTATAAGGATACTTAATAGATTGGGTCCTTTAGGCTTGTTTTATGATTTTATTAACAGAGACCAAAGCCGATTATTAAACGAAAATTTCTATTTTAGCAAAAATTTTTTTGATGCCAAAGACCGTTGACGATTTTAATAAAAGCAGACTTAGATCCAGTAATATTACTGTGGTCATCAGTATTTCACTGGTTTTATTCCTTGTGGGATTATTTGGATTGATATTGATCAATGCTCAAAAATATTCGGATTATATCAAAGAGCAACTTGTAGTTGAAGCTTACTTTGATGAGTATCTTGATCCAAGAGATTCTGCAAAAACGCTTAAATTCCAAGAAGAAACTTTTACGAAGATCAAGCAGCAGAATTATGTGAAACAAGCGAAATATATTTCTAAACAGGAAGCTTCTGTAATTGCGAAAAGACAATTGGGAATTGATTCCGACGCGCTTTTCGAGGAAGATATTTTTCCTGCCTCTGTTGAGGTTACTCTTAAGCCGGAGTTTGTGGATCCTGCAAAAATAGATGGTGTTGTTGCCCAGCTAAAAGCTATTGAAGGAGTGAAAGATGTGGCCAATGATAATAAGCTGACAATTGATGTTTATAACAACCTGAACAGGATCTTGACCTGGATCTTGGCATTTTCAATTCTTTTCTTGATTGTAGCGATTGTATTGATCAATAATTCTATCAGGCTGAAGATTTTTTCTAAAAGATTCATTATCAAAACAATGCAGTTGGTGGGCGCAAAAAGGAGATTTATTTTGATGCCTTTTATCAGAGAAGCTTTGGTTCTTGGATTGATTGGTGCATTTATAGGGATTTTAGCTCTTGGGGGAATTTGGTATTATTTTACCAATCAGATCGGGACACCGTTCGTACAGGACACGACCCAATATGTTTATCTTGTTTTGATAATTCTTTTCGTGGGTGTTTTTATTACCATTGCAAGTACTATCTTTGCAACCTGGAGATTCTTACGTAGTAACGTGGATGATTTATATTACTCTTAAAAATGGCAAAAAAAGCAAAAAATAAATATTCTGCAGACCAGTTCGGGACAACTGAAACTGTCGAGAAAAAGACATTCTATTTTGGAAATAAGAATTTCAAATTGATGTTGATCGGATTAGGGTTGATTCTATTAGGCTTCTTGCTAATGATGGGAGCAGATGCGAACACAACCCCGGAAGGGAAATTTGACCCGAATTATTGGAATGAGGATATTTTCTCATTTAGAAGGATCAGACTTGCACCTTTTTTGGTGATTGCAGGTTTTGTGGTTCAAGTGGTTGCAATTCTGAAAAGAAACAAAGATTAATTTTAAATTTCAAATAAAAATAACAGCTTTGTCTTGATAACTCGGGACAAAGTTTTTTATTAGTAAAAACAAACAAACTATGGATTTGATAAAAGCAATTATCATTGCGATTATAGAAGGACTTACAGAATATTTACCAATTTCTTCCACGGCCCACATGGGGTTTGCTGCAAGCCTTATGGGATTGGAAGAAACCGAATTTTTGAAGATGTTCCAGGTTTCGATCCAGTTTGGAGCTATACTTTCCGTAGTTGTTGCTTATTGGAAAAAATTCTTCGATTTCAGTAATCTCCAGTTCTATTACAAGTTGGCTTTTGCCGTGATGCCGGCTTTGGTTATTGGTTTTTTCTTAGATGATGCCATAGAATCTGTTCTGGGAAATCAAATTGCAATTTCATCTGTTTTGGTTTTAGGAGGCGTGGTATTGTTGTTTGCTGACAATTGGTTCAAAAATCCTATTGTTCACGATGAGAAAGAAATAACCATCAAAAAAGCTGTGACAATCGGTTTTTGGCAATGTCTCGCAATGATGCCTGGTACAAGTAGAAGTGCGGCTTCCATCATTGGAGGAATGGCACAAGGATTATCCAGAAAAGCAGCTGCTGAATTTTCATTTTTTCTTGCAGTCCCTACGATGCTGGCCGTTACGGTCTATTCTGTTTTTGTGAAAACCTGGGGAAAGGAGACACCGAATCCAATGAAAGGCTATGAAATGATATTAGAATCTCAGAATCATATTTTAATTTTCATAGTTGGAAACATTGTTGCTTTTGTCGTAGCCTGGATCGCAATCAAATCGTTTATTGCTTTGCTTAACAAATATGGTTTCAGACCTTGGGGTTGGTATCGTATTTTCGTAGGTATAGCTTTGTTGGTGTATTTTTATTGGTTTAAATAGAATTATTTGGGCAGCTATTTGACTTCATTGAAAGCAATTTAATATTTAGTGGCAGCTTTTTCCGTCTTCCGTTCCCGCTTTTTTCTTTTTATCAAAAAAGAAAAAGAGCTTCACTCGAGCCGGACTGCATTACACATCTTACCTTTAAAAAAAAGAATCTATAACTCTCAAACCCTCCAATCCGAAAAATGACAGCAGAAGAATTACAATCCGGACACATATTTCTATTGGACAAACCTTTGGATTGGACAAGTTTTCAGGCTGTCAATAAAATGAAGTACAAACTTAAGAGAGAATTCAAAGAGCTTCCCAAGAAATTTAAGATCGGTCACGCCGGAACATTGGATCCAAGGGCAACGGGGCTTTTGATTGTTTGCACGGGGAAATTCACAAAGAAAATTCCGGAAATTCAGGATGCACCAAAAGAGTATTGGACAGAAATAAAAATTGGTGTTCAAACCGAATCCTACGACACGGAAAAGCCAGAAATTCTACAAACTGATTTTTCCCATATTACCGAAGAACAGGTTCTCCAGGCTTTAGAAAGATTCATAGGGGAGATCGATCAGAAGCCACCAGTTTTCTCGGCAATCAAAATCGATGGAAATCGTGCTTATGATCTTGCAAGAAAAGGAGAGGAAGTTGAAATGAAATCAAGGAAGACCACTATTCATTACATCAATGATATAGAGATCAATTTGCCTTTTGTGTCTTTTACCGTTGGTTGTAGCAAAGGAACTTATATCAGGAGTCTGGCTCACGACATTGGTCAGGAGTTAAAAGTAGGAGCTTATCTTACGCAACTTAGACGAACTAAAATTGGAAATTATTCTGTAAATGATGCAACTGCGGATTTTATTAACGATGATTTTAAAATCTCCGAATAATATAAAACCAAATGAAGAGAAATTTATTTTTTCTGGCCTTAATGTTTTCAGCTATTGTTTTCGGACAATCCGAAGAGAATCAAAGCAAAACTATGGGTTTTTATATCAGCCCAAATGTCCAAGTTGGTTACAATTTGGGTAACTCGATAAAGGATAATCAGAATCAAGATTCGCAATATTATCAGCAATATGTTTCGCCCAAGTTACCAAACAAATATACATATGGTGTTGGCTTTGTAGGCGGTTATCATCTTTTGCCGTTTTTCGCTTTAGGAACTGGATTAAAATATAATTATATAACAGATAATCTGCATCTTTTGAACTGGACAATTCAGCCAAAATTTATCTTCGGAAAGGATGAAGGAAAGTTTATTGTCGAGTTTGAATATGGAAAACAATTGAACCAATCAAATATCAATAACACGCATTATTTTGGAGGAAAATTAGGATATCAGGATTCTTTTTCCAAATATTTGCTTCAAGAAGGAGGATTGTTCATTTATAGATATAATTCGGCCGTTTCTGAAGCTTTTTTTATTGGGATTTCCTTAAATGCTACGGTTTTTAGCAACAAAAAATATACGGTTTACGGAAATGATTAATTGTTTTTCTAATAAACTAATTGAATATGGAAAAAATCAGAATCAACAAATATTTATCGGAAGTTGGCTTCTGCTCCAGAAGAGCTGCGGACAAACTTTTGGAGGAAGGCAGAATTACTATCAACGGCGTAGTTCCTGAATTGGGAACAAAAGTTTCTGATGAGGATGAGATCTTTGTGGATGGGAAAACTATTAAAAAAGTAGAAGAGGAGTTTGTTTACATTGCTTTCAATAAACCTGTAGGAATTGTTTGTACAACGGATACTAAACGTGAGAAGAACAATATCGTTGATTATATCAACCATCCGAAACGTATTTTCCCAATAGGCAGGCTCGATAAACCAAGTGAAGGATTGATTCTTCTAACTTCCGACGGCGATATTGTCAATAAGATTCTAAGAGCAAGAAATAATCATGAGAAAGAATATTATGTAAGGGTTGATAAACCGATCACTGAAAAGTTTCTCGAAAAAATGAGAAACGGCGTTCCGATTCTGGACACGATCACAAAGAAATGTGAAGTTGAAAAAATCGATACAATGAATTTCCGGATTGTGCTCACACAAGGTCTCAACCGACAGATCCGCAGAATGTGCGAATATCTGGGGTATGAGGTGAAGAAGCTGAAAAGGATCCGTATTATGAATATCAAACTGGATCTTCCTGTTGGGAAATGGCGCGATTTGACCGATTCTGAATTGAAGGAATTGAATAGTTTGTTAGAAGACTCGAGCAAAACCTTTAATTGATCCTCTATGATAAAAGTCAGTTTTTTATCTGTTTGAAATAGTTTTGAACTCTATAAATTTGCGACCTCAAAATATAACTATACAAACAATGAAAAAATTAACTATTGCTGTAGCAATTGTATCATTCGGACTGGTAAGTGCCCAAAAGAACACTCTTTTGGTGGGAGGAAATATCTCTTATGATAATACGACTAAAAAGAACTATTCAACTGCCGGTGATTTGAAAACAGATAACTTTGAATTCACTCCCACAATTGGTTATCAGTTTGCCGACCATTTTACAGCCGGTGTGAAATTTGGAGTTGGCTCTTCAAAGAATGATTATTATCAAACGATATTTAACGGTTGGGATTCGTATGAATCTATTACTAATATCAAAACAAACACTTTTACATACGGTGTTTTTGGAAGATATACAATGCCATTGAACGATACTTTTTCGGTTTTCGGTGATTTGGATGTTTTGTTCAATAATAGTAAATCCACAGTGTCTGCTACAGGACCATTAGCTTATTCTACAACAACCAAATCAACCGGTTTTGGAATTGGCTTTACACCAAATCTTTTCATCAATTTCAAGAACTCTTTCGGACTTAACTTTAATGTAGGAGGAATCAGTTACCAGTCAGAAAAAATTAAAGATTCTGATCTGAAAACAAATACTTTTGGATTTGGATTCGGAAAAGGAGTGACAGTTGGTATCTCTAAAAACTTTGGATTGAAATAATTCAACGTTGAAATAGATCATAAGAATCCGCAGATTATCTGCGGATTTTTATTTTGTATAAAGTCTCATTTTGTCCTCATATTCTGGTTTCAATTTCAACCATTTCCAGATTTTTTTATCGTCAGGATATGTATTTCTGTAATAGATAATTCGGTCTGCTGAATATCGGAAGTATGGATGCGTTTTTAGCCAATCTTCTGGAGCTTCCGTAAGCGAATATTTTGCAACACTAGAGTTATCCAATTTCGTGATATAAACTAGTTTTTCGCCTAAGGCTCTATCAATCTCATAAGTTTCCAATAACTGATTTTTATTAATAAATCCACCCAATTTCTTTCTGAAGGCCAAAATTCCAGCAGAATCTTTTTCGGTAAATCCAAATTCCCTTAATTGTTTGAAATTGATTTCGTTAAGGTTAATTCTGGAAAAATCTGTTTTTTCAACGATGACTGGCTTTTCTTCTTTTGATTTTTCAATGACCGAAAGTCTGATCCAAGGTTTCATTTCCTCGAATTTTTCCTCGGAGATCACAAAACATTTTTGAAGATCTTCCAATGATTTGAAACTACCTTTTAGGTTTCGTTCACGATAGTTGACAATAACATTCGCTTGCTTTTCAGAAAAACCCAAAACTTGCCATTGTTCGGCATTCAGTTCATTCGGATCAAAGTAATGGTTAATTTTTGTAGTTTCTTTTTTCTTCTCAAAACGATTTGCAAGATTTTCGGGTGTTTTGTCTTGCAAAATTAAATAAGGTGACATTTGAACAAATTGCTCATCGCTGATCATAAAACATTCTTTCAGTTTTTCTTTGCTGATAAAGCTTCCGCCGAGATAGCTTTTATATTTCAGGATTGCGGCTGCTTGTTTCTCAGAAAAACCAAGGTTTTCCCAATCTTTCTGAGAATAGCTGTCAGGATTGAATTTTCCTTTGATATTGAGCTTCTTTTTCTCAAAGCTTTTGAAGCTGAATTGATTATTCTTAATGTCAGAGTTATTTTCAGGAAGAAGAATGTAGTTTTTCAATTGTTCATATTTCTCTTCAGAGACCGCATAACATTTTTTGAACTGTTCCTTTGATTTGAAATTTCCACCAACTATTTCTTTGTATTTCAAGATCGTTCTAATTTGTTTTTCAGAAAAACCCAGATTTTTCCATTGCTTTTCATCTATGTCGTTCGGGTTGAACTCGGACAAGATCATTTCTGGTTCAATTTCAGAAACAAACTGAATATCTGGAGTTTTATATACTTGCTTCTCTCTGTAGATCGAAAAAGAAAATTGAAAAATAAGAATCAGGATTCCAAAAAAGACAAGACTGCAGAGTTGCCTTTTCCGGATTTGGAAAGGTAAATTTGGTTTCATTTTGTGTTTTTGGTAAAATTAAAAATAAAACCAATAAGAATTGAGGAGATGATAAAAAATAAACGACTAAAATTAGTCGTTCAAAGAATTTTTTAATTTAAGAAGTTCAGCTTTTACAAATTCTAATCTATCAATAATTGTAATAGTTTCAGATAATTTTGTATTGGTGGTCAATGCAACTCTGGCTCCGTCGAGCGTATAGCCTTTTTCTTTTACAAGATGATAGATGATCTTCAGGTTTTCTATATCAGAAGGCGTGAAATATCGATTTCCCTTTTTGTTCTTCTTGGGTTTGATGATAGGGAATTCCTGCTCCCAATAACGAATTAGAGACGTGTTTACATCAAAAGCCTTGGCAACTTCGCCAATGGAATAATAGAGTTTGTCTGGAAGATTGAGTTTCATTTTCTGATAGAATTTTCAAAGATAATTATTTTTCGTTCTTTAATACAAATTGTATCTTGCAACTTTAGAATTTACTTTATGAAAAGTTTTTGGAAGTTTTGTTATCTGGCATTTTTGTTGATTTTGATGAATTGCAAAGTTCAAAATACAAGTGAAAAATTATTTGAAGTTCCACCAACATTAATTTCTAGTCAATTTGCTTTTACGGAAGGTCCGGCTTCTGACAAATCAGGAAATGTCTATTTTACGGACCAACCTAATGACAAGATCTATTTTTGGAACTGGAAGACCAATAAGGTCGAATTATTTCTAGATAAAACAGGACGGGCCAACGGAACTTATTTTGATAAAAACGATAACCTTATGACTTGTTCCGATGACAATGGTGAGATCTGGAAAATCAATAAAAATAAAGATATTCAGATTTTATCCAAAGGTTTTGAAGGCAAAAGACTGAACGGTCCCAATGACCTTTGGATCGATAAATTTGGTGGGATCTATTTCACGGATCCTTTGTATCAGAGAGATTATTGGAAAAATTTTAAGGAAGAGATTCCTGAAAAAAATCTGTATTACCGAAATCAAAATGGAACGATCACAAAACTGGAAACCTTTGTCCAGCCAAACGGGATCATTGGTAGCGAGAAATTGAAGAAGCTTTATGTTTCTGATATCAATGCTGGGAAAACTTATGTTTACAGCATCTTAGGCGAGGGCAAACTTTCCGAAAAGAAATTGTTTTGCGAAATGGGATCGGACGGAATGACGCTTGATAACAAAGGAAATCTTTACATCACAGGAAAAGGTGTGACAATTTTCAATAATAAAGGTGAAAAAGTGACCAACATTCCGATTGATGAAGAGTGGACTTCGAATGTGACTTTTGGCGGGGAGAATAATTCAACTTTATTTATTACGGCTTCCAATTCTGTTTATGTTTTACCAATGAACGTTTCCGGGATCCAATAAAAAAGATTGCTTATCAATAAGCGATCTCTATTTTTACTTTTTTGCCTTTCAGTTTCTCGCTGGCTAGTTTTTTTAGAAGCTCGATGGTTTTTTTACGATTGACTGCGACATATGAAGTCGTGTCCTTCACTTCGATCAATCCGATGTCGTCTTTTTCGAGTTCTCCTTTTTTGATGAGATAACCTACGATGTCCACTTTGTTGACCTTGTCTTTTTTTCCTGCACTGATGTAGATCGTTTGGTTCGGTGTTCTTTCCGGAACTCGGTTGCTTTCCGAAACGTTTTCTTCCGGCGTATTGCTTTTGATGAATGGGAAATTCTCGTCTTCCGTCATTATCAGATAAGCAAAACCTTTGGCGTTCATTCTTGCCGTACGTCCATTTCTGTGGATAAAGGCGTCTTCTTTTGGCGGTAATTGATAATGCACAATCGACTCAACTTCTGGGATGTCCAAACCTCGTGAAGCTAGATCTGTCGTAATCAGAATTCTCGCAGAATCGTTTCTGAATTTCAGCAGAGCGCGTTCTCTTTCGTCCTGTTCCATTCCGCCGTGGAAAGTTTCTCTCTGGATTCCTTTCTCTCGCAGAAGTTCTGAAATTCTGTCAACGGCATCTCTGTGATTACAGAAAATCAAAGTTCTTTTGTTTCCGATCTTGCAGATCAGTTGGAATAGAGTGTTCAGTTTTTCTTCTGGTGTTGTCATTACCTTTTTCAGCTGAATATCTGGTTTTGACTCATTTTCTTTAAGGAAATTTATTTTTTTCTCATTGTTGAGTTCAACGAATTTCGGAATGTTGTCCATCACGGTTGCAGAGGTCAGGATGCGTTGAGCAATCCCTGTCAATGAACCGATGATGTATTCCATATCTTCCTGGAAGCCCAATTCCAAAGCTTTATCGAACTCGTCCAAAACCAAAGTTTTGATTGAACTTGGATTGAAGTTTTCATTTTTTAAATGGTAAGCAATTCTTCCTGGAGTTCCGATTAAAACTGCTGGCGCTTCTATCAGGTTGTTGACCTCGATCTTTTTGTCGTGACCACCATAGGCAACGGAAACTTTGAAATCTGTTCCCATCGATTTGAAAACCTGCTCGATCTGTAAAGCCAATTCTCTTGCAGGAACCAGAATCAGAGCTTGGATTCCTTTGATCTCTGATTTCAAATTTCTAAGAACTGGAAATAAAAACGCCAAAGTTTTCCCGGAACCTGTTGGAGATAGAAGAACGATGTCGGTTTCGTTTTCGGAAGCGGTGTATGTTGATTTCTGCATTTGATTCATATCCTGGATCTGCAGTTTTTGAAAGATCGGTTGTAATTCCATTTTGCAAAGATAGGAGATTTGGCAGATGGTTGAAAATTCAATCTTTATGTTGTCCGCTTATTAAAGAATGGCAAAACCCATAGCCCCGATTGAAACGGCATCTTTTTTTGCTTGGGAAAAGCTTTGGCAAAAAAGATATAGTGGAAAGCGGGATCAAGCTCCTAAATACTGTGTTGATTTTAATTTGATTATCAATTGGTTATAATTAAATTCAACTTCTATGAAAGTATTGTTGGTTTCAAATATTTTTCTTAATTTTGCACCACTTTTGTGAACGCACTTTCGGCGAAGTAAAACATTAACAATTAACATCTTCCATATTTTTCAGGATTCACAGCCAAGCCAAAGTCTGAAGTAATTAGGAATACAAATTTTTTAGAAAATGTCAAAAGAGACAAATTCAGCAGAGGTTCTTTTGAACCAAAACGTAGCACCAGAACAATTTGATTGGGAATCTTTCGAATCAGGGCTTAATGCAGAGGACAGAAGCGAGAAGAAAGAATTAGAAGAGATCTATAATGGTTCTTTGAACGATCTTACAGATAACGACGTGATTGTTGGTAAAGTTGTAAGATTGACAGACAAGGAAGCTATCGTGGATATCAACTTCAAGTCAGAAGGTGTTATTTCTCTTAACGAATTCCGTTACAACCAAGGACTTAAAGTAGGTGATGAGGTAGAAGTAATGGTTGACAGAAGAGAAGATAAAACCGGACAATTACAGTTATCTCACAGAAAAGCCAGAACGCTTAAAGCTTGGGATAGAGTAAACGAACTTCACGAAACTGGAGAGATCGTAAACGGTTTTGTAAAATCCAGAACTAAAGGTGGTATGATCGTGGATGTTCATGGAATCGAGGCATTCTTGCCAGGTTCTCAGATCGATGTGAAACCGATCAAAGATTACGATCAGTTCGTAGGTAAAACTATGGAGTTCAAAGTTGTGAAGATCAACCCAGAGTTCAAAAACGTAGTTGTATCTCACAAAGCGCTTATCGAAGCAGATATCGAAGGTCAGAAAAAAGAGATCATTGCTCAACTAGAAAAAGGACAAGTTCTTGAAGGTACTGTTAAGAACATCACTTCTTACGGTGTATTCGTAGATCTAGGTGGAGTAGATGGATTGATCCACATTACAGACCTTTCTTGGTCTAGAGTGAACCACCCATCTGAGATTCTAGAGGACGGACAAACTGTAAAAGTTGTTATCCTTGATTTTGATGATGAGAAAACAAGAATCCAATTGGGTATGAAGCAATTGGAAGCTCATCCTTGGGATGCGCTTTCTGCTGACTTGAAAGTTGGTGACAAAGTAAAAGGAAAAGTAGTGGTTCTTGCTGACTATGGTGCATTCGTAGAGATTGCTCCAGGTGTAGAAGGATTGATCCACGTTTCTGAAATGTCTTGGTCTACTCACTTGAGAAGTGCAGGAGATTTCGTAAAAGTAGGTGATGAGGTAGAAGCAGAAGTATTGACTTTGGATAGAGAAGACAGAAAGATCTCTCTTGGTATCAAGCAATTGAACAAAGATCCATGGGAAAACATCGAAGCTAAATATCCAGTAGGTTCTCAACACGTTGGAACTGTAAGAAACTTCACAAACTTTGGAGTATTCGTAGAATTGGAAGAAGGTATCGATGGATTGATCTATATCTCAGACCTTTCTTGGACCAAGAAGATCAAGCACCCATCTGAGTTCTGTGCAGTTGGAGATAAATTAGATGTTGTAGTATTAGAATTGGATACTCAAGCAAGAAGATTGTCTCTAGGTCACAAACAATTGACTGAGAATCCTTGGGATAAATTCGAAACTAAATATGCTGAAGGAACTGTACACACAGGAACTGCAGTAGAAGTTCACGATAAAGGAGCTTCTGTACAGTTCGAAGATGCTGAAGTTGAAGCTTTCTGTCCTTCAAGATTATTAGAGAAAGAAGATGGATCTAAGATCAAGAAAGGAGAAACTGCTGAATTCAAAGTTATCGAGTTCAACAAAGAGTTCAAGAGAGTTGTTGTTTCTCACACAGGTATCTTCAGAGATGAGGAGAAGAAAAATGCTAGAGAAGCTTCTAACAGCAGATCTAACAATGTATCATCTTCTTCAAACGAAGAAAGATCTACACTTGGAGATATCGATGCATTAGCAGAATTGAAAAGAAAAATGGAAGAAGGTAAATAATCCTTAATTCTTTTTTAATAAATTAGCCACCCGAAAAAACTTTTCGGGTGGCTTTTATTTTTAACAAGTTTATCAAATGAAAAAAAAATTACTATTTGCAAGTTTATTTGCTTCAATTTTTTCCTCGGCCCAGATCAGCGTGAATGAAGGGTTTGAGAATACTTCATATCCGGGATTTACCAATGTTTCATTCTTTCGTAGCAGTGTGATCTCTGCGTGTGTGGGTTCTTACACCATTAATAGAGAATTCTGGAGTGGAGGAGCATCTGGGTCTACAACATATAGTTCCACAGCTTCTAACGGAGGTAAACTGAATGTTTCTTTCCAATACAAAACCCATATCTATTCTGGAGGCTCCGTGAATGGAACTTTGAAAGTTGAATATTCGGTAGATGGAGGACAGAACTATCAGATCTTGGAAACGATAAGTTTAAATTCTGTGCTTTCCTGCAAAATCTGGTCAGGCTCTATTCCGCAAGGTAATATCCCAACAAATGCAGACTTTAAATTACGAGTTTCTGGGCAATGGATATCGGGTGATTATTGGCTGTTGTTAGATGATTTCAAAATGTCTCAGGATGTTGTTCTTGCAACTACAGATTCCAATAAAAAAGAATCCAAGATCTACCCGAATCCTTTCAAAGACGTGATCCATATAAATAATTCTGAAGCTATAAAGTCAATCACAGTTTCAGATTTCTCTGGAAGACAACTTAAAATGATCAATGAAGTTTCGAAAGAAATAAAATTATCGGAACTCAAAAAAGGAAATTACATTCTTACGATCGAGTATAAGGATGGAAGCAAAAATCAAATCAAAGTGATAAAACAATAATATTTAAAACCGTTTCGCAATTTCGAAGCGGTTTTTTTTCGATTTAATTATTCTTTTTGCCAATATATTAGATATTTCAAAATTTATCAGCAAATATTTAAATTGTAAATTCGCCGGCTCAAAAATAATTATGGAGAAAAGAAATATATTAAAAGGGGTCTTATTTGTAGGAATCGGAGCAAGTATCTACGGGATGCTGGCAACATTTGTAAAGATGTCTTACAAGGATGGATTTACGACTTCTGAGGTTACCACTGCGCAGTTTTTATTAGGATTTGTAGGATTGTTGATCTTGAATCTAATTCAAACTAAAACCTCAAAAAAAACATTACCAAAACCAAACTCTAAGGAAGTCAAAATGTTGATGTTGGCAGGAACTTCCATGGGATTTACAAGTTTGTTCTACTATATTGCAGTTCAATATATCAATGTTTCTATCGCTATCGTTTTATTAATGCAGTCGGTCTGGTTCAGTGTCGTCGTAGAAAGTTTCATTGCCAAAAAATTCCCGAATGCTAGAAAAATAATTGCCGTGATCATAGTTTTGGCAGGAACAGTTTTAGCAACCAACCTTATTAATATGAAAGTTGAGATTGATTGGCACGGAATCTTCTGGGGACTTCTAGCAGCGGCATCATTTACAATGACGATGTTTACGTCTAATACTTTAGCAACACATTTACCTGTTTTAAGGAAAAGTATGACTATGCTTTCTGGTGGTTTGATCGTTGTACTTCTATTTTTATTTTTCGCACAGATCGGACCTTTGTATTTTGATGGATTGAAGTCTTTCTATCTCAATTTTACAGAAAATACAGAACACATCAGACCATTTGATTATTCGATTTTTTGGACTTACGGATTTGTCCTGGCTTTGTTTGGGACAATTATTCCACCGATTTTGTTTAATATAGGTTTTCCGAAAGCAGGTTTGGGATTGGGAAGTATTATTTCATCTTTAGAACTCCCGGTTTCAGTTACGATGGCTTTTATGCTATTGGGCGAAGAAGTCATTCCTATCCAGTGGTTTGGAATTGTTCTCATCTTATTAGCTATTGTTTTGATGAATTTACCTTCCAAAAATGACGATCAGGAAATAATAGCTTATCACTGAAAAAACAAAAACCGCCTCATTTGATTGAGGCGGTTTTTTATTTATTCCGCAGCTTGCTGCGTATCATTTTTAAGTTCTTCAGCTTTTGCTTTCAATTGCTCTGCTGTTTGGGTGGCTTTATCTTTTAAGTCATTACCAAACTTGGTCAGATTGTCTTTTGCGTTGTTAATAGTGTCTTTCACTTTTTGTTGATCTTCAGGAGAAGCTTTTTTGTATTTCCACCAAGCAAGAGCTCCCAATCCTAACAATGCCAATAGGCCATTTGTTTTATTTCCCATGATATATTTTTTGTGATTAATAATTGATTATTAAAGTTAATAGAAAAATTTGTGCCAACAACAAATTAAATATGAATTTTAAGTTCATTTTAAGAAACCTAAGGCTTTCAAACTCAACAACTCAAATTTCATCCAGCAATTCAACCAGCTTTTTCGTCAATTCTTTTCTACTGAATTCATTAATATTTGCTTCGTTTTGAATTGATTTTCCACTTTTCCAATCCTCATAAAGTGAAGATATAAATTCCCGGATCCCCAAGTTCGATTGATAATCAAAATGTTTCCCGGCTTTAGTTTTGTTAAGAATAGTTTCCACATCAGCATCTTTCGGCCCAAACGAAATGATTTGTTTCCCTGTCGCCAAATATTCAAACAATTTTCCAGGAATGATACCTTTTGAACTTTCATTCGGGAAATTGGTGATCAATAACAGATCTGAATTTTGCATTTCATTCACAGAATCGTTATGAGAAAGATAACCTAAGTTTTTAATATTATTTTTCAAAACTGAACTCTCGATCTCGTTCAATATTTTATCATCAACCCTTCCGACAAATTTCAATTCAAGATCATTGGCGAAATCAGAATTGGTTTTGCACAAATTCTCTAATGCTTTCCAAAGATTCTCCGGATTTCGCAATTGTTCCAAAACCCCAACATAACTTAATGTGAATTTGGAATTTGATGGTTTCATAGTTTCATTACCCTCCAATTTCCTAATTCTCTCACTCTCCAACTCTCCAACTCTAGAATTCTCTGACTCATCAAATCCATTCGTAATACAAAAAGCATTTGCTCCGTTTTTTTTGAAATTTTCTGCATCTTTATAACTTGTCGCCAAAGTCAAATCAGCATTTTCAAAAACCGACTTTTCCAACTGTCTGTGTTTTCTATCAGAACCTGACGTAAGTTTTAAATGTTTGTAATAGGAGATTTCTGTCCACGGATCACGGAAGTCAGCAATCCATTTCAGGTTTGGTAATTCTTTTTTTAATCCAAGCCCAATGAGATGCAAGCTATGGGGCGGACCAGTTGTAACGAGAACATCAATGTTGTTTTCTTTCAAATATTGTTTTAGAAACTGGATTGATGGTCTTACCCAAAATTTTCTCGCATCTGGGATGAAAAAATTTCCACGGATAAAAATCGAAAGCTTCGACATAAAAGATTGGTTCTTCCCAACATCAAACTGTCCGCCTTTGAATTTTTTATTGCTCTTACTGAATTTCTCCGCCAACTGATAAGGTTCCCAAATATTGGTTTTAATAATTTTCAAATTCTCAGGGACTTCCTTTGTCAAAGTCTCATCCACTAAAGGATAACTGGGATTTTCCGGTGTATAGATAATCGGTTTCCAATCAAATTCCGGAAGATATTTTGCAAATTTCAACCAACGTTGGACGCCCGGTCCACCAGCAGGTGGCCAATAATAAGTGACAATTAAAACTTTTTTCGATCTCTTCATTTTCAAACTTTCTGAATGCTCAGAACTGTTCTGTAAATTTATTTGTTTTTAAAGCGATTTCAAAACGATTTTTTAAAATATATAATTTCTGTAATAATTGATTTCTAATTGTTTAAGATCTATGGTATTATGTTTGTAAAGAAATATTCTTAAAAAATAATTGAATATGAAAAGATTAATGTTATTGGTGCTGATGATCATTACCAGTTTCAGTACTGGTTTTGTGAAATCTCAGGTTAATGTGAATATTAACATCAATAGTCAGCCAGACTGGGGACCTAGAGGTTATAATTATGTAGAATCTTATTATTTGCCAGAATACGATATTTATTATAATGTCCCACATCGTCGATATTACTATTTTTCTGGAAATAGATGGTTGCACTCAACTGCGTTACCAGTTAGATATCGCCACATCAATTTATATCAAACTCACAAAGTTGTATTGGTTGACAGATATCCTTTTAAAAGACACAAAGTTCACTATAAACAATATGCGCGATACAGAGGCGATCACGGAAATCATTTGGTTGTAAGGAATTATAAGCACAAACCTCACAATATTGTTAAGGTTAACCATTTTAATTCAAATCCTCGATATGTTCATAAGAAAATGGTTTCCAAGAAGTACCATAATCAGCCAAAACATCAGAAATTTGGAAAAATAAAAGGTCACGGCAAACCTCATAAAGGACACAGATAATTTAAAACCAAATCAGAGCCTCAGTTTTAACCGAGGCTCTATTTTTTATAATTTTGAAATTTCTAGCTTCAGAATTTTCGCTTCATCAGAACATTCAGTAAATTTATCTGTTTTTTTGAAAGCTTGAAAAACAGACATTTCTCAATTCAGTTTTATTATGATAATTAGACAAAGAACCAACTGGTTTTTGATGCTTTTCATTTGGAAAGGTTCTGTTCTGCGAAAGATTATTCCGCAATTGTTGATCATTACTTTGTTCTCGGTAGTTGTACTTTATTTCAAAGGATTTATTTACGATTTCAAAGTGCACCTCAATCCTGCGATTTTCACATTGCTGGGTTTGTCTTTGGCCATTTTTATGGGATTTTGCAATTCTGCCAGTTATGACAGATTTTGGGAAGGACGTAAACTTTGGGGAGCATTGGTCATAGAAACAAGGTCTTTGACACGTCAGGTTTTGACTTTGATTAATGATAGCTCTCCAGATTCGAAAAAGGAAAAACAAGAATTTGTAAAAATGATCTCTGCATTTTGTTGGGCGCTTAATTTTCAGTTGAGAAATAAAGAAGACAATGAAAAACTGAGAGAATTACTTTCTGAAGAGAATTTTGAGAAAATAAAAGATAAAAAATTCAAACCAATTATCATTCTAGATTTGATGGGAGAGTGGATCAATGCTCAGAATCAAAACCAGAAAATCGATACAATTATTTTGTCTTCAATAGATGTACAACTTAATCATTTGTCCAGTATTGCAGGAGGTTGCGAAAGAATTGCGAATACGCCTTTGCCTTTTGCCTACAGCGTTTTGCTTCACAGAACGGTTTATCTGTATTGTTTTTGGTTGCCGTTTGGTTTGGTTGATACGATTGGATGGATGACACCAGTTATCGTTTTGTTTATCAGTTATACATTTATTGCTTTGGATGCCCTTATTCAGGAGATTCAAGACCCGTTTGACGAGGAAGAAAATGATTTGGCACTTAACACTCTGTGCAAAACGATTCAGTTTTCCATTTTTGAACAAGCGGAAATTCCTCAACCAAAATTTGAAACTTCAACAAACTATTTTATTGACTGATGGACTATTTCTCCAAACAAAAATTTACAAAGCTCGATACAAACAAAATTCCAAAAGCGGATTACGATAATTGTGTTTTTTCAGAATGTAATTTTGCCAATCAGGATTTGTCAGATTACAAATTTTCCGATTGTGATTTCAAAGACTGTGATTTCAGTAATGTCAAAATCAATCAAACAGTTTTTCGAAACGTTGTTTTCAAAAACTGTAAATTGATTGGAGTTAATTTTGAAGACGCTCACCAATTCAATATTTCGTTCAGATTTGAGGATTGTCTGATGAATCATTCCTCATTTTATCAATTGGACATTAGAAAAACGATTTTTAAAAATTGTAGTTTAAACGAGGCTGATTTTACGGAAACCAATCTTTCAAGTTCGGTCTTTACAGATTCCGATTTGACCAATGCTATTTTTGATAGAACGATTTTGGATAATGCTGATTTCAGAGATGCGATTAATTTTTCCATTGATCCCAATCAAAATCAACTCAAAAAAACCAAATTTTCCAAAGACAATCTCAGCGGATTATTAGATGGACTTAATATAATTATAGAATAAAATATAAACCATGAGAAAATTCCCCTCCTCTGGAGGGGTGGCGAAAATTCAAAGAATTTTTGACGGGGTGGTTAATAAAATAAACCAAGAATATGAAAAAAATACTATACGCAAGCCTCCTTTTATCTATCACTGTTTCTGCACAATATACAGACTTTAATCTCATCAAAGAAGTTAAAGTTAAGAATAAAGGTGTTGTGGTTTCAGCGCATCCTTTAGCAAGTGAAGCAGGTTCCAAAATTATGAAGGAAGGCGGAAATGCCTTTGATGCTGCTATTGCAACACAACTGGCTTTGGCGGTTGTCTATCCTCAAGCTGGAAATATTGGCGGTGGTGGTTTTTTGGTTGCGGTAACTTCCGATGGGAAAAAGCTGGCTTTGGATTATCGCGAAACAGCACCTTCCAAAGCAAGTTTCGATATGTATTGGGATAAAAAAGGAAATGCCAATACGGATTTGTCACAATATGGGAGATTGTCAGTTGGAGTTCCGGGAAGTATCTCCGGAATGTTCGAAACAATGAAATATGCGAAGCTCCCATTTTCGAAATTGATAGAACCTGCAATTGATCTAGCACAAAAAGGTTTTGCAATCACGGAACAAGAAGCGGACCTTCTCAATCGTCATCAGGACGATTTTAAGAAACATAACAAGAACAAAATTGTTTTTATTAATGACAAAGGTTGGAAAGCTGGTGATTTGTTGATTCAGCCAGAGTTGGCGGAAACATTAAGACGAATCCAAAAATCTGGAGAAAAAGAATTTTATGAAGGCAAAACGGCTGAATTAATTCTTGCCGAGATGAAACTCGGAAACGGAATTATTCAGGCAAAAGACCTTAAAAATTATAAGACGAAAGAAAGAAAAGCTCTGTCCTTTGATTACAAAGGAAACGAAATCATATCCATGCCAATGCCTTCCAGTGGTGGAACGTTGTTGGCTCAGATGCTGAAAATGGCTTCTTACGAAGACCTTTCAAAGTATCAACCGAATTCTGCTGAAGCGGTTCAGATTATGGTGGAAGCCGAGAGAAGAGCGTATGCAGACAGGGCAGAATATATGGGCGACCCGGACTTTACCGAAGATAAAACCCAAATGTTGATTTCTGATGAGTATCTCAAAAACCGTTGGAAATCTTACAACTCAAATTTGGCAACACCAAGCAAAGATGTTGGGAAGATCGTCAATCAACCAAAAGAAAGTACGGAGACTACACATATCTCAATATTGGATAAGTTTGGGAATGCGGTTTCTATTACCACCACACTTAACGGTTATTACGGAAGCAAAACTGTTGTTTCCGGAGCTGGGTTTTTCCTGAATAACGAAATGGATGATTTCTCCATAAAACCCGGTGTTCCGAATATGTTTGGCGCAGTCGGGGGAGAAGCGAACAAGATAGAACCGGGAAAAAGAATGTTATCATCTATGACGCCAACCATAGTTTTAAAAGACGGAAAAGTAAAAATGGTGGTTGGGACACCTGGTGGAACCACGATTCCGACTTCGGTTTTTCAGGCGATTGTCGGTGTGATCGATTTCAAACAAAATGCTAATTTCTCAATTAACACACCAAAGTTTCATCATCAATGGTTACCGGAAGTTGTAAAAGTAGAGTATAACTTTCCAGAAACGACTATCCAATCTCTTGAGAAAAAGAATTATAAATTCGAGAAAATCAAACAGATCGGAAAGACAGAAATAATTCTCGTAGATGATAATCAAAATATCCACGCTGTTGCGGATGGAAGAGGAGATGATTCTGTAGCGGTGGAGTAATTTCACTATATTTAAATCTAAATTATATGCCAATAGAGATTCCCAACAGTAAATCTGCACCTATTTATTTTCCCAATGAAAATTATAAAATTGCTAGATATTTTGATTTAGTTAAATTTATTTCTCTTATTCAAACACAGAAAGTTTTTTTTTCGAGATTGGATAAATTTGAAGATAAATATGAAGGTACAGTTACGGAGGTGACAAGACTAGAATATACAAATTGGTATAGAGACTTTGCAGAACGCAAGCTTCAAGATATCATTAAAGATAATTTGGAAGAACATGTTTATAATGAAATGTTAAATGAAAATGAAGCTAGAGAGAATTATAAAAAGCTTGTTTGTGTTTCGTGCTGGAACCGCTATTCTTCTGAATCATATGCTTTATGGAAAATATATTCTGATTTATCAAAAGGAATTATGATTACCACAAGTGTTAGCCGTTTGATTGAAGCTTTTAATAATACTAAAGAAAAGATTCAATTGAGTGAGATTAAATATATTGATTATAAAACTGGAAGAATCCCACTTGGTAATATGAATTATCCACTTATCCATAAAAATATCCACTATGAATATGAAAAAGAGATACGCTTATTTCATACAGTTAATTTTACAAATGGATTAAAATACGATTGGAGTAAAGAAGAAATAGAATTTGGAAAATATTTAGAAATTAATTTGGAAAATCTTATTGAGGAAATTGTGATTAGTCCGTACGCCCCAAAGTGGTTTTTTGACTTAGTCTATAATCTTTGTGAATTATATAATATTAAAAAAGAAATTCGCTACTCTGATTTAAAATAAAAGGATTCCAATTTTGGAATCCTTTTGTTTTGATATTTTAATTGTAATTATCTAGCGATATTCACAGCCCTTGTTTCTCTAATTACAGTCACTCTTACTTGTCCGGGATAGGTTAATTCATTCTGTATCTTTTCAGAGATATCGTAAGATAATTGGTAAGCGTTTTCGTCGTTTACTTTTCCGCTTTCTACCATAACTCTCAGTTCTCTACCGGCTTGGATGGCATATGCGCTGGAAACACCTTCAAAACTTAAAGCCGCAGCTTCCAGGTCTTTCAATCTTTGGATGTAAGATTCCAGAACTTGTCTTCTTGCGCCAGGCCTAGCTCCGGAAATAGCATCTGCAACCTGGATGATCGGAGATAGGAGAGAGGTCATTTCTATTTCGTCGTGGTGAGCACCGATGGCGTTGATCACTTCTGCATTTTCACCATACTTCTCTGCCCATTGCATACCAAGAAGTGCGTGAGGCAATTCTGATTCCTGCTCTGGAACTTTCCCGATATCGTGTAAAAGACCAGCTCTCTTCGCTAGTTTTACATTCAATCCTAATTCAGCAGCCATAGTTGCAGCAATATTTGCAACTTCTCGGGAGTGTTGTAGCAGGTTTTGACCATAAGAAGAACGGAATTTCATCCTACCAACAATTTTTACCAATTCTGGGTGAAGACCATGGATCCCAAGGTCGATGATGGTCCTTTTACCAACTTCGATGATCTCTTCTTCGATATGTTTTCTGGTTTTTTCTACTACTTCTTCGATTCTTGCAGGGTGGATCCTGCCATCTGTTACTAATCTGTGAAGTGATAATCTTGCAATCTCTCTTCTTACAGGATCAAAACAAGAAAGAAGGATAGCTTCCGGAGTATCATCAACAATGATCTCAACTCCTGTTGCAGCTTCCAAAGCACGGATGTTTCTACCTTCTCTACCGATAATTCTACCTTTGATCTCATCAGATTCGATATTGAAAACAGAAACCGAATTTTCTACCGCTTGTTCTGTCCCGATTCTTTGGATGGTCTGGATGACAATTTTTCTTGCCTCATTTTTTGCATTCAGTTGCGCTTCTTCCATAATGCTTTGAACATGAGCCTGTGCTTTCGTCTTGGCTTCAGCTTTCAAAGATTCTACCAGTTCGTTCTTAGCTTCTTCTGCAGAATAATTGGATATTTTTTCCAACATTTCTACTTTTTGAGCCGTCGCAACATCTAGGTCATGCTGTTTTTTCTGAATGATTTCCAACTTTTTATTATAGTCATTTACCTGTCTTTCAAGGTCTTTTTCAAGTTTTCCGACCTTGCTAAGCTCATCGTTCAGTTTGTTTTCTTTATCCTTTGTGCGTTTTTCGGCTTCCTGCATTTTCTTCTCTCTGTTATTGATATTGGTATCGTGTTCCGATTTCAATTCCAGAAATTTTTCTTTTGCCTGCAGGTGTTTTTCCTTTTTTACAGCTTCAGCCTGAACTGTCGCTTTTTCTATAATGTTCTCGGCACTTTTTTTAGCATCTTCTATAATGAATTGAGCTTTTGAATTAAGGGAACTTTTACCGAATAAAAGTCCACCGACCGCTCCTATGAGAATTGCCACGACACCGATAATAATAGTGATTGTGTCCATAAATTTTAATATATATTGAGTTTAATTGTCTCTTTAATTGCTGGAAATAGATGTCAGATGATTTCACTTCTTACAAAGACTTCTTTTCCAAATTTTAATAAACTTCCATCATCCAGCTTCTGATTTCCGACGGAAAATAAAAAAAACCTACAACAGTTCAGTTATAGAGTAAACTCCATAAAAACACGATTTGAACTGATTTTCATTCTCTGTAATCTGCGCAAGGCAGCACGCCATCGAATGAACTTTCGTTCGGTAATTTTTAATTGTTGAGTTTACTTCTTTGTGTTAGAACTATTGTAGGTAGCTTGTAATAGAAAAAATTATTTTTCCAATTGCTCCAGGAGAGTGTTGATCTTGGCAACACGCTCGTTTGTATTTATAATATTTTTTTCATTGTTTAAAGAATACACCTCTGCATTGGTCCCCAGTTTCAAAGCGCACATTGCAAGGGCATCCTGTTTGTCCCTTACATCGAAACTCGATTCGAAATCCTTGATCATACTTTCTATCTGTTTCCCAACTTTACGCAGGGTCTCTTCTTCTGCAGCTGGTACATTCAATGGATAATTTCTTCCCGCAATATTGATCGTTATTCTTCTGAAATCCATTTTTATAAACCACTGTTTTGTAATTCAGAAACGCACATATCTATTTCTTTTACCAATCGATTGATATGGTTTTTCATCAATCTGTTGTGTTCTGCGTTTCCGGATATTGCTGAATAGAGCTTTAATTCTTTGTTTTCTTCTACTAATATCTGGTTTCTGCGTTTTTCCTCTGCATATTCTTCCTTCACTTTTTGTAGCTCATCAGACGTTTCTGCGTGTTTTTCCGAAAGATTCTTATACTTTTTATAAAGACTGAGAATCTTTTTTTCTAAAACAGAAAAGTTGTTTTCTAATTCGCTTAACATAACCAGAATCAAATTCTAACTTTTACAAAAATAGGAAAAATTAATGATGAATTAACACGATATTTCTCTTTTGTGAAAATGAAAAGGTTTTTGTTTGATTTATAAGGAATTAAAGTTGTGACATAAAGATTTCATCAAAATAAAATATTTCAGAATCTTGTTTTGATTGGGTTAAATTTCTTAATTACAATTTCTTTGCGGACAAAAAAAGCTTTCGAAAAGAAAGCCCAATAATTATTTATTCAAATTTCAAGACCAGCATGAATGCCCGCGATTGTAATGTTGAGATGGCAGACGTCCAATATGGTGGCGTCGTGGCTTTATCTGCTACCAACTCGTTATTGGTAAAGAATGTCCCTCTGATGGCAGGCGTGAATTTGAAGTTTTGAAAATAGAATTGTATCCCAATTTCTGCCGACCAACCAAAGTTATGAGAGGTTGAACGAAAAACATTTTGCTGATTATCACTTTCCGAGGTTTCGTTGGACTGCAAATTCATCAGGTAATTGATACCTGCAGCCGCATAAGGACGAGAATTATACCAGCGGTCTCCATGGATCTCTAATAAAACAGGAACATCTATGTAAGTTGATTTTACAGTCTTCTTGATCATACTTTCGTCTGGATCCAAAATGACTTGACTGATATCTCCATTGGGTAAAAGTACACCTGATGGATACAATTCATTAACGTGATCAAATGTGTTGAAGGTCAGGTCTCTCTGTACAAAATGTAATCCTGGTTCTATTCTTAGGTCCAAAAATGCATTAAGTCTCATTTTTCCTATCAATCCGGCTCCGAAACTATAGGTAGATTTGGACTCTACAAGATTTTTGTTGCCATCCATTCCCAAGGTAGGATTCAGATTCATTTTGAAATCAAAATTATTGGCAGCCAAATAAAATCCATAGCTGAATTTTTCCAGGTCCACACCTTCTCTGTTGTGCGCTCTGTCTCTGGTCCTGAACAGATTATTATAGTTCTGCGCCTGAATGGTGCTTCCCGAAAGGATGATCAATGATAAAATTTTCAATAAACGCTGCTTCATTCTATTTGGTAGCTTTATAAATGGTGGCTATTCCCAGACTTAATTTTGTGTATTCTACTTTTCTGAAACCTGTGTTCAGAAGTATCGTTTTCATTTTTTCTCCAAAAGGAAAAG
Source organism: Epilithonimonas hungarica (assembly GCF_900102265.1). Lineage (GTDB taxonomy): Bacteria > Bacteroidota > Bacteroidia > Flavobacteriales > Weeksellaceae > Epilithonimonas > Epilithonimonas hungarica. Next base: position 58,266 of record NZ_FNBH01000002.1, on the reverse strand, counting down.
CATTCACAGAGTCCGGAAGATATGTGTAAGCACGATTGTCTTTGGATACCAAACGCCCAATGGCAGGCAAAATGTTCTTGAAATAGAACATATAGAATGGCCCTAAAAATCCTTCTACTTTTGAGAATTCTAAGATATAAATACTTTTGTTCTCTTTCACAACTCTTCTGAGTTCCGATAAACCTTTTTCCAGATTTTCAAAATTTCTTACTCCAAATGCAACGGTAACTCCATCAAATTTATTGTCCTCGAAGGGAAGTTGTTCCGCATCTCCTTTCTGCATAGATATTTTACCATCCAGATTTTGCTTTCTTACTTTTTCGATTCCTACATTCAGCATCTGCTGGGAAAGGTCAAGTCCTACAACATCTGCATTGGTGCCTTTTTGTACGGTGATCGCTAGGTCTCCTGTTCCGGTTGCAACATCCAAGACCAGCTCTGGCTTATCTTTTTTCAGCATGTCCACCAATTTGTTTCTCCAGAGCACATCGATCTTCATAGACAGGACATGGTTCAGAAGGTCGTATTTTGGTGCAATATTGTCAAACATATCTTCTACCTGACTTTTCTTGCTGTACTCAGAGTTGTATGGTGTTACTTTGTTGTGTTCCATTTTTATAATTGATGATTGATAAACGACCGTCTTTGATCATTTAATTCTATAATAAATAATCTACTATAATTTGTAGTAATTTTTGTAATAATTGATGAAATCCTGCTTGCGGAAGATCTTCGTACGACTTTCCGTTTTTGCAACATTCTTTACAATTCTGTCATATTCTTCATCCAGATTGTAATAGAAATCCTCGTTGTAAAGCTTGTTGGTTTTTTTTACATCACCCAGATAATGCTTGTTGTCAATATCAATTCCTTTGGTTGCTGCTATCAATGAGTCTTTGTTTACACCATAACCATAATATTGGTTGTTGATGTAATAATCTTTATTAGTGATGTTCAATAATCCTCTTACTTTTTCTACTGTGAAGGCAGAATCGTAAAGCATTTTCTTGTTTTGATCAAAAACCTTGATGCTGTTTTTGCCTTTCTCAAGGTCAACTTTCAGATATTGTCCGGCGGAAAGGATTTTCTCTTCGCCATTATTGATTTTGAAATAATAGGTATCCGGAGTAGGATTGTCCACCAGATAATAGTTTGGCTTGGCTAAAAACAAAAAGTAGATAGCGAATGCAAATCCCATTGCCAACAAAGAAAAAATTAAACCTTTTACGGAAGCGCTCAGATTTTTCATAGGTAGGTTTTATTGGTTTTCAAAGGTCATATGAAAATCAATATTAAAGATGCGAATTTACGGATTTTTTTCCAGCCTATAATTTTTATGATTCTGATATTAATCAAGACCTTGATTCTTGAAAAATAAAACCTCAGTATCTCTCAATTTTCCTGTTTTTTGAGGAATCGAATCAAAATTAGGTGCTTTTGTTCCATTTTTTATATAAAGATCCGGATTTTTGAAAATAATAGCCTCGTCCCAAAGATCTTGATCGATGAATTGTTGTAAGGTAAATCTTCCACCTTCTATAATTACTGATTGGATTTGTAACCCGTATAGCTTCCCCAAAATCTTCTCCAAAGAATTTTCCCTTTCTACTTTGACGAATTTCAGATGTTTCTCCTCTGAATTTTTTATCGAATTAAAAATGATTGTTTCAGCTTCCTCACTATAGATATTGAAATCATCAGGAACTTCCAAATTGAAATCAATAAGGATTCTGATTGGATTTCGTCCTTCGATTTCTCTTACGGTTAAACTTGGGTTGTCATGAAGTGCCGTGTTTTTTCCCACCAAAATAGCATGTTCCTCGCTTCTCATCTGATGGACAAACTGCTTCGAAAGAGAATTGCTGATTTGAATCGGTTTGAAATCTTTGTCCATAAAACCATCCGCAGATTGCGCCCATTTCAGGATAATATAAGGACGTTTTTTCTCATGATAGGTGAAAAATCTTTTGTTGAGTCCTCTGGATTCGTCTTCCAAAATACTGGAGACAACTTCGATTCCGGCATCTGTAATGATTTTTTTTCCTTTGCCGTTCACTTTATCATGGCTGTCCATTGCACCGATTACCACCTTTTTAAACCCAAGCTCAACGATCTTCAAAGCGCACGGTGGTGTTTTTCCAAAATGTGCGCAAGGTTCCAAGGAAACATAGATCGTAGATTCCGGAATCAGATGTTTGTCTTCATCTTTTATGGAAGAGATAGCATTGATCTCTGCATGTGGTTCGCCCGCTTTTTTGTGGAAACCTTCGCCGATTATTCTGTCGTTGTGAACAATTACCGAACCTACCAAAGGATTGGGGTATGTTTTTCCCAAAGCTTTTTCAGCTAGTTCTATACAGCGTTTTATATATGTATTGTGATTCAAAAATTAATTATTAAATATTCTGAACTTAAGTTGATAGATCAACGGTTTATCAAATCATGACATTTTATTTTTTCTTTTTGTCGACCTCTGTAGGTTTGTAGGTTACAGGTGGAATTGCAGTTTTTATTGCGGTTTCCATTAGCCTGCCCCTGTCTTTTGATAGAGACTTGGAGGAGTATTTCAAATCGCCGGCAATTCTTTTGGAATAGGAGAATATGATGAACGATTTTTTTTCACCGGTATCAAAACTTTTGAATCTGTCTAGATTATATTCTGCATAAGGCTCTCCTTCATTTGGCGTTTCTGTGGTCAGATAATCTACGATGATCTCTTTTCCGTCGGGACTTTCTGTAACTTCTACGAATGTGTATTTGTCTTTTGACCTTCGTTTTTCTACAAAATCGACTTTTTGTCTGATGGCTGTTTCCATATCGATCTCTTTGTCAAAATACGAGATGTTAATGAGCTCTTTATAATTGCTGAGCTCATCATCCCTCATAATGTACTGTTGTTGCACCCATGTTGGCGAATTTTGTTTGCTCAAGGCAAGAAAAAACTCATTTTCACCAAATTTTAATGGTCCAGGGATATTCAGTCGTTCTGTGATTTCTATTGGAGCTGCAGAAGTTGTAGTTTCCTGAGCATGAAAAGCTGATGTAAAGATCAAACCTATTGAAATAGCGAGTAGATTTCTGACTTTCATATATTTTGGATTTTGTTGTTTGTATCTAATACCTTTTAATTTTACTTTTCGGCATCAATTTCCTTTAAGACCTGATTGATCTGTTTTAGTGCATTTTGATATTCATCAATGAGACCTTTGCTGTTATAACTCAGATTAGAATAGTTAGACTGCATCTTTTGACTTGTATAAAAATCAGATAGATTAAGATTACCAGAATCAGCATCTTTTATTTTCAGTTGTTCGGAATTTATAAAATTGACTCTGAATGTCAGATTGGGCAAGGTTTGTTGATAATATGCCAATATTTCATTTTTGAGAGCATCATTTTCTATAGTTCCGATTTTACCACTCGATTTGAAACCTTCATATCTTCCAACATTGAATGCAGACCCTAAAAGGTAGAAATTAGAATGTGAACCCACCAGACTATCTGTAATAGGAGTTTTCAGATTTTTTAAAGAAAGGATAAACTTATAGTCGTTATCCAAATTTGTTAATGTTTTTTTATTTTCTTCAATAAGTTTTGCATCTGCCTCTAGGTCTGCTTTCAGTTCCTTCAGAAATTTATTAGATTCTTTTTGTTCGTGATTATGCTCACTCCAGCTATGCAACCAGATAGAAAGAGATACAGCAAAAACGATGATAAAGATTTCGATGATGATCTCTTTGATTTTTTCATTAACTGTATGTTTTGGACTTTTCACAGTTTTATAAATTTTTCTGGAATGTTTGCTGATTTCTTCTTGCATAACTTGTTGTTTATGATTGGATAATGAAATATCAATTTTTTACTTCAATTCTTGGGGAATCTCACAAACCGGGATTGGCTTCATCTTGTGTTGAGTTGCTCTGTTGAATTTCAAATAGATGGTCATCACTTCTTTTTTCCTGCCTTCAAAATCTGCCTCTGTTTTACCTGCAATTTGCTGTTCCATTGCCCATTCCAGTTCAGGATAAGTGGCACCAATCTGATCTTCATCTGTTTTGTCAGCATCCCAAAGTCCATCTGTTGGCGCAGCTTTCTGAATGCTTTCCAATATGTTAAGTTCTTTTGCAATTTCGTAAACCTGAGTTTTATATAGGTCAGCAATAGGAGAGATGTCTACGCCACCATCACCATATTTTGTATAAAATCCCACCCCGAAATCCTCAACCTTATTTCCGGTTCCAGTTACCAAAAGTCCATTGAGTTGCCCATAATAGTACAAGGTCACCATTCTAAAGCGAGACCTTGTGTTGGCCAAAGCAAGATTCTTGCTCCATGCTCCTTCTTTGTAATCGTTTACAGTGGTTTCAAAACTTTCAAAAACGGGAGTAAGGTCAACTGTGGACCCTTCTACGTTGGGAAAATTAGATTTTAAAAATTCAATATGGTCCTGAGCTCTGTCCACCTGATCGGCTTTTTGACGGATCGGCATCTCCAAAACCAAAGTTTTCAAACCTGTTTTTGCTGCTAATGTGGAAACCACGGCGGAATCAATTCCTCCGGAAACTCCTACAATGAAACCATTTACTTTAGCGTTGATAGCATAATCTTTTAGCCAGTTTACAATATGGTCGATTACTTTTTGTGTCTGCATTCTTTTATTTTCTATTATTTTTTTAATTCATACCAATTACAAATATCGCCTTTGTCAAGAAAAGTTCCTTTGTTTTCAAAACCCAATTTCGTGAGAATATAGTTGGAGACCAGATTTTCAACATCGGCATAAGCATATATCTTATCAGCATTCAGTTGGTCAAATCCTATGTGTAATGAAGCTTTCGCAGATTCTGTAGCATAACCTTTTCCCCAGAATTCCGGGAGAAAACGATAGCCCAATTCATAGACGTTTTTGAAGCCGTTGACTTCTTCTGTCAAAAGTTTGATTCCGCTCCAGCCGATAAATCTATTACTTTCTTTTTCTATTACGGCCAATCTTGCAGTTCCGTTCTTTTCGTATTGATCAATAATATTTTCAATCATCTCAAGGCTTTCTTCTTTCTTGGTCAAAGGTTGTATGCCCACATATTTTACAACATCGGGATTGCTGTCCAACAGAAACATATCATCCAGGTCATCAGGTGTTAATTTTCTTAACATCAATCTTTCGGTAATAATTGGAAGCTTCATCCTTTAAAATTCTTATTTTTGCTTTTCGATAATCTTAATGTAAAAATAATGAAGTTTTTCCGATATATCTCTTTTTCGGCAATAATTGTTTTCGGTTTATCCGCCTGCAAAAAGGAAAATAAAAACCAATGGGATATCGAGATCAAAAATCCTGTCAAAAAAATCGAGCTTACGGATCTGTCTGGTGAATTCTATAATTCATCGCTAAGTTTGGAAGATTTCAAGGCTAAATATCCTTGGTTTCAAGGCTCTGTTCCGGATGCAGAATATGGCGAGAGACGAAAAGATACTATGGAAGTTCGTGTTTATAAAGAAGCGATTTCCAGGATAGATAAAAAGAAACTTGACAAAGAGTTGATCGATCTCTTTTCTCATATCAAAAATTATTTCCCAAAATTTCAAGCGCCTCATATTTACCTTTACTCATCTGTATTAGACCCGCAGAGTGTTGTGGATCCGATTTTTCTGAGAGAAGATGAGAATATGCTTTTTGTAGATATTACAGGATTTATGGGAGACGGAAACAAAAATTATAATGGTCTTGATCTTTACTTTCAAAAATCTATGAATCCGGAAAATCTCATTCCAAAGATATCTGCTTTTTTTGCAGCAAGGCTGGTACCTGCCCCTGTGGATCAGCAGAAATTTTTGGACCAAATAGTTTATCAGGGGAAAGTTCAGATTCTTCAGGATGCGTTTTTACCAAATGTTCCGGATAATTTGAAAATGAATTATACAAAAGCACAATACGACTGGGCAGTTGCAAACGAAGCCAATATTTGGAATTATTTTGTTGAAAATGACCTGCTTTTCAGTGCAGATCCCAATCTTTCTGAGCGGTTCATAACACCTGGACCATTTTCTAAATTCTATACAGAAGTGGATAGGGAAAGTTCTCCTCAGATTGCAATCTGGACAGGTTGGCAGATCTGCAAGCATTATCTGAAGGCACATCCGGAAGAAAAACTACCAATATTCTTGAAAAAGAATGCAACAGAGATCTTCAACGGCTCAGGTTACAGACCAAAATAAAGTAGGAGTTTTTGAGAACGTAAGAGTTTCCAGGGTTGATATTTAACTATTGCGAATCCTAAAAATGTTTTCAATTAAGTAAAAAACTTCACGGATTTTGCGTTCAAAAAACCAATAATATCAAATAAATTCACACACTTAATATATTAAGAATAAAATCAATGAAAAAAACGAAAATAGTTATAGATGTAGAACTGGACGATAATCATGTTCCTGAAAAAATGTTTTGGAAAGCTGAAGACGGCGGAATCAAAAGACAAGAAACCAAAGCAGCGATGATTTCCGTTTGGGATAGCAAAGCAATGGAAGCACTTAGAATCGACCTTTGGACAAAAGATATGCCTGTTGACGAAATGAAAAGATTCTTTCATCAGATTCTGGTTTCAATTGGACACACTTACGAAAGAGCAACCAGCGAAGAAGATGTGGCGCAATGGCTTGGTGAAATTGCTGAAGAATTCGCTGTTAAATCTGCTATTAAAATGTAAAAAACAATATGATAATTTGATGATGTGCTGATATGAGAATTATTTTGTAATTCATTATCAAATCATCGATTCAACAAATTAACAAATCAACAATATGAAATTCAATACAAAAGTTATACACGGTGGGCAACACCACGAACCAGCAACTGGAGCGGTCAATGTTCCTGTCTTTTTAACATCAACATTCGCACAAAAAAGTCCAGGACAATTACTTTCCGGCTACGAATATTCAAGAGGCGCAAACCCTACAAGACAAGCTTTGGAAGACTCTTTAGCAAGCATCGAAAACGGAGCGAGAGGTTTGGCTTTCGGTTCTGGTTTGGCTGCGATTGACTGTGTTTTAAAATTGTTAAATCCCGGTGACGAAGTGATTGCTGTCGATGACCTTTACGGTGGTTCTTACAGAATGTTCACAAGATTATTCGAGAAATATCAGTTGAAATTTACATTCATCGGTTTTGATAATGTCGAAGAATTAGAAAATGTAATTACTGATAAAACAAAATTAATCTGGCTAGAAACTCCGACCAATCCTTTGATGAAATTGGTGGATATCAAAATGGTTGCTGATGCTGTGAAAGGTAAAGATATTTTGGTGGCGGTTGATAATACATTTGCAACGCCTTATATTCAGAAGCCTTTGGATTTAGGAGCTGATATTGTGATGCATTCTGCAACGAAATATTTGGGCGGACATTCTGATGTGATTGCCGGTGCTTTGATTGCAAAAGATGCAGAATTAGGAGAAAAATTGCATTTCATTCAGTTTGCGAGCGGTGGAATTTTGGGACCTCACGATTCTTATTTGGTGTTGAGAGGAATTAAAACTTTGGCGCTTAGAATGCAAAGACATTCTGATAACGGTTTCGAGATTGCAAAATATCTTGAGAATCATTCTTTGGCAGAAAAGATTTATTATCCGGGATTGTCCTCTCATCCTCAATACGATTTGGCAACGCGTCAAATGACGGAATTTGGTGGAATGGTTTCTTTCACTTTCAAATCTGGAAAAAAAGAAGATGCGATTAAATTCTTGGAAAATATCAAAGTGTTCACTTTGGCAGAATCTTTGGGTGGAGTAGAATCGTTGGCGAATCTTCCTGCAATGATGACGCACGCTTCAATCCCTGAAGATAAAAGAGCGGTTCTAGGAATCACGGATGATTTGGTGAGATTAAGTGTCGGAATCGAAGATGCAGAAGATTTGATTGCTGATTTGGAACAAGCATTTAATACATTGAATTAAGAAATTAAAAATTAAGAGATTTAGAAATTTCTGAATCTCTTAATCTCAAAATTAATAAATATGACCTTTCGTAATGCAACTTTAGATGACCTTCCTAAGATTGTGGAAATTTATAATTCTACGGTTTCGTCGCGATTGGTTACTGCTGATCTGGAGCCTGTTTCTACAGAAAGTAAAATCGATTGGTTTCATCAGCATAACTCCGAATTTCGCCCGCTTTGGATCGTTTTAGATTCAGAGAAGAATACAGTTGGGTGGGTAAGTTTTCAGAATTTCTACGGAAGACCGGCGTACCAGAAAACCGCTGAAATCAGCATTTATATTGATGAAAAACATCGGGGAAAAGGTTTAGGCAGATTGATTCTGGAATATGCCATCGAAAAATCCCACGACCTCGGAATAGAAAATCTTTTGGCTTTTATCTTTGCACACAATCTTCCGAGTCTGACTTTGTTTGAGAAATTCGGGTTTGAATTATGGGCAAATCTCAAAAATATTGCAGAATTGGACGGCGAAAAGAGAAGCCTTATTATTCTCGGAAAAAATATCAAGGATTAAAGGCAAAATGGAAAGTATCACACACTGTCTGTATTGGATTACTTCTATTTTAGCGATTATGTCGGTATTGATTCCTGCTATCAAAAACACTTATTGGACTTTTAGGGTTTTCGATTATCCCCGATTTCAGAAATTTGTCATTCTTTTAATTCTCATTTTCGCGTGGTTTTTCACTTTCGAAAATCCGAATGTTTATGAGTATATAATTCTTGCTGTTCAGGCTATCTGTGCAGGTTATTTGTTTTACATCATTCTTCCTTACACAGATCTTGGGAAAACGATGATTGATAAAACTCAACCAAATCCTGACGAAAAAGTTTTAGATATTCTCGTTTGTAATGTTTATCAGCATAACAGGAATTATCAGAAGTTAATTGATTTAGTAAAAGAAGAAAATCCATCGATTTTGTTTTTCCTTGAAACTGATGAAGAATGGCAAAACGCTTTAAAATCAGTTACAAAACATTACGAATATAAAATTGAAGTTCCTCTCGCCAACACTTACGGGCTTTTGTTTTACAGCCATTTTCCGGTTAAGAATTATGAAGTCAATTATTTGATAGATGACGATATTCCGTCTATTGTGGCTGATTTGGAATATAATAATCAAACTGTCAGATTATTTGGAATTCATCCAACACCGCCGGTTCCGCAGGAAAATCCTGAAAGCACGGAACGTGATGCGGAAATTCTTTTGGTTGGTGAAAAAGCGAAAAATTATGGCAAACCTTCTATCGTCTTTGGAGATTTGAACGATGTCGCCTGGTCCAGAACGACTAAGTTATTTCTAAAATCCAGCGGAATGCTCGACCCGCGACGTGGACGAGGAATGTTCAATACGTTTCACGTAAAATATTGGTTTCTGCGTTGGCCTCTTGACCACTTCTTTGTAAGTCCACATTTCCGATTGGTTGATATGAAAGTGATGAAATCTGTGGATTCTGACCATTTTCCGATTTGGATTTCGTTGGTGGTAAGAAATGAAGATAAAGAAGAGCAATTCGATATTTCTAATGAAGAAAAAGAAGAAGTTTTTGAAAAAATCGAAGAAGGTATCGAGAAAGGTGATGCGAATTGATTTAAAAATATTTCTCACGCTGATTAGGCAAATTCGGCAGATTTTAAATTTACTAAATCTGAAAAATCTGCGAGAAATATTTGCTGATTTTTCTTAACTTAAAATTAAAATTTATGAAAAAGTTGATTCTTGTTTTCGCAGTTTTCTTTTGTGTCCAATTTTCTTTTGCTCAGAAATCTGAAGCTAATCCAATTTATATTGTTGATAACGTGATTGTTTCCAATGTCTTGCTTCATAGTTTCAATCCAGAAGATATAGAAAGTGTTCAGGTTTACAAATCACCTTCTTCGCAAATCGAACAATATGATGACCTTGTGAAAAATGGGTTGATTAATATTGTAATGAAAAAGCCTCAGACTATCGAAAAAGTAACAATTGCTGAAGCCAAAACAAAATTGAATCTCACTCAAGAATCAAGATTTTTTCTAAATGATATCGAAGTTCATAACCAATCGATTCTGATTGCCGAAGACCTTTTGAAAAAAGCCAGAATTCTACAGCCTGATAAGAAATTCAATAATTATAAAGTTCCTGCAATCAGTATAGAAACGAACTAAACTTTAACGAAGTTAAAATCTTTGTGCCTTAAATATAAGTTTCATTTTAAATTATTTTTCGCCTTTGCGTTAAAACAAAATACAGTTTAACCAATTTGCTTTTCCCTTGCTGAATCCCTATTTTTGCTGAAATCGATAACAATTCAATATGGTTTTCACTAAAGCAAAATTATTCTTTAGCGCATTGTTCTTAGTTTTAATTTCAAATTCTTTTTCCGCACAAAACCGAATCAGCAACCACAACAATATTGGCTGGTACGCTTACAACGGAACTTTCAAATTAGATTCCAGATTTTCCATCCACACCGAATATCAGTGGAGACGAAATGATTATATCACAACCTGGCAACAGAGTCTTTTGCGTCTGGGAATCAATTATCAGGCAAACCCGAATCTGCAATTACGACTTGGTTACGCTTGGGCAGAGACTTTTCCTTACGGCGAAATCCCGTTGAACGGAATGGGCAAAGATTTCACGGAACATAGGATTTACGAAATGGCAACTGTGACGGACAAGATTGGAAAAATCGATTTGTCGCATCGTTTTATGCTTGAACAACGCTGGGTTGGAAGATATTCTAATGCGAATCTGACCTCGGAAGACCAATATCCTTTTATGAACAGAGCGCGCTATATGATTCGTTTGCAAATGCCTTTGAAAGGAACCTCGATTGCCGAGAAAACGCCGTATGTTGCAGTTTATGATGAGGTAATGATTGGCTTCGGAAAAAATGTTGGTGAGAATATTTTTGACCAAAATAGAATCGGAGTTTTGTTGGGATATAAATTCAATGATTTGGTAAGAATAGAAGGCGGTTATCTGAATCAGATTGTGCAGTTGGGAAGGGAAGTGGAAAGTAAAAATGTGTTCCAGTACAACAATGGTTTTATCGTAAGCGCCAATTTTAATTTTGATTTCTCCAAAAAAGCAGAATAATCTTTAATTTCGCAGTATGAAAATAGCATTCTTAGGACCCGAAGCCTCTTTTACTCAGTTGACCGCGACTCAATTATTCCCCAACGAAGAATTGGTTCCGAAAGCCAATATTTTGGATTGCTTTCTGGCGGTTCAGAATAATGAAGTTGATAAAGCGGTTGTTCCTTTGGAAAACTCGATAGAAGGAACGGTTTCTATGACTTTGGATTATCTTTATCAGACACCGGAAATCCGAGTTGAAGCTGAAGCTGTAATGCCAATTGCGCATCATTTGATGATTCATCCAAGTCAAGAGAATGGCAATCCAATTGAGAAAATCTATTCTCATCCGCAGGCTCTTGCGCAGAGTTTTCATTCATTGAATAAAAATTATCCGGACGTTCCGAAACAGGAATTCGCTTCTACAGCAGCAGCAGCAAAACGTGTTTCTGAAAACCCTGATAGAAAAATTGCAGCTGTTGCAAACAAATTTGCTGCAGAATTATACGGATTGAGAATCATTAACGACAATATTCACGATGTCGAAGAAAATCATACGAGATTCATTGTCATTTCTAAAAGTGAGGAAAATTTTGACAGCGATTTGATCAGTTCCGGAAAGAAAACAGGACTTTTGATTACGCTTCCTCAAGACCACGCCGGTGGACTTCATCAGGTTTTATCAGTTTTTGCGTGGCGAAATATGAACCTTAGCAAAATCGAATCCCGAACCTTGAAAACCAAACTCGGTAACTATTTCTTTTTTGTAACCGTTGTCGGCGATTGGAACAATGTGCTTTACATTAATTCAATTGACGAATTGAGAGCAATTGGTGCCGATGTTAAGTTTTTGGGAAATTATAAGGAGTTTTTGCTGGAGGGATAGAACATTTTTATTCTTTCATTCTTTCATTCTTGATTTCAAATCCATATCAGAACCAATGATTCTTGTAATTTCTATTTCATTGATATTCAAGATTCGGTAAAATATAATATGCCGGTTGGCAACAAATCCAAAAATATCGGAAGCTATTTCGCTATAATTTTTACCAATATTCGGATTTTCTGAAAGCATTTCGCAGAAGCTGATGACTTCTCCATAATATTTATCGGCTTGGTTTTCTGACCAAAATTCGTAAGTGTATTCGTAGATTTCGGAAAGGTCGTCTACAGCTTTTTTAGTGAAGAGGTATTTAGCCATTTTTCATTTTGGCTTTTAAAGATGCAAGATGACTTTTTGGTTCAAAATCTTTTGCAACTCCGCTTTCTATACCTTCTTTGATTGCGTTTTTAAGGAACTGTAATTTATTTTCTTCTTCTTCCAAAAGTCTCAAACCGGCACGGATAATTTCGCTGGCATTTTTGAATCTGCCTTGTGAAATTTTTTCATCCACAAAATTTTCAAAATGATTTCCTAAAGAAACAGAAGTATTTCGTCCCATTTTTATTATTTCTGAACCAAAGTTACCAAATTTTGGTAACAATTTGAAAATTATTTTTCACTTAACTCTCTTTTGATATTTTCTCTCGCTTTTTCTTCATATTTTCCTTTGAAATGATTTGTTTTGAATATTTCATCAAATTCTAAAAAAGTGAATCAATACTTTTTTGCGTCCGGGTTTATATATAAAGTCCGGATAAATTGAATATTCTTTTCGAATTTGTTGGGTGTAATTTTCATAGATTTTCCAATCCTGACTGAGAATTGCTAAATCTGCATCAAGGAGAAAATTGGTGTCAGAATCTTCACTTTTTTTGTGGGATTTTGTTGCAAGAATTTGATTGTAAATTTTAGCTATTTTCTCATTCGGAATGTTCAGTTTTTCAAGTCTGATTTTTGCTATTTCTGCACTTTTTTCTTCGTTGTCTTTTGATGTCGCTTTGTAAATAATGTCGTGATAAAAAATGGAGAAAAGTATAGAATCATAATCTGAAATTTTATCTTTCACTTCTTCCAATTCAAGAATCATATTTTCAAGATGAATGAGATTGTGATATTTTCTGCTTTTGTGAGAATAAGATTGTTCTATTTCTTTCCAATAATCAGTTTTTAATATTTCATTATCGGAATATTTTGAGATTAAACTTATAAAAATAGTTTTTACATTAATTTTCATTAAAATATATATTAAAAAGTTATAGACGAATACTTATTCATCTAATTAGACCAGAAAATCTATTTTTAAATATTTTAGCTTTTGGGTTATATTTTTCTATCAATGATTTAACTATTAATTCTTGAGCCAGGTTACATTTAGGACCTAAAGTTATTTCCATTCTTTCAAATGACTCTTCTAAAATTGATATGTAATATGATTCAATAGTGTTTTGTATATTTTTTTCAAGAACCTTAAATACATCATTAAGAGGATGTAATTGATTTTTATTTATGTCACTAGTTGGCATAATGAGTATTTTAAAACGGACCTCGTTTTGGAATTCCCATATTTTAGATTTGTATTTTCCAATGTTTCCAGCATTATACATCCGCTTGTTAATGTCATCATTGAATAATTTAGGTTTCAATAAATTTTCGTCATCTGTATATTCGACCGGAAAAAAGTAATCTTTTAATGGTAGAATCCAATAATTTTTGTTAAAACATTCAGATTCTGGAACTAAAGAATTGCTTACATAATTGTTCTTCATAATACCAATATTGTTTGTAGTATTAAAATCATATGTTGCAAATATTATTTTGGGGAGTTTTATTCTTACCCCTTGCATATTCGGTGTGTACATATTCCAAAATGCAAGATTTTCATTATCATTGTCTGTCCAACAAGAAATTAGTATATGTGATGAGAGATTCATATTTTCGTCAGAAAATTCCGTTTCATTTATATCATCAACATTTTTTAAACTATTAAATCTTATATTTTTATTTGTTAAAATTAAAGCGAGAGTCTCAATTGAAGTATAATGATATATGTATTCTTCCATCTGTATAATTATTACAATTAACCCTTTTTACTATTCTTATTTATAAAAAAATATACAGGCAACCCCAACAAAATCAATCCCAATCCAGGCCAAGTATATTGTGGCTTATAAATGAATAACAGAATACAAAATCCGGTTCCAATCAAAAGATAGAGAATAGGCGTGAAAGGATAAAGAAATGTTTTGTAACCTCTTTCCAGCTCAGGTTTTTTGATTCTTAAATAAATCACACCAAAAACGGTAATCATATAAAACAAAACAATCACAAACGAAATCATATCAAGCAAATCGCCGTATTGTCCGCTCAGACAAAGCAAACTTGCCCAAATTCCCTGCATCCAAAGTGATTTTTCAGGAACCCCGTTTTTGTTATTTTCAACGGCTGATTTCAAGAACAATCCGTCTTTTGCCATAGTCTGGAAAACTCTTGCGCCTGCTAAAACAATTCCGTTCACACAGCCAAAAGTCGAAATCATCACAAGAACTGCAATGATAATAGTTCCCGCATTTCCAAACATTTTTTCGGCCGCGGCAACAGCAACTCTGTCATTCGCAGCAAAAGCGATAGAATCTCTGTCGAGCGCATTGAGGTAAACAAAATTCACTAAAAGATAAAGAATCATCACAGCAGAAGTTCCCAGAATCATTGCTTTCACGACATTCTTTTTTGGATTTTCAATTTCCCCGGAAATGAAAGTCACATTTTCCCAAGCCACAGAACTGAAAACCGAACCAACCATTGCCGCAGCGATTCCGCCTAAAACTGTTGCGCCAGAAATGCTTTTCCATTCGGTTTGTTTCAGATTTTGGAACGCATCCCAACCGAAACTCATATTAGAACTCCAATTGGATTGGGAAATCAAAACAAAACCAAGAACGATCAGACCAAGAAGTGCAATGATCTTGGATGTGGTAAAGACATTTTGGAGAAGTTTTCCGCTTTCAACACCTCGTGTATTCACAAAAGTCAGGAAAAGGATCACGCCAATCGCCAGAATCTGAATCCAGGTGATTTTGAATTCGCCACTTTGGAAGATCGGAGCAGCATCATTCAGTGCAGGAACTAGATAAGCCGTAAATTTCCCAAATGCCACGGCGACTGCCGCAATCGTTCCCGTTTGGATAACAGTGAACATTCCCCAGCCATAAAGAAATCCCATCGGTTTGCCGAAAATCTCTGTAATGTATGTATATTGCCCGCCTGCTTTTGGAAACATTGCTGACAATTCGCCATAACTAATGGCTGCTGCAACAGTCATTACTGCTGTGATCAGCCAAACGACGATCATCCAGTAACCGGAACCAAGATTCCGCATAATGTCTGCGCTCACGATAAAAATCCCGCTTCCGATCATCGATCCCATCACGATCATCACAGCGTCCCAAAGTTTGAGTTTCTTTTCCATAGTTTTTATTAATAATCAAATATATAAAAATGCTATACAAAGAGATGAGAAAATTTGCTTTAGTGAAATTTATTGAGGTTATAACAATAATGAAAAATGTAAAACTTGTATATTTAGACTTGTAAAAATTATTTATGGCCAATGGAAATTAGTTTATGTCTCATTGTTAAAAATGAAGAAGAGGTTTTACAGAGATGTCTGGAGAGCGCAAAAGGTTTTGCAGACGAGATAATCATCGTAGATACAGGCTCTACTGATAAAACTAAAGAGATCGCCAAACAGTTTACAGACAAAATATATGATTTTGAATGGGGAAATGATTTCTCGGCAGCTCGCAATTTTGCTTTTTCCAAAGCAAATAAAGATTACCAAATGTGGCTGGATGCAGATGATGTAATTCCGGAAATATCGGTTAAGCAGATGAATGGTCTGAAGAGAAATTTGAAAGATGATGTTGATATTGTCACTATGAAATATGTTTTATCATTTGATGAAAATGGTAATCCTACTTATTATTCGACTCGGGAAAGATTATTTAAAAGAAGTAAAGATTATCATTGGATAGATCCTGTCCATGAGTGTATTCCTTTGATTGGTAATATCCAATATACAGATATTGAGATTTGGCATAAAAAAACAAAATTAGGCGAGCTTTCTACAAGAAATATTGATATATACAAAGCTCTAGAGAGTGTTGGAAAAGAGTTTTCAGCGAGACAATTATATTATTATGCCAGGGAATTGAGAGACCATGGCAAAACAGAAGATGCTATAATTTATTATGAAAAATTTTTAAAAACAGGATTAGGCTGGTTTGAAGATATCATCACTTGTTCGTCTGATTTGGCCGCTCTTTATAGGAATAATGGTCAGAGAGATAAGATCCTCCCTACTTTACTTAAAAGTTTTGAATACGATATTCCACGAGCGCAGATCTGCTGTGAGCTAGGATATTACTATAAGGAAGAAGAGAGATATGAACAGGCCTTCAAATGGTTTGATCTGGCAACAAGGCTTCCACAGCCTGATTCGATAGGATTTGTATTTGCTGATTATACGGGATATATACCAAATATTGAAGCCTGCGTTTGTTTATCATTATTAGGAGACTATCACAGAGCTAATGATTATAATGAAAAAGCTTCTATTTCCAGACCAGATTGTCCATCTGTAAGACAAAATCGAGAGTATCTGAAAGGAATGATGAAAAAATATATTTGAAATTTATTAAAATGTTAAATTTTAGTTAAAATATTTTTATTTTTTTTCTTTTCAGCACAATAAACAGCAGTTTCAGCACAAGTTTAAAATAGGCATAGTTCTAATTTTTTAGATTTGTATAAGGAGTATAAATAATAATTCATATTTCGAACCAAAAATATGTATATATTTGTTTATCAATACTAAACTAATAAAAAATTAATACGTATGCTATGAAAACTACAATTTTTGCATTTTCTTTTTTAGTATCTGGAATAACTTTTTTGCAGGCTCAGACTTCTATGAATGCTTCAGGCGGTAATGCGTCTTCCACTTCTTCTGGTAATACCAGTTATTCAGTCGGTCAGGCGTTTCAAGATACGAGATCCAATTCTTCTCTGAGTGTCTCCGAAGGTGTTCAACAACCTTATGAGATTACTGAGACCATGGGGGTTGATATTTCCGAAATCAGCCTTAATATTAAGATCTTTCCCAATCCGACTCAGGATATTTTAAATCTAAAGATAGATTTCAGTGATTATAACAGATACCATTACGAGATCTATGACTCATCGAGCAAAATTCTGATGAGCAAAGCTGTGACTTCCAAAAATACAGCGATGTCTATTTCTTCATATCCTGCAGCGCTTTATTATCTTAAGGTAACCAAAAATGGTAAAGCAGTGAAGATTTTCAAAGTATTAAAAACAGACAAATAATCTAAAACATATAAACTATGAGAAAAAGCATTACTCTTTTAGGAACGCTTGCTTCCGCTTTTTTGATGGCTCAATCCAGCGATTTGATAAGCTATCAGGCGGTAATAAGAAATCAAAATAATGAATTGGTCAAGAACCAGAGTGTAGGAGTCAGATTTTCAATATTGAAAGGTTCAGCTTCTGGCACGGTAGTCTATTCTGAGACTCAGACATCACAGACTAATATCAATGGACTTTTGAGTGTGAGAATAGGTGAAGGAAGTGTTCTGAGTGGGTCTTTTTCCACTATAGACTGGGGTTCCGATACTTATTTTTTTAAAACGGAGACAGATCCTTCCGGAGGAAATAATTATGTCATCTCAGGAACATCACAAATGTTGAGTGTACCCTATGCCTTATATGCAAAGAGTTCGGGTAGTTCGGTTCCTGGTCCTCCGGGAGCTACAGGAGCGACTGGCCCAGCAGGTTCACAGGGTATTGCTGGAGTAACGGGAGCTACGGGCTCTCAAGGAGTTACAGGAGCAACTGGTCCTACAGGTTTGCAAGGAATTCAGGGTATTCAAGGCCCAACTGGCGCGCAAGGAGTAACTGGTGCAACTGGTCCAACAGGTTCGCAGGGTATTGCTGGAGTAACGGGAGCTACGGGCTCTCAAGGAGCTACAGGTGCAACTGGAGCTACGGGTTTGCAAGGTCTTCAAGGCGCAACTGGTGCACAAGGGGTAACGGGTGCAATTGGTCCAGCAGGCCCACAGGGTGTTGTTGGAGCAACAGGAGCTACGGGCTCTCAAGGAGTAACAGGAGCAACTGGTCCAACAGGTTTGCAGGGGATTCAAGGTATACAAGGAGCTACGGGTAATACTGGGGCAGTAGGCGCAACCGGTGCTCAGGGTTCCTCTGGTGTAATTCAAAAATATCATGTTTATGGTTCTGCTGGAAGGCTTGCTGTAGCATCTAATACGCCAACAATGCAACCTGGGCTCACTCAAACCTTTACGCTGTCTTCGCCTGCAACCGTTGCTATTTGGGCTACTATTGGAGCGCGAAATACAGTGACAACAAGTGGTGCTTATTCTAATGTTGATGTGGTAGTTTATGTTAATAATAATTTTTTGGCTAATGGAGGATGGAATCGTTTTAGTAACATAAATGGTACATCGCAAAATAGCTTCAATACTTGTGCTATTAATACGATGATCAGCTTGCCGGCAGGAACCCATACAATTGATTTGCGTACATTTAGATCAAATGGTACATCACCAGTAGATATTGGAGGTAATTCTGCTGCTGATACCAACCCTGGTGAAATGACAATTTTGATTCTAAACTAATTGATATGATGAAAATACTTATAATATTCATTTTGTGTATTTCTACAAAATCCTTTTCCCAGTTAGCTTCTAATGCCAGAAATGGGAATATATCAGCAATAAAAAACAAAGAAGGTAACATCCTTACAATTGATAGTGTGCAAAAAAACGTAATTGTTTTGAATTCCATGGGCAGGTTTGCAAAACCTATGATCATTAATAAAATGGATACGACAAAGAAAGATCAAATGATCTCTGAAAAGAAGCAGCCTCAGCTATTATCTACAAAACGAAAACAAGAATGATCAGCCTAATTCTTAATAACTTTTATAATGCAAGTTAATTCATTATTTTTTTTACTAAAATCATAAAAACACTTCATTATTGGAGTGTTTTTTTATCGAATAAAAAAATTGTTAGGTTTAAAAAATCCATTTGAAGAAGGGTTTTGGTAAAACTAAAAGGATATTTTTCTTAAAAATTTTCTATAAAATTAAAGTTTTATTAAGCTTTTAATAATAATTTGTGAGTCCGAGTAGAAATATATAATTTTGCAACTTCAATTTTAACAAATATGGAATTAGAATACAAAGAACATCTGAGCCCAATGCTGAAAGGTGATGTGAAGAATTACCTTATCGATATCGATGGAACGATTACAGATGATGTTCCTAATGAAGAACCAGAAAGAATGGTGACCTGCGAGCCATTTCCGGATGCTTTGGCAACCATTAATAAGTGGTATGACGAGGGTCATCAGATTTGTTTCTTCACTTCCAGAACCGAAGATTTGAGAGAAATTACAGAAACTTGGTTGAACAAACACGGTTTCAAGTATCATAGCGTTTTGCTTGGAAAACCAAGAGGTGGAAACTACCATTGGATAGACAATCACCTTGTGAAGGCAACGAGATACAAAGGGAAATTCACGGATATGGTTGAAAAACAAGTGACCATAGAAGTTTTTCGTGACTAAAAATATATCTGATCAAAAAATTCCCGAGCCTCAAACTTTCGGGAATTTTTGATTTGATGAAAAAGCCCATAGCCCCGATTGACTCTGTGATTTTATAAAATCAGAAAAAAGCGGGGTCAAGTTCCTAAACCAATTAATTAACGAACATATTCTGTTCTTCAAAAAAATATACAATTTATAATGAAAGTACTTGCTAATGACGGATTAACACAGTCTGGAATAGATGCTCTTAAAGAAAATGGATTTGAGGTAATCACAGACAAAGTGGCTCAAGAAAATCTGATCGCTTATATCAACGAAAATCAGGTAACGGTTTTGCTTGTAAGAAGCGCAACGAAAGTGACGAAGGAAATGGTGGACAACTGTCCAAGTCTGGAGATCATCGGTAGAGGTGGAGTAGGAATGGACAACATCGAAGTTGCTTATGCGAGAGAGAAAGGAAAACACGTGATCAACACGCCGGCAGCTTCATCGGAGTCTGTAGCGGAATTGGTATTTGCGCATCTTTTTTCAGGAAGCAGATTTCTTCAGGACTCTAACAGACAAATGCCTGTGAAAGGTAATACCGAATTTGCAAAACTTAAGAAAAAATATGAAGCTGGAATCGAACTGAGAGGGAAAACTATCGGAATCGTAGGAATCGGAAGAATCGGACAAGAAGTTGCAAGAATCGCCCTTGGATTGGGAATGAAAGTGATTGCTTCTGATACGAGAATCGGGAAAGCAAGTGTACGTGTAGATTTCTACAATCAGCAATATATTAATGTGGAGATAGAAACGGAGCCGTTGGAGCAATTGATTCAGCACTCAGATTTTATCACGCTTCACGTTCCTGCTCAGAATGGCCCGATCATCGGAAAAACGGAATTGGCAAAAATGAAAACTGGTGCAGCGATCGTAAATTGTGCTAGAGGAGGTGTGATTGACGAAGAAGCTTTGATAGAAGCACTTGACAGCGGAAAATTAGCGTTTGCAGGTCTTGATGTTTTCGAGAACGAACCAACGCCTTCTGAACAAATCTTGACGCATCCGAAAATCTCCTTGACACCTCACACAGGTGCAGCTACGGAAGAAGCTCAGGACAGAATCGGAACTGAGTTGGCAAATCAGATTGCCAGCATTCTTTTGGTTAAATAATTTAACTTAAATACAAATAAACTGCTCGTTTTTTAACGGGCATTTTTTATTTTCCCGATTCAGATTAAAATTTTACTTTTGCTGAGGTTTTCTATGGCAGCTTAATCCGCCTTCCACTCCCGCTTTTTTCTTTTTTGGCAAAAAAAGAAAAAGAGCTCCGTTCAAGTCGGGCTGCAGTTTTCACCTTCGAATCAACATTCTCTTATGAAAAGAAAAGTCCTATTAATATACACCGGCGGAACCATCGGTATGGAAAAAGATTACACCACAGGAAGTCTGGTTCCGTTTGATTTTTCCACCATTTTCAAAAGAATCCCGGAAATGAATCTTCTCGAGTGCGAGGTTTCTGTTCATCCATTCGAAAAGCCTGTTGATTCTTCTGATATGGGGCCTAATGAATGGCGAATGATTGCGGAATGGATTCATAAAAACTATGATGCTTTTGATGGCTTCCTGATCCTTCACGGAACCGATACGATGTCTTATACAGCGTCTGCGCTTAGTTTTATGCTTAAGAATCTTGGAAAACCAGTGATTCTGACAGGTTCTCAATTACCAATTGGAGATTTGCGGACAGATGCGAAAGAAAATCTTTTGACAAGTTTATATTACGCCAGTCTTTATGAAAATGATGAAGCGGTTATAAAAGAAGTAGCTGTTTATTTTGAATATAAACTTCTCCGCGGAAACAGAAGCCTGAAATATTCAGCCGAATTTTTTGATGCTTATCAAAGTCCGAATTATCCTATCCTGGGACAATCGGGTGTCCATCTTAACATAGAAAAAGATTTGCTATGGAATTCCAGAGGCCAATTTGAACTGGATACTTATCTCAATGAAAATGTTCTTTTCTACAGGATATTCCCGGGAATGAACTTCGGATCTTTATTAGAACTTAAAACTCCGGAAGCAATTGTTCTTCAGGTTTTTGGTTCAGGGACGATCTTCAATAACGATAAAACGCAATCGGTTCTTCAGGAGTTAAGGTCTCGAGGAATTGAGATTGTAGTGATAAGCCAATGTATTTCTGGCGGGATTAGCTTTGGAAAATACAGCAACAGTAATATTTTTACAAAAATCGGAGCTATCAGCGGAAAAGATATGACCGCGGAATCTGCAATCACAAAATGTATGCACATTTTAAAAAATCCAAAATACAATAAAAGCTTCTCAGAAATTTTCACCAAAAATATTTGTGGAGAAGTTACAGAAGAGTTTCAATAATATTTTGGGGATCGGGATATTTCATTATATTTGCAACCTCAATTAGAAAGGTGTCCGAGTGGTTGAAGGAGCTACCCTGGAAAGGTAGTATACGGGTAACTGTATCGAGGGTTCGAATCCCTTCCTTTCTGCAAGTAAAAGCATTGATTTTCAATGCTTTTTTTTGTTTTTTTTAGTATTATGGTTTTCAGTACACTTGAAAAAAATATAATGGGAATACATGGAACAGGAGAATATATCGTGAGACTCAAAATCAGGATGGTGCATTCGGAAGTTTGATTTTCACACGCATCACTGCTTTATTTATTATAGTGTTACTGTAGAAAATATCATTTATCCGTTTTTTATGATTACTTAATCCTTTCCAATAGGTAAAGTTTAGCTCCGGAAAAAGCCAATTTAGGCATCAGGTTTCCTTCTAGGACCATTGTTTTGCTATTGATATCAATTACAGAAATATAGTTGTTGGAATTATACTCGATATAATTTTCCTTCTCTTTCGTCAGAGGATTTTTCCCGAATTCAAAATCATACTTTTGCCAGTCTTCTTTCTCTGTACTACAATGGACAGGTTTAAACTTCGACCTTTTGGAATTGAAAACAATTTGATCAAAACCTTCTACACATTCACTGTTGAACGAGCTGTCGGGAGCTTGGTCATTGCTAAAAGTTTCGAAAGAACCTTTATAAACACCTATGACTTTCCAGGTTCCATCTATACGGTCTTTATCTATTTTACCATTGGCTTTGCTTACCGCCCAGCTAACACCCTTTACTGTGCCCTTTACAGTTTTGTAACCTACTTTTGCAACACCTTTCACTACTTTTGCAGCAGTTGAGACCACGCAAGATTGTAGAATAGCAATGGTGCAGATCGAAAGAATTATTTTTCTCATAACAAAGACTTTTATTATACGAATATATTACTAATAAAGCATATTAATTATACCTGGAAGGGAATAATATGGTTTACCAATTGTTCAAACCATTTTCCAGAGCCTTGTTATAGTTCTGCTCATCAAAGGAGTAGAGGTCCGGAGCTTTATGTGCGCCCCCTCGGCGACGTTCGTCAAGCTTTTTCAGAATTCCAAGATTTTTGATCTTTCGGTAAAAGTTTCCCCGATTAAGTTCTTTTCCCAGTATGGTCTCGTATAGTTTTTGCAATTCGGATAAAGTGAATTTTTCAGGAAGAAGATTGTAACCTATAGGTTTGATGGATATTTTTTCCCTTAATGTAAGTAAGGCTTTCTCTATGATCTCACGATGGTCCATTGCAATATCAATATTGTCCAACTCATCAAGAAAGATCCAATCGCAGGCATTACTAATATCGTCCTTTACAAGTATAGTATTGGATGGATTGTATAGTGCTAAATAGCCTATGGAAATAAAGCGCTGCTTATGAAACAAAGTCTCATCAAAATCTTCAAAAAAGAATTCACTTCTGTCTTTTTTACCAAAAACCCCGAACTCTTCCATGTAGGCATCGGAAATACCGGCTCTATCTTTTAAAATCCTTACTACGGCGTCGTCTAGGTCTTCATCTTTTCTTACATAGCCACCTGGAAGTAACCATTTTTGACGATAATTCGTTTGGAGCATAAGCACTTTTAGACCATTATTTTCAAAGCCGAAAATAACAGGGTCTGCAGAAATATGTGGTAAGTAAATTTCTTTTGCTTCATTAGAACGAAGCAAAATCTGTTGTTTAGAATCCATCTGTTTCATTAAAGTCTAGACAGGCAAATTTAGCATTAATTTTAGTTAATATAGGAATAATACACTCTAACCTGTAAAAATGGTAAATGTTATTTTTGTTATTTTTCATTGATTCTTTATGAATCAATGGTTTGAAACTTGATTTTAAGTGATTAAATACTTGAATTTCAAATATTTATGATAAATGTTAAATTTTATTAATATTTACTTGTAAGTTAAAAAATTTTGATGTACAATTGTAATGCTTCTATATGAAGCATTAAAAAGAAAGAGAATAATAAAATATAATAGAGAAATTTTTCAGCAGCAAAAATTCGATTTCAAACCGAAATAATTCAGAAGTAAATTCCCTCAATATCATTGTGTTATTTACAACTTCATATTTTGATGTTGCTATATTTCTTGTTGTTTTTTCTGAAAGAAAATTAAAATATATATAACTGAAAATGAGAAAATCAACTTTGAAATTATCAGCCCTTGGATTGATACTTTCCTTCACTACAGCTTTCGGACAGGAAAAAACCGATACTGTTGCAGTGAAAAAAGCTTTGAATGTAGCTAAAACAGAGGAAGGCGTAAAAACTGTGACCACATCTTCAAAAGAAGATAACAACAGAAACGTAATGTTGAACGCGGCCAACAACACAAGTCCGAGAGACGTGAATATCGGTTTGCCATCCACAGTTGGTGGAATTACAATTCTTGAAAATGACTTGCCTGCCGTTTACTTCTTCTGGCCGGAACTTCCCAACAAAACCTGGAGGCAAAGTGTAGGCCTGGAAAAAACAGGACTTTTGAAAATGGACCAGCTGGCCAACACAATGGGCGACCTTGGTTTTGCAGTCAACTCTTATTCTCAAATCGGAACAAAGGATTTAAAAGTCAAAGGAAAATTTACAACAAGCACTTTCGGCTGGCTGCAGGGTGATGCCAATGTTTCGGGTCCGATATCTAAAAACGGCTGGACGTACACAGTTGGTGCCTTCGCCAATTTTGACCCGAGCACCTATAAATTGGGTTTTGCCAGAAATGCCGATGAAACAAAGATTTTCAGAGCCGGTTTAACCAAATATTTCAATGACGATAAGGGTAAAATCTCAGTTTTATACAAATATGCCG
Organism: Epilithonimonas hungarica; assembly: GCF_900102265.1. Classification (GTDB taxonomy): domain Bacteria; phylum Bacteroidota; class Bacteroidia; order Flavobacteriales; family Weeksellaceae; genus Epilithonimonas; species Epilithonimonas hungarica. The sequence goes on along the minus strand of NZ_FNBH01000002.1, from coordinate 33,457 downwards.
ATTCGTACAGTCTCACCAATTATGCGGTTTTCGAATACGGACCGGAAGGTAAGGTAACCGAGCTGGATAACTTCAAAATCGGTAGAGATTCTTATGTGGTGCGTGAGGGAAATATGAAGTTTAAAGACGTTCTTTCCGGACAGACCTATTTTGCAAACCTTGCAGGGAATGATAACAGGTCTAGCTCTCATAACATTGACGTTGTCGGAAATTATTTGCTGAATAACGGCTGGAATTTCAAATTCTCAACTCGAGCCCACTTCTCAAAAGTAAAAATGGCTAACAGCATTCCTTTAAGTATTTTCAATGCTACGCCGGGGGCTGGTTACACACTTGCTTCAAACGGACAGGCATATTCAGGTCCAGTCGGAACACAGTTGGCAATGTACACACCAGAAACGCCGATTACGAGTGTTGCAGGACGTTTTTCACTGAACAAACAGGTGGGAAATCATAACCTTACCGTAGGTGTTTTGGAGCAATATTATCACATCGATAAATTCACCTCAAACCGTTCTTTCTTCTACCAGACGGTTGGCGCGCAGCCTCAAAGATTAATCGGTCCAAACACAGACGTAGACGGTTTCTACAACTACAATGCTGGCGCAGAATACCACAGCGGAACAGAAAATAAACTGTCTGTTTATGGAACAGATGAATGGAAAGTTTCTGATAACTTTAACCTAAGCTATGGGTTACATTTAAGAAATCACATCATTGACGGAGAATATTCTCTTACGCCAAGAACAGTCGGATTCGTTTTCACAGACCCGAGCCAGTTCAACCAGATTAATCAGAGCTTTTACCAGATTGGAGGGAGCTTAAATGCTACTTATAACATCAGTAAAAACTTTGGAGTAATCGCCAATGCGCTTTACACCGAGGAAAACAGAAGACTGGAAAGTTATTCACAGGCTTTTGAACCCAATACCAATAAAATTAAAAGTCCGCTTGGTGCAATCGGAGTGTTCTGGAACACAGACTGGATTCAGCTGATTTCTCAGGCGACCTATCTTAAGAAAAATAACAACCTGAACCGATACAATCTTGTAAATCCAGCCAACAGTTCTCAGGCGCAGGTTGCAACGGTTTATTACGATATTCAGACATTGGGATGGACAACGGATTTTGTTTTAAAGCCATTCAAAGGATTTAACTTGCATTATTTGGTGACGTTCCAGAATCCGGTTTACAAGAAATTTAATTTTGATGCATTCGGAACTTCATATAACTACAGCGACAACAATGTGTTGGGTGTTGCTAAAACTTTAATGGAAATCGACCCAAGTTATACGATTGACAAGTGGAGATTCTGGGCAAGTTTCAGATATTTCTCAAAACAATATGCGAACCTTACCAACGCTTTATATTTCGCACCAAGATGGGAAACTTTTGGTGGGGTAAGTTATACGGTTAATAAAAACATCAACCTTGGAGCAACAGTTATCAACTTCCTGAACCAAAGAGGAGCAAGCGGAACCATCAATGGTGCTGAACTGATTACCGATGCAAGTCCATACTACGGAAAATTATTGACGGGAACTTACATTATGCCATTAACAGGTCAGTTTTCTGTAAGCTTTAATTTCTAAAATTTAAAACAATGAAAAGAACAGTTTTAAATATTGCAGCCTTATTTTTAGGAATAACAGCATTTTCGCAAAACATTCAGATTGTAACCAATTCCAAAGGTCCGGTTTTGGGGTATTCTGCAGATTCTGGTGTTAAAATTTTGACGATTGGCGGAAATAAATTCAAAGATTTAAACAAAAACGGAAAGCTTGACAAATATGAAGACTGGAGACTTCCGGTTGACGAAAGAGCCAAAGATTTGGCTTCAAAAATGTCCGTTGAGCAGATTGCAGGATTAATGTTATACAGTGGTCACCAATCGGTTCCTGCTCCTGCAGACGGTTTCAGAGCAGGAAAATACAACGGAATGTTTTACAAAGAAAGCGGTGCAAAAGCTTTTGATTTAACAGACCAGCAAAAGAAATTTTTAAAAGATGATAATCTTCGTCACGTTTTGGTAACAACGGTAGAATCTCCGGAAATTGCCGCAAAATGGAGCAACAATATTCAGGCTTATATCGAAGGTTTAGGATTGGGAATTCCTGCCAACAACAGTACAGACCCGAGACATTCGGCAACGGTAACGGCAGAATTTAATGAAGGAGCAGGCGGACAGATTTCACTTTGGCCAGACGGTTTGGCGATGGGCGCAACTTTCGACCCGGAATTGGTGAAGAAATTCGGAAATATCGCCGCTCAGGAATACAGAGCATTGGGAATTTCAACTGCTTTATCACCTCAGATTGACTTAGGAACAGAACCTCGTTGGTATAGAATCGCTTACGTTTTCAGCGAAAGTCCGGAACTGACCGCAGATTTAGGAAGAGGATACATCGACGGTTTCCAGACAACCATCGGAAGTAAAAACGGTTGGGGAATTAAAAGTGTGAATGCAATGGTGAAACACTGGCCTGGAGGCGGACCTGAAGAAGGCGGTCGCGACGGTCACTGGGCAATGGGAAAATTTGCGGTTTATCCGGGAAATAATTTCCAGAATCACGTAAAACCTTTTACGGAAGGTGCATTTAAATTAAATGGCGGAACCAAAGAAGCTTCTGCGGTAATGCCTTATTATACGATTAGTTTTAATCAAGATACGAAAAACGGAGAAAACGTTGGAAACGGTTACAGTAAATACTTAATCACCGATTTACTCCGTGGAAAATACAAATACGACGGCGTAGTCTGTACCGATTGGTTAATTACCGCAGATGAACCAAAATCTCCGGGAGGATTTGCCGGAAAACCTTGGGGAGCAGAAAAATTGTCAATCGCTCAACGTCATTACAAAGTGTTAGAAGCCGGAGTTGATCAATTCGGAGGAAACAACGACAAAGCTCCTGTTTTGGAAGCCTATCAAATGGGCGTAAAGGAACACGGTGAAAAAGCGTATCGTGCAAAATTTGAGCAGTCTGCGGTTCGTTTATTGAGAAATTTCTTCAGAACCGGATTGTTTGAAAACCCTTACGTTAACGTTGAAGAAACCAAGAAAATCGTTGGGAATCCTGAATTTATGAAAGCAGGTTACGAAGCTCAGGTAAAATCTATCGTGATGTTGAAAAACAAAGCCAATATTCTTCCGATTAAAGAAAGAAAAACGGTTTACATTCCGAAAAGATATTCTCCTGCAACCTTCAACTGGTGGGGAGTTTACACCGGACCATCTTTGGAATATCCTGTCGATATCGAAAAAGTGAAGAAACATTTTAACGTCACAGACGACCCTGCAAAAGCTGATTTTGCTCTGGTTTTCGTGAAAAGTCCGCACAGTGAAGAAGGTGGTTACAGCGACATCGATGCTAAAGAAGGCGGAAACGGTTATGTCCCGATTTCTCTTCAATATCAGACGTACACGGCAACCGAAGCTCGTGAAAAAAGTATCGCAGCGGGAGACCCTGTTGTTGCACCGAATGTACACGACAGAACGTTCAAAAACAAAACTTCCACAGCGACCAATTTCGCAGATTTGTTAGCGATAGAAAATGCTTACAAAGCAATGAACGGAAAACCTGTCATCGTTTCTATCACAGCTTCCAAGCCGATGATTTTTAATGAATTTGAAAAACACGCCGATGCAATTCTGATGAATTTCAATGTATCCAATCAGGCAGTTGTGGATATTGTAACCGGAAAATACGAACCTTCTGGATTGCTTCCACTTCAGATGCCTGCAAATATGACGACGGTTGAAAAGCAGAAAGAAGATGTGCCGTACGATATGGAAACGCACAAAGATTCCGAAGGCCACAACTACGATTTCGGATATGGAATGAACTGGTCTGGTGTGATTAAAGATGCCAGAACTCAAAAATATCATAAGCAATAATTCATCAAAAATTAGTTAATTGATGTCTTGAGACCGGGCATTAGGTTCGGTCTCATTTCTTTCAAATATTTGTTGGGGCAGCTATTTCCGCCTTCCACTCCCAATCTTTTTTGCAGAAGATTTCAGTTTAAATAGAACTAAAAGTTTACGCAAAAAGGATTTCCGTTCAAGTCGGGCTGCGTGAGATTCCTGTTAAAACTGACATTCAAAATCAACCGCATTTTTGTCTTTCCGTAGGAATCTCAACAATGATATTGCAAACTAAGTCTAGATTCCTACGGAATGACAAACTAACTGTCAATTTAGGCTGTATTTCTTAGTTAAGTGAAACGCCTTTGCGAACTTAAAAACGACGAATCAAATAAAGAAAAACCTTTGCGCTCTTTGCGTTAAAAAATTTAAAATCAAAATGAAAAAATTAATCATAGCAAGTTTATTTCTTGCAGGTTTAACAACCATCAACGCTCAAAAATCAATTCCATTATACAAAGGAAAAGCACCGGGAACAGAAAACTGGACACAAAAAGAAGCGCAGCAATTTAATGAATTGTTCAAAACAGAAGTTGTTTTCAACGTAGCGCAACCTTCAATGTTATTATTTGAAGCTGATAAAGCAAAAGCCAATGGAACGGTAATCGTTGTCGCTCCGGGCGGTGGTTTTCAAAGTTTATCTATCAACAGAGAAGGAATTGATGTTGCCAAAAAACTAGCAGAAAACGGAATCACGGCAGTCGTTTTAAAATACCGATTATTGGAAACAAAATCCAACGACCCTGCAAAAGAAATGATGGAAGGCATCAAAGACCGAAAAGCATTTGACGCAAAAACAGCTCCAATCAAAGTAATGGCTGGAGACGACATCAAAACGGCCATTTCCTACATCAGAACCCACGCAAAAGAATTGAATATCAATCCTGAAAAATTAGGCGTCATCGGTTTTTCAGCGGGTGCAAGTGTGATTTTAGAAAGCGTTCTTCACAGTAAAGATGCTTCAACATTACCAAATTTTGCAGCGTCAATTTATGGTGGTCCAAGTCAGGAAATTTTAGATGCAGAAATTCCGAAATCTCCGCTTCCATTATTCATTTGCGCTGCAGACGATGACCAGTTAAAACTGGCTCCGAAATCTATTTTATTGTACTCCAAATGGCACGATGCCAATCAGCCTGTAGAACTTCATATTTACGAAAAAGGCGGTCACGGATTCGGAATGGGAAAACAGAATCTGCCTGTTGACAAATGGTCGGATGTGTATTTAGATTGGTTGAGATTCCACAAGTTTTTATAATATCTGATTAATTCATAAAGATTGTATTGATTAAATTCTCACGCAGATTGGCAAATTTTGCACATAATAAAATTGAGAAATCAGCTTCATCTGAATAATCAGCGAGAGATTTTATAGAGTTCCAAAGCTACACTTTAATAAAGGATAGGATAAATTCTATCAAAAAATCAAATTAATATAAATATTTACAAATGAAAAAGAATATATCAACGCTGATAGGACTTTCTCAGAAAGCAAAATATTCAGGATTATTTCTGGCTTTATTGGCTGCATCGCCGTTTGCGAATGCTCAGACTAAAAATGCAACAGTAACGGTTGACAGAAAAACGTTTAAAGATTCCAACAAAAACGGAAAATTAGATGTTTGGGAAGACACACGTCTTTCGATGGACAAAAGAATCGATGCCATCATCAAGCAAATGACCAACGAAGAAAAAGTAAACCTTCTGATTGGAACAGGAATGCCCGGAATTGAAGTTCTGACAGGACCTGTCGGAGACTCAAAGCAAGGTTTGGTTCCCGGTGCAGCAGGTGGAACAGCTAATTTCGACAGGTTCGGAATTCCTGCTACCGTTGTGGCAGATGGACCTGCAGGTTTGAGAATTGCCCCGACCAGGGGAAATGATTCCAGAACGTATTATGCAACGGCATTTCCTGTGGGAACTGCTTTAGCTTCAACCTGGAATAAAACACTTTTGGAGCAGGTTGGAAAAGCAATGGGAAATGAAGTGAAAGAATACGGTGTGGACGTACTTTTAGCACCAGCCCTGAATATCCAGCGAAACCCCTTGAACGGAAGAAACTTCGAATATTATTCGGAAGACCCTTTAGTTTCCGGAAAAACAGCCGCCTCTATTGTGAACGGAATCCAGTCTCAAGGTGTAGGAACATCCATCAAACATTTTGCTGCGAATAATGAGGAAACGAACCGTTTGACCATCAACGCTCACGTTTCAGAAAGAGCAATGCGGGAATTGTATCTGAGAAATTTTGAAATCGCCGTTAAAGAATCTCAGCCCTGGACGGTAATGTCTTCTTACAATAAAGTGAATGGTATTTATACATCAGATTCAAAAGATTTACTGACTCAGGTTTTGAGAAACGAATGGGGCTTTAAAGGAATTGTGATGACCGACTGGTTCGGTGGTTTCCCCGGATTTGAATCCATTAGAAACGGAGGCATTTCCGATGTTGTAAAACAGATGAATGCAGGTAACGACCTTTTGATGCCGGGAATTCCCACACAGAAAAAAGTGTTGCTGGAAGCTTTAAATTCAGGGATATTATCTCAGCAGGTGGCCGACCTCAACGTGAGAAGAATCCTGGAATATGTCTTCAAAACGCCCACTTTTGCGCAATATGAATACAATGATAAACCCAACTTAGTTGAACATGCAGAAGTAACAAGAAACGCAGCAACAGAAGGTATGGTTTTGCTTAAAAATGAACAAAATGCTTTACCTTTTGCAGGCAAGCAGAAAGAAGTTTCATTATTCGGGGTGACCTCTTATGCGTGGATTACAGGCGGAACAGGAAGCGGAAGTGTGAACAACAAGCACACTGTTTCTTTATTGGAAGGATTGAATACGGCCGGTTATAAATTAGACAAAGAATTGGTTGATTTATACAAGCCCTTTGCTGAAAAAGAAGTCGCTGCCGAAAAAGAAAGAAGGAAAGCAAGAGGAATTTTAGCACTTCCTGAAAGACTTCCCGAAATAAAACTGGATGATGCATTCTATGCTAAAAAAGCGGAAACTTCGGAAATCGCTTTTGTGACGTTGGGAAGAAACTCAGGAGAAGGTGGTGACAGAGTGGTGAATGATGATTTCAATTTAGCAACGGAAGAAATCGAAATGCTGGATAAAATCTCCAAAGCCTTCCACGCAAAAGGGAAGAAAGTGGTTGTTATTTTAAATATTGGCGGTGTTATCGAAACCGCTTCCTGGAAAGATAAAGTTGATGCTATTCTTTTGGCTTGGCAGCCGGGACAGGAAGGTGGACATTCTGTTGCAGATGTTGTTTCAGGAAAAGTAAATCCATCAGGAAAACTGACGATGACTTTCCCTGTGAATTATGCAGACCATGCTTCAGCAAAGAATTTTCCAGGAATTCCTGCGGATAATCCGAAAGATGTGACGTATCAGGAAGGTGTGTATGTTGGATACCGTTATTTCAATACATTTGGTGTAAAACCTTCTTATGAATTCGGTTATGGAAAGTCTTATACGGATTTTGCTTATTCAAATATTAAAACCAATTCAACAACTTTTAATAATAAATTAGAAGTTACGGTTGATGTGAAAAATATTGGAAAAGTTGCCGGAAAAGAAGTGGTAGAATTGTACGTTTCAGCTCCGGGAAAAAATATAGACAAACCAAAATCTGAACTGAAAGCGTATGCTAAAACCAAAGATTTGAAACCGGGAGAATCTCAAACGATTATTTTGACTCTTAATCCAAAAGATTTGGCTTCATTTGAAACTGCAAAATCTGCGTGGATTGCAGAAGCCGGAAATTATAAAATTTCTGTTGGAGCATCTTCTTTAGATATCAAACAAACTACAGATTTCTCAGTTCCAAAAGAATTGGTGGTTGAAAAAGTACAGCACGTTTTCCCTGCGGACAAACAGTTTGAAGATTTGAAACCGTAAGATGAGACACTTCGACGGGCTCAGTGTGACATCTCTAATACTAAATGTTTTTTTAGAAATGTCACATTGAGGCTATCGAATCATTTTAAATGAGTTAAAAACTTATGTATTTAAATAATAAATAATATGATAAGTAATGATAAATTTAATATCTCAATTTGAGTTTTTATCAACAAAACAGACTATCTTTAGGCACTTTTTAAATGAATGATTATGACGAATGAAGTACAATCGAAAAGGAATTACACAGTTCCTTTAGTTACTATTACCCTTTTGTTTTTTATGTGGGGATTCATCACTTGTATGAATGATATCCTCATTCCGTACTTGAAACAGCTTTTCAGCCTGACATTTTTTCAGTCGATGTTGGTACAGTTCTGTTTCTTTGGCGCTTATTTTATCGGCTCATTAATTTATTTTTTAATTTCAACGACCAAAGGCGACCCGATCGATAAAGTGGGTTACAAAAAAGGAATTCTTTTCGGGATTTTCCTGGCGGCATTAGGTTGCGTTCTATTCTATCCAGCTGCGAGTTTTTCTTCTTATCCTTTATTTTTAGGAGCCTTATTTATCTTAGGTTTAGGATTTACAGTGTTACAAATTACGGCAAATGCCTACGTTTCTCTTTTGGGACCAGAAGATTCGGCATCCAGCCGACTGAATATGACCCAGGCTTTCAACGCATTCGGAACAACGATTGCGCCGGTTTTGGGAGGACATTTGATCTTCGAATTGTTCTCCGAGGCAGATGGTTCTTTTTCCGCATCAGCTACTAAAATTCCTTATCTGATTTTTGCGGCGATCCTGTTATTGGTTGCTTTGATGATCTCACGTGTAAAACTTCCTGATTTCAAAACAGAAGGCGAGGAGCTGGTAAAAGGTTTTGGTGCTTTGAAATTTAATCATTTGAAGTTCGGGGTTTTGGCGATGTTCTGTTACGTTGGCGGGGAAGTGGCAGTTGGAAGTTTCATCATCAGCTTTTTGGAACAACCACAGGTCATGAATCTTACCGAGTCTGTAAGTAAAAACTATCTTTCTCTATATTGGGGTGGTGCGATGATCGGGCGTTTCCTTGGAGCAATTTCATTGAACCATTCGATTAGCCAAGGTAAGAAAGCTTTGTATATGCTGGGTGCGGCGGCTGCAGTGTTTTTAGTGATTTTCAGTATTGTTGATCTGACGTTTTCACAGATTAGCTTTTTCCTTGTCTTTATTGCTTTGAATTTCGTAGCATTCTTTATCGGGAAATCTGCTCCGGCAAGAACTTTATCCATTTTCGCAGCAGTGAATGTTGTTTTATTGATTTCCGCAATGTTGAATCAAGGCCCATTGGCAATGTACAGCATCCTGGGGATCGGGATCTTCAACTCGATCATGTTCTCTAATATTTATACATTAGCCATTTCCGGTTTAGGAAAATACACAAGCCAGGGTTCATCTTTGGTTGTAATGGCAATCTTGGGCGGCGCAATTGTTCCTATTTTCCAGGGTTATCTGGTGGACGTTTTTGGCGTTCAGCATTCCTTTGTGATTCCTGTGTTCTGTTATCTGGTGATATTGATTTTTGGGGCTTATTGTACTAAGTATCTTGGTCATGTGAAACAGGATGCGGATGCTAAGTCTGGACATTAAGATTTTTAGTTTATATAAATGGAAAACCTGCTGAGAAGCAGGTTTTTTTGAAAATTATTTTACATTTGATGCTGAAATTTTTCTTCCCGCATCTATTAGAACAATATTTTCTTTATCGTTTAATTTTAAGTCATTAAGAATTCTTGTAATCTTAGCATATTCAGTGCTGTCAAAATATAAAATTACTTTTATTGAACTTGTTGTATTATTTGCTTTTTCATATACTTCCACTTGATTTTCTAGATTTTGCTGAAGTTTTGAATTAGATGCTAATTTAAACTCAACCAAAGTTTTATCTTTAGCGCCTTTAGATATAGCATAGTCAACAGGCCCTCTTCCATTATTAGTCTCCCTATTGACGTCATAGTTAGATGCAAACCATGTAAGTCGATAGATTATCTGCAAATCATCTTCTCTTTTAATTGGCACTCCATTAATGTAGAATAATCGATATCCATCGTTGTTTTCAATTACTTGTTTTAAGAAATTGACTCTGTCCAATGAAGCTTTATAAGAAAAATCAGGTGGTATATCATAGAATTTTGTTTCATTAACTAAATTTTCAACCAATTCAATAATTCTGTTAATAAAAATACTTTCTATCTCTTCCACATTTTTTTTAGAAATATTTTTTGCGCCCTCTTTATTTTCTTCCTTCAACTTAATATACCAATTAATTATTTCTGGATATTGTTTGATAGTCGCTTGAATTGCTTTTGCCCGATCTTTGTTTGTTATTTTCTTTTTTTCTGTAGGTGCGGGCAATTTTTTTCTGTAAAAATTATTAATTTCGGCACGTAATTGCTGGTTTGATATGCCTGAACATACTTGATAAAAATCACCACGTAAATCATTTCCGTTTATCCAGTTATCGTCTTTTGTTAATAAGTCTCGAGGTGTTAATATTACATAGTCATCGAAAATGAAAGGTAAAGTATATTCCTTTGGCATCCATCTTTCTAAAGCATAGTCGAAATAAACTTTGTTGACTTTGACTTTTTTAACTTGATTTTCATTTAGATTTTCTAATGCAAATTTTTCTGTGTAATTAAGAAGAAACTCTTTTATCAAGTTTGTGGTAAAGTCACTTATATTATCTTTTCCAACGCCTATTTCAAATAGAGTTGCTTTTTCTAAATGTGATGTTTGTGTAACTACTTCGGAGCCTAAATCTTCATAGATAAGTTTCATAGAAGAAGACATTGATGACGCAAATTTTGGACCCAAACCACTACCACCATTACCAAATTTACTGTAACCGAACCAATTTTGTTTTACTTCAGGAAATAGATACCAAGCACTAATATCACCAGTGTTAAGGTTTCCTTCTTCTGATTTTTCTTTTAAAAAAGCTAGATACTTTAAAATATCACTATGTAATTTTTGATATTCTTGGTTCTTGCTTCCAAAAAGCAAAAAAGGATCTATAAATAATGGTAAATCATTTATTAAGGAAATGTTAAAACAACCATATTTTTCCAAGACTTCCTTTTCAATTTGGAAAAAATCGGTAAAATAAATTTTTATCATAGTTATGTGTGTTAACGCTCAAATATTCAATAATTTAGTTTCTTCGAAATTAAGTTATAACCAAAGATATGGAAAAATTGAACTTTATTTTTCCGTACTAATACTGAAAATTAAAAAAAACAAAAACTACCCAACCCCCAACCATCCCAATTAAACCAAACCACAACTGTCATTTTCTCCAAACAACTCAATTAAACTAAAACACAAAATGTTTTTTGCCAAAACAACTCGATTAAACAAAACCTCAACTTGTTTTTTCTCCAAACAGGTTGTTTAAACTAAAACACAAAATATTTTTAGTCTAAACAGGTTGTTTTGTCAGAAATCAAAAAAATAATATATTTAAACAAAGAATTAGTTAAATAAATTATTAACAAAAACACATTTGATTTATGAAAATCACATTAAGAAGGCTAAGCACGAAAGACTTAGCGACGCTCACGCACAGAACCATCAACACATCTGAGTCGGGGAATTATCCAGTTATCGATGGTCATCCGCTTCTGGTGGAACTTAAGCTAAAGTATGCAGATTATGATGCCGTCTATACCAAAATGACATTCAGCAGAAAAGGAAATGATGTTGCAAATAGCGATAATGAAAGAGACCTTGCTTTCACAACTCTGAAAGCCTTCCTCAACAGTTATCGCAAAATGGTCACCTTACCAAGCTATCAATCCGCAGAAGATCTTTATCAAATCTTCAAACAGTTCGGTCTCAATCTAGACAGGATGAGCTATTCTTCCCAAACCGCACAGATGAAAAAGCTGATCGAGGAACTGGAGAAAGCGGAGAACTTTCAAAAGATCAAAGACCTGAAGCTCACAGCCGCCTTCGATGACATGAAGGATAGGCAGGCAGATTTCGAAAAGATATTTGCCGTTCAGGCTGGTGCGAATGCCGACCTTAGAAATCAGAAAAACAGCATCGGGAATCCGCAAAGATCTGGAAAAGTCTTTGAAATCTTTCCTCAGCCTGATCACGGCCATGAAAGACGTCCCGGACTGGCAACTGTTCTACGCCGATGTAAACGAATTGGTGAAAGCGGCGAAGAACTCTAATCTTGCCGATGCGCCGCGAGATAAGAATCTTCCTCAATAGATAATAGAAGCGGTCCTTTGACCGCTTTTTACTTTTTTAACCTGAATTCGGGATAAGAGAAGTTTTATAATATCAATAGGAATGGGCTTTAGCCCATTTTAAAGATTGAAAAAGAAGATTAGCTTTAGCTAAAACTTATCATAAATTTCGGCTGAAGCCGATTTTGAATTACAATCTTTACATCGGGCTAAAGCCCGACGCTATTGATAATGCATTTGTATTTGATATACAATTATTTAAATAAATTCCTTATCCCGAATTCAGGTTTTTTAAATTTTAATCCTCAGATATCTGTGGGAACAAAGATCGGAAAACGGATCTGAACTGTTGTCCCGACATTGATCTTGGAGTTTACCAGTAGCTCTCCGTTGTGCATCTTGATAATGTTTCTTGCCAGTGGCAGCCCGATCCCGTAGCCTTCATAATTCTTGGTGTTGGATGCACGGAAAAAAGGGTCATAGATCTTGTCCATCTCAGAATCCGGAATCCCGATCCCACTGTCTTTGATGATCACATAAAGGTGGTTGTCCGTTGCGCCAAGAGATACTTTTACCTGTTGGAAGTTGGAGTATTTGCAGCCATTGTTGATGATGTTTGCCATGGCAAGATGCAGGAGTTGCTCGTTGCCTTGTACTTTCAGTTTTTTTGGGTTGTCCGGCAGCATGCTAATGTCCATATAGACATTGTTCTTGGAGTTGATCCTTTTTGCCGTATCGATCACATCCCAGAGGAGCTGGTCCATCCTTACTTTGTCCATTTTCTGGATCTTCCCGTCGAAACCGGTCTGGGCGATCATCAATAAGGCCTTGATCTTTCTATCGAGTTTTTCGGCTTCGTTCAGGATGATCTGAAGGGTTTCCCGGTAATGCTCTTCGGATCGGTTAATAGATAGCGCTACGTCTGCCTCTCCCATGATCGAGGTAAGAGGTGTTCTGAGCTCGTGAGAGACGTTACCGATCAGATGATTCTGTGTCTCGAAGGAGGTCTCTATCCTGTTCAGCATATCGTTGAAGGTATCGACAAGTTCATTCAGTTCTGTATTCCCAGGGTGTGCTTCTAGCCTCAAGTGGAGGTTTTCTGAACTGATCTCCTTTACTTTTCCGGTGATCTTGAGAATAGGTCTGAACAAGGTCTTGGAAAGGTAAAACGAAAATATCATGGAAAAGAAGAGAGAGAGGATCATGCAAGTGATCAATGTTCTCTTCAGAAACCCGAGATAATAGACCACATAATGGTTCTTTGCAGAGGCGATAGCAATGTACTCTTTGTTATCTGACCTGAAGGATTGCCCGATGTAATAGAACTCTTTATCGTTATAATTAGCCTCACCTTTTTTAACGATATTCTTGAAAAAAGAATCCGGAATATGGACTTCCTTCGATATCGTACTGAAATTGGAGTCTGTAGGGACAGCAAATACATAGTCTCTTTCCATTGGCAGCTCTTCGTCATTCATGCTGTTCAGAATATGATTTTCCGGGATGTCGAGATGCTCTTTGCTTTTTTCGATCTGTACAATGGTGGTTGCCCTGATCTTGAGCAATTCGTAAAAACGCTGATGGGAAAAATTAACGATGGAAAAATACACCAATCCACTGAAAAGCAGAATAACGACTGAAAAAACCAACATCAACAGAAGCATGGTCTTGGTTTGATTGGTTGTTATTTTTTTCAACATTGTTTAAGATTTTTTAAGTACGTATCCCATTCCTATGACAGTATGGATGATCTTGTCATCTTCCTGATTGTCCAATTTTTTCCTGAGGTAATTGACATAGACATCCACAACGTTTGTTCCTAATTCATAGTTCACGCCCCAAACGGCTTCCAGTATTTCAGCTCTTGATATCACTTTTTCAGGATTGTTCAGAAAGTAGAGTAGGAGCTTGTATTCTGTTGAGGTCAAAGAGACCTCTGTCCCGGCACGGGTTACTTTTTTTGTGTAATCGTTGACAGTTAGATCAGAAAATTGATAGATGTTCTCATTATCGATCTCAGTTGTTTCTGGCCCGTTATGATGTCCGCTTCTTCTCAGTAGAGATTTGATTCGGGCAACAAGCTCTATGAACTTGAAAGGTTTCACGAGGTAATCGTCACCACCGCTTTCTAGCCCTAATACTATATTTTCTGAAGAGTCCAAAGCTGTAAGGAATAAGATAGGGACGGTTTTGTTCTTTTTTCTGATCTCTTTGCAGACTTCCAGCCCATTGATGTCGGGCAGCATGATGTCGAGAATGATCATATCAAAGCTGTTTTCCTCCACAAGCTTTATCCCTGTAGAGCCGTCCAGAGCCACAGAAATCCCATAACCCAATTCTTGTAATCCCTTTTTTATAAAGGAAACGACGCTGGACTCATCTTCTATCAGAACAATTTTTTTCATAACTAATTATTACAAAAATATAAAATTACTGTATTAGGGAATTTGATTTAGTTCCAATTGTATTCAAATCATTGATTTTTTCAAAAATACGATTTATAATCAATAAAATTGAGATAGAGTTGAGTCCGATTTTCTATGTTTTTTATAATTTAGCAAGATGAGAAATTTGATTTATATCTTCTTGGGAGGAGGTTTTGGTAGTATTGCACGTTTCCTGATCTCGAATTATAGTCAGAAACTTTGGAGCATAGGTGCGTTTCCCATAGGAACGTTCCTTGTTAATATGACGGGATGTTTCTTGATAGGCATCTTGTCGGCCTATTTTCTCAAAATAGATAATTCTTTGAAATATCTTATGATAACAGGAGTTTGTGGTGGTTATACTACATTTTCCACTTTTTCTGCGGAGAATTACTCACTTTGGCAAAATGGCAATTATGGAATGTTGATTTTATATGCTTTATCAAGTCTTATTTTAGGTTTAATAATGGTGCTTTTAGGCTTTCAGGTGATGAAGGGGTAATTTTTTGACTTTGATAATTAGAGGATTAAATTTTTTTTGCAAATATAATTTGGTCGTAATGGAAAAGGTTTTTATATTTGCACCACTGAAAACGAGAAATCGTAGCAAGTAAGGAGAGTTGGCAGAGTGGTCGATTGCGGCAGTCTTGAAAACTGTTGACTGTAACAGGTCCGGGGGTTCGAATCCCTCACTCTCCGCCAGGTTATAGACCAAAATAAGCTAAAACGCTGTAAACATCAATGTTTACAGCGTTTTTTGTTTTAGCGCTGTATCAAAAAAAACCAAAATAGGTCACGATTTATATGTCCTATTTCGTGTCCCATTCAAAAAATTACAAAAATGGGTCACGAAAAATCAAGGAAAACCCGACCAATAGGCAGTCTAACGATTGTACATCTTGCAAAAAGTGGTAACAAAAAGTAAATTATTAAACCATTAAAGTTATCACACTATGAACAAAACATTCAACCTTCTATTCTTTATCAAAAAGAATAAAATCAGAACAAACGGAACCGCTCCCATCTACTTACGAATTACGATAGACGGCAAGGCAGCCGACATTGCTGCTAAAAGGTATATTGATCCGAAGAAATGGGATGTTAAAGCACACAAGGCATTGGGTAATTCGCAAGAAGCTAAAATACTGAATCTCTATCTTAAAACTTTGGAACAGAAAGTTTACGACTTCCACTACCTGATGCTGAAAGAAGAAAACTTTGTAACTGCAGAGAGTTTAAAATCTAAACTGCTTGGAACGGATATTGAGCAGAGAATGCTCATTCCAATTTTTCAGGAGCATAATGAAAAAGTGGAAGCCTTGGTTGGTCAGGATTTTGCTCCCGGAACATTGGAACGGTACAAAACTTCTTTAAAACATACACAGGAATTCATTAACTGGAAGTACAAAGTTTCTGATATTGATATCACGCAAATCAATCACGGTTTTATCAGTGATTATGATTTCTGGTTGCGCAGTGTGCGTAAATGTGCAAACAATACAGCCGTTAAATACCTCAAAAATTTCAAAAAGATCATTCGTTTGTGTATGGCGCACGGTTGGATCACCAAAGATCCTTTTCTCGGCTATAAAGCAAAAATAAAGGCTGTGGAACGTCCTTATCTAACCAAAGAAGAAATTCAGATGATCTATGAAAAGGAATTTGCATCCGACCGATTGAACCAGGTTCGGGATATCTTTCTTTTCAGCTGCTATACCGGATTGGCTTACGTGGATGTCAAGCAATTGTCTAAGTCTAACATAAACATTGGGATTGATGGCGATCAATGGATTTTTACCCATCGTCAAAAGACCGATACTTCAACCAAGGTTCCGTTATTGCCTGTGGCTCAGGAGCTGGTTTTAAAATATGAGAATCATCCGCAATGTGTCAATTCAGATGTTTTATTCCCTGTTCTCAGTAACCAGAAAATGAATTCTTATCTAAAAGAAATTGCAAATGTCTGTGGAATTAATAAAGATTTAACTTTCCATATAGCAAGGCATACGTTTGCTACTACTGTTACTTTGTCCAATGGTGTTCCTATTGAAAGTGTGAGTAAAATGCTTGGGCATACGAATATTAAGACTACTCAGCATTATGCGAAGATCCTAGATAAGAAAGTGAGTGATGATATGACTACTTTAAGAAACAAATTGCAACATAAAAAAGATTAATAAAAATGTGGTGATATACTTTAATGTGCGAGATATAAGCTTTATCTGAAACACCAGTTTTTATTAGATATAGATAACTTAGATTGAATTTAAACACCTGGAATTTTATATTTGTTTGGTACATTTAAGTATATAGTTGCCTTATTAAAAATTACTACATCCCTTATTTGAATAATCCTTTAGAATTAATAAATCCTAAATCTGGACTAAAAGTCTAAAATTTTTTGTCTAATTGCCTGTTAATATTTTTTGTAGTCTAAACTGTGAGCCGTACTAAATATTTTCGTAAAAATTCTATTGCCAGTAATTTCATAAATCTTGTTAAAAATCTATTATATATGCCTCTTTTATCTACTAATACTGTTTTTTTAAAAAATATTTCACTATTTAGTGACAAATTAAATAATTTTATTATATTTGTATTGTAAGGGGAAGTTGAATAACTGAATTTATAACGTTTACAGTAGAGATATACAGGCCAGAATCCTTTCTTCCCCTTTTTTTTAAAAAAAACTATAATTGATGATCTCTCGAAAAAAATTCCTCCATTTAGCTGGGTTGGGGATTGTTTCCAGCTTAGTTCCCAATTTTCTATTAGCAAGATTTGTTGAGTCGTCTTCGATAGACAATGACGTTCCAACATTGCTGAAAGCTGCAAGAAGACTTCGTAAACAAGGTAGGCTCAATGCCGCAAAAAATAAGTATGAGCAGGTATTAGCATTAGATGCTTCTGAAATTCGTGCTTACAATGGCATCAGAAAGATACTTTTGTCAAAAAAGCATAAAGAATTGGAGGTCATCCAACTGTATCAACAAGCCTCGGCCAATATTCCAACAAACTTACGAATTAAAAGACGGTTGTATAGTCAATATACAAAAGCCGCTTTAGGTAATAAAAAGATAACAGGGCAATTAAATATTCCTGGCGGTAGAATTCTCACATATGTAAAAGAACGTTATGAAGAATTACTGCTGCAAAACTATCCTAATAAGAAAAATCTTGAAAAAGAACTGGCCAAAATCGATAAGTATATTGCATTAAATGTAGATATAGTTGATACAAGAAAAAATAAGGAACTAAAAAAGTATAGAAGAGAAAACCGTAATGCCCACAAGCAACGTTTCAATCATCTAACGGCACAAGAAACAGTTCAGGAATTGGCTGCACTTAAAGCAAAGGAACCTTCAAATGACAGGTTACCTCAGATCCGAGAGATGAGCAAGGTCAACATATCTGCGCTTCGTGCAGAGAAAGATTATAACGGAGCACTTGATGCGGCCAGCATTTATTTAGAAACTATTGATAAAAGTGACCCATATTTCATAAAACAGTTTAGAGAATTATCAAAGCAACTTAATAATATTGATGACCTGGTTCGTTTTGAGAACTACAATCATACACAAAAAAAGACATTCTGGTCGGCGCTCGCCCTATTTGATGTATATTTTAAACAATCTGAAGTACTGAATTCTCCAGGATCATCGGTCATGGACTCTCTTATCCAGGAGATAAGTTCAAGATCTGAAAATCCACAACAGAATTTTGAGACTATTACAAGACAAGTGAAATATCTTATTTTAAAGGGTGACTTTACAGGTGCCAAAACAAAACTCTTCGCACTCTGCCTGCAAAAAGCCGGTACTTCCGATGCTCACTCCATTGACAGGGTCAACCTTATCATTGCCAAATTCTATTCAAGACAAGGTTCTTCGAATGATATAAGCCGCATCCTTGAAATTGTGAATAACCCGACAAGGTTCATAGAGAACGAGGACGAACTCACTAGGCATACAGCATTATTAAACCTGAACAGGTCGAACAACAAACCCATCCATCTACAGCAACTCCAACAGAATATTAATAATTTATAAACCTATATTATGGTAAAAAATTATTTTTTGAATTTGTTTCTATTATTTTCTATCTCTCTCTCATCACAGATCAAAATAACAGAAATCTATCATGATACACCCTACAACGAGAGAATGACCCTCTTTAATGGCTCTACACAGCAGGAAGAAAATGCGAGAAGGCATCATTGGGGGGAGTTTATAGAAATCTATAATTACAGTGATAAAGATATCAGACTTGAAAATTGGTATATAAGAGATCTTTTTGGTGTTTTTTGGTTGCCACAGGATAAAATTATAAAATCAGGAGAGTTTATGGTAGTTGTCTATAGTGCACCGACTGTAAACACTACCCCATTCACGGAACTATTTTCAACCACCCAGGGCAAAGACGGTCAAATTATTAAGCAGAATTCTATTCTTATGGATAATTATAAAGAATCTATTTACTTAGGTTACGCATTGGGCGGACAAGTGCCACTAGATAAGGGAAGCTATGGATGGGTACTTCCAAAAAGCTCCAATCGCGTAAAAGCTGCCTACAGCCAGCCAGGTGTCTGTTATACTGTCAAATCATATCAGCTAACAAGTAATGGTTACTATTCTCTTGCTTATCCCAATCCTTTGGACGCAGTCTATAAACCTCCTCTTGAGCATTTTGAAGATATTGTTCTTAATGACTATATCAAATATTATTCTTATTTGGACTGGAGTGATAATGTATTGAATCTTATTAATAATATATGTTCTATATCAATAGAGAAAATTCAACAGATTCCTAACGGAACATATAATAGTGGCGGTAAATGTTTTAATTATGACATGCCAGGAAGTAATACGGATGCTTATGATTGTGCGGCCTCGAATGGTAGCAATAATCAAGGGACAGGATATACATATGATGAATTAATGAAGGTAACTATACCCAAATTACACTAAATGTGTTTTATTAAACAAAAAAGAGAACTGTTTTTAGTTCTCTTTGTCTTTTTTAAAATTTCGAGCTTTTAAAAGTGCTTGATTAAATTCAGATAGTTCTTCTGTATTTTTCTTACGACCTTTTTCTATATCCGATATTCTAGCAACTTCTATGTACTTTTCATTTATAGGTAAAGTAATACCTTTTACATCAGAAAGATCTTCTTTTATTTCCATAGCAATATCTTCTATAGAAAAGTAGAATTCATTCTCAAAATTTACTTTTCTAATGCCTTTATTTTGGATTAATTTTTCTTCTACTAAATTATACATGAATCAGATCTTTGTATTTTGTTCTAATATTAGAATTCAAAAGTAAGTAATTAAATCTAATTCCTGATTTCATTTCTCGTGTATTAAAACGAAAAACAAATTCATCAACGTACATCTGTAGATATTTTTTCGATACCGAATTATACATATCTCTCAGACTATTCTTCATAATTTTCCATGCACCTTCAATATTGTTAGTATGGATAGTATGATCATATACTTTCTCTTTATAATTTTTGACAACATGATGATTATATTCAGGCATATTTCTATATCCTTTCCAATCATCTGTGATAAATAATGTCTGAGGTTTTACATATTTTCTTATGACTGGTTGTAAAGATTCTTTTGATGTGTCTTTTGTTACAACTGCTGTTATACGACCAGAAGACCTTTCTAACAATCCTAGCACAGGTGTTTTGTCAACACAAGCTCGACCTTGAGAGTGTGGAATCTTGTTTTTCTTATGGCGATTTTTATTAAGTCCCCCATAAAAACTTTCATCAGCCTCAACTACACCTTCTAATTCATTATAGTTCTCAATACCAAAACACATACGAATTCGATTCAACATATACCAGGCGGTTTTTTGGCTAATATTTAGATCTCTACCTAATTGAGCAGAACTAACGCCTTTTTTGTGATTTATAACTAAGTAAATCGCACAGAACCATTGTTGCAAACTCACCTTAGTACCTGCGAACATTGTCCCAGTTTTGACATCAAAGTATTTGCCACTATCCTTGCATTTATATTTACCCCCTGCGCACTTGTAAACCTTAGAACCTTCGACAAAAGGACTGACAGGTGTACCATTCCAGTATAGTTCTTCTAAATGTTCGATACATTTTTCTTCACTTGAAAAAACTTGTAATAACTCTACTAAACTATTAAAATCCGAATTGAACATTTGCTTCTTTTTCACAAATGTAGTCAAAAATTACACCATTGCAATTTTTTAGTGTAAAAAACTTCTAAAATTATTTTTATGGTATAACTAAGATTATTTTTATATTTGTAATGTATGGGAAAGCCAAGCACTTGTACGTTCAAAAAATCATTTCGCTTGGCTAGTACCATACATTTTTATCGAAATTAATAAAGCGTTAGCTTTTATTCTGTTAACAGGAATCTGGTAAATTCAAAACACTACAGAATAAACAGTGAAACCTTCGCTTATGGCGTGGGCTATACTTGTTTGTGGTGTTAGGCTTACCAGAGCCTCTGTTAGCAAATTAAGTTTAGTTCCACGCTTTTTGCATTATTAATATTCACTTTGGAACTAGGTGAAATAAAATTCATCTTATGAAAAAAGTTTTTGTTTTCTCATTTTTATTGTTAGGTAGTCTTTATTTTTCTCAATCCGTGGTAGAAAAGTACAATACAATTTACAATCGGTATGAATATTTTGATTCACAAGGTAATATGATTGGTTATAAAGGCTATAATAATTTGACTCGCCAATGGGAATACTATGATACCAAGGCAACACAAAAACAGCCATATCAATATAGAGAACCTGCAAAAGTTGACTTAAATTCTACATTTAATGCTGCATCTACATTGCAGAATCGCTATGATAATAATACTCAGTTGGTACAGAATACTATTAATATCATAGATTCTAAAATAAATAACTTAGATATTTCAGAGAATGATAAAAATATTATTCATAATTCTTTCTCGAAAGCTATATCAAAAAATTTGAATGGTCAAAACTTTAATTATAGCTCATCTAGTGAAACAAATCGTATAATTAACTGGTTGTATGATACAATTAATACGATAACTGAAAATACTATTAATAGTTCAAAAAGAACTTCTAATTCTAATGAATCCACAAGTGATAAATACTTGGGTCTATATTCTAACAAAGTACTAGAATTAGATAAAAAGCTCAAATCTTATAGAGAAGATTTTCAAAATAATTCTTCGTTCAATAGTTTAGAAAAAGATTATCAATTGTCAAGAGATACATTTTCTCGTTTGGCTCGTAATCTTGAACTAAATTCAAATAATTCAGAAGAGATTTACCAAAAATTGAATGATATCATTAGACAAATGTCTTATCTATCTGTTGAAAAACCATCTAAAAATTTAACTGTAAAAAGAATAAATCAGTATAATAAAGATGGTCACATACTAAAAGAGTCAAATGTTGATTCTTACGTTTATATAAAAGATACTGAAATTATATACAAAACTTCCAATGGTGAAAAATTGTATAGAGACCTTTCAAACAAAAAATATAATTCTTCAAGTTTAGGATATGAATATACCTCAAAATGGGGAGGTACTTTTATTCCAGATAATTTATCTTTCATAAAATTTTATAGTAATAATGATTTTACAGGAGACTATTATATTTACTATATTTCACAATAACTTTTAAAACTTATATTATGACTAATGAAAACATTTTAAAACATTTAGGCAAACTAAAACAAATAGCTTATAGCAAGAAGTTAATAAACTTTGAAGGAGCAACTTCAAATGACTATAGTTATAAGTGGTTACTAAATAATGATTCTTCTTATGTTTGCGATTATACAATACCTGTTGAATCTTTAGATAATGCAATTGAAATAGTTCGCCTTTTTTCTCAAGAACCAAAGGATTTGATTAGGTTAGGCTTACAATCTCAAACGTTCAATAATGAAAGTCAAATTTATCTTCATTTTACAAAAGATATTAAACTACCACAATAAAAGACCTATTCCCATTTATAATTTTGTTTTTGACTGTTTTTTCAAATTCTGAATCAGATTCGGTAATCGATAAATTTAAATCACTTATTTTATTAACTATAATGTGTACTTTTTTTCTTATTAAACAATGATGATCTGTATTAATTCCAATCTTTTCCAAGATTTGTTTTATTTCATTTGTTCCAAGTGATTTATATTCTTTATCATCTTTGAAAAATGTTATAAATTCTTTCATAAATAAATAAGACCAACATTTCAGTTGGTCTTTTGCTTTTTTAAGTTAGTGTAATTTGGGTATTGTTGCCTTAATGAATATTAAAAACAGCATCAAAGTATATCCTAATCCGGTAAGTGCAGGAAATCAATATACTGTTAATATAACTTGGGATGGTCCGGCGCTTAACCAGATCTATAATTTGCAGGTTTATAATGGTAACGGTGGATATGTATTTGGGTACCAGCCGACAAACGGAATCAATTACACAACTTTTTCATTGCAAAATCAACTCCCTGGAATTTTCATTGTTAATTTCACGCTTAACACTGGACAGGTTATATCTAAAAACATCTTAAAATGGTAACCTCTATGAGATCTTCATTGTCTATAATATTTTTCTTTGTCAGTGTAATACTATTTTCACAAACCCTAACCGAGATTCCTTTGGAATACGACACCTCTGGGTATGCGGAAAATAATCAGACAGGAGGGCAAAATATAATATCGGCAACAAATCTAACAGATCCGCTTGCTCCTACAGTTAATGCGGAAATGAACGTCAATGAGTCTGGAGCATTGACCTATATGTTGCCCATAGAACTTTTAAAAGGGGTCAACAGTTTCCAACCAAATATTGCATTGTCATATAACAGCCAGAGCGGAAATGGACAAGCTGGTTGGGGTTGGAATATCGTTGGTCTTTCAACGATTAATCGTGGAGGCAAGAGTAAAGAAGTCGATGGTGTTACAAGGGGCCCTCAATTTAATGATAGTGATCCTTTTTATTTGGATGGACAAAGATTATTAAAGATCACAGATAACGAATATGTTACCGAGATTTTTTCAAAGATAAAAATTACAAAGCAAACTGCTGGTGAGTATCAGTTCATTGTAAAATATACCGACGGACGAATTGCTAAGTATAAAGAATTGGTAACAGGACAATATTATATCTCTACGATTGTGGATGCATTGGACAATCAGATTCATTATACATATGAAGTTGCCAACAATGTCCCTGTATTGACAAAAATTTCTTATGGGGGGGCAAATGTGGCCACCGATAAATTTTATGTTAATTTTTTATATAAAGCTCGTCGATATAATATTAAGATATTCAGAAATGAAATAGAATTTATCAACTCACGAATACTATATGAGATCAATACTGGCTCGATCTACAATGCTCTATATCGAAAATATTCGCTTGTTCATGATTATATCAGTGAAAACAGTATAGAAAGAGTGGTCGAAGTAGATGTGGAAAATGATGAAGGGGCTATGCTTAAACCCTTGATTTTTAAGTATAATGTAACGAATGCTGCGAAAATAACTTTGGGACAAGGAAGTAACGGCTTTCCTCTTGGCATCGGGTATTATAATAATCCAAGACCACAGGATGTTGTCGGTTTAGGAAGCGCAACTGTCGGTAATTTTACAGGCAAAAATTTGGAAGCGGTCTATCAGGTTAAATTACGTAATGGCAGCTATGGTGTACAAAGTAGCCGTTCCCAAAGATTCCCTAATCTTTCTACCAGTTCAAGCTCAACTTTTTATTCAGGTAAAACTCTGGGGAAAATTGGGCAAATTAAGGATAATGATCAGCTGATCACAGTTAAAGTAAATTACTTGGATAATGCTAATACAGACAATGAATATGATTCTGTAAACGATAATCTACGGGACGAGGTCAATTTTATTACGCAGGACCTTAAAACGGGCGAGCAGATCACTGTAAAATATATTTTAAAGGGAGGTCTTATATCGAGAGAAAATTTTCATGCTAATGATGATCCCTATTCCGATCCTGACGGTGGAACCCCACATAACCCATCGTACATTTACAGAAGGGATACAAGCGAGAGAACCTTGGTCTCAGGAGATTTTAATAATGATGGATTGATTGATTTTCTAGTTTACGAGACTGCTAATTTTAATCGTCCAGCCAAATTATATTTTCTTGAAGTAGGAAAAAAGACCCCGGTAGCTGATATTAATCAAATTCCGGTCTCATTAGGTAATCTTTCTATAGAAAATAAGGATGTTTATCCTATAGAAATGGATGGTGACGGGATTTCTGAATTAATGGTGGTATCGAAATATTCTTGGAAATATGATGTTTATAAGATCGATTTTCAACAGAACACACTGACAGCACTATTGACTGATCAAACCCTAAGTCATTTCGGAAATGATACCCCTATCTATTTCGGAGACTTTAATGGAGACGGTTTGACCGATTTTCTTACACCTCAAAGGGTTTACGAGATTCCGAAGGATGAGGATAGCAGCGGAACTAAAATAGGTGCGGTTTTCTACAATATAGAACATGACAATCTTTTATGGTGGAAATATACGAGTAACGGGAAACAATTTTTGAAAGCAGAGGAAAACTACACCGAACAGAAAATCTTCTATCTTAAGCCATCGCAAAATAATGTTATCAAAAGATCTACATTTTGGCAAAAATTCTGGGATGGGCAGCCGGACGAATATGCTTATACCCGATACGCTACCCAAAACATCATAATAACGGATTTTGATGGTGACGGAAGATCAGATATTATGACACTTAATAAAGTTGGAAGAGCCAAATATGATGCAGATGGTAGGCTCGCAGAAGTTAAGGTCGAGAATCTGGGAAATACATTTTTTTTCAGACCCAACTTTAAATGCGTAAATCCCAACTATCCATATAATACGGTTAATTATGTGCTAGCACCAAATCAATGTGCCGCTCCATTAGTAGCAATGGGTTTAACTGTGACCGAAATACTAACAAATACACAAGGTTTCAGTTCCTCCATCAGTAATCAGGTAAATTTATATCTTAATAAAAATTTACAAGGTGGCACATTTACAAAGAAAAAATCAGAATCAGTTACCAATTTGGTAATTTCCCCATTATCTCTAGTATTATCAAATACAGATTTTAATAGATTGAATGTTTATAAATCAGGATTTTATATTCATGATCCGGTAGCAAGGTTTGATACTCGCATTACTGTCAATAATGAAAGTTTTCTTGAAACACAGATACAAGAGGTGGACAATTCGTCTTCTGTCGTTCAGAAGGTAGAATACCGTAATATGGCTCAAGCGATTGATCCTGATCTACTTTCCTGGGGAATAGAAAGAGACTATTATGAGGAATTAACTTATATCTTCAATCCACAACAGGAGCTAAAATATCCATATTACACACACAACTCCAATGGCAGTTATTATATGGTCAATAAAGTCCATACTTTATTTGATAATAAAATACTCACTAAGGAATATAGGTTTGAAAACGGAATCCAAAATCTTGAGGGAAAAGGATTTCTAGGTTTTCAGAAAACCTATATCAGTGATCCTTACGAGTCTACATTCTCCAACGGAAAATATAGGGTAAAAGATCCGGTAAAAGCTATTTTCTGGAATATCCAGACCAAAGATCCATTGATGGACAATTCTGTAATAAAATCCACCTATGGAGGAATTAAAAAATTCTTTACGGAAAATTATAGTGTTAACCAGAAATTTAAAATAGGAAATCAATATATCATCCTTTCTACACAAGAATCTTCTGTTGATAATCTTAAAAAGATATTTATCAATAAACGCTACGACTTTGATCCAAATGATGATTTTAAACTCAAATTTGCCTATACCGATTACAACAGCATAGGTTCAACAAAAGCATCCTATACTTATAAACCGGAGTTTACTAGTGGAGACCACTATTTCTATGGTAAAATAGAAACTTCTGAAAATATAACTTACAGAGATGGCTTATCTTTTACAACCAGGGAGACAAATAACTATTTTAATAATGGACTGATTTCTGAAGTTTACAAATATTCTAATGATCCTAATGCGCCGCCAATAATAACATCGTACGAATATTATAATAATGGCAATCTGAAAAAAGAAACGTTGTCCGTCTCCGGTCTTTCATCACAATCCACGTCTTATGAATATGATGATACCCAGCGCTACATAAATAAAACAACAACTCCGGACGGATTATCATCTGTTGCTGTTATAAATGCATTAGGGAGGATGTCCGAAGAAACTTCATCCTTAGGCCTGAAAACCTACTACACCCACGATAGCTGGGGCAATGTTGCCGTGATCACAGATTACTTAGGTAAAAAAACCACTATATCCAAGACCGGATCCGGTATTGCTGGTGGTGTCTATGACCTTTCCAAAAAACGCGAAGGAGGTACGGAAAGCATTATTACATTTGACAAGTTTGACCGTGAAATCCAATCCAAGACACAATCTACCAATGGTAAATGGATCGTCGCAAAGACAGAGTATGACCTTTTTGGAAGGAAAATACGATTTACGGAACCCTATTTTGAAGGAGAAACTCAGCAATGGAACGAAATTAAATACGACGAGCTCAACAGACCTACAGAAAATAAGCTTTACACAGGAAAAGTTATAAAAACCTGCTACGAAGGGATGATGGTAACCGTAGATGACGGCTACAAAAAAACATCCAAAACAATGGATGCAATGGGAAATGTCATCCGTCAGCAAGATCATGGTGGTATAATAGGGTTCTCTTACTTTCCTAATGGCGCTCTTAGGGAGACGGACTACGACGGCATCAAAACAACTTTTGAAATAGATGGCTGGGGAAACAAAACAAAGATCACAGATCCGTCAGCAGGAATCTTCGAATATAGATATGACAATCTCAGCAGAATAATACGAGAAGAAAACCCGAAGGGCTACACATTATACACTTATGACAGCCTGGGTAGACCTGAAACAGAAAAATCTTATGGAAAGACTGCTGCCGAAAATACGGCAATAGAGAAAACATATACCTATAACGCAAACACAAAATTACCAGAAAAGATTACCGGAACCAGTAATGGCAAGACATTTACCTATACTACTGTATATGACCAGTACTTCCGGATAATGGGAAAAGTGGAACAGACTCCGGAGTTCACATATACCACCAGTAGCAGTATTGATGCGTTTGGCAGGACAGATATTATAAGTAGTACTATAAAACTAAATAGCCTAAATTATACTACACCTATTACTTTAATCAAAAACATTTACGATTCCAATGGCATTCTTGTGCAGCAAAATGATCCGGTAACGGCTAAAATGGTTTGGCATATCTCAGATATTAATGCCAGGGGCCAGATCAAACAGATGGAGTATGGTAATGGTCACACTATTACCAACAGCTACAGAGGTAGTGACAACTCCCTTACTGACATACGTCATGTCAATAATACCACAGGAATTTCTGTTGTAGACATAGGCTATGACTATAATATGGATAAGGGTATACTTAATTCGCGAAACAATCGAACATTTAATAAAAGTGAGGAATATAATTATGATAAGCTCAACCGACTTCTGACCGAAACCTTAAATGGAACGTTGGTCAACGAGTATACATATGACCCGCGAGGAAGAATGACCTCCAACTCAGAACTTGGCAAATATAACTACAATACAGGTGATTACAAACTGCAAAACATCGCCTTCAATACGAATGGTCACAGCGTAAATACACAGAGAGGATTTGCTTCCACAACATACAATGCCTTCAAAAGCCCTTTGAACATCACACTTGCAGGGAAGGAAAATCTGAATTTTGAATACAATATTCTGAAAAGCCGTTATTCTATGGCTTCCACGGTTACAGGAGTTCAGAAGTTTTATTCCTCAGATTTTGCAGTAGAGATCATCAAAAATGGTAACAGGACAGAAATTATAAATTACCTTACAGGAGATCCCTACTCTGCCAACTATATCAAAAAAACAGTATTGAATGGTTCTTCTGTTGTTCCAAATGAGACGGCCTGTTACTTCCTGCACCGTGATAATATAGGTAGCATTGTGGCTATCACCAAAGCTGCAGACGGAGCTGTGGTCGAACAAAGATATTTTGATGCATGGGGCAATATAAAAGCTTTGCTAAACTCTTCAGGATCATTGATTACCGACAGCCAACAACTATCAACTTATAACTATTTCATAGATAGGGGGTATACAGGGCATGAACACCTTTGGAAAGCCGGGCTCATCAATATGAATGCCCGTCTTTACGATCCTATATTAAGAAAGTTCCTAAGCGCAGATAAACTTGTCTCAGATCCATTTAATACACAGGCATATGACAGATATTCCTACGTGTTGAATAATCCTTTGCTAAATGTAGATCTGGATGGTAACGAGGCAATATCCTTAGGTGTAGCGGTAATTATTGCCGTAGGAGTTGCTATCTTTGGGAAAGCTATTGCTAATATGATACAGGGCATCCCGTTTTGGTACGGGATGGGGAAAGCCGCCACAATGGGAGCTATTGCCGGTGCTGTTAGTTTTGGAATAGGTAGTGTTGCTACATCAGCATTTGGCCAACTGCTTACCGTTGGCAAGGCAGCTTTTGAAGCCGGGATGCATGCTATCAGCAGCGGTCTGATGAGCGCAGCAGACGGAGGTAAGTTCGGCAGCGGATTTTGGAGTGGACTTATTTCCTCCGCAATGGCAAGCAGTGTACAAAGTTTGGGTATCAATTTTGGGGCAAGTACACGTAATAATGTTGTGTATAATAGCTTTGGTAAAGATATGATGAAAGCAACGATGATTGCAGTTGGTGGTTTTAGTGGTGGTATTAGCTCTGCAATTGCAGGCGGTAGTTTTTGGAAAGGATTTCAACAAGGACTAATAACTAGTGGATTGAATCACGTGGCACATTTAGGGGTTGCTGCAATAGAGAAAGATAAGATGCAGAAATTTTTAGAAAAGAATGGAATAGATCCAAATGCGCCAGCAACTGAAGAAACTTTGATAAAGTTAAAAGAGATTTTTAAAAGTCAATATTGGGATGAAAGCGTAAAATGGACAGAATTTGCAAATGATCAGACTATGGCAGAATGGTCTCGTGATTATTTAAAAGTGGGTTATAATGAAAAAGGTAATTTGTCAACAATAAATAAAGATGGTGTTTTCCTAGATGACGCTGATGGAATTACAAGTCCTACATCGGGCAAGGTATTATTAAGCTGTGGTTTGTTAAGATATACAAATTGGAAATTGGCTCTTACTTTCGTTCATGAGCAGGTGCATTCTATGGATTTTGTATCAGGTCTTACATCTTTTTTTAACCGCTTTGGGGAGATTGGTAGTGATGCTATTGAAGCAAGAGCATATATGGAAGTTGCGAAATGGAATGGAGGATTTGTCAATGCTATTGGTACAAATCATATTACTAATTCTATAGGTTTTCTTTCCGTATTTTCGTCTATGTTTAGATTATACTAATTATGAAAAATAAGTTTTTAATTTTTTTGTTGACGCCAATATTTTATTATTCTCAAATCCAAATCAATGATAATAAAGAAGTGAAGATTCTACTTCCGTTTTCTGAAGTAAAA
Organism: Epilithonimonas hungarica; assembly: GCF_900102265.1. Taxonomy (GTDB): domain Bacteria; phylum Bacteroidota; class Bacteroidia; order Flavobacteriales; family Weeksellaceae; genus Epilithonimonas; species Epilithonimonas hungarica. Next base: position 3,349 of record NZ_FNBH01000002.1, on the reverse strand, counting down.
CGGTCGATGGGACCGCGTTATCTTTTTAAAATAATAAATGACACAAATGACAATTATATTATTGATACAGAGGGCTTTTATAGTAGCATAGGAGTATATGATGAAAATAATAATTATGTTGAACCATACTTGCCTTATCCTACTGGTGGTAAAACAGCCGAAAGAAAAGATAACGAATGTTATAAAGATTATGAGGTTGTTCTTAAAAACTCAACTAGTGTGGTATTATTAAATCTTTTTAGATACATAGGAGAACATGATTTAAAAAGTAATCAAAAATACTATATAAAATTAAATAGTGTAGAATTCGGCAAAAAATTTTCTTCAGATACAGGATGTAAAGAATATATTAAAGAGATGGAAGCACAAGGCTATAAGGTATTAGAAGGAAACATAAATGCTAAAATTCCTTTAATTCCTTAATATTATAGTCTCCATTGGTTTCTCTCCTAACTTATTTTTAGGAACTATTATTTGGAAATTGGTAGAATTCCAAAGATTGTTAATAGAAATAAGTGCTGAATTTTAATACTATTAAAAAAAACAAAAATTTTGAAATTGATTTTGATATCGTATTGCAGATAAGCAGAGGAAGAGACATACACGATAGATATCTGAAATACTGACAACCCCAGTTTTTTTGGTATAATTATAAGTGGAAATTGATTACAAGTCTATAATTGGAATAAGCCTACCACTTTTTTAATGCTAATTATTGAACAAGGCTATAGTGATGCTGTGGCTAGTAGAAAAGCTGTAAATGTATCAGAATACCTTGCCCACTCTTCAACAAATGATGCAACTGGTTGTATCAAATATGACGGATATTATGACTTTTTGAAAGACTACAAACTATTCTTTAATAAATGAAAAAAATAACAGTTATTACCATCTTGCTAATTAGCATAACAGTTAATTCTCAAATTAATGCCAGATATGTTGAAATCAGAAACTCTTGGGATTCTTGTTTTGTAGAAATTGAAAACAAAACAAATAAAAGCTTGATCTTTTTTTTGAATTTAAGAAGTTCCGAATACAAAATTAGTTCTAGCAAGCTGCAAGTTGTGGATGATTTCTATTCTCCTTATTCTCAAATTACAACCAGTAATTATAATGACTGTATGAAAATTCCAGAGAGCAAGATTAAATATGTTCAGAACAAATATAATTTGAGCTATAATGACGCAATTAACTTCTTATTTAAAATAAACTCCATAGTAGTTATACCAAAAAATAGAAAAAAAATTATTGGTTTTAAAATGTTTAATTACCTAGAATATGAAAAGAACCATTTTCCAACAGATGAATATTTTCTTTCGACGAAACTCAGATTTAAAAATTCAACCTTTAAATTTCCTAAACAGTATGTAGATTCATTAAGCAAAAAATACCAAATAGTTGATGAAATATATTTGCCACTAAAAAAAATTGATATTAATAGTTTTTACTCCAAAGTAAATATTGATTCTATTTTATTAAATTCTACTGCATCCACCGATGAAAATTGCAATATTATTTTTAAAAAGCGTCATTAAGTTTTGTAAAGAATACAACCTTGCATACTTGGAGAACATGATTCAAGAAATGTTACCAAAAGTTCAATGAAACTATTAGAATTGTTAACCTTTTTCAGCTTCTCACTATATTTCAATATGAATAATAACAAATTTTATTTAGAGAAAGGTTGAAATAGCAACTTTTTTCAATTTTATACTGTTCGTTTTAATTTCCTTACATCTAATTTCTACATTTCTTAATTGAAATCCTGTCATAAAATTATAATAATAACGCTTTAGAAATGTTGAAAAAGGTTTTTGAAAATATGTGGAATTTAGGATCTGGTTGGGCAAAATTTGCGGATGAGCCTGGCGCAATTAGCGAATGGGAAAGTAATGATAGCCAGAAAATAACTTTCAGTAAATTTAACAACTTAATTGCTGGAAGTGGGAAACCTGCTTATGGTATAACTAATGGTAAAGGCCAGATGCTGTATGCTACATCATTATATACTAAATCTGTATCGACATTTGCGGATGTTTTCTTGCACGAATTAGTACATTCAATTGATTATCTAGGAGGATTTTATCATGCCTTTTGGAAATTACCTAATATTGATTCGCTGCTAGAATATAGAGCCTACAAATTTGTATATGATCTAACAGGAAAATTACATGAAGATCAGAATAATTTTCAGACTCAAATGGGATATGTTCCAAAGTTTTTATTAAACTATTCATTTTAAGTACTATGAAGCAAATTCTTATATTACTGTTATTCAACATAATATTTGTTGATTCGCAGATTAAACTAAACAAAAAAAGTGAAGTAGAAATTTTATTTTTATCAGATAAAATTTATTTGAATAAGATGCTAAAAGGCGAAAATCTGGAGGTTAAAATAATCAACAATACTAATTGTACTTATATAATCGATCCGTATAGTTTTCGTGAAGACAACAATGTGGTAGATAGCAAAAATAATTTTATTTTGCCTATAAAATATTTTACAAAAGGATACTACGAAAGATTTGACGATCAACAATGTGAAGAGGATTTAATAATTTTGAAACCAAAAGAAGAAAAATTAGCCAAATTAAGTATTTTTACTATTAGGGGAAATTATGATATTAATAATGGAGATAAATATTATCTTAAATTACAATCTTTCGAAAATAGATATACAGTTATACAATATGGTTGTGAAAACTATATTAATACATTAGAGAAAAAAGGTTATAAGATGTTTGAAGATATTATTGAAGCAGACATACCATTCTATCCTTAATGTTAACGATAATTTATCGCACACAATTGGACAAAACATTAGATATGTGTTCCAAACAATTTGGTAAATATAAACAATGTTGAAATTCAATGGTAATGGTACAGATGTGGAGTTTTTAATTAACTTCATTAATTATCAATACCATATAAAGATATAATAAAAAAACGATGTACTATAGTTCATCGTTTTTTATTTTTGCCGACTAAAAAGCAAAATAGCGACTCCGGAATGCATAAGTCCAAAAGCTGATGGTTCAGATGTGGAGTTACTAATTTACTTTAAATCATTATGAATAAACGGCGAAATCGATGTATTCACTGTAATTACAGCTACTGTATCAAGGCAGGAATAACATCACAAAATAAGCAGCGCTATCAGTGCAAAAAATGCAAAAAGAAGTTCATTGGGAAATATTCTTATTGTGCATATCAGAAAAGTACTAATCATAATATTCAACAACTGATAAAAGAATGTACGTCTTCAAACCAACTTAGACATTTTAGTTTAAATCCTTAAGGAGGATTTTCGGTTTATAAACTTACTAATTTTTGTTGGTTATACATTT